>NZ_SNYG01000018.1:0-1418 GCF_004362605.1 Klebsiella sp. BIGb0149 | reverse complement strand
AACGCTATTCGTGCGCTGAGCATGGACGCGGTACAGAAAGCCAAATCCGGCCACCCGGGTGCCCCGATGGGTATGGCTGACATTGCCGAAGTCCTGTGGCGTGATTTCCTGAATCATAACCCGAACAACCCGGCCTGGGCCGATCGCGACCGTTTCGTGCTCTCCAACGGCCACGGCTCAATGCTGATTTACAGCCTGCTGCATCTCACCGGTTATGATCTGCCGATTGAAGAACTGAAAAACTTCCGTCAGCTGCACTCCAGAACCCCGGGCCACCCGGAAGTCGGCTACACCGCCGGCGTTGAAACCACCACCGGCCCGCTGGGTCAGGGGATTGCCAACGCGGTCGGCATGGCGATTGCTGAAAAAACCCTGGCGGCGCAGTTCAACCGTCCGGGCCACGATATCGTTGACCACTTCACCTACGCCTTCATGGGCGACGGCTGCATGATGGAAGGCATTTCTCACGAAGTGTGCTCCCTGGCCGGTACCCTGAAGCTGGGCAAGCTGGTGGCGTTCTATGACGACAACGGCATCTCCATCGACGGTCACGTTGAAGGCTGGTTCACCGACGATACCGCTAAACGTTTCGAAGCCTACGGCTGGCACGTGGTGCGCGGCGTGGACGGCCATGACGCCGACGCCATCAAGCGCGCGGTGGAAGAAGCGCGCGCGGTGAGCGACAAACCGTCCCTGCTGATGTGCAAAACCATCATCGGCTTCGGTTCGCCGAACAAAGCCGGTACCCACGACTCCCACGGCGCGCCGCTGGGCGACGCGGAAATCGCGCTGACCCGCGAGGCCCTGGGCTGGAAACACCCGGCGTTTGAAATCCCGTCTGACATCTACGCGCAGTGGGATGCAAAAGAAGCCGGTCAGGCGAAAGAAGCGGCGTGGAACGAGAAGTTTGCCGCCTACGCCAGCGCCTTCCCGCAGGAAGCCGCCGAGTATACCCGCCGTATGAAAGGCGAGATGCCGGCCGACTTCGACGCGAAAGCGAACGAGTTCATTGCGAAGCTGCAGGCTAACCCGGCGAAAATCGCCAGCCGTAAAGCGTCGCAGAATGCGATTGAAGCCTTTGGCCCGCTGCTGCCTGAATTCCTCGGCGGCTCGGCTGACCTGGCGCCGTCGAACCTGACTATCTGGTCCGGTTCGAAAGCCATCAACGAAGACACCGCCGGGAACTACATCCACTACGGCGTGCGTGAGTTCGGGATGACCGCGATTGCCAACGGTATCTCCCTGCACGGCGGCTTCCTGCCGTACACCTCCACCTTCCTGATGTTCGTGGAGTACGCGCGTAACGCGGTGCGTATGGCGGCGCTGATGAAGCAGCGTCAGGTGATGGTCTACACCCACGACTCCATCGGTCTGGGCGAAGACGGCCCGACGCACCAGCCGGTTGAGCAGGTGGCTTC
>NZ_SNYG01000016.1:1571-3197 GCF_004362605.1 Klebsiella sp. BIGb0149 | reverse complement strand
TTTGCTCTTTAAAAATCTGGATCAAGCTGAAAATTGAAACGACACACTGTTTCCTTTCTCCGTAATAAGAAAGGAAAAGCGGTGTGTTCGAGTCTCTCAAATTTTCACAACACGACTGTTTTACGAAACAGCTTCGGGTTGTGAGGTTAAGCGACTAAGCGTACACGGTGGATGCCCTGGCAGTCAGAGGCGATGAAGGACGTGCTAATCTGCGATAAGCGTCGGTAAGGTGATATGAACCGTTATAACCGGCGATTTCCGAATGGGGAAACCCAGTGTGATTCGTCACACTATCGTTAAGTGAATACATAGCTTAACGAAGCGAACCGGGGGAACTGAAACATCTAAGTACCCCGAGGAAAAGAAATCAACCGAGATTCCCCCAGTAGCGGCGAGCGAACGGGGAGCAGCCCAGAACCTGAATCAGTTTGTGTGTTAGTGGAAGCGTCTGGAAAGTCGCAGGGTACAGGGTGATACTCCCGTACACTAAAATGCACATTCTGTGAGTTCGAAGAGTAGGGCGGGACACGTGGTATCCTGTCTGAATATGGGGGGACCATCCTCCAAGGCTAAATACTCCTGACTGACCGATAGTGAACCAGTACCGTGAGGGAAAGGCGAAAAGAACCCCGGCGAGGGGAGTGAAACAGAACCTGAAACCGTGTACGTACAAGCAGTGGGAGCCTACTTGTTAGGTGACTGCGTACCTTTTGTATAATGGGTCAGCGACTTATATTCTGTAGCAAGGTTAACCGTATAGGGGAGCCGCAGGGAAACCGAGTCTTAACTGGGCGTTAAGTTGCAGGGTATAGACCCGAAACCCGGTGATCTAGCCATGGGCAGGTTGAAGGTTGGGTAACACTAACTGGAGGACCGAACCGACTAATGTTGAAAAATTAGCGGATGACTTGTGGCTGGGGGTGAAAGGCCAATCAAACCGGGAGATAGCTGGTTCTCCCCGAAAGCTATTTAGGTAGCGCCTCGTGAATTCATCTTCGGGGGTAGAGCACTGTTTCGGCTAGGGGGTCATCCCGACTTACCAACCCGATGCAAACTACGAATACCGAAGAATGTTATCACGGGAGACACACGGCGGGTGCTAACGTCCGTCGTGAAGAGGGAAACAACCCAGACCGCCAGCTAAGGTCCCAAAGTCATGGTTAAGTGGGAAACGATGTGGGAAGGCACAGACAGCCAGGATGTTGGCTTAGAAGCAGCCATCATTTAAAGAAAGCGTAATAGCTCACTGGTCGAGTCGGCCTGCGCGGAAGATGTAACGGGGCTAAACCATGCACCGAAGCTGCGGCAGCGACACTATGTGTTGTTGGGTAGGGGAGCGTTCTGTAAGCCGTTGAAGGTGGCCTGTGAGGGTTGCTGGAGGTATCAGAAGTGCGAATGCTGACATAAGTAACGATAAAGCGGGTGAAAAGCCCGCTCGCCGGAAGACCAAGGGTTCCTGTCCAACGTTAATCGGGGCAGGGTGAGTCGACCCCTAAGGCGAGGCCGAAAGGCGTAGTCGATGGGAAACAGGTTAATATTCCTGTACTCGGTGTTACTGCGAAGGGGGGACGGAGAAGGCTATGTTAGCCGGGCGACGGTTGTCCCGGTTTAAGCATGTAGGCGGAG
>NZ_SNYG01000016.1:0-1477 GCF_004362605.1 Klebsiella sp. BIGb0149 | reverse complement strand
CTTCTGTTAACGCTGAGGTGTGACGACGAGGCACTACGGTGCTGAAGTAACAAATGCCCTGCTTCCAGGAAAAGCCTCTAAGCATCAGGTAACATCAAATCGTACCCCAAACCGACACAGGTGGTCAGGTAGAGAATACCAAGGCGCTTGAGAGAACTCGGGTGAAGGAACTAGGCAAAATGGTGCCGTAACTTCGGGAGAAGGCACGCTGATGGTAAGTGAAACGACTTGCTCGTGGAGCTGAAATCAGTCGAAGATACCAGCTGGCTGCAACTGTTTATTAAAAACACAGCACTGTGCAAACACGAAAGTGGACGTATACGGTGTGACGCCTGCCCGGTGCCGGAAGGTTAATTGATGGGGTTATCCGTAAGGAGAAGCTCTTGATCGAAGCCCCGGTAAACGGCGGCCGTAACTATAACGGTCCTAAGGTAGCGAAATTCCTTGTCGGGTAAGTTCCGACCTGCACGAATGGCGTAATGATGGCCAGGCTGTCTCCACCCGAGACTCAGTGAAATTGAACTCGCTGTGAAGATGCAGTGTACCCGCGGCAAGACGGAAAGACCCCGTGAACCTTTACTATAGCTTGACACTGAACATTGAGCCTTGATGTGTAGGATAGGTGGGAGGCTTTGAAGCGTGGACGCCAGTCTGCGTGGAGCCAACCTTGAAATACCACCCTTTAATGTTTGATGTTCTAACGTAGACCCCTAATCGGGGTTGCGGACAGTGTCTGGTGGGTAGTTTGACTGGGGCGGTCTCCTCCCAAAGAGTAACGGAGGAGCACGAAGGTTAGCTAATCCTGGTCGGACATCAGGAGGTTAGTGCAATGGCATAAGCTAGCTTGACTGCGAGCGTGACGGCGCGAGCAGGTGCGAAAGCAGGTCATAGTGATCCGGTGGTTCTGAATGGAAGGGCCATCGCTCAACGGATAAAAGGTACTCCGGGGATAACAGGCTGATACCGCCCAAGAGTTCATATCGACGGCGGTGTTTGGCACCTCGATGTCGGCTCATCACATCCTGGGGCTGAAGTAGGTCCCAAGGGTACGGCTGTTCGCCGTTTAAAGTGGTACGCGAGCTGGGTTTAGAACGTCGTGAGACAGTTCGGTCCCTATCTGCCGTGGGCGCTGGAGAATTGAGGGGGGCTGCTCCTAGTACGAGAGGACCGGAGTGGACGCATCACTGGTGTTCGGGTTGTCATGCCAATGGCATTGCCCGGTAGCTAAATGCGGAAAAGATAAGTGCTGAAAGCATCTAAGCACGAAACTTGCCCCGAGATGAGTTCTCCCTGACCCTTTAAGGGTCCTGAAGGAACGTTGAAGACGACGACGTTGATAGGTCGGGTGTGTAAGCGTAGCGATACGTTGAGCTAACCGATACTAATGAACCGTGAGGCTTAACCTTACAACGCCAAAGCTGTTTGGTGTGGTGAATTTGAGAGATTTTCAGCTGATACAGATTAACTGACAGGCCTT
>NZ_SNYG01000015.1:0-36818 GCF_004362605.1 Klebsiella sp. BIGb0149 | reverse complement strand
ATTGTCTGATAAATTGTTAAAGAGCAGTGCAACGCGGCTTTCGCTCACCGTTGCGAGGTGGCGTATATTACGCTTTCCTCTTTCAGAGTCAACCCCGTTTTTCAGAAGTTTTCTCTTTCAACCCGGCGGCTTGTTTGCCGTTGTTCCGTGTCGATGGAGGCGCATTATAGGGAGTTCTCGAGCGCCCGCAATAGTTAAATTGCAGAAAAATGACTGACTGCTGCATTCCCCAGCAAAAGCCCGGTTTATACCCTGTTACGCACAGAATTATCCACAGACCGTCGGCGATCCTTCTCTATAAAGGCCGTCGCAGCGCCCTTCTATAAGGAGATATAAGGAAAGATCTCCCCCTGCAAAGAGAAAGATAAAAATTCGCGAGCGTTGCGCAAACGTTTTCGTTACAATGCCGCGCTATGACACGGACGCCCGGTTGGGTGCGTTAGGTGAGTTTTTAGGCAAAAACTCACCTAACGCTCTCTGTAATGTTCAAATCCTGGGGATTTAATACCATGCAACAACGTCGTCCAGTCCGCCGCGCCCTGCTCAGTGTTTCTGATAAGGCCGGTATCGTCGAATTCGCGCAGGCTCTTTCCGCTCGTGGTGTTGAGCTACTCTCTACGGGTGGTACCGCACGCCTGCTGGCGGAGAAAGGCCTGCCGGTAACCGAAGTCTCTGACTACACCGGTTTCCCGGAAATGATGGATGGACGCGTTAAGACCCTGCATCCGAAAGTACACGGCGGCATTCTGGGTCGTCGCGGTCAGGATGATGAGATCATGGCGCAGCACGCTATCTCTCCTATTGATATGGTCGTCGTTAACCTCTACCCGTTTGCCCAGACCGTCGCCCGTGAAGGCTGCTCGCTGGAAGACGCGGTTGAAAACATCGATATCGGCGGCCCGACCATGGTGCGCTCCGCGGCCAAGAACCATAAAGATGTCGCTATCGTTGTTAAGAGCAGCGACTACGCCGCCATTATTAAAGAGATGGACGCCAACGAAGGCTCCCTGACTCTCGACACCCGTTTCGACCTCGCCATTAAAGCCTTCGAGCATACCGCAGCCTATGACAGCATGATTGCCAACTACTTCGGCAGCATGGTTCCGGCCTATCACGGTGAAACTCAGGAAGCTTCAGGCCGCTTCCCGCGTACCCTGAACCTGAACTTCATTAAGAAGCAGGATATGCGCTACGGTGAAAACAGCCATCAGCAGGCCGCCTTCTATATAGAAGAAGAAATTAAGGAAGCGTCCGTTGCCACCGCCCAGCAGCTGCAGGGCAAAGCGCTTTCCTACAACAACATTGCCGATACCGATGCGGCGCTGGAGTGCGTGAAAGAGTTCAGCGAGCCGGCATGCGTCATCGTCAAGCACGCCAACCCGTGCGGCGTTGCGGTAAGCGATTCCCTGCTGGATGCTTACGACCGCGCCTATAAAACCGACCCGACCTCAGCGTTCGGCGGCATTATTGCCTTCAACCGCGAGCTGGATGCCGAAACCGCGCAGGCTATTATCTCCCGCCAGTTTGTCGAAGTGATCATCGCCCCGTCCGCTAGCGAAGCGGCGCTGAAAATCACCGCGGCGAAACAGAACGTCCGCGTCCTGACCTGCGGCGAGTGGACCTCACGCGCACCGGGCCTTGATTTCAAACGCGTTAACGGTGGGCTGCTGGTACAGGATCGCGATCTGGGCATGGTTACCAACGCTGAGCTGCGCGTGGTCAGCAAGCGCCAGCCAACCGAGCAGGAGCTGCGTGATGCGCTGTTCTGCTGGAAAGTCGCCAAGTTCGTCAAATCCAACGCCATCGTGTATGCCAAAGAGAATATGACCATCGGCATAGGCGCAGGCCAGATGAGCCGCGTTTACTCCGCCAAAATTGCCGGGATTAAAGCCGGCGACGAAGGCCTGGAAGTGAAAGGCTCAGCAATGGCATCCGACGCATTCTTCCCGTTCCGTGACGGCATTGATGCGGCCGCGGCAGTTGGCGTGAGCTGCGTGATCCAGCCGGGTGGCTCTATTCGCGACGAAGAGGTGATTGCCGCTGCCGACGAGCACGGTATCGCGATGATCTTCACCGACATGCGCCATTTCCGCCATTAATTCACGGAGTAACACATGAAAGTATTAGTGATTGGTAACGGCGGGCGCGAGCACGCGTTAGGCTGGAAAGCGGCGCAATCGCCGCTGGTTGATACCGTTTATGTGGCTCCGGGTAATGCCGGCACCGCCCTGGAGCCCGCGCTGCAGAACGTGGCGATCGGCGTGACCGACATTCCGGCACTGCTGAGCTTCGCACAGCGCGAAAATATCGATCTGACCATCGTCGGCCCGGAAGCGCCGCTGGTGATCGGCATTGTCGATGCCTTCCGCGCCGCCGGACTGAAAATCTTCGGCCCAACGGAAGGTGCCGCGCAGCTCGAGGGCTCTAAGGCCTTTACCAAAGATTTCCTCGCGCGCCACAAGATCCCCACCGCCGAGTACCAGAACTTTACCGAGGTTGAGCCTGCCCTTGCGTACCTGCGTGAGAAAGGCGCGCCGATCGTTATCAAAGCTGACGGCCTGGCGGCCGGGAAAGGCGTGATTGTCGCCATGACGCTCGAAGAGGCGGAAGCCGCCGTTAACGATATGCTGGCAGGCAATGCCTTTGGCGACGCCGGCCATCGTATCGTTATTGAAGAGTTCCTCGACGGCGAAGAGGCCAGCTTTATCGTGATGGTCGACGGCGAGCACGTGCTGCCGATGGCCACCAGCCAGGACCACAAACGCGTCGGTAATGGCGACACCGGCCCTAACACCGGCGGCATGGGCGCGTACTCTCCGGCCCCGGTGGTCACGGATGAGGTTCATCAGCGCACCATGGAGCGTATTATTTGGCCAACGGTCAAAGGGATGGCGGCGGAAGGCAATACCTATACCGGCTTTCTCTACGCGGGTCTGATGATCGATAAGCAGGGCAACCCGAAGGTTATCGAGTTCAACTGCCGCTTCGGCGATCCGGAAACTCAGCCCATCATGCTGCGCATGAAGTCGGACATGGTGGAGCTGTGCCTCGCCGCCTGTGATGGCAAGCTGGATGAGAAAACGTCAGAGTGGGACAGCCGCGCTTCTCTCGGCGTGGTCGTGGCCGCGGGCGGCTATCCGGGCAGCTACAGCACCGGCGACGAGATCTTTGGCCTGCCGCAGGAAGAAGCGGCGGATGGCAAAGTGTTCCATGCGGGCACCCAGCTTTCTGCCGACCAGCGCGTGCTCACCAACGGCGGCCGCGTACTGTGCGTAACGGCGCTGGGCGATAGCGTGGCCCAGGCGCAGCAGCGTGCCTATGAGCTGCTTACCGATATCCGCTGGAACGGCAGCTTTAGCCGTGACGATATCGGCTGGCGCGCCATCGCTCGCGAGCAAAGCTAACGGCGTCGTTTCACCTGCCGGATTTACGCATCCTTCTGTATTAACGGGTGGCCTCAGTTTTGTGGCCGCCCGTTTTATTTGGCATGCGCGGAGTACGGCTCTGCAAGGAGCGGCGGAGTGATGCCCGGCGGGTGCGGCAACGAGGGTAGCGCGCATCGGAGTATGAAGCGCGGGTAAAACGTTAGAAGGTTTTTTCCTGCGGTTGCCAGGTACAGAAGTCTTCGTTTGCCACCAGCAGCAGCTGCGAACCTTCAGAGGCTTCCAGCCACGCGACGCTGACCTCGACGGAGGAGTGATCCTGGCGGCGGGCGATATGGGCTAACGCCCGGGCATCCAGGTCTGGCTTAACGGTCTGCCCTTCACAGGTGGTGACGGTCCGATCGGCGTGCCAGCGTCCCTGACGCAGCACAACGCGGCCCTGACGCAACGCGTCGCTGGTCTGGCGGATCTGCGTCGCCCGGTAGCGGTAGAGCGCGACCTGGTCGCTGGAGAGCTGCTGCTTTTGCCCGTCGATTTCACGCTGCATAAAGCTCAGCTCGCCCTGGTCATCAAAGCGGGCGCGAATATGTTCCGTGGTCTTGCCGTAAACGTTGAGCTCAATCAGCGTCAGCCGATCGCCCTGCCAGCGGTACTCGCTGGTTGAAGTGTTGCCGTGACGCCACGGACTAAAAGCGGCGAGAAGGTGCACCTCGCCATTGGAATCCATGCGCCAGATACGCATCGCTCCCTGGTTGTCAGCATAGCCGCTGGCGGTAAAAGGCGGGAGCGAGGAATCATGGCTGCAGGCAGTGAGCAACAGTACGCCTGCCAGCGTCAGCGTGCGACGCCAGATAGACAAAAGGGGCTTAAAGGCCCCTTCGGTAAAACTGTACACTGCCACGCGGTCTTACTTAACTGCGTCTTTCAGTGCTTTGCCTGAAACAAACGCCGGCACGTTAGCAGCGGCAATTTTGATTTCATTACCGGTCTGCGGGTTGCGGCCAGTACGCTCAGCGCGGTGGTTCACTTTGAAGGTACCGAAACCAACCAGTTGGACAGCATCACCTTCTTTCAGAGACTCAGTAATTGCAGCCAGGGTAGATTCCAGGGCAGCTTTTGCCTGTGCTTTGGACAGGTCAGCTTTGTCCGCAATTACATCAATCAGTTGAGTCTTGTTCATAAGTTATCCTTACAATGTGTTTATCGCTTGCTAAGCACCGAGTGCGACGGAAATGCTGAAAAACACTCTCCTGCATACACGCACCGATAGCCACTTTTTTTCGCCCTCCAAATGTAGACCAGACGGGGGGCGGAATGGAAGCCTTCAGACGCTACAATTCAGGCGGTAAATCACGTTTTCTGGTCTCACTGCTGAAAATTTATACCAATATTGCTCTCGCCGGCTTCACGAAGGTCGGCGCGCAGTCCTTTTATCAGTTCAATATCGCGCTCTTCGCACTCGGCCAGCAGGCGGAAAATTTCCCACTGAATGTCCCATTCTTGTTCAACCGCCGGGTTTTCCTTGAGCTCTTCGTCGGTCATTTCACGACCGGCCTGGGTCATTTCCAGCATCGCGACGGTGGTAATGGAGCTCTTACTCACCTCAATGGCGTGCTCGAGGGTTTCGCCGCTCAGGCGCGAGTGAATCAGCTCGCTTAACGCGACGCAGGCATCGATCGCCGGATAGACGCCGTACATATCATAGTCGTCAGCCGCCGGGATCGCCTCTTCCAGCTTCTCCAGCTGGCTATCAAAATTCACCTTCGCGTCTTTGACCGTTAAGGTTTCCCAGATCAGATCGAGGATACGGCGATACAGCTGGCCATCGGCAAATTCGGTTTGCTGGCAAAACATGGCGTAATTGGGGTACATGCGCTCACACAAGCAGGCCATAAAAGTGACGTGCTGCCAGCTTTCCAGCTTCTCCAGGCGCAGATGAATCGGGTTTTGTAACATGATGAATTCTCGAAGTCAGAAATTAGCCGCAGTTTACCTGAATCAGCCGTGATTTGCTTGCCAACGGATAAACGCCGGGCGCTCTGATGCCACCGCATCCGCCCAGCGCGTCGGCTCCGGCAGGCGATAACCTTTCATACAGCGTTCCACCCACATTAAGGCGCTATCCAGCCCAACCCGGTGGCCGGTGCTGATAAAAAGCGGGTTACAGCGCACCTTGCTGCGCAGCACCCACGCCAGCTGTTCGTTTTTATCCATCAGCGCCGTCAGCGCCCCCGGCTCGTCGCCCGGGGCGTCGCATTTGCCGCACAGGCGCTTTTTCGCCACGCCGATGGTAGGCACGTCCACCAGCAGTCCGAAATGGCTGGCTACGCCAAGACGCCGGGGGTGGGAAATGCCGTGGCCGTCAACGAACAGCAGATCCGGCTTTTGTGAAAGCAGCTCCCACGCAGCCAGCAGCGCGGGGGTTTCGCGAAACGAGAGGAAGCCGGGAATATAGGGCATGGTGGTGGCAACGCGCGCCACCTGATATTCAACCAGCTCCAGTGAAGGCCAGGCCAGCAGCACCATCGCCGCTCGGGTGACTTCTCCTTCCTGCTCAAACCCGACGTCCGCGCCGCCGATCAGCCGCGGCGGATCGCGATCCAGCCGATCTTCACGAATGACCGATTCTGCTAAATCCCGCTGCAGGGTACGGAGAGAAGCCAAATCCATAGTCGCTCCTTAGCGATGATACTGTGCTGACAGCCGGTGTACCGCCTCCACAAACACGCCGGCATGCGCAGGATCCACGTCCTGATGAATGCCGTGTCCGAGGTTGAAGACGTGGCCTTCTCCCTGACCAAAGCCGGCAAGGATGGTCGCCACTTCTTCTTCAATGCGGGCTGCAGGCGCGTAAAGCATGGAGGGATCCATATTGCCCTGCAGCGCGACCTTGTGGCCAACGCGACGACGCGCATCGGCGATATCGGTTGTCCAGTCGAGGCCCAGCGCGTCGCAGCCAGTTTCTGCAATCGCCTCCAGCCACTGTCCGCCGCCTTTGGTAAACAGGGTCACCGGCACGCGGCGGCCTTCATTTTCACGCAGCAGGCCGTCGACGATTTTATGCATGTAGTAGAGCGAGAACTGCTGATAATCACGGCCGGTCAGCACTCCGCCCCAGGTATCAAAAATCATCACCGACTGAGCGCCGGCTTTAATCTGGGCATTCAGGTACAGCGTGACGCTTTTAGCCAGCTTGTCGAGCAGCGCGTGCAGCGCCTTCGGCTCGGCGTACATCATCTTCTTAATCACGGTAAAGGCTTTGCTGCTACCGCCTTCAACCATATAGGTCGCCAGCGTCCACGGGCTGCCGGAGAAGCCAATCAGCGGAACCTCACCTTTGAGCTCGCGGCGGATGGTGCGCACCGCGTTCATAACATAGCCGAGCTCATCTTCCGGATCGGGGATCGGCAGTTTGTCGACGTCGGCTTTGCAGGTAACTGGCGAGGTAAAGCGCGGGCCTTCGCCGGCTTCGAAGTACAGCCCCAGGCCCATCGCGTCCGGAATGGTCAGAATGTCTGAAAAGAGGATCGCCGCGTCCAGCGCATAGCGGCGCAGCGGCTGCAGCGTCACTTCGCAGGCCAGCTCGGCATTTTTACACAGCGACATAAAGTCGCCCGCTTCGGCGCGAGTGGCCTTGTACTCCGGTAAATAGCGGCCAGCCTGGCGCATCATCCACACCGGGGTCACATCAACGGGCTGGCGCAGCAGCGCACGCAGATAACGATCGTTCTTCAGTTCGGTCATTTTGCAGTTCCTTCAATGCGTCAGGCCATCATTGTATCACGTCATTCATAGTCGGCCCGGCACATCGCCACCGTATCTTCAATCAGCCGGCGCGCCACGGTTCCCGGCGGCGGCAGAAGCGGTAAATCGTCGTAGCGATACCAGCCCGCCTCCAGCAGCTCTTTGCGATCGATGACAATCTCACCGCTGTCGTATTCCGCCATAAATGCGGTCATCAGCGACTGCGGGAACGGCCAGGGCTGAGAAGTCACGTAGCGCAGGTTTTTCACCTTAATACCGCACTCCTCCATCACCTCGCGCGCCACCGTCTGTTCGAGGGTCTCCCCGACCTCAACAAAGCCGGCCAGCACCGTATGCACGCCGTTGCGGTGGCGGGTATGCTGCGCCAGCAGAATGGTGTCATCCCGGCGAATGGCGACAATCATGCACGGTGCGATTTGCGGGTAGTAGCGCTCGCGGCAGTGGCTACACAGCATCGCCCATTCGGTTTTGCTCGGGTGCATCGGGTGCCCGCAGTAACCGCAGAACTTATGCGAGCGATAAAACTCGGCCAGCTGAATACCGCGGCCCGCCAGCTGAAACAGGCCAGGATCCTGATCCAGCACCTGCCGCAGCGATCCCATATCCTGCCGACGATCCTGGCGTATCAGCCACACCGCCTCGCCTTGCCATTCGCCAATATGCTGTGCGTGCTGGCCGACAAGATTAAAATTTACCGCTTCGCCGTGTGGTAATTCCCCGCCGGGTAACCATAATTTTTGTTCGTGACTGACGATCCACCAGCCGCGATCTAATTTTTCAATAATACGATCCATATCTATTGCACTACCTTAATTTTACTGGCACTTTTAACATTATATTTACATTTTGGTGAGCAACGTTATTTTTCTTAATCTTGCGGAGTCAACCATGTTAAACCAGCTGGAAAACCTAACGGAACGTGTTGGAGGCAATAATGAACTGGTCGATCGCTGGCTGCATGTACGTAAGCATTTGCTCGTGGCTTACTACAAGCTGGTTGGCCTGAAACCCGGCAAAGAGTCATTTATGCGGCTTAATGAAAAAGCGCTGGATAACTTTTGCCAAAGCCTGGTGGATTACCTCTCATCCGGTCATTTTAGTATTTATGAACGTATTATCGGGGAAATGGAAGGCGATACGCCACTTTTGGCCGCCACCAGGCTCTATCCACAGCTGGAAGCCAACACCCAGCAGATTATGGATTATTACGACTCCTGCCTCGAAAACGCTATCGATCACGATAACTATCTCGAGTTCCAGCAGGCGCTCTCGGATATCGGTGAAGCGCTGGAAGCGCGCTTCGCGCTTGAAGATAAGCTGATCGCCTTGGCCGTGACCTATAACCTGAAAGACAGCATCAGCGACAATATCGCGCCGACTGCTTGAGTTGTGAGCCGTTAACGAGTAGTTTACATACATTCTCCCTCTCCGGAGGGAGTTTTATCTTGTCGGAGTGCCCATTTTCCAAAAAGCATTCGCGATACCTCAGGGTGGCAGGTCAGTGAACCTCCAGGAACTTACATCAGTAAGTGACCGGAGCGAGCGGACGTAGCCAACGAAGAGGCAGCGCGAAGGATAAAGTGGAAAAGGCTGAGACCGTTAATTCGGGATCCGCGGAACCTGATCAGGCTAATACCTGCGAAGGGAACAAGAGTAAACTGCAAAGAGCGGTCGTCCCTCCAGGACCAAACGCATCTGTTACTCCATCCGTCGTCTGACAAGCCATCTCCTTTTCGTCTGGAATGAGCTATGTCTACAGAAAAACTGACCCGTCGACAGCAGCGCGAACGCGCTCAGCGCTTTATCGACACTCTTGAAGGTTCGGTCTTCCCCAACTCGCAGCGTATCTACATTCAGGGTTCGCAGGATAATATTCGCGTCCCGATGCGTGAAATCCAGCTCAGCCCCACGCTTATCGGCGGCGGCAAAGAAAATCCGCGCTATGAAGACAACGAAGCGATCCCGGTGTACGACACCTCCGGCCCCTACGGCGACCCCGATATTGCGATCGATGTCCATCAGGGTCTGGCAAAGCTGCGCCAGCCGTGGATTGACGCGCGTAACGATAGCGAGCCGCTCAGCCATCGCAGCTCCACCTATACCCAGCAGCGCCTGGCCGATGACGGCCTCGATGAGCTGCGCTTTAGCCGCCTGCTGACGCCAAAGCGGGCCGCCGCAGGCCGCCGCGTCACCCAGCGCCACTACGCCCGCCGGAGCCTCGTCACGCCGGAGATGGAGTTTATCGCCCTCCGCGAAAACATGGGCCGCGAGCGCATTCGTAGCGCAGTGCTGCGCCACCAGCATCCGGGTGAAGGGTTTGGCGCCCATCTGCCGGACAACATCACGCCGGAGTTTGTCCGTGACGAAGTGGCCGCCGGCCGCGCCATTATTCCCGCCAATATCAACCATCCCGAGTCGGAGCCGATGATTATTGGCCGTAATTTCCTGGTCAAAGTTAACGCCAATATCGGCAACTCTGCCATCACCTCGTCCATTGAGGAAGAGGTAGAAAAGCTGGTGTGGTCAACCCGCTGGGGAGCGGATACGGTGATGGACCTCTCCACCGGCCGCTATATCCACGAAACCCGCGAGTGGATCCTGCGCAACAGCCCGGTACCTATCGGTACGGTGCCCATCTACCAGGCGCTGGAAAAAGTGAACGGCATTGCCGAGGATCTGAACTGGGAAGCATTTCGCGACACCCTGCTGGAGCAGGCGGAGCAAGGCGTTGACTACTTCACCATCCACGCCGGCGTCCTGCTGCGCTACGTGCCGCTGACGGCTAAACGCCTCACCGGTATCGTCTCCCGCGGCGGTTCGATCATGGCGAAATGGTGCCTGTCGCACCATCAGGAAAACTTCCTCTATCAGCACTTCCGCGAAATTTGCGAAATCTGCGCCGCCTACGACGTCTCGCTCTCGCTGGGCGACGGTCTGCGCCCCGGCTCGATCCAGGACGCCAACGATGAAGCGCAGTTTGCCGAGCTGCGAACCTTAGGCGAGCTGACGAAAATCGCCTGGGAGTACGACGTGCAGGTGATGATTGAAGGCCCGGGCCACGTGCCGATGCAGATGATCCGCCGCAACATGACCGAAGAGCTGGAGCACTGTCACGAAGCGCCGTTCTATACCCTCGGGCCGTTAACCACCGATATCGCTCCGGGCTACGATCACTTCACTTCCGGCATTGGCGCCGCGATGATCGGCTGGTTTGGCTGCGCGATGCTCTGCTACGTGACGCCGAAAGAGCACCTCGGGCTGCCGAACAAAGAGGACGTGAAGCAGGGGCTGATAACCTACAAAATCGCCGCCCACGCCGCCGATCTTGCCAAAGGCCATCCCGGGGCGCAGATCCGCGATAACGCCATGTCCAAAGCGCGTTTTGAGTTCCGCTGGGAGGACCAGTTTAACCTCGCCCTCGACCCCTTCACCGCCCGCGCCTGGCACGATGAAACCCTGCCGCAGGAGTCGGGAAAAGTCGCCCACTTCTGCTCCATGTGCGGACCCAAATTCTGTTCAATGAAAATCAGCCAGGAAGTACGCGACTACGCCGCCCGCCAGGATATCGAAAGCGGAATGGCCGATATGTCACAGGACTTCCGCACCCGCGGCGGCGAAATCTATTTACGTAAGGAGCAAGCCTGATGTATCAACCCGATTTTCCACCCGTCCCTTTTCGTTTAGGACTCTACCCGGTCGTGGATAGCGTGGTGTGGATTGAACGTCTGCTGAAAGCGGGCGTGCGCACCATCCAGCTGCGAATCAAGGATAAGCGTGAGGCCGACGTTGAGGATGACGTTATCGCCGCTATCGCGCTCGGCCGTCAGCATCACGCCCGGCTGTTTATCAACGACTACTGGCAGCTGGCCATTAAGCATCAGGCCTACGGCGTGCACCTCGGCCAGGAGGACCTGGAGACGACGGACCTGAGCGCGATCCGCAACGCCGGGCTGCGCCTCGGCGTCTCGACGCATGATGATATGGAGATTGACGTCGCGCTGGCGGCACGCCCCTCCTACGTCGCATTAGGTCACGTTTTCCCGACGCAAACCAAGCAGATGCCCTCCGCACCGCAGGGGCTGGAGCAGCTGGCCCGGCATATCGGCCGTCTGCAGGACTACCCGACGGTGGCCATCGGCGGCATCAGCCTCGAACGCGCGCCGGCGGTTCTCGGCACCGGCGTTGGCAGCATTGCCGTGGTCAGCGCGATTACCCAGGCGGCGGACTGGCAGCAGGCCACCGCGCAGCTGCTGGAAATGGCGGGAGCAGGCGATGAATGATAGCGATTTTATGCGCTACAGCCGCCAGCTGATGCTGGAGGATATCGCCATCGAAGGCCAGCAGAAGCTGCTGGCCAGTCGGGTGCTGATCGTCGGACTCGGCGGGCTTGGCTCCCCCGCGGCGCTCTATCTGGCGGGCGCCGGCGTCGGTACGCTGGTCCTCGCCGACGACGACGATGTTCACGTCAGCAACCTGCAGCGGCAGATTTTGTTCACCAGCGACGACATTGCCCGGCCGAAAGCGACGGCCGCCCGCCAGCGGCTGGCGCGGCTCAATCCGCAGATCGATATTATCCCCCTGCGGCAGCGGCTGAGCGGCGAAGCGCTGCTGGCTGAAGTGGCGCAGGCCGATCTGGTGCTGGACTGTACCGATAACATGGAGAGCCGCCAGGCCATCAACGCCGCCTGCGTGACCCGCAAAACGCCGTTAATTACCGCCAGCGCCGTCGGGCTTGGCGGGCAGCTGATGGTTCTGACCCCGCCGTGGGAGCAGGGCTGCTATCGCTGCCTGTGGCCGGATACGGCCGAGCCCGAGCGCAGCTGCCGCACCGCGGGCATTATCGGACCGGTGGTCGGCATGATGGGTACGCTGCAGGCGCTGGAGGCGATCAAGCTGCTCTCCGGCATGGTCACGCCGCGTAATACGCTGCGGCTGTTTGACGCCCGTACCAGCGCCTGGCGCAGCCTGGCGCTACAGCGGGCGCAGAGCTGTCCGGTATGCGGAGGACAACATGCAGATTTGGTTTAACGACGAGCCGCTCCGCTGCGCCGATGCGCTCACCGTCGCCGCCCTGCTCGCTCAGCTGGAACAGCAGCAGGCGGGCATCGCGCTGGCGCTCAATCAACAGGTTCTGCCGCGCGAGCGGTGGGACCACCATCTTCTGCAGGAAGGCGATCGGGTCCTGCTTTTTCAGGTTATCGCCGGAGGCTGACATGTTACGTATCGCAGACAAAACGTTCGACTCACATATTTTTACCGGTACCGGAAAATTTTCCGCGCCGGACCTTATGGTCGAGGCGATCCGCGCCTCGGGAAGCCAGCTGGTGACGCTGGCAATGAAGCGCGTCGATTTACGTCAGCACAATGATGCGATCCTCGCGCCTTTACTGGCCGCCGGCGTCAGCCTGCTGCCGAATACGTCGGGAGCGAAAACGGCGGAAGAAGCCGTGTTCGCCGCCCGCCTGGCGCGGGAAGCCCTGGGGACTCACTGGTTAAAGCTGGAGATTCATCCGGACGCGCGCTGGCTGCTGCCGGACCCCATCGAAACCCTGAAGGCGGCAGAGATCCTGGTACGGGAAGGTTTCGTGGTTCTGCCCTACTGCGGCGCCGACCCGGTGCTGTGTAAACGGCTGGAGGAGGCGGGCTGCGCGGCGGTGATGCCGCTCGGCGCCCCCATCGGATCCAATCAGGGGCTGGAAACCCGCGCCATGCTGGAAATCATTATCGCCCAGGCAACGGTACCGGTGGTCGTTGACGCCGGTATTGGCGTGCCCAGCCATGCGGCGCAGGCGCTGGAGATGGGCGCCGACGCGGTGCTGGTGAATACCGCAATCGCCGTCGCCGACGATCCGGTGACCATGGCGCGCGCGTTTCGTCTGGCGGTAGAAGCGGGCCTGCTGGCCCGTCAGGCCGGACCCGGCGCGCGCAGCGCCCAGGCGCAGGCCACCAGCCCGCTGACCGGTTTCCTGGAGGCGCTGGCATGAGCACCTTCACCGACCGCTGGAAGCAGCTGGAGTGGGATGATATCCGCCTGCGCATCAACAGCAAAACGCCAGCCGACGTTGAGCGGGCGATAGCGGCAAAACAGCTGACTCGCGACGATATGATGGCCCTGCTCTCCCCCGCCGCCGCCGGCTATCTCGAGCCGCTGGCGCAGCGCGCGCAGCGCCTGACCCGCCAGCGCTTTGGCAACACCGTCAGCTTCTACGTTCCCCTCTATCTCTCTAACCTGTGCGCGAACGACTGCACCTACTGCGGCTTTTCAATGAGCAACCGCATCAAGCGCAAGACGCTGGATAGCGATGAAATTACCCGCGAGTGCGCCGCCATCCGCCAGATGGGCTTTGAGCATCTGCTGCTGGTCACCGGTGAACACCAGGGCAAAGTGGGGATGGACTATTTTCGCCAGCATCTGCCGGCGATCCGCAGCCGGTTCTCCTCGCTACAGATGGAGGTGCAGCCGCTGAGCACCGAAGAGTACGCCGAGCTGAAAACGCTCGGCCTGGACGGCGTGATGGTCTATCAGGAAACGTATCATGAGAGCATGTACGCCCAGCATCATCTGAAGGGGAAGAAGCAGGACTTCTTCTGGCGTCTGGATACGCCGGATCGTCTCGGCGAGGCGGGGATCGATAAGATCGGCCTGGGCGCGCTCATTGGCCTCTCCGATAGCTGGCGCGTGGATTGCTATATGGTCGCCGAGCATCTGCTGTGGCTCCAGCAGCATTACTGGCGCAGCCGCTACTCGGTCTCCTTCCCCCGGCTGCGGCCGTGCGCCGGCGGGATCGAACCGGCATCGCTGATGGACGAGCGCCAGCTGGTGCAGACCATCTGCGCCTTCCGCCTGCTGGCGCCGGAGGTTGAGCTGTCGCTTTCAACCCGCGAAGCCCCCGATTTCCGCGATCGGGTGATCCCGCTGGCCATTAACAACGTCAGCGCATTTTCCAAAACGCAGCCCGGCGGCTACGCCGATAATCACCCCGAGCTGGAGCAGTTCGCTCCTCACGACGGCCGCCGCCCCGAAGAGGTCGCCAGCGCGCTGGTCGCTCGCGGGCTGCAGCCGGTGTGGAAAGACTGGGATAGCTGGCTGGGACGCGCTACGCAGTCATCCTGAAGAGGAGTGTAACGGCCTGCGCAGTTTGCGAGCCTGAACGCGAGAACAAAAACGGCAGATTGCTTACCCTCTGCCGTTTTCCTATTCTGCTCCTGTCAGCAGCGGACGCTGACCAGGGCGATAATTTCTCTTCCTCATTTTCGCCCTGCCTCCTTAATGGATAACCGATACGGACAGCCGATGGAGAGCGGGCGAAACCCCGGCCCCGGTGAATTTAAATCCCTTGCCCTGGAAGGGCGTGGTTATAATTGACCAATAGTTACCTGATTCGCTCGGCAGGCATGCTGGCTAAACCTGCGTATTAACCTACGGTTTATACCTTCTGGAACGATTTACGACTCATGGCTCGTCACAACAGAAAACTCTCTTTTACTACGCCGATTCTGGTGGGGTTTGCGGGGATTTTACTCAGTTTTTTACTGATCGCAGCGTTCGTCATTGCCACTCAGAAAAAGAATTTTCTTGAGGACTATCACCACGTTAATCGCAACTTCACCCATAATCTGGCCATTAACTACACCGAATCGCTGCTCCGCGAAAATGATTATATTCTCAGCCGCGCCACCACCTTTTTTTCCCGCAATGACGAGCTCAATAGCGCCGTTAATCTCGATCCGCAGAAAGGTTTACGCGCGCTGATGCAGCTTCAGGAGCTGATGCAAACCGTCTCTTCTATCTCGCTGGCGGATACCCAGGCGCACTACCTGCGCGCGCCGGAGGTGCTGGAGACGGAAGATAGCCGGAAGTTCGATCCTGAATCTCGTCCGTGGTTTATCAAACAGGCGGAAGCCAGTACGTTCAGCCTCTACACCAGCCCCTACCTGGACTACTTTACCCATCGCCCCACCGTTACCCTCTATCGCCCGGTCATCTCCCCGGAAGGACGGCTCAAAGGCAGCCTCGCCTTCCATATGGATCTGACGTCGATGGGGTACGCGCTGCGGCAGATGGTGGCGCCGGTGCAGGGCGAGTTTTTTGTCGTGCAGCGCGACGGCAAGGTAGTGCTCCATCCGGATCCTGGCGCCCTGTTTAAGCCCTACGTCAGCAGCCGCCTGATGGATAACATGACCAGCGCAGAGGGGCAGCTATACGATATCGCCAGCGATAGCTGGTATTACTACTATTCGTTTACTAATCCCGACTGGTTCGTTATCTACCGCGTCAATAATTCCACCCTGCTCGACCTGACGCGCTATCAAACCGATATTGTCACCTGGGGATTTGCCCTCGGCGCCATTGTCATTATCCTGTTCGGCCTCTACCTGCGCCACGCTTCGCGCACGGTGCTGATGAATATCATCAATGCCATTAAGACCGGCGACGCCCAGCGCGCCCCGCGGCTGGAAGCGATGCTGAGCAAGGCTATCGAAAGCAATAAGCAGCGCGAACTCACCTACGTGCGCCAGGCCACCATCGATGCCCTGACCGGCTGTAAAAACCGCCGCGCCTTCGATAGCGACATCGCGGCGCTAATGAACGATCATCAGCCGTTCGCCCTGGCGCTGGTCGACATCGATAACTTTAAATCAATTAACGACACCTGGGGCCACCTCAACGGCGATATCGTTCTGCGCAGCGTCGCCCGTGAAGGGCTGCAAATCCTGCAGCCGCTGCAGATTTCACTCTACCGCTACGGCGGAGAGGAGTTTGCCGTGGTATTTACCGCAGAGCATCTCACTCATGCCCATACGCTGCTCGAAAGCTGGCGGATTAAGATTGCCCAGCGCACCTGGCGTGAAGAGGGGCTAAGCGTAACCTTCAGCGCCGGCCTCGGCGAATGGAACATGGAGCCGCTGGATAAACTGGTGGTCAGCGTCGACGAAGCGCTCTATAAAGCGAAACAGCAGGGCAAGAATCAGATCGTCAGAACCTAAAGCCTCTCCCCTCGTAAAGCCCGCTTCGGCGGGCTTTTTTGTCTTTTCAGCCCGCAAACCGAAACCGGTTTCATTATTTTGTGATGCCTTACACACAATCGCTGCAAAGCGGTTGTTCCGTCACCCTGCCCGCGCTAAAGATGGTACATCAAGGAACATAAAGGCGACGAACTATGAAGAATATCGTTTTATGCTGTGCCGCAGGTATGTCCACCAGCATGCTGGTTCAACGTATGCAAGCTGCCGCGCAGCAGAAAGGGGTGGAAGTCTCGATTAAAGCCGTGCCGGTTGCTGAATTTAAAGACAATCTGGCCGCTGCCGATATTATCCTGCTGGGCCCTCAGGTGAAATACGAGCAGGCGAAACTACAGGCGCTGGCCGATCCGTTCGGTAAAAAAGTTGCCGTTATCGATATGATGGATTACGGCATGATGAAAGGCGATGCCGTTCTGGATAAAGCCCTGAAGTTGATGGAGTAAGAGATGGAAGATTTAGAAACGATCATTATGGAGCTGCTGGTTAACGCCGGTTCAGCGCGTAGCTCTGCATTAACCGCACTGCAGCTGGCGCGCAAAGGCGATTTTGCCGCCGCCGAGCAGGCGATGGCAGAATCTCATGAATTTGTGAAGCACGCGCATAAAATCCAGACCCAGCTTATCGGTCTGGATGAAGGGTCCGGCAAGCTTCCGGTCAACCTGATTACCGTTCACTCTCAGGACCACCTGATGAACGCGATGGTCATCCAGGATCTGGCGACCGATATGATCGAACTGTATCGCCGTATTCCGCAGTAAATGAAACCGCTTTATGCAGCAGGTGCCCGTTCGGCACCTGCTTTTTTTATTACAGAAATCCGTAGAGCGCGGCAAATATCCAGCCAAATACGCACGAGACGCTGACGCCAATCAACCCCGGCAAAATAAAGCTGTGGTTAATGACAAAGCGGCCGATTCGGGTCGTGCCCGAGCGGTCGAACTGAATAGCGGCCAGGTCGCTGGGATAGGTTGGCAGAATATAATAACCGTAGCACGCCGGCGCGGACGCCACGATATAGGCCGGGTCGACGCCAATCGCCAGCGCAACCGGGACAATCGCCGCCAGCGCCGCCGCCTGGGAGTTGACGAATTTGGAGACAATCAGCAGGACAATAGCGTAGGCCCACGGATACTCTTTTACCATCTCGCCCAGCACGCCCTTAATCTCCGACATGTGCGCACCAAACATGGTCTCCGCCATCCATGCAATGCCGTATACCGCCACAATGGCGATCATTCCCGAGCGAAATACCTCATTTTTAGAAATAGAGGCCGGATTGGTTTTGGTGATGATGATGATGAGCGCCCCGGAAAGCAGCATAAACATCTGGATAACCAGCACCATCGACAGCGGCTTGCCGTCGAAAGCGGGCCGCAGCTCGGAGAACGCGCCCAGCAGGGCTACCACGGCAATCGACGCCAGGAAGATCCACATCGCCACCCAGTTACTGGCCGGCAGCTTGCGGTCCAGCAGCGTCGCGGTATCGCCGTATACATAGTGGCGGTTTTCCGGTGTGGCGATAAACGCCTGGAACTCTTCGTCTTTATCCAAATCCTTGCCGCGGAACCAGCTAAATATACCGATCGCCAGAATTCCCAGCAGGGTTGACGGGATGGTGATCGCCAGCAGATCGAGAAACTCCAGATGCTTGCCGTTAAACGTAAAGTTACCGAGCATTGCCACCAGCGAAACGACCGCAACGGAAACCGGGCTGGCGATAATACCCATCTGTGCGCCAATGGAGCTTGCCGCCATAGGACGCTCGGGACGAATATTATTCTTAATCGCGACGTCATAGATAATTGGCAGGATGGTATAGACCACGTGGCCGGTGCCGCAAAGGATAGTCAACGTACAGGTCACAAATGGCGCGACGATTGACACGTACTTTGGATTACGCCGCAGAAGCTTTTCGGCAATCTGCAGCATCACGTCTAACCCGCCGGAAGCCTGTAACGTCGCCGAAGCGGCTACTACCGCAATAATCACCAGCATGACATCAACCGGCGGTTTTCCCGGCTGAAGATGGAAGACAAAGACTAAAATAACCAGCCCGATGCCGCCTAAAAGGCCCAGCGCAATCCCGCCTTTTCGGGCTCCATAAAACAAACACACTAAGATAATGACGAGTTGTATAGCAAATTCCATGCATCCCCCAGAACCACTCTATTAGGTCGAAAACATCTATCGCGGTCGTCTCATTCTTATTTAGCGGCCTCCTCGATGGCGTTTTAAATAGACGAGGCGGCGCCTCAGCGGGTGAGAACTGAAAATAAGGAAAGGCGCAATCACCTGATTATCCGGATTTTTTGACTATACCTTTTTTGATTTTTAATTTTTTGATACGCGTAGAACTTTTACCCATATATTTACTATGGAATAAAAACAGGAGCAGCTGGCGGGGTTTATATTAATAGAATAAGGCTTAATTGCTGCTTAGCTATTAATGGAATGTAATCAAATATAGATTAAATAAAATAACGCGCTGATGCGGCAGCGTAAGAATAAAAAAAGCCAGTCAGGAGACCTGACTGGCTTTTTTAGCACAGCGTCAACGATTAATCGTTGTCTGAACCGCCCAGACCCGCGTTCAGCAGCTCTGCCAGGTTGGCAGAAGCTTCTTCAACGGTGACCTGCGGTGCAGCAGGCTGTTCGCCAGCTGCCTTGCGGCGCATACGATCCTGGTGGTACGCATAGCCGGTACCAGCCGGGATCAGACGACCCACGATGACGTTCTCTTTCAGGCCACGCAGTTCGTCGCGTTTGCCCGCAACGGCTGCTTCGGTCAGGACACGGGTAGTCTCCTGGAACGATGCCGCAGAGATGAACGATTCGGTTGCCAGAGACGCTTTGGTGATACCCAGCAGGTCGCGGGAGTAAGTTGCCGCAACTTTGCCATTCGCTTCCAGATCGCGGTTAGCAATCTTGACGCGGGAGTATTCAACCTGCTCGCCTTCCAGGAAGTCGGAGCTACCGGCACTGTCGATAGTCGCTTTACGCAGCATCTGACGAACGATAACTTCGATGTGCTTATCGTTAATCTTAACGCCTTGCAGACGGTAAACGTCCTGTACTTCGTTGGTGATATAACGCGTTACCGCGTGTACGCCACGAAGACGCAGAATGTCGTGCGGCGCTTCCGGACCGTCGGAAACCACGTCACCACGTTCTACACGTTCACCTTCAAACACGTTCAGCTGACGCCATTTCGGAATCATCTCTTCGTATGGATCGCTACCGTCTAACGGAGTGATGACCAGACGACGTTTACCTTTGGTTTCTTTACCGAAGGAGATGATACCGCTGATTTCTGCCAGAATTGCCGGCTCTTTCGGGCGACGCGCTTCGAACAGGTCAGCAACGCGCGGCAGACCACCGGTGATATCCTTGGTACCGCTGGATTCCTGAGGAATACGCGCCAGTGCGTCACCCGCACTGATCTGGATACCATCTTCCAGCTGGACGATCGCTTTACCCGGCAGGAAGTACTGCGCAGGCATATCGGTGCCAGGGATCAGAACGTCATTACCGTTAGCATCAACGATTTTCAGGGCCGGACGCAGGTCTTTACCACCCGCCGTACGCTCTGCAGAATCCAGAACCACCAGCGAAGACAGACCGGTCAGCTCGTCGGTCTGACGAGTAATGGTCTGGCCGTCAATCATGTCAGTAAAGCGGATGAAACCACTTACTTCAGTGATAACCGGCATGGTGTGCGGATCCCAGTTTGCTACGGTTTCGCCGCCAGCAACCTGCTCACCATCACCTTTACCCATCACCGCACCGTAAGGAACTTTATAGCTCTCTTTGGTACGACCGAATTCGTCGATCAGCTTCAGTTCGGTGTTACGTGAGGTCACTACCAGCTTGCCGGCAGAGTTGACAACCGATTTAGCGTTGCTAAGACGGATGCTACCTTTGTTTTTCACCTGGATGCTGGATTCAGCAGCCGCACGAGATGCCGCACCACCGATGTGGAACGTACGCATCGTCAGCTGTGTACCCGGCTCACCGATGGACTGTGCTGCGATAACGCCGATAGCCTCACCTTTGTTGATGATGTGGCCACGCGCCAGGTCACGACCGTAGCAGTGCGCACATACACCAAAGTCGGTGTCACAGGATACGACGGAACGCACTTTGACGGAGTCAACGGAGTTCTCTTCCAGCAGGTCACACCAGTGCTCGTGCAGCAGCGTGTTGCGTGGAACCAGAATATCCGCAGTACCCGGCTTCAGTACGTCTTCAGCGGTCACACGACCCAGTACGCGATCGCGCAGCGGCTCTTTAACATCACCACCCTCGATAACCGGGGTCATGGTAATGCCTTCCAGGGTGCCACAGTCGTCTTCAGTAACAACCAGGTCCTGTGCAACGTCAACCAGACGACGAGTCAGGTAACCGGAGTTCGCTGTTTTCAGTGCGGTATCCGCCAGACCTTTACGCGCGCCGTGCGTGGAGATGAAGTACTGGAGTACGTTCAGACCTTCACGGAAGTTCGCGGTGATCGGCGTTTCGATGATGGAGCCATCCGGCTTCGCCATCAGACCACGCATACCAGCCAGCTGACGAATCTGTGCCGCAGAACCACGCGCACCGGAGTCGGCCATCATGTAGATGCTGTTGAAGGAAACCTGCTGCTCTTCGACGCCGTCACGGTTAATAACGGTTTCGGTTTGCAGGTTATCCATCATCGCTTTGGATACACGATCGTTCGCCGCAGCCCAGATATCGATAACTTTGTTGTAGCGTTCGCCAGCGGTAACCAGACCGGACTGGAACTGTTCCTGGATTTCAGCAACTTCAGCTTCCGCTTCGCTGATGATCTCGTGTTTTTTCTCCGGGATGACCATGTCATCAATACCAACGGATGCACCTGAACGCGCTGCATAAGCAAAGCCGGTGTACATCGTCTGGTCCGCAAAAATAACGGTCGGTTTCAGGCCCAGAATACGGTAGCAGGTGTTCAGCATTTTGGAGATCGCTTTCTTACCCAGCGCCTGGTTCACGATAGTGAACGGCAGACCTTTAGGCACGATCATCCACAGAATCGCACGGCCAACGGTCGTGTCCTTCAGGCTGGTTTTCGCTACGAACTGGCCGTTTTCATCTTTTTCGTATTCGGTGATACGCACTTTAACGCGCGCATGCAGAGAGGCCAGGCCAGCGCGATAAATACGCTCAGCTTCTTTCGGGCCAGTCAGCACCATGCCTTCGCCTTTGGCGTTAACACAGTCACGGGTCATGTAGTACAGACCCAGTACAACGTCCTGAGACGGAACGATGATAGGCTCGCCGTTCGCCGGGGACAGGATGTTGTTGGTAGACATCATCAGCGCACGCGCTTCCAGCTGGGCTTCCAGCGTCAGCGGTACGTGAACAGCCATCTGGTCACCATCGAAGTCGGCGTTATATGCCGCACAGACCAGCGGGTGCAGCTGGATAGCTTTACCTTCGATCAGTACCGGCTCAAATGCCTGGATACCCAAACGGTGCAGGGTTGGTGCACGGTTCAGCAGTACCGGGTGTTCGCGGATAACTTCGTCCAGGATATCCCAAACGACGGCTTCTTCGCGCTCAACCATTTTCTTCGCAGCTTTAATGGTGGTAGCAAGACCACGCAGTTCCAGCTTGCCGTAGATGAACGGTTTGAACAGCTCCAGCGCCATTTTCTTCGGCAGACCGCACTGATGCAGACGCAGGTATGGACCTACGGTGATAACAGAACGACCGGAGTAGTCAACGCGTTTACCCAGCAGGTTCTGACGGAAACGACCCTGTTTACCTTTGATCATATCGGCCAAAGATTTCAGAGGACGTTTGTTCGAACCGGTGATAGCACGACCGCGACGACCGTTATCCAGCAGGGCGTCAACCGCTTCCTGCAGCATACGTTTTTCGTTGCGTACGATGATATCCGGCGCAGCCAGATCCAGCAGACGTTTCAGACGGTTGTTACGGTTAATGACGCGACGATACAGATCGTTCAGGTCAGAAGTCGCGAAACGACCACCATCCAGCGGAACCAGCGGACGCAGATCTGGCGGCAGAACCGGCAGAACGGTCAGGATCATCCACTCAGGCTTGTTGCCAGACTGAACGAAAGCTTCCAGCAGTTTGATACGCTTGGTCAGCTTTTTACGCTTGGTTTCGGAGTTGGTTTCGTTCAGCTCTTCACGCAGCTGCTCGCATTCCTGCTCCAGATCCATGCTCTTCAGCAGGGCCTGAATAGCTTCGGCGCCCATCTTCGCGTCGAACTCGTCACCGAACTCTTCCAGCGCGTCCAGATACTGCTCTTCAGTCAGGATCTGGTTGCGTTCGAGGTTCGTCATCCCGCCTTCGATAACCACATAGGATTCGAAGTACAGAACGCGTTCGATATCACGCAGCGGCATATCCAGCAGCAGGCCGATACGGGACGGCAGCGACTTCAGGAACCAAATGTGGGCGGTCGGAGACGCCAGCTCGATGTGGCCCATGCGCTCACGACGCACTTTAGTCTGGGTCACTTCAACGCCGCACTTCTCACAGATCACACCACGGTGTTTCAGGCGCTTGTACTTACCGCACAGGCACTCGTAGTCTTTTACTGGCCCGAAAATACGCGCACAGAAAAGGCCGTCACGTTCTGGTTTGAACGTACGGTAGTTAATGGTTTCCGGCTTTTTAACTTCACCGAAAGACCATGAACGGATCATGTCTGGCGAGGCCAGAGCAATTTTGATCGCATCAAACTCTTCGGTTTTAGTCTGCGCTTTCAGAAACTTTAATAAATCTTTCACGGATTTGCTCCCGTCGGAGTTAGCACAATCTGGCGCCGGGTATGACCCCGGCACCAGTGACCTGTTTGAGCGAGAGTTACTCGTCTTCCAGTTCGATGTTGATGCCCAGCGAGCGAATCTCTTTCAACAGTACGTTGAAGGATTCCGGCATGCCCGGTTCCATCTGATGGTTGCCGTCCACGATGTTTTTATACATCTTGGTACGACCGTTAACGTCATCAGACTTGACGGTAAGCATTTCCTGCAGGGTGTATGCCGCGCCGTAAGCTTCCAGCGCCCATACTTCCATCTCACCGAAGCGCTGACCACCGAACTGAGCCTTACCACCCAGCGGCTGCTGAGTAACCAGGCTGTAAGAACCGGTAGAACGCGCATGCATCTTGTCATCAACCAGGTGGTTCAGTTTCAGCATGTACATATAGCCGACGGTAACCTGGCGTTCGAACTGCTCGCCGGTACGACCGTCGAACAGGGTAATCTGACCGGAAGTCGGCAGGCCACCCAGCTGTAACAGTTCCTTGATTTCAGACTCTTTCGCACCGTCGAATACCGGCGTTGCGATCGGCATACCTTTTTTCAGGTTTTCAGCAAGACGCAGAACTTCATCATCGGTGAAGGTATTCAAATCAACCTTCTGGCGAACGTCTGTACCCAGATCGTACGCTTTCTGGATGAATTCGCGCAGCTTGGCGACTTCCTGCTGCTGTTTCAGCATGGCGTTGATTTTCTCGCCGATGCCTTTCGCAGCCATACCCAGGTGGGTTTCCAGAATCTGACCGATGTTCATACGAGACGGTACGCCCAGCGGGTTCAGTACGATGTCTACCGGCGTGCCGTTTTCATCGTAAGGCATATCTTCGATCGGGTTGATCTTAGAGATAACACCCTTGTTACCGTGACGGCCTGCCATTTTATCACCAGGCTGAATCTGACGTTTAACGGCCAGATACACTTTAACAATCTTCAGCACGCCAGGTGCCAGATCGTCGCCCTGAGTAATTTTACGGCGTTTCGCTTCGAGTTTTTTCTCGAACTCGTGTTTCAGTTCGTCGTACTGCTCAGCCAGCTGCTCCAGCTGATTTTGTTTCTCTTCGTCGGCCAGGCCCAGTTCCAGCCAGCGGTCACGCGGCAGCTTGTCGAGCTTCTCAGCTTCAACGCCGCCGGAGACCAGCACCGCGTAGATACGACCAAACAGGCCAGCTTCGAAGATCTGCAGTTCTTCAGACAGGTCTTTTTTCGCCTGCTTCAGCTGCATTTCTTCGATTTCCAGCGCACGTTTGTCTTTCTCAACGCCGTCGCGGGTAAAGACCTGAACGTCGATAACGGTACCGGAAACACCGTTTGGTACGCGCAGAGAAGAGTCTTTAACGTCAGACGCTTTCTCACCGAAGATCGCGCGCAGCAGTTTCTCTTCTGGCGTCAGCTGGGTTTCACCTTTCGGTGTGACCTTACCAACCAGAATGTCGCCGCCGGTCACTTCTGCACCGATGTAAACGATACCGGATTCGTCCAGTTTAGAGAGCGCAGCTTCACCCACGTTCGGGATATCAGCGGTGATCTCTTCCGGCCCCAGCTTGGTGTCACGGGACACGCACGCCAGTTCCTGGATATGAATCGTGGTGAAACGATCTTCCTGAACCACACGCTCGGAGACGAGGATGGAGTCTTCGAAGTTGTAGCCGTTCCACGGCATGAACGCTACGCGCATGTTCTGACCGAGAGCCAGTTCACCGAGGTCGGTGGACGGACCGTCTGCCAGCACGTCGCCGCGCTCAATTGGCTCACCCAGGGACACGCAAGGCATCTGGTTGATGCAGGTGTTCTGGTTAGAACGGGTGTACTTGGTCAGGTTATAGATGTCGATGCCGGCTTCGCCCGGGTACATCTCATCATCGTTAACTTTGATAACGATACGGGATGCATCCACGTACTGAACGGTACCGCCACGTTTAGCAACCGCAGTAACACCGGAGTCAACGGCAACAGCACGTTCCATACCGGTACCAACCAGCGGCTTATCAGCGCGCAGAGTCGGAACCGCCTGACGTTGCATGTTCGCACCCATCAATGCACGGTTGGCGTCATCGTGTTCCAGGAACGGGATCAGGGACGCACCGACGGAAACCACCTGCTGGGTGGATACGTCCATGTAGTCAACCTGGTCGCGGCTGAACAAGCTGGATTCGCCTTTACTACGGCACGTTACCAGGTCTTCTTCAAAGTGGCCTTCGTCATCCAGGTTGGAGTTCGCCTGAGCGATGACGTAGTTACCTTCTTCGATAGCAGAGAGGTAATGAATTTCGTCGGTGACAACGCCGTCAGTCACTTTACGATACGGAGTCTCAAGGAAGCCGTATTCGTTAGTCTGTGCGTACACGGACAGGGAGTTGATCAGACCGATGTTCGGGCCTTCAGGCGTTTCGATTGGACATACGCGACCGTAGTGAGTCGGGTGTACGTCTCGAACTTCAAAGCCTGCGCGTTCGCGGGTCAGACCACCTGGGCCGAGGGCAGAGATACGACGTTTGTGCGTAATCTCGGACAGCGGGTTGTTCTGGTCCATAAACTGAGACAGCTGGCTGGAACCAAAGAACTCTTTCACTGCTGCGGAAATCGGCTTGGCGTTGATCATATCCTGAGGCATCAGGGTATCCAGATCGCCCAGGGACAGACGCTCTTTAACCGCACGCTCTACGCGAACCAGGCCAACGCGGAACTGGTTTTCCGCCATTTCGCCAACGGAACGGATACGACGGTTGCCGAGGTGGTCGATATCATCGACTTCGCCAATACCGTTACGGATACCGATGAGCTTCTTCATCACCTGAATGATGTCGTCTTTGCTCAGGATACCGGAACCTTCAATTTCGTCACGCAGCAGAGAACGGTTGAACTTCATACGACCAACCGCGGACAGATCGTAGCGGTCTTCGGAGAAGAACAGGTTCTCAAACAGGTTTTCAGCCGCTTCACGAGTCGGCGGCTCACCCGGGCGCATCATGCGGTAGATTTCTACCAGCGCGCTCAGACGATCGTTGGTCGGGTCGACGCGTACGGTTTCAGAGATGTACGCACCGTGATCGAGATCGTTGGTGAACAGAGTTTCGATGCGCTTATGACCGGACTGGCTCAGTTTGGCCAGCAGATCGAGGCTCAGCTCCATGTTCGCCGGGCAGATCAGTTCGCCGGTCGCTGTATCGACATAGTCTTTAGCAGCAACTTTACCCGCAATGTATTCAACCGGAACTTCGATAAGCTTAATATCGTCTTTTTCCAGCTGGCGGATATGACGAGCGGTAATACGGCGTGCTTTTTCGACGTAGATCTTACCGTTAGCTTCGATGTCGAAGGACGCGGTTTCACCACGCAGACGCTCCGGAATCAGCTCCATCTGCAGCTTGTTGTCGCGAATTTCAAAGACCACTTTTTCGAAGAACAGGTCAAGGATCTGCTCAGTGGTGTAATTCAGCGCGCGCAGGATGATCGTTGCCGGCAGCTTACGACGACGGTCGATACGGACAAACAGGTTGTCTTTCGGATCGAACTCGAAGTCCAGCCAGGAACCGCGGTAAGGGATGATACGTGCGTTATACAGGACCTTACCGGAAGAGTGAGTCTTACCTTTGTCACTGTCAAAGAAGACGCCCGGGCTACGGTGCAGCTGAGAAACGATAACACGCTCGGTACCGTTGATAACAAAGGTACCGTTGTCGGTCATGAGCGGAATTTCGCCCATGTAGACTTCTTGTTCTTTGATGTCTTTAACGGTGCCTTCCGGCGCTTCACGCTCGTAGATCACCAGACGCAGTTTTACGCGCAGCGGTGCCGAATAGGTCACGCCACGGATCTGACACTCTTTAACATCAAATACTGGTTCGCCCAGGCGGTAGCTGACGTATTGCAGCTCGGAATTACCGCTGTAGCTTTTAATCGGGAACACGGAACGGAAGGCTGCTTCCAGACCATATTGCCCTTCAGGATCTTGCTCGATAAACTTCTGGAACGAATCAAGCTGGATAGAAAGGAGATAAGGTATGTCCAGAACCTGCGGACGTTTACCAAAATCCTTACGAATACGTTTTTTCTCGGTATAGGAGTAAACCATAGGGTTCCTCAGCTCGCTGACAAGTCGACCCGTCTGCCTCAGAAAGGCAGTTTTTTATGCAACACTATTTTGTGGACCGGAAAATGGAACACTTTCCGCAATACCTGTTGCTATCACGCTTAAACCATTTCGTCGCGATTTACACAGAGCGAGCACCCTGTCGCAGTATATTAAGTCGTCGATAGAAACATGCATTGTCAGGACAACCAGCAGTCAAACAGTGTGAAATGCTACTGGCGCCTTACAGCGCAAAAAGGCTGGTGACTAAATAGTCACCAGCCATCAGCCTGATTACTCAGGCTGCAACCGGAAAGGTTGGCTTATTTGACTTCAACTTCAGCGCCAGCTTCTTCCAGAGATTTTTTCAGTGCTTCTGCGTCATCTTTGCTGATGCCTTCTTTCAGGGCAGCAGGTGCAGATTCTACCAGGTCTTTAGCTTCTTTCAGACCCAGGCCAGTTGCGCTACGTACTGCTTTGATTACAGCAACTTTGTTAGCGCCAGCAGCTTTCAGAATTACGTCGAATTCAGTTTTTTCTTCAGCAGCTTCAGCCGGGCCAGCAGCTACAGCTACAGCAGCAGCAGCGGAAACACCGAATTTTTCTTCCATTGCAGAGATCAGCTCAACAACGTCCATTACGGACATAGCGGATACTGCTTCAATGATTTGATCTTTAGTGATAGACATTTAAATTGTTCCTGAATATCAGAATAAGTTTATACGTAAGCGAGTGCTTTATAAAGAAATCTGCGATTAAGCAGCTTCTTTCGCATCGCGTACAGCAGCCAGAGTGCGAACCAGTTTGCCAGCCGAAGCTTCTTTCATGGTTGCCATCAGGCGTGCAATTGCTTCGTCGTAGGTCGGCAGAGTTGCCAGGCGGTCGATATTCGACGCCAGGATCAGCTCGCCTTCAAAGGCTGCGGCTTTAACCTCGAATTTTGCATTCGCTTTCGCGAACTCTTTGAACAGACGAGCGGCAGCGCCCGGGTGTTCCATAGAGTATGCAATCAGGGTCGGACCAACAAACGTGTCTTTCAGGCACTCGAACTGAGTACCTTCAACGACGCGGCGCAGCAGGGTGTTGCGGACAACACGCATGTAAACGCCAGCTTCACGACCTGCTTTACGCAGTTCAGTCATTTTATCTACAGTAACGCCACGGGAATCCGCAACTACTGCAGACAGCGCGCCTTTGGCTACTTCGCTGACTTCAGCAACAATCGCTTGTTTGTCTTGAAGATTTAAAGCCATTAGCTTTGCTCCTGGATGTTTGCCAGAGCTCATGCTCTGGAACTCACTTCACTCTATTCAACGAATAGAGCGTCTTAATACGGTGAGCAGAAACAAGCCAGAGTATCCAAAAATAATCTTAGCGTTCTGTCACCGTCTACGCAGGGCATTAAGTTTCTTGCGAAACACCTGCGGTCTTCGACGGAGGCCTGGATAGGCCAGGCTCCAACGAACAAATTCTTTCTATGTCTTCGTTCTTCGAACCACAGCTGCGCTAGCTGCTTTCACTCACACCGGTCACGTAGTCAACTACGCTCCCGGCGATTCACTCAATTGCCGCCTTGCTGCAATTCGAATAACTCGCATAGCCTCTGTTTATTTCAACAGAATCGTGGGGGTAGAATTGTAGACAAATCCACCGCCCACGTAAAGCTAATCTTAGTTCGCAGAAGCGCTCAGACCAGCCTGATCAACGGCAACGCCAGCACCCATGGTGGTGGAGAGGCTAACTTTCTTGATGAAAACGCCTTTTGCCTGAGTCGGTTTTGCTTTTTTCAGCGCAACCAGCAGGGCTTCCAGGTTTTCTTTCAGTTTGTCAGCGTCAAAGTCCACTTTACCGATGGTGGTGTGGATGATGCCGTTTTTGTCGTTACGATAGCGAACCTGACCTGCTTTAGCGTTCTTAACAGCTTCAGCAACGTTCGGAGTAACGGTACCCACTTTCGGGTTTGGCATCAGGCCGCGCGGCCCCAGAACCTGGCCCAGTTGGCCAACAACGCGCATTGCATCCGGGGAAGCAATAACAACGTCGAAGTTCATTTCGCCTTTTTTGATCTGGTCTGCCAGATCTTCCATACCTACCAGCTCGGCGCCTGCAGCTTTAGCAGCTTCAGCGTTCGGGCCCTGGGCAAATACGGCTACGCGAACGGAACGACCGGTACCGTTCGGCAGTACTGTTGCACCACGGACGTTCTGGTCAGATTTACGAGCGTCGATGCCGAGGTTAACGGCAACGTCTACGCTTTCGGTAAATTTAGCGGTGGCCAGCTCTTTCAGCAGAGCAATAGCTTCGTTGATGTCGTACTGTTTAGTCACATCAACTTTGTCACGGATCACGCGCATACGCTTGGTCAGTTTAGCCATTTCTTAATCCTCTACTACCAGGCCCATGGAACGTGCAGTACCTTCAATGGAGCGAGTCATCGCTTCAATGTCAGAACCAGTCATGTCGGCAGCTTTGGTCTGCGCGATTTCCTGCAGCTGAGCGCGGGAAATTTTACCTACTTTATCTTTGTTCGGCTTACCGGAACCAGACTTGATGCCTGCAGCTTTCTTCAGCAGAACGGCAGCCGGCGGGGTCTTGGTAACAAAGGTAAAGGAACGGTCAGCGTAAACGGTAATAACAACCGGAGTCGGCAGACCTTTTTCCAGAGATTCTGTTTTGGCGTTGAACGCTTTACAGAATTCCATGATGTTCACACCCTGCTGACCCAGTGCTGGACCAACCGGCGGGCTCGGGTTTGCCATACCAGCTGCAACCTGCAGCTTGACGTAGGCTTGTACTTTCTTAGCCATTTAAATTTCCTCGTTTGGGTATAACGCCTTTAGAAAGGCTCCCCGTTATCAATATCGTCTTACGGACACAGGGTCCATAAAAACAAAAGGCGCGAAATTGTATGTCAATTTCGCGCCTCATGCAACGATTAAATCGCTGCTTTTTTGATCGTCGCTTAGGCTTTTTCTACCTGAGCAAAGTCCAGCTCGACCGGAGTCGCACGGCCAAAGATCGAAACAGAAACCTTCAGGCGGGACTTCTCGTAGTCAACTTCTTCAACAACGCCGTTGAAGTCAGCAAACGGACCATCGCTGACGCGGACCATTTCGCCCGGCTCGAACAGCGTTTTAGGACGCGGCTTATCGCCAACCTGCTGAAGACGGTTCATGATCGCGTCGACTTCTTTGTCGCTGATCGGCGCAGGACGGTCGGATGTACCGCCGATAAAGCCCATCACACGCGGTACGCTGCGCACCAGGTGCCAGCTTGCGTCGTTCATCACCATCTGGACCAGAACGTAACCCGGGAAGAATTTGCGCTCGCTCTTGCGGCGCAGGCCACCACGGATTTCGACCACTTCTTCGGTCGGAACCATGACTTCGCCAAACAACTCTTCCATATTGTGTAATTTGATATGTTCACGCAACGAGGTAGCTACGCGACCTTCAAAACCGGAAAACGCCTGAACGACGTACCAGCGTTTTTTAGGAGCTTCAGACATCTCAGAACCTCAGGCCAGTGATAAAGGATACCAGGCGAACCAGAATACCATCCAGTCCCCACAGGATCAGTGACATTACCGCAGTTACCGCGGCAACAATCAGCGTGGTGTGCAACGTTTCCTGGCGAGTAGGCCAGATTACCTTGCGGACTTCGGTTCTCGCTTCACGGGCGAAAGCTACGGTCGCCTTACCTTTTGTGGTTAACAGCGCGACGCCACCGGCAGCAGCGATCAGAATCACCACGGCCAGCGCACGCACTGCCAGCATAATGTCACGATAAAGGAAGTTGCCTACGATGGCCACAATCAGCAGCACGGCAACGATCGTCCACTTCATCGCTTCCAGGCCGCGCCCGCTCCCTTGAGCTTCGGTATTCGCACTCATAAACCAACCTGTCACAAGAATTCAGACAAATAATTTTGCCCCGCGAGAGCGAGGCAACCAAACCGAAATGCTCTGCTGCGTTTCGGATTTAACGCCCTCTACAGAGCCTGTCTCAGCAATGATTATGACAAAAAAAATCACTGATGAGCCAGGTTCTGGTTCGAAAGCGTGCAAAAAGGGCATCAAATGATGCCCTTTTATTGCGCATTGCGTCAAATGTTATCAGCGATTAGCTGAGAACTTTAGCAACAACGCCCGCGCCAACGGTACGACCGCCTTCACGGATTGCGAAACGCAGACCGTCGTCCATCGCGATCGGGTGGATCAGGGTAACAACCATTTTGATGTTGTCGCCCGGCATTACCATCTCTACGCCTTCCGGCAGTTCGATGGTGCCAGTCACGTCAGTTGTACGGAAGTAGAACTGCGGACGGTAGCCTTTGAAGAACGGAGTATGACGGCCGCCTTCATCTTTGGACAGGATGTAAACTTCAGATTCGAATTTGGTGTGCGGCTTGATAGAACCCGGCTTAGCCAGTACCTGACCACGTTCGATTTCTTCACGTTTGATACCACGCAGCAGAACGCCAACGTTCTCACCAGCACGGCCTTCGTCCAGCAGTTTGCGGAACATTTCAACGCCGGTACAGGTAGACTTAGCGGTGTCTTTGATACCAACGATTTCAACTTCTTCGCCAACTTTAACGATACCGCGCTCTACACGACCGGTAACAACGGTACCACGGCCGGAGATGGAGAATACGTCTTCGATAGGCAGCAGGAACGGCTTGTCGATAGCACGTTCTGGTTCCGGGATGTAAGAATCCAGGTAGCCAGCCAGTTCAACGATCTTAGCTTCCCACTCTGCATCGCCTTCCAGCGCTTTCAGAGCAGAACCACGGATGATCGGAGTGTCGTCGCCCGGGAAATCGTACTGAGACAGCAGTTCACGAACTTCCATCTCTACCAGTTCCAGCAGCTCTTCGTCATCAACCATGTCGCATTTGTTCAGGAACACGATGATGTACGGAACGCCTACCTGACGACCCAGCAGGATGTGCTCACGAGTCTGCGGCATCGGGCCGTCAGTCGCAGCAACAACCAGGATCGCGCCATCCATCTGAGCAGCACCGGTGATCATGTTTTTAACATAGTCGGCGTGGCCCGGGCAGTCTACGTGTGCGTAGTGGCGAGTCGGGGTGTCATATTCAACGTGGGAAGTGTTGATGGTGATACCACGAGCTTTTTCTTCCGGTGCGTTATCGATCTGGTCGAATGCGCGCGCAGAACCACCGTAGGTTTTAGCCAGAACGGTAGTGATTGCAGCAGTCAGCGTTGTTTTACCATGGTCAACGTGGCCGATAGTACCGACGTTAACGTGCGGTTTTGTACGTTCAAACTTTTCTTTAGACATCGATTGTCCCTCTAAGACACGGATAAATCGGTGATATCACCACATCAACCAGGCAACATGCCCGACTTGTTGAATGCAATAGAATAGAGAGAAACAGGGAAGGAGAGATAAAGAAGTGGTGCTGATACCCAGAGTCGAACTGGGGACCTCACCCTTACCAAGGGTGCGCTCTACCAACTGAGCCATATCAGCACGTCTGGAGCGGGCAGCGGGAATCGAACCCGCATCATCAGCTTGGAAGGCTGAGGTAATAGCCATTATACGATGCCCGCATCCTGAAACTCGGCTACCCAGTTCTTTCTATAACAAAAAAAAGAGAGTTATCTCTTTTCTTTGTTTGAGCTGATTAGCTTAACCAATCAACTCTGGCTCCGCAAAGCGTTGCCGAAAGATGGTGGTGGGGGAAGGATTCGAACCTTCGAAGTCGATGACGGCAGATTTACAGTCTGCTCCCTTTGGCCGCTCGGGAACCCCACCAGGCACTTGATGGTGCCGACTACCGGAATCGAACTGGTGACCTACTGATTACAAGTCAGTTGCTCTACCTACTGAGCTAAGTCGGCATCAAGTAGCGCGCATTTTAGGGAGACCTGCGGATTCATGCAACTAAAAAATTGCATAAATCGTTCTATCGCTCATATTTTGCTCTCAAACACCAAAAAGCGGTGTAATTTCAATCGATGAAGAACAAAAAAACACCATTCCTCTCGCAATATTTCCATTCAAAGCCCGCTGCGGATAGGCAAGGGACGCATTTTGCTGCGGCGGCATCGCTTTTGCCGCGTCCCCGGCACAATAAAGTCGCTTTGCTCTCTGCTATATAATGGATAGCTGATTGGCCTGAGCGACTCGTTGACTGCATCATCGGCGTTTACTGCCCGCCGCCGTTTGCCCCGCATGAGCTTTGACGTCCTTTATTCACAAATTTCACTCTTGTGATGTTGGCGTGAGAAAGCATCATTCAATGCGTTTTTTTCTTATTATTCCCTGCAATCTGGTGTTACCCTCCTGCCCATTGTCCTGATTAACTTATGTGAAGCATCTGCGCCTGTCTTTAATTTGGCGATGGTAAGAAAATGCTTATGAGCAAAAAAGAGCAAACGTTAATGACACCTTATCTACAATTTAACCGCAACCAATGGGCTGCACTTCGTGATTCCGTCCCGATGACGCTAACAGAGGAAGAAATCACGCGGTTAAAAGGCATCAACGAAGATCTTTCGCTGGAGGAAGTCGCGGAAATTTATTTGCCGCTGTCGCGTTTGCTTAATTTCTATATCAGTTCCAACCTGCGTCGTCAGGCCGTACTGGAACAGTTTCTTGGTACTAACGGTCAGCGTATTCCGTATATCATCAGCATCGCCGGTAGCGTCGCGGTAGGTAAAAGTACAACCGCGCGCGTGCTGCAGGCGCTGCTTAGCCGCTGGCCAGAGCATCGGCACGTTGAACTGATCACCACCGATGGCTTCCTGCATCCTAATGCCGTATTGAAAGAACGCGGCCTGATGAAGAAGAAGGGCTTCCCGCAATCTTATGATATGCACCGGCTGGTCAAGTTCGTCTCCGATCTGAAATCAGGCATCGCCAACGCTAAAGCCCCGGTCTATTCACACCTGATTTATGATGTTATTCCCGATGGCGATAAGACGGTTTCCCAGCCGGACATTTTAATTCTTGAAGGATTAAATGTTTTACAAAGCGGGATGGATTATCCACACGATCCGCATCATGTATTTGTTTCTGATTTCGTTGATTTTTCTATATATGTTGATGCGCCGGAAGAAATGCTGCGGAGCTGGTATATCAATCGTTTTCTAAAATTCCGTGAAGGCGCATTTACCGATCCTGACTCGTATTTCCATAATTACGCAAAGCTCTCGAAAGATGAAGCAGTCAATATAGCCACATCGCTGTGGAATGAGATCAACCTACTGAATCTAAAAGAAAATATCCTGCCAACTCGTGAAAGAGCGAGTCTGATAATGACCAAGAGTGCCAACCATTCGGTCGACCAGGTCCGCTTGCGGAAATAAAAAAGGGAGCCTCGGCTCCCTGTTATTTATTCGGCGCTGCGTAGCGATATTTCACCGCCAACCCATGGTTTAATCACCCCATCCTGCTCAAGTAATAATGCTCCCTGAGTATCGATGCCACGTGAAATCCCGAAGATCTCTTTATCTCCGATAATAAGCTTAACCGGGCGATTGAGGAAATTATCTAATTTTTCCCAGCGCGACAAGTAAGGAGCCAGCCCTTCCTGTTCAAATAGCTGCAGTCCCGCCCGTAGCTCTTTAATCAGGCGCGCGGCCAGCGCATTACGGTCGATAGAGACTCCGGCTTCCTGCAGGCTAATCCAGCCCTGATTGACCACATCAGACTCCACGCGCCGCATCGCCAGGTTGATCCCTGCACCGCTCACTATCTGCGCCGCATCGCCCGTTTTTCCCGTCAACTCCACCAGGATGCCGGACAGCTTCCGGTCCTGAAGGTACAGATCGTTTGGCCACTTGACGCGAACCTTATCGGCGCCGAGGCTCTGAAGTACCTCAGCAATAACAATGCCAATCACCAGGCTCAAGCCTACCGCTGCGGCAGGTCCCTGCTCCAGTCGCCAGTAGATGGAAAGATAGAGATTCGCACCGAAGGGTGAGAACCACTTGCGCCCGCGGCGACCGCGCCCAGCCTGCTGATATTCCGCAACACAGGCATCGCCAGACTGAAGCTCGTTAAGCCTGTCCAATAAATACTGGTTTGTGGAATCAATCACCGACAGCACGGTGACGCGGCCCTGATCGATCTGTCCGGCAATCAGCTCTTCATTTAGTAATTGAACCGGTTCCGGAAGGCTGTAGCCTTTACCTGGGACGGTAAAGACATCAACTCCCCAGTCGCGCAGCGTCTGAATATGCTTATTGATTGCAGCCCGGCTCATTCCCAGACGTTCGCCAAGCTGCTCGCCGGAATGAAACTCGCCGTCAGCCAGAATAGATATCAGGGTCAGGGGAATGGTGTTGTCCCTCATGCAATCGCCTCCTCAGCGTTAACTTCACCGGTTGCGCCAATAAAGCGGACTTCGGGCTGCAGCCAGACGTTGAACATCTCGCCAACCCGCTGGCGGACGTAGTGAGCAAGATCGATCACATCATCGCTGGTTGCATGATGGTCATTGATTAATACCAGCGCCTGCTGGCGATGTACTGCCGCACCACCGATGGTTTTCCCTTTGAGCTGGCATTGATCGATAAGCCATCCAGCGGCCAGCTTGATGCTGCCATCCGCCTGCGGATAGTGCGGCGCATTTGGGAAAGCGGCCAGCAATTCATGCCCTTTCTCCGCGCTAATTACCGGGTTTTTAAAGAAGCTGCCGGCGTTACCATTTACCTTTGGATCGGGAAGCTTGGTCATTCGCATATGGCAAACAGCATCAAATACCTGTCGAGGCGTCACGGTCTTTGGGTCAAGACGGGCCAAATCGCCATAGGTCAGCACCGGCTGCCAGACTTTAGGCAACCTGAGGCCAACGGCCACTATGGCATAGCGATCCTGATATTCATGTTTGAAGATACTATCCCGGTAGCCAAAACGGCACTCGTTGGCCGAAAGCCGCTGTTTGTGCCCGGTTGCCAGCTCAATACAGTCGACATACAGGCAGACACGCTGGAGCTCGACGCCATAAGCACCAATATTTTGAATGGGTGAAGAGCCAGCGCAGCCAGGGATCAAGGCAAGATTCTCCAGGCCCGGCATTTCTTTATCTAAAGTAAACTGCACCAGATGGTGCCAGTTCTCCCCTGCCCCAACGTGTAGATGCCAGGCTTCAGGCGTTTCTGTAACCTCAATCCCCAGGATGCGGTTGATAATGACCGTACCAGAATAATCCTTTAGAAAGAGCACGTTGCTTCCTTCCCCGAGGATTAAGACCGGCTGTTCCTCTGCGGTGGCATCCTGCCAGGCAGACAGTAGCTGTTGCTCATTTTCGGCGCGCACAATTGCTTTGGCTGTACGATCGATGCCAAAGGTATTCCAGGGTTTAAGGGAGTGATTCATAGTGGCTTCCTGATGCAAAATCTGCACTAGTTTACCGTATATGTCAGGGGAAGGCTTGTTCGGTTTGGTCGCTGGTCGCTGGATATTCCCGGATCGCGGCGCCCAGCGCCCGATCCGGGCGGCGTCCGGCCGCTTTTCCTTAAACCGCAGACAACAAAAAAACCCCATGCCTGCGCATGAGGTTTTTTTGTTTGTTTGCCTGGCCGTTGTATGCCGGGCCTCCTGCCCGCCACCCTCCGGGCAGCACGGCGTGCTGTGCAAATTCGTTCCCGACGAATTTGTCCTCCTCAGGAGAGCGCTTACCGACAAACGTCAGACAACAAAAAAACCCCATGCTTTCGCATGAGGTTTTTCTGTTTGTTTGATGCCTGGCAGTTCCCTACTCTCACATGGGGAGACCCCACACTA
>NZ_SNYG01000014.1:0-45248 GCF_004362605.1 Klebsiella sp. BIGb0149 | reverse complement strand
GCTCGCGTGGCGGTGGAAGCGGGTATCGCCGACTACTGGTTCAAATACGTGGGGCTGAACGGCGCCATCGTCGGCATGACCAGCTTCGGCGAGTCCGCGCCGGCTGAGCTGCTGTTCGAAGAGTTTGGCTTCACCGTTGAGAACGTGGTCGCTAAGGCGAAAGCGCTGCTGGCGTAGGTTCGGGTCTGCTATCACCGGGGTGTTTGATAAACGCGGGGCTGGCTTATCGGCTATTCTGGCAACAACAACGCTGGCAGCTCTGCAACATAAAGGAAGGGATCGTCATGAGTAAACTTGTGATTGGCGTAAATACCGCGATGTTCGACGGCCTTGATACCGACGTCGCCTTTAGCACCATTAAAAAAGCCGGGTTTCATTACGTTGAGCTGGCCTATAACCAGGGCTACGTTGGCGATATGCCGCCCGAGCTCTTTGGCGCGGAAAACGCGGCGCATATTCGCGAGCTGCTGGAAAAACACCAGCTGGGTACGCATTCGCTGGGGGCGACGATGAATATGGGCGCCGCGGATGCCGTGGAGCAGTTCAGCCAGCGTATCCGCTTTGCCAGCATGATTGGCGCAAAATGGATCAACGTCTGCGTCGGCAGAAGCGCCGATCGCGCGCGTATTATCGATAACCTGCGCGAGCTGGCGGCGGTTGCCACCGAGCACGGCTGCACGATCTGTCTGGAAAACGGCGGCGATCCGAATTATGACGTCTTCCGCCTGGCCGACGACGGTTTTGCGCTGCTGGAGGCTATCGATAGTCCGGCGGTGGCCTTCAACGTTGATGCCGGCAATATTGTTTCGCTGTGCCCGGACGTCGATCCGGTTGCGGCGGCGATTGCCATGCTGCCGGGGGCTCAGCACTGCCACCTGAAGGATCTGCAGGTCCGCGACGGGGAGGTGCACTTCACGCCGATGGGCTACGGCCAGCTGAACTATGTGCCAATGCTGAAAGAGCTGGAGGCGCGGGCGATTCCCTGTAGCCTGGAGATTCCGCTGCGCATGCATCGCCAGCGCGACAGCTATCCGCTGCGAGGGGATTCACCTATCGATCCGGCGTATAGCCTCGAGGTGCTGATCCAGTCCCGGCAGATGCTGGAAAAATGGTTGGGCTACCCTGTCGGCGCCTGAGAAATAAAAATGCGCCGCCGCTGAAATTCCAGGTAAGGGGTATAAGCCGCTGGCGCAATTTATTTTATTTTTAACTCCACAGTTTATTCTTATTTATCGATGAGAATGAACTTAACGTCATGGCCGGTATTTTTATCCGGGATTATAAAAATGATTATAAGCACATTTCCATGTTCTGTGATTAAGGTCGCACACGGTTTCTGACGTATATGTTGTTATGTCTGTAACATAAGTTCATCAATCGCTCTTTTGTTCATCTTAAGAAAAAAGAGTAACTAATGTTCACCGGGTACTTAACGCTCATAGATTAATTTCGTTTTATTTTTTTAACGACTTTTAACATCGAAGGTTAATTATGTCTGACTCTACACTCACTCCATTACCAAATACAAAGAAACCCACTAACTACCGCTGGGTTATCTTTGCCACGATGTTCTTCTTATTAGCCGTTAACCTGATGGATCGTATTACCTTATCGATCGGGATGCCGTATATAAAAGAAGAGTTCGATCTTTCACCGACCACTCAGGGTTTGATTCTTAGCAGCTTCTTCTGGTCCTATGCTCTGCTGCAGGTGCCGGGAGGCTGGCTGCTCGACCGCTACGGCCCGCGTAAAGTGATCACCGGCGCGCTGTTTGGCTGGGGGTTCTTCCAGGCCATTATCGGCCTGGCGAGCGGCGGAATTAGCCTGATCCTTTCCCGTATCGGTTTAGGGGTCATGGAAGCGCCGGTTTCACCCAGCGGCGCGAAGCTGAGCTCAACCTGGCTGACGCAATCTGAAAGGGGCCGCGGGGCGGTTATCATGGACTCCGGCAGCCCGCTTGGCGTGGCGATCGGCGGGATTATCGTAGCCCATTTAATCGTGCTGCTGGACTCATGGCGCGTCACCTTCGTGGTGGTCGGCCTCTTCACCATGCTGCTAGGCTTTGTGGCATGGCGAATTCTGCGCGACCGCCCGTCTGAACACCCGAAAGTAGACCCGCAGGAGGTGGCGTATATTGCCGCCGGCAACGTCAGCAGCGCGACCGGTGAGGAGAATACCGCGCCGACTAAGGGGCTGGGGATCAGCTGGTTTACGATGGCGGCGATCATGATTGGCCGCGCCTCATGGGGCATGGTGTACTGGGGACTGCTGACCTGGGGACCGAGCTATCTGGCGCAGGCGCAGGGTCTGCAGCTGGCCTCTATCGGTAACTCGACGTTTATCATCTTTATCATGGGGACGCTGGGATGCCTGTTTAGCGGCTTCTTCGTCGACTTCCTGGTGAAAAAAGGCGTCAGCCATAACGTCTCGCTGAAAAGTCTGCTCTCTATCTCCGGTATCGTCGGGCTGAGCGTGCTGTACGCGCTGTCGACGGTGACCGATCCGGACCTCGCCGTTGGCCTGCTCTCCGTCGCCGCCTTCTTCATGATGTTCGGCAGCCTCTACTGGAGCTTCCCGGCCATTCTGGCGCCGAAAGACCGCGTAGGTCTGGTTGGCGGGCTGATGAATATGGCTAACAGCTGCGCCGGGATTCTGGTGCCGATTCTGGTGGGCGTTATTTTACAGGCCACCGGGAGCTTTGAAAGCGTGCTGGTCTATTTCGCCGTCTGCGCCGGGTTCTACACCGTTGGAACGCTGTGCATTAACTTCAATAAATTACCGCTGAAAAACGGCCAGCTCTCGTACCAGAAATAAATAGCCGCAGGATTATGTGGCCGAATCACTATTAAATACAGGATGCTGATATGTCAGTTATATTACGAGTGGATAAAGTACCGCAGGTGTTAGCGGATGAGTTAGCGCTCGCCCACACGTTGTATGAATACAGTAAATTGTCCGCTGAACAATTGCATGCCATTGCCGGGGAAGTCCAGGTCATATTAGCCAGCGGGGAGTCGAAGGTTGAAGCTGCGCTGATTAATCAATTGCCACAATTAAAACTAATCGCCGTATTTGGCGTCGGCTATGACGGCGTGGATATTCGCGCCGCTGCGCAAAAAGGCGTCCAGGTGACCAATACGCCGGATATTTTGACCGATGACGTTGCCGACCTTGGGATCGCTCTGATGCTGAACGTATCAAGGCGCATTACCGGCGCGCAGAAGTTTATTGAGCGCGGCGGCTGGCAATCCGGCACCTACCCGCAGTCAACCAAAGTCAGCGGCGGGCGGCTGGGCATCGTGGGCTTCGGCCGCATTGGCCGGGCGGTCGCTAAAAGGGCGCAGGGCTTTGCGATGCGCATTGCCTGCTTCGATCGCAATCCCGTGGAAAGCAGCGAGGTGGCCTACTATCCCGATTTGCTGGAGCTGGCGAAAAATAGCGATGTGCTGATGGTATGCGCCAGCGCGGGGAAGGAGAGCCAGAAGCTGATTAATCACGACGTGCTCGCCGCCCTTGGGCCGCAGGGGATTTTAATCAACATTGCCCGCGGCAGCGTGGTGGATGAGGAGGCGCTGGCGGAGGCTCTCACCCTCGGTACCATCGGCGGTGCGGGTCTGGACGTTTTCGCCAATGAGCCCCAGGTTCCGCAGGCGCTGTTGAACCGTGATGACGTGGTGGTGACGCCGCATATCGGCAGCGCCACCCGCGCAACCCGTGCGGCGATGGCGCAGCTGGTTATCGATAATATTACGGCGTTTTATGCCGGCAAGCCGCTGCTGACGCCGGTCCGATTGGCGTGACGTCAGCCTAATGCCTGCGGGCGCAATGGGGTTAATAAAAAGGGGCCTTTATGGCCCCTTTGCTATTCAGGTATTGCTATTCAGGCGTCGCTATCAGCGCTGCGCCTCGCGCCAGGCGCTCTGCAGAAACTCGCGGCACTGGCGTTCGTTATCCCACAGGTCGTCCTGCTCGGTGGTGCGCATTTCGACGGCAAGGGAGATAGGGCCGAGCTCCTTCGGCAGCGCAAGGCTCATTGCGGTGCGGATGATGTGCGCCGCTGACGCGGTGGTGAGGAACCCCGGTTCGCCGAACTTCATATGATAATCACCGTAGCCCTCGGCCTGCGGGTCGAGGATGGCGTTTGCCAGATGCAGCTGCGAAATCAGCGGCGCGGCGAGCGTCAGCGATTCCGCCAGATCTTCCTGATTCAGCGAGACGTGGGCGCTATCCCAGGCGAGATAGAGCTTCGGACAGTCAGGGCGCAGCGCTTTCATCCACTCCACGGTCTCGTCCGTTGGGCCAATCAGCTGGCATTTATGCGCAAAGCGGTCGAGCGGCTCCACCTGTAAAAGCATGTTGTCATACTGGCCAACGACTTCGCCAATGCGTACCAGCGCTTCGCCAAACCCCTTTTTAGCCTCTTCCCGGCGCGCGTCGCCGGGATCGCCGCCGCTCACCAGCGACAGCTTGCTGGTGCCGCATTCGGCCGCCAGGTGCACCAGCTCGCAGGCGCGACGGATGGATTTCTCCCGCAGCTCCGGGTCGAGGCTGCTGAGGTTGAGATGATCCTTGAGCAGTTCGAAGGTCAGCCACTGGGTGACGTTCAGGCGCTGCCGTTCGGCGAGATGGCGAATGTTCGCCGCTATCTCCGGGCGATGGATAATGCCGGTTTCAAATCCCCGGTAATAGCCGATGTCGGCGATTTTGTGGATGACCTGTAAAACGGCGTTTTCATCGCCGGCCAGCGGGAAGAAAAGTTCGGCGATGTGCGCCGAAGGATACAATTCGGTCGTTGCTGTCATATCACTGCCTCCTCAAAGAGCGGGGGGTTAAGGTGTGGGCTAAGCGGTTACGCCAGGTGCAGGAAGCGCTTTATTGGCTGCGAACATTTTAAATGTATCTGAACATATGAACAAACATAGAACAGGCGTAATGTCATAACCTTGACGCCGATCGCACTTTGCTTTAAACGACGCTTATGCGCGTATTGCTATTGATTCTAATGAGGATAATGTTTCGCAATCATGGGCAAGGCAGGCGCGTTGGCGGCGCGGTTCGGCGATATAAGCAGCATTCAGGCGTTACTATGCTGTTCAAAAGTATGCAGAGAGCGGAAAGGGAAGGCGTATCCTAGGGGCGGTATTTAATCTGCGGTGTTGTCAGGGATTTTGCGGCGGGTGGATTGCCGCCGGCGTTGTAGGGCCAGACGGACCCTGTTGCCGGGCCCGTCTGCGAGGAGATGCGCGGCTAAGCGCCTGTCTGCCCCTTAGCCTGGGCTGCCGTGCGGCAGCGCAAAGGCCTACAACTATTCGTCGTCGCGTTCTTTGGCGGCGCGCTGGCGGTCGTAGAACTCATCTTCCGCGGCGATGATTTCATCCATCAGCGAGTCCATATCGACCGCGTGGACCTCTTCAACAAAGAGGCCGGTTAGCGGCGTTTCCGGCGTTAATTTTCCGTCTTCGTACAGCATCCAGATCTCTTTCGCATAGCGCGTCTTCAGGAGCTGCGGGGCGAACTGGCCGTAGTAGGCGGTGATGTTATTCACGTCGCGTTCGAACATGGACTGCGCGTGGTTGTTTGCCGCGGCATCTACCGCCTGCGGCAGGTCGATAATCACCGGTCCTTGCGCATCGAGCAGGACGTTGAACTCCGACAAATCACCGTGAACAAGACCGGCGCACAGCATGCGCACGATATTGCGGATCATGGTCGCGAAGTCGGCAACGGCTTCCTCTTCCGTCAGGGCGACATCGCTCAGGCGCGGGGCCACCGCGCCCTCGGCGTCAGTGATAAGCTCCATCAATAATACGCCGTCAATGCAGATATAGGGCTGAGGTACGCGAACCCCGGCGTTAGCCAGGCGGAACAGGGCGTCGACCTCGGCCATTTGCCAGGTTTCCTCCTGCTGCTTGCGGCCGAACTTTGAGCCTTTTTGCATCGCGCGGTTATTGCGCGAGTTGCGGACCTTACGCCCTTCCTGATACTGCACGGCCTGCTTAAAGCTGCGCTGTGCCGCCTCTTTGTAGACTTTGGCGCACTGGATCTTATCACCGCATAAAACAGTGTAAACGTCGGCTTCTTTACCGCTTTTCAGCCGCTGAAGCACTTCGTCTATCAGGCCGTCATCGACCAGAGGTTGGATTCTGTTTGGGATTTTCATGCGGCTTTATACCTTATTTCAGACGCTTTTCGTACTGATAATACGGGACAGTCATCGTGTTCCCTCCTGGTCAAAATCATGACATTGCTCGGTAAGTGCGATGTTTTTGCAATGGGTCACAAGGTTAACTGGAATCAGGGAAATTGTCCCGCAGGAATGCAGGTACAAAATGGCTGCAGGGCATACGCGGTGGGGCTCTTAGGGTTTCATCTCATGCCGTCGGCCGTCGCCGATGGCGGATTTCGGGCGGGCTGGCGCAGCGAAGCGGCCCTGACGGCGCCGAGCGGTTGCGGTAAAGCCAGAAAAAACAACGGGCCTTAACAAATGGTCATACTTCACTCCGGCGAATAGCACATAAAGTGCAACAATTATTCTTGCACTTAATTTAGCGCCTCCCTACAATCGCCGCGATAGTGTACTCGTAATTGATACATATTTTGTGGCGATGAGCGACACAAATGGCCTTCAGCCAGCCCGAACAAAGGAAGTGGCGCTGCGTCCCCCGCGGCGTCTTGTTCGGCGGCAACAACAACCAGCGGAATAAAAATAATGAGCCTGCAAAAACCTTGGGTTAACTTTCATCGGCGTTTGTTGGGGACGGCGCTGCTCGCGGCGCTGCTTGCCGGATGCGATAACGGCATTGCGCAAAATGCCGCGCCGCAGGCGCCTGCCGTCAGCGCCGCCGACGTCGTGGTTAAGCCCGTCAGCCAGTGGGACAGTTTCAACGGCCGCATCGAAGCGGTAGAGAGCGTCCAGCTGCGCCCGCGCGTCTCCGGCTATATCGATAAAGTGAACTACACCGACGGCCAGGAAGTGAAAAAGGGCGAGGTGCTGTTCACCATCGACGACAGAACCTACCGCGCCGCGCTCGAGCAGGCGCAGGCGGAGCTCTCGCGCAGCAAAACCCAGGCCAGCCTGGCGCGCAGCGAAGCCGGCCGTACCGACAAGCTGGTGAACACCAACGTGGTCTCCCGCGAAGAGTGGGAGCAGCGGCGCTCGGCCGCCGTCCAGGCGCAGGCCGATATGCGGGCGGCGCAGGCGGCGGTTGACGCGGCGCAGCTGAACCTTGATTTTACCAAAGTGACCGCGCCTATCGACGGCCGCGCCAGCCGCGCGCTGATCACCAGCGGCAACCTCGTTACCGCGGGCGACAGCGCCAGCGTGCTCACCACCCTGGTGTCGCAGAAGACGGTGTACGTCTACTTTGACGTGGATGAATCAACCTATCTTCACTATCAAAACCTTGCCCGCAGCGGGCAGGGGGCGTCCAGCAGCCATCTGGCCCTGCCGGTAGAAATTGGCCTGGTCGGAGAGGAGGGCTATCCCCACCAGGGCAAAGTGGATTTCCTCGACAATCAGCTCACGCCGAGTACCGGCACGATCCGCATGCGCGCGGTGCTGGACAACGCCCAGCGCCTGTTTACGCCGGGACTCTTCGCCCGCGTGCGCCTGCCGGGCAGCGCCGAGTTCAGCGCCATGCTGATTGACGACAAGGCGGTATTAACCGATCAGGATCGAAAATACGTTTATATCGTTGATAAAGATGGTAAAGCGCAGCGTCGTGATATCACGCCTGGCCGCCTGGCGGCGGGCCTGCGCATCGTGCAGCAGGGGCTCAACCCCGGCGATAAAGTCATCGTAGACGGCTTACAAAAAGTGTTTATGCCGGGCATGCCGGTTAACGCGAAAACCGTGGCCATGACCGCCAGCACCGCCCTTAACTGATCCCTTACCAGAGAATCCGTCGTATGGACTTTTCCCGCTTTTTTATCGACAGGCCGATTTTTGCCGCGGTGCTGTCGATTTTGATTTTCGTCACCGGGCTGATCGCGATTCCGCTGCTGCCGGTCAGCGAATATCCTGACGTCGTGCCGCCGAGCGTGCAGGTGCGCGCGGAGTATCCGGGCGCCAACCCGAAGGTTATCGCGGAAACCGTGGCGACGCCGCTGGAGGAAGCGATCAACGGCGTTGAAAACATGATGTACATGAAATCCGTGGCCGGCTCCGACGGCGTGCTGGTGACCACCGTGACCTTCCGCCCGGGTACCGATCCCGACCAGGCGCAGGTTCAGGTGCAAAACCGGGTATCGCAGGCCGAAGCCCGCCTGCCTGAGGACGTTCGCCGCCTCGGGATCACCACCCAGAAGCAGTCCCCCACGCTTACCCTGGTGGTGCATCTGTTCTCGCCGAATGGCAAGTACGATTCGCTGTATATGCGCAACTACGCCACGCTGAAGGTCAAAGATGAGCTGGCGCGCCTGCCGGGCGTCGGCCAGATTCAGATTTTTGGCTCCGGCGAGTACGCGATGCGCGTCTGGCTGGACCCTAATAAGGTGGCGGCGCGCGGCCTGACCGCCTCTGACGTCGTTGCGGCGATGCAGGAGCAAAACGTGCAGGTTTCCGCTGGCCAGCTCGGCGCCGAGCCGCTGCCGAAAGAGAGCGATTTCCTGATCTCGATTAACGCCCAGGGGCGCCTGCATACCGAGGAGGAGTTCGGCAATATCATCCTCAAAACGGCTCAGGACGGCTCGGTGGTGCGCCTGCACGACGTGGCGCGCGTTGAGATGGGCTCCGGCAGCTACGCGCTGCGCTCGCAGCTGAATAATAAAGACGCGGTCGGGATTGGTATCTTCCAGTCGCCGGGGGCGAACGCCATCGACCTCTCTAACGCCGTGCGCGCGAAGATGAGCGAGCTGTCGACGCGCTTCCCGGAGGATATGAAGTGGGCGGCGCCGTACGACCCAACGGTATTCGTGCGCGACTCCATCCGCGCGGTGGTGCAAACCCTGCTGGAAGCGGTGGTGCTGGTGGTGCTGGTGGTGATTCTGTTCCTGCAAACCTGGCGCGCGTCGATCATCCCGCTGATTGCCGTGCCGGTGTCGGTGGTGGGGACCTTCAGCATTCTCTATCTGCTTGGCTTCTCGCTGAATACCCTGAGCCTGTTCGGGCTGGTGCTCGCCATCGGGATCGTGGTGGATGACGCCATCGTGGTGGTGGAGAACGTCGAGCGTAATATTGAAGAGGGGCTGGCACCGCTGCAGGCGGCGCACCAGGCGATGCGCGAGGTTTCCGGGCCGATTATCGCGATCGCCCTGGTGCTGTGCGCGGTATTCGTGCCGATGGCCTTCCTTTCCGGCGTGACCGGGCAGTTCTACAAGCAGTTTGCGGTGACCATCGCGATTTCGACGGTGATCTCGGCGATTAACTCGCTGACGCTCTCCCCAGCGCTGGCGGCGCTGCTGCTCAAGCCGCACGGCGCGCCGAAGGATATGCCGACCCGGCTTATCGACCGGCTGTTCGGCTGGCTGTTCCGACCGTTTAACCGCTTCTTCAACCGCAGCTCTAACGGCTATCAGGGGCTGGTGGCGAAAACCCTTGGCCGCCGCGGCTCGGTGTTCGTGGTTTATCTCCTGCTGCTTTGCGCCGCCGGCGTGATGTTTAAAGCCGTGCCCGGCGGATTTATTCCGACCCAGGATAAGCTGTACCTGATTGGCGGCGTGAAGATGCCGGAAGGCGCTTCGCTGGCGCGAACCGATGCGATGATCCGCAAAATGAGCGAAATCGGCATGAACACCGAAGGCGTGGATTATGCGGTGGCGTTCCCGGGGCTCAACGCGCTGCAGTTTACCAATACGCCGAACACCGGGACGGTCTTCTTCGGCCTGAAGCCGTTCGATCAGCGTACGCACACCGCGGCGGAAATTAACGCCGAGATTAACGCTAAGATCGCGCAGCTGCAGCAGGGATTCGGCTTCTCGATCCTGCCGCCGCCGATTCTGGGGCTGGGCCAGGGTTCCGGCTACTCGCTCTATATTCAGGACCGGGCCGGGCTGGGCTACGGCGCGCTGCAAACCGCGGTTAACACCATGTCGGGTGCGATTATGCAGACGCCGGGAATGCACTTCCCGATCTCCACCTATCAGGCCAACGTTCCGCAGCTGGACGTGCAGGTAGATCGCGATAAGGCCAAGGCCCAGGGCGTGTCGCTGACCGACCTGTTCGGGACGCTACAGACCTATCTGGGATCGTCCTACGTGAACGATTTCAACCAGTTTGGCCGCACCTGGCGCGTGATGGCCCAGGCCGACGGGCCGTTCCGCGACAGCGTGGAGGATATTGGTAATCTGCGCACCCGCAACAGCCAGGGCGAGATGGTGCCGATTGGCAGCATGGTGAATATCACCACCACCTACGGGCCTGACCCGGTGATCCGCTACAACGGCTACCCGGCGGCGGACCTGATCGGCGATGCGGATCCCCGCGTGCTGTCGTCCGCGCAGGCGATGACGACGCTGGCCGGGATGTCTAAGCAGGTGCTGCCGAACGGGATGAATATTGAATGGACGGATCTCAGCTACCAGCAGGCCACTCAGGGCAATACGGCTATGATCGTCTTCCCGGTCGCGGTGCTGCTGGCGTTCCTGGTGCTGGCGGCGCTGTATGAGAGCTGGACGCTGCCGCTGGCGGTGATCCTGATCGTCCCGATGACCCTGCTCTCGGCGCTGTTCGGCGTCTGGCTAACCGGCGGGGATAATAACGTGTTCGTGCAGGTGGGGCTGGTGGTGCTGATGGGGCTGGCCTGTAAGAACGCCATCCTGATCGTCGAGTTCGCCCGCGAGCTGGAGATGCAGGGGAAAGGGATCGTCGAGGCCGCGCTGGAGGCCTGCCGCCTGCGTCTGCGCCCGATTGTGATGACCTCGATTGCCTTTATCGCCGGGACCATTCCGCTGATTCTGGGCCACGGCGCGGGGGCGGAGGTTCGCGGCGTCACCGGGATCACGGTGTTCTCCGGGATGTTAGGGGTGACGCTGTTCGGTCTGTTCCTGACGCCGGTGTTCTACGTCACGCTGCGCAAGTTCGTGGCGCGCGGCAAGCCGGCAGAGGAAGTTCAGCCCTCCTGACGCTGTGAGCAGCCTTTGGAGCATAAAAAAACCGCCTTCAGTGAAGGCGGTTTTTTACTATTTAAGGGGGCCGGAGCGGCGGATTTAGTGCGCTTTTTTGGCGATATCGTCTGCTTCGAACAGCGGCAGGCAGCCGCTGATATCGCCTTTTTTGACCTTTTCCAGCGCGCTCGCCACGGTATGGCGGGCCAGCACGTTCAGCGATGCCTGCTCGGCTTCGTCGGCGATGGACTTGAAGTACCAGCAGGCGTTGGCGCTGACCACGCAGCGGGCCGGGACGTCAGGACGCGAAGCCCACAGCTTTTTGTCTTCAATAACGGAGACGTAGATATCGCGCAGGGTAATTTTATCAGCCGGGCGGCCGAGGTGGATGGATCCGTTGCGCCCCAGCGTCGAGACGATAATGCCGTCGCGGGTGAGGGGGACCATCAGTTTACGGATAAAGCTCGGATTGGCTTCCAGGCCATAGGCGAGGATCGCGCTGGTCGAACGTTCACCCAACTGCTCCGCCATCGCTACGCTGAGAACCATCTGCAAAGCTGTCGGGAAGCGGTAATCTAGCATTTCATCTTCCTGGGTCGCGGTGAATATTATTCTTTTTGGCACCGCAGAGGTGAGTGATCAATAAGCACAATATAACAAATAAGGCGACTTTTTAGAAGGAATCCCCATCGGGGAGGGCACGTAAAGTCCATTTTCACGGTGGGCCTTTAGCGGGTGGGGGGGATGGCTGAAGGGGGCTGGCGAGGGGCGTTGGGTTTGCTCGGGAAGGGGGATGTGACGCTGCCGCGGGTAGCTATTGGCGATAAAGCGTTTGCTTAAAGGACCTGCGAGTGGGCGGGGACGGAGGTTCACATTTAAAGGCTATGTGCGTTTTTCTATAGCTCATCGGTTTAAAAAAACTGCGATAACTCAGGAAAACATAACCCCGCATGTACTGGTGTGAATCATCACTTTCTGAATCGCTAATCTATTGCTAACATCTTGTAACATACTGGGTGGTAATGTCGTATGCTTATTTCTATAAGAAAAATCTGCTTTATGGGCAATTTCTGGTTGTGATTATTACTTTTGAAAGGTAATGGCAATGTGGGAAAAGATGCTTCAAAAAGAGCAATATTCTGAATGGGTTATCCGCAATAGCCTCTATTGGATGACTCCACTTACTCAGTGGAAACTCAAAGAGGGCATATCATCCTGGACGATCTCATTCGAAACAGATAGCCCAGAATGTGAGTATGAGTTTGAAAGGCTGTTAAATGATTTTATCTTGCGAGAGACGCTACAGCATAAAACTGGGAATCTGAGGGACACAATTGTCCAGAGGGTGCTTCTCAGCATTGATGAGAGGCTTTCACAATGAAACTGATGCCTTTCAATTTTGACAGGTTATCTAACGGACAGATTTTTATCAGCAATCTCGCTGGCTTTCATCATTTTATGGATGAGCAAGACCTGGTTAATCTTGCAGATGAACACGTCAGTGAAGAGCAAGCAAAAATGCTCGAAAGCAAGCTCTTCATAATCGATGATAATACTCCTACTATTGCTCCTTATGCGCTTAGCTCGGCTTTTGCTAAACGATTGATGAATGAGCTAGCAGTCAGGCCAATTTTTATGATTGTGCCTACGTTACGCTGCGATCATACCTGCAAATATTGCCAGGTCAGTCGGGCCTCGGTGAACGCATCAGGTTTTGATCTCAACCTCGATTTGATTCCTGACATTATCTCAACAATCAAAAGGCTCTCTTCCCCACCTTACAAGATAGAAATACAAGGGGGAGAACCACTGTTGCGCTTCGATTTAATTCAGGCCATATACAGGAGATGTACTGAAACGCTGGGAAGTACCGACTTTGAGATGGTAATTGCATCAAGCCTGTCTGTTTTGAATGAGGATATGCTTGAATGGTCGAGAGACAGGAACATTACATTCTCTGTTTCGCTCGATGGTGAAGAAGTTGTTCACAACAGTAATCGAATTCTTGGTCACGGATTTGCCTACAGTAGAACAGTGTCAGGGGTAGAGGCTATCAAGCGCTGTTTAGGATCTGATCGTGTTGCAACGGTTACTACAGTTACTAAAGATTTAATCAGGCACCCGGAATCTATTGTTCAGGCTCATTTGTCTCTTGGCCTCACGGATATGTTTATCCGACCTGTTAGTCCCTATGGATTTGCACAAAAAGCATCGTTCACCTTTTCTATGGATGAATACTTCGGTTTCTATGCTTTGTTGATAGATGAAATCCTTAGGAAGAATAATGAAGGGATAAGGGTTGTGGAACATTCAGCCTCCATTCACTTGAAACGAATCTTCAATCCCGGTTTTAGTGGCTATGCCGATCTAAAGTCTCCAGGTGGGGTTGTACTAAACAGTATTCTTTTCAATTATGACGGCCGAGTATATGGCAGCGATGAAAGCCGTATGTTGCAGAAGGTAAATCCTGAAACAGAATTTAGCGCGGGGGAAGTCAAATCCCTATCATTTGCCAAGAGTCCTTACTATAACGCGGTATTGAGCTCATCGTTCAATTTTGCCCTACCAGGTTGTGATACATGCGCATATCAACCATTTTGTGGCTCAGATCCGTGTCAGAACATTAGTGTGCAAGGTGAACCTATTGGTGATAGGAGCCGTTCAACGTTTTGTCAGTATCATAAGGGGATGTTCAGATATCTGATGAACTGCATCTCAGAAGGTGGTCCGAAGGCTGAGATGCTAAAAGGATGGGCTTATGTCTGAGGTTATCAGGAACGATATTTTTCATTTTACTTCTAAAAAGAACGTGCCCATGGGTTTTTACCGGTTATGCAAACAAAAACCAGTTAACCCTTTATTCTTTTTGCCCAATTTGCTGGTAGTTTCTGAAAGCAAAGATGACGCCATTCTGCCATACTTTGATTACTCTATTATTAACAGTAAATTATTTGAGTCAATTGAAGATGGTGATATTGGGATAATCAATAATGGTAATATGATTCGCGTAATTCTGTCCCGCAGAGCTAATCACAATACTGTCTTAGTTACGGAACGCTGCAATAACATGTGCCTCTTTTGTTCCCAGCCCCCAAAGAGAGCAAATGATGACTGGCTGCTTACCCAATCAGCTCTTGCTATAGCTTCATTTGGGTTGAATGGAGTTGTTGGGGTCAGCGGTGGTGAGCCTCTGCTGTATGGAGATGATTTCCTAGATTTCATTGATTTTATCATCGAGAACTCACCAGATACTGCTTTGCATGTTTTAACAAACGGACGCAAATTTGCTGATATGAACTTTACTCAGGAAATGGCAAAGAGAAGCAAAAATATCAAAATTACCTTTGGTATCCCACTCTACTCTTCAAGACCATTTGTGCATGATCATCTGGTAGGCAGTGATGGCGCATTTAATGAAACGGTTAAGGGGTTGATCAATGCAGGAAACTCAGGGATTAATATCGAACTTAGAGTTATTCCGACACTGGCTAACTATACAGAATTGGATGATATCGTAGAGTTCGTTGGCCGTGTGTTCTCCAACATCAATCAGATTTCCCTTATGGGGTTGGAATCTATCGGATGGGCACGAAAAAACTGGTCAACAATCTTCATTGAGCACGGCAGCTATAGTGAGAAAATTACCTCTGCTATAGACACAGCACAAAGGTCAGGCATACCTCTAATTATTTTCAATTATCCTTTGTGTCATCTTCCTGAAAGAGCCAGGGAGCTTGCTGCCCAGTCGATCTCTGACTGGAAAAATTACTATCCCAAAGAATGTGATGAATGCACCCAGAAGTCTTCCTGTGCTGGTTATTTCAGTTCATCAAAAGGCCGTTTTCATCAACCACCGAGACCAATTTTATGAAAAAATTTAATTTTGCTGCCTTACTTCCGGGATTTTTGGCACTCAATAATTCTGTATGGGCAAGTGATTCATCTACTGGAGCAAGTGATTTATCCGGAATGACTCTTAATGAACATGATTTAGTGATAGCTCCGCTTAACACGGAAGTACCTTTCTACATTGCAGGGCATCGGAGTCATAGTTCCCATCGGAGCCATAGCTCTCACAGATCCTCATCAGGTGGTGGGTACTATGGTGGAAGCACCCCTTATTATCCTAAAACATACAGCTCATCAAGCTCCTCTGGTTCTTCCAGTTCAGGGACAAGTTCATCATCGTCTTCTTCATCTGTCCGTTCGCTTCGCTCCAATGACACTAATACCTCTACGACCACAAACTCTGCTGGAACTAATGGAACTACTCGTGCAAGTAATGGGCTGACTTCTGATGCTGAGAAGCGTAAGCGCTTAATCATGCGGGTTCAATTCGCGTTGCTGGACAAGGGATATTACAACGGTAATATCGACGGTATAATGGGGCCTTCCACAAGGCAGTCTATAAAAAATTACCGTATTGCGAACGGGCTACCAACTCCTACAACTGAAACACTCGACACTCAATTATTGAACTCATTAAATATTCTAGCCCGCTAAAGATTTTAGGATGTATTGAAATGAAGATTAAACTCTCGATATATAAAGCAAAAAGATTCAATGATGACATTGATAAAGTTTTGAATTTGGAGAGAGTTAAAAATTCGATTGAGTTCGACATGGCAGAGGCAAAAGTATATTTATATGCAAAACAGTTCTTAGACCCCAAGCCTCCTGAGTGGACAACTTTATTTACAAGCCAAAAGCCAGATTTAGATCATGATTTCTTCGGGAAAAATAGTAGCACTGGAGCCGTCTTAGTTGTTGAGGTGAATAACTCAAGGTACCTTATTCCTTTTGGTACAGGGCATCACTTAATTAACGACAATAGTATTGTCAAAGGTTTTGGGCTTAAAACGACACTTAATTGTATCGAGCATAACAAAATTCGTAGTTTGGATAAAGGTAGCCATAATGAAACAAATCTATTAACTCGTAGTCAGAGCAGTAAAGAAGTAGATATTTACAACCTTAAAATAGATTCCGAGATGGATATTCTTACAACTCTTACAGGGACGTCCACTGAAGATGTTTTAGGCAATAAAATTACGGGTAAAGATGCATTTGTAATCATGCCGGATATTGACTTGAAGTCTATTCCAGATTTGTTAAATAAAATTAATTCTATTTACTCTCAGCCTCTACCAGAAGAGTTTGAATGGGTTAATAATATAAAGGAAGCTGATGAAATAGAAGTTGAAATACTGGATTCTATTCTGATTGATTTAATAAAAGCGAAAGATTTTAATGATGTGTGGTTGGGTGAGCCAGAAATTGTAGATTGGGAGAATCAGATAGGCTATTGTTTTGAGAAGCGACAAAGAAGCATGATTTATGAAAGTTTGTCAGTTAATCATATTTGTGAATATTTTGATAGTAAAAAAATAGAAGTATCAGTGGATGGTCTTAAGGGCAGCACTTTGCATGTGTTGAATGCAGATTTTGAGTCAATAAAAAAATGGTCTCTGTACAGATGTATTTATGCCGAGATAAAGGAAAGTGATCAAAACTATATCCTGAGAGACTCTATTTGGTATGTGGCTGACCGAAAATTTGTCTCAACCATTGATGATGAAATGAAACGGATTCTTCATTATGAAGAAACTGATAAATTCCCAATCTATTCATACAAAAGAGAAGAGGAATATAACGAAAAAATTTGCATTGCTGATAAAAGGTTTACACATATGGATCAAAATTTTATTTATCATGGTGGAGGTAGAAGTAAGGTCGAGTTTTGCGATTTAATTAGAGGTGGCTCAGATTTTATCCATGTAAAATATTACAGTGGTTCGCAGAGTATGAGTCATCTTTTTTCACAGGCATTTGTGGGTTCCGAACTTTTCATAAGCGATTCTGAGTTTAGGGGAAAGCTTAATGAAAAATTACCAGCTCATATAAAATTAGCAGATCATAGCATTAGACCTGAGGCCAAAAAGTATAAAGTGGTTTTCGCCATAGCTACAAACAAAAAAATCCCAGAGGACTTGCCATTATTTTCTAAAATAAATTTAAAGAATTTCAATAAGAGTATTTCAAATTTCGGATACGAAGTTAGGATCTGTAGGATAGCTGTAGACCCAGCTATTTATAAGAAGAAGCTTTGTAAACCACAAAAAAACAAGGTCTAAATTAATTTATCTATATCTGATATCTTGGTCAGTTCATTAATATGGTCGATTTTTCCTTAGAACTCATGTATCTTGCTCCAGTAATTAAAGGTTATACATACAACGGGTGGTATCGTAGGCGGGAATAAAGGAGCAAGTAGTTTTAACCGTCATTATGCCGCGATAGCTTCGCTTAACATGTCCACTCCTGCATTGCATGAGAACTACTCGTTCTGCCAGATACTCAGCACGATTGTAGGCTGCAATTATTTCATCATTCTTCGAATGGGCAAGAGCAGTTTCAAGAACTTCTGTTCTAAATTTTCAGCTCTCAGTCTTTAATCTTTTTGATATCAGAGGATTCTATCCCGTCAAACTTTACTTTCCAGTTGTAATAGCTGGCTTCAGAAATACCGACTCGACGTACTTCAGAACGGTAATGAGCTGGTGTTAGGTGAATCGGGCTTTACGCATGATGATATCCTCAGAGGACATAATCAATATGTCGGAAGATCTCTAAAAGTGAATGGTTCAGTTAAGCGGGATGCTTACACCATAGCAAGTAGGCCCTGGCAATTCTCAGTAGATTCCAATAGACACAAAAAAGCCCGCAGGGCTTGCGCCATGCGGGCTTTCAGGACTTCGTATCAGGCTCTGGTGACCTTCAACCAAGAATTTTGGTGGAGCTGGCGGGAGTTGAACCCGCGTCCGAAATTCCTACATCCTCGGCACTACATGCTTAGTCAGTCTTTACATTCGCCTGGCACCTGCGGACAGACACGCCACTACCAGACTAGCCTGATTAGTTTTAACGCTTCAACCCCAGGCAGGGTATTCACGCGATCTCTTTTGGGTTTGACCTCTCTTTGATCCCCGTCTTAAGAGCGGAAGCTAGGGAGAGAGGGCTCAGAGCAGGTTATTAAGCTGCTAAAGCGTAGTTTTCGTCGTTTGCGACTATTTTTTTGCGGCTTTTTACGAGGCCAACCGCCCCTCGGCATGCACCTTGGGTTTCGCGAATCCCGTCGAATCCAGAATCAGCCCCAATGTGTTAGAACAAGTATAACAGATTTATGAACAGGCTTACCAGCCCCCGTTCGGTGGTTTATGGCGCCTGGTTGGGTGAAAAAGCAGCATCAACAACGATATAGCACAAGGGCCAGCTTAGCTGGCCCTTAGAGGAGGAGATTAGCGTCCGGCGTGTTTCATAATGCGCGCTTTATCGACCGCCCATTCACGGTCTTTCAAATCGGTACGCTTGTCGTGTTGTTTCTTACCTTTCGCTACGCCGATTTTGACTTTGCACCAGGCGTTTTTCCAGTACAGCGACAGGGCAACGACGGTATAACCTTCCCGGTTAATACGACCGTACAGCGCATCGAGCTCGCGCTGATTCAGCAGCAGCTTACGGGTGCGCGTCGGGTCACAGACGTAGTGGGTCGAAGCCACGGCCATTGGCGTAAAGTTGGCACCAAACAGATAGGCTTCGCCGTCCTTCAGGATCACGTAGCTATCGCCGATGTTGGCTTTGCCGGCGCGCAGAGATTTGACTTCCCACCCTTGCAGGGCAAGACCCGCCTCGTATTCATCTTCGATAAAGTATTCATGACGGGCGCGTTTATTCAGCGCAATGGTGGCTGATCCAGGTTTGTGTGCTTTTTTCTTAGTCATAGTGTCCTGAAGTCATCGCTTATCTTATACATAGTTACCTCAATCCATCCTGCGAGGTGTAACGCGTTATCTTAGCACGAGTTGTGGCACAGCGTTTTTTTTAGCAGCAGATAAATGATATTATTTGCGCCGTGTTTAAATGTGGAACTTGCTATGCCTCAGATTAGCCGTACCGCGCTGGTGCCGTTCAGCGTGGAGCAGATGTATCAACTCGTAAACGATGTGAAGTCCTACCCTGATTTTTTGCCAGGCTGCACCGGTAGCCGCGTGCTGGAGTCCGGACCGACGCAGATGATGGCGGCGGTTGATGTGTCCAAGGCAGGCATCAGCAAGACTTTCACAACGCGAAATACGCTAACCAGCAACCAGAGCATCCTGATGAGCCTGGTCGATGGCCCGTTTAAATCGCTTATTGGCGGCTGGCGGTTTATTCCGCTGAGCCCGGAGGCGTGCAAAATCGAATTCCACCTCGATTTTGAGTTCACCAATAAGCTGATTGAAATGGCGTTTGGCCGCATCTTTAAAGAGCTGGCGCTCAACATGGTGCAGGCGTTTACCACCCGGGCGAAAGAGGTTTATCGTGTCGGCTAAAATCGTCGTTGAAGTCGCCTATGCCTTGCCGGAAAAGCAGTATTTGCAAAGCGTAAAGCTGGAGGCGGGGGCGACCGTCGAACAGGCGATTATTGCCAGCGGGCTTCTGGCGCTACGCGACGATATCGACCTTGCGAAAAACAAGCTGGGAATTTATAGCCGCCCGGCTAAGCTGCACGATGAGGTTCATGATGGCGATCGGGTGGAGATTTACCGGCCGCTGATTGCCGACCCGAAAGAGCTGCGGCGCCAGCGGGCAGAAAAAAAGAACGACGAGAAGTAGTGTCGGTTGGCATAAAAAAAGCGCTCAATGAGCGCTTTTTGCGTTTCCGGAGCGGTATGACTACCGCCGCGGTCCGCGCATTAGTCTTTGGTCAGAGCCGGTTTGTTATCAATGTTGGTTAACACACCGCTGTTGTTAAAGGTCAGAGTGAGGGTCTGCTGGGTAATTTTTTCATGCCCAGGCTGCTGACGGAAAACGTAGAACCAGGTGTTAGTGCCAAACGGATCCGACATCATTGGGGTACCCAGAGCATAAGCAACCTGCTGTTGCGTCATGCCGACACGAATTTTTGCTACATCGTTAGGTGCCAGATAGTTACCCTGGTTGATGTCAGGACGGTAAACCACTCGTTCCAGAGTGGAACAGCCTGCGGTCAACATAAGAAGAACCGCTGCGGCAGCAGTCAGCGTTTTACAGCGCATAGTGATTTTATTCCTTTTCGGGCCCGAGCAGTACGTGGCTCATCTGTAATATGCCGATAATAATAGACCTTTGCCCAGTTGGAAACCTTCGACTGCAGGTCTTGCGGCAATTTGCTGTTCACTATGACTCTACGGAAATCAAAAAGTTTACGCCGCGAGCAACTCTTTCGCGTTCGCCAGCGTGTTGCGCGTGACTTCGCTCCCGCCCAGCAGGCGAGCCAGCTCCTGCAGACGCGCGCGTTTATCCAGCGGATGCATGTGAGTTTCGGTCATCTCACCGTCGGTCTCTTTGCAGACGATAAAGTGATGGTGACCGCAGCCAGCCACCTGCGGCAGGTGGGTGACGCACATTACCTGGGTCGATTCTCCCAGCTGGCGCAGCAGCTTGCCGACCACGGCGGCCGTTGGGCCGCTGATGCCGACATCAACCTCATCGAAAATCAGCGCCGGCGTTTCCATCTTCCGTGCGGTAATGACCTGAATCGCCAGCGCAATACGGGATAGCTCGCCGCCGGAGGCGACTTTAGCGATAGGCTGCAGCGGCTGGCCGGGGTTGGTGGTCACGCGAAACTCGATGCGATCCGCGCCTTCGGCGGTCAGATGGCGCTCATCAAAGGCGATATCGATAGCAAAGACCCCGTGAGGCATGGAAAGTGAGTGCATACTTTCAGTGATCAGTCGGGTCAGCTCATCGGCGCTGCGCTGACGCGCGGCGTGCAGCTGGCGGGCCGTTTCCAGCGCCAGCTGGTGATGTTCAACCACCGTCTGGCTGAGCGACTCCAGAGAGCCCGCGCTGTCATCCAGCAGGCGCTGCTCTTCTAACAGCGCCTGATAGAACGCAGGCAGCTCTTCCGGCGTAATTTGATGCTTGCGCGCGAGGGAAATCTGCCGCGAGATGCGCTGCTCCAGTTCGAACAGGCGGTTCGGGTCGAGATCCAGGCGGTCGTTGTAATGGCGCAGCTCGTCGGTTGCCTCGCTAAGCTGAATTGAGGCTTCCTCCAGCATATCCAGCACGCTTGAGAGCTTGTCGTCCATGCCGACCAGCTCGCCCACCAGCTGCTTAGCGGCGTAGAGCTGGCTCTGCAGGTTCGCCTCTTCGCCGTCCGCCATCACCGTCAGCGCATGCTGGCAGGTGCTCAGCAGCTGGCCGCTGTTGGCAAGGCGCCTGTATTCTTCGTCGATTTGTTCGAATTCACCCTGCTGAGGGCAGAACTCGTTCAGCTCTTTTAGCTGATACTGCAGCAGGTCGGCGCGGGCGGCGCGTTCCTGGCTCTGCTGCTGATGCTGCGCCAGCTCGCGGCAGCTCTGGTGCCACTGGCGATAATGCCCGGCCATGAGCTGAGTAAGCGCATACTCACCGGTATAACCATCGAGCAGCGTTTTTTGATGTTCTGGCTTGGTTAGCAGCTGGTGCGCGTGCTGGCCGTGGATCTGGATAAGCAGCTGGCCGAGCTCGCGAAGCTGGGAGAGAGGAACGGCGGTACCGTTAATGAAGCCGCGCGAGCGGCCGTCGGTGCTGATGACGCGGCGAAGTAAACACTCACGTCCGCTTTCCAGCTGGTTCTCTTCCAGCCAGCGCTGCGCTGCGGGCGTATCTTTTAGCGCGAAGCGAGCGCACAGGTCCGCGCGGCTGGCGCCTCTTCGCACCATGTCTGCTTCCGCTCTGCCGCCAAGGCACAGGCCAAGCGCATCGATGGCTATCGATTTCCCCGCACCGGTTTCCCCGGTGATGGCGGTCATGCCGCTGTGGAAATCGATCTCCAGTTCACGAACGATAGCAAAATTACTGATGGTGAGTTGCGCCAACATAGCTGCCTTCCTGTATGAAAAACCATTACTGTGTTTTCGTACAGTATAGACTGGTTTTTTATCCAGTAAAGAGGCAGCTTATAAAATCAGAATAATTTTTTTGACCAGCCGAGCTTGGTGCTCAATGTATTGAAATAGCTGTAATCTTTCGGGTGAATAAGATTCAGGTGGTAGTCGCAGCGGTGGATTAAGACATCTTCGCCGTCCTGAATCGGCAGGGCTATCTGGCTGTCGCAGCTGATCTCAAGGTCGCTGCAGCGCTGGGAGAAGCGCAGGCGAATGGTGCTGTCGCCGTTAATAACCAGCGGGCGGGCCGAAAGCGTATGCGGGAACATCGGCACCAGGGTGATGGCATCGAGTGAAGGCGTCAGAATAGGGCCACCGGCGGAGAGCGAATAGGCGGTGGAGCCCGTCGGGGTGGAGATAATCAGGCCGTCGGAGCGCTGGGAGAAGGCAAAAACCTCGTCGATATAGACCTCGAACTCGATCATGTGCGCGACCTTGCCCGGATGCAGAACCACTTCATTAATCGCCGTGCTAATGCGCTTCTGGCAATCCTGCTGGCAGACCTGGGCCTCCAGCAGAAAGCGTTTTTCGGCGATATAGTGGCCTTCAAGCACGTCGGCAAGCTGCTGCAGCGCGTTATCCGGGTCGAGGTCGGTCAGGAAACCAAGATTGCCGCGGTTGATGCCGATCACCTGAATATCGTACCGCGCCAGGGTGCGCGCGGCGCCGAGCATGTTGCCATCACCGCCAACGACGACCGCCAGATCCGCCTGCTGGCCAATTTCCGCCAGCGTTCCCGTTTTGACGTTGCTAAGCTGTAGCTCATGGGCGATCTGTTGTTCAACCAGAACTTCATAGCCTTTGCTGCACAGCCAGCGCCAGAGCATTTCATGTGTGGTCAGCGCGGTCGGGTGACGAGGGTGCCCCACAATGCCTATACACTTGAAATGGTTCTTCATGTTCTGGATGTCCTTGCGTTAAATGAATGATGACAATCTGACTGCTTCCCTTGAAACCCGGAAACTGATCCCCATAATAAGCGAAGTTAGCGAGATGAATGCGAAAAAAACGCGGAGAAATTCATGAGTAGTAAAGAACAGAAAACGCCTGACGGGCAAGCCCCGGAAGAAATTATCACGGAACAGCACGACAACGTTGAGGCGGTTGAGCCTGAGGTTTCTGCTGACCAGGTGGATCCGCGCGATGAAAAAATTGCGAATCTGGAAGCGCAGCTGGTTGAAGCCCAGACTCGTGAACGCGAAGGTGTCCTGCGCGTAAAAGCGGAAATGGAAAACCTGCGTCGTCGCACCGAGCTTGACGTGGAAAAGGCGCATAAATTCGCTCTGGAGAAGTTCGTTAACGAACTGCTGCCGGTGATCGATAGCCTGGACCGCGCGCTGGAAGTGGCCGATAAAGCTAACCCGGACATGGCTTCTATGGTTGAAGGTATTGAGCTGACGCTGAAGTCGATGCTGGACGTTGTCCATAAATTCGGCGTGGAAGTGATTGCCGAGACCAACGTGCCGCTGGATCCTAACGTCCACCAGGCCATCGCGATGGTTGAGTCTGAAGACGTGGCGGCGGGCAACGTGCTGGGCGTAATGCAAAAAGGCTACACCCTGAACGGTCGTACTATTCGCGCAGCGATGGTGACCGTGGCGAAGGCGAAGTAATTCGCTGTAAAACGGCCGCCCGCGGGTGGCCGTTTTTTTATGCTTTATTTCCCTGCGCTGGCGCCGGTTTGGCGGCAAAAAAACGGCGAACCGAGGTTCACCGCTTCACTGAGTTAATGCCCGATTATTCCGCCGCGCTTTCACGAATAGGCTTCACCGGCATCACCTTCACCTGCTTAATCATATTGTCCTGAACGTCGAGAATATCGATGTCGTACTGCTCGATGCGCACGCGGGTGCCGGGAACGGGGATCTCTTCCAGCGCTTCGAGAATAATGCCGTTAATCGTTCGGGCTTCGTCTTCCGGCAGGTGCCAGTTAAACGCCTTATTGATTTCGCGAACGTTGGCGCTGCCGTCAATAATCACCGAGCCGTCGTTGAGCGGGGTCACTTCCTCTGCCAGGGTGGGTGACATCGAGGTCGTAAAGTCGCCGACAATCTCTTCCAGAATATCTTCAACGGTCACCAGGCCCTGGATATCGCCATACTCATCGACTACCAGCCCCACCTTCTTCTTATTGCGCTGAAACTTCACCAGCTGCGTGCTCAGCGGCGTGCCTTCCGGCACGAAGTAAATCTCGTCCGCGGCGCGGAGCATCACCTCTTTGGTGAACTCCTTTTTCTCGGTCATCAGGCGGTAGGCCTCCCTGACGCGCAGCATGCTGATGGCGTCATCCAGCGAACCGCGGTAGAGCACAATGCGGCCGTGCGGCGAGTGGGTGAGCTGGCGGACGATAGACTTCCAGTCATCGTTAATATCGATGCCGATAATCTCATTACGCGGAACCATAATGTCGTCCACGCTGACCTTCTCGAGGTCCAGCACCGACAGCAGCATGTCCTGATTGCGGCGGGAGATCTGCGTGCGCGATTCATTCACGATGGTGCGCAGCTCGTCTTTGCTCAGCGCCCCGCTGATAATGATATCGGTCTTGATGCCCATCATTCGCATCAGAAGGCGGGTGATGGTGTTCAGCAGCCACACCAGCGGCATCATCAGCACCTGCAGCGGCGCCAGTAAGAAGCTGCTCGGGTAGGCAACCTTCTCCGGATACAGCGCGGCGATAGTTTTGGGTAGGACCTCGGCAAATACCAGCACCACGAAGGTCAGAACGCCGGTGGCGATCGCCACCCCGGCATCGCCGTACAGGCGCATACCCACGATAGTCCCCAGCGCGGAGGCGAGAATATTAACCAGATTGTTGCCGATCAGCACCAGGCTGATTAAGCGATCGGGTTTGCGCAGCAGCTTTTCGACGCGCCTGGCCTGACGATTGCCCTGTTTCGCCATATGACGCAGGCGGTAGCGGTTCAGCGTCATCATGCCGGTCTCAGAACCGGAGAAATAGGCTGAGATGATCACCATGATAATCAACGTCACGATTAGCGTGGTGGTAGAGATGTGTTCCAGGAGGGACTCCTTAAAGCCTGTCCCACCGGGCGATTACCGGCCCGAGCCGCCAGAGCCTGGAGCCTTCGCGTACTCAGAGTACACGGCGGTTGCTCAGCGCTGCCGGCGTTCAGATGACCTGTCGTAATGCTGCCCGATGTGGTTGCTCGTAGTCTGGATTTAGCTAATAAACTGCTGAAGGACGCGGCTGCCAAAATAAGCCAGCGTCAGTAGGCCTGCGCCGGTGACGTTAAACCAGACGACCCGGCGACCGCGCCAGCCTTCATGGTAGTGTCCCCATAGCAGAACGATATAAACGAACCACGCCACGATCGACAGCACGGCTTTATCAATATTTTCCGTACTAAACAGGTTGTGCATGTAGAACAGCCCGGTGCACAGCGTCAGCGTCAGCAGCACCACGCCGACCTGGGTGATATGAAACATTTTACGCTCAATGCTCATCAGCGGCGGCATTTCGTGACTAAAAGCCAGCTTTTTGTTTTTCAGCTGGTAGTCAATCCAGGCCAGCTGCAGGGCATACAGGGCGGCAATGATCAGCGTCGCGTAAGAGAAGAGCGACAGGCCAATATGTACCAGCATGCCCGGGGTTGTTTCCAGGTGCGTGATGTACTCGTTGGGTACGAAGGTGGCGAAGGCCAGATTGATTAGCGCAAAAGCGTAGACGATGGGCAGCAGCAGCCAGCCTCGATTGCGCGACGCGACGATGGTCATCACCGTACAGATCATCAGGCTGACCAGCGAGCCGACGTTGAGCAAGCTGAGATTTTGCCCGCTATCGCCGCCGGGGAAAATGCGTGACTCCAGCGCAAAAGCATGACAAATCAGCGCAATAGTTGCTGAAAGTATCGCCATCCGCCGCCAGCTGCTGTTCTTTTGCAGTAGGCCGGGGACGATCAGCGCCAGGCTGACGGAATAGGCGACAAGCGCGAGTAGAGCAAAAACAGGCATATGGGCGTCGACTGTTGACTAAATAAGAAAGAGAAGCAGTATAGCGTTACGCGACGTCTGCTCCAACCGTTGCATCACATCCCGGTACATGTCGTGTTATACTGCCGCAAATTTGTATTTGTGGTGTCGCTGCGGCGACCGACAGTTTCCACCTCAGGCGAGAGACAATGTTTGATAATTTAACCGATCGTTTGTCGCGTTCGCTGCGCAACATCAGCGGCCGCGGACGCCTTACCGAAGACAACATTAAAGAAACCCTGCGCGAAGTGCGCATGGCGCTGCTCGAGGCGGACGTCGCGCTGCCCGTCGTGCGTGATTTCATCAGCCGCGTAAAAGAGAGCGCGGTGGGTCATGAAGTTAACAAAAGCCTGACGCCGGGCCAGGAATTCGTCAAGATCGTGCGCAACGAGCTGGTTGCGGCGATGGGCGAAGAGAACCAGGCGCTGGACTTAGCCGCTCAGCCGCCGGCCGTAGTGCTGATGGCGGGCCTGCAGGGCGCCGGTAAAACCACCAGCGTCGCGAAGCTGGGTAAATTCCTCCGTGAGAAGCACAAGAAGAAAGTGCTGGTTGTCTCCGCGGACGTTTATCGCCCGGCGGCGATTAAACAGCTGGAAACGCTGGCCGAGCAGGTGAGCGTTGATTTCTTCCCGTCCGACGTCGGCCAGAAGCCGATCGACATCGTAAACGCCGCGCTGAAAGAAGCGAAGCTGAAGTTCTACGACGTGCTGCTGGTGGATACCGCCGGTCGTCTGCACGTTGACGAAGCGATGATGGACGAAATCAAGCAGGTTCACGCTGCCCTTAACCCGGTAGAGACCCTGTTTGTCGTTGATGCGATGACCGGCCAGGATGCGGCGAACACGGCGAAAGCGTTTAATGAAGCGCTGCCGCTGACCGGCGTCGTGCTGACTAAAGTGGACGGCGACGCCCGCGGCGGTGCGGCCCTGTCGATTCGTCATATCACCGGTAAGCCGATTAAATTCCTCGGCGTCGGCGAAAAAACCGAAGCCCTGGAGCCGTTCCACCCGGATCGTATTGCCTCCCGTATCCTCGGCATGGGCGACGTGCTGTCGCTGATCGAAGATATCGAGAGCAAGGTTGACCGCGCGCAGGCCGAAAAGCTGGCCTCCAAGCTGAAGAAGGGCGACGGCTTTGACCTGACCGACTTCCTCGAGCAGCTGCGTCAGATGAAGAACATGGGCGGCATGGCCAGCCTGATGGGCAAGCTGCCGGGCATGGGGCAGATCCCGGACAACGTTAAGTCGCAGATGGACGATAAAGTGCTGGTGCGGATGGAAGCCATCATCAACTCGATGACGCTGAAAGAGCGCGCCAAGCCTGAGATCATCAAAGGTTCGCGCAAGCGCCGCATCGCCGCGGGCTGCGGGATGCAGGTGCAGGACGTTAACCGTCTGCTCAAGCAGTTCGACGATATGCAGCGCATGATGAAGAAGATGAAGTCGAAAGGCGGCATGATGAAGATGATGCGCGGCATGAAAGGCATGATGCCGCCGGGCTTCCCCGGTCGTTAATACGCGCCATCATTCAAGCCGCTGATGCGTTGGCTGCGTTCGCTCACCCCGGTCACGTACTTGTGTACGCTCCCGGGGATTTACTCGCTTGCCGCCTGCCTGCAACTCGAATTATTTAGCGTATTGCAGTTTTGAATTGATTTTTGCACAGAAATCAGTAAAATTTTCGGGCTTTTAATATGACACCCGGGCCCCGTTCCTCGATGGGGCCCGGTTGTTCTATTCACACAAGAGGATGTTATGGTAACTATTCGTTTAGCTCGTCACGGCGCTAAAAAGCGTCCGTTCTACCAGGTTGTTGTCACCGACAGCCGTAATGCACGCAACGGTCGCTTCATCGAGCGCGTTGGTTTCTTCAACCCGATCGCTTCCGCGAAAGAAGAAGAAACTCGTCTGGATCTGGATCGTATCGCTCACTGGGTTGGCCAGGGCGCTACCGTTTCCGATCGCGTAGCTACGCTGATCAAAGCAGCGAACAAAGCAGCTTAATCTGTCACGGTGGTCATGATGAGCAAGCAACACACCGCACAAGCACCTGTTGATCCGATCGTATTGGGCAAAATGGGTTCTTCCTACGGTATCCGTGGTTGGCTCAGAGTGTTTTCCTCCACCGAAGACGCCGAAAGCATTTTTGACTATCAGCCCTGGTTAATCCAGAAGGCGGGTCAGTGGCAGGTTGTTGAGCTGGAAAGCTGGCGCCACCACAATCAGGATATCGTCATCAAGCTGAAGGGCATTGACGATCGCGATGCTGCGAATCTGCTGACTAATTGCGAAATTATCGTGGATTCCTCGCAGCTGCCGAAGCTCGGAGAGGGCGACTATTACTGGAAAGACCTGATGGGCTGCCAGGTAGTCACCACCGAAGGCTATGGCCTGGGTAAAGTCATCGATATGATGGAAACCGGGTCAAATGACGTTCTCGTCATCAAGGCAAACCTGAAAGATGCGTTTGGCATCAAGGAGCGGCTGGTTCCGTTCCTCGATGGGCAGGTTATCAAGAAAGTCGATCTCGCTACTCGTACAATCGAAGTAGATTGGGATCCTGGTTTTTAAATTCTCCGGATAAACGGTAAAAGACGGCTCTATGTGGATTGGCATAATTAGCCTGTTTCCTGAAATGTTCCGCGCAATTACCGATTACGGGGTAACTGGCCGGGCAGTAAAAAATGGCCTGCTGAGCATCCAGAGCTGGAGTCCTCGCGACTTCGCGCATGACCGGCACCGTACCGTGGACGATCGTCCTTACGGCGGCGGACCGGGGATGTTAATGATGGTGCAACCCTTGCGGGACGCCATCCATACAGCAAAAGCCGCGGCAGGTGAAGGCGCTAAGGTGATATATCTGTCGCCTCAGGGACGCAAGCTTGATCAAGCGGGCGTCAGCGAACTGGCAACGAATCAGAAGCTGATTTTGGTGTGCGGTCGCTACGAAGGGATAGACGAGCGCGTAATTCAGACCGAAATTGATGAAGAATGGTCAATCGGCGATTACGTTCTCAGCGGTGGTGAGTTACCAGCAATGACGCTGATTGATTCCGTTTCCCGGTTCATTCCGGGGGTTCTGGGTCATGAAGCTTCGGCAACGGAAGATTCCTTTGCCGATGGTCTGCTGGACTGCCCACACTATACCCGCCCTGAAGTGTTAGAAGAGATGGAGGTACCGCCAGTATTGCTGTCGGGAAACCATGCTGAGATACGTCGCTGGCGTTTGAAACAGTCGCTGGGCCGCACCTGGCTTAGAAGACCTGAACTTTTGGAAAACCTGGCTCTGACTGAAGAGCAAGCAAAGTTGCTGGCGCAGTTCAAAACTGAACACGCACAACAGCAGCATAAACATGATGGGATGGCGTAAGCCCCCGATATCAGTTTACCCAGGATAAGAGATTAAATTATGAGCAACATTATTAAGCAAATTGAACAAGAACAGATGAAGCAGGACGTACCTTCCTTCCGCCCGGGTGATTCCGTGGAAGTGAAAGTATGGGTTGTTGAAGGTTCCAAAAAACGTCTGCAGGCATTCGAGGGCGTGGTTATCGCTATTCGTAACCGCGGTCTGCACTCTGCATTCACTGTTCGTAAAATTTCCAACGGCGAAGGCGTTGAGCGTGTCTTCCAGACTCACTCTCCGGTAGTTGACAGCATTGCTGTTAAACGTCGTGGTGCTGTACGTAAAGCTAAACTGTACTACCTGCGTGAGCGTACCGGTAAGTCTGCTCGTATCAAAGAGCGTCTTAACTAAGATTCGCTTTCGCGACATCCTGATAAAAAGGGCTGGCCTGATAGGCTGGCCCTTTTTTTATCTTTGTTTTAACTATCTTGATGTAAATCATTTACAATATCGCCCTCACGATGGAGGGGCGGTGGCCGGCAATATTTATCGACAGTCAGCACATAAACGGCGGGCCGCATGGCTGGCGCTGTTTTCGATCCTGCTGATCGTCGTCGCACCGCTGATCTCTATCTCATTGCAAAAAGATCCCATGAGCGCGATGCCCGGGATGCACCACGCGATGATGATGGCGGACACGCCTCACGCCATGGAAATGCCGCACGGCATGGCGATGTCCCATTCCGCTGCGCAGACGTCTGCGCCTTCGCAAACCCTGCCGGCCGACCACGCCGAGGCCTGCGGCTACTGCGTGCTGCTAGCTCACGTGCCGGGCCTGCTGCTGGCGCTGGCGCTGCTTATTACCTTCATCCTGCGTCGGCTGCGTATCTTTACGGCACGTCCGGTGCAGAAGCACTGGCACTTCTTCCCCTGGCTCTATCCCGACACCCGCGCGCCGCCGCGGCAGTCCGCTGTTTCCTGTTGATAAAAAAATAATGTGCGCACTGCGCAACGTTCTCTTTTTGCTTTCGGAAAGGAAAAGTATGACTACCTGCACCTCGCGCGCGGCATGGCTGAACCTGCTGCGACGTCTTCATTTTTATATTGGCCTGTTTATCGGGCCGTTTATCTTCGTGGCCGCGCTAACCGGTACGCTGTACGTGGCCACGCCGCAGCTGGAAAGCTGGCTATATCACGACGCGCTGAGCGCGACACCCGGCGGGGAGAAGCAGCCGCTGAGCGCCCAAATAGCGGCCGCGGAGGCGCTAACTCAGGGAAATCTTCGCCTGCAGGCGGTGCGCCCGGCCATGGTCGCCGGCGAGACCACGCGGGTGATGTTCGCCGACCCGCAGCTGGGAGAGTCAGAATCCCGGGCGCTGTTTATCGATCCGGTAACCTTGCAGGTTAAAGGCGATATGACGGTCTATGGCACCAGCGGTATTTTGCCCCTGCGCCAGTGGATTGATTATGCGCACAGGTCCCTGTTGGCAGGAAATATCGGGCGGCTGTATAGCGAGCTGGCGGCATCCTGGATGTGGGTTGCCGCGCTGGGGGGCATTGCGCTATGGGCCATGACCCGGCCCCGCCGGCGGATCAATAACCGCCAGCAAAATACGCGCCGGCTGCATGCTTCCCTCGGCTGGGTGCTGCTGGCGGGAATGCTGCTGTTCTCCGCGACCGGCTTAACCTGGTCGCAGTGGGCCGGGGATAATGTCGATAAGATGCGCGCCGCATTCGGCTGGCTGACGCCGCAGGTCAACGCCCGGCTGCACGCCGCGATGCCGATGGCTCATGATGCCCATGCTGAGCATCATATGGGGAATATGGCGATGCCCGAAACGATGCCGCCGCTAAAGGGCGAGCAGTTTGACCAGGTGCTGACGCTCGCGCGTAGCGCAGGTCTCGACGCCAGCAAGATTGAGATTCGCCCTCCCAAAGGGGCGGGGTTCGCCTGGACGGTGAACGAAATCGACCGGGGCTGGCCGACCCGGGTGGATGCGGTAGCGATTGACGGTGAGCGGATGCAGGTTGTTGATCGTACGCGCTTTGCCGATTTCCCGCTGATGGCGAAACTCACCCGCTGGGGCGTCGATTTCCACATGGGGATCCTCTTTGGCCTGGCGAATCAGCTGCTGCTGATCGCCTTTGGCGCGGCGCTGTGCGCGATGATAGTCGTTGGGTATCGCTTATGGTGGATCCGTCGTCCGCCGAAGGCGGCGTTTAATCCGGCAGGTACGCTGGTGCAGGCCTGGCTTAATCTGGCATGGCCCGCCCGTACGCTCACGCTGGTGATGGCCGTCCTGCTGGGGCTGGCGCTGCCGCTGATGGGCGCCAGCCTGCTGCTGGGTATTGTCGTGGACTATCTGCGCTGGCGTGCGGCCAGCGCTGTGACGCTCGCCAGTTCAGTAGACTAAGGGAGTTAAGGCGTGCTGATAACCACCGTCACCCGGCGGTTTTCGGCACGACCTTTTGCCGTATCGTTACTGGCAATCGGATATTTTTTACCTAACCCGCGGGTCGTTAAATTGCCGCGCGGGATGCTGGCACCCTCCGCCCAGGCGTCAGCGACGCTGTTTGCGCGTTTCAGCGACAGCATCTCGTTGTAGCCATCTTCGCCATAGTTATCCGTATGACCATCTAAACGACTATGCGTAATCCCGGTTGAGGCAAGGCGGGAAGCCATGCTGTGAATTTGCTGCTGGCTTTCGGGACGCAGGCGGTAGTCATTTTTATCAAACAGAATGGTGTCAGAGATGCCCAGGGACCAGTCGCCGTTACTTTCCGTAAAGCCGTAGGACTTCATCGCCGCAACCTGCTGCGGAGAGAATTTTCCTTGCGGAGCCTGGCAGCCGGTGAGAAAAACCGCGGCCAGCAGAGCGGGAGCAAAATATTTCCTGAGCATGATGATTCCTTTTATTTTTGTACCTGCTGCAAACGCTGATGTTTCATCCGATACATATTTTGATCGGCAAACTCTTGCAGATTTTCGGCAGAAGTATGCTCCCACGCCAGCGCGTAACCAATGCTGAGCGACAGGGTAGCGGTGTGGCCGTTGTGCAGATTAAACGGCTGGAGAAACTGTGCCGAGAGTAAGGCGCACTGTGCCTGGACTTCAGCTTCGGTGTGGACATTGCGCAGCAGAATGGCAAATTCGTCGCCGCCTAACCGCCATGCCTGATGGTGGGTACCGGCAAACGCCATCAGCCGGCTGGCCACTTCGATTAAGACCTTATCGCCCGTCGCGTGCCCCCAGTTATCGTTGATGAGCTTGAAGTTGTCGCCATCAAGGAACAGGAGCGCGGAGCTGCGGTGGGTAACGTCGTCATTCATCAGTTTGCCGATGGCGTTACGAAACGCCGCGCGGTTGGCAAGCCCGGTCAGCGGATCGTGCAGAGAGCTGCGCAGAAGCTGGGCGTTTTTGGCCTGCAGCTGCCGCTGCCAGTCCTCCATCTCGCCGAGCAGGCTATTAAAGTCCTGGGCGAAAAGATGAAACTCTTCAATGTGTTCTTCGGGAACGCGACGCGAGAAGTGGCGGTTTTCCCGGATATCGTGCACCACTTCGGTAATGCTCTGTAGCGCGGTAACGATGCCGCGGTGCAGGGAGTGGGTCAGCAGCAGGGCGATAAAAGACGCCAGCAGGATGCTGCCGGTCAGGACGATAATGGAAATGCCGAGGAAGTGGCTTATCAGCCGATCCAGCGCCGTCAGGCGAAGCTCGCCGATCGTTTTCCCTTCATGCCAGATGGGCTGCACGGTGGGCTGTGGGAAAAGCCACCTGCTGATAAGGCCGCTGAGTTTTTCCTGGCTTACCAGATCGTGGTTATGCCAGAGGGCAAAATGCTTTTTCTGGCTATCAAGCACCAGCGCTTCGGAAAACTGTCCCTGCTTCCCCAGCGTCGCCAGCGTATCTTCTGCCGCCGCGCTATCGCCAAAGACCAGCGCTGCTTCGAGGCTGCGGCTCATCGTCGCGGCCGTTAGTTCGAGATTCTTCTGCGCATATTGTTTCAGCGTGAATACGGAGGCGGTGCTGAGCAGCAGCCAGACCAGAGTCATCGATATGATTACGCTTATCATGCTGATACGGCGTAGCGCTCTTTTGAAGGTGGGGCGCGGGCCCTGAGGATAATCCTTATTCATGTGCGTTTTTCCGGGCAAGCATCAGTACATCTGGATTGACCCGCACACCGCTGTGCGTCAGGACATCAAGATTAACGGAGAATTTGACCCTGTCGTCATTGATGATCAGGCAAAAAGCACTGCCAATAGCGCATTCGGTATTCTGTTCCGCGATAAGTAATAGGGGCCTTGGCCGGTATTTAGAGGTGAATTCGGACTGCTGTGACGGCGATTCGCTACCAAAATAAAAACCATCACAAACCGTATTCAACGCTTCCTCTGTGCTGTGAACAACCACCGGCTGGTAGGGCAAAGCTTCAGGCGATTGCTGGGTCAGACTTTGGGTGTAGCGTGACGTAGAGAAAATACACAGCCTGGGCGGGGCGGAGAGTTCTGGCCAGCGGGTGTACGTCACGATCCCTGAAACAATGGCTCGCACATTTGCAGACGACCCGGCGGCAAAAGCGGGATAGATCACGATGAATAACAAAGACATCAAAAAAAGACGGTGAAACTGTTTCATTAACGGATCCGTCTGGTTCGTCATGGTACGTGAATTGCAGCGCGCTGTTGCCCGGCCGAAGAATAGCATTGTTGGTGAAAATCGTCATTAGCCACGGTCTTTGCCATGGGGTAATTTTGGCCAGGATTTTTCGTAAAGAAAAGGTGGCCCAGCGGATAATTTTTGGGCGGTCTTTGCGGGTGGTGTTAATTTAAGTTTACGTTTTATGGCGGATAAAGGGCCATTTATTTTGCGTGTGTAAAGTAAAATTTACGGAATATGGATTGAAATCTTTACTTTGTGTGGTATCGTTACGTTCTCCTCAGTGAGGAAAACACTATCGCAAACGAGCTACCCAGGATCGCAATCATGCAAAAAGACGCGCTGAATAACGTACATATTACCGACGAACAGGTTTTGATCACTCCGGATCAGCTGAAGGCTGAATTCCCGCTGAGCCTTGAACAAGAAGCGCAGATTGCGCAGTCCCGTCAGACTATCTCTGACATTATTGCCGGCCGCGATCCGCGCCTGCTGGTGGTCTGCGGTCCTTGCTCAATTCACGATCCGGAAGCGGCAATCGAGTACGCTCATCGTTTTAAAGCACTTGCCGAAGAGGTCAGCGATAGCCTCTACCTGGTAATGCGCGTCTATTTTGAAAAACCCCGTACCACCGTCGGTTGGAAAGGGCTGATTAACGATCCGCACATGGATGGCTCGTTTGACGTTGAAGGCGGTCTGAAGATTGCGCGCCGGCTGCTGGTCGAGCTGGTCAATATGGGGCTGCCGCTGGCCACTGAAGCGCTGGATCCTAACAGCCCACAGTACCTCGGCGATCTGTTCAGCTGGTCGGCGATCGGCGCACGTACCACTGAGTCCCAGACGCACCGCGAAATGGCATCCGGTCTCTCAATGCCGGTCGGCTTTAAAAACGGTACCGACGGCAGCCTGGCGACGGCGATCAACGCCATGCGCGCCGCGGCGATGCCGCACCGCTTTGTCGGGATTAACCAGGCCGGCCAGGTCTGCCTGCTGCAAACCCAGGGCAATCCGGATGGTCACGTCATTCTGCGCGGCGGTAAAGCGCCAAACTACGGCCCGCAGGACGTCGAGCAGTGCGAAAAAGAGATGACTCAGGCGGGACTGAAGCCGTCGCTGATGGTAGATTGCAGTCATGGTAATTCCAATAAAGACTACCGCCGTCAGCCAGCGGTGGCAGAATCCGTCGTCGCGCAGATCAAGGATGGCAATCGTTCCATTATTGGCCTGATGATTGAGAGTAATATCCACGAAGGCAACCAGTCCTCTGAGCAGCCGCGTTGTGATATGAAATACGGCGTATCCGTCACCGATGCTTGCATCAGCTGGGAAACCACCGATGCGTTGCTCCGCGAACTTGATAAGGATCTGCGCGGCCATCTGGCGGCTCGTCTGGCGTAAGAGGATAGTATGGTTGCTGAACTGACCGCGTTGCGCGATCAAATTGATGAAGTTGATAAGGCGCTGCTGAGCCTGCTGGCCAGGCGTCTGGAGCTGGTGGCGGAAGTGGGCGAGGTCAAGAGCAAATACGGCCTGCCCATTTACGTCCCGGAGCGGGAGGCGGCGATGCTGGCCTCCCGCCGCGAAGAGGCGGCCGCGCTCGGCGTGCCGCCGGATCTGATTGAAGACGTGCTGCGCCGCGTGATGCGCGAGTCCTATTCCAGCGAAAACGACAAAGGTTTTAAGACCCTTTGCCCGAACCTGCGGCCGGTGGTGATTGTCGGCGGCGGCGGGCAGATGGGGCGCCTGTTCGAGAAGATGCTGACGCTTTCAGGCTACCGGGTACGTATTCTGGAGAAAGAAGACTGGCCGCGGGCGACGGAGATTGTTGCCGACGCCGGGATGGTGATCGTCAGCGTCCCTATTCATACCACGGCTGAAACGATTGCCCGGCTGCCTTCGCTGCCGGCGGACTGCATTTTGGTTGACCTGGCATCAATTAAAGCGGAGCCGCTGCAGGCGATGCTGGCGGCGCATAATGGCCCGGTGCTGGGCTTACATCCGATGTTCGGTCCGGACAGCGGCAGCCTCGCCAAGCAGGTTGTGGTCTACTGCGACGGCCGCCAGCCGGAAGCCTATCAGTGGTTCCTTGAGCAAATTCAGGTTTGGGGCGCCCGTCTGCATCGCATCAGCGCCGTTGAGCACGATCAGAACATGGCCTTTATTCAGGCTCTGCGCCACTTTGCGACCTTTGCCTATGGCCTGCACCTGGCGGAAGAGAACGTTCGTCTGGAGCAGCTGCTGGCGCTGTCGTCACCGATTTACCGCCTTGAACTGGCGATGGTGGGCCGGCTGTTCGCCCAGGATCCGCAGCTCTACGCCGACATCATTATGTCGTCGGAGAGTAACCTGGCATTGATTAAGCGCTACTACCAGCGTTTTGGCGAGGCGATTGGCCTGCTGGAGCAGGGAGATAAGCAGGCATTTATCGACAGCTTCCGCAAAGTTGAGCACTGGTTTGGCGATTATGCCCAGCGCTTCCAGAGCGAAAGCCGTACGCTGCTGCGCCAGGCGAATGATAATCGGCAGTAGCTGAAAACCGTATATAATCAAAGCCAGAGGGGCAACCCGCTGGCTTTTTTTATAGGGATGAAAACGATGGCTGAACCACAACCGCTGTTTGATTACGCCGGACACCTGCCGGAATGCCCGACCTGGAATGAGGCTGAGCAAGCTCTATACTGGGCCGATATTATGGCGGGCGAAATTCACCGTTACGAGATGCACAGCGGTGAACATCAGGTCCTGCAGTTTCCTGAAGAGGTCGGCTGCTTTGCGCTGCGCGAGAAGGGCGGCTTTATCGTGGCGCTGCGCAGCGCTATCTGGTTAACCGATGCGCGCGGCCTGCTGCGCCGCAAAATCTGCGATAACCCAAGCAACCCGCAGCTGGCCCGTTTTAACGACGGCGGGACCGATCGCGACGGGCGCTTTTATGCCGGCACCTTCTGGGCGCCGGGAGATTATAACGGCGCGCTTCTGGTGCGTATTGACAGCGATCTTACCCCGCGGGTCATCCAGTGCGATATCCACGGCGCTAACGGCCTCGCCTTTAGCGAGGACCGGCGCTGGATGTATACCTCCGATACGCCGAATGCCGTTATCTACCGTACTCCGCTGGATGAACAGGGCGAGCCGGGCAGGCGTGAGGTTTTCCGGCGCTTTCAGCCGGGGGAAGGTATTCCTGACGGTGCGGCTATCGATGTCGAAGGGTGCTACTGGAGCGCGATGTTTGACGGCTGGCGTATAGCCCGCTTCTCGCCGACCGGCGAACAGCTGGAAGAGTACCGTCTGCCGGTACGCTGCCCGACGATGGTCTGTTTTGGCGGGGCAGATATGCGTACGCTGTTTATCACCACCACCCGGGAAAACATGGCTGCGGATGAAGTGGCGAAATATCCGCTCTCCGGCGCGATCTTCACCCTGCCGGTTGCGGTGGCAGGGATGAAGAAGCGGGCGTTTATCGAGCGTTAGATGGGCTCGACGGGCACCACGTTTTCGCCTGGATAGCAGCCCAGTACCTTCATTGAGCGGGTGATCTCCGCCAGCTCCTTGAGCGCCTTGCGCATGGGGATGGATTCCAGGTTGGCCTGGATATCCAGATAAAACATCTCTTCCCACGGGTTGCCGTAGATTGGGCGCGACTCCAGCTTGGTCATGATCAGGTTGTGGTTGCGCAGTACCAGCAGCGCTTCTACCAGCGCACCCGCCTGCTGGCCGGTCGCTATGAGCAGGGTGGTTTTTGCCGGAACCTGATCGGAGACGTTCACCGCCTTGCGCGCCAGTACCAGGAAGCGGGTGATATTTTGCGTCTGGTTGGCCTCACAGTGTTCAAGCACCTGCAGTCCGTACAGCGCACCGCCGGCTTCGCTGCCCAGCGCCGCGATGGTTGGCGATTTGGCCTGCGCGACTTTCTCCATTGCCGCCGAGGTACTTTCGGTGTATTCGATTTTCCAGTGCGGATAGCGGCTCAGATACTGGCTACACTGCTGGAACGGCTGAGGATGGCTGTAGACGGTAGTAATTTGCTGCGGATCGGTAGAGGCGGCAACCAGGACGCAGTGATCGATAGGGATCGTCAGTTCACCAACGATCGACAGGGTGGTGTGCTGCAGCAGATCGTAGACGTCGTTGATCCCGCCAGAGCTGGTGTTTTCGATCGGCACTACCGCGTAGTCAGCCTGGCCTGTTTCAACCTGGTCGAAGATATCCGCAAACCTGGCGCAGCCGCTTTCGATAAACTGTTCGAAATGGCGGGCCGCATATTGCCGCGCGGCAAGGTGCGAATATGACCCTTTTGGCCCCAGAAAAGCGACGCGCGCTGAATGCGGGTTGATCTTATTCAGGTGCTGCTGCAGCAGGGTTTGCTGGGTGAGCACGGAATCCTCAATGATCAGCTGGAACAGGCGGGTGATGTAGTGCGCGTCCAGATGGTGAGCTTTGCCCAGGGCCATCAGGCGCTCCAGCAGGTCACGCTCGCGGTCGATATCGCGTACCGGGCGATGCGATGCCAGCTTGGCCTTGCCGACTTCGACAGCCAGCCCGCGACGCTCTGCCAGCAGCGCGAGCAGCTTCTCATCCAGGGCGCTTATCTTATCGCGCAGGGCCAGTAATGGATTTTCCTCGGTCATATGTGTTGCCTTTCTTGTTATTGGTTTAGATACCCTAAATCGTTCGAGCCACCGACAGCGCGCGTGCAGCCTGAAAAATAGCGGGCATAAATAAAAAAGGCCTCCCTGGTGGGAGGCCTTGTAGTTCGTCTTCGCATTCTTTATCACACGACGAATTGCCTCCCGGTTAGGGGAAGGTAAAAAAGAATGCGAAGAAGAACGGCAGTAGTTTCAAGATAAATTCCTTTAATCAGCTGGGATTACAGTACCCGGACTGTTTTCATCCTGTCAATAAAAAACGCGCCCGAAGGCGCGTGGCGTTACACAATATTAAGTTAAGGACAGTAAAGTTCAGGATTACTCTTCTTCTTCCACAAAGCCTGCCTCTTTCACCGATGTTGCGGCGCGGCGGGCTTCCCCTTTGTGTTGCACTTTGTTCAGCTGCCGTTCCAGCTTGTTGATTAATTCGTTGATCGCGGCGTACATATCTTCACTTCGCGCGCTGGCAACCAGGTGACCGTTTGGCGTATTGATGGTTGCGTCAGCGACAAAACCTTGCGGCTCCTTGGAGAGAATGATGTGCGGGTTGATTAAGTGGGTTTGCCATTTATCCAATTTGGCGAGACGGTCTGCGACATGCTGGCGAATAGCCGGAGTAATTTCCATTTGTTTACTGGTAATGTTCATTGTCATAAATTTTACCTCTTGTCTTTCCCGTCTTGGTGAACTCAGCATACCTCGCCCAATGTCAAAATGCGTGATCTAAGTCACATTTTAATGTCACTTTTTGTCAACGAATGCAATTTGTGAGGCAGGACAGGAACGGGGGAGATTTTACTTGTCGAACGCGGGAAAGAGCGTCATATTTGATGGGATGACTTGACGCTAAAACGCTTCAGCGTATAGCTCTGATGAATAAAAAAACGGCAGCCCCAGGGCTGCCGTTTTGCTTACCTCAAAAGCGATCAGGTGTTTTTGCCGTTAGCCGCGATAATTTTGGCCACCTTGTCTGCCTGTGCGTTCATTTGCATCTGGCGATAGGCGTTTTCCATTTTCGGCAATGCGTCGCGGGTAGCCTGCGCATCCGGATAGCTACGCAGCATGCCGTCAACGCGGTTTACGACGGCAACCCACGCGCCGCGGTCGGTATAGTAATCAACCACCGACAGTTCGTACTTCGCCAGACGATCCTTCAGGAACACCATACGTTTGTAGGCGTCGGTCGAATACTGGCTGTTCGGATAGCCGCGCACCAGCTTCGAGAAGTCATTGAAGGCATCCCGTGCGTGCTGGGGGTCGCGATCGGAGCGATCGACCCCGAAGAATCCTTGCAGCGCACTATCATCCAGAGCCATATTTGTCAGACCACGCATATAAATGACGTAATCAATGTTAGGATGGGTCGGGTTCAGACGAACAAAGCGGTCGATGGCCGCCTGAGCTAACGGCAGATCGGCATTTTTGTAGTACGCATAAATCAGGTCCAGCTGTACCTGTTGGGAATAAGGGCCGAACGGATAGCGATTATCCAACGCTTCCAGTTGCGTTATTGCCTGTTTCCAGTTACCGTCCTGCAGTTTTTGCTGGGCAGTCGCGTAGATTTCATTCGGCGGATTATCAGGCACCTCTTCCTTTGAGCCGGAGCAACCCACCAAAGCCAGGCTCAGTGTGGCAGCTGCCACCAGGTATTTCATGCGCGTCATGACGTTTTGACTTCCTCAAAATGTTTATGCGGGAGAATCTCTGTTCCTGCTCCCGATTAAGACCAGCTACAATAGCACACTATATTATACGGCAAAGCCGTAAAACCCAACGTTAAACGAAGAAGCTGTATATGGCACAACGAGTACAACTCACCGCAACGGTGTCCGAAAATCAACTCGGGCAACGCTTAGATCAGGCTTTGGCCGAAATGTTCCCGGATTATTCGCGTTCGCGCATAAAAGAATGGATCCTTGACCAGCGAGTGCTGGTAAACGGCGCTGTCAGCGACAAGCCGAAAGAGAAAGTTTTAGGGGGAGAAAGCGTCTCTATCGATGTTGAAATCGAAGAAGATGTGCGCTTCGAACCGCAGGATATTCCGCTCAATATCGTCTACGAGGATGACGACATCCTCGTGATCAATAAGCCGCGCGGCCTGGTCGTCCATCCGGGGGCGGGCAATCCTGACGGTACTGTGCTGAATGCGCTGCTGCACTACTGTCCGTCGATTGCCGATGTTCCGCGTGCGGGCATTGTCCACCGCCTGGATAAAGACACCACCGGCCTGATGGTTGTGGCGAAAACCATCCCGGCGCAAACGCGTCTGGTGGAGTCGCTGCAGCTGCGCGAAATCACCCGCGAATACGAAGCGGTAGCGATTGGTCACATGACCTCTGGCGGCACGGTAGAAGAACCGATTAGTCGTCACCCGACCAAGCGTACGCATATGGCGGTGCACCCGATGGGGAAACCGGCGGTAACGCATTACCGCATTATGGAGCATTTCCGTATTCATACGCGCCTGCGCCTGCGTCTGGAAACCGGTCGTACTCACCAGATCCGCGTACACATGGCGCATATCACCCATCCGCTGGTCGGCGATCAGGTATACGGCGGCCGTCCGCGTCCGCCGAAAGGGGCGTCAGAGGAGTTCATTACCGCACTGCGCCAGTTCGATCGTCAGGCTCTGCACGCCACCATGCTGCGTCTGTATCACCCGGTTAGCGGTATTGAGATGGAATGGCATGCGCCGATCCCTCAGGATATGGTTGAGCTGATCGATGCCATGCGCGCCGATTATGAAGAGCATAAGGATCGTATTGACTGGCTATGACTAAACTGATTGTACCGCAGTGGCCAATGCCGGAAAGCGTGGCGGCCTGTAGCTCCACGCGCGTTGGCGGCGTCAGCCTGCCTCCGTATGGCTCGCTTAATCTGGGCGCCCATTGCGGAGACAATCTGCCCGATGTTGAAGAGAACCGCCGGCGGATGTTTGCCGCAGGCGGGCTCCCGGCGTATCCGGTGTGGCTCGAACAGGTTCACGGTACGGCGGTGCTGAAACTCGACGGCGGGCCGTATGCGTCAAAACGCGCGGATGCGTCATACTGTAATACGCCGGGCACCGTTTGCGCCGTGATGACCGCTGATTGCCTGCCGGTGCTTTTTTGCAACCGTGCGGGTACCGAAGTGGCGGCGGCCCACGCGGGCTGGCGCGGACTATGCGACGGTGTGCTGGAGGAAACGGTCGCCTGCTTCGCCGATAAGCCGGAGAATATTTTGGCGTGGCTCGGGCCGGCTATCGGTCCCGAGGCTTTTGAAGTCGGCGCGGAAGTTCGCGAAGCCTTTATGAGCAAAGACGCGAAGGCCGACAGCGCTTTTCGTCCGGTCGGTGAGAAATACTTTGCCGATATCTATCAGCTGGCTCGTCAGCGCCTGGCCAACGTCGGCGTGGAGAAAATCTTCGGCGGCGATCGCTGTACGCTAAGCGAAAAGGACGATTTTTTCTCTTATCGCCGTGATAAGACTACGGGTCGTATGGCTAGTTTTATCTGGCTGATATAACCTGGTGCATCAAGACGGTCCGGAAGGCAGACTTATTTTTCGCATAGTTCAGGTCTTTAACCTTGAATAATTGAGGGATGACCTCATTTAATCTCCAGTAGCAAATTTGACCTGTTATGGGAGGAGTTATGCGTCTGGACCGTCTTACCAATAAATTCCAGCTTGCTCTTGCCGATGCCCAGTCGCTCGCGCTAGGGCACGACAACCAATTCATCGAACCTCTTCATCTAATGAGCGCCTTGCTTAATCAGGAAGGGGGATCTGTACGTCCTTTATTAACTTCTGCGGGCATTAACGCCGGCGAGTTAAGCACCAGTATTACTCAGGCCTTGAGCCGTTTACCGCAGGTGGAAGGCACCGGCGGCGACGTGCAGCCGTCCCAGGATCTGGTGCGTATTCTGAACCTTTGCGACAAGCTGGCGCAAAAGCGGAAGGATAACTTTATTTCGTCGGAACTGTTCGTTCTGGCGGCGCTTGAATCACGCGGTACGCTAACCGATCTGTTGAAATCTGCCGGTGCAACAACCGCCAATGTGACTCAGGCGATTGAACAAATGCGTGGAGGTGAAAGCGTGAACGATCAGGGTGCTGAAGACCAACGTCAGGCATTGAAAAAATTTACCGTCGATCTGACCGAGCGTGCTGAACAGGGCAAGCTGGATCCGGTTATCGGTCGTGATGAAGAGATTCGCCGTACTATTCAGGTACTGCAGCGGCGCACTAAAAACAACCCGGTGCTTATCGGTGAACCTGGCGTCGGTAAAACGGCTATCGTCGAAGGGCTGGCGCAGCGTATCGTCAACGGCGAAGTACCGGAAGGGCTAAAAGGCCGGCGGGTACTGGCGCTGGATATGGGCGCGCTGGTGGCAGGTGCTAAGTATCGCGGCGAGTTTGAAGAGCGTCTGAAAGGCGTGCTGAACGATCTCTCGAAGCAGGAAGGCAACGTCATTCTGTTTATCGATGAGCTGCATACCATGGTGGGCGCGGGTAAAGCGGACGGCGCGATGGATGCCGGTAATATGCTGAAGCCCGCGCTGGCGCGCGGTGAACTGCACTGCGTCGGTGCGACTACCCTCGATGAGTATCGGCAATATATTGAAAAAGATGCGGCCCTGGAGCGGCGTTTCCAGAAAGTCTTCGTGGCCGAACCTTCGGTGGAAGACACCATTGCGATTCTGCGCGGCTTAAAAGAGCGCTATGAGCTGCATCACCATGTGCAGATCACCGATCCGGCGATCGTCGCTGCCGCAACTCTGTCGCATCGCTACATTGCCGACCGCCAGCTGCCGGATAAAGCGATTGACCTGATCGATGAAGCCGCTTCCAGCATTCGTATGCAGATTGACTCGAAGCCGGAAGAACTCGACCGACTCGACAGACGTATTATTCAGCTCAAGCTGGAGCAGCAGGCGCTGAAGAAAGAAGCCGATGAGGCAAGCCTGAAGCGTCTGGATATGCTGAATGAAGAGCTGGCGGATAAAGAGCGTCAGTATTCCGTATTAGAAGAGGAGTGGAAGGCGGAAAAAGCGTCCCTCTCCGGAACTCAGACGATTAAAGCCGAGCTGGAACAGGCAAAAATTGCCATCGAGCAGGCGCGACGCGTTGGCGACCTGGCCCGGATGTCAGAGCTGCAGTACGGCAAAATCCCGGAGCTGGAAAAACAGCTGGCAGCGGCCACGCAGTCTGAAGGTAAAACGATGCGTCTGTTGCGTAATAAAGTAACGGATGCGGAAATTGCCGAAGTTCTGGCGCGCTGGACCGGCATTCCGGTCGCGCGAATGATGGAAGGCGAGCGTGAAAAGCTGCTGCGCATGGAGCAGGAACTGCACAGTCGGGTGATTGGTCAGAACGAGGCGGTTGAAGCGGTCTCTAACGCTATTCGCCGTAGCCGTGCCGGCTTGTCCGACCCTAACCGTCCTATCGGCTCGTTCCTGTTCCTTGGGCCGACCGGTGTCGGTAAAACCGAACTGTGTAAAACGCTGGCGAACTTCATGTTCGATAGCGATGACGCGATGGTGCGTATCGATATGTCCGAGTTTATGGAGAAACACTCCGTCTCGCGGCTGGTGGGTGCGCCTCCGGGATACGTCGGTTATGAAGAGGGCGGCTATCTGACGGAAGCCGTACGCCGTCGTCCTTATTCAGTGATTTTGCTGGATGAGGTCGAAAAAGCGCATCCTGACGTGTTCAACATTCTGCTGCAGGTGCTGGATGATGGGCGCTTGACGGACGGACAGGGGAGAACGGTCGATTTCCGTAATACGGTCGTCATTATGACCTCTAACCTCGGCTCCGATCTGATTCAGGAGCGGTTCGGTGAGCTGGATTATAGTCATATGAAAGATGTGATTATGGGCGTTGTTAGCCAAAGCTTCCGTCCGGAATTCATCAACCGTATAGATGAGGTTGTGGTATTCCACCCGCTGGGTGAAAAACACATTGCCTCTATTGCACAGATTCAGCTGCAGCGTCTGTATAAACGTCTGGAAGAGCGTGGCTATGAAGTGCGCATGTCCGATGAGGCGCTGAAGCTGCTCAGCGCGAACGGTTACGATCCGGTGTACGGCGCGCGGCCGTTAAAACGAGCCATCCAGCAGCAGATCGAAAACCCGCTGGCGCAGCAAATCCTTTCCGGCGAACTTATTCCCGGTAAAGAAGTGCAGCTGGTGGTGAAAGATGACCGGATAGTGGCAGTGCAGTAAATCACAAAACGACAAAAACGGGCCCGACGGGCTCGTTTTTGTTTAAAAACCAGGCAAGAATTAAAGCCTGAACGTGATTTTGTGTGAAAAGTAACCGATTGAATTGTTTTTTTTGAATTTATACTTGTCACCTCAGAATTACCGCCTATAATGCGCCTCCACTGACACGGAACAACGGCTTACAGGCCGCCGGGTCAGAAGGCTCCAGCGCTGAATATCAGCCGCGAAAGCCGACAGAGAAAAGCAAAATAAACGCTTGACTCTGAATGAGGAAAACGTAATATACGGGACCTCGCGACAGAGCGCTAAAGCGCGTTGCACTGCTCTTTAACAATTTATCAGACAATCTGTGTGGGCACTCAAAGTGACATGGATTCTTAACGTCCTCGGACGAAAAATGAATACC
>NZ_SNYG01000013.1:0-84135 GCF_004362605.1 Klebsiella sp. BIGb0149 | reverse complement strand
AGAAATTCGGTGGAGCGGTAGTTCAGTCGGTTAGAATACCTGCCTGTCACGCAGGGGGTCGCGGGTTCGAGTCCCGTCCGTTCCGCCACTTATTAGAAAATTAAGCCTGCTTAACTAGCAGGCTTAATAATAAGCAGTATTTAGGGGCGTAGCTCAGTTGGTAGAGCACCGGTCTCCAAAACCGGGTGTCGCGAGTTCGAGTCTCTCCGCCCCTGCCATATAATAATCCTTTGCTTCGGCAAAGGATTTTTTTTGCCTGCAATTCCCTGGCGTTACGATCGCCCAACGCTCTCCGTCCCTGGAGAGGTATGCTTATTCCAAAATGCTGGTTTTTAGAATCTCACGGATCTGCGCCTGTTTATCACTGTTTTGCAACCAGATGGCGTACAGCGGGCGTGAAAGCGTGGTGCCATCCGTTACCGGGTAAAGCGCGCTCTTTCCCTTTGCCCAGTGCGTTGGTAGCCACGTGCAGCCATTGAGAGGGGCGAGCTGCTGATACGCCAGCTCAGCGGAACTGGTGGTGAGCAACGGTACGTCATCACTGCCAATCAACCCGACTTCATTTTGTTGAAAGTCCGGACCCCATTCCAGGCGCAGGTAGTTCAATTCGCTTTTGTTTTTAACCGGCGCAGCGCAATAAAGGGTTAGGGTGAAATTGCCGAGCAACTGGCTGCTTAACTCATCCATCTTCGGCGATTCTGTCGTGATCAGCAGATCAAGCTGCCGTTCATGGAGCTGTTTGACCAGCGACTGACGCTGGGCAATACGGGCCTCAAACTGCAGGTTGTAGGGCTCCCTGTACAGTTTCCCCAGCCATCCGTTAAGCATGCACTCCCAAAGAGATGCGCTGCCGCCAATCGAAAACTCATTGTGTCGGGAGGAGTTGGCAACCTCTTTACGCGCGGCCTGCCAGGTATTCATCAGGGTTTCAGCATAGGGTAGCAACTTCTCTCCGGCTGGGGTCAAACGGATATTGTTGCGATGACGGGTAAAAAGGTTAACGCCAAGCTGATTTTCCAGCTGGCGAATACGAAAGCTAACTGCTGACTGCGTCAGGTAAAGCGCCTCCGCTGCTCGCCCAAAGTGGCGAGTTCTGCTCACCTCAAGGAAAGTTTTGAGCAATTCCGTATCCACACTCTTCTCCGCAAAATTATTTGTCGTAATGATTTAAATCTTTTGTTTTACACTCTGTCAAGCGTAACTAATACTCCGCGCCATAAATAGCTCGGCCAAAGAATCAGGAGCGTGTAGGATGGCGGAAAGCTTTATGACGACTAATCGTTTTTTCGATAATAAAAATTATCCGCGCGGGTTCTCCCGTCATGGTGATTTCACCATCAAAGAGGCGCAATTGCTGGAACAGCATGGTTATGCCTTTAACGAACTGGAACTGGGTAAACGCGAACCTGTCACTGAAGATGAAAAGCAGTTTGTTTCGGTATGCCGCGGCGAACGTGAACCGGTAACCGAAGTAGAGCGCGTCTGGATTAAGTACATGGCGCGAATTAAGCGGCCCAAGCGTTTCCATACGCTCTCCGGCGGTAAACCGCAGGTAGAAGGCGCTGAAGATTACACAGAAAGCGATGATTAAGAAAAAGGGCGAAAGCCCTTTTTTTATGGCATAAGCTTTTGCAGATGGTTCAACATCCGGTCTATCGCCCGATAGCCCAGCGCCTCCTGCAGATGATGGCGTTCGATACGCGGATCGTCCTTTATATCGGCAATCGTCCTCGCCACCTTAAGCAGCCGTTGCCAGGCCCGTATTGAGAGTCCTAGCTGCGTCAGGGTCTGTTCAAGCCAGATGGCATCGTTCTTATTCAACGCACACCAGGTTTTCATCTCACTATTATCTAAATCAGCGTTGAGCTTGTTCTGTCGGGCCAGCTGCCTCTCACGCGCGGCAAGAACCCTTCGGCGGACCGTCGCACTGTCCTCTCCACCACCACCTTGCTGGCTGAGTACTCCGGGCGGCGGCAGCGGTATTTCCAAAGAGAGATCGAAGCGGTCAAGGAAGGGGCCGGACAGCCTCCCCAGATAGCGCAGCATCTGCTCGGGAGAGGCGCGATTGTGATGACCCTGATAATGTCCGGTCGGACTGGGATTCATGGCCGCAATCAGCTGGAAATGCGCCGGATAGTCAATTTTGGCCCGGGTGCGAGAAATATGTATTTTTCCCGATTCAATTGGCTCGCGCAGGGCATCCAGCACTCTGCGTTCAAACTCCGGCAGCTCGTCAAGAAACAGCACCCCATTGTGGGCCAGTGAGATCTCGCCGGGCGCAGGTATGGCACCACCGCCGACCATAGCCGCGACCGAGGCGCTGTGATGCGGGGCGCGAAACGGCCTGTGGCGCCAGCGGGTGGTCGCGTAGTTGGTGCTCACCAGACTGAGAATAGCAGCGCTTTCAAGCGCCTCCTGATTGCTTAACGGGGGGAGTAATCCCGGTAACCGGCTGGCAAGCATCGTTTTTCCTGTACCTGGGGGGCCGATTAACAGCAGGTTATGCCCGCCGGCAGCGACGATTTCCAGCGCACGCTTGCCCTGCTGTTGGCCAATGACGTCGCGTAAATCGTGGCGTGTTTCCTGCGGATCTTCTGCTGCGGCCACGGGAGGGGAGAGCGGATGCTGTCCCGCCACAAAGGCGCAGACCTCCTGCAGATGTCCGGCGATAAGACAGTCGCCGCCGCCAATCAGCCCCACTTCCGCAGAGTTATCTTCGGCTACAATAATCTGCCGTCCGGCCCTGATGGCCTCCATGGCGCTGGAGATTGCGCCGGGAACGCCGCGCAGGGCCCCTGTAAGCGCGAGCTCGCCGATAAACTCGTATTGATTCAGTCCGGGGGCCTCTAGCTGCTCGGAGGCGACCAGAAGCGCGAGAGCGATAGGGAGATCGTACCGCCCTCCCTCTTTTGGCAAATCGGCAGGCGCGAGGTTAATGGTGATTTTTTTCGCCGGGAAGGTATAGCCACTGTTAATGATTGCGCTGCGCACCCGGTCACGCGCCTCCCTGACGGTTGTTTCCGGCAGGCCAACCATAGTTAGTCCGGGAAGGCCGCTGCTGATATGAACCTCAATAGTAATAAGCGGGGCGCTGATACCGAGAGCGGCCCGCGTGTAGACGATCGCGAGTGACATAGAGCCTCCTGAATGTGGGCATCATGTCGACAACCCTGCCATTAGTCACTCGCAGGAACTGCATTTTACGCGTCACGTTCCAGATAATTCACCGCAGATCGTTACATACTTTTCGTTATTGCACCCGGCTCGCACGTTGCCGCAAGGACAGGACAGCTCGTTGTAAAAAGCCATAGGGCAACGCGATAAATTGAAATATCTTCACTTTATATTTTTCCCATTAAAAACAATTGTTTTACTGGGAATTGTTAGCGTGATCAGAAAATGAGCCATAAAAAAATCTTGTGTTTAACGTGACGTCTGTGGTACCTCTTTAGGTATTCCTTCGAACAAGAAGCCAGAAAGTACATAAAATGACAGCCCTTCTACGAGTGATTAGCCTGGTCGTGATTAGCGTGGTGGTGATTATTATCCCACCGTGCGGGGCAGCACTTGGACGAGGAAAGGCATAGAAATCAAGCCTTAACGAACTAAGACCCCCGCACCGAAAGGTCCGGGGGTTTTTTTATAACTTAAAAATGACAGACGGGGAGCAGAGAATGAATAACAGCATAAAATTCTGTTTATTCCGATCTATGACGGGGAAGTAACTATGAATGGCGCGCAGTGGGTAGTACATGCTTTGCGGACACAGGGAGTCGAGACGGTTTTCGGCTACCCGGGTGGCGCGATTATGCCGGTTTACGATGCGTTGTATGACGGCGGCGTGGAACACCTGTTGTGCCGTCACGAGCAGGGCGCAGCAATGGCGGCCATCGGCTATGCGCGTGCAACCGGTAAAACGGGCGTTTGCATCGCGACCTCCGGCCCTGGCGCGACTAACCTGATCACCGGCCTGGCGGACGCCCTGCTGGACTCTATCCCCGTTGTCGCGATTACCGGCCAGGTGGCGGCACCGCTTATCGGTACCGATGCTTTTCAGGAAATTGACGTACTGGGCTTATCGCTGGCCTGCACCAAGCATAGCTTCCTGGTGCAGTCGCTGGAAGAGCTGCCGCGCGTCATTGCTGAAGCTTTCCTGGTCGCGAACTCAGGCCGCCCAGGCCCGGTACTGGTCGATATTCCGAAAGATATCCAGCTGGCGACAGGTGAGTTCGAACCCTATTTTTCCACGGTAGCCGATGACGTTGCTTTCCCTCACGCCGAGGTTGAGCAAGCGCTGCAGATGCTGGCTCAGTCGCAAAAGCCGATGCTGTACGTCGGCGGCGGCGTTGGTATGGCGCAGGCGGTTCCCGCCCTGCGCGAGTTTATTGCGGCCACGCAAATGCCGGCGACCTGCACGCTGAAGGGGCTGGGCGCGGTTGACGCTGACTATGCCTATTACCTTGGGATGCTGGGTATGCACGGGACGAAGGCGGCTAACCTGGCGGTTCAGGAGTGCGACCTGCTGATTGCGATAGGCGCGCGTTTTGACGACCGCGTAACCGGCAAGCTGAACACCTTTGCTCCGCATGCCAAAGTTATCCATATGGATATCGATCCGGCGGAGCTGAACAAGCTGCGTCAGGCGCACGTTGCCCTGACCGGCGATCTCAATACGCTGCTGCCGGCCCTGCAGCAGCCGCTGGCCATTGACGCCTGGCGTCGGCACAACGCGGAGCTGCGCGCCGAACATGCATGGCGCTATGACTACCCTGGTGAAGGCATTTACGCCCCGCTGCTGCTCAGGCAGCTTTCCGATCGCAAACCCTCTGACAGCGTGGTGACCACCGACGTGGGCCAGCATCAGATGTGGTCTGCACAGCATATGACCTACACCCGTCCGGAGAATTTCATTACCTCCAGCGGCTTAGGTACGATGGGCTTCGGTCTGCCAGCGGCGGTAGGTGCCCAGGTCGCGCGTCCGAACGATACGGTAATCTGTATCTCCGGTGACGGCTCCTTCATGATGAATGTTCAGGAGCTGGGCACCGTAAAACGCAAGCAGCTGCCGCTGAAGATCCTGCTGCTGGATAATCAGCGTTTAGGCATGGTTCGTCAGTGGCAGCAGCTGTTCTTCCAGGAGCGCTATAGCGAAACGATCCTCACCGATAACCCCGATTTTGTCACTTTGGCCAGCGCCTTCGGCATTCCTGGCCAACATATCACCCGTAAAGACCAGGTTGAAGCGGCTCTCGACACCATGCTTTCGAGCCAGGGGCCATACCTGCTTCATGTCTCAATTGATGAACTTGAGAATGTCTGGCCGTTGGTGCCGCCCGGTGCCAGTAACTCAGAAATGCTGGAGAAATTATCATGATGCAACATCAGGTCGCCCTGCAGGCCCGCTCCAACCCGGAAACCTTAGAGCGCGTGCTGCGCGTGGTGCGCCATCGTGGCTTTCAGATTTGCGCCATGAATATGGAGACCGCCGCGGATACCCGCAATATAAATATCGAATTGACCGTTGCCAGCCAGCGGCCCGTCGAATTACTGTTTAGTCAATTAAGCAAACTGGTGGACGTTGCCTGCGTCGAAATCCAGCAACCCACATCACAACAAATCCGCGCATAGGCGCAAGGGAAGAAAAATGACGACGAAAAAAGCTGATTACATTTGGTTCAACGGCGAGATGGTTCCTTGGGGAGAGGCTAAGGTCCACGTGATGTCGCATGCCCTGCATTACGGTACTTCCGTTTTTGAAGGCATCCGCTGCTATGACTCGCACAAAGGACCGGTGGTGTTCCGTCATCGTGAACACATGCAGCGTTTGCATGATTCAGCCAAAATCTACCGTTTCCCGGTTTCGCAGAGCGTTGATGAGCTGATGGAAGCCTGTCGTGAAGTGATTCGTAAAAACGGCCTGACCAGCGCCTATATTCGTCCGCTGGTATTCGTTGGCGACGTGGGCATGGGCGTAAACCCGCCGGAAGGATATACCACTGACGTGATCATCGCGGCGTTCCCGTGGGGAGCCTATCTTGGTGCTGAAGCGCTGGATCAGGGGATCGATGCCATGGTCTCTTCCTGGAACCGCGTGGCGCCGAATACGATCCCGACCGCAGCAAAAGCCGGCGGTAACTACCTTTCTTCCCTGCTGGTCGGCAGCGAAGCGCGCCGACATGGCTACCAGGAAGGCATCGCGCTGGACGTTAACGGCTACATTTCCGAAGGGGCGGGTGAGAACCTGTTTGAAGTGAAAGATGGCGTGCTGTTTACCCCGCCGTTTACCTCTTCCGCGCTGCCGGGTATTACCCGCGATGCCATTATTAAGCTGGCAAAAGATCTGAATATCGAAGTTCGTGAGCAGGTCCTGTCTCGCGAATCCCTGTACCTGGCGGATGAAGTCTTTATGTCCGGTACCGCAGCAGAAATTACCCCGGTGCGCAGCGTTGATGGTATCCAGGTTGGCGAAGGCCGCTGTGGCCCGGTGACTAAGCGCATTCAGCAAGCATTCTTTGGCCTCTTCACCGGTGAAACCGAGGATAAATGGGGCTGGTTGGATCAGGTTAATCAGTAAATATCCGTCATATTTTAAGCTGCATGTGCTTTGGCTGCGCTCGTTTACCGCAGCCGGCCGGAGATTCTTTCTCCTGCCGCCTTCCTGCAGCCTGGACTATTTAGGGTAGATAAGCATAAAAGACGGGGCGACACGCAGCGCCCCGTTTAACAGAAACTGGGAGTAAAAGCATGCCTAAGTACCGTTCCGCCACCACCACTCATGGCCGTAATATGGCGGGTGCCCGCGCGCTGTGGCGCGCAACCGGGATGACCGACGCAGATTTCGGTAAACCGATTATCGCCGTTGTGAACTCCTTTACCCAATTCGTCCCGGGCCACGTGCACCTGCGCGATCTGGGCAAGCTGGTCGCCGAGCAAATTGAAGCCTCTGGCGGCGTTGCTAAAGAGTTCAACACCATCGCGGTGGATGACGGGATCGCGATGGGTCACGGGGGCATGCTTTATTCACTGCCATCCCGCGAGCTGATCGCCGACTCGGTAGAGTACATGGTCAACGCACACTGTGCCGATGCCATGGTCTGCATCTCCAACTGCGACAAAATCACCCCGGGGATGCTGATGGCCTCCCTGCGCCTGAATATTCCGGTGATCTTTGTCTCCGGCGGTCCGATGGAAGCGGGTAAAACCAAGCTTTCTGACAAGATCATCAAGCTCGATCTGGTCGATGCGATGATTCAGGGCGCGGACCCGAAAGTATCCGACGAGCAGAGCGATCAGGTTGAGCGTTCCGCCTGTCCAACCTGCGGCTCTTGTTCCGGGATGTTTACCGCCAACTCAATGAACTGCCTGACGGAAGCGCTGGGCCTGTCTCAGCCTGGCAACGGCTCCCTGCTGGCTACTCATGCCGATCGTAAGCAGCTGTTCCTCAATGCGGGAAAACGCATCGTTGAGCTGACCAAGCGCTACTACGAGCAGGACGATGCCTCCGCGCTGCCGCGTAACGTCGCCAACAAAGCGGCGTTTGAAAACGCCATGACCCTGGATATCGCCATGGGCGGCTCCACGAATACCGTACTGCACCTGCTGGCCGCCGCTCAGGAAGCTGAAATTGACTTCACCATGAGCGATATCGATAAGCTGTCCCGCAAGGTGCCGCAGCTGTGCAAAGTGGCGCCGAGTACGCAGAAATACCATATGGAAGACGTTCACCGTGCCGGCGGCGTGCTGGGGATCCTCGGCGAGCTGGATCGCGCCGGTCTGCTGAACCGTGAGGTGAAAAACGTGCTGGGTCTGACCCTGCCGCAAACGCTCGATCGCTACGACGTTATGCTGACCAAAGACGACGCGGTGAAAGAGATGTTCCGCGCCGGCCCGGCGGGTATCCGCACCACCCAGGCGTTCTCTCAGGATTGCCGCTGGGATACGCTGGACGACGATCGCGCTGAAGGCTGTATTCGTTCGCTGGAGCATGCCTACAGCAAAGACGGCGGCCTTGCCGTTCTGTACGGCAATTTTGCTGAAAATGGCTGTATCGTAAAAACTGCAGGCGTTGATGACAGTATCCTCAAGTTTACCGGCCCGGCAAAAGTGTATGAAAGCCAGGATGATGCGGTAGAAGCTATCCTCGGCGGCAAAGTCGTCGCGGGCGATGTCGTAGTGATTCGCTACGAAGGGCCGAAAGGCGGTCCAGGCATGCAGGAAATGCTCTATCCGACGACGTTCCTGAAATCAATGGGCCTCGGTAAAGCCTGCGCGCTGATCACCGACGGCCGCTTCTCCGGCGGTACTTCCGGCCTGTCGATTGGCCACGTTTCACCGGAAGCGGCAAGCGGCGGCAATATCGCCATCATCGAAGACGGCGATATGATTGCCATTGATATCCCGAACCGCGGTATTCAGCTGCAGCTGAGCGACGCCGACATTGCCGCTCGTCGTGAAGCGCAGGAAGCCCGTGGCGATCGGGCCTGGACGCCGAAAGCGCGCGATCGTCAGGTCTCCTTCGCCCTTCGTGCGTATGCCAGCCTGGCAACGAGCGCTGATAAAGGCGCGGTACGCGATAAATCGAAACTTGGGGGCTAATCATGGCCGAATCACAACCCCTGTCCGCCGCCCCTGAGGGGGCGGAATATCTCAGAGCGGTGCTGCGTGCACCGGTCTATGAAGCGGCGCAGATTACGCCGCTGCAAAAAATGGAAAAAATCTCCTCGCGGCTGGATAACGTCATCCTCGTGAAGCGGGAAGACCGGCAGCCGGTCCATAGCTTCAAGCTCCGCGGGGCTTACGCGATGATGGCGGGGCTGAATGAAGCGCAAAAAGCGCGCGGCGTGATCACCGCCTCCGCGGGCAACCATGCCCAGGGCGTGGCGTTTTCCGCTTCTCGCCTCGGCGTTAAGGCGCTGATTGTTATGCCTACCGCCACGGCGGACATCAAGGTTGATGCCGTGCGCGGGTTTGGCGGCGAAGTGCTGCTGCACGGCGCTAATTTTGACGAAGCGAAAGCGAAAGCCATCGAGCTGGCGCAGCAGCAGAATTTCACCTGGGTCCCGCCGTTCGATCATCCGATGGTCATTGCCGGGCAAGGCACGCTGGCGCTCGAATTACTGCAGCAGGACGCTCATCTTGACCGCGTTTTTGTGCCGGTTGGCGGCGGCGGACTGGCGGCGGGTGTGGCGGTACTGATCAAGCAGCTGATGCCACAGATCAAAGTGATTGCGGTTGAAGCCGAAGATTCAGCCTGCCTGAAGGCGGCGCTGGAGGCCGGCCATCCGGTAGACCTGCCGCGCGTTGGGTTGTTTGCTGAAGGCGTCGCGGTGAAGCGCATCGGCGACGAGACCTTCCGCGTCTGTCAGGAGTATCTCGACGATATCATCACCGTCGACAGCGATGCCATCTGTGCGGCGATGAAAGACCTGTTTGAAGACGTTCGCGCGGTGGCTGAACCTTCCGGTGCGCTGGCGCTGGCGGGGATGAAAAAATATATCGCGCAGCACAATATTCGCGGCGAACGGCTGGCGCACATCTTGTCGGGGGCTAACGTCAATTTCCACGGCCTGCGCTACGTTTCCGAACGCTGTGAGCTGGGCGAGCAGCGCGAGGCGCTGCTGGCGGTGACTATCCCGGAAGAGAAGGGCAGCTTCCTGAAGTTCTGCCAGCTGCTGGGCGGCCGTTCGGTTACCGAGTTCAACTATCGCTTTGCGGATGCCAAAGATGCCTGCATTTTTGTCGGCGTTCGCCTGAGCCGCGGGCTGGAAGAGCGTAAAGAGATTCTGGACCTGCTGCACGAGGGGGGCTATAGCGTCGTCGATCTCTCCGATGACGAAATGGCCAAGCTCCACGTGCGCTATATGGTCGGCGGGCGTCCGTCGAAGCCGCTGCAGGAGCGCCTGTTTAGCTTCGAGTTCCCGGAATCACCGGGCGCGCTGCTCAAGTTCCTGCATACGCTGGGTACCCACTGGAACATCTCTCTGTTCCACTACCGCAGCCACGGTACCGACTATGGCCGCGTGCTGGCGGGCTTTGAGCTGGGCGATCATGAGCCGGATTTTGAAACCCGACTGCATGAGCTGGGCTACGATTGCCACGACGAAACGCACAATCCGGCATTCCGCTTTTTCCTCGCCGGCTAGTGGCCCGGGTTGGGTAAAATCGACCAGAACGCATCGATAAGCGGCTCATATAGCCGCTTTTTTTGTGCGCACACGCCGAGCTCAAAAGGCGTTTTCTCATCGCTGCGCTCTAAAATCATCACCCGGTTGCGCACCGGTTCCGGACTGTTCTCCAGCACCACCTCAGGCAGGAGCGCGACGCCGCAGCCGAGGGCGACCATGGAAACCATCGCCTCGTGGCCGCCCACGGTGGCATAAATCGATGGGTTGCTGATTTTATGCCGCCGGAACCACAGCTCAATGCGCCGACGTACCGGCCCCTGATCGGCCATGATAAACGGCACGGTTGACCAGTCGGGCTGTTCCTGGCTGACCTGGTTACGCACCGGGCAGGCTAAGGCCGGGGCGATCAGCACCACCGCCAGATTTTCCAGCATCGAGAAGGCCACCGAGCCGGGCAGCGTTTCCGGTTTCCCGGCAATGGCCAGGTCCGCCTCGCCGGTGACGACCTTCTCCATTGCGTCGGCGGCATCGCCGGTCGAGAGCTTGATCTCCACCGAAGGATGGGCGGCGCGAAAGCGATCGAGAATCGGCGGCAGATGGCTATAGGCCGCGGTCACGGAGCAGAAGATATGCAGCTCGCCAGAGAGAGAGGGTCCCTGCTGGTCGATGGCGTGGCGCAGCTGCTGATACTGCAGCAGGGTCTGCTGGGCGAAAAGGCGCAGCTCTTCGCCCGCTTCGGTTAGCGTTACGGTGCGGTTATCGCGCACGAACAGCGGCTGACCGAGGTCCTCTTCCAGGCGCTGGATCTGCCGTGAAAGAGTCGAGGGGCTAACGTGCATGGCCCGCGCGCTGCGGCCAAAATGACGGCTTTCGGCCAGGTGCAGGAAGGTTTTCAGATCGCGTAAATCCACGGGCCGCACTCCACGATTTTACATTGCAAATATTGCAACGTTACGTTGTGAATATATCAATTTCCGCAATGTATTTCCTGTCATATAGTAAGTTCATTCTCGCAAAAGCGAACCGAACAATAAGACACGCAACATCACGGAGTATCACCATGGCTAACTACTTTAATACACTGAACCTGCGCCAGCAGCTGGCACAGCTGGGCAAATGTCGCTTTATGGCGCGCGAAGAATTCGCCGATGGCGCGAGCTACCTTCAGGGTAAAAAAGTGGTCATCGTCGGCTGCGGCGCCCAGGGTCTGAACCAGGGCCTGAACATGCGCGACTCCGGCCTGGATATCTCCTACGCTCTGCGTAAAGAAGCGATTGCAGAAAAGCGCGCTTCCTGGCGTAAAGCGACCGAAAACGGCTTTACGGTCGGCACCTATGAAGATCTGATCCCGCAGGCCGACCTGGTTGTTAACCTGACGCCGGACAAACAGCACTCTGACGTTGTTCGTTCCGTACAGCCGCTGATGAAAGACGGCGCGGCGCTGGGATACTCCCACGGTTTTAACATCGTTGAAGTTGGCGAGCAGGTTCGCAAAGACATCACCGTCGTGATGGTGGCGCCGAAGTGCCCGGGTACCGAAGTTCGTGAAGAGTACAAACGCGGTTTCGGCGTACCTACGCTGATCGCCGTTCACCCGGAAAACGACCCGAAAGGTGAAGGCATGGCCATCGCGAAAGCGTGGGCAGCGGCCACCGGTGGCCACCGTGCTGGCGTGCTGGAATCCTCCTTCGTGGCGGAAGTAAAATCTGACCTGATGGGCGAGCAGACCATCCTCTGCGGCATGCTGCAGGCGGGTTCCCTGCTGTGCTTCGATAAGCTGGTGGCGGAAGGTACCGATCCGGCATACGCGGAAAAACTGATTCAGTTCGGCTGGGAAACCATCACCGAAGCGCTGAAGCAGGGCGGCATCACCCTGATGATGGACCGTCTGTCTAACCCGGCGAAACTGCGCGCTTACGCGCTGTCAGAGCAGCTGAAAGAGATCATGGCGCCGCTGTTCCAGAAGCATATGGATGACATCATCTCCGGCGAATTCTCCTCCGGCATGATGGCCGACTGGGCTAACGACGATAAGAAACTGCTGACCTGGCGTGAAGAGACCGGCGCAACCGCGTTCGAAACCGCTGAGCAGTTTGAAGGTAAAATTGGCGAGCAGGAGTACTTCGACAAAGGCGTTCTGATGATTGCGATGGTGAAAGCGGGCGTTGAGCTGGCGTTTGAAACCATGGTTGCATCCGGCATTATCGAAGAGTCCGCATACTATGAGTCGCTGCACGAGCTGCCGCTGATTGCCAACACCATCGCGCGTAAGCGTCTGTATGAAATGAACGTGGTTATCTCCGATACCGCCGAGTACGGTAACTACCTGTTCTCCTACGCTTGCGTACCGCTGCTGAAAGAGTTCATGACCACGCTGCAGACCGGCGATCTGGGCAAGGCGATTGCCGAAGGTGCCGTAGACAACGCCCAGCTTCGCGATGTGAACGAAGCGATTCGCAGCCACGCAATCGAAAGCGTTGGCCACAAGCTGCGCGGCTACATGACCGATATGAAACGTATTGCTGTAGCAGGTTAATCCCCGTCGTTCTGCGGCCCGCGGGCCGCATCGACCGGCAAATCCTCTAAAGGCCCGGTAAGCGTAAGCGCTACCGGGCCTGTTTATTTACGCCTTAGCGCAATCACCGAATCCGATACCTCTCCCTCCTCGCCTTCCGGCCCGCGCATCGTGCGCGAAACGTCGTCGCAGAAAACGATCTCCCAACCTTCAGGCAGCGGCTCAAGCGATGCGAGGGCTTCTTTTGCCGACTGGAACGGACGATCGGCATGCTTTGACCATGACGGCGGCCTGGCATGGGAGGTAATCAGCAGCATGCCTCCTGGCGCAACGTGGGCAAATGCGGCGCGGAAGATGCTATGACGATCGAATGTTAGGGGTGATTCCAGAAAAGAGGCGGCAATCAGATCGAATTCACCCTCAGGAAAACCTTCGGTGAGATCGTATTGGGTGAAGGTAATACGATCGCTGACCGCGGCTCGTTCGGCGTTGCCTGCGGCGTATTCCAGCGCCCGCGAGGATAAATCCACGGCGGTGACCTGCCAGCCTTTTTTCGCCAGCCAGACGCTATCGTCTCCTCGCCCGCAGCCAAGTTCCAGCGCTTTGCCCGGCGCTAATGCTTCGGTAAAGCGCAGCAGAATTTTGCCGGGGATACCACTGGAGAGCGGAGACATGGCGTCGTAATGTGATGCCCAAAACTGTTCCGGCGTCTGTTCCTGATTGTGCATATCGACCTCATTGTTAACGTAATAAATCATGTAATATTAAAAGTAACATAAGATTTATTTTGGTCAATAACACAGTGTAAAAATATAAAAAACCTTAACTATCATCATTTTGTGTGAATTTCTGGTTTTATTTCACCGGAGGGAATTGCGCAGCATGGCGTTTATGTAATATCGTAAATTACATGAAAACAAATAACTCATTCTCAGCAACACTGCACATCCTGCTGCACCTTGAGCAGATGGATAAGCCCCTGACGTCGGAGCAGATGGCCGCCTTTATTGACGGTAATCCGGCGTTCATCCGCAAGCTGCTTGCCGGCCTCAGGGAAAAAAACATTGTCTGTGCCACTAAGGGGCACCACGGCGGCTGGCGGCTATGTCGGCCGGTGACGGAGATTACGCTTTACGATATCTACATGGCGTTAGGTGAACCGGCGCTGTTTGCGCTGGGCAACCGCAGCGAGAACCCACAATGCCTGGTGGAGCAGGGGGTCAACCGGGTGATGTCGGCAACGCTCGCCGATGCGCAAACGCTGATCCTCGATCGTTTTAAAAGCCTGACGCTACAGGATATCGGCGGCGAATTTATCAGCTACTTCAATGACAAAGGCCATAACTCATGATTGCTACCTTAACGACCTGCCTGATGATTGCCCTGGCGGCCAGCAGTATTTCGATAACGGTGACGCAAACGGAGCTGTTTGCTTCATTTCGCGAGTGGACGGCAAAAAAGAATGCGCTGGTGGGGCATCTGTTTCAGTGCTTCTACTGCTTAAGCCACTGGGTGGTCTTTGGCGGGATGGCGGTGTATCGCCCGGCGCTGCTAAATAGCGGCTTTGCGCTGGTTGACTGGGTAATGACGGCGTTTATCACCATCACCTTCGCGACGCTGATTAGCGGACTGATGTTTAAGGTGTTCCAGGCAGCTATCGGCATGCATGTCATGAAGCATGAAGCACAAAAAACGCTGCAGGCGAAATAAGGAAAAAGCCTCTCTGCGCCAGAGAGGCTTTAATGTATTAGTTACGGTACAGCACTTTAATGATGTGGTAACCGAACTGAGTGTGCAGCGGGCCGGTCGGCTCCAGCACCGGGCAGGAGAAGACGACTTTATCAAACGCCGGCACCATCTGACCCTGGCGGAATTCGCCCAGGTGACCGCCTTTCTTACCTGACGGGCAGGTGGAGTGTTTCTTCGCCAGCTTTTCGAAATCGCCGCCGTTTTTAATTTGTTCCAGCAGGTCGAGTGCCAGCTTCTCTTCTTTCACCAGGATGTGCATTGCTGCCGCTGTTTTAGCCATGATTGTGCCTTGATAGGTTGCGATGAATCAGGGCGCAATATTAGCATGCGTTAGCGGCGATACAGCACCTTAATGATGTGGTAGCCAAAGCGCGTTTTGACCGGGCCGTAGGGTTTTAGCAGCGGGCAGGAGAAGACCGCGCTATCAAACGGCCCAACCATCGCGCCCTGTTGGAACTCGCCTAAGTCGCCGCCGTTGCGCCCGGAGGGGCAGCGTGAATAGCGCTTCGCCAGGTGATCGAAGCTGATGCCGCGTTCCAGTTTGGCGAGGATCTCCTGCGCCAGCTTCTCTTCTTTGACCAGGATATGCAGGGCCGCTGCGGACTTTGCCATGGTTTCGCTCTCAGGATGACGGGTGTGGCCAACACTTTACCATTAGCCGGTAAATCTCCTCCCGGCTTTCTGCTACAATCCTCACCCCGTTCGAAGATTGAGCAAGACTCCCATGCGTTTAAACCCTGGCCAACAACAAGCCGTCGAATTCGTTACCGGACCGTGCCTGGTGCTGGCGGGCGCCGGTTCCGGTAAGACCCGCGTTATCACCAATAAAATCGCGCACCTGATCCGCGTCTGCGGCTATCAGGCACGTCATATCGCGGCGGTGACCTTTACCAACAAAGCGGCGCGCGAAATGAAAGAGCGCGTCGGGCAAACGCTGGGACGCAAAGAAGCGCGCGGCCTGATGATTTCCACCTTCCACACGCTGGGGCTGGACATTATTAAGCGTGAATATGCCGCGCTGGGGATGAAATCCAACTTTTCCCTGTTCGACGATACCGACCAGGTGGGTTTGCTTAAGGATCTGACCGAAGGGCTGATCGAAGACGACAAGGTGGTGCTTCAGCTGCTGATCTCGACGATCTCCAACTGGAAAAACGATCTGCGCACGCCGGCGCAGGCGGCGGCAAGCGCGCAGGGCGAGCGGGATCGGATCTTTGCTCATTGCTATGCGCTGTATGACGCGCATATGAAAGCCTGCAACGTGCTGGACTTCGACGATCTGATCCTTCTGCCGACCCTGCTGCTGCAGCGTAATGAAGAGGTCCGCGAACGCTGGCAGAATAAGATCCGCTACCTGCTGGTGGATGAGTATCAGGATACCAACACCAGCCAGTATGAGCTGGTGAAGCTGCTGGTGGGACAGCGGGCGCGCTTTACGGTGGTAGGCGATGACGATCAGTCGATCTACTCATGGCGCGGCGCGCGGCCGCAGAACCTGGTTCTGCTGAGCCAGGATTTCCCGGCGCTGCAGGTCATCAAACTCGAGCAGAACTACCGCTCTTCCGGCCGGATACTAAAAGCGGCAAATATTCTGATCGCCAATAACCCGCACGTATTTGAGAAGCGCCTCTTTTCCGAGCTGGGCTACGGCGTCGAGCTGAAAGTCCTCTCCGCCAATAGTGAAGAGCACGAAGCGGAGCGGGTGACCGGGGAGCTAATTGCCCACCACTTTATCAATAAAACCCAGTACAAGGATTATGCGATCCTCTACCGCGGCAACCATCAGTCGCGGGTGTTTGAAAAAATGCTGATGCAAAACCGCATCCCCTACAAAATTTCAGGCGGCACCTCATTCTTCTCCCGTCCGGAGATCAAAGACCTGCTGGCCTACCTGCGGGTGTTGACCAACCCGGACGATGACAGCGCGTTCCTGCGCATCGTCAATACGCCGCGGCGCGAGATTGGCCCGGCAACGCTGCAAAAGCTCGGCGAGTGGGCGATGACCCGCAACAAAAGCCTGTTTACCGCCAGCTTTGATATGGGCCTCACCCAGACGCTGACCGGACGCGGCTATGATTCGCTCACCGGCTTTACGCAGTGGCTGGCCGAAGTCCAGCGGCTGGCGGAAAGCGAGCCGATTGTTGCGGTGCGCGATCTGATCCGCGGCATTGACTATGAATCCTGGCTGTATGAAACGTCGCCCGGCCCGAAGGCCGCGGAAATGCGGATGAAAAACGTCAACCAGCTGTTTAGCTGGATGACCGAGATGCTGGAAGGCAGCGATATCGATGAGCCGATGACGCTCACCCAGGTGGTCACCCGCTTTACCCTGCGCGATATGATGGAGCGCGGCGAATCAGACGAGGAGCTGGATCAGGTTCAGCTGATGACCCTGCACGCTTCGAAGGGGCTGGAATTTCCGTACGTCTATCTGGTTGGCATGGAAGAGGGGCTGTTGCCGCACCAGAGCAGTATTGAAGAAGATAACGTCGATGAAGAGCGCCGGCTGGCGTACGTGGGCATCACCCGGGCGCAAAAAGAGCTGACGTTTACGCTATGTAAAGAGCGCCGCCAGTACGGCGAGCTGGTGCGTCCGGAGCCAAGCCGTTTTCTGCTGGAGCTCCCGCAGGACGATCTTATCTGGGAGCAGGCGCGCAAGGTTATCTCGGCGGAAGAACGTATGCACAAAGGACAGGCCAACGTCGCCAACATCCGGGCGATGCTGGCAAAGGCGAAGGAGAAGTAGCGCTCGCCCCGATCTCAGACGACTTCTAAGGCCCAGTGGACATAGCTTTGCCACTGGCACTCCTGCTCAACCATCTCGCTGCCCAGCGGATGGTTTTCCAGCCAGCCTTCCGGCAGCCTCAGCATCAGCTTTTCATCCTCGGCGGTCAGGGTGACGGACGGCAGCAGATCGTCCCGACGGCGGCTGGCAAACAGAATAGCCAGACGCAGCAGGCGGCATAAATGCTCCGCAACCCGAGGCTTGACCGCGTTCTGCTGGTGGAGCGAAGAGAGATCGACCGCGTTGGTTTGGTTGAGCAACAGCGTGGCGAGCAGCTTTTTCTGCGCCGGCGTGAAGCCGGGAAGATCGAGATTGCGCACCAGGTAGGCCGCGTGCTGCGGAGCGGACTTAAAATCAACGCTCAGGCCAATCTCATGTAGGGCGCAGGCGCTCACCAGCAGGTCGCGGCTAAGCGGCTCCAGCTCCCAGTAGCTATCCAGCTGGCTCACCAGGTCTGCCGCCAGGCGGGCGACGCGCTGGGCCTGCTCGGTATCGATCATAAAGCGGCGCTGAATATTACGCAGCGTCCGGCTACGAATATCCTGATCGACCGCCAGGTGCAGCATGCCGTAAACCAGGCCTTCGCGCAGCGCGCCGCCGGCCAGAGTCATGCAGCGAATATTTAGCTCGCTAAATATAGCGATGAGAATGGCTAAACCGCTGGGGAAAACTAACGCTCGCTCGAGAGTCAGGCCTTCTATTTCAAGCTCTTCCAGACGCCCGCACTGAATCGCCCGCTGCTTGAGCTGCTGGAGTTTAGCCAGCGTAATGCGCTCATCCATACCCTGCGCCATCATGATTTCCTGCAGCGCCTGAACGGTACCCGAGGCGCCGACGCACACTTTCCAGCCGTGATAGTTCAGCGTATCGGTGATAGGCCGCAGGACTTCGCGCGCCGCATTTTCAGCAAGTTCGAAGTTGTCTTTCGTGAGGTTACGATCGGCGAAGTAGCGTTCCAGCCAGGTGACGCAGCCCATTGGCAGGCTAAAAAGAGAGGTGGTTTGCGCGCCGGTTCCGGTGACCAGCTCGGTACTGGCCCCACCGATATCGACCACCAGGCGCTGGTCTTCACCGCCGGTGGTGTGCGCTACGCCCTGATAAATCAGGCGCGCTTCTTCCTCGCCGCTAATGACCTGCACCGGGCAGCCGAGAATATCTCTGGCCTTAGCCAGAAACTCATCGGCATTAACCGCCAGACGCAGCGTTGCGGTCGCGACGACGCGGATTTGCGCCGGGGGGATATCCTGCAGGCGCTCGGCGAACAGCCGTAAGCACTGCCAGCCGCGCTCCATCGCCTCCGCGGAGAGCGCGTTGTCGCTATTCAGGCCCGCGGCAAGCCGCACTTTGCGCTTGATACGGCTGAGAGTCTGAATGCTCCCGGCCACCTCGCGAACAACCAACATATGAAAGCTATTAGAGCCAAGATCTATAGCTGCATAAAGCGAGGTGGAACTCATACACTTCATCCTTCAAATTGCCTCTGCGAAAGTAGCGTGCTTATTCGGCCCATCCCAGGGACTCACCCCGATGGGGCCGCTGCAAGCAGCGTTCAAATCCGTCAGACACAGATTTGTCACCCGAACCACTTACTAAAGTAAGTCATTCGGGATTCGCTAACCTTGCGCCCTGATGCATCCCGAACGATTTTGTGTATGACATACTTTACTAGCCTGAACGACGGCGATTGCGAGGCGGTCCGTTGCGGCGCGGGCCGTTGCCCGTGCGTGGACGCGCCAGGCGCAGCGGCCGCGGCAGATCGGTCATCAGCACGTCTGGGTTGTACTTGCTTACCGGGATTGAGTGCCCGATATAGGTTTCAATCGCCGGCAGGTTCAGCGCGTACTCTTCACAGGCCAGGCTGATGGAGTGGCCGCTGGCGCCAGCACGACCGGTACGGCCAATGCGGTGTACGTAGTCTTCGCAGTCGTCCGGCAGGTCGAAGTTAAAGACGTGGGTGACCGCCGGGATATGCAGACCGCGTGCCGCAACGTCCGTTGCCACCAGAATATCAATATCGCCACGGGTAAACTCTTCGAGGATACGCAGGCGTTTTTTCTGCGCGACGTCGCCGGTCAACAGGCCAACGCGATGACCGTCCGCGGCGAGGTGGCCCCAGATATCTTCACAGCGATGCTTGGTGTTGGCGAAGATAATGGCGCGATCCGGCCACTCTTCTTCGATCAGCGTCTGCAGCAGGCGCATTTTCTCTACGTTGGAAGGATAGAACAGCTCTTCCTTAATACGGTGACCCGTTTTCTGTTCTGGTTCGACTTCAACGTATTCGGCGTTGTTCATCTGCTCAAACGCCAGCTCGCGTACCCGGTAGGAAAGGGTGGCGGAGAACAGCATGTTCAGGCGCTGGTTAGCCTGCGGCATACGACGGAACAGCCAGCGGATATCTTTAATAAAGCCGAGATCGTACATGCGATCGGCTTCGTCGAGGACGACAACCTGAATAGCGCCAAGGTTGATATGATTTTGTTTGGCGTAGTCGATAAGACGACCGGTAGTCCCGATCAGAATGTCGACGCCGCTCTCCAGCACTTTCAGCTGCTTGTCGTAGCCATCGCCGCCGTACGCCAGACCGAGCTTCAGGCCGGTGGCCTGCGCCAGCGGTTCCGCGTCAGCATGGATCTGTACAGCCAGCTCACGCGTTGGCGCCATGATCAGCGCACGCGGTTGGTTAACCTGGCGCTCAGCGATAGCAGGGTGAGAGAGAAGATAATGAAACGTTGACGTCAGGAACGCCATCGTTTTACCGGTACCGGTTTGCGCCTGCCCGGCGACGTCTCGACCTTCCAGCGTTAGCGGAAGAGCGAGTGCCTGAATGGGCGTACAATTATGAAACCCTTTCTTTTCAAGGGCTTCGATAACTGCCGGGTGCAGGGCGAAGTCGGAAAACTTCTGTTCTGTTAAATGTGTTTTGCTCATAGTGTGGTAGAATATCAGCTAACTATTGCATTAAGAAAGCGTATCCGTTGAAATAACGTCAACCTTTCGTTGGCTATACGCGAAATTACTGAAGGTGCTCTGCGGCAACCGAATGAATCCTCGAAAGCTTAGACTACTAAGCGGACCGGCGGTGAATAATCTACCGGTAACGGGTTTGAACACGGTTTGCTTTGACTCCTGCGCGGCGAGGTCCATGATGGACCGGGTCGCACAGGCTGTCAGTTACAGAGGCATCCTGAAGGATAACGTGTATAACGTAGCATTAACGCGTCGTTGATGTCTGCGACACCAGCACACCAGGCTTATTCCTGTGGAGTTAAATATGAGCGATAAAATTATTCACCTGACTGACGACAGTTTTGACACGGACGTACTCAAGGCTGACGGGCTAATCCTCGTCGATTTCTGGGCAGAGTGGTGTGGTCCGTGCAAAATGATCGCCCCGATTCTGGATGAGATCGCTGGCGAGTATGAGGGCAAGCTGACCGTTGCGAAACTGAACATCGATCAGAACCCGGGCACCGCGCCGAAATACGGCATCCGCGGCATCCCGACTCTGCTGCTGTTTAAGAACGGCGAAGTGGCGGCAACCAAAGTTGGCGCACTGTCTAAAGGCCAGCTGAAAGACTTCCTCGACGCCAATCTGGCGTAATCAGTTTGCCATTCCGGCGTCCGGATTCCTATTTTTTGCGGAACTCTGGACGCCCGGCTTGAGTCGTGCTAAGTTAACTTCAGACTTCGTTTTAAACATACCTTTATTGTTTGAATCTTGCTTTACCCGAAGCATCCCGCAGAAATGCGCGTGAAGCTAAAAATTCCGGGCTTATCACTCATTCCGTTTTGTCGTTTCAGCTCTGCGTTCTTTCCTGTGACCAGGCAACGTACAGACACGAGATGTAGGCCGCTAACAGGCATGGATGTTCCTGCCATACCATTCACAACATGAAGTTCGAGTTCTACCCCGAGTTTAAGAACCCACACCATTATGAATCTTACCGAATTAAAGAATACGCCGGTTTCTGAGCTGATTACTCTCGGCGAAAATATGGGGCTGGAAAACCTGGCCCGTATGCGTAAGCAGGATATTATTTTTGCCATCCTCAAGCAGCATTCGAAGAGTGGCGAAGATATCTTTGGCGATGGCGTACTGGAGATACTGCAGGATGGATTTGGTTTCCTCCGCTCCGCAGACAGCTCCTATCTCGCCGGTCCCGACGACATCTACGTATCCCCTAGCCAAATCCGCCGTTTCAACCTTCGCACTGGTGACACCATTTCCGGTAAGATTCGTCCTCCTAAAGAGGGTGAGCGTTACTTTGCGCTGTTGAAAGTCAACGAAGTTAACTACGACAAGCCGGAAAACGCGCGTAATAAGATCCTGTTCGAGAACTTAACGCCGCTGCACGCAAACTCACGTCTGCGTATGGAGCGTGGTAACGGCTCGACTGAAGACTTAACCGCTCGCGTCCTGGATCTGGCTTCGCCGATCGGTCGCGGTCAGCGTGGTCTGATTGTTGCTCCGCCGAAAGCCGGTAAAACGATGCTGCTGCAGAATATTGCGCAGAGCATCGCTTACAACCATCCTGACTGCGTGCTGATGGTCCTGCTGATCGACGAACGTCCGGAAGAAGTGACCGAGATGCAGCGTCTGGTTAAAGGTGAAGTTGTTGCTTCTACCTTTGACGAACCCGCATCCCGTCACGTTCAGGTTGCCGAGATGGTTATCGAGAAGGCCAAGCGCCTGGTTGAGCATAAGAAAGACGTTATCATTCTGCTCGACTCCATCACCCGTCTGGCTCGCGCCTACAACACCGTCGTACCGGCTTCCGGTAAAGTTCTGACCGGTGGTGTGGATGCCAACGCCCTGCACCGTCCGAAGCGTTTCTTCGGTGCTGCGCGTAACGTCGAAGAGGGCGGCAGCCTGACTATCATCGCTACGGCGCTGATCGACACCGGCTCCAAGATGGACGAAGTTATCTACGAAGAGTTTAAAGGCACCGGTAACATGGAGCTGCACCTCTCGCGTAAGATCGCAGAAAAACGCGTCTTCCCGGCTATCGATTACAACCGTTCCGGTACGCGTAAAGAAGAGCTGCTCACCACTCAGGAAGAGCTGCAGAAGATGTGGATCCTGCGCAAAATCATCCATCCGATGGGTGAAATCGACGCGATGGAGTTCCTCATCAACAAGCTGGCTATGACCAAAACTAACGATGACTTCTTCGACATGATGAAGCGTTCGTAAGTTTAAAAAAGCTGAAAAACGCCACGCAACCGCGTGGCGTTTTGTTTTTGGGATTTGTATGATCCAGAAAGGGAAATCGGAGCGGGTATTATCGTATGATGAACGCGCCTCTCCTGGCAGAGATAACTTTAACAGACTAAAATCTATACAATAAATTTGTAATGATCTGCATTACCCCTTCAGGAGTTGAGACATCGTCGTTATACTTCCCGGATTAACCATGCTGAGAGCACATGCGTTGTGAATTTACTCACTGCTATTACTGAATTAATCAGTATTTTCTTATTCACTACCCTTTTTATATTTGTGGCTCGCAAGGCGGCAAAAAAGGTTGGGTTAGTCGATAAGCCTAACTATCGAAAACGGCATCAGGGTCTGGTTCCGTTAGTGGGTGGCATCTCAGTTTACGCGGGTATTTGTTTTACATTTGCGATCGCGGATTATTACATTCCCCATGCTTCGCTGTACCTGGCGTGCGCCGGTATTCTGGTACTGGTCGGCGCGCTGGATGACCGATTTGATATCAGCGTAAAAATTCGTGCGGTTATGCAGGCCGCCATTGCCGTCGTCATGATGATGGCAGGAAACCTGCATCTTAGCAGCCTGGGTTTTATTTTTGGCTCATGGGAGCTGGTGCTCGGCCCCTTCGGTTTCTTCCTCACTCTTTTTGCCGTTTGGGCCGCAATTAACGCCTTTAATATGGTTGATGGCATCGACGGCCTGCTCGGCGGTCTGTCTTCGGTCTCCTTTGCGGCAACGGGCATCATCCTGTGGTTTGATGGCCAGTACAGCCTGGCAATGTGGTGTTTTGCGATGATTGCCGCCATTCTGCCCTATATTTTACTTAACCTCGGTGCGCTTGGCCGTCGCTATAAGGTTTTTATGGGCGATGCCGGCAGCACCATGATTGGCTTCACCATTATCTGGATCCTGCTGGAAACCACGCAGGGTAAAACGCATCCCATTAGCCCGGTGACCGCGCTGTGGATTATTGCGATTCCGTTGATGGATATGGTGGCGATTATGTATCGTCGCCTGCGCAAGGGCATGAGTCCGTTCTCTCCGGACCGCCAGCACATTCATCATTTGATCATGCGCGCTGGGTTTACTTCCCGGCAGGCATTCGTCCTGATCACGCTGGCCGCCGCTTTACTGGCGCTGGTAGGGGTGGTGGCGGAATATACCCGTATCGTTCCTGAATGGGTGATGTTAATACTCTTTTTGTTAGCCTTCTTCCTTTACGGCTACTGCATTAAACGCGCCTGGAAAGTGGCGCGCCTGGTTAAGCGCATCAGACGCAGAATACGGCGACACAGCAGCAATAATCCAAAATTAACCAAGTAGAACTGGGGACGTGATGACTCAACCATTACCGGGAGCACAAGCAGTGAACGTTGAGAATGAGCTGGATATTCGCGGGCTGTTTCGCGCCTTATGGGCAGGGAAAATTTGGATAGCAGGGATGGCCGTGCTGTTTGCGCTGATCGTACTGGTTTATGCCTTTTTTGCTCGCCAGGAGTGGAGCGCGACGGCAATTACCGACCGGCCAACCGTAAATATGCTGGGCAGCTACTACTCGCAACAGCAGTTTTTACGCAATCTCGATATCAAAGCCAACCTGGCTTCGGTCGATCAGCCTTCGGCAATGGACGACGCCTATAAAGAGTTCATCATGCAGCAGGGGTCCTGGGATACCCGGCGTGATTTCTGGCTGCAAACTGACTATTACAAACAGCGCCAGTCGGGTAATTCTCGCGCCGATGCCGCGCTGCTGGACGATCTGATTAACAATATTCAGTTTATGCCGGGTGATGCGGTAAAGAATACCAACGATAGCGTGAAGCTGACGGCCGAGACCGCGCCGGATGCCAATAATCTGCTGCGTCAGTACGTAGCGTTTGCCAGCCAGCGCGCGGCGGGCCACCTGAATGACGAGCTCAAGGGCGCCTGGGCGGCACGTACCGTGCAGATGAAAGCGCAGGTTAAGCGTCAGGAAGAGGTCGCGCGTGAGATTTTCAACCGCCGTACCCATAGCGTGGAACAGGCGCTGAAAATCGCCCAGCAGCATAATATTTCCCGCAGTGAGACCGATATTCCTGCCGAGCAGCTGCCGGATTCCGAGCTGTTTTTACTCGGCAGGCCGATGCTGCAGGCGCGGTTAGAAAATCTGCAGGCGGTAGGTCCGGAATACGACCTTGACTATGACCAGAGCCGCGCGATGCTGAATACCCTGAACGTTGGGCCGACTTTAGATCCGCGTTTTCAGACTTACCGGTATTTGCGTACGCCGGAAGAACCTGTAAAACGCGATAGCCCGCGCCGCGTATTTCTGATGGTGATGTGGGGGATTGTGGGCGCGCTCATCGGCGCAGGCGTAGCGTTATCGCGGCGTCGTATCCAGTGAATGCGGCCTGTGATGAAGGTCATGCGGACTTCATCACCTAATCGAAGAGAATCGATGTGAAAGTACTAACTGTATTTGGCACAAGACCCGAAGCCATCAAAATGGCACCGCTGGTTCACGCGCTGGCCAGGGACCCTCATTTTGAGGCGAAAGTGTGCGTAACCGCGCAGCACCGGGAGATGCTCGATCAGGTGCTGAAGCTGTTTGCTATTGTTCCGGATTACGACCTGAATATCATGCAGCCGGGCCAGGGCCTGACGGAGATTACCTGCCGCATCCTTGAAGGGCTGAAGCCGGTCCTCGAGTCGTTTAAGCCTGACGTTGTGCTGGTGCATGGCGATACCACCACCACGATGGCGGCGAGCCTCGCCGCTTTCTATCAGCGAATCCCGGTGGGGCACGTTGAGGCGGGACTGCGCACCGGCGATCTCAGCTCGCCGTGGCCGGAAGAGGGTAACCGGACGTTAACCGGGCGGCTGGCAACCTGGCATTTTGCGCCGACGGAGACCTCGCGGCAGAACCTGCTGCGGGAGAACGTTGCCGATAGTCATATCACGGTCACCGGCAATACGGTTATCGATGCGCTGTTCTGGGTTCGCGATCGCGTATTGGGCGATGAGGCGCTGCGCATCGAGCTGACGCAGCGCTATCCGTTCCTGGCTAACGGAAAGAAGATGATCCTGGTCACCGGCCACCGTCGCGAAAGCTTCGGCCGCGGGTTTGAGCAGATCTGCCACGCGCTGGCGGAAATTGCGGCCAGCCATCCCGATGTACAAATTGTCTATCCGGTGCACCTGAACCCAAACGTCAGCGAGCCGGTAAACCGCATTCTTGGTCATGTTGATAACGTGATTTTGATCGAACCGCAGGATTACCTGCCGTTTGTCTGGCTGATGGATCGCGCATGGCTGATCCTCACTGACTCCGGCGGTATTCAGGAAGAAGCCCCTTCGCTGGGCAAACCGGTTCTGGTGATGCGCGAGATGACGGAACGGCCGGAAGCGGTAGCCGCAGGCACCGTTACGCTGGTCGGTACCGATAGCCAGCGCATCGTCGCGGAAGTCACGAATCTGCTGAACAACGATGCCGCATACCAGGCGATGAGCCGGGCGCACAACCCTTACGGCGATGGGCAGGCATGTAGCCGCATTGTGACCGCACTTAAAAATAATCAGGTAACGCTATGAGTTTTTCTACCATTTCAGTGATTGGCCTTGGGTATATCGGTTTGCCAACCGCTGCCGCGTTCGCCTCCCGGCAAAAGCGGGTGGTGGGCGTTGATGTTAATCAGCACGCGGTGGAGACCATTAACCGCGGCGAGATTCATATCGTGGAACCGGATTTGGCCAGCGTGGTTAAGACCGCGGTCGAGCAGGGCTATTTAAGCGCCACCACCGTGCCGGTGGAAGCGGACGCCTATCTGATTGCCGTACCGACGCCGTTTAAGGATCTGCACGAGCCGGATATGGTCTTCGTCGAGTCGGCGGCAAAATCAATAGCGCCGGTGCTGAAGAAGGGGGCGCTGGTTATCCTTGAGTCCACCTCCCCCGTCGGGGCGACGGAGCTGATGGCGAGCTGGCTGGCCGAGCTGCGCCCCGATCTGAGCTTCCCGCAGCAGGCAGGCGAAGCGGCGGACGTGAATATCGCCTACTGTCCGGAACGCGTGCTGCCGGGCCAGGTGATGGTTGAGCTGATTAAAAACGACCGCGTGATTGGCGGTATGTCGCCGGTCTGTTCTGCCCGCGCCAGCGAGCTGTATAAAATTTTCCTCGAAGGCGAGTGCGTGGTGACCAACTCCCGCACCGCAGAGATGTGCAAGCTGACCGAAAACAGCTTCCGCGACGTCAATATCGCCTTTGCTAACGAACTGTCGCTGATCTGCGCCGAGCAGGAAATTAACGTCTGGGAGCTGATTCGCCTGGCGAACCGCCATCCGCGCGTCAATATTCTGCAGCCGGGGCCGGGCGTTGGCGGCCACTGTATCGCGGTCGATCCGTGGTTTATCGTGGCGCAAAATCCGCAGCAGGCGCGGCTGATCCGCACCGCGCGTGAGGTCAACGACCATAAGCCCGAATGGGTTATCGAGCAGGTGAAGGCGCGGGTGGCCGAGTGTCTTGCCGCCAGCAACCGGCGCGCCAGCGAGCTGAAAATCGCCTGCTTTGGCCTGGCCTTCAAGCCGAACATCGACGATCTGCGCGAAAGCCCGGCGATGGCTATCGCCATGCAAATTGCGGCCTGGCACAGCGGCGAAACGCTGGTTGTCGAACCCAATATTCACCAGCTGCCGAAGAAGCTCGAGGGTCTGTGCACCCTGGCATCGCTGAGCGATGCTCTGGCAAACGCCGATGTACTGGTGATGCTGGTCGATCACCATGAGTTCAAAGCGATCGGCGGCGACAGCGTAACCCAGGCATTTATCGTCGATACCAAAGGGGTATGGCGGTGAGAACGATTCTGGTCACCGCTATGAACCAAGGCCCGATCCCTGGCTCCGGCTATGGCCAATACTTACTGGATCTCGTCCGTGTCCGTCCGCGCCAGTATTGAACCCCTGGAGTGGGAAAATCGCTTCTTTGGCGTTAACAGCGCGATCGTGCGCTTTCGACACGACGCTCCGCCGTTGACGAGCGAGGCGCTGACCGGCTGGTCGCGTCTGCAGGCGAAGATTGCGGCGGACGATACCGAACGGCTGGATGCCTTACAGCAGCTGGGTTTCCAGCTGGTTGAAGGGGAAGTCGATCTGGCGCTGCCGGCCGGGACGGCCGACGATCTCGGGTGCGAAATCGCCACCGCCGCGGACATCCCGCGTCTGCGGGAGCTGGCGGCGCAGGCGTTTGCCCTCAGCCGCTTTCGCGCGCCGTGGTATGCCGCTGATGCCAGCGGCCGTTTCTACGCCCAATGGATTGAAAATGCGGTGCTGGGGACCTTTGATAACCAGTGCCTGATTTTCCGCACCTCCGACGGTGATATCCGCGCTTTTGTCTCCCTGCGTCAGCTCAACGCCACGGACGCCCGGATCGGCCTGCTGGCCGGCCGCGGCGCCGGCGCTGAGCTGATGCAGGCGGCGCGAAGCTGGGCCGGATCGCGCGGGCTCTCTACACTGCGGGTGGCGACCCAGATGGGTAATACCGCCGCGCTTAAACGTTATATTCTCAGCGGTGCGAATGTGGAAAACACCGCGTACTGGTTATACAGGTGACATGATGATTCCATTTAACGCGCCGCCGGTGGTGGGAACCGAGCTTGATTATATGCAGTCTGCGATGGGCAGCGGCAAGCTGTGCGGCGACGGCGGATTTACCCGCCGCTGCCAGCAGTGGATGGAGCAGCGCTTCGGCACGGTAAAAGCGCTGCTGACCCCGTCCTGTACCGCTTCGCTGGAGATGGCGGCGCTGCTGCTGGATATCCAGCCGGGCGACGAAGTCATTATGCCGAGCTATACCTTCGTCTCTACCGCCAACGCCTTTGTGCTGCGCGGAGCCAAAATTGTCTTTGTCGATATCCGCCGCGATACCATGAATATCGACGAAACGCTGATCGAAGCCGCCATTACTGAGAAGACCCGGGCGATTGTGCCGGTTCACTATGCCGGCGTTGCCTGCGAGATGGACACCATCATGGCTATTGCCAGCAGGCACAACCTGTTCGTGGTGGAGGATGCCGCGCAGGGCGTCATGTCGACCTACAAAGGGCGCGCGCTCGGAACTATCGGGCACATCGGCTGCTTTAGCTTCCATGAAACCAAAAACTATACCGCCGGCGGCGAAGGCGGGGCGACGCTGATCAACGATCGCCAGCTGGTCGAGCGCGCGGAAATTATTCGCGAAAAAGGCACCAACCGCAGCCAGTTCTTCCGCGGTCTGGTGGATAAGTACACCTGGCGCGATATCGGCTCCAGCTATCTGATGTCCGACCTGCAGGCCGCCTATCTGTGGGCGCAGCTGGAAGCGGCGGAGAAAATTAATCAGCAGCGCCTGACGCTGTGGCAGAGCTATTACGACGCGCTGCTGCCTCTGGCGCGCGCCGGGCGCATCGAGCTGCCGATTGTCCCTGCCGACTGCGGGCACAACGCGCATATGTTCTATATCAAGCTGCGGGATATCGACGACCGCAGCAGGCTGATCGCGTGGCTGAAAGAGGCCGAGATTCTCGCCGTCTTCCACTATATCCCGCTGCACAGCTGCCCGGCAGGGGAGAACTTCGGCGAGTTCCGCGGCGAAGACCGTTTTACCACCCAGGAGAGCGAGCGCCTGCTGCGTCTGCCGCTGTTCTACAATCTGTCGTCGGTTAACCAGCGGACGGTGATTAACTCGCTGCTGAGCTACTTCTCCTGATATGTCGCTGGCAAAAGCTTCCCTGTGGACCGCGGCGTCCACCCTGGTCAAAATCGGTGCCGGACTGCTGGTGGTTAAGCTGCTGGCCGTCTCCTTCGGGCCGGCGGGCGTAGGTCAGGCCGGTAACTTTCGCCAGCTGGTCACCGTGCTTGGCGTCCTCGCCGGCGCCGGTATTTTCAACGGCGTAACCAAGCTGGTGGCGCAGCATCATGACGATTGCCGGCAGTTGGATAAGGTAGTCGGCACCTCCTCTTCGATGGTGCTGGGCTTTTCGACGCTGCTGGCGATTATCTTTTTACTCGCCGCGGCGCCGATTAGCCAGGGGCTGTTTGGTCATACGCAGTACCAGGGGCTGGTGCGGCTGGTAGCGCTGGTGCAGATGGGCATTGCCTGGGCTAACTTTCTGCTGGCGCTGATAAAAGGCTTCCGCGATGCGGCGGGGAACGCGGTATCGCTGATTGCCGGTAGCCTGATCGGCGTGGTGGCATACTATGCCTGTTACCATTTCGGCGGCTATCAGGGTGCGCTGCTAGGGCTGGCGCTGGTTCCCGCGCTGGTGGTGGTTCCGGCGGCTATCGTGTTGTGGCGGCGGGGGAGTATCCCGCTTAGCGCGCTGCGCCCGCGCTGGGATAACGGCCTGGCGGGGCAGCTGTCAAAATTTACCCTGATGGCGCTGATTACCTCGGTAACGCTGCCGGTCGCTTACGTGATGATGCGTAACCTGCTGGCGGAGCATTACGGCTGGGAGGCTGTGGGGATCTGGCAGGGGGTGAGCAGTATTTCCGACGCCTATCTGCAGTTCATTACCGCGTCGTTCAGCGTCTATTTGCTGCCTACGCTCTCCCGGCTAACCGCCAAAGCGGATATTACCCGCGAGATCGGCAAATCGTTAAAATTTGTCCTGCCGGCGGTGGCGGCGGCAAGCCTGACCGTCTGGCTACTGCGCGACTTTGCCATCTGGCTGCTGTTTTCCGAACGCTTTACGGCGATGCGTGACCTGTTTGCCTGGCAGCTGGTGGGCGACGTCCTTAAGGTCGGAGCCTATGTTTACGGCTACCTGGTGATCGCCAAAGCATCACTGCGTTTTTATATTCTGACGGAAATCAGCCAGTTCACGCTGTTGACCGCCTTCTCACACTGGCTTATTCCGGCGCACGGCGCAGTTGGCGCAGCGCAGGCGTATATGGCTACGTATATTGTTTATTTCGCCCTTTGTAGCGGCGTGTTTTTACTTTGGCGTAAACGGGCATGACAGCACTGATACACGTACTGGGATCGGATATTCCGCACCACAATCAGACCGTTCTGCGGTTCTTTAATGACGAGCTGGCCGCCGGCGACGAGCGGGCGCGCAGGTTTATGGTGGTCGGTGAAGCAGCGGGCGTCCGCGAGGCGTATCCGGCGCTATCCATCACCTGTTATCCCGGAAAGAAATCGCTGGCGCAGGCGGTCATCTCCGCGGCGAAAGCGGATCGGCGCCAGCGCTTTTTCTTCCACGGTCAGTTCAATACCGGCCTGTGGCTGGCGCTGCTCGGCGGTGGAATTCGCCCTTCCCAGTTCAACTGGCATATCTGGGGCGCCGATCTGTATGAGAATTCGTCCAGCCTGAAGTTCCGGCTTTTCTATCCGCTGCGCCGTATGGCGCAGGGGCGCGTGGGGCGCGTTTTCGCCACCCGCGGCGACCTGAGCTGGTTTGCCCGCCGTCACCCTAAGGTGGCGGGGGAGCTGCTCTATTTCCCGACCCGGATGGATCCGGCGCTGAATACGCTGGCGGATAGCGCTCCGCGCGGCGAAGCGCTGACTATTCTGGTGGGCAACTCAGGCGATCGCAGCAATGAACATATTGCGGCGCTGCGCGCTATTCATCAGCAGTTTGGCGATACGGTAAACGTGATTGTCCCGATGGGCTATCCGGCCAACAATGCCGAATATATTAACGAAGTGCGCGCGGCGGGCGCGGCGTTGTTTAGCGCCGGGAATTTACAGGTGCTCAGCGACAGGCTGGAATTCAACGATTATCTGGCACTGCTGCGCCGCTGCGATCTGGGCTATTTTCTCTTTGCCCGCCAGCAGGGGATCGGTACGCTGTGCCTGCTGATTCAGGCGGGTATTCCCTGCGTCCTGAATCGGGAGAATCCGTTCTGGCAGGATATGACGGAGCAGAATATTCCGGTACTGTTTACCGGCGATATCCTGGATGTTGCCGTGGTACGCGAGGCCCAACGTCAGCTGGCGAACGTTGATAAGAACCAGATTGCTTTCTTCCGGCCAAACTATCTGACGGGCTGGCGGCGGGCATTGCAGATTGCCTCGGGGGTGAGCGCATGACATTAATGCAATTTAGCGGGCTGCTGGTGGTCTGGCTGCTGTCGTCGCTGTTTATTGCCACCGCCACGTATTTTGAGTTTCGCCGGGTGCGCTTTAACTTCAACGTCTTCTTTTCGCTGCTGTTTCTGCTGACTTTCTTCTTCGGCTTCCCGCTGACCAGCATTCTGGTCTTCCGCTTTGACGTCAGCGTTGCGCCGCCGGAAGTGCTGCTGGAAACCCTGCTGGTGTCGGTGTGCTTTTACGCGGTGTATTACGTCACCTACAAGACGCGGCTGCGTTCGTCCGCGCACGATCGCCAGCGCCGCCCGCTGTTCACCATGAACCGCGTGGAGACCCATCTGGCATGGATGATTCTGCTGGCCGTTGCGCTGCTGTGCGTCGGCATTTTCTTTGCCCACAACGGATTCCTGCTGTTCAGGCTCAACTCCTATAGCCAGATCTTCTCCAGCGAAGTGTCCGGCGTGGCGCTGAAGCGCTTTTTCTATTTCTTTATTCCGGCGATGCTGGTGGTCTACTTCCTGCGCCAGGACTATAAGGCGTGGATTTTCTTCCTTATCAGCACCACCGCCTTTGGTCTGCTGACCTACGCTATCGTCGGCGGCACGCGGGCGAACATCATTATCGCCTTCGCCATCTTCCTGTTTATCGGCATTATTCGCGGCTGGATAAGCCTGTGGATGCTGGCTGCGGCCGGCGTGCTGGGTATCGTCGGTATGTTCTGGCTGGCCCTGAAGCGTTACGGGATGAACGTCAGCGGCGATGAGGCGTTTTATACCTTCCTGTACCTGACCCGCGATACCTTCTCGCCGTGGGAGAACCTGGCGCTGCTGCTGCAGAACTACGATAAGATAGCGTTCCAGGGGCTGGCGCCGATGATCAGGGATTTCTACGTCTTTATCCCCAGCTGGATGTGGCACGGCCGGCCTTCGATGGTTCTGAATACCGCCAACTACTTCACCTGGGAAGTGCTGAATAATCACTCCGGGCTGGCTATCTCGCCCACGCTGATTGGTTCACTGGTGGTTATGGGCGGAGTTTGGTTTATTCCGCTGGGAGCGGTCGCGGTCGGGCTGATTATTAAGTGGTTTGACTGGCTGTATGAGCTTGGCAACCGGGAGAGCAACCGCTACAAGGCGGCCATTCTGCATAGTTTCTGTTTTGGCGCTATCTTCAATATGATCGTGCTGGCACGCGAAGGGCTGGATTCTTTCGGCTCTCGCGTGGTGTTTTTCCTCGTGATCTTTGGTATCTGCCTGCTGGCGGCGAAGTTGCTGTACTGGTTCCTGGATAGCGTAGGACTGATTCATAAGCGGACCAAACCGCTTTCGCAACCTCAGGTCTGATAAGGATTAACATGTCTGAGAGTACTTCCGCGCCGTTGTATCTGCTGAGAGGTTTACAGCTCATCGGGTGGCGCGACATGCAGCACGCACTGGATTTTCTCTACGCTGACGGCGCCATTCGTCAGGGTACGCTGGTGGCGATCAATGCCGAAAAGATGCTGGCAGTCGAGGACGATCCCGAGGTTCGGGCGCTGATTGAAGCGGCAGAATTTAAATATGCCGACGGTATTAGCGTGGTGCGTTCATTACGTAAAAAATATCCTCAGGCCCAGGTATCGCGCGTGGCGGGGGCCGACCTGTGGGAAGCCCTGATGGAGCGCGCCGGAGCCCAGGGCACGCCGGTCTTTCTGATCGGCGGCAAGCCGGAGGTGCTGGCCCAGACCTGTACGCAGCTACGCCAGCGCTGGAATGTTAACATCGTCGGCAGCCAGGACGGCTATTTCTCCGCCGACCACCGCCAGGCGCTGTTTGAGCGCGTCCGCGACAGCGGGGCCAGGATTGTCACCGTGGCGATGGGTTCACCGCGCCAGGAGATCCTGATGCGCGACTGCCGGCGGGTTTATCCGCAGGCGCTCTATATGGGCGTGGGCGGCACCTACGACGTATTTACCGGCCACGTTCACCGGGCCCCCAGGTTCTGGCAGAATATGGGGCTGGAGTGGTTCTATCGTTTGATATCACAGCCGAGCCGGATTAAAAGACAGATCAGGCTGCTGCGATATTTACGTTGGTATTATACCGGTCAGCTCTAATATTCCACTGCAAACCGGCGAGTTTTCACACATATTCTGTGTAATGTATTCACCTGGCTGATACTTTATTTGCCATTTCGGCAAAATTAATTAACCATTCGCATGCTTAATGCGCGCCGGCACTCTTTGCCGGCGTGCAGGCAGGGCTATTTCCTTTCACACATTTATAAAAATAACCGGTATATGCGCGGGACCTTCAGAAGGGCATCAAGGCGGCTTATCAGCTAACTTTCCGACAACCATCATGATGACGGAGGGATAGGTGCGTGCTGCCAATAGCGAGGCCGTTCGGCGGGGAACGAGTAAAACCCGGAGCAGGGCAAACACAAGAGGGTATATGACTGAGAAAAAAGCGGAACTTCAGCGCGGGCTGGAGGCCAGGCACATTGAGCTAATCGCCCTTGGCGGTACGATTGGCGTCGGTTTATTTATGGGATCGGCGAGTACGCTGAAATGGGCCGGCCCGTCGGTCCTGCTGGCGTATATTATTGCGGGCTTATTTGTCTTCTTTATCATGCGTTCGATGGGGGAGATGCTGTTCCTCGAACCGGTAACCGGCTCGTTCGCCGTTTACGCTCACCGCTATATGAGCCCGTTCTTCGGCTATTTGACCGCCTGGTCCTACTGGTTTATGTGGATGGCGGTAGGGATATCGGAGATTACGGCCATCGGGGTTTACGTCCAGTTCTGGTTCCCTGAGATGGCGCAGTGGATACCGGCCCTGATTGCCGTTGGGCTGGTGGCGTTGGCGAACCTGGCGGCGGTACGCCTGTACGGCGAGATCGAGTTCTGGTTTGCGATGATTAAGGTCACGACCATCATCGTGATGATTGTGGTCGGGCTGGGGGTGATTTTCTTTGGCTTTGGTAACGGCGGGCACTCTATCGGCTTTGGCAACCTGACCGAACACGGCGGCTTCTTTGCCGGCGGCTGGAAGGGCTTCCTGACCGCGCTCTGTATTGTCGTTGCCTCCTACCAGGGCGTTGAGCTTATCGGTATTACCGCCGGAGAAGCGAAGAATCCGCAGGTGACCCTGCGCAGCGCGGTCGGCAAAGTTCTGTGGCGTATCCTTATTTTTTACGTAGGCGCCATTTTCGTCATTGTGACTATCTTCCCGTGGAATCAGATTGGCTCCGGCGGCAGCCCGTTCGTACTGACCTTTGCGAAGATTGGCATCACCGCCGCGGCGGGCATTATCAACTTTGTGGTTCTGACGGCCGCGCTTTCCGGCTGCAATAGCGGAATGTACAGCTGTGGCCGCATGCTCTACGCGCTGGCAAAAAACCGCCAGCTGCCGGCGGCAGTCGGCAAGGTCTCCCGCAGCGGCGTACCGGCGGTCGGCGTCGCGCTGTCGATCCTGATCCTGCTGGTGGGCTCCTGCCTGAACTATATTATTCCCAATCCGCAGCGGGTGTTCGTCTACGTCTACAGCGCCAGCGTGCTGCCGGGTATGGTGCCGTGGTTTGTGATCCTGATTAGCCAGCTGCGTTTTCGCCGCGCGCATCAGGAGGCGATGGCCAGCCACCCGTTCCGCTCGCTGCTCTTCCCATGGGCGAACTATATTACGATGGCGTTTCTGGTTTGCGTGCTGATCGGCATGGGTTTTAACGAAGATACCCGGATGTCGCTGTTTGTCGGAATTCTTTTCCTGGCCCTGGTGACCCTTATTTATAAGGTTTTTGGCCTCGGGCGGCATGGAAATGTCGATAAAGCGGCTGAATAAGCAGCAAAGCGCATAAAGTGTGAGCAAACGGAAATTTTATTTAAAAAGGCACTAGACAGCGGGGGGGGAAGTCCGTAATATCCGACCCCGCAACGGCGCTAAGCGCCCGTAGCTCAGCTGGATAGAGCGCTGCCCTCCGGAGGCAGAGGTCTCAGGTTCGAATCCTGTCGGGCGCACCATTTAACCCGGTGCTTGAGCTGCGGTGGAATGTTTTAGACATTGCCGCGTGAAAAGATTTGTAGTGGTGGCTATAGCTCAGTTGGTAGAGCCCTGGATTGTGATTCCAGTTGTCGTGGGTTCGAATCCCATTAGCCACCCCATTATTTGATAGAGTTGTGAATTGCGAAGGTGGCGGAATTGGTAGACGCGCTAGCTTCAGGTGTTAGTGTCCTTAGGATGTGGGGGTTCGAGTCCCCCCCCTCGCACCACGACTTTAAAGAATTGAACTAAAAATTCAAAAAGCAGTATATCGGCGAGTAGCGCAGCTTGGTAGCGCAACTGGTTTGGGACCAGTGGGTCGGAGGTTCGAATCCTCTCTCGCCGACCAATTTTGAACCCCGCTTCGGCGGGGTTTTTTGTTTTCTGATATTGCAAAAAATCCTCGTATCTTCCTGATTTAAAAAATAAAAACTCCCTGCTTCTACCGCCATTATTTGTCCAGAAAACTCCCAATTCACCATCGGGGGAGATGTCATCTCCACAGAACCTGTGCGATAATAAACGGGTAGATGCTCATTCCATCTCTTATGTTCGCCTTAGTGCCTCATAAACTCAGGAATGACGCAGAGCCGTTTACGGTGCTTATCGTCCACTGACAGATGTCGCCATTATCTGGTCTCATCAAACACCATGGACACGACGTTGAGTGAAGCACCCAATTTGTTGTCAAACAGACCTGTTTTAACGCCCGCCCTGATTATCAGTGCGGGCGTTTTTTTCTTTCAGGGACCGGTAAGAAAAGGGCAGGGGATAAACAGAGAAGGGGCGCGGCGAGAAGAGCGCTGTCGCCCCTGATGAGGCGACAGCGGCTGGGACGGCTACTGCGGCGTATTGTTCTGCAGGGTTAGCAGCAGGCCGTCGCGGCGCAGAGTGGCGGCCTCTTCCGGCTGGTGCAGGCGGTCGAGCGTATCCGCCAGCCAGGCGTAGTCAAACGCATCCGGGCGCTGCTTCAGGGCGGCGCGAAACGCGATGCTGGCCTCCTGCCATTCGCCATGGCGCATCAGCGATTGCCCCAGCGTACTCCACAGCAGCGGACGATCGCCGACGGTTTTGATCTGCTGGCGCAGCACTTTTTCCAGCTGTTCCGGATTATTGGTCTTCAGGCGCGGGATAAGCATCACCAGACGATCGTCATACTGCTTTTTCAGGCCGTCGATAATAATCTGCTGCGCGGTATCGTGGTCATCGCTCTCAATGAGCAGATTCGCCATCGCCACCTGCAGCGCGACCTGGCCACGCGTTTTACGGCTTTGGTTTTTCCACCATTCGCGCAGGCCTTCGCTGCCCCGATCGGCCAGCGTCTTATCCATTAAACCGATCCACGCCTGCTGCTCGAGCGCGGCGCGATGCTCTTCATCGTTGACGTTGGCTTTTGCCATGGACGGGATGATATCCAGCAGCGAGTGCCACGCGCCGGTGCGGGTGTAGGCCTGTTCCGCCAGACGCAGGACTTCAGGATGTCGGGGAGTGATTTCCAGCAGCTTATCAATACCGTGGCGCGCCGCATGATTTTCATTGCGCGCCAGCTGCAGGCGCACGCGGGCAATCTCGACCGGGATCAGATCGTCTCCGGCCAGCTCCGTTGCGCGCTCAAGATGCTGATTGGCGCGGGCTTCATCGCCGCGCTGCTGGGCCGCTTCCGCCGCCAGAAGATAGTTAACCACCGGCTGCTCGGCGTGATCGGCATTTTTGGCCATCAGCTTTTCAACCTGCTGGTAGTCGCCTTCCGCCAGTTTTAACAGCGCCTGCTCGGTTTGCTTGCGCGCGCGGCGGCGTTTACGACCTACGAACCAGCCGCGGGTATGGGCGCTGGTGCGAAAAATACGCCGCAACAGCCATTCAATGGCAAACAGCACCACCATTGTGAGGATCAGTACGATCGCCAGGCCGGTAACGCTGGTTTCAATGTTGTAGTTATCGGTTTGGATCAGCACGTAGCCCTGATGGCCGGAAATGATCGGACCGATAACGATCCCGGCGATCAGCAGTGCGAAGAGTAAGAGAATTTTCAACATGCGTTACTCTCCTTGTGGCGCAGGGGCTGGTGCCGGCACGGCTGGCGTCGGGGCAGGAGCCGGAGCACCGCTCTGCGCGACGGCGGGTTGTGCCATCAGGTTACGTACTCGCGTCTGCATCAGTTTCTCGAGTATTGCCTGACTCTGCAGATTTTCCGGTACGCTCATGGTGATGCTCTGCTGGCTCAGCTTATCGACCTCCTCAAGGAAGGCTTTGGTGGTGGCATCGTCAGTATCGTAATAGGCGCGAACCCAGGTTGATACGTTTTCCAGAGCCTGCTTGTAGGTCTCTTCCTGGTGGCGCGGAACCGCCTGCGCGGCGACCAGCAGGCGGGAGCGAATATTCTCGCGCAGGTAGACGTCCTGGTTCGGTGCCAGCAGCGGCACTGCCGTTTCATCGCGGCGGCGGATGGTGATAAAGCTGTCCATAAAGCTCTGCCAGCTTTTCTGCAGGTTAATACGCCACTCGCCGATGGAGCTGGACAGCTCTTCGCTGTCGGAATCCATCGGCGAGTCGTCGTCGTTATTATCCGCCAGACGCAGGTTGTCTATCTGATTAGCGAGCTGATTCACTTTGAGAATGATGCCGTCGTAGTCGACCTGGCTTACCGCCGAGAGCGAGGCGATATCGTCGGTGATGGCGCGGCGCGCGCCAATCAGGCTGGGGTCATTCATGTCGGCGAGGCTGGCATCGGCGCTTTTGAGCAGCGCGGCGGCGGTCGTGACGTCCTGATCGCTCCACAGCTTGCGTCCGGCAACCTTCACCAGGAAATCAGCCTGCGCCAGCAGCCAGGTTTTAGCGTCGCTGCCGGAGATAACGGCCACTTTCTGCTGCACTTCTTCCAGCTGCTTCGCCAGCGCATCCTGCTGGCTTTTGGCCGCGGTCAGCTGGTCAGCCTGCTGCCTGATGATGCCTTCGAGTTCGGTTTTTTGGCCTTCCTGCGATTTTTGCAGGGCCGCAATTTGCGCGGCTAACGCGGAGCTGGCCGCGTTCTGTCGGGATAGCTGCTGCTTGTGCACGCTGTACAGGCCCACGCCGGCGGCGAGGGCAATCGCGATAGCGACCGCGCTCAAAACAAGACTGGTTTTATTCCCGCCCTTTTCCTTCCCGGTTTTCTCTGGCTGTGGCGTCTTTTCCACGGCCTCCCTGGTCTCTTCAACCACGGCGGATTGATTTTGTTGTTCCGTCATTATGGCTTCCAATGTTGAGAGTTATTGTAATGCGCGTAGCAGCGTATCGTTGTCGGCGCTTTCGGCAACCTGGATATCCTGCCAGCCCAATTCCCGTGCCTGCTGGGCCAGGCGCTCGCTGACAACTAAAATGCGACAGCGGAGGAGCCACCGTTCTCGATACCATTGCGGGATCAGCGTCCAAAGCTGTTGCAGCATCTCACCGCTGGTAATGACCAGCGTGGAGACGCCGCGAGACTGCCAGCGCATTGCTTCTTCTGCACCATCATAATGCTTTGCACAACGTTGATAGCACTCACAAAAAGTGACATCAGCGCCGCGCTCGCGGAGCGTTTCGCCGAGTAGTTCCCGGCCGCCATTGCCGCGAAGCAGGAGGGCCTTCTTACCAGCAATGTTTTGTAATTCAGGTAATTGTAGCAAGACTTCGCTGATTTCCCGATCTAATGGGTAGCGAATATTGTGGCCGCTGACCTTATGCAGGGCCAGCGCCGTGGTGCGGCCAATTGCAAAATAGCCGGGAGCCAGCGGCCAGCGCAGGCCCTGCTGCTGCAGGCGAGCGTGGGCAAACTCCACGGCGTGCTGCGAAAGGGCGAACAATAAATCGCCCGAGGAGAGAGCCGCCAGCCGGTCGCCGAGCGTGTGCAGCTCGCGGCCGGGCGTAAATTCAATCAGTGGAAAGCTCCAGGCCACGCGTCCCAGCCCGCGCAGGCGGCTGACCAGCTCTTCGCCCTGCGGCAGCGGACGGGTGACCAGGATACTCATCGTGGCGCTTCTCCGGCATAAACGGCGGTCAGGATCTCCCGGGCACCGTTATCCAGCAGCTCTTCCGCCAGAGAGACGCCAAGGCGCTCGGCGTCTTCCGGGCGTCCGCGGCGCTCGCCGTGAACCATCTGCGAACCGTCCGGCGCGCCGACCAGCGCGCGTAGCCACAGCTCGCCGTCAATAAGCTCGGCGTAGCTGCCGATCGGCACCTGACAGCCGCCCTCAAGGCGAGTGTTCATCGCCCGCTCGGCGCGAACACGTATTGCCGTTGGCGCATGGTTCAGCGGCGCCAGCAGCGCCTGCGTCCATTCGTCGTCAAGCCGACACTCGATGCCGACTGCGCCCTGGCCGACGGCGGGCAGCGACTGTTCAGGGCTTAACGGTTGGCGAATTCGTGCTTCGAGCCCGAGGCGTAGCAGCCCCGCCGCGGCGAGAATAATCGCGTCATACTCACCGCTATCCAGTTTGCCCAAACGGGTACCGACGTTACCGCGCAGGGAACGAATCTGCAGATCCGGGCGCCGTGCGGCCAGCTGACACTGGCGGCGTAAACTTGACGTGCCAACGATGCTGCCCTGAGGCAGCGCGTCAATGGAGGCATAGTGATTTGAGACAAAAGCGTCGCGCGGATCTTCTCGCTCACAAATCGTTACCAGCCCGAGGCCCTCGGGAAACTCGACGGGAACATCCTTCATAGAATGGACGGCGATATCGGCGCGCCCTTCCATAATGGCAAGCTCTAACTCTTTGACAAACAGGCCCTTGCCACCCACTTTTGCGAGGGGTGTATCAAGGAGCACGTCGCCGCGAGTGACCATTGGCACCAGTTCAACCTTGAGCTGCGGATGGCAGGACTCAAGGCGCTCTTTCACATAATGCGCCTGCCATAGCGCAAGTGGGCTTTGCCTTGTGGCAATTTTCAAAACTTTGTCTAACATGCTTGTTACCGTCATTGTCGACCACAAACCATCCTAACATTGTTGTCTTATGGATGTCAGTTTTGTGGGGCAGGACCTCGGCCATCTCTTTATTGGCCTTTTATGCGCATACCGGTTGCCGAACCGTAGAGAGGAATTTACACGCAGTAAACGGTGCTACACTTGTATGTAGCGCATCTTTCTTTACGGTCAATCAGCAAGGTGTTAGATTGATCACGTTTTAAACCATTTGTCCGTCAGCAGTTCATCACAACCACACCGACGACGAATGGTGACGGTTTTTGTTGAAATACTGAAACCCGGTACTGGCTATGGTACGTCGGGTTTTTGAACATCAGGCGATATGTCTTGTACCTCTATATTGAGACACTGAAACAGAGACTGGATGCCATCAACCAACTGCGCGTAGATCGCGCGCTTGCTGCCATGGGACCCGCTTTTCAGCAGGTTTACAGTCTACTGCCGACATTACTACATTATCATCACCCGTTGATGCCGGGTTACCTTGACGGTAACGTTCCCCGAGGCATTTGCCTTTACACGCCTGATGAAACCCAACGCCACTACCTTGACGAGCTTGAGCTAAACCGCGGCATGCTGACGCAGGAGCCGCCGAAAGGCGAGCTGCCGATTACCGGCGTTTACTCCATGGGCAGCACCTCATCCGTCGGCCAAAGCTGCTCTTCCGACCTTGATATATGGGTTTGCCACCAGGCCTGGCTCGATACCGACGAGCGCCAGCTGTTGCAGCGTAAATGCAGCCTGCTGGAGAGCTGGGCGGCGTCGCTGGGCGTGGAAGTCAGCTTCTTCCTGATCGATGAGAACCGCTTCCGCCATAACGAAAGCGGCAGCCTGGGCGGCGAAGACTGCGGCTCTACGCAGCATATCCTGCTGCTGGACGAATTCTACCGCACCGCCGTGCGCCTTGCCGGCAAGCGTATTCTGTGGAACATGGTGCCGTGCGACGAAGAAGAGCACTATGACGATTACGTCATGAGCCTCTACGCGCAGGGCGTGCTGACGCCGAACGAATGGCTGGATCTCGGCGGCCTGAGCTCGCTGTCGGCGGAAGAGTATTTCGGCGCCAGCCTGTGGCAGCTGTATAAAAGCATTGATTCGCCTTATAAGGCGGTGCTGAAAACGCTGCTGCTGGAAGCCTATTCCTGGGAATACCCCAATAACCGCCTGCTGGCGAAAGATATTAAACAGCGCCTGCACGACGGCGAGATCGTTTCCTTCGGTCTCGATCCCTACTGCATGATGCTGGAACGCGTCACGATCTACCTGCAGGCCATCGAGGACGAGACGCGCCTCGACCTGGTACGCCGATGTTTCTACCTCAAAGTGTGCGAAAAGCTGAGCCGCGAGCGCGCCTGCGTGGGCTGGCGTCGCGAGGTGGTGAGCCACCTGGTGAAAGAGTGGGGCTGGGATGAAAAGCGTCTGGCGATGCTGGACAACCGGGCCAACTGGAAGATCGACGAAGTACGCAAAGCGCACAACGAACTGCTTGATGCGATGATGCAGAGCTACCGCAACCTGATTCGTTTTGCGCGTCGCAACAACCTCAGCGTTTCCGCCAGCCCGCAGGATATTGGCGTGCTGACCCGCAAGCTGTACGCGGCGTTTGAAGCGCTGCCGGGGAAAGTGACCCTGGTGAACCCGCAGATATCACCGGATCTCTCCGAACCGAATCTGACCTTTATCCACGTGCCGCCGGGCCGCGCCAACCGCACCGGCTGGTACGTCTATAACCGCGCGCCGGATATGGAATCGATCGTTAGCCATCAGCCGCTGGAATATAACCGCTATCTGAACAAGCTGGTGGCATGGGCGTGGTTTAACGGCCTGCTGACGTCGCGCACCCGGCTGTTTATTAAGGGCAACGGCATTGTCGACCTGGCGAAGCTGCAGGAGATGGTGGCCGATGTTTCTCACCACTTCCCGCTGCGTCTGCCTTCGCCTACGCCGAAAGCGCTGTATAGCCCCTGCGAAATCCGCCATCTGGCGATTATCGTTAACCTTGAGTACGATCCGACCGCCGCGTTCCGCAATCAGGTGGTGCATTTTGACTTCCGCAAGCTGGACGTATTTAGCTTTGGCGAAGAGCAGAAGTGCCTGATAGGCAGCGTGGACCTGCTGTATCGCAACTCGTGGAACGAAGTGCGAACCCTGCACTTCAACGGCGAGCAGGCGATGATCGAAGCGCTGAAGACCATTCTGGGCAAAATGCACCAGGACGCCGCGCCGCCGGATAGCGTTGAAGTGTTCTGCTACAGCCAGCATCTGCGCGGGCTCATCCGCACCCGCGTGCAGCAGCTGGTCTCCGAGTGCGTTGAGCTACGCCTCTCCAGCACCCGTCAGGACACCGGCCGCTTCAAGGCGCTGCGCGTCTCAGGACAGACGTGGGGCCTGTTCTTTGAACGTCTTAACGTCTCGGTGCAGAAGCTGGAAAATGCCATTGAATTCTATGGCGCCATTTCGCACAACAAGCTGCACGGCCTGTCGGTTCAGGTAGAAACCAACCACGTCAGGCTGCCGCAGGTGGTGGATGGTTTTGCCAGCGAAGGGATTATTCAGTTCTTCTTTGAAGAGGCGGATAACGACAGCGGATTTAATATCTATATTCTCGACGAGAGCAACCGCGCCGAGGTTTACCATCACTGTGAAGGCAGTAAAGAGGAGCTGGTGCGCGACGTTAGCCGCTTCTACTCCTCATCGCACGATCGGTTCACCTACGGTTCCAGCTTTATCAACTTCAACCTGCCGCAGTTCTACCAGATCGTTGACGTTGACGGCCGGCCGCAGGTCATTCCTTTCCGTAGCCAGGCCATTGGTGCCGTGACGGCCCCGGTCAATCAGGATGCCGCGGCGTCGCCGATGCTCCAGCAGCACTACTCCTGATATCGCGTCCTGATATCGCCAGGTACTCCCCGGCTGCGCGAAGCGTACCGGGGATACCGATGGGCGTAGCCAGCTAGCCCGCTTTAACGGAAGCTTACCGCTTCGCCTGCCTGATGCGTTGCCGCCTGCTCCAGCAGATCCCAGAAGGCTTCGCCGCTGCGATCGCAGATCCACTCATCGCCTTTGAGGTCAAAATGGTAGCCGCCCTGCTTGGTAGCCAGCCACACCTGATGCAGCGGTTCCTGACGGTTAATAATGATTTTGCTGCCGTTTTCAAAGCTAATGGTCAGCACGCCGCCGTTAATTTCACAATCGATATCGCTATCGCCGTCCCACTCGTCCAGGCGCTCTTCGATAGTCATCCACAGGCTGTCAGCCAGGCGATGGAATTCACTGTCATTCATGGTTCTACCCTGCTTTTTTGAAGATGGCGGCAGTATAGCGCGAAACAAAAGCGCGCGCAGTCGGATGCTAAACGCTTGCTTTTACGTCTTCTCCTGCGATGATAGAAAGCAGAAAGAATGACTCACGGGCAACTATCAATGAAAAACGTTTTTCCTACGCTTGCCGTTCTGCTGGCGATCTTCAGCCTCACCGGCTGTGGTCTGAAGGGGCCGCTCTATTTCCCACCGGCGGATAAAACGGCGCCGCCGCCGACCAAACCGGTCGATAGCGGTATCCAGAGCGCGACGCCGGATCGTAACGATCGCGGCGATAGCGGTGGCCCGACCCAGGTAGACTACTGACGATACTCCCCGGGATGAACGGCCTGCCGTCCTCCTGAAACGCAAATTAGTTAGAGTACAGATGATGCAGTTTTCTAAAATGCATGGCCTGGGTAACGACTTTATGGTCGTTGACGCGGTAACACAGAACGTTTTTTTCTCTCCGGAGCTGATTCGCCGGCTGGCAGACAGGCATCTTGGCGTGGGCTTCGATCAGCTGCTGGTTGTCGAGCCGCCCTACGATCCGGATCTGGATTTTCATTACCGCATCTTTAACGCTGACGGCAGCGAAGTGTCGCAGTGCGGCAACGGCGCGCGCTGCTTTGCGCGGTTTGTACGTCTGAAAGGCCTGACCAATAAACGTGATATCCGCGTCAGCACGGCGAACGGTCGTATGGTATTAAGCGTAACGGAAGACGATCTGGTGCGCGTGAATATGGGCGAGCCGAACTTTGAGCCGTCCCAGGTTCCGTTCCGCGCAAACAAAGCGGAAAAGACCTATATTATGCGCGTCGCTGAGCAGACAGTATTGTGCGGCGTGGTCTCAATGGGGAACCCGCACTGCGTCATCCAGGTCGATGACGTGGAAACCGCGGCGGTGGAAACGCTTGGCCCGGTGATGGAAAGCCACGAACGCTTCCCGGAACGCGCGAATATCGGTTTTATGCAGATAGTCGAGCGTCATCGCATTCGCCTGCGGGTCTATGAACGCGGCGCGGGCGAGACCCAGGCCTGCGGCAGCGGCGCCTGCGCGGCGGTCGCGGTCGGTATCCAACAGGGGCTGCTGGCCGAGGAAGTACGCGTGGAATTACCAGGCGGGCGTCTTGATATCGCCTGGAAAGGCCCGGGCCAACCGTTGTTTATGACTGGCCCGGCGGCACACGTCTACGACGGATTTATTCATCTATGAAACAACTCGGGGAAGAACAGCAGGATACGATCGGCGCGCTGGATGACCGCGCGGTGGTGGACTATCTGTTGCAACATCCTGAATTCTTTATTCGTAATGCCGCTCTTGTGGAGCACATGCAGGTTCCTCACCCGGTTCGGGGGACGGTTTCGCTGGTCGAGTGGCACATGGCCCGCGCGCGTAATCATATCAACGTGCTGGAAGAGAACATGACGCTGCTGATGGAGCAGGCGACGGCCAACGAAAGCCTGTTCCAGCGGCTCTTTCATCTGCAGACGCGGCTGGCGGCGGCAGACAGCCTCGATGAGATGCTCAATCGCTTTCATCGCTGGGCCCGCGAGCTCGGCCTGGCCGGCGCGACGGTGCGCCTGTTCCCCGACAGCTGGCGGCTCGGCGCGCCCTCAAAATTCACCCACCTGGCGCTGACCCGACAGGCCTTTGAACCCGTGCGAATTCAGCGTCTCAGGCAGGAGCGCCACTACCTCGGCCCGCTGAACGGGCCGGAGCTGCTGGTGGTGCTGCCGGAAGCGAAAGCCATCGGTTCGGTGGCGATGTCGCTGCTGGGCGGCGATGATGCGCCCGGCGTTATGCTGTTCAGCAGCCGCGATGCGCAGCACTATCAGCAGGGACAGGGCACGCAGCTGCTGCAGGAAATAGCCCAGATGCTGCCAGGACTGCTGGAGCGCTGGGTTGAACGCGCATGACCGACTCTCCCCTGTTTGCCGCCGTTGCCCGTTTCCTGCGCTATCTTGGCGTGGAGCGTCAGCTTAGCCCGATTACGTTGCTTAACTACCGACGCCAGCTTGATGCGCTGATCGCGCTTGCTGAAAGCGCTGGCTTAAAAAGCTGGCAGCAGTGCGATGCCGCCCAGGTGCGCGGGCTGGCGGTGCGGAGTCGAAAACAGGGGCTGGGCCCGGCAAGCCTGGCGCTGCGCCTCTCGGCGCTGCGCAGCTTCTTTGACTGGCTGGTGGCGCAGGGCGAGCTGACCGCGAACCCGGCAAAGGGGATTTCGGCGCCTAAAATACCGCGCCATTTACCGAAAAATATCGACGTTGATGACGTTAACCGGCTGCTGGATATCGATCTGAACGATCCGCTGGCGGTACGCGACCGGGCGATGCTGGAAGTGATGTACGGCGCGGGCCTGCGTCTTTCTGAGCTGGTGAACCTCGACATTAAGCACCTCGACCTGGAGTCAGGAGAGGTGTGGGTGATGGGGAAAGGCAGTAAAGAGCGCCGGCTGCCGATTGGCCGCAGCGCGGTAGCGTGGATCGAGCACTGGCTGGATCTACGCGGGCTGTTCGGCACCGATGACGACGCGCTGTTTTTGTCGAAGCTCGGCAAACGCATCTCCGCGCGCAATGTTCAAAAGCGTTTTGCCGAGTGGGGAATTAAGCAGGGGCTGAACAGCCACGTTCATCCGCACAAGCTGCGCCACTCCTTTGCCACGCATATGCTGGAATCGAGCGGCGATCTGCGCGGCGTGCAGGAGCTGCTGGGCCATGCCAACCTCTCCACCACCCAAATTTATACCCATCTTGACTTTCAACACCTTGCCTCGGTGTACGATGCGGCGCATCCGCGCGCCAAACGGGGGAAATAATGCGCTTTTACCGACCTCTGGGCCAGATTTCAGCCCTGACGTTTGACCTGGACGATACCCTTTATGACAACCGCCCGGTCATCGACCGGACGCTGCACGAGTCGCTGGCCTTCGTGCGCAACTACCATCCTTCGCTGAGCGAGTTCGATGCCCATCACCTGCAGCAGCTGCGCCAGACGCTGCTGGAGACCGAGCCGGATATTTACCACGACGTGACCGAATGGCGAAGGCGTGCTCTGGTGCTGGGGATGATGAACGCCGGACTCTCTGCCGCGCAGGCCGAATACGGCGCCGATGCGGCGATGGCGAACTTTGCCCACTGGCGCAGCCTGATTGACGTACCGCAGGAAACCCACGATACCCTGGCCGCGCTGGCGGAGAAGTGGCCGCTGGTGGCGGTGACTAACGGCAATGCGCAGCCGGAACTGTTCGGCCTGAGCGACTATTTCCGCTTTGTGCTGCGCGCCGGGCCTGACGGGCGTTCTAAGCCGTTTGCCGATATGTATCATCTGGCGGCGGAGCGCCTGGCGCTGCCGCTGGGGCAGATACTCCACGTCGGCGATGACCTGACCACCGACGTGGCGGGTTCCATCCGCTGCGGCATGCAGGCCTGCTGGATTAAGCCGCAGGGCGCTGACCTGATGCACACCACCGACAGCCGGCTGCTGCCGCACATTGAAATTTCGCGGTTGGCATCTCTGACCTCGCTGATATAATCACCATTAGTTCTGTATATATTAACAGTATGCCCGGTCGGCGAAGCGCTGCCGGGCGGCTCATTTCCGGCGGTGCCAATGGACGTTTCTTACCTGCTCGACAGCCTTAATGATAAACAGCGTGAAGCCGTCGCGGCCTCGCGTACCAATATGCTGGTTCTGGCTGGAGCGGGCAGCGGTAAGACCCGCGTACTGGTGCATCGCATTGCCTGGCTGATAAGCGTAGAAAACTGTTCGCCGTTCTCCATTATGGCGGTGACCTTTACCAATAAAGCGGCGGCGGAAATGCGCCATCGTATCGGCCAGCTGATGGGCACCACCCAGGGCGGCATGTGGGTAGGGACCTTCCACGGCCTGGCGCACCGTCTGCTGCGCGCCCACCATCTTGATGCCAACCTGCCGCAGGATTTCCAGATCCTCGATAGCGAAGATCAGCTGCGCCTGCTGAAGCGTCTGATCAAAGCGATGAACCTCGATGAGAAGCAGTGGCCGCCGCGTCAGGCGATGTGGTACATCAACAGTCAAAAAGATGAGGGGCTGCGCCCGCACCATATCCAGAGCTACGGTAATCCGGTGGAGCAGACCTGGCAGAAGGTGTATCAGGCCTACCAGGAAGCCTGCGATCGCGCAGGGCTGGTGGATTTTGCCGAGCTGCTGTTGCGCGCGCACGAGCTGTGGCTCAACAAGCCGCATATTCTTCAGCACTACCGCGAACGCTTTACCAATATCCTCGTCGACGAATTCCAGGATACCAACAATATTCAGTATGCCTGGGTCCGCCTGCTGGCGGGCGATAGCGGCAAGGTGATGATCGTCGGCGATGATGACCAGTCGATCTACGGCTGGCGCGGCGCACAGGTTGAGAATATCCAGCGCTTCCTGACCGATTTCCCCGGCGCCGAGACCATTCGCCTGGAGCAGAACTACCGCTCAACCAACAATATCCTCAGCGCTGCCAACGCCCTGATTGAAAATAACAGCGGACGTCTGGGCAAGAAGCTGTGGACCGACGGCGCCGACGGCGAACCGATCTCCCTGTACTGCGCCTTTAACGATCTCGACGAAGCGCGTTTCGTGGTTAACCGGATTAAAACCTGGCAGGAAAACGGCGGGGCGCTGGAGCAGTGCGCCATCCTTTACCGCAGCAACGCCCAGTCGCGCGTGATGGAAGAGGCGCTGCTGCAGGCCAGCATGCCATACCGCATTTACGGCGGCATGCGCTTCTTCGAACGCCAGGAGATCAAAGATGCGCTCTCCTACCTGCGCCTGATTGCCAATCGCAACGATGACGCCGCGTTCGAGCGCGTGGTCAATACGCCGACCCGCGGCATCGGCGATCGCACCCTGGACGTGGTGCGTCAAACGTCGCGCGACCGCCAGCTGACGCTGTGGCAGGCGTGCCGCGAGCTGCTGAAAGATAAAGCCCTCGCGGGCCGCGCCGCCAGCGCCCTGCAGCGCTTTATGGAGCTGATCGACGCCCTGGCGCAGGAGACGGCGGATATGCCGCTGCACGTCCAGACCGACCGGGTGATTAAAGATTCCGGCCTGCGCATCATGTACGAGCAGGAGAAGGGCGAAAAAGGCCAGACGCGTATCGAGAACTTAGAAGAGCTGGTGACGGCAACGCGCCAGTTCAGCTACAACGACGAAGATGAGGATTTAATGCCGCTGCAGGCGTTCCTTTCTCACGCCGCGCTGGAGGCGGGCGAAGGGCAGGCGGATACCTGGCAGGATGCGGTCCAGCTGATGACCCTGCACTCGGCGAAGGGTCTGGAGTTCCCGCAGGTGTTTATCGTCGGCGTGGAGGAGGGGATGTTCCCGAGCCAGATGGCGCTCGACGAGGGCGGGCGCCTGGAAGAGGAGCGGCGCCTTGCCTACGTGGGCGTAACCCGCGCGATGCAGAAGCTCACCCTGACCTACGCCGAAACCCGTCGCCTGTACGGCAAAGAGGTTTACCATCGTCCGTCGCGCTTCATCGGCGAGCTGCCGGAGACGTGCGTGGAAGAGGTGCGCCTGCGCGCCACGGTGAGCCGTCCGGTGAGCCATCAGCGGATGGGTACGCCGATGGCGGAGAACGATACCGGCTACAAACTGGGCCAGCGCGTGCGCCATCCGAAATTCGGTGAAGGCACCATCGTCAATCTGGAAGGTAGCGGCGAGCATAGCCGTCTGCAGGTGGCTTTCCAGGGTCAGGGCATCAAATGGCTGGTGGCGGCCTATGCGCGGCTGGAAACAGTGTAACAGTAAGAAAAGTATCGTTTTTTTGTAATAATCTGCTAGCCTTATATGCTAAAGGGCAGGATTTGCTCTTTAGCGTTTCGTTGCGTGTTGACGCCGTTTTTGCGCTGGCGTAACATGCGCGCACGATTACGCTAAGAGGACATTCGCCTTGGACACACCCAGTAGATGCTGGCTCAACTTCCTGTCCGTCAGGAACAACTCCTAAGGCTATCCTCTTATGCTGATAGCCTTAGCGGTTGTCAGCGACCCGTCATACCCGTCGCTCTGAGTCAGGCTTAATGGTCTGAAACCCCTTTTGTTTCTGTGTGCCCACCGAACTGTCCGATAATTTTTTTGCATTGGGAGTCCCGGTCATGCTGAGCGCATTTCAACTGGAAAATAATCGTCTGACGCGCCTCGAAGCCGACGAGATCAAGCACCTTGCCAGCTCGGTGTGGGTCGATCTGGTCGAGCCTGACGATGAAGAACGTAGCCGCGTGCAGACGGAACTGGGTCAGAACCTGGCAACCCGTCCGGAGCTGGAAGATATCGAAGCGTCGGCGCGTTTCTTCGAAGATGAAGACGGTTTACACATTCACTCATTTTTCTTCTTTGAAGATGCAGAGGATCACGCCGGCAACTCCACGGTGGCGTTTACCATCCGCGAAGGGCGCCTTTTTACCCTGCGCGAGCGTGAGCTGCCCGCATTCCGTCTCTACCGCATGCGCGTGCGCAACCAGTCTATGGTTGATGGTAATGCCTATGAGCTGCTGCTCGATCTGTTCGAAACAAAAATCGAACAGCTGGCGGATGAGATTGAAAATATCTACAGCGACCTGGAAAAGCTGAGCCGGGTGATTATGGAAGGTCGGCAGGGCGACGAGTACGATGACGCGCTCTCTACCCTGGCGGAACAGGAAGATATCGGCTGGAAGGTGCGCCTGTGCCTGATGGATACCCAGCGGGCGCTGAACTTCCTCGTGCGTAAGGCGCGCCTGCCGGCGGGCCAGCTGGAGCAGGCGCGCGAGATCCTGCGAGATATCGAATCGCTGCTGCCGCATAACGAATCGCTGTTCCAGAAGGTGAACTTCCTTATGCAGGCGGCGATGGGCTTTATCAACATCGAGCAGAACCGCATCATCAAGATCTTCTCGGTGGTCTCCGTGGTCTTCCTGCCGCCAACCCTGGTGGCGTCGAGCTATGGGATGAACTTTGAGTTTATGCCCGAGCTGCACTGGAGCTTTGGCTATCCGGGGGCGATCGTCTTTATGATGCTGGCCGGCCTGGCGCCATATCTCTACTTTAAGCGTAAAAACTGGCTTTAAAACAATAAATTATATCAAAGCCGGCCGCCTTATAAGGTGGCCGGTTTTTTTTCGCCTTTATGTCGGCCGCCGCGCCGGAGAACGGAAACAGGCTTTGATTATCGCGAGTGACTTAATTCTCTACGCATCAGAAGTGTGGGCCATAAGTCACATAAAGGCTGAGGGATAATTGTTACCATCGCAATATTCCCGATAAAAAAAGGTGAAATTTTATAATGAAAAGTATCTTTACACTCCCCTTCCTAGCGCTTGCCTGCCTCTCCGTTAATGCACAAGCTGTTGAAAAACTTGCTGGTAATGAAATTCTTGCGGTTCAAAAAGGCGGCGTTGCGGATAAAGTCTACGCCGAGAATTATCCTCAGCTGAAGATTGCGACCTATAACATCGGCAAGAATGAAGCGTCCGATAACGTGGCGGATTTTACTGCACTCAATTTAGCGATTAAGAACATCGGCGCCGATATTATTGCGGTTCCGGAAGTCGATAATAAAACCGCCAGAAGCCAGAAAATCGATCAGCTAAAAACTATTGCGGACGCCAACCACTATCACTACGCCTTCGGCAAGGCGCTGGATTTCGACGGCGGTGAGTATGGTCTCGGTATTCTGTCCAAATATAAAATCGACCACACCCAGGTGATTAAGCTGCCGTCGGGGGATGCCGAGCAGCGAATCGCGCTGCTGGCGCAAATCGCCGTTCCCGGCTTTGACAGCCCGGTGCTGGTGATGGTGACCCATCTCGACTGGCAGAAGGATCCGACGATGCGCGTGGAGCAGGTTCGCCATCTTCTGGACGTGAGCATCGGCGATGCCCCGTCGGACTTTAAAGATATCGCCTCATCGATCAAAATTCTCGCGGGTGATTTTAACTCCACGCACGATGAGCAGCCGTTAAAAGAGGTGGGTTATTTCTTTAACCCCGTGGTGAAGCAGGGGACGGATTACCGCACCTGGCCCGCGGTTAACCCGGCAATAGATATTGACCATATTTTTACCTTCAAGGGGCAAAAATGGAATGTGAAAAAAATCGAGGTGCCGCATAACTCGCCGGCCTTTGCCTGGTCATCCGCCAGCGATCATTTACCCCTGATTGCCGAGCTGGAGCTCACCGAGCAGTAAAAATAACGCGCCGGCCTCTGCGGATGAGAGGCCGGCGCGTGAGGCGGACGCGACGGCGCTAAGCCCGACGCAGCCGGCGCTGGGTGTACAGCGCATCGACGATAAACACCGCCAGCGCGACCCAGATAAAGGCGAAGGTGACCATCTTATCTGCCCCCGGAACTTCCCCGTAAAACAGCACCGCCAGCAGGAACATCAGCGTTGGGCCAATGTACTGGAAAAAGCCCAGCGTGGAGAGGCGCAGGCGGGTGGCCGCGCCGGTAAAGCACAGCAGCGGGATGGTGGTAACGACGCCAGCGGCCATCAGCAGTAGGTTCAGCGACCACGGGTTTTGGCCCATATGGCTGGTGGGGCTATCGGCAATACCGAACAGGTAAAGGGCGGCAACCGGCAGCAGCCACAGGGTTTCAAACAACATCCCGGTTTGGGCATCAACGGCAATCTTCTTACGCACCAGCCCGTAGAAGGCAAAGCTAAACGCCAGTCCGAGGCCAATTACCGGCAGCGAACCAAAGGTCCATAGCTGCACCAGCACCCCGCAGAGCGCCAGCAATACCGCCAGCCACTGCATGCGGCGAAAACGCTCGCCGAGGAAAAGCATCCCCAGCACAATGTTGACCAGCGGGTTAATAAAGTAGCCGAGGCTGGCCTCCAGCATATGGTGGTTATTCACCGACCAGATGAAAAGCAGCCAGTTGCCGCCAATCAGCACCGCCGACAGCGCCAGCAGGAGCACCTTTTTCGGCGTCTGCAGCAGCTTTTTAACCTGCGGCCACTGGCGGCTAAAGCTAATAAGCGCCAGCATAAAGAAGAAGGACCAGATCACGCGGTGAGTCAGAATTTCATCTGCGGGAACGTAGTAGATAAGCTTGAAATATGCGGGTGCAATACCCCAGATAAAATAGGCGGCAAGAGCCAGAATAACGCCAAGCCGCGTTTGTTTTGCATCCATCGGTAAAATCCGTTACGCCAAAACAGCGATGTTACTCGATTTACGCCGATCAACCCACCATATACGTCGCCGTGGCGCTGGCGATATAAACCTGATCTTCGTTATGTAATTCTACGCGGGCGACCGCCACTTTATTCCCGGCGCGCAGCAGGCTGCTGGTGGCGGTGAAGTGCTCTCCGCGGCCCGGTCGCAGGTAGTCGACGCGCAGATCGATGGTGCCCATACGCGACAGGCGCTGGCGCAGCTCTTCTTCGTTGATGGTCTCATGGCGGGTCAGCGTACTGCCGACGCACACCAGGCCGGCGGCAACGTCCAGCGCCGAGGCGATCACGCCGCCGTGCAGAATGCTTTGCGCCCAGTTGCCGACCATCATAGGCTGGTTTTTAAAGCTCAGCTGGGCGAACTCTTTTTCGTAACGCTCCAGCTTCAGCCCTAAGGCGCGGTTAAACGGCATATGGTTGACAAAAATTTCGCCCACCAGCTTTAGGGCGGCTTCGGAAGTGAGTTCAGACATAGCAGGCGTATCCATTCGTTAATGAGATGTTGATTTTATGCCTCTAAAATATTGATTTCCACTTTCGGAACGGATAACCGAGCAGGGAGTCCATAAACAGGTAAAATGAGCCCGGTGTAAAATAGAAATAAAAATCACTCTTTCAGGAGAACAGTAATGCGTATCTCTTTGGCCTGGCTGCTGGCGCTGTTTGCGCTCCCGGCCGGCGTTTTGGCGCAGGACGTGCCGATTAATCATCAGGTCCACGATACGCCCGCGGTGCGCGGCAGCATTATCGCTAACCTGCTGCAGGATCATGATAATCCGTTCCTGCTCTATCCCTATGAGAGCAACTACTTGCTCTATACGTGGAGCAGCGATATCAACAAGGAAGCGATCTCCAGCTATGACTGGGCCGAAAATGCCCGCAAGGATGAGGTGAAATTCCAGCTCAGCCTCGCCTTCCCGCTGTGGCGGGGGATCCTCGGCGATAATTCGCTGCTCGGTGCCTCCTATACGCAGAAATCCTGGTGGCAGCTCTCAAACAGCAAGGAGTCTGCGCCATTTCGCGAAACGAACTATGAGCCGCAGCTGTTCCTCGGCTTTGCGACGGATTATCGGCTCGCCGGCTGGACGCTGCGCGATATTGAGGTAGGCTATAACCACGACTCCAACGGCCGCTCCGATCCCACCTCCCGCAGCTGGAATCGCCTGTATACCCGCTTGATGGCGCAAAACGGCAACTGGCTGGTGGAAGTGAAGCCCTGGTACGTTATCGGCAGCACCGATGATAATCCGGACATCACCAAATATATGGGCTATTACCGGCTGAAAGTTGGCTATCAGCTAGGCGATGCCATACTCAGCGCGCAGGGGCAATATAACTGGAATACCGGCTACGGCGGCGCAGAGGTTGGCGTTAGCTATCCGATTACCCGCCACGTGCGGTTTTATACTCAGGTCTACAGCGGCTATGGCGAGTCGCTCATCGACTATAACTTTAACCAGACGCGCGTCGGCGTCGGCGTGACGCTCAACGATCTGTTTTAATCGTTGCACTCTGGCTCACGGGCGCTGAAAATAGCGCCTGTTTTTCTTTTCAGGCAGACGGGGTCAATGTGGCACAGGCGGAAGTATTGAATCAAACGTTGCTGGCAAAGCAGGTTTTACAGGAAACCTTCGGCTACCAGCAGTTCCGCCCGGGTCAGGAAACCATTATCGACACGGCGCTGGAAGGGCGTGATTGCCTGGTCGTGATGCCAACCGGCGGCGGCAAATCGCTGTGCTATCAGGTGCCGGCGCTGGTGCTGGGCGGCCTGACGGTGGTGGTATCGCCGCTGATCTCGCTGATGAAAGATCAGGTCGATCAGCTGCTGGCGAACGGCGTGTCGGCGGCCTGCCTGAACTCAACCCAGAGCCGCGAGCAGCAGCAGGAAGTGATGGCCGGCTGCCGCAGCGGACAGATTCGCCTGCTCTATATCGCCCCTGAACGCCTGATGCTGGATAATTTCCTCGAGCATCTCAGCCACTGGAATTTGTCGATGCTGGCGGTGGATGAGGCGCACTGCATTTCCCAGTGGGGGCATGATTTCCGTCCGGAATACGCCGCCCTGGGGCAGCTGCGTCAGCGGATGCCGCAAATCCCGTTTATGGCGCTGACCGCCACCGCCGATGACACCACCCGTCGCGATATCGTTCGCCTGCTGGGGCTGAACGACCCGCTGATTCAGGTCAGCAGCTTCGATCGCCCCAACATCCGCTATATGCTGATGGAAAAATTTAAGCCCCTGGACCAGCTGATGCGTTACGTGCAGGACCAGCGGGGCAAGTCGGGCATTATTTACTGCAACAGCCGCTCGAAAGTAGAAGATACCGCCGCGCGCCTGCAAAGCCGCGGCGTCAGCGCGGCAGCCTACCACGCCGGGCTGGAGCATCAGGTTCGTGCCGATGTGCAGGAGAAGTTCCAGCGCGATGACCTACAAATCGTGGTGGCGACGGTGGCCTTCGGAATGGGTATCAATAAGCCGAACGTCCGCTTTGTGGTGCACTTTGATATTCCCCGTAACATTGAGTCCTACTATCAGGAAACCGGCCGCGCCGGGCGCGATGGCCTGCCGGCGGAGGCAATGCTGTTTTACGATCCGGCCGATATGGCGTGGCTGCGCCGCTGCCTTGAGGAGAAGCCCGCCGGGCCGCTGCTGGATATTGAACGCCATAAGCTGAACGCCATGGGGGCCTTTGCCGAGGCGCAGACCTGCCGCCGCCTGGTGCTGCTGAACTATTTTGGCGAAGGGCGTCAGGAGCCGTGCGGCAACTGCGATATCTGCCTTGACCCGCCGAAGCAGTACGATGCCTTAATGGATGCGCGTAAGGCGCTGTCGACGATTTATCGCGTCAACCAGCGGTTCGGGATGGGCTACGTCGTGGAGGTTCTGCGCGGCGCCAATAACCAGCGTATTCGCGATATGGCCCACGATAAGCTGCCGGTTTACGGTATTGGTCGCGATCAGAGCCACGAGCACTGGGTGAGCGTGATTCGCCAGCTGATCCACCTCGGGCTGGTGACGCAGAATATCGCCCAGCACTCGGCGCTGCAGCTCACCGAAGCCGCTCGCCCGGTACTGCGCGGCGAAGTTCCGCTACAGCTGGCGGTGCCGCGGATCGTGGCGCTGAAGCCAAAAGCGATGCAAAAATCATTCGGCGGCAACTACGATCGCAAGCTGTTTGCCAAGCTGCGCAAGCTGCGTAAAGCCATTGCCGACGAAGAGAATATCCCGCCCTACGTCGTGTTTAACGATGCGACGCTGATCGAAATGGCCGAGCAATCGCCGATTACCGCCGGCGAGATGCTCAGCGTCAACGGCGTCGGTACGCGCAAGCTGGAGCGCTTCGGCAAAGAGTTTATGGCGCTGATCCGCGCGCATATTGATGGTGAAGAGGAGTAGTCAGGCGGGCGAAAAGGTGTCAGGATATCCTCTTCATCCTTCAAGCTGCTCTGCGTTGACTGCGCTCACTCACCCTCGTCGCCGGCTGTTTTTCGCGCCTGGGAATGTCCTCATTTGTCACCCTGACGCATCTTGATCACTCCATTCCAGTGGGTTAACTATGCTGATGCTTTTCCTTACCGTCGCGCTGGTGCACATCATCGCGCTGATGAGTCCGGGCCCGGACTTCTTCTTCGTTTCACAAACCGCCGTCAGCCGCTCGCGCAAAGAGGCGATGATGGGCGTACTCGGGATCACCTGCGGGGTGATGGTTTGGGCGGGCGTAGCGCTGCTCGGCCTGCACCTGATCATTGAAAAAATGGCCTGGCTGCACACTATTATTATGGTCGGCGGCGGGCTCTATCTGTGCTGGATGGGCTATCAGATGCTGCGCGGCGCGCTGAAAAAAAGCGAGGCGCCCGCCGCGGAGCCGCAGGTTGAACTGGCCCGCAGCGGGCGCAGTTTCCTCAAAGGGCTGCTCACCAACTTGGCTAACCCGAAAGCGATTATCTATTTTGGCTCGGTTTTCTCGCTGTTTGTTGGCGATAACGTCGGGGCAGGCGAGCGCTGGGGTATTTTCCTGCTGATCGTCCTGGAAACGCTGGCGTGGTTTGCGGTCGTGGCCAGCCTGTTTGCGCTGCCGGCGATGCGCCGCGGCTACCAGCGGATGGCGAAGTGGATTGACGGCGTGGCCGGCGCGCTGTTCACCGGTTTTGGCATTCATCTGATTATTTCACGCTAAGTCCGAAGACCCGCCAGGCTGCGCCTGGCGGAGTTATTCACCTCAGGCGTGGCGTGCCGAAGCCAGCAGCGCGCCAACCAGCATAAACAGCGATCCAAAGATCTTGTTCAACGCCGTCATCTGCTTTGGCCCCTTAATCCATACCGCAATGCGCTGCGCCAGCGTGGCATAGCCAATCATCACGATGATATCGACCACAATGGTGGTGACCCCCAGAACGAGATACTGCATCACCTGGGGCTGATGCGGCACGATAAACTGCGGGAACAGGGCCGCCAGGAACACGATGCTCTTTGGGTTGGTCAGATTAACGAAAACCGCCCGCTGGTATAATTTCCCCTGGGTTTGCGCTTTGGCGAGGGTCGTCAAATTGATTGCCCCCGCGGCCCGCCACTGCTGAATGCCCAGCCAGATAAGATAGGCCGCACCCGCCCATTTCAGCACTTCAAAGGCCAGCAGCGAGCGGGAAAACAGCGTTCCCAGGCCAATACCGACCAGAACGATGTGAATCGCCAGCCCGGTCTGCAGGCCGGCAATCGAGGCCGTTGCCCCGCGGTAGCCGTGGTTGATTGAGGTGGTCATGGTATTAATCGCCCCTGAGCCCGGGGACAGGCTGAGAATAATCGATGTCAGCAGATAGGCGAACCACCACTCGAACGTCATGAGAAACTCCCTGATTGTCTGTTTTTATGCCACAATACGCTATTGTGTAAGCCTTGTGTGATACACGGTAAAAAAACGATTTCTGGCGGTTAACAGGGGTGTAAACCCGATGTTTTGGCAGCAAAAGGATTGGGACACACGAGAAAACGCGTTTGCGGCTTTCACTATGGGGCCTCTGACCGATTTCTGGCGACAGCGGGAAGAAGCGGAATTTACGGGCGTGGACAGCATCCCGGTCCGCTTTGTACGCTTCTGCGCCAAACAACACGACCGGGTGGTGGTTATCTGCCCTGGGCGTATCGAAAGCTACGTGAAGTACGCCGAGCTGGCCTACGATCTGTTCCACAGCGGTTTCGATGTGATGATTATCGATCACCGCGGACAGGGGCGATCGGGGCGCATATTAACCGACAGCCACCGTGGTCACGTCGTCAACTTTAGCGATTACGTTGACGATCTCGCTGCGCTTTGGCAGCAGGAAGTTGCGCCAGGCCACTGGCGAAAACGCTTTATACTGGCTCACTCAATGGGCGGTGCAATCGCGACCTTATTTTTGCAACGCCACCAGCAGCATTGTGATGCCATCGCGCTGTGCGCGCCGATGTTCGGGATCGTTATGCGTCTTCCGGACTGGATGGTGCGCCATATTCTCGACTGGGCTGAGGGCTATCAGCGCATTCGGGAAGAGTACGCCATTGGCACCGGCCGCTGGCGGGCGCTGCCCTTCTCGGTCAACGTTCTGACGCATAGCCGCCAGCGCTACCGGCGCAACCTGCGCTTCTATGCGGACGAACCCCAGCTGCGGGTGGGCGGGCCAACGTACCACTGGGTGCGCGAGGGGATCCTCGCGGGCGAAGAGGCGCTGGCTGGCGTAGAAAAAGATATTACCCCCACGCTGTTGTTGCAGGCTGAAGAAGAACGCGTGGTCGACAACCGTATGCACGAGCGCTACTGCGAGCTGCGAGCTGCGGCGGGCCACCCCTGCGAAGGTAATAAGCCGCTTGTCATAGAAGGGGCATACCATGAGATCCTTTTTGAAAAGGACGCCATGCGCTCAGTCGCGCTAAATGCCATCGTCGATTTTTTCACTCGACACAATTAGAGCCTTTCCCGGCAGGTGTAGATTGTTGCAGCCTGTGGGGCACGGACAGCGCGGAACCACCGCAACGTACAGGTCGTACGTGAGGATGGTGAGCGCTGCCCGGGTCCGAAATGGCAAATAAAATAGCCTGATGGGATAGGCTCTTAATCCGACGAAAACGCTCGTCGCCCTGCTTAGAGGTTAAAATTTTTATGTACCAGGTTGTTGCGTCTGACTTAGATGGCACGCTGCTTTCTCCCGATCACTACCTAACCCCCTACGCGAAAGAGACGCTGCAGCTGCTGACCGCTCGCGGCATCAACTTTGTTTTTGCCACCGGCCGTCATTACATCGACGTCGGGCAGATTCGCGATAATCTCGGCATTAAGTCCTACATGATCACCTCCAACGGCGCGCGCGTGCACGATAGCGAAGGCAATCAGATATTCGCCCATAACCTCGATCGCGATATTGCCAGCGATCTGTTTGAGATGATGCGCAGCGATCCGCTGGTCGTCACCAACGTCTATCGCGACGACGAATGGTACATGAACCGCCACCGCCCGGAAGAGATGCGCTTTTTCAAAGAGGCGGTGTTTAACTACAAGCTGTACGAGCCCGGCGAGCTTGATTCCCAGGGGATCAGCAAGGTGTTTTTCACCTGCGAGGATCATCAGCATCTGCTGCCGCTGGAGCAGGCGATCAACGCCCGCTGGGGCGATCGCGTGAACGTCAGCTTCTCAACGCTGACCTGTCTGGAAGTGATGGCGGGCGGCGTATCGAAAGGTCATGCCCTCGAAGCGGTGGCCAAAATGCAGGGCTACGCCCTGAAGGACTGCATCGCCTTTGGCGACGGCATGAACGATGCAGAGATGCTGTCGATGGCGGGCAAGGGCTGCATTATGCTGAATGCGCACCAGCGCCTGAAAGATCTTCACCCCGAGCTGGAGGTGATTGGCAGCAACGCTGACGACGCGGTGCCGCACTATCTGCGCAGGCTCTATCTCTCCTGATAAAGATTGACGACTGGCGATTTATTCTCCAGTTGTCAACCTGACTCTTCGCTACAATGAGCGTTCTTCCTCCTGAGAGACATTCATTGTGGCGCTACTGATTATTACCACCATCCTGTGGGCCTTCTCCTTTAGCCTGATCGGCGAGTACCTGGCGGGCAGCGTTGATAGCTACTTTTCGGTGCTGATGCGCGTTGGGCTGGCGGCGCTGGTGTTCCTGCCGTTTTTGCGCACCCGCGGACAGTCGCCGCGAACTATCGTGCTGTATATGCTGGTAGGGGCCATGCAGCTTGGCATTATGTATCTGCTGGCGTTCCGCGCCTACCTCTACCTGACGGTCTCCGAATTCCTGCTGTTCACGGTGTTTACGCCGCTCTATATCACCCTGATTTATGACCTGATCAGCGGGCGTAAGCTGCGCTGGGGCTACCTGCTCAGCGCCGGGCTGGCGGTGCTGGGGGCGGCCATTATTCGCTACGATAAAGTGAGCGATCATTTCTGGACCGGTCTGCTGCTGGTTCAGCTGTCGAATATCTGCTTTGCCATCGGCATGGTGGGCTACAAACGCCTGATGGAGCTACGGCCGATGCCCCAGCACAACGCTTTTGCGTGGTTCTATATGGGGGCGCTGCTGGTGGCGGTTGCGGCCTGGCTTATGCTGGGCAACCCGCACAGGCTGCCGACGACCACGGTGCAGTGGAGCATCCTGGTATGGCTCGGCGTGGTGGCTTCGGGGTTGGGGTACTTCATGTGGAACTACGGGGCGACGCAGGTGGATGCCGGAACGCTGGGCATCATGAATAACGTCCATGTTCCAGCCGGGCTGCTGGTTAACCTTGCCATCTGGCAGGAACAGCCCCACTGGCCGAGCTTTATTATCGGGGCTCTGGTGATCCTGGCCTCGCTGTGGGTCCATCGCCGTTGGGTCGCTCCGCACTCCGGACAAACGGCAGATGATCGCAAGCGTGGTTCCGCGCTGAGCGAATAAATGCTTCGGTAACCGGCTGACGCTGCTCGCCGTCGCGCACGGCGGCGTACAGCCGGCTCCACAGGCCTTCACCCAGGGTTTTGGTGACCACCAGACCCTGGCGTTCAAAATTCTCCACCACCCAGTGCGGCAGCGCCGCGATGCCCATCCGCGCGGCAACCATCTGAATGAGCAGCAGCGTATTATCGACGCTCTTCAGCTGCGGGCTGATACCCGCCGGCTGCAGGAAGTGGCGCCAGATATCCAGGCGACTGCGTTGCACCGGGTAAATCAGCAGCAGCTCTGCGGCCAGGTCTTCCGGCACAATCCGCGTTTTCAAGGCCAGCGGATGATCCGGCGCCAGCACCAGGCGCACTTCAAAATCAAACATCGGCGAATAGTGCAGCCCGCTGCGCGGCAGAATATCGGACGTCATCACCAGATCCAGCTCGCCCTGCTGGAGCGCGGGCTGCGGGTCAAAGGTCACCCCGGACTGGAAATCAACCTCGACGTGCGGCCAGCTGGCGCGGAAGCTCTCGAGCGCCGGTGTCAGCCACTGAATGCAGCTATGGCACTCAATGGCGATGCGCAGCCGGGTTTGCTGCGGCTCGTTACAGTCCTGCAGGGCGCGAGTGATTTGCGGCAGCACCTGGTGTGCCAGCTGCAGCAAAATCTCGCCCTGCGCGGTGAAGCGCAAAGGCTGACTTTTACGCACAAACAGACGGAAGCCAAGGCGCTGTTCCAGATCGCTGAACTGGTGGGACAGGGCGGATTGGGTCTGGTGCAGGGCCGCCGCAGCGCCCGCGAGTGAACCGCTATTCCGCAACGCCAGCAGCGTTTTCAGGTGTTTAATTTCGATCATGAAAGTCCTTCACTTCGGCATGAATAATTTGCGCTTGAGGAATATACAGTAACCGCCAATTATGGATGTGTAAACATCTGGACGTCTAAATCCTTTATCTTTCGAATTTATGGTGCGTTGGCCGCACTTCCTCACCCGGTCACTTACTTCAGTAAGCTCCCGGGGATGAGCAAGTTTGCCGCCTTCTCTGAATTTAAAATCCTTAGGATTTGCACATCATGAGGCTCAAAAAATGACAATTATCAATCACACCCTCGGTTTCCCTCGCGTTGGTCTTCGCCGCGAGCTGAAAAAAGCGCAAGAGAGCTACTGGGCGGGTAACGCCACCCGCGAAGAGCTGCTGGCAGCGGGCCGTGAGCTGCGCGCCCGCCACTGGGATCAGCAAAAGCAGGCGGGTATCGATCTGCTGCCGGTGGGCGATTTCGCCTGGTACGACCATGTTCTGACCACCAGCCTGCTTCTGGGCAACGTGCCGGCTCGTCATCAGAACAAAGACGGCTCCGTCGATATCGATACGCTGTTCCGCATTGGCCGCGGCCGTGCGCCGACCGGTGAACCGGCGGCAGCGGCGGAAATGACCAAATGGTTTAACACCAACTATCACTACATGGTGCCGGAGTTTGTGAAAGGTCAGGCGTTCAAACTGACCTGGACCCAGCTGCTGGACGAAGTTGACGAAGCGCTGGCGCTGGGCCATAAGGTGAAGCCCGTGCTGCTTGGCCCGGTTACTTATCTGTGGCTGGGTAAAGTGAAAGGCGAGCAGTTCGATCGCCTGGAGCTGCTGAATGACATTCTCCCGGTCTATCAGCAGGTGCTGGCTGAGCTGGCAAAACGCGGCGTTGAGTGGGTGCAGATTGATGAGCCGGCGCTGGTGCTGGAGCTGCCGCAGGCGTGGCTGGATGCCTTTAAGCCGGCATACGACGCGCTGCAGGGCCAGGTTAAGCTGCTGCTGACTACCTATTTTGAAGGGGTGAGCGCCAACCTCGATACCATCGTCGCGCTGCCGGTACAGGGTCTGCACGTTGACCTGGTTCACGGTAAAGATGATATTGCCGGGCTGCATGCGCGCCTGCCGTCAGGCTGGCTGCTCTCCGCGGGCCTGGTCAACGGTCGTAACGTCTGGCGCGCAGATCTCACCGAGAAATATGCGCAAATTAAAGAGATCGTCGGCAAACGTCAGCTGTGGGTCGCCTCCTCCTGCTCCCTGCTGCACAGCCCGATCGATCTGAGCGTGGAAACCCGCCTGGATGCGGAAGTGAAAAGCTGGTTTGCCTTCGCTCTGCAAAAATGCGCCGAGCTGGCGCTGCTGCGCGATGCGCTGAACAGCGGCGATACCGCCGCCATTGAGGCGTGGAGTGCGCCGATTCAGGCCCGCCGTCACTCAACCCGCGTACACAACGCCGCGGTGGAAAAACGTCTGGCGGCCATTACCGCCCGGGACAGCCAGCGCAACAGCCCGTACGCGGAGCGTGCCCAGGCCCAGCGCGCCCGCTTTAACCTGCCGGCGTGGCCGACCACGACCATCGGCTCTTTCCCGCAGACCACCGAAATTCGCGGCCTGCGTCTGGACTTCAAGAAAGGCAATCTCGACGCTAATAACTACCGTACCGGCATCGCGGAGCACATTAAGCAGGCGATCGTTGAACAGGAGCGCTTAGGCCTCGACGTGCTGGTGCACGGCGAAGCCGAGCGTAACGACATGGTGGAGTATTTCGGTGAGCACCTCGACGGCTTTATCTTTACGCAAAACGGCTGGGTGCAGAGCTACGGTTCGCGCTGCGTCAAGCCGCCGGTGGTGATCGGCGACGTCAGCCGCCCGGAAGCCATCACCGTTGAGTGGGCGAAATACGCGCAGTCTCTTACCGACAAGCCGGTGAAAGGCATGCTGACCGGCCCGGTGACGATTCTGTGCTGGTCATTCCCCCGCGAAGACGTCAGCCGCGAAACCATCGCGAAGCAGATTGCGCTGGCGCTGCGTGACGAAGTGGCGGATCTGGAAGCGGCCGGTATCGGTATCATCCAGATTGATGAACCGGCGCTGCGAGAAGGCCTGCCCCTGAAGCGGAGCGACTGGGATGCATACCTGCAGTGGGGCGTGGAAGCCTTCCGTATCAACGCCGCCGTGGCGCAGGATGATACCCAGATCCATACCCATATGTGCTATTGCGAGTTCAATGACATCATGGATTCTATTGCGGCGCTGGATGCGGACGTGATTACCATTGAGACCTCGCGTTCCGACATGGAGCTGCTGGAGTCGTTCGAGGAGTTCGAATATCCGAACGAAATCGGGCCGGGCGTGTATGACATCCATTCGCCTAACGTCCCGAGCGTGGAGTGGATTGAAGCCCTGCTGGAGAAAGCCGCTCAGCGCATACCGGCGGAGCGTCTGTGGGTTAACCCGGACTGCGGACTGAAAACTCGCGGCTGGCCGGAAACCCGTGCGGCGCTGGCGAACATGGTGAAAGCCGCGCAGAACCTGCGTGAATCCGCATAAAGAGCCGCCGCGGTAAAAATCAGCGGTAACGCAGAAATTGATCGTGCGGTAATAAATTGATCGTGCGGTAATAAAAAGAGGAGGCGGATGCCTCCTCTTTTATATTCATCGGGAGCGCAAATTTAAGCCTTCTTTCCCCCGCCATACTGAGCAAACCACGCCAGCATGCGCTGCCAGCCATCCTGCGCCGACTCTTCATGGTAGCTGGCACGATAGTCGGCATTAAACGCGTGGCCGGCCTGCGGGTAGACCACGATCTCTGCCGTCGCGTTGGCGGCGCGCAGCGCCTGGCGCATGGTTTCTACCGTATCCTGCGGGATGCTGTCATCCTTCGCGCCGTAGAGTCCCAGCACCGGAGCATTAAGATCGACGGCGACGTCCACCGGATGCTTTGCGGAGTTCAGCGTTTTCTGCCCGACCAGCTTGCCGTACCAGGCGACGGCGGCCTTCAGCTGCGGGTTATGCGCGGCATAGAGCCAGGTAATACGTCCACCCCAGCAGAAACCGGTGATCAGCAGGCGATGAGCATCGCCCCCGTGACGTCCCGCCCAGCTGGCGACGTGGTCAAGGTCTGCCAGCACCTGCGAGTCCGGGACTTTGCTGACCAGCTCCTGGAATAGCGTCGGGATATCGGTGTACTCGTTTGGATCGCCCTGGCGAAAGTACAGCTCTGGAGCGATCGCCAGATAGCCTTCCAGCGCCAGACGACGGCAGACGTCGCGGATGTGCTCATGGACGCCGAAAATTTCCTGCACCACGATCACCACCGGAAGCGGGCCATCGCTATTTTTCGGCCGGGCATGGTACGCCGGCATGTTCTCGCCCTGAGAAGGGATCGAGGTTTCTCCAGCGGTAATGCTCTCTTCCGGCGTATAAACGGCGGTAGAAGCGTGCGGGGTGGCTGCAGGTGCAAAGCCGGGTTGCTTGGTTGTGGTCATGGTATTCTCCGTACCCTTAATTTATTAGCGCATCGATAACTATAGACTCTTAAGACCGGACGTTAACAAACCACAGTGCCCGAAACAGGCTATCTTTTGTTCAGGCACGGCGAATATAACTTGTTAATGTGACGTAACTCACTATTTAATGGAATATTGTTGCAATGATTTTCATTCATGGTGATTGGTGTCACAAAATTAAGCGGATGGCTTCTGTAAAGTACCGTTTTGCTTCTGCTGATAATTCGACCCACAGAGGAGTTTTTTATGTCTAAGTCTGATGTTTTTCATCTCGGCCTCACCAAAAATGATTTACAAGGGGCTACGCTGGCTATCGTCCCTGGCGATCCGGAGCGTGTGGAAAAGATCGCCGCGCTGATGGATAAGCCGGTCAAGCTGGCATCGCACCGCGAATTTACCTCCTGGCGCGCCGAGCTTGACGGCAAGCCGGTGATCGTATGCTCTACCGGTATCGGCGGCCCGTCGACGTCGATTGCCGTTGAAGAACTGGCTCAGCTGGGAATCAATACCTTCCTGCGTATCGGCACCACCGGCGCGATCCAGCCGAATATCAACGTTGGCGACGTTCTGGTGACCACGGCATCCGTGCGCCTCGACGGCGCGAGCCTGCACTTTGCGCCAATGGAATATCCGGCCGTCGCTGACTTTGCCTGCACCACCGCGCTGGTGGAAGCGGCTAAATCAATCGGCGCAACGACCCATATCGGCGTAACCGCCTCTTCTGACACCTTCTATCCGGGCCAGGAGCGCTATGACACCGTTTCCGGTCGCGTGGTGAGCCGTTTTAAAGGCTCGATGGCAGAGTGGCAGGCGATGGGCGTCATGAACTACGAAATGGAATCCGCCACGCTGCTGACCATGTGCTCCAGCCAGGGCCTGCGCGCCGGGATGGTTGCCGGGGTTATCGTTAACCGTACCCAGCAGGAAATTCCTAACGCCGAAACCATGAAGCAAACCGAAAGCCATGCGGTGAAAATTGTCGTTGAAGCGGCCCGCCGTCTGCTGTAGTTCCTCCCCTTATCGCGAAGGCCGGCTCGCCCGGCCTCTCTTTTTTGCGCTGCGCCTCGCAGGAAATTCCTTTTAAACTGGACGTTTGTACAGCACAATTCTATTTTTGTGCCGTAGGCGGTTGCAGTAGCAGGGGGCGTTGTGGATATCTCAATTATTATAAGTGCCATCGCGGCGCTGGTCGTAGGGCTGGTCGTCGGCTGGCTGGCGACGAAGGCCGCTGCCGATCGGACGCGTGCCGACCTCATCGAAGAGCGGCGCGAGCTGGATATTGAGCTCAGCTCGGCCCGCCAGCAGGTGGTGCAGGCGGCCCACTGGCGCGATGAGTGCGAGCTGCTGAATAATGAGCTGCGCAGCCTGCGCGATATCAATAGTTCGCTGGAGGCCGACCTCCGTGAAGTCACCACCCGCCTTGAATCTACCCGGCTACATGCGGAAGAGAAAGTTCGCCAGATGATGAACAGCGAGCAGCGCCTCAGCGAGCAGTTTGAAAATCTGGCTAACCGCATTTTCGAGCACAGCAACCGGCGGGTTGATGAGCAGAACCGACAAAGCCTGCACGGCCTGCTGACGCCGCTGCGTGAACAGCTGGACGGCTTTCGTCGCCAGGTACAGGATAGCTTCGGTCAGGAGGCGCGAGAGCGTCACACCCTGGCCCATGAAATCCGCAATTTACAGCAGCTCAATACCCGAATGGCGCAGGAGGCTCTCAACCTGACCCGCGCGCTTAAGGGCGATAACAAAACCCAGGGCAACTGGGGGGAAGTGGTATTAACCCGCGTGCTGGAGGCTTCCGGGCTGCGGGAAGGCTACGAGTACCAGACCCAGGTCAGCATCGAAACGGAAAGCCGCTCGCGGATGCAGCCGGACGTGATCGTCCGTTTGCCGCAGGGAAAAGACGTGGTCATTGATGCCAAAATGACGCTGGTGGCCTATGAGCGCTACTTCAACGCCGAAGATGATTACGCCCGCGAGGCGGCGCTGCAGGAGCATATTGCCTCGGTGCGCAGCCATATCCGCCTGCTTGGCAGGAAAGACTACCAGCAGCTGCCGGGGCTGCGATCGCTCGACTACGTTCTGATGTTTATCCCCGTTGAGCCCGCATTTCTGCTGGCGATAGACCGCCAGCCAGAGCTTATCAGCGAAGCGCTGCAGCACAATATTATGCTGGTCAGCCCCACCACGCTGCTGGTTGCGTTACGCACTATCGCCAACCTCTGGCGCTATGAGCATCAGAGCCGCAATGCGCAGAAAATTGCCGAACGCGCGGGCCGCCTGTACGACAAGATGCGGCTGTTCGTCGATGACATGTCCGCAATAGGCCAGAGCCTCGACAAAGCGCAGGATAATTACCGCCAGGCGATGAAAAAGCTGGCCTCCGGTCGCGGCAACCTGCTGGTGCAGGCTGAAGCCTTTCGCGGCCTCGGGGTGGAGGTTAAGCGCGGGATTAATCCGGACTTAGTCGAACAGGCAACCGCCCAGGACGATGAATACCGGCTGGATGATGATGATAACCTATCGGAAAATAACGGTTTTTCATCCGAACCTTCCGCCTCATCGATGTCGGGCGAGGGTTCTCAGCCGCGTTGAACCGTATGGGAAATGCGCTAAATCTGTTACACTCGGCGAACATTTTCTTGATAAGCAAGCAGGCATTGAGATGGTTGAGGATTCACAAGAAACGACGCACTTTGGCTTTCAGACGGTTGCCAAAGAGCAGAAGGCGGACATGGTTGCGCATGTATTCCATTCTGTGGCCGCAAAATATGATGTGATGAACGATTTGATGTCGTTCGGTATTCATCGTTTGTGGAAGCGTTTCACCATCGATTGCAGCGGCGTGCGTCGCGGGCAGACCGTGCTGGATCTGGCCGGCGGCACCGGTGACCTGACGGCAAAATTCTCCCGCCTGGTCGGTGAATCTGGCCGCGTCATGCTGGCCGATATTAACGATTCAATGCTGAAGATGGGCCGCGAAAAGCTGCGCAATGTCGGCATCGTCGGCAACGTTGAGTACGTTCAGGCCAATGCCGAAGCGCTGCCGTTTGCCGATAACACCTTTGACTGCATCACTATTTCATTCGGCCTGCGCAACGTCACCGATAAAGAAAAAGCGCTGCGCTCCATGTACCGGGTTCTGAAGCCGGGCGGACGCCTGCTGGTGCTGGAGTTTTCAAAACCGATTATTGAACCGCTGAGCAAAGCGTACGACGCCTACTCCTTCCATATCCTGCCGCGCGTGGGTGAACTGGTAGCCAGCGACGGCGAAAGCTATCGCTATCTGGCGGAATCTATTCGCATGCACCCCGATCAGGACACCCTGAAGGGCATGATGCAGGATGCGGGCTTTGAAAGCGTCGACTACTACAACCTGACGGCAGGTATCGTGGCGTTACACCGCGGTTATAAGTTCTGACAGGGGAGACGCTATGCCTTTCAAACCACTGGTAACCGCGGGTATTGAGACGGTTCTGAATACCTTTCTCTGGCGTGATAAAGCCTTAAAACCGGCGCGTCAGCGTCTGTCAGGGAAAGTGCTGCGCGTGGAGCTGCAGGAGCTGGCGACGCCGGTGGTTCTGGCCTTTAGCGAGCGCCAGGTCGATGTGCTTGGCGCGTGGGAAGGCGAAGCCGACTGTACCGTCATCACCCGCCTGAGCGTCCTGCCGCAGCTGCGCAATCGTCAGCAGCTTACCGCGCTTATCCGCAGCGGTGACCTGCAGGTGCAGGGCGATCTGCAGGTGGTGCAGAATATGGTGACGCTGTGCGATCTGGCGGAGTTTGATCCCGCTGAGCTGCTGGCCCCGTATACCGGCGATATTGTCGCCGAGGGCGTCAGCAAAGTATTCCGCACCGGCGCTCGCTTTCTGCTGCACGGCGCGCAGCGCCAGCAGCGGTATATCGCTGAGACGCTCACCGAAGAGTGGCGTCTGGCGCCGGGCCCGCTGGAAATGGCCTGGTTTGGGGAAGAGACCGCCGCCGCGGAACGCGCCCTGGCTGCGCTTGAAAAACGGCTGGAAATGCTGGAGGGCAAATGACGCCAGGAGAATTACGGCGCCTGTATCTTATTATCCGCACCTTTTTGAGCTACGGGCTCGATGAGCTGATCCCCAAAATGCGTATCACGCTGCCGCTGCGTATCTGGCGGCGTACGCTGTTCTGGATGCCAAATCGTCACAAAGACAAACCTCTCGGTGAACGCTTACGCCTTGCGCTGCAGGAGCTGGGGCCCGTGTGGATCAAATTTGGCCAGATGCTGTCAACCCGTCGCGATCTCTTTCCTCCGCAAATAGCCGATCAGCTCGCGCTCCTGCAGGATCGCGTGGCGCCGTTTGATGGCCAGCTGGCTAAAAAGCAGATCGAGCAGGCGATGGGCGGCCTTCCGGTTGATGCCTGGTTTGATGATTTCTCGATTGAGCCGCTGGCCTCCGCCTCGATTGCACAGGTGCATACCGCGCGCCTGAAAGAGAACGGCAAAGAGATTGTGATTAAGGTTATCCGCCCGGACATCGTGCCGGTTATCAAAGCGGATATGAAGCTTATCTATCGCCTGGCGCGCTGGGTGCCTCGCCTGCTGCCCGACGGCCGCCGCCTGCGCCCGCAGGAAGTGGTGCGCGAGTATGAAAAGACGCTGCTCGACGAGCTCAACCTGCTGCGCGAATCGGCAAACGCCATTCAGCTGCGGCGCAATTTCGAAGATAGCCCGATGCTCTACGTTCCGGAGGTTTACTCCGATTACTGTAGCGAAGGCATGATGGTGATGGAGCGGATTTACGGCATCCCGGTTTCCGATGTCGAGGCGCTGGAAGCTCAGGGTACCAACATGCAGCTGCTTGCAGAGCGGGGCGTGCAGGTGTTTTTCACCCAGGTATTCCGCGATAGCTTCTTCCACGCGGACATGCATCCGGGCAATATTTTTGTCAGCTATGAGCATCCGGAGAACCCGAAATATATCGGCATTGACTGCGGCATCGTGGGCTCGCTGAATAAAGAAGATAAGCGCTATCTGGCGGAAAACTTCATCGCCTTCTTCAACCGTGACTATCGCAAAGTCGCCGAGCTGCACGTCGATTCCGGCTGGGTGCCTGCGGATACAAACGTTGAAGAGTTCGAGTTTGCCATCCGCACCGTCTGCGAACCTATCTTCGAAAAGCCGCTGGCTGAAATCTCCTTTGGGCATGTTCTGCTGAACCTGTTCAATACCGCCCGGCGCTTCAATATGGAAGTTCAGCCGCAGCTGGTATTGCTACAGAAGACATTACTTTACGTAGAAGGGGTAGGCCGCCAGCTCTATCCTCAGTTAGACTTGTGGAAAACGGCGAAGCCTTTCCTTGAGTCGTGGATTAAAGATCAGGTCGGTATTCCGGCGCTGGTACGCGCGTTCAAAGAAAAAGCGCCGTTCTGGATTGAAAGAATGCCGGAGATACCGGAGCTGGTGTACCAAAGCCTGCAGCAGAGCAAACAGCTGCAGCACAGCGTTGATACGATTGTCCGCGACATCCAGGTGCGGCACGCTCGCCAGGGACAGTCCCGTTATCTGTTTGGTATAGGCGCCGTTTTATTACTCAGCGGTACGCTGTTATTTATCCACCGGCCGGAGTGGGGCCTGATGCCCGGCTGGCTAATGGCCGGTGGCGTTGTGACCTGGCTGATTGGCTGGCGGAAAACGCGCTAAGCGGTATGGCCTCCATCACGGCGCATTCGTTGTTGCGCGAAGTCATGCGAGCAGCCTGACGAAGAGGCGGCCCGCGGGATGACGTGTATAATGCGTCCCATTAATTCATCATCTGTCATAGGGGAATGTGTATGGGTGGTATCAGTATCTGGCAGTTATTAATTGTTGTCGTCATCGTCGTTCTGCTTTTTGGGACAAAAAAGCTGAGCTCGCTGGGATCGGATTTAGGCGCATCAATCAAGGGCTTTAAAAAGGCCATGAGTGATGATGAAAAACCTGAAAACGGGACTCCGGACGCGGATTTCGCGGCGAAATCTATCGCTGATAAGCAGGATGATGCGAAAAAAGACGAGACAAAACGCCACGACAAAGAGCAGGTGTAATTCGTGTTCGATATCGGTTTTAGTGAACTACTGCTGGTGTTTGTTATTGGCCTCATCGTACTGGGGCCACAGCGACTGCCTGTAGCGGTAAAAACGGTGGCTAGCTGGATCCGCACGCTGCGGTCGCTGGCGGCTACCGTGCAAAATGAGATCACTCAGGAACTAAAACTGCAGGAGTTTCAGGAAAGCCTGAAGAAAGTCGAAAAGGCGAGCCTGGATAACCTGACGCCTGAGCTGAAGGCCTCAATGGACGAGCTGCGTGAAGCCGCCGAATCCATGAAACGCTCCTATTCCGCGCACGATCCTGAGAAAGCCAGCGACGAAGCGAACACTATCCATAACCCGGTGGTGAAAGGCAGCGAAGAACAGCGCCAGGACGTCACGCCGGCGACGGCTGAACGCCAGGCCAGCGCGCCGGTTCATGCGCCAGCCAGCGCCGTCGATGAGCCGCTGACGCCGTCGACCGAGCTTCCTGAAGCCAAAGAAAAGGCTGCCGTAAAAGCTACCGATTCCTCCCCCGCATCGAGTGATAAACCGTAAAAATGGGCGTAGACGATACTCAACCGCTAATTTCGCATCTGATTGAGCTGCGTAAGCGTCTGATCAACAGCATTCTCGCGATTCTGGTGATTTTTCTGGCGTTGGTTTACTTTGCCAACGACATCTATCAGCTGGTTTCGGCCCCGCTTATCCGGCAGATGCCGGTTGGCGCGACGATGATCGCCACGGACGTAGCCTCTCCTTTCTTTACGCCGATCAAGCTGACATTTATGGTCTCGATCATTTTGTCGGTGCCGGTCATTCTTTATCAGGTCTGGGCGTTTGTGGCGCCGGCCCTGTATAAGCATGAACGCCGGTTGGTGATGCCGCTGCTGGTCTCCAGCACGCTGCTGTTCTACATCGGTATGGCCTTCGCCTACTTTGTGGTGTTCCCGCTGGCGTTTGGCTTCCTCACGCACGCGGCGCCGGAAGGCGTGCAGGTCTCCACCGATATCCGCAGCTATCTCGACTTCGTCATGGCGCTATTTATCGCTTTTGGCGTCTCGTTTGAAGTGCCGGTGGCCATCGTCCTGCTGTGCTGGATGGGCGTCACCACGCCGGACGATCTGCGCAAGAAACGGCCCTATGTGCTGGTTGGTGCCTTCGTTGTGGGTATGCTGCTGACGCCGCCGGACGTATTCTCGCAAACGCTGCTGGCGATTCCGATGTACTGCCTGTTTGAAGTTGGGGTCTTCTTCGCCCGCTTCTACACCGGAAAACGCCTGACGCGCGATGAAGATGCCGCTGCCGAAGAGGCGGGCAGTAAAGAAGAGTAATTAACCGCCCGTCAGGGCGGTTGTCATATGGGAGGGGAGATGTTTGATATTGGCGTAAATCTGACCAGTTCACAGTTTTCTCGCGATCGTGACGAGGTCGTTGCCCGCGCTCAGGCGGCCGGCGTGACCGGCATGCTGCTGACCGGCACCAATCTCCATGAGAGTGAACAGGCGCAGCAGATGGCGCAGCGCTATTCCCGCTGCTGGTCAACCGCTGGCGTGCACCCGCATGACAGCAGCAGCTGGACGGAGTCGGTCGCTGTGGCGATCGGCGAGCTGGCTCGCAGACCGGAAGTGGTGGCAATCGGTGAATGCGGCCTCGATTTCAACCGTAACTTTTCGACTCCGACGGAGCAGGAAGCGGCGTTTAGCGCCCAGCTGGCGCTGGCGGCCGAACTTTCGCTGCCGGTATTTTTGCACTGCCGCGACGCCCACGAGCGCTTTTTGACGCTGCTCTCGCCGTGGCTGGATAAGCTGCCCGGAGCCGTGCTGCACTGCTTTACCGGCAGTCGTGATGAAGTGCACGAGTGTCTGAAGAGAGGTTTGTATATCGGGATCACCGGCTGGGTATGCGACGAGCGTCGAGGCCTTGAGCTGCGCAATCTGCTGACTGAAATTCCGGCCGATCGCCTGCTGATTGAGACCGATGCGCCCTATCTACTGCCGCGAGACCTGAGCCCTAAACCCAATTCCCGGCGCAACGAGCCCGTGCACCTGCCGCACATCCTGACGCGCGTTGCGGGCTGGCGTGGAGAGGAGGCTCAGCGGCTGGAGGAGGTGACGGACGCCAACGCCAGAACGCTCTTTGGCGTTCGCTTTTAACCGCGCCGTTAGATTTTATGGAAGTCGGTATTTTTGACGCTCTGCAGCACCTGCTTGTTAAGCAGGTTCAGCAGCAGCATAGAGCGAGTTTCGCCATCCGGCTCGCTGAAGAGCGCCTGCAGGCCTTCGAACGCCCCGTCGGTAATCAGCACGCTATCGCCGCCATGCGGCGTTTCCGGATCCGTAATGCCTTCCGGTTTATAGATCGAGAGCTGATGGATAACCGCCGACGGTACGGTAGCCGGCTGGGCGCCAAAACGAACGAAGCTGTTCACGCCGCGCGTAGCGCTAATGGTCGTGGTATGGATAACTTCCGGATCGAATTCGATAAACAGATAGTTAGGGAACAGGGGTTCGCTGACCGTAGTGCGTTTACCGCGGACGATTTTTTCCAGTGCGATCGTCGGCATCAGGCAATTGACCGCCTGCCGTTCGAGATGTTCCTGGGCGCGCTGAAGCTGCCCACGCTTGCAATACAGTAAATACCAGGCTTGCATAATAACTCTTTCCACTCGATTAGTAGCAAGCATAACAAAAGCCTGGAGCGATCGCGAAAGCCATTATAAGTGAAAACTAAAATTCTATATTCTTTCACGCTAATTTAACAAAAGTACAGCATGGCGCCGGCGAACACCGTATAATCAGCCGCCTGTATAGAGGTCAATAACAACTCCATGAAATACCACGATCTACGCGACTTTCTGACATTACTGGAGCAGCAGGGGGAACTGAAAAGGATATCCCTGCCGGTCGATCCTCATCTGGAAATCACCGAAATTGCCGATCGCACTTTACGTGCCGGCGGCCCGGCTCTGCTATTCGAAAATCCTAAAGGTTACACCATGCCGGTGCTGTGTAATCTGTTTGGCACGCCTAAGCGCGTGGCGATGGGCATGGGGCAGGAAGACGTTAGCTCGCTGCGGGAAGTGGGCAAGCTGTTAGCTTTCCTCAAAGAACCCGAGCCGCCAAAAGGCTTTCGCGATCTCTTCGATAAGCTGCCGCAGTTCAAGCAGGTACTGAACATGCCGACTAAGCGCCTGCGCGGCGCTCCCTGTCAGCAGAAAATTATCGAAGGCGAGAGCGTCGACCTGACGCAGATCCCGATTATGACCTGCTGGCCGGATGATGCCGCGCCGCTGATTACCTGGGGGCTGACGGTCACCCGCGGCCCGCATAAGGAACGGCAGAACCTGGGTATCTATCGCCAGCAGCTGATTGGCAAAAATAAGCTGATTATGCGCTGGCTATCCCATCGCGGCGGCGCGCTGGATTTCCAGGAGTGGTGTGCGGCTCATCCGGGAGAGCGTTTCCCGGTCTCCGTGGCGCTCGGCGCCGACCCGGCGACCATTCTTGCGGCAGTGACGCCGGTTCCCGATACCCTTTCGGAGTACGCTTTTGCCGGCCTGCTGCGCGGAACGAAAACGGAAGTCGTGAAGTGTATTTCTAACGATCTGGAAGTCCCCGCCAGCGCTGAAATTGTGCTGGAAGGGTATATTGAACCGGGTGAAATGGCGCCGGAAGGGCCGTACGGCGATCACACCGGCTATTACAATGAAGTGGACAGCTTCCCGGTGTTTACGGTGACCCATATTACCCGACGCGAAGATGCCATTTACCATTCGACCTACACCGGAAGACCGCCCGATGAGCCTGCCGTATTAGGCGTGGCGCTCAACGAAGTCTTTGTGCCGATTCTGCAAAAGCAGTTCCCGGAAATTGTCGATTTCTACCTGCCGCCGGAAGGATGCTCTTACCGCCTGGCGGTAGTCACGATGAAGAAACAGTACGCAGGACATGCTAAACGCGTGATGATGGGCGTATGGTCCTTCCTGCGCCAGTTTATGTACACCAAATTCGTTATTGTCTGCGATGATGACGTTAACGCGCGCGACTGGAACGATGTGATCTGGGCGATTACTACCCGGATGGACCCGGCTCGTGATACGGTACTGGTAGAAAATACGCCAATTGATTATCTGGATTTTGCCTCGCCGGTTTCCGGCCTGGGTTCAAAAATGGGGCTGGATGCCACAAACAAATGGCCAGGCGAAACCCAGCGAGAATGGGGCCGCCCAATCAAAAAAGATCCTGAGGTGACGGCGCGCGTCGACGCCATCTGGGACGAGCTGGCTATCTTTAAATAACAGTAAGCGGGGCTAACGCCGCTGTTTTGCTCTATAGACCCGACAGAGGGGACGCATGACAACCTTAAGCTGTAAAGTGACCTCGGTGGAGGCGATTACCGATACCGTGTATCGCGTTCGATTAGTGCCAGAAGCGGCTTTCTCTTTCCGCGCCGGCCAGTATTTGATGGTGGTAATGGATGAGCGCGATAAGCGTCCGTTCTCTATGGCCTCTACGCCAGCGGAACAGGAGTTTATTGAACTGCATATCGGCGCTTCTGAGCTAAACCTGTATGCGATGGCGGTCATGGATCGCATCCTGAAAGAGCGTGAGATTGAGGTTGATATCCCGCATGGCGAAGCTTGGCTGCGTGAAGATGAGGATCGTCCGCTCATTCTCATTGCCGGGGGAACCGGTTTTTCATACGTGCGTTCCATTTTGTTAACGGCTCTGGCCCGCAATCCGAATCGCGATATTGCCATCTACTGGGGCGGCCGCGAGGCGAAGCACCTCTACGATCTGTCTGAGCTGGAAGCGCTGAGCATTGAGCATCCTGGCCTGCGCATCGAGCCGGTTGTTGAACAGCCGGAAGAAGACTGGCGCGGACGTTCCGGAACCGTGCTGACCGCGGTGCTGCAGGATTACGGTACCCTGGCGGAGCATGATATCTACATCGCCGGTCGCTTCGAGATGGCTAAAATTGCCCGCGACCTGTTCTGTAATGAGCGTCAGGCGCGTGAAGATCGTCTGTTTGGTGACGCCTTCGCGTTTATCTGATTATCGGCGCCCCGTTCTTGCGGGAAGGGGCGGCTGATGGTGGATTGCAGAAATAAAAAACCCGCCCCTGACAGGCGGGAAGAACGGCAACTAAACCTTCTCTCTTCGCCATTGTTACCATCACTGCGTTGGCGGCGCTCATTCACCCGCATTACTCACTTGCGTCAGCTCATCGGGATGAATAAGGGACATCCGTGTCCCTCACCGAAGGCAGCCTTCGGCTGTTCTGGGTCCAGTGGCGTTGAGAACCCCCTTCAATTAAACCCGCTCAAATACCGTCGCAATCCCCTGACCTAAACCAATGCACATGGTGGCGAGCCCAAACTGCGCGTCTTTGCGCTCCATCTGATTAATTAACGTGGTACTGATACGCGCGCCGGAGCAGCCCAGCGGGTGGCCCAGGGCGATCGCTCCGCCGTTAAGGTTGATCTTTTCGTCGATCTGCTCCATCAGGCCCAGATCTTTTATGCACGGCAGGATCTGCGCGGCAAACGCTTCGTTCATTTCAAAAACGTCGATATCGCTGGCGCTCAGTCCGGCCTTTTTCAGCGCCAGCTTTGAGGCCGGAACCGGGCCATAGCCCATGATGGACGGATCGCAGCCAACAACGGCCATTGAGCGTACGCGGGCGCGGGGTTTCAGCCCCAGCTCCCGGGCGCGGCTCTCGCTCATGAGCAGCATGGCGGCAGCGCCGTCGGAGAGGGCGGAAGAGGTGCCCGCCGTGACGGTGCCGGTGACCGGGTCAAAGGCGGGGCGCAGCGCGGCCAGCGCCTCTACGGTGGTTTCCGGGCGAATAACTTCATCATAGTTAAATGATTTCAGTACCCCGTCGGCGTCGTGACCGCCCGTGGCGACAATCTCATTTTTAAAGGCGCCGGATTGCGTCGCAGCCCATGCGCGAGCGTGGGAGCGAGCGGCAAACTGGTCCTGCATTTCGCGGCTGATGCCGTGAAGACGCGCCAGCATTTCTGCCGTCAGGCCCATCATGCCGGCCGCTTTGGCGACGTTACGGCTAAGGCCCGGGTGGAAATCGACGCCGTGGCTCATCGGCACGTGGCCCATATGCTCCACGCCACCAATCAGGCATACGCTGGCGTCGCCGGTCATGATCATGCGCGCCGCATCGTGCAGCGCCTGCATCGATGAACCGCACAGGCGGTTAACCGTCGTCGCGGGCACCGAGTGCGGGATCTCCGCCAGCAGCGCAGCGTTACGTGCGATGTTGAAACCCTGCTCCAGCGTTTGCTGTACGCAGCCCCAGTAGATATCGTCGATCGTGGTCGCGTCGAGCGCCGGATTACGCGATAGCAGGCTACGCATCAGGTGCGCGGAGAGGTCTTCCGCACGCACGTGGCGAAACGCGCCGCCTTTTGAACGGCCCATCGGGGTACGAATTGCATCGACAATGACAACCTGTTCCATTGTGACTCCTTAAGCCGTTTTCAGCTCGCCTACCGGACGGGCAGGTTCAACCGGGGGGTAATAGGGTTCGTTATGGCGCGCTTTGCTGCGCAGACCTTCCGGCACCTCATACAGCGGGCCGAGGTGCTGATACTGCTGTGCCATATCGAGATATTTTGCGCTGCCCAGCGTATCCAGCCAGCGGAAGGCGCCGCCGTGGAACGGAGGGAAGCCGAGGCCATAAACCAGCGCCATATCCGCTTCCGCCGGGCTGGCGATAATGCCTTCTTCCAGGCAACGCACCACTTCGTTGACCATGGGAATCATCATGCGGGCGATAATTTCTTCATCGCTGAAGTCGCGCTTCGGCTGGCTCACGTCCGCCAGCAGGCCTTCAACGGCCGTGTCCTCTTCTTTCTTCGGTTTGCCTTTGCTGTCCTGGGTATAGCGCCAGAAGCCAAGGCCGTTTTTCTGGCCGAAGCGGGTAGCGTCGAACAGAGCGTCAATCGCATCGCGATAATCTTTCTGCATGCGCTGCGGGAAGCCGGCGGCCATCACCGCCTGCGCGTGGTGAGCGGTATCGATGCCGACCACGTCGAGCAGGTACGCCGGGCCCATCGGCCAGCCGAACAGCTTCTCCATGACCTTATCGACCTTGCGGAAGTCCGCGCCATCGCGCAGCAGCTGGCTGAAGCCGGCGAAGTAGGGGAACAGCACGCGGTTGACGAAGAAGCCGGGGCAGTCGTTAACCACGATCGGCGTTTTGCCCATCTTGCTGGCCCAGGCCACCACTTTGGCAATCGTCTCGTCCGAGGTTTTTTCGCCGCGAATCACTTCAACCAGCGGCATACGGTGCACCGGGTTAAAGAAGTGCATGCCGCAGAAGTTCTCCGGACGCTGCAGAGCGTCCGCCAGTTCACCGATCGGGATCGTTGAGGTGTTGGAGGCCAGCACCGTATCCGGGCGCACTTTGCCTTCGGTCTCAGCCAGCACCGCTTTTTTCACTTTCGGGTTTTCGACAACGGCTTCAACGACCACGTCCACGCGCTCAAAGCCGGAGTAGTCCAGCGTCGGGTGAATGGTGCCGATGACGCCAGCCAGCTTCAGGCCGTCAATCTTGCCGCGTTCAAGCTGTTTGTTAAGCAGCTTGGCGGCTTCGTTCATGCCGAGCGTCAGCGATTTGTCGTTAATATCCTTCATGATGACCGGCACGCCTTTCCAGGCAGACTGATAGGCGATACCGCCACCCATAATCCCCGCGCCCAGCACGGCGGCCTGTTTTGGGGTTTCAACGTCTTTGGTGAGCTTCTTCGCTTTGCCTTTGACGTACTGATCGTTGAGGAAGATGCCGACCAGCGCGCGGGCCTCTTTGGTGTGCGCCAGCGGGACGAAGCTTTGATTTTCCAGCTTCAGCGCCTCATCGCGGCCGAGTCGGGCGGCAGCTTCGATGGTTTTGACGGCGGTCATCGGCGCCGGATAGTGTTTACCGGCGGTCTGGGCAACCATGCCTTTCGCAATGGTGAAGCTCATGGTCGCTTCGATTTTGCTGAGCTTCAGCGGCTCCAGCTTCGGCTGGCGCTTCGCCTGCCAGTCGAGATCGCCGCTAATGGCCTGGCGTAAAATGCTGAGCGCGCCGTCGCGCAGCTTCTCCGGCTTGACGATGCCGTCGACGAGGCCGATTTTCAGCGCCTGATCCGCACCGACGTCTTTGCCGGCGGCGATAATTTCCAGCGCGCTATCGGCGCCGAGCAGGCGCGGCATACGCACTGAACCGCCGAAGCCCGGCATAATGCCCAGCTTAGTTTCCGGCAGGCCGATGCGCAGGTCCGGCGTGGCCAGGCGATAGTCCGTCGCCAGCACGCACTCGCAGCCGCCGCCCAGCGCATAGCCGTTGACCGCTGAAACGGTGGGCACCGGTAAATCTTCGAGGCGGTTGAAAACGCTATTGGCAAAATGCAGCCATTGGCTCAGCTGCTCCTGCGGGACCAGGAACAGGGAGAGAAATTCGGTTATGTCGGCACCGACGATAAAGGCCGCTTTTTCAGAGCGCAGCAGCAGCCCTTTAAGATCTGTTTGCTTTTCGAGCACGTCCAGCGCATGGCCGAGGCTGGCTACGGTTGCGGTATCGAGCTTGTTCACCGAGCCGGGGGCATCGAACACCAGTTCGGCAATGCCATCTTCCAGCCAGTCGAGGTACAGGTTGTCGCCTTTGTAGAGCATGTCAGTCTCCTGAGTCCAGCAATATGATCTGGTCGTACCAGATGAAACGGAGTGTGGGATTTATGTTAAAGAATTGCAAACAAGTCTTTAAATAAATGCTGGTCGGATCACACCCGGCGGAAATCGCCCTGCCGGAAGCCGATGTGCTAAGATGCGGAGAGTCACGATCTAATAAAATCAAAGGATAAATAGATGGAATCACTAGCCGCGCTCTATAAAAACCATATTGCTACCCTACAAGAACGTACCCGTGATGTTTTATCTCGCTTTAAGCTCGATGCCTTACTGATTCACTCCGGTGAGCTGGTTAACGTTTTTCTTGACGATCATCCGTACCCGTTCAAGGTCAATCCGCAGTTTAAAGCGTGGGTGCCCGTCACGCAGGTTCCTAACTGCTGGCTGCTGGTGGATGGCGTCAATAAGCCGAAGCTGTGGTTCTACCTGCCGGTTGATTACTGGCATAACGTTGAGCCGCTGCCGACTTCATTCTGGACCGAAGAGGTGGACGTGATTGCGCTGCCGAAGGCGGATGGTATCGGTAGCCAGCTCCCGGCGGCGCGCGGCAACATTGGCTATATCGGCCCGGTCCCTGAGCGCGCGCTGGGGTTAGAGATCGCCGCGGATAAAATCAACCCGAAAGGGGTTATCGACTATCTGCACTACTACCGCTCCTATAAAACGGATTATGAGCTGGCCTGCATGCGCGAAGCGCAGAAATCAGCGATCAACGGTCATCGGGCGGCGCATGAAGCCTTCCTGTCCGGGATGAGCGAGTTCGATATCAACCAGGCCTATCTGACCGCGACCGGCCACCGCGATACCGACGTACCGTACAGCAACATCGTGGCGATCAATGAGCACGCCTCGGTGCTGCACTACACCAAACTGGATCACCGTGCGCCGGCGGAAGCGCGCAGCTTCCTGCTCGATGCCGGTGCGGAATATAACGGCTATGCAGCGGATCTCACGCGTACCTGGGCCGCGCATGGCGATAGCGACTTTGCCCAGCTGATTAAGGACGTTAATGACGAGCAGCTGGCGCTGATTAGCACGCTGAAAGTCGGCACCAGCTACGTGGATTATCACGTCCAGTTCCATCAGCGCATTGCTAAGCTGTTGCGTAAACATCAGATCGTTACCAACATGAGCGAAGAGGCGATGGTCGAAAACGACCTGACCGGGCCGTTTATGCCTCACGGCATCGGCCACCCGCTGGGCCTGCAGGTGCATGATGTCGCCGGCTTTATGCAGGATGATTCCGGTACCCATCTGGCGGCGCCGTCTAAATATCCGTACCTGCGCTGCACGCGCGTGATCCAGCCGCGTATGGTGCTGACCATTGAGCCGGGTATCTACTTTATTGAATCCCTGCTGGCGCCGTGGCGCGAAGGGCAGTTCAGCAAGCACTTCGACTGGCAGAAAATTGAAGCGCTGAAGCCGTTTGGCGGCATTCGTATCGAAGATAACGTCGTTATCCATGAAAGCAGTGTCGAAAATATGACGCGTGATCTGAAACTGGCCTGATGGACAGCTGGTTGATACCGGCCGCGCCGGTGAGTTTTGTCGAAGAGATTAAGAAGAGCCGGTTTATTACGCTACTGGCGCATACCGATGGCGTAATGGCGGCAAAGGCGTTTGTTGAATCAGTAAGAGCGGATCATCCGGACGCTCGCCACCACTGCGTGGCGTGGGTGGCCGGGCCGCCGAATGATTCACAGCAGCTGGGTTTCTCCGACGATGGCGAACCGGCGGGAACGGCGGGTAAACCGATGCTGGCACAGCTTATGGGCAGCGGCGTTGGTGAGATAACCGCCGTCGTAGTGCGTTACTACGGCGGTATTCTACTGGGTACCGGTGGTCTGGTGAAGGCCTATGGCGGTGGCGTACACCAGGCGCTTGCTCAGCTGACAACGCAGCGCAAGACGCCGCTGACCGCATATACTTTGCAGTGTGAATACGGGCAATTAGCCGGTGTTGAGGCGCTGTTGACCCAGTTCGCAGGGCAAATTGTCGAAAGCGAATATCAGGCGTTCGTCCAGCTGCGTGTTGCGCTTCCTCAAGCTGAAGTGGCGTCATTTTCAGCAAAACTGGCTGATTTTAGCCGTGGCTCGTTGCAATTACTGAAGATTGACGAATAATCCCCACCTGATTTTTTGCATATCAAAGGAAGCGCCAGAGATGCATTTTCGCGCGATTACCCGAATCGTTGGACTGCTGGTCATTTTATTTTCGGGGACCATGATCCTCCCGGGATTAGTGGCCCTGATATACCGTGATGGTGCCGGGCGGGCGTTTACCCAGACCTTTTTCGCCGCTTTAGCTATTGGCTCTCTATTATGGTGGCCGAACCGCCGTGAAAAGGGTGAACTGAAATCCCGCGAGGGCTTCCTGATCGTCGTCCTCTTCTGGACCGTGCTGGGCAGCGTCGGTGCGCTACCGTTTATCTTCGCCGAGCAGCCAAACCTGACGGTAACCGATGCGTTTTTTGAATCCTTCTCTGGCCTCACCACCACGGGCGCGACCACTCTGGTTGGCCTCGACTCGCTGCCTCATGCCATCCTTTTCTATCGCCAGATGCTGCAGTGGTTTGGCGGTATGGGGATCATTGTGCTGGCGGTCGCGATCCTGCCGATACTCGGCGTCGGTGGGATGCAGCTGTACCGGGCGGAGATGCCCGGGCCGCTGAAGGATAACAAAATGCGCCCGCGAATTGCCGAAACGGCAAAAACGCTGTGGCTCATCTACGTTCTGCTGACCGTCGCCTGCGCGCTGGCGCTGTGGTTTGCCGGGATGCCGGCGTTTGACGCCATCGGTCACAGCTTTTCGACCATCGCTATTGGCGGCTTCTCCACGCATGACGCCAGCGTCGGCTACTTTGACAGTCCGACGATTAACTCGATTATTGCGGTCTTTCTGCTGATCTCCGGCTGTAACTACGGCCTGCACTTTTCATTGCTTAGCGGACGAAGCCTGAAGGTGTACTGGCGTGACCCCGAATTCCGCATGTTTATTGGCGTACAGCTGACGCTGGTGGTGATTTGCACGCTGGTGCTGTGGCTGCATGATGTCTATAGCTCCGCGTTAACCACCTTGAATCAGGCCTTCTTCCAGGTTGTCTCAATGGCCACGACGGCGGGCTTCACCACCGATAGCATTGCGCGCTGGCCACTGTTCCTTCCGGTGCTGCTGCTGTGCTCGGCATTTATCGGCGGCTGTGCCGGTTCGACGGGCGGTGGTCTGAAGGTTATTCGTATCCTGCTGCTCTTTAAGCAGGGGAACCGCGAGCTGAAACGCCTGGTACACCCGAACGCGGTGTACAGCATTAAGCTGGGCAACCGCGCGCTGCCGGAACGCATCCTCGAAGCAGTATGGGGATTCTTCTCCGCCTATGCGCTGGTGTTTATCATTAGTATGCTGGCGATTATTGCTACCGGCGTCGATGACTTCTCCGCATTTGCTTCGGTCGTCGCAACATTAAACAACCTGGGGCCGGGCCTGGGCGTCGTGGCGGATAACTTTGCGACGATGAATCCGGTCGCAAAATGGATCCTGATTGCTAATATGCTGTTTGGTCGTCTGGAAGTGTTCACCCTGTTGGTGCTGTTTACTCCCACTTTCTGGCGTGAATAGCTGGAGTATTTGTGAAAACGTTGATTCTATTTTCCACCCGTGATGGGCAGACTCGTGAAATTGCCTCCTTTCTGGCATCCGAGCTGAAAGAGCTGGGCGTCGATGCGGACACCCTCAACCTTAACCGCGCCGATGCGGTTGCATGGCACGACTACGATCGCGTGGTGATTGGGGCATCCATTCGCTATGGCCACTTCCATCCTGCGGTTGACCGCTTCGTGAAGAAGCACCTGCAGTCGCTGAACGCGCTGCCCGGTGCGTTTTTTTCGGTTAACCTCGTGGCGCGTAAACCTGAGAAGCGTACTCCGCAAACCAATAGCTATACGCGCAAGTTCCTGCTCAGCTCGCCGTGGCAGCCGCAGCATAGCGCGGTGTTTGCCGGTGCGCTGCGCTATCCGCGCTACAACTGGTACGACCGCGTAATGATCCGCCTGATTATGAAGATGACCGGCGGTGAAACGGATACCAGTAAAGAAGTGGTCTATACCGACTGGCAGCAGGTCGCTAATTTTGCGCGAGAGATCGCACAAATGAGCAGCAAATAGCGGATAAAATCACCGTGATGATGGCAAACTGAGCGGTTGAAAAGTTTTTTGCAAACAGGGCTTGTCAACGTCGGAGAACTCCCTATAATGCGCCTCCACTGACACGGAACAACGGCTTACAGGCCGC
>NZ_SNYG01000012.1:0-90019 GCF_004362605.1 Klebsiella sp. BIGb0149 | reverse complement strand
GCGGAATTTGCAGCGGGCTGGCGAAATGGAAAAATTGAAGGTAAACAAACCGACATTACTAACTGACGATTGTGTTTAATACTGGGGGCAGGTCAACTGGTTGTGTTAGTACCGATTATCAGTGACAGCGCATTAGGTTCTTAGAATCAATGGCTTGCGAAGGTCGCAGCGATTTTAATCGCTAAGTGGTTCGACTCCCATTATCGGCACTCTCTAATAAAATCAATAAGTTACATTAAAAACCCCAATAAACTGCACTGTCTTTTGTACGTTCAGTTGTACATTCTATTGCCACATACAAACGCCTGTGTGTTGTACTGGCTTTGGTATCGTACGACATATGGGCGGCTCAGCCCTGTACCGCTTTTCCTTTGAAGCCAGAAACACCGCTAGCGTCTCTAATCCTCATACCAAAACTCTTGTCCATTGGCTCACGCTTCGTGCGGCGCATCCATGATGCAACACGGTTTGGCTAATCTATCCGGCATTTCTGATTTTCATATTAATTACTGAATTTGGCTTGAGCCTGCATTTCTTCTGGTATTAATAATGAGTGTGACAGGATATCACCAGAGGATCTCATTGGCTGATGGCAAATCGACTCCATTATTTTTATGTGTTAATACCATTAATTAGGGGAATATTGTTTTATCATCAATCGTCGCCGCCGTGAAATCTACATCTTCTAGATTTGCCCCAGTGAAATTGACACCACTTAATGTAGTATAGCTGAAATCAGCACCTTTCAAATTTGCATTTGTAAAATCCGTCATGGAAATATTGCAGTCTCTGAAATCGGCTGAGTTGAATTCAGAAAAAGAAAAATCACAACCGGTTATATGGCAGTAATAAAAGGAGGTGCAATCAAATTTTACCTTAGAAAAATTACATTCATTAATGATTGAATCAGAAAAAACACTAAATAACAACGATGAACTTTCAAAATTATTTTGTAAGATCTCGCATAATTCAAATTCCCCAGAGAAAATTGATGAGTTATTAAAGAGGCAATTATTAAAAGTGCTCATTTTGAAATATGGCGCTGCTATTTCACTATTTATTTCCATCAAGCCCTTAAATTTGCCATGGCTTATGTTTAGTGAGTGCAATGAAAATTTTTCGTTATCATTACATTCAATACTTATTCCATTTAAGTTATGCTCAGAAGTGGCTTGCATTAGAAAATTCCACACTTTGCTTTTTACTTCATGATTTACAGGAATAACTTTGTCATATAGCGCCATTGAAATAGATAGAAAGTTAACGTAATTAAGATATATAGCCTTTAGTCTTCTATATTCATTATCGAGAATATTTAATTCAGTATTATCTAATTTATTTATAATATTTGTAGCGTTACGCATTGCATCAGAAACTGACCAGTAATAAACAAGATTCTTATTGCGAACAAGAAACTCATTGATATCACTGCTGTTATCAATGAATTTCACATCATCCCTATAAAAAAATGAAGGTACATTTTCTAATTGAGAAAACAACCATGCTTTATAAATCTCATCATTTACGCCTGGGATTATATAAGTTATTTTCATTAGGTCTTTTCATCCATATATAAGTGAAAATCATCTTAAAGGCATAGGCTTTTCGATATGGTACGAGATAAATCATATGTTATCAATTGCTATAAACGTATTATTATTTTTATTTTCAGCGGAGAGACTACTTCATACAATCGCGAAGTGCTGATTGTATGTGCGGGGTTACTTACAATTACTCATAACTGCCGTTATGGTTGATATGGCAGTTAGGATGCTAACTATCGCGGCCTATAGTTGCACGGTCCAAACGGGTACAAGCTCAACTCCAGGCTGATGACGTAACCAAAATATCTCATCAATCACACAAATTTTAACCTTTCCATATTTGGCATACCCCTCAGTTACAGTCTTGTCGTGATTGAGCAGTAACAGTACAACAATGAGGCCTTAAATAACGATAGTGCATCAGAGCTCCCCCCTTTGATTGAAGACATGACCAAAACCATTGAGTGTAGATACGACAGCGCGTACTTTATCGCAGGAGGATAAAATCGCTACGGTGATTGCCTTTGCTTAACACTAATCATACGTTTTTGCGCTTTTCAGGGATGGCAGGATTGTTATGGCAAAGCCGCCTTTATTATTCAATCCGCCTCACGTTGGGATGCTTTTCCGTCGCGGCCTCGTGAAAAATATCATCCAGCCAGCCCGGAATCTCGGTTTCGGTAAGATCGTCGGGAATAATAACCTCATACAGGCGGGAAAACTTTCGCTCCGTCAGGTCAGCACGAAATACCAGCCAGCGTTCACCTTCGCGCTGAACCCCTATATGTCGGCCAAATACGTCATAAATCAGCATCATTACCTTCTTTTAGCCCCGCGTTGATCCTTTCTGCTCCTACCTTAGCTGAATCCCCATGCAAAACGAAGACGTTCGTTTTATCGAGTTGAACGGCAATAAGCCGCAGCCACGCCTCAATGCGCCCCTGCCTATTCCCTGACATCCGTCCATTTTTTATCCGCTACTCCACCCTGAAATCACACTTTGTTACACCATATTTCAGAGGTGACACACTTTAAAAACAGGATTATTCTGATCCCAATTTTTTTAACCCTCTGAGAATTCAATGAATAAAATAATCTTCGCGGCGGTAATTCTTTCTTCAGCTCTTCTTGGCGGCTGCGCCTCGGTCCCTTTAGCCGGCAATGCTGAAAATACGACGGCTAAATCATTCCCCGCGCCGGAAAGCGGTAAGGCCGGTCTCTACGTGTACAGGGACAGCTTTGTCGGAAAAGCGCTTAAAAAAGACGTTTATCTGGATGGGCGCTGCCTCGGAGAGACCGCCGACAGGGTCTTTTTCTATCAGCAAATATCGGCCAGCCAGCCTCATACGCTGGGGACAGAATCTGAGTTCTCACCAAATAACCTGACGCTCAACGTCGCTCCGGGCAAGAACTACTTTGTTCGCCAGTACATTAAAATGGGCGTTTTCGTCGGCGGAGCCGGGCTGGAACAGGTTCCCGAAAGCGAAGGTATGCGCGTCGTTTCCAAACCGGAAGTTAAGCTAGCGGTACCGGGTAAGTGCGATAACTAATCGGCGACGATTGTATGCTGCTGACATCCAGCCCCTATCGGCGGCTGGATGCCGGCGTAATCATCATCAGGGTGCGTCAATCTGCCCTGAGTGGCATAAATAAGATCCTCGGCTCCTGGTAACAGGATATCTGTCTTTATCTCAGGCCAGCGGGCACTGGATATACAAAATAACCAATTCGTTTAAAAAGGCGATGAGAACGTAATAGACGGAGAACGTAGCGGACTGAACGAGAAATTTAACAATAATATCCTGGCGGTTTTATCTTAGACCGGGGTATGGTTATTACGCGCGCTTAAATCATTAATTGAAGCAGCGCCGGAAGAATAGCGTTGATAAGAAGAAAAATTAATCCGTGACGCCATTAAGCTTCCGGTACCTGAGCGGCGGCAAGCTATAGTTATTTGAAAAAACTCGGGTAAAGGTCTGTTGAGAATCAAAACCATACTTAAAGGCGATTTCCATTATCGTGTCGTTGGTCTCTACAAGATCTTTTGCCGCACGGGAGAGGCGCCGATCGCAAATATACTTGCCAAGGCTAATACGTTTAACCTGGAAAAATACCCGCTGAAGATGCCACTTAGAGTAGCCCGCCCGCGCAGCAACATCCTCGATCCTCAGCGGTTTATGTAAGTTTGAATCAATCCATTGGCTTATCTCATCGATGATGTCTTCTGTTTTGAACATAAATAGACGCTCATTATGCAAGGGTTATGATATGACATCATCCTTCTCAGGATACATATGATCTATTTGTAGATTTCTGCTACGCCGTGCAGTCGATTATTTCCTGTTGTTGACAGGATTTTGAACGACGTTGCCCCCTGTTCATCTGCCTTGCGAGAAAGCGCATTCGATAAGTCATCCAGCGTATAGGCGTTGCTGGCCGAAACTACGCCAATTTTCTCCTTGCCGTCGGCATGGTTTATTTCCTGCGCGGCAGATGCGGCATTTACTGAAATGAATCCCATGAGTAATGTGGTAATAAGCAGTGTTTTCATATCCAATACCTCTTATAAACTGTATGTTTGAAACTGGACTCGGATCAGGAGGAACGTCCTGCGTCTGTATATTTAAATATACAGATCGAAGCTGTCATAAGACTGACCGCTATATGACAAAATTGTCAGGGTTATTAAATCGATGTGACCCGTTTGGACAACAGGTTTAGCTCGTTAATAACGCACTCTGGCTCTTCATTGAGAGGCATATTGTCCATATCTAAGACTCCCTCGTTTCTTTGCGGACTGTCGTTCTTGAGAGCCGCAAACAGCGGCGAGAGATCCGCCTGCTCTTGCCCTTGCTCGGCCACCAGCTCGAAGGTCTTATTTTTTGCCGCATCGCTGGTCAGAGCGCTCACCAGCACCCGGGCGATTTGAGCTCTGGATATCACGCCATCATCCGGCGTTCCGGCGTGGCGCCGATCGCCCTGGAGCATCACGATCCTCTGCTCATCATCATTGTTGTAATCAAACCAGCCCGGCCTGATGATGGTATAGGGATGACCGCTGGCTCTGACCAGACGCTCGGCGCGCCTTTTCCAGTCATGAACCTCGGTGCGTTGATTCCAGGTGCTGAGCCGCTCGGTGACGCCAATCGTGGTCATTAAAGCGATGCGAACAGGCTTCTCTTTAAACATTATGAGGATATTACGCACGCCGCCATAATCTATCGCCCTGGCGCCAATACGCCCCTGCCCATCTGAACCGAGCGTAAAAATAACGGCATCAATATCTTTCGCCATATCGTTCAGCGTTTCGGGCAGCGAAACGTCGCCGTAAAAAATATCGCTTCCGCGAGGAAGCAACTTCACCTTACGCCGATTTCTGACCAGCGCCACGGGCCGATGGCCCATTTCGATTGCGCTATTCATGACGTGAAGTCCGATACTTCCTGTCGCGCCGGCAACGAGTATTTTCATAATAAACCTTCTGATAATTCAGACATATTTTTGATAGGAATAGAATATCAATTATCATTATTGTCAGTAACAGGGCTAAAATGATTGTGTCTATGAACGCCCTTCATGAGTTCTCTTTGGGGGGAATGTTTCAATAAGGAAACCGCCAATGCTCAAAGAAAACTTCAACGAACTCCAAATCTTCCTTGTGGTGGCACGAGAGCGAAGTTTTACCAAAGCCGCGGGTAAGCTTGGCGTTTCCCAGTCAGCGCTTAGCCACGCGATGAAAGCGCTGGAAGAACGGCTAAACATCCGCCTTTTGACCCGAACCACCCGCAGCGTGGCTCCTACCGAAGCAGGTGAAAGAATTATTGCCTGCCTTGAGCCCCGCATTGCCGACCTCGAGCAGGAGCTGGAGTCGCTGGTTCAGCTGAACGGCACCGCCTCCGGTAATATCCGCTTATCCGCCGGGGAGCATGCCGCCCGGAGCCTGGTCTGGCCGAAGCTCAAACCCTTTCTCAGGGAATATCCGGAAATCAATATCGAACTGGTCGTGGATAATGGTTTTGTCGATATCGTTGAGGGGCGCTTTGACGCCGGGATCCGCCTCGGCGAAAGCGTGGATAAGGATATGATCGCCGTAAAGATAGGCGCAGATATGCGAATGGCGGTGGTCGGTGCACCGGTATATTTCGCCGCTAACCCCGCGCCTGAAACGCCGCACCAGCTACAAAACCATCGCTGCATCAATATGCGCCTGCCTACCGCCGGCGGCCTGTATCACTGGGAGTTCGAGAAGGATGGCAAACCGCTGCGCGTCAGGGTCGAGGGACAGGTGACGTTTAACCTGCTGGCGGAAAGAATAGATGCCGTTCTCTCTGGCTTTGGCATCGCCTGCGTTCCAGAAAATATGGTTGAAGGTTATGTCCAGTCGGGGGAGCTCATTCAGGTTCTGCAGGAGTGGTGCCCTTCTTTCCCCGGATACTATCTTTATTACCCCAGCCGCAAGCAGCACCCGCCCGCTTTTGCGTTAATGATCGACGCCCTTCGCTACGCTGAATAGCTGGCCCGCCGCGCGCGGCGAACCAGCCAGGGTCTTAACGGCCTACCCGAGCCTGATGCTCAGGCGAGTAGCGCTCGCCGACGATTTTTATCGTTTCAAGCGCCTGCGTGACCTGGCGTAAATCATCCTGAGACAGCGTAATGTCCACGGCGCCCAGATTCTCCTCCAGACGGTGCAGTTTGGTCGTGCCGGGGATGGGAACAATCCACGGTTTTTGTGCCAGCAGCCATGACAGCGTGATTTGCGCCGACGTTACGCCTTTTTCGGCTGCCAGTGCGCCCAGCAAGGTGACCAGCTGTTCATTGGCTTCAATCGCTTGTGCGGCGAAACGCGGCACCGTGCTGCGATAATCGTCCTGACCAAACGAGGTTCCGGCCCTGATAGAACCGGTCAGGAATCCTTTGCCTAGCGGACTGAACGGCACGAACCCGATGCCCAGCTCGGCCAGCAGCGGCAGGATCTCCCTTTCAGGCTCGCGCCACCACATGGAATATTCGCTTTGCAGCGCAGCGACCGGCTGTACGCTATGCGCACGTCGGATGGTCTGCGCACCCGCTTCGGAAAGGCCGAAGTGTTTGACCTTTCCTTCGGCAATCAGATCTTTTACCGTTCCGGCCACATCTTCAATGGGGACCTCAGGATCGACGCGATGCTGGTACAGCAGATCGATAACCTCCGTTTTGAGACGGCGCAATGACCCTTCAACGGCCTGGCGGATATGCTCCGGCCGGCTGTTTAAAATCTGCTGCCGGTTGTCATCCCCGAAGGTAAAACCAAACTTGGTGGCGATGACCACCCGGTCGCGAAAGGGTTTTAAGGCTTCGCCAACCACCTCTTCATTGAGGTATGGGCCATACACTTCGGCGGTATCAAAGAAGGTGACGCCGCGTTCAACCGCAGCGCGAATGAGTTCGATAGCCTGACGGGTATCCGTTGCCGGGCCGTAGCCGTGGCTCAGCCCCATGCAGCCGAGTCCGAGGGCCGACACTTCAAGTCCGGAGTTGCCCAGATAGCGTGTTTGCATTGAATAAGTACCTCTTTTGTCGTGGCTTAAACGTCAAGTTTGCGGCCGGTCAGCCACTCCACCATTGCCGGATCGCGATGGGAGAAGAAGGCGCTGGTTGCGGTGTCCAGGGCGGCAATCTGCAGCATATCTGCAGAGCTGAGTTCAAAATCGAGGACGTTGATGTTCTCCGCCATGCGCTCTTTGCGTACCGATTTCGCCAGCGAAACGATGCCCCGCTGGAAGATCCAGCGCAGAACAACCTGGCCGACGCTCTTGCCATACTTCTGGCCGATCGCCGTTAACACGGGGTGCTGGAACAGACCATTTTTGCCTTCGGCAAACGGCGCCCAGGCTTCCGGCTGAATGTCACGGCTTTGATTCCACGGCACCGCGTGCAGCTGCTGGTTGAAGGGGTTAACTTCAATCTGGTTTACCGCCGGCGCGACCTTGTTGAAAGCGATAAGATCGGCCAGTCTGTCAGGGTGGAAGTTGCTGACGCCAATCGCGCGAATTTTGCCAGCCTGCTGCAGCTCTTCCATCGCGCGCCACGCTCCGTGGACGTCGCCGTAGGGCTGGTGAATCAGGTACAGATCAACGTAGTCCAGCTGCAGCCGGTTCAGAGAGCGCTCGAACTGCGCCTTAGCCCCTGCGTAATGGGTATCCTGCAGCCAAAGTTTGGTGGTGACAAAGAGTTCGTTGCGGGCGATCCCCGTCTGCTTCAGCGCGTTCCCGACCTGGGTTTCATTCTGGTAAGAAGCCGCGGTATCGATCAGGCGATATCCCGTATCGATGGCATCAATAACGGCTCTCTCGCATTCGGCAGCATCAGACATCTGAAACACACCAAAGCCCAGCAGGGGCATTTCAATACCGTTGTTCAGTTTTACAGTTTGCATGACGTTATCCTTCAGCTGTTGTGTGGGAAAAGCATAACGCAAAGCAATTTATTCGATTAGATAGGGTAATTAGCTAGGGTTTATTAGATGAGTTCATCAATGCGGCTGACGTCGGCGCGCAATCATTCGATCAGCCGCTATTTTTCCAGACTCCCCCTTCGTCCGGGGTTATTAGCCGCCCGTTTATCTGAGGCAGGAAATATACTTTTCGCCTGAACGACGCACGATTTCATCGGCGTTTTGCGTAATGTCTTTTCCTTCAAACGCGCCGTAGAGTTTTTTAAATTTGACCGTACCCAGGCGCTGGATAATGTCGCTGACCGCTGCGGCTGACAACGGCAGCATGTTAGGGTAGCTCCACATAAAGGAGACGGCATGCGCGCCAGGGGTGACCTGAACGATATCGCCCGAAAGCACTACGCCTTCATCTCGCATCCAGTGCAGAACACAGCCGCCGGCAAAGTGCCCTCCGAGACGTATCACATTGACGTCACGAGTCAGATTTAGGCTGTCGCCTTCCCAAAAGGTAATCCAGGGGCTGTCGCGCATGACCCATTTGCTATCACTGGCATGAAGGTAAATCGGGACGCTAAATTCTTCAGCCCAATCCTGCATGGTGGTGTAGTAATGCGGATGCGATATCGCGATGGCCTTCAGCCCGCCCAGGGACGTTATTAGCATTTTCGTGGCGTCGTCGAGCGTGGCAATGCAGTCCCATAGAATATTGCCCTGCGGGGTACGCAGAATAAACGCGCGCTGATCGATCGCAAAATCAGGGACGGTGCGGATGCTGAGGAGATCGCCGTCGTGTTGTTGCCACTTATTTGTGTGCGTCGCGCAAAGGACGTCAAAATCGATCCATTTCTGCCCGCTAGCGGGGACATACTGGCGTTCATCTTCGCAGATATTACACTGCTGCGGGCGGGAGTCGGTTATCTCATAGGATGTGCCGCAGGTTTTGCATAAAACGATCATTGAGTCCTCCTTATTTTTCCGTCTGAGCCAGCGGCAAGGGAGCAGAGCACGGCCGCGCATCGGATAAAAAACACAGTCAGCATGGCACACAGATACACAAGGATGTGCCAGTTCGTGCTGCCGGTCTGGGAAACGATTCGTTTTGTGCTGACTCAACCCCGCAGTTGCCATATTAGTACTATCTACTTTCAAGGGCCCACTCGCGAAGATTTGGCATATTAGGGCCTGAATCTGACGGCGTTAAGCCGAGCGGCCCCCATGCACCCAAAGTCAGGCCGCTCCGTGCCAGAAGCAGACCTTCGCCCCTGGCACTTGTTTGCTCTGTTCCAGTGTGGACTGTTTGGTAGTTGTTAGTAGGAAGGTATTTCAGCAGAATGAGACTGCCTTTAAGTATGGTCATTTTTTATGTAGTCAATACTATTGAATCTAGTTCCGACAGGGATTACTAACTCAAAGAATAAAGGATGCACGAGACCAGGCTATGCGTACTCATCAACTGAATAAGCCCCGTAAACTGTATCGTAGCGTCAACACGACTACGCAGCACCATTCTAATAATCCAGGTGCTGAGTATCGCTGGGAACGCAATCGTAAAAAAGCCGGAGATGAGCTACTGGCAAAGCGCGAGACAATGCATGGCAGACAGAAGCGGGGGCGAGACTACACACCGTTATTTCATTTTCTGATTAGACAGATTGGCAAACCGTGGAATGAAATATTCAGCGAAGTATGTGGACGTCTTGATACTACCGAACCTGTATTCTGGTTGGTCGCGCTACATGAGCATCAACGAAGGGATTTAGTCTGCATTGGCGAAAGCAGTTTTTATCCGGGTCTGTTTGTTGATGAGAATGGAATTCTACAACAGGTAAACCCTTCAATTAAGAAAAAGGACGTCGTGGTGACTTGCCGCTGCTGCACACACACTTATATTGGTGAACCTGTACCCTGGATAGAGTGAGTGACAACACCACCTATCCTGTCACGGGGGCGGCAGAGCTATTGCAAACTTCCGCTCCTCGCTCATAGCAGCCCCCACAGCTCTTCAGACGGCCCGCTCCGTGTCAGAAACGGATATCTATCTCTTGCCCTAAATTTGTCCGCCAACAGACAGTACAGATGATGGCGTGATTTGCCATAACTATGGCGCATTTAGAATGCAGGCTTCAGGTTTAAAGGAATATGATACCCGCTCCATCGCTGTAAATTTTTCACGTCAGGAACCTGAAAATGGCACGTAACCGTACCTTCTCTCTCAATATCGGCTGGAGAACGTTGCTCAAAGACGTCGGGCTTACGCCGCCAGACATATTGCGAAAAGCGCGCCTGCCAGACGACACCTTTTCAAAGGCAGAAAGTGGCCTTGATACTGAAGAATACGTTCGTTTGTGGCATGCAATCGAAACAGGAATGAACGATCCTACTTTTCCCCTGCCCCTTATCGAAAAAGTTTCAGCTGAAGTATTCGATCCGCCGCTTTTCGCCGCACTGTGCAGCACTAATATGATGCAGGCCGTACAGCGACTTACAAGATATAAGCAGCTCATTGCGCCAATGGTACTGGAGACGGCCGTCGATCGTAACGGCATTCTGACCGTTTCACCGCGCTGGTTGTCCGCCACAAATATCCCCACATCCCTGCAGGTAGCTGAACTGGCTTTCTTACTGCAACTCGCGCGGCTTGCAACACGAGAACCAATCAGGGCATTAAAAGTCCAGCTCCCGCAGCTTCCCGCAGGAGCACAGGCCGGGCATTTTAAGCGGTTCTTCGGTACGGTCATTTCACCCGGTGAAAAACCAGCCATCAGCTTTGTCGCCGCTGATGCCATGCGGCCTTTTTTGACGATGAATGAAGGCATGTGGCTGGTCTTTGAGCCAGGGCTGCGGCGGCGTCTTAGTGAGCTGGATGTAACGGCTTCAACCTCTGAACGCGTGCGCGCGGTACTTCTGGAGCTGCTACCCGGTAACGAAGCCACCATCGAGAAAACCGCAGAGCGCCTGGGGATGAGTAAACGCACACTGCAGCGAAGACTTGAGGATGAGGGGGAGAATTTTCGCTCCCTTATCAATACCTGTCGCGAAAATCTGGCCCGCCACTACCTGGGCAATACCAGCCTGCCCGGATACGAAATCGCATTCCTGCTGGGTTTTGAAGACCCGAATTCATTCTACCGTGCTTTTATGACCTGGACCGGCCAGACCCCTGAAACGGTCAGGGCAACCATGCGTCCTAACTAAAAGAGATAATCATGACCATCCCCAAAAATAATCGCGTTGTATTGCTTGCAGGCGCCTCAGGTCTGGTTGGTGGACAGTTACTGCAGATCCTTCTGCATGACGCCGGGGTGTCCTGCGTTCACGCCCTGAGCCGTAAGCCACTTAACGTCAGCCACCCAAAGCTGCAGGTCCATCTGGTTGACTTCACCTCACTACCGCAGCTTCCTCATGCGGATGAAGCCTACCTTGCACTGGGTACAACAATAAAAGTCGCCGGCAGTAAAGCGGCGTTCCGGGCCGTGGATTTTGACGCAAATCTGGCCGTTGCGCAGGCCGCTATACGGGCGGGGGTCAGCCGTACAGGACTGGTCAGCGCTGGGGCAGCAAATGCTAAATCGTCCATGTTTTACACCCGTATTAAGGGAGAGCTGGAAGATGCGCTGAGAGCACTGCCGCTAACCTCGCTGGTGATTGCGCGACCGTCTTTATTGCTTGACTACCGCTCAGGGCTGGGACAACCCGTTCGCCTGGGTGAGATGATTTCCATACCGATAGCCAGACTGTTATCTCCCTTTCTTCCCGGGGCTTACAAACCCGTAAGGGCTCTGGCTGTTGCCCGGGCGCTGACGCAAAAAGTCCCCATCAGTAAAGGCGTTGTTGTTCTCTCTTCCGACCAGCTGATTAAATCGGGAACCGGGTCAGCGTGAAATGACAGAACGTAAACCTTATCGATCAGCGTTACAGCACTCCCGTTTATCTGAACAAGGCCCGCTTCCTGCCCCGCATGGCACCTTCGGCAAGCACTCTGGCACGTAGCGCAAGAGGGTTCAGGCATTAGATCGGGCAAACTGGACGCAATTCCTTCATTGAGGTGCCTATGTTTACTCAGGAAAAGAAAACCGCGCTGGTCACCGGCGCATCGTCCGGCATGGGCAAGGCCATTGCCCGCAGTCTGATTCAGGACGGCTATCAGGTTTACGTTGCCGCCCGCAGCGTTGAGAAAATGGCCGATCTGGCCATTCTTGGTGCGCAGCCGCTTCGGATGGATATTTCTGTCGACAAGGAAATTGTATCCGGCGTGGATACCATCCTGGCCCAGACCGGCGGTGTCGATGTACTGGTGAATAACGCCGGTTTTGGCCTCTACGGCCCCGTGGAGGAGATCGGTATCGACGAAGCGCGTTATCAGTTTGAGGTCAATCTGTTCGGTGCAGCACGGCTCACGCAGCTGCTGCTCCCTGCGATGAGAGCCAGACGCTCCGGTCATATTATCAACATCACCTCCATGGGCGGAAAGATGTACAGCACTCTGGGAGCATGGTACCACGCAACCAAACACGCAATGGAAGGCTGGTCAGACTGCCTCAGGCTGGAAGTCGCCGGGTTCGGGATAAAGGTCGTGATCGTTGAACCGGGAGTGATAGAGACAGGCTTCGGCGATGTCGCCAGTGACAGTATTGTCAGGCGTTCGGCCAGCGGACCTTATGGTCATCTGGTGAAAACGGTGGCTATGTCGATAAAAAAAACGTACGGACAGGGTACAGGCACTTCTCCGGAGGTCATTGCGGAGGTGGTATCCCGTGCAGCGAGCAGCGATAACCCGCGTACACGCTATGCGGCCGGTAAGTTTGCAAAGATGCTCATCCGCATGCGCGTCTGGCTGGGCGACCGTATATTTGACCGCATCATTCTCAGTCAGACCCGATGAGCCGTAACTAACGTAGCGGCATTTTCAACGCATGAGGTAAATACCATGGCATCGAAAATCTGGTTCATCACAGGAGCGGCACGCGGGTTTGGTCATATCAGGGCAGAAGCGGCACACGAAAGAGGGGGATACTTAACATTGTCGATGCGCAACAACCGCCGCTACGAATTTTCCCTGGCACCGAAGGCATGCCTCTGTTCCGCAAAGCCTATGAGACCAGACTGGCTGAATGGGAAAAATGGGAGGGTCTGTCTAACGCAGCCCAGGGGAATTCGGTCAAACGTCATATTATATCCTGACGCATTCTATGGCCGATAGCTTATCAGCTATCGGCCATGCTTCTGACCTGCATTTCCATATGAGAGACTGTGCATCATGCCGGTCATTGAACTTCAGAGACTTCCCCTCCTCGCGCACAGCAGCTACTCGCATGCAACAGCTCTTCGCCACGACCACGCCACTTTAGCCTTTATAAAGCCGCTGCTCGTACTGAGCCCTCAACAAAATTTTCGCCGGGTGAACTCGCGGGGCATTGAAGCTGCCGCGCAGCTACACCTCGCGAAGATTCCGCCAGCAGACGGGCGGCAGCATCCGTGAGTATCTGCTGACACGCCGAATCAAACGCAGCTGCGATCTCCTGCGCAACACCACCGCCAGTATTGATGAGATTGCCGCCGAGGTTGAATTTCGCGAAGTGACCGACTTTATGACCTGCGGCAGAAAGATGATAGGCCAGACGCCGCGGCGGTACCGCAAGGTAAGTCTGGCCAGGAACTGCGCCTGAGAAGGGACAGGCCGGATTAAACCGCCGCCGTCTGCCGCGCTCGCGCCTCCTCATAGCTCGGCATCGACGAAGCGGCGCCCGCCCGCTCCACGCACACCGAGGCGTAGGCCGAAGCGAAACGAGCGGCATCAGCGAGATCGGCTCCGGCGGCGAGCTGCGATGCCAGCGCGCCGTTAAAGGCGTCGCCTGCGCCGGTGGTATCGACCGGCACCGCCGGGAATGCCGCCACCAGCGCGGTTTTTCCCGCCACGGAGAGCAGCGCCCCTTGCGTCCCGAGGGTGACGATCAGCGCCTTAATCCCCTTCGCGTGCAGCGCTTCGGCGGCCACCTTCGCCGAGGCGACATCCTGTACCTCAATGCCGGTCAGCAGCGTACACTCGGTGGCGTTAGGGGTGAGCAAATCGACCTGCGCCAGCAGAGCGTCGGGGACCGCCTGGAACGGCGCGGGGTTGAGAATAATAAACGTCCCGCTCGCTTTGGCGATGCCGATCAGCTTCTCAATGGCCGAGAGATTGTTTTCCAGCTGGGTCAGCAAAATATCCGCTGCCGCAATCGCCGGGCGGCACTGCTCAACCTCTTCGTCCGTCACGGTGAGGTTGGCGCCGGGATCCACCGCAATCATGTTTTCCGCATCGGCGCCAGCAACGTAAATCAGCGCGTTGCCGGTTGGGCATTCGCCGGTGGTAAACAGCGTGACCGCGTCAAACCCCGCGTTGTCGAGATGGCGGCGCGCGAAAGTGCCGAAATCATCGCGCCCCACCTTGCCAATATAGTGTACCCGCGCTCCGGCCCGCAGCGCGGCAACGGCCTGGTTGGCCCCTTTACCGCCCGCGCCCATCATACTGTTGCGGGCAATCAGCGATTCTCCCGGCTGTGGAAAACGGCTCATCCCGGCGACAATGTCGAGGTTGAATGATCCAAACACACACACCTTGCCCTTATTCATGCCTCTCTCCTGAGTGGAAAATGCCGCTGCGATAGTTGTTGTGGTTTAAAACGCCGCTGCGCCGCCAGGCAGGCGCCGCGGCAGCCGGTTTCGTCGGAAGCGCCGCTGAGCGTAATGGTCAGGCCGTTGGCCGGATACGGGCTGCGCAGGTGCGAACGAATCAAGCGTTGCAGCGTCTCCTGCGGGAAACCGGCCATCGCCAGCACCCCGCCGCCGAGCACCAGGTATTGCGGGTCGAGAATATTCATCTCGCTGGCGATAGTGCAGGCCAGCCGCTCGACAAAGGCCTGTAAATCCGCACGATCGCCGTGCTTCACAAACAGCTCCGACATCGCCGTCTCCGGCGCGTGCCGCCGGGCCCAGCCGCTGAGCCAGCTGCCGGAGGTCAGGGTTTCAACGCAGCCGGTTTTACCGCAGGGACAGGGCAGAAGATTATCCTTGAGAGGAATATGGCCAATCTCGCCCGCGCCGCCGTGCGCCCCGTGATAAAAATCGCCGTTCAGCCACAGGCTGTTGCCAAAGCCGGTGCCGAGATAGACGCCCACCGCGACCTCGGGAAGCTCGTCGAGACGAGTTAAATCCCACCACATCAAATGGTTAACGTCTTTGTCCATGCCAACGGGCAGCCCGAGCCGCGCCGTAAGCAGCTGCGCCACCGGCTGGCCGTCGAGGGCCGGGATAAACGGCAGCGACAGCACCGTCCTGCGGTCGTGGGATAATATTCCCGGCAGCCCGAGCATCACCCCGGAGACCGGGACGCTGACGCCCTGCAGGTACGCGGCAAGCAGCCGTTCAAGCCCGCCGATCGGGTCCGGCAGATCAGCCCAGCTGCGGGTGGCCACCTTCTGATAGCCCTGAAAGACCTGCTGGTCGTCCATCAGTATCAGCCGCGTACTGGTACCGCCAATATCTACACCGAGAAAATGCGCCATAGCCTCTCCTGCCCTCAGGCTGCCTGACGCGCCTGACGCATCTGATCGAGCATCTTGTCCCACGCGCGGTCCAGGTCCGTATCCAGATTGAACAGACCGGAGCTGCCGACGATCAGCACTTCCGCCCCTGCCGCCATCAGCCGCTGGTAGGTATTCACGTTGCATGAGCCGTCGATCTCAATCAGATAGCGGTGGTTGTGCTGCTGCTTGAGGTCACGCAGTTGGGCGATTTTCTGCAGCATCTCCGGAATAAAGGGCTGGCCGGCGTAGCCCGGATCCACGGTCATGACGGTGATCTTGTCCAGCAGGTGAATGTAGTGCTGGATAAACTCCACCGGCGTCGCCGGGTTCAGCACCACGCCGACTTTTTTACCCAGCGCACGGATCTGATTGATCACCCGGAAAGCGTCGCGGTTGATGGTTTCCGCATGCGGGCAGATGTAGTCCGCCCCGGCTCTGGCGATCGGTTCGATAAAGTCGGTGGGGTTTTCCACCATCATATGGACGTCGAGCGTCAGCGGCGTGTGCGGGCGGATCTGTTCGATGAAGAACGGCGACAGCGTGATGTTTTTGACGTAATGACCATCCATGATGTCGATGTGCAGCATATCAGCGCGACGGTTCAGCACCGCCAGCTGCTGTTTAATATCGATTAGGCTCATACACATCAGCGACGGAGATATTTTGTATTCCATGATGTTTTCCTGAAAGCAGAGAGATTGAAAATACGTGTCGTTAGTTCATCAAAAGGCAGGTCTAGGAGCGCGCCGCCCGGGCTTTTTCCGCGCTCAGCCTGCTCGCCCGCTTTTGCATATAGCGGGTGCGGAAGAATCGGAGGCCAAGAACCACAATCAGCACCGCGCCCCACATCGCCAGGCTGAAATGCGGGCTGACGTTCAGCAGGTTCAGGCCGGTTGAAATCACCTGTAAAACCACCAGCGAGAGCACCACGCCGCTCACCCGGCCGAAGCCGCCGAACGGATCGGTACCGCCGAGAATAATCGCCAGCACGGTGAGCAGCAGATAGGAGTCGCCGTAGCCCATGCGCGCCGAGTTAAAGCGCGCCATCATCACCAGGCCGGCGATCACGCAGAGCATACTCGACAGTACGTAGATAGCGATCAGCACCCGGTGGGTATTCACGCCGCTGAAGTGGGTAGCGTTGATGTTGCTGCCGCTCATGTAGATATATTTTCCCAGCCGGGTGCGTTCGAGGAATACCGCGATCAGCACCGCCGTGGCCAGAAAGATAATCAGCGGCACCGGGATGCCGAGCAGGGTATCGGCGCCGATATAGCGCACGATATCAGGCATCCCGCTGATGGCCGCACCCCGGGAAAGGTAGATGCCAACACCGTTCACCATCGTCATGGTGGCCAGGGTGACCAGAATCGGATGGGCGCCGATATAGGCCACCAGCGCGCCGGTCAGCATGCCGATGGCCATCGCCAGCACCATGGCGCCCACCAGGGGCCAGGGTCAGCCATACCGCCTGCAGACCGAGGCTGGCATCCGGCGGCAGATAGGTGAGAAATACCCACGCCATCAGCAGGCTGGTTAAGTTCGAGGTGGCGATGATGCACAGGTTCAAGCCGCCGCTGAGGATCGGAATAAACATCGCCAGCGTCAGCAGCCCCAGTTCCGGCAGCTGGAAAGCCACGCTCAGAAAAGTCGAGTCGCTGAAGAAGCGCCCAGGCAGCGCCAGACTGAAGCCGATAATGACCACCAGCAGCAGTAAACTCAGCCCTACCGTGGTGCTATCCACTTTGAAACGTAGCCCTGTACCGCTGGCGTTCATTTTCAGCCCCTTAGTTTTGCTTAACATTGCAGGTTCCTCATGCGAATCCGACATCGGTTTCTTTGCGTTTTTTGTAGTGCGTAACGGTGATAGCCACTACGATCGTCATGCCGATGACAACGTTCATGAAGTAGTTGGAAACGCCCACCAGGTTGAGGCCGTTCTTTAAAATGCCGATCAGGAAGACCCCCATCAGGGTACCGACGACGCTCCCCTTACCGCCGTTCAGGCTGGCGCCGCCGAGAACTGCCGCCGCCAGGACGTCAAGCTCGCCTCCAACCAGCGCATTCGGCACCACCTCCCCCACGCGATAGACCTGCACCAGGCCCCCGATGGCGGCCATCGCGCCGAGATAGCCGTAGGCAAACAGATGCAGCACGCCGACGCGAATGCCGATGCGTCGCGCCGACTCCTGGTCGCCGCCGACCGCAAACAGCTGGCGGCCAAGATGGGTTTTATTGAGCAGAATCCAGGTCAGGGCGGCGACGGCCAGCATCACCACCAGCGGCAGGCCGATCTGATAATGCCGGTCACCAATGTTGAATGGCAGCACCTGGAGCGGGGTGACCAGCCAGCCCGGCAGGTCGTACAGGCTGGTGCCGTTGGTGAACCACATCAGCATGCCGAACAGCAGCGACTGCATGCTGATGGTGACGATGATCGACACGATGCGCAGACAGTAGATAAGCACGGCGTTAATCATGCCGAAGAGGGTGCCGATGGCGATCGCCAGTAAGATCGTGCCGCTCGGGCTGGCCAGTCCGTAATGAATCACCAGCGTCGCAATGATGTACTGCACGACCGAGGCGACGGCGGCGAAGGAGATATCGATCCCACCGGTGACCAGCACCACGAACAGGCCGAGGGCAAAAATGCCGCTGACCGCATAGCTTTCCGACAGGTCCAGCAGATTTTGCAGCGTCAAAAAGCGATCGCTTAACAGCGAGAACGTGACGATCAGCGCCACCAGCACCCAGGCCAGGTAGCCCTCGTTGGTGGACGGACGTAACCGGTTGAGATTAAGCATTGACCGCCTCCGCAAGCTGTTGTTGGTTAATCATGGCGGGCAGGTACTCGCCTTTTACCGTTCCTTCGCTAAAGTGCAGGACGCGATCGCAATTGAAATAGACCTCCGGCACTTCGTCGGAGATCAGCAGGATCGAAATCCCCTCTTCCGCCAGCTGGTGGATCAGCTGGTAGATGCTGGCCTTGGCGCCGACGTCGACGCCCACCGTCGGCGAGTCGAGGATCAGAATCTTCGGCTGGGTCAGCACCCATTTCGCCAGCACGATTTTTTGCTGGTTGCCGCCGGACAGGGTGGAGATCGCCTGATCGGGGCTGGCGACCTTGACCCCCAGCTTTTCGATCCAGCGCTGGATGATTTTATTTTTGCGGTATTCGTCGATCAGATGAAAACGGCTGCGCAGCCGATCCATAATCGCCAGCACCGTGTTATCGCCGACCGACTGCTGCTGGATAAGCCCCAGCGTCAGGCGGTCTTCTGACACGTAGCCAATCCCCGATTTAATAGCGTCTTCATGTCCGCGAAAGCGCACCGGTTTACTGTCGAGGTAAATTTTGCCGCTGTCCGGGCGGGTCATGCCAAACAGGCTCAGCGCCAGCTCGGTACGCCCTGAGCCAAGCAGCCCGCACAGGCCAAGCACTTCGCCGGCGTGCAGCTTAAAGCTGACGTCGCGGTACTGGCCCGCGCGGCTCAGCTTGTCCAGCTCGAGCATGATCCGCCGATCGTTCTGGTTGGCGGCCTTCAGGCGGTAGTCCAGCTTGAGGCCGGTCATCAGTTCGGTGAGACGTTCGCTGCTGACCTCCGCCGCCGGCCAGGTGCCGACGCGCTTACCGTCGCGAATCACGGTCACGCTGTCGGAAATCTCCAGCACTTCGTCCAGGCGATGGCTGACGAACACCACGCTGATACCTTTATTCTTCAGATAATGCACGGTGCGCAGCAGCTGGTTGACTTCGGTACGGGTCAACGACGCGGTCGGCTCATCCATAATGACCAGCCGGGCATCGGCCACCAGCGCGCGGCAGATGGCCACCTGCTGGCGCTGGGCTATCGGCAGCGAGGAGACTTTAGCGTCGAGGTCCAGGCTGTAGTTCAGCTCGCTGAGAATACGCCTGGCGGTGTCGCGCAGGCGCGATGGGCGATACCAGCCCATCAGCCCGTGCAGGTTATGATCGAAGGCGATGTTTTCCGCCACGCTCAGGTTCGGAAAGAGCGACAGATCCTGGTAAATCACCTGGACGCCAAAGCCGCGCGCCTGTTCCGGGCTAAGCCGACTGAATGTTTGGGTGTGGAAGTTCTTATCCGCGAGGGTGATGGTGCAACCGTCATCCGGCTGGTAGACCCCCGAGATAATCTTAATCAACGTACTTTTGCCGCAGCCGTTGGTACCCGCCAGGCAATGCACTTCACCGGGCATAAGCTGCAGAGAGATATCATTCAGCGCGCGCTGACCGCCAAAGGTCACCGACAGATTCTGCACAGCAATCAGCGGCGTCGTTTGGGTTGCGAAGATCCCGGAGATCGCCATCGTTACAGCCCCATTTTCACCAGTTTTGGCAGGTTCGCCTTGTCGAGACTTTCGGTTTTGTTCCCGAGGATGGTATGGGTGGTTTCGTCAACCTTCACTTTACCCATCCCTTCGATATCCATGCCGTCAACGATCGGCTGGCCTTTGGAGATCATGCTCGCCATGCGCACGAAGACTTCGCCGGCCACCATCGGGTTCCAGATATAGCCGCCGTTGATCGCCCCGCTGTTAACCAGCGCGATCCCCTGTCCCGGGCTGAACGAGCCGTAGACGCAGATATCGCCATTCTTACCGCGGTTCTGCACCGCCCGGCCGGCGCCGATCGGGCCCTGCGAACCGATCGCCAGAATGCCCTTCAGATTTTGATCTTTCGACATCAGGTCGTTGGTGGTGCGGATGGTGTCGTCAAGGGATTCGCCGACGCCAAACTTATCGCCAAGCTGGTGCATATTTGGGTAGTGCGCTTTCTGGTAATCGATCGCCGCGTCGGCCCACTTCTGATGCAGCGGCACGGTCAGGCTGCCGACGTAGACCGCATAGTCCCCGCTCTCTTTCATACACTTAGCGAGGGCGATCATGTGGTTAATACCGAGCTGGGCGGCATCAACCATTTCGAAGTCCCAGTTGGCGTATTTCTGGTTCGGCGACTCATGGGTAATCACTTTGATACCGGCATCGCGAGCGCGTTTCAGCACCGGCTCCAGCACCTTCGCGTCATTCGGCACCACGCCGATAATGTCAACTTTCTGGGCGATCAGGTCTTCAATGGCGCGAACCTGCAGCGCCGGATCGTCGCTGGTGGGGCCGACCTGCCATGCATCGATACCTTCCTTCGCCGCTTCGCTTTTAATCCCGGCTTCCATCGCGTTGAACCAGGCGTTGCCGCCCACTTTCACCACCACGCCCATGCGGATTTTGTCGGCGGCATGCGCCGCTGCTACGGACAGCACAGCGGAAGCTAACAAACAGGCCAGTACAGACTTTTTCATGTAGTTTCTCCACAGATGTTCAACTTATTCCGCAATCACCGGGCGAGAAGGCGCCGGCGCTACGGCTGTTTTTTGGTTTTCTTGTGTAGGGGTAAAGGAGCAACGTCAATCACGTTGACGTTGCTCCAGGCCAGCTCCTGTCGAAACTCCTCATCATCCAGACGATCGGTAATCAAAGTGTCAATTTCCCGGTAGTGGCATATCCGCGCAAACGAACTGCGACCGAATTTACTGGCATCCGCCAGCAAAATTTTGTGTTCTGAAGAGAGCAGCATTTGCTGTTTTAAACGCGCGTGGTGCTCGTTGCTTTCTCTGATCCCCCCCTCATGGCTGATGCTATGGCAGGAGAAAAACAGTTTGTTAATGGCAAACTCTTTCAGCATCTGCTCGGCATACACGCCGATAAAATCTTCATATTTGGCCGAGTACTCGCCGCCGAGACCGATGGTTCTGACGTTAGCTTTCGCCGCCAGCGCCTGGATGATATGCAGCGAGTTTGTCAGCACCACCAGCGGGATATCCGGCAGCTGCCGCGCCAGAAACCAGCTGGTTGAACTACTGTCGAGCAGCAGACAATCTCCCGGATCGATAAACTGCAGGGCCCGCTTCGCGATGCGCGTTTTACTGTCCGGCGACTGATTGCTGCGCTCGCGAAAAGACTCCCCCTGTTCGATCTGCGACGGAACGTACTGCTTTTCCGCGTGCTGGTGCTCGACGAACACGGCGCCCCCGTGGCTACGCACCAACAGTCCGCGCTTTTCCAGCAGAGCCAGATCGCGTCGCGCCGTCTCCAGCGAAATCTGGCACAGTTCGGCAACCTCCTGGACCAGGATTCGCCCGCGCTGGGCGAGGACTTCAGTAATAAAGCGGTGGCGTTCTACAGGCAGCATGTTTTTTCCTCTTGCCGATGTTTAATAGAATACGCAGGCCGTGGAATACGGAATGCGGGCTTCCTCAAAAGCGACTGCGTCCGCCCGGCGCGGCGCGGGTCATGTGATATTTGTCAAAAAAAGCGATGAATAGATGAAATGTTAAATGCGCGATCTGTGGCGCCAGTGGCAATAAATCGTCGAGCGGTCAATAAATGAACAGAAATAATTTTGCAAACGGTCACAAATCCTCGCGGCCATAATTGACCGATAATGACCGATTACGAGGAAGTGACCGTTTAGCGGGAAAATTTTAGCGGGAAAATGGACGGCGGGCTGTCGCCCTACTGCGGCAGAAACCGGCGGCGGCAATCGCGCCGCCGGATAATGGCGCTGTACAGTCGCCGGGTGCAGATAGAGCAGAACTTCCGGGATGAAAAAAGCCCGCGCTTCGGGTTCGGACTGAGGCTGGGCCGCAGCCAGGGCAAGGGACGTCTGGCGGTACTAAGCGTCGTGGCGGCCATGGCGAGTCTGGGGATGTGGCAGGCAGGATGTCTTGCGGAGAAAAAGCAGCGCCACCTGCGCTATCAGGCAAACAGTATAAAAGACAAAAGGAGCCTGCCTTATGTGAGGCTGGCGGTTGAGGTTCTGCGGATGAGTCCGGAATACTGAGGCGGCTGAATGTCGTTAATACACTGAAAACGTTAGGTAAAGAGTACAGTAATATGGTCATGGGGAACTGACCATATTACTGGGGATCTCTCAGCCCTGAGGGAGAGGGAGAAAAAGCGCTGTCGCATCAGGCACCGAAACCCGCTGGCGCGTCGGTACGATGCGTAGCCCGGATAAGGCGTTTACGATGTATCCGGGAAAATCAGGTCACATTCAAACGATCGTATTCGTTGCATAACAACCACTTCACGGGCTCATCCTCCTCGATGGCCGGGAAACGCCCGCCGGGTTCGAGGAAATGGTTATCGCGCTTATCGTTATTGACCATCGAAATCTCCCAGCCGAGCACAAACGCTTTCTCGGCCCAGAAACGGTGATACAAACGCGGCGGCAGGCACACACCCTGCCCCGGTTTTAACACCAGCGTCTCGCCGGGCTTAAACGTACGTCGCCGCCCGTCCACGCTCACTTCAACCGTGAGCCGCTCATCAAACAACGCCTCATCCGTCGCCCAGCCGAGCTGCATACACAAATCGCCGCCGCCCCGGTTCAGAATGTCTTCCATCTTATGAGTATGAAAATGCCACGGCGTCTGCTGCTCCTGCTGAATTTGCAGCATCTTTTCGGCATACGGCTTCGGGTACGCGCTCGAATTCAGCGCGCCGTTACGCAACGTCAGCAGCGTCAGGCCAATCTTGCCGAAATCACCCCGGCCAAAATCGGTGATGTCCCAGCCCAGTTGCAGATCCAGCACCTCACACCACTCCTCCAGCGGCTGCTTTCGCCAGGCATCGGCGGTAAAAAACGCAAACTCCGGCAGGCACACCCGGAACGTCTCGGCGATGGCATGGGCTTTATCAATGGCATAGTTAATCTGTGAACGTTTCATTCTGTTCTCCCGGTTCGAATGGCGAGCCAGGCAGCGCCGCGCATACCGCTGCTGTCGCCGTGATGGGCTTTCACGATGGGGGTAGAAAAATGATCGGTAAAAACGAAGGGGGCCACGTCAGCGTCCAGGTTCGCGATAAGCAACGCCGCATTCGACAGCCCGCCGCCAATCACAATCACGCCAGGGTCGAGCAGGTTCACCACCGTTGCCAGCGTACGGGCAAGCTGCTGGCGAAACCGCGCCACCTGCCGTACGGCATTAGGTTCCCCCTGCTGTGCCAGCGCCACAATCACATCGCCCGACAGATGTTGCCCGCTAAGAAGCTGATAGCGCTTACTGATGCCCGTTCCCGAGACAAACGACTCCACGCAGTTGTCTTTGCCGCAGTAACAGCGTGCTGGCGGCCCGTCGTGCCGCTCGCTGTAACCCGGCAGGGTGATATGCCCGCACTCGGCGGCATTCCCCCACGTGCCAACGAACGGCTGGCGATTGATGGCTATTCCGCCGCCGCAGCCGGTACCGAGCGTAATGCCAAACACCACTTCATGCTGCAGCCCTGCACCGTCGCAGGCTTCCGACAAGGCAAAGCAGTTGCCGTCGTTCGCCATCACCACCGTCTGCCCCAGTAATTGCTGGAGATCCGTCTGCAACGCACGGCCATTAATCACCTGAATATTCGAGTTCTTAATCAGCCCGCTCAGCGGCGAGACGCTGCCCGGCAGGGCAATCCCGGTCATCATCGACTGTTGCCTGTCATGGCGAATCTGGTCGATAAAGGCGACCACCGATTCCACAAACTGCGAATAGCTCGCTTTTATCGTCGGGCAGCGATAACGGGCCATTTCCCGCCCCTGCGCATCCATCACCACCGCCGCGATTTTTGTGCCGCCGATATCCAGCCCCAGGTAGTCCATATCCCTTTCCTTGTTGCGAAAGAGGCGGGCGAACCCGCCTCGATGGCCTTAGTAGAGTGACGCTTTCCCGGTCGATCCAAACAGCTTCATTTTGTGGCGGATCACATCCCGTGCGGCGTTGATCGCATCCGGATAGATCACATTCGGATCCCACCAGCTTTCTCTGGCGAGGATCTCGCGCACTTTCTGGAAGTAGGCGTGTTTCATGTCGCTGGAAATGTTGATTTTGCCCACGCCCAGAGTCACCGATTCAGCGATTTCCGCATCCGGGTTGGCCGAACCACCGTGCAGCACCAGCGGAATATCCAGACGCCCGGCTATATCGCGAAGAATGTTCATTTGCAGCTCCGGCTGCATCCCTTTCGGGTAAATGCCGTGCGCCGTACCAATCGCCACCGCCAGGGTGTCTGCCCCGGTTCGGGCAATAAAATCTTCCGCCTGAGCCGGGTCGGTATAGGTTACTTTCGACACACCGCCTTCCACGGAGGTGCCCGTCTGGCCGATGGTGCCCAGTTCCCCTTCCACCGAAACACCCACCGCATGCGCCAGGTGCACCACCTCTTTGGTCAGCGCCACGTTCTCTTCATAGGGCAGCAGCGAGCCGTCGATCATCACCGAGGTGAACCCGCACTGGATTGCCCGCAGCACATGCTCGACGGACGCGCCGTGGTCCAGGTGCAGGGTGAACGGTACCGGGCTGCGCATCGTGATATCGCGGACATAGCTGAAAAAGGTATCCCCGACAAAATCGTGCTCGCTGGGGTGGATGGAGATAATGGCAGGCGTGTTGGTGGCTTCCGCTTCTTCCACCACAGCACGGATAAAGCAGCTATCCGCCACGTTGAACGCACCAATGGCGAAGCCGTGTTGGCGGGTGGGTTTCAGTAACTCTTTCATTGAAATTAACATGTTAATTCTCCAGTTTCAGGGTGTAGCAAGCCCTGCCGGTGCGTCGTTGCAGAGGCATATAAGGCGTGACAGAAAAATGAATCAGGCTTTGCCGATGGCGCCGCTGGCCTGCAGATACGGAATAATGACTTCCTCGCTGGCCTGCTCCATGGCCATCAGCACATCCACCAGTTCGCGAGAATTGTCATGACACAGGGTATGCAGCAGCGCGGCTTTACCGGCTTCAAACACCGCGGCACCGACGTTAATCTTGGCGACGCCAAAGGACGGGCAACGCTGCATCTGGTCAAACGGGGTACCGCTGCCGCCGTGCAATGCCAGGGGCACCGTTGATTTGCGGGCCACTTCTTCCAGGCGCTGAAAATCGATGGCAGGCGTGATGCCGGGGGCGTACATGCCGTGCGCGGTGCCGACCGATACCGCCAGCAGGTCAATCCCGGTCTGCTGGATAAACGGCTCAACGTCGGCGGCCTGGGTCATCAGATCCGCATTGGTGGCGTGATCGTAGCGCGGCGCATCGGCCAGATGGCCCAGCTCCCCTTCCACACACAGCCCGGCACTGGCAGCCAGTTCAACCACTGCGCGAGTCTGGCGAACGTTCTCTTCCAGCGGGAAGGCGGACGCATCGATCATCAGCCCGCTGAACCCGGCGCGAAACGCCTGGCGAATGCGCACCGGATCTTTTCCGTGGTCCAGTGCCAGCGTGACCGGCACCGTAGCCTCGTCGGCCAGCGCTTTCACCAACGCCACGGCCACCGGGGCCGGGAAATGGGCCAGATGCCCCTGATACAGGTTCAGGATGATCGGCGCACGGTGTTTCTCAGCAACCTGCACCGCAGCACGGGCGCTTTCGAGATTCATACAGTTGATGGCGAGCAGCGCATAGTGTTCACGCCAGGCTTTGGTCACCATGCTTTTCATATCGGCAAACATAGGGTCTCCGTTTATTCCAGGGTGAAGGTGATCTCTTCGTCTTTCAGCTTTTTCTCGCTGAGTTCGTCAAACTCTTCGTCACGTTCGGTCACCGATTTCTTCCACAGCGACAGCATCACGCCGCAGATAACCGTGCCGATCCCCAGCGCCAGGCAGAACAGCAGCGGATGGGTAAACAGCGGGACCACGAACATGCCACCGTGCGGCACCGGGCTTTCCACGCCCCACACCATGATCAGGCCACCCGCAACCGCCGAGGCCACCACACAGGAGCCGACCACGCGCAGCAGGTCGCGCGCTGCAATCGGGATAACCCCTTCGGTAATCATGCAGATCCCCATCGGGAAGGCGGCTTTCAGCGCTTCGCGTTCAGCACGGGTGTATTTATGGCGCGTCAGCAGGAACGAGAGAGTGATGCCGAACGGCGGAATAATGGAGCCGACAAACTTCACCGCTTCCGGCCCGTATACACCGCTCACCAGCAGCCCGTCGGCGAACAGCGACATGGTTTTGTTCACCGGGCCGCCGAAGTCGAACGTTGCCATCGCCCCGAGGATGGCCCCCATCAGGAAGCGTGAACCGCCCTGCATCGACTCCAGCATGTGGATCAGCGCTTCCTGTAGCCAGCCGATGGGCTTGCCGATCAGGGTCATCATCAGCAGGCCGCCGATAATGGTACTCAGCACCGGCAGCACCATGATGGGCATCAGACCCTGCATCGATTTCGGCAGACGAATATAGTGCTTAAGCAGCAGGACGGTGTAGCCTACCAGGAAACCACCCAGCATCCCGCCGATAAACCCGGTATGAATTTGCCCGCAGACAAAGCCGATAATCAGACCCGGCGCGAATCCGGGACGGTCAGCAATGGAATAGGCAATCGCGGCGCTGATCAGGGGGACAATCAACCCCATTCCCCAGCCGCCAATCTGATTGAGCATCCAGGGGATGGTGCCCGTTTTTTCGCCAACGTTTGTGCCGCCGAGTACCTGGCCGAGGGCAATACAGATCCCTGCCGCCACAATTAACGGAATCATCCACGAGATGCCCGTCAAAAGATGTCTTTTAATTTCCTGCGAAACAGGAACTTTATTTTCACTCATGTGAGATCCCTCCGAATAAGGATCATGCATTAGCTAATGATTTTTCGACCTTTTCAAGAAACTGAACGGGTGATTTGATTACAATTTCGGTCTTAACTCGCACGATGCGTTTATTAATGAAGCGCTCTTCTCCTTTTATTTTGACATCGACCGCAAGAATAACGACGTCGGCTGCGGAAATATCTTCCGCCAGTAACTCATTTTCAGTACCGATAGTGCCCTGAGTTTCCACTTTAATATTATGCCCGAGCGCTTTTGCGCCTTTAATTAACTTCTCGCGGGCAATATACGTATGTGCAATTCCCGCCGTACAGGCAGCGACACAAACAATATTCATAACATGCTCCACTTTTTATTTAGCAAACATCGGATTCAGCATATTGACTAAACAAGTCAATAATCTTTTGTGGACTGCTCTCTTCCAGTAATTGCTCGATAATCTCCTCATCCGCCAGAGCACCCGCCACCTGAGACAGCAGACGGATATGCGTGGTGTTTTGATCTTCAAGCCGTACAGCAAACAAAATAATGCAGCGCACGTTACTGCCATCGAGGGTTTCCCAGGGAATATCGTGGCGTGTGCGCCCAATCGCCAGAGTGGTATTGACCACCGCCGACGATTTTCCATGGGGTATTGCGATATGATTTTCGAAGCCGGTCGACCCTTCTGACTCACGCTGCCAGACATCCTGAATAAACGTTTCCCGGCAATTAATCGCACCGTCTTTTTGCAACAGATCGGTTAGCTCTTCAATTGCCTCCGCTTTATTCGTGGCCTTCATATCTAAAATAACGCGATTCGTATTCAGGATTTTCGTTATATCCATTAATCATACCTCATGGAATTCAGACATTAATGTTCGACGACCAGAGACGTCGCACGATGCAATTTTTCCGTGATGAGCGTTTCCATCACGCGCTTAATATCGGCATCATTAAAGAAGGCGGTGACATACACCACCGACAGGGCAATGGCGGGCAGATTGATCGTCGAGACCACCAACTCAATATCCTCCGTTAGCATTGACGGCAGGCTCCCTGCGGAGACCACGCCTACGATGGTCCAGTCCGGGAAGGCGCGCAGAATGCGGCTTTTCAGCAGGTGCGACGTGCCGATGCCCGTCGAACAGACCAGCAGCACACGCTTGCGGGCAATCTGCCGCTCCATCGCCGCCTGGAAATGCACGGTCAAATAGCCAACTTCATCTTCCGACACCGCCTGTTCGCCCCAGCCGCTGAACACCCGGTTCACCGCGCACTGGGTCAGTCGCCAGACGTCCTGCAGCTCACCTTTGATATCGTCCAGCAGCGGGTTACGAATGCGAATCTGGTAATTAAGACGGTTAATCAACGGCTTAACATGAATCAGCAGCCCGTCGTACAGTGCGATGTCCTGGCTAAAGTCGCTGTCGACCATATCGGCGAAGGTCGCGATAAGCCGGTGGGTAATCAGCCGGGCCTCGTCGCTGGAGTGCATATGGCCAATCACGCTGACGTCGTTATGCTCTTCGATGACCACGCCGGAAGAGATAATGTATTGATAAATAAACCAAACTTCGTCTTCCGGCAGCGGATGGGCAATGCGTGTTTCGATACGCTGAACCATGCGGCTGGCAACGGAAAAGATGTTTTCATCGAAGGCGCTCGCGTTGTCATCCTTTTTCGGCAGCGCATTGCCGCGCGTAATGCGGTACATCATGATCAGAATATGGGTGAAAATATTGACGTAATACGGCTCGCCCAGCGACCAGCAGAGATCGTTTTCCATCTCCTGTAATAATGACTGAACGAATAAAACATCGTCTTCGCCAAAATAATGAACCAGCGCGTTATAACTGCCCGGGTCAAGACGAGAATAGATCATGTCACCTGGTTCGTTATGGTTAATGACGCCGTTAATCAGCGATGCCATTGCCTGGCGAACGCTACTTTCACTGCCTTCGATATGCGTTCCGCTCTGGCTGCGAATCAACGTCAGCCCTAGCGGGGCAATCCAGGATTCAATCACTTTCAGATCATTAACGATGGAAGCGCTGCTGATAAAATAGCGTTCCGACAATTTGCTGATTGACGTTTCATGTGGCGTTTCGCTTAATAATTGTGAGGCTATTTTCACGCGCCGGGAATTGTTCATCATGCCATCGGTATCGTCACCTTCTGCACCCAGCAGCTGATCGAGGTGTAACAGGTCCGTTATATTATCTGCGCTTAACATTACCCCGGCACCGGCACGTTTATTTATGCCGATACTCCATTCTGCTAACCACGGCTCCAGTATGCGTAAATCGCGTTGAATGGTTTTTTCTGAAACATTTAAGTATTCAGCGATTTTTAATAAGGTAATAAATTCCCTTCGAGAGAGAAGGAATTTCAATAATCTGTTTTGTCGCGAGGTAATCATTTGCATTATTTACCCTTACACAGATTAAAAATAATTAAGAAGCTCTGTACAGATAAGCTCCACTTGCAATCCGTGATGATAAATATAAAAGGGCATTGAAATAACGACAATACTAAATCGTGTCCTGCCTTCCGGACAGAGAATAAGACAAGAGTGGGGATCTCAGAGATATTTGCAGCGAAGATCACACTTTTCGCGCTAATTAACGTGATAGCGCTCGCAAATATGGGGAGGATAAAATTTTAAATCAGATAATTCTTTTGTAGATGTCTGGAGGGGGCCCCCAAACCCCGGTAGCGCAACGGTTTATCACCCGCCATGGGCACGGATCGTAGCCCGGATAAGGCGTTCGCGCCGCATCCGGGGTTCAGCGCCGTTGCAGAGCGCAACAGCAATGGAAGTGAGGACGTTAATACGGAAAGAATGAATCCCGCGTAAAAACGAGGAAAAGAATTTCTGGCACACTGTCTTTAAAGGCACTATGAGATCTCTTCTGATTTGTTAGCGCAACCAGTAGATCACACTTTATCGTGCCTTTCACTTTTTCTGGAGATTCCTCAGGCCGGAGGGGGAAGATTGGGCTAGCGGGCAATATCGCTCAAACCATAGCCGTGGAATTTTTGCAGCACTTCATCGATCGCGGCATCGCTTAATACCGGCACGTCCGGAGTGACCGCCAGCGTCAGCAGATAGAGCCTCGCCAGCACCTCCACCTCCTGCGCCAGCCACAGCGCTTTTTCCAGCGTTTTGCCACAGGCAATCATCCCGTGATGCTGCAGGAGCGTGGCTTTATAGCCGGTCATGGCGGTGACCGCATAGTCGGACAGCGCCTGGGTGCCGTAGGTGGCGTAGCCCGCGCAGGGAATTTTTTTCCCGCCCGCCGCCGCGACCATGTAGTGAATGGCCGGGATCTCTCTATTCAAAATGGCCACTGCCGTCGCATGAACCGCATGATTATGCAGAACCACGTTCTCCTCCGGCTTCGCCTGCAAAATAGCCTGGTGGAAACGCCATTCGGTGGACGGCGTTTTGCCCGCCTCGGCGCGTCCCTGCCCGTCGACAAAAACGATATCGTCTTCGCTCAGCTGCTCGTAGGGGACGCTGGTCGGCGTAATAAGCATCCCATCGCCAAAGCGGACGCTGATATTGCCCGATGTCCCCTGATTAAGCCCCATACGGCTCATTTCCAGACAGGTGTCGATAATCTGGCGTGCAATAGCGGTTCTTTCCATTGTGTTTTCCTCGGCGCAACAAACTAGGGTGGATGACGTTGGCGATATCTTCTGGCGGCGTCCCGGATGGCAATAGTCAGCCATGTAGATGTGTGATGATTGTCAAAATAATGGGCCCAAAAGGAGAAAACTTGCCGCTGAAAACCGTCCGCGCAGCGCCCGTTTGCCGGCGACGGAGGGCAAACGGGCAATTGGCCGCATCGCCCTCCTGCAACCCGAATGATTTAGGGTATAGTGCGCAAGATTGTGCGGCGAACGAGGAGTGAAAAGATGAACAGGCAGGACCGTCTGGCTGAGATTATTGCCCTGCTCAACGGCAATGCGTCTTTACGCGTCAGCGAGCTTGCGGCCGGGCTGAACGTCAGCAAGGAGACGCTGCGCCGCGATTTGCAGTATCTGCAGTTCAAGGGGCTGCTGGTCAGGGAGTACGGCAGAGCCAGAAAGCTGGAAGGTGCTTCGGAGGGTCCGGGCATGGCCTTTGACTCGCGATCGAAAAGCCACGCCCAGCGAAAAACCGCGCTGGCGGAGACCGCCATCGAGTGGATAACGCCGGGAATGTGCATCGCGCTGGACGCCAGTTCGACCTGCTGGCATCTGGCGAAGCGGCTGGCTGACCAGGATCTGACGGTGTACACCAACAGCTACCGCATTTGCGCCGAGCTGGAAAAGAAAACCCGCATCCGGGTACTCTGCTCCGGCGGCACGCTGGACAGAAAGTACGCCAGCTACATCAACGACTCGCCGCTGCATATAGTGCGCCATCTTGATATCGACCTGTTCATCTTCTCCTGCGACGGTATCGATGCCGACGGCAATATCTGGGATACCGATAACGGCAACGCGCTGTTCAAAAAATTCATGCTGAAAAAGAGTTTGCAAACTATTTTGCTGGTGGACTCCAGCAAAATAGCCCGCAGCAGCGAAGTGGTTATCGGCAACGTGGCGGCGGTCACCGCGGTTATCCGCCGCTAGGCTGGCCGGGGAGCCAGGTCTGATAATCGAAGCTCACCTGCGCCCGCGCCTCATCCGCGCTGCGATATACCCCGCAGCCGGCCCAGGCAAACATCGCGGCTCCCGCGACGGTGGTTTCGGCCTTCTCCAGCACCTTCACCGGCAGCTGCAGGGTATCGGCCTTAATTTGATTCCACAGCGCGTTGCGGCTACCGCCGCCGACCAGCACCAGTTCCCTGGCTTTGAATCCGGCCACCGCCTCCAGCATCGTCAACTGTTCGCGCAGGCGGAGCGACAGCGCCTCTAGCGCCGAGCGGTATAGATGCCCGCGCCGGGTGGACAGCGTCACCCCCTGCCAGCCGGCCTGCTTATCGCCCATCAGATCGCTGCGCATCGTTACCCCTTCGCAGCCTGCCGGCACGCGCCCGGCCTCCTGCAGCATCTGCTGATAAACCTGCGGAGCGGGCGCCCCCGGCCAGTAGAGTTCGCGGATCCACTCCAGGACCCCGGAGGCCAGATACTGGCAGCCGGGGTTAAAGTAGCCGCCAATGCTATCCAGCTCGCAGGTCGCCGCGCGGTGCGACTGCAGCAGATCGGTATTGATGCTGGCCGAGCGCACCATCAGGATCTCCCAGGTACCCGAGGAGAGCACCGGCTGATTAAGCCCCACGCCCGAACCGTAAAGCGCAAACTGGGTATCGTGGCCGCCGGCAATCACCGGAATGCCCGCTTTAAGCCCGAAGCGGGCCGCCGCCGCCGGCTGCAGCTCGCCGATCGGCTCGCCGGAGTTCACCATGCGCGGGAACAGCGATCGCGTAATGCCGATCGCCTCAAGCAGGCGCTCGCTAAAGGTCTCTTTCGCGACGTCCAGCAGCTGGCTGGTCCCTGCCATGGTTCTTTCCGTGGTCATTTCACCGGTCAGCTGAAAGCCGATCAGCGACGACATAAACAGCCACGCGTGGGCGCGTTCGAACACATCGGGGACGTTCTCCCGCAGCCATATCAGCTTATACAGGGTGTTGAAGCTGTACGGCGCCACGCCGGTAATAGCCTTCAGCTCGGCCGGAGCCAGGTACTTGTGGATATTATTCATCACAGCTTCAGTACGCGGACATTTCCAGCTGATCACCGGATACAGCGGCGCCCCGCGGCTATCCACGAGCGCGCCGTCGACGCCAAAGGCGGTAATGGTCAAGGCGCGCACCGGGTATTGCGGAAGTTTCCCGACCAGCGTCCGGCAGCAGTGTTCAAGACTTTCCATGATGTTTGCCAGCGGCCAGATGTGCCACTGCGGGTTTTCCGGCGGGTTAAGCGTAAAGTTTTGCCGGTGGACGCTGGCCAACACGTTACCCCGATCATCAATGGCCATGGCGCGAATATTGGTTGCGCCGCAGTCCAGCACGATCACCATCTCTTTCTGCATTTTTTCCCCTCCCCGCCAGACCGACCCCTCGCCGGGGCGCGGTATATTTTCTGTAGGGGATGGTTATCACTTCGCGAGTGATTGAAAAGGGGCATCGCTATCAGGGGCGATACTATGCGGCTGAACTGTGAAAAGGATCACTAAAAACCGCCACTTAACGGCAATACGGCGCGCACGGTTCTGCCCGTTTTCATCCAGCAGAGAGCAAGCGGGCAGTCGGGCGAGCTCCCTGCCGACAGACGCAGCCATAGCCGGGCGTTGGCCAGGACCGCGCCGTGAGCGTAATATTCCCTGCAGTCAACTTTCATTATGCAACCAGCGATATTCGCTCAGGGTTTCATGAGATCGGTTAACGGAATTTTTATCACGATCTTACGAATTGCCTCCGGCACCGTTGTCGCACAGTTAGGACGATGCAGATCCTGGGTAAACAGCACCGCAAAGGTGCCTGGCAACATCCTGATTCGGGTTTCATCGGCTACCGGCTTATAAAAAATAATATCCCTGACGGCGTCATAGGGCTCGTGAATTTCAAGATCGACGGGTTGGGTTTTAACATAAATAGTTTCATGACCGGTGACTAAAAAATGCAGGTCAATATATCGGCGATGGGCTTCAGGATAATTCTCCTGTTCCTGTTTTGTTTGCAAATCCTGAACCTGAACCTGCCACCCGGTTTGTTCATCGGTATGCACTCCCGATGGTAAAGCCGGTAAGTCCTGTTTAGCAAGGTACGACAGCGCGTACCTTACCGCAGGAGGATAATATTGCAGGTCGGTGTTATCTATATGCCCGGTGATCATAATACTCTCCATTGCAGAATTTTTTGATTTACAACCTCATAGACATAAATAATCCTGCCAGGAAACCCGTCCACCGCCAAAGGACGAAATTAGCATATTGCGAAAAAACATGAACGCTGCTCCAGGGCAGGACTATTCAACATATTACTTTAAATATAAAAACGTTTAATATCGCCGTAATCATTTATGAAATGACCGATGGTTGCCGGTTTTATCTCATCCTCACAGGTTAACGTATTCGTATACAGTATAAAGAGGTTGTGGCCGTGATATATAACTCATTATTATTCGGGCCGCCAATCGTACAATTAGACACGGTCTCCGGCACGTCAATTTTACCAATTTTATTGCCCATCTTGTCGAAAATGATAACGCCATCCAGACAGCTGCAGTAGATATCGCCATTACCATCGACACAAAACCCGTCTGGCAGTCCGGGTTCAACCTGCGCAAAGAAACGCCCCGCCACATTCTGGTCACCGTTAAGCTCGTAGACCCTTAATTGACGACGCCCCTGTCCGGGGAAGTCGGCAATTGACATATCGGCGACATAAAGTAGCGATTGGTCGGGAGAAAACGCCAGCCCATTGGGGCGCTGAACATCGCTGATAATAATCTTTATCTCGCCACTTTTAGGGTCAAAACGATAGACGTAACAACCAATTATCTGACTGTGCGCATGATAACCTTCAATATCGCCGATGATGCCGTAGGGCGGATCGGTAAACCAGATGGAACCATCTTGATGCACCGTCAGGTCGTTGGGCGAGTTAAAACGCTTACCTTCAACACGATCAATTAATAACGTAATGCTCCCGTCATGTTCTGTTCTGCTTATCCCGCGGCGGCCATGTTCACATGTTAATAACCGACCTTGATGGTCAAGCGCATTGCCATTCGCATAGTTTGAAAAAGGCCGCCAGACCGTTAAGCCATGCTCTCGATGCCAACGGTACATGCGGTTTCCCTTTACATCACTAAAAATAATAGCATTGTGGTCGGATAACCATACCGGGCCTTCGGCCCAAATAGCCGGGGAACAGAGTTTTTCAAGTTGCATTGCTACTCTCCTTAATTAACACCCCAAATGGTTTTATAGTGTTGCTGATAATTATTATTTGGATCATATATATTCTGCGGGCCGCCATCCTCGCCGATGTTATCCTTAGTCACGAGACGCGCCGGTGCGATATATCCGGAGATGGGCTGCCCGGAAAATACGCGGTTAAATTCATCAACTAACTGCCAGCCCTGTAATTTAAGCGGCTCGGCTACCGTCGCAATTTGACTATCACCATTACGAATACGCTGGAAAGCGGAGATGGATCCGTCGCCCGCGGAAATATTAAATGGGGCATTCGCTCCACCTTTGCCTGCGGTTTTCAATGATGGCGCCATAAAGTCAAAGTACAGATCGTTGATTGCCAGAGAATACTGGAATTTATCACCGTATTTTTGCAACAGGCTGAAAGTCAGAGAAGGCATGCGATTGGCGGTGTCAGCCAGCGGAGTATCAATAAAGTTAACCACTTTACAACCGCTGCATTTTTCAATTTCACTTTTCATCACGTTCGCTTTGGATAACGCGATCTGATACAGCGAATCCGTAAAAATCATCACCTTCGCTTTACCACCTGAACGGACGACGGCATACTGCGCCGCCAGTCGCGCAACATCATTAGAGTCAGAGGTAATATTGTTTAAGATGTTGAACTGCGGAACCGGGCCTGGCTGGGGTTCAGCGTGCCACGACATGAGCACTATTTTTTGCTGCGCCGCTTTTTTCAGGGGAAACTTCGCGACGTTTGGATTCCAGGCTCCAATAATGATGCCATCAGGACGCTGTGCTATCGCCTGGTTCAACGCCGCCAGCTGCGCCTGCACCGAACCCGCTCCATCCAGAGTGACTAAATCCCAGCCCGCGGCCTTAGCCGCCTCGCTCAGCCCCTGCTGCACTCCCTGCACGCCTCCGTTTTTCATATCTTCGGCGATAAAAACGATTTTCTTTTTCGGTTGAATTTTCGGGCCCGTCGTTGGTCCATCCCATTGATTGCCATTTGAGGTTGCTTTGGCGATCGCCGCAGTAGCCTGGTCAAGGTAGCTATCCGCCATCGCGGGGAGTGACGCGGTCATAACTGCCATTAAGGTAAGAGCAAGTGCCTGATTTTTCATATTGAACCTCCAGGGATCGTTTATTGTTTTAGGTCAGTGGGTACAGATGAAACTGCTTTCTGGTTTGCAGCTGGAGAAGAGGATCGCGATGCGCCGGCGCCGGCAGAGTCACCCACCGCCGTCACGGAGGCATTCTTGACGACCGCCTTTTGATTAAGCATGCGGCGGCGCTGCGCATAGCCGGCCAGGGTGATAGACAATAGTAGCGTCGCGCCATTAAACAGAGGTTCGACCCAGAATTCGCCGCCAAATTGCTGGATGCCGGCAATACCAATGGCCAGAATCGCGATACCGACGATCGTTCCCCAAATATTGACCCGCCCCGGGCGGATCGTGGTGCTCCCCAGAAAAGCCCCAACCAGAGCGGGAAGCAGGTAGTCAATCCCTACGCTTGCCTGTCCCACCCCCTGCTCAGCCGCGATCAGTACGCCACTAAAACCACTCAGGACGCTGGAGGCAATAAAGGTGCCGATAATATATTTATTGACCGGAATACCATTCAGTCTTGCGGCGGTAGGATTTCCCCCGACGGCATACATACAGCGGCCAAGAGGAGTATGTTCAGTAATTAACCACAGGACCAATGCCGCGAATACCACATAGTAGGCGCCGATCGGAATGCCGAATATCTCTGTATTTTGTAATGCACTGAATGCATCAGGTAAATCCCCAACAATCTGTCGTCCGCCGGTATGCCAGAGAGCAATCGCATAAAGGACCGTCCCTGAACCAAGCGTCGCGACAAAGCTGTCGATATCCGCTAATGCCACCAGAATGCCATTTAATAGCCCATAAATAGCCGAGATGACCAGGACCACCACCACGGCCATTTGCCAGGAAAAACCGTATTCAACCTGCAGAGTAATCGCCAGGATATGCCACAATACGATACCAAACCCGACGTTGAGATCGATTTTCCCGACAATCATTGGCAGGGTGGCAGCAAGGGCCAGCAGGGCAATTTTAGCTTTACTGGCAATAATTGCCTGTACCGTCAGCATGGTAGCAAATGAAGGCGAGAGGACTGAGAAAAATATCGCCAGCAAAATACACAGAATCAATAAACCGTAACGCGTCATGATCTGCATACTCCAAGGGGCAAACCCCTGTTGCGCTAAACTCACCCGCTGCTCTAGCGCAGTAGATTTAATTGATGTTTTAGACATAAGATTACTCAGGCCTTATTAGTCATACTGCAATGGATGATTCGCTGCTACTTGCTGAAGCAAGCGCCAGTAAATTGGAAAAGGTTACCTGTTCATTTTTTAATTCACCGACAACCTGGCCACGATTGAAAACTAATGCTCGATTACAAATATGCGCTATTTCCTCAAGATCGTTGGAAATAACAAGCACTGCGATATTTTCCGCAAGAGCTTTATTGAGTAAATGATAAATTTCTTCTCGCGCTCCAACATCCACACCCGCAGTAGGATCTTCAAGAATTAATAATGGCGCATTAAGATGCATCCAGCGCGCCATAACAACTTTCTGCTGATTTCCACCAGATAAAGCGCTGATATCGACGTTCACATCTTTTGGTCTGATGTCGAACAATTGTACCTTCCACCAGCTGGCGCCGATCTCCGCGCGCCGGGCGTAGCGTTTAAGCAACCGATGCCCGCTGGTACAAGGATTAAGAAACAGATTTTCTCTGACGCTCATGGTCATGACGAGGCTTTCGCCTGTGCGATCGCCAGCAACGAGAGAAACCCCGGCATTAATCGCCTCGATGGGATTTTGCGGATGGTAAGACTTTCCACGGAAACGAATCTGGCCGCCGGTTGCTTTGCGCAAACCGAAAAGAAGCCGACCGATTTCCTCCTGCCCGGCACCGCGTAATCCGGCCAGCGCCAGCATCTCCCCCGGACGAAGACTGAATGTCACCGGGCCGATCTCATTAATTTCTATTCCATTCAGGCCGAGTACCGCGTCACCGCTTTCAGGTAGGGGATGACGCTGTTTGTTTTCCAACGCTTCACCGACGATTAAGGTCACCAGGTCATGTAACTTGTAGTCTGACGTAATACCTTCCGCCACATGCTTGCCATCGCGCATCACGGCTATACGGTCAGAAATTTCAATCACTTCATCTAAACGATGCGTCACATACACCATGCCAACGTTGCGTTTTTTGAGTCGGTTGATGACTTCAAACAAGTGCTTTACATCGTTGGCAGGTAACGATGCGGTGGGTTCATCTAAAATCAACACTTCTGCGTTCACCGCAACCGCACGTGCGATGGCCAGTAACGACTTCTCTGTCCGCGATAAGTCAAAAACCCTGGCATCCGGGTCTAACAAGATGCCCACTTCGTTCAGGGCGGCTAACGATCTCTCACGCACCTGTTTCCAGTTGATCAGCCCCATCCGGCGTTTAAACCCCATGACCAGCGCCATATTTTCGGCAACGGTCATCCATTCAACCAGGCCAAGATCTTGATGGATAAAAGCAATGGGTTGAGAAGACGGGGTTTTCAGACTGGCCGCCGACGAGATACTCGTATCATGAAACAGAATGTCGCCTTCATCACGGGAGTAAACCCCAGCTAATACTTTGATAAGTGTGGATTTACCGGCACCATTCTCCCCTAATAACGCCAGCACTTCGCCAGGAAAGACCTTCAGACTTACGTTGTTCACTGCAGGATGACCACCGAACCGTTTGGTGATATGGCTCAGGGTCAGTACTGCTGCTTTATCACTTTGCTGCATAACAGCCTCCGGAGAATTCCAGGTGAAAGTCATAGCCGTTTAACTAAAACAACACCGCTATATTCCAACATGCGAAATGACGTTCCAAGAATACTAGCTCCGGTCAAAAATAAATGCAAAGGGGCGCGGATTATTTTTTATCGTTAAAAAACAATAATTTATTTGTAATTATTGTAATCTGTGATGGAATTCTCACTTTAGATCACAACGTGTTCATATGAACAGCCGTAAACGGCGACAAACGATTAAGCGCAACAAATGAGCAATTTACAGGTTGTCGGGTATCAGTTAATCTTGTATGGAATCGTTGTTGATGGCGCAGGGTCAGATATAAGTTAGCCATGAGGATTAAAATGGAACTCTCAAATAAAGACACAAGCGATAAAGACAATAAACCATCGGGAACACAAAGTTTATTTAGAGGCTTACGGCTCATCGAGATATTAAGTAATTTCCCCAACGGTTGCCCGCTAGCCCACCTTGCTGAACTGTCAGGCATGAATAAAAGTACGGTGCATCGCCTACTGCAAGGATTGCTGACCTGTGGCTATATTACTCAAGCCCCTTCCCCCGGTAGTTATCGCCTTACAACAAAGTTCATCTCTGTCGGACAAAAAGCACTATCATCCCTGAATATTATTCACATCGCTGCTCCGCACCTGGAAAAATTAAATATAGACGTCGGCGAAACCGTTAACTTTTCTTTCCGCGAAGGCGACGAAGTAATATTGATATATAAGCTTGAGGCAACCACCGGCGTGATGCGGACCAGCTCTTACATTGGTCAACGCATGCCTTTATATTGCTCTGCGATGGGTAAGATCTTTATGGCATGGAGCAATGAAAAGTACCCTGCCAAATATTGGGAAACGCATAAGAATGATATTCACCAATATACGCAATTCACCATCACCCAACTGCCCGACATGCTCAAAGAATTACAGCACATTCGACAGAGCAAAATAGCGCTGGATAAAGAAGAAAAAGAAATAGGCGCCTATTGCATCGCCGCGCCAATCTTCGATATTCAAAACAACGTTCTTTATTCAGTGTCAATTTCCCTGGCCACGGCAAAATTAGAAAGCATAGGTATCGACAAAATAACCAAAGAGATTACTGAGTCAGCCAAAAACATATCTAAAGAGCTGGGATTCTACGGATAAAGAAAGGATATTACGCGGTTAACGATAAATAGTTGTTGCCCGGATGAACAAAAAGTCAGCGGCGTCGCGCGGAAGAAATTAAATGCTCTGCATCCGGCGTAATGTCGGACAGTCGCTGCGGTAAAATATGAATATCCGGGCGAAGCGCGGCCTCATCCCCGCCCCTCAGAGACTGATATAAACTTGAAGCAACCCAATGAGTTATCTCATCGACGAGGCCTTCTGCCTCGGGTAGAAATTGACGCTCATTATGATGCATAAGATTATGGCGCCATCCGTCTCAGGACCACCTTAATCGGTCAAGGGCACCGAAACCCCTTCGATAACCACCTTACAAAGCCTAAATTCATGGTCGAGGATAACATAATCGGCCCAGGCCCCCGGCTCTATACGCCCGCGATCGCTCAAACCGAGGAATTCAGCAGGATAAAGAGAAACGCGGGCCGACGCTTCTTCTGGCGTCATCCCCAATCTGAGGAAATTACGTAGCGCCTGATCCATGCCGAGCGTGCTCGCCGCCAGATTGCCATCCTTGAGACGGGCCGCTGACATACAAGGATATTTATAGATCGTATGCGACCCCAGGCGGTATTCTCCGTCCGGCATTCCCATTGCAGAACAGGCGTCAGTAACGGCGTAAAGTTTTGGAATCGCCCGCCGGGCGGCAAGCAATGCGCCGGAATGCACATGCTCAAGATCGGGGATGATCTCGGCAAACTCGCCGTGTGCCAGAGCGGTCGCCAGTACGCCCGGTTCACGATGATGTATACCGCTCATGGCATTAAACAGATGCGCAAATCCCGTCGCGCCGCAGCGCATAGCGTGAAGACTCTGATCATAGGTCGCCAGCGTATGTCCCTGCTGAACCCGAACGCCCCTTTCGATGAGGTAAGGTATCATTTCCAGATTCTCGGCGAATTCTGCCGCCAGCGTAATCAAACGGATATCAGCCAGTTCCAGTAAATGGTCAATTTCCTTTCGGCTCGCCGGTCGCGACTCAGGCGGCTGGGCGCCAAGTTTTTCCGGGTTCACAAACGGCCCTTCAAGATGAACGCCGAGCACCCGGCTGGTATCGGCACTACGTGGCCGATCCATAAACTCCCGGATATCACACAATACGGAAGTCAGGGATTCAGGGCTCGCCGTTACGGTAGTAGCCAGTAAAGTCGTCGTACCGCAGCGCGCATGCGCCCGCGCCAATGTCCGAAGCGCATCGCCGCCTTCCATTAGGTCTTTCCCGCCGCCGCCGTGCACGTGCAAATCAATAAACCCAGGCAGAAGCCATCCCTCTGGCTCTCCCTGCTCCTGTTTTATCGCACGGATCCTGCCCTGCGAATCGACGTCCAGAGTGCCGGTTAACCTGCCGCCAGGTGTGATGATATTCCACATAACAATCGCCTCTTGATTACGTATTTCTCCAGTTTAGAAACAATAAAAGCATCGGTATAATGCATTTAATAACGTGATGCATACGGTATATACATGGAAACACATTTACTGAGAGCCTTTGTGACGATTGCCGAACTGGGATCGATTAGCCGTAGCGCTGAGGCGCTTGCGGTGAGCCAGCCGACCCTGACAAGGCAGATCCAGCGCCTTGAAGAGAGCCTTGGCGGTATCCTGTTTACCCGTGGGCGCCACGGCAGCGAACTGACGCTTTTTGGCGCCCGGATGCTGTCTCAGGCGCGCGAAACGCAGCGCCATGCGCAAAAGCTTGAATCTGATGCCCGACTTTATCACCAGGGGATCAACGATCGGTTGCGTATAGGTTTTGGTTTCTGGGCGATAAAAGAGGTCACCAGCTTCGCCGCCAGATTTCGCCAAAACTTCCCCGCCGTAAGCCTGGAGCTTCGGGATATGTCGAGTATGGATCAGTTCACGGCCCTGAATGAGGGTCTGCTGGATATTGGATTTATGCGGCTAAGGCCCTGCGAAGGCCTTTCCCATCTGGCGTTGAAGCAGGATGGCCTGCTATTTGTTTTTTCCTCTGAATTTAAATCTCATATCTCTTCCCTTCACGCTGCCCCTTTAGTGCTCATGAGCCAGGCCTGCGCTCCGGATTTCTGGCTGCAGGTGCAGAGCTATTTTGCCGGGCAAAAACATATCCCGCAGCTGGTTCAGACAGTGAACGAGTTCCATTCGGCAATCGCATGGGCGGCAACGGGCAATGCCATAACGATCGTGCCGCAAAGCATGTCATCCTTGTTGGCTATTATGCCTGAACTTCACAGCGCTCCCGTGGATGATGTGAGCTGGCCTCTCGGTATCATGTGGCGCGCCCAGCCTCATCGGCAGGCATTGATGAATTTTATAGCGCAAATCAAAACCCAGTTTATAGGTCAAGGATAGAGTCGGTATAACGCCGCCAGCGCCGCGATATTCAGCATCACGCTGAGCAAGAAATAGCGCCTGAAGGGCTGCTTTTGCGTCTTATGGCGAAAGAGCTGCTGGCCCATAATCGCCCCAGGCCATCCTCCCACCAGCCCAAAAATCAGCAACGTCAGTTCAGGGATTCTGCGCCAGGCCCTGCGGGCCGCCATTTTATCGACGCCATAAATCGCCAGCGTCAGCGCGTTAACAAGTAAGAACCACGTTGCCAAAGCGTGAGGAAGAAATAAGCAGCTCAGGGCCGCCAGGCCGAGAAGAAGATAGCAAAAGCGATTGAGGTTCATTGATCCGAGGTAACGTTTATAAGCCGAAACAGGAAGGCCACTATACCCTTTCCTGCTCAGAAGCGGTAAGGCGCAACGTTCGACGCGTGACTTTCGATCTGCGGTTAATTACCTGGCGCGCGACCTTTACTTGCGGTACAGGCTTCCTTGACCCGAGCGCGCCCTGCTCCACAGCTCATCGTCAGAGAGCGTGGTTTGAATAAGCTCTATCGGCACGCCGCTGTCGTTAATCACCGCCACAAAATAGTCATCAACGGGCTCGTACGGCCCCAGAATGACCTCCTCTCCGCGTATGGCGGCAGCCAGGTCATCAACCTTAAATGCCACGTGCGGGACCGTTTTCAGCAGGGTATGCAGCGGAGAGTCCGGCGTAAAGCGGTGCCACTGGACGCGAAACTTTCCCGGATTGTCGTGGGTATACATTCCCGCTTTTTCGCTGAATACGCCCTCCTGCCTCCCGTCCTGCAGAGGTATGCCAAAATGATGAAATACGTAGTCAATTTCAGGCTTCATGATAAATATTCTCTTCATTCAAAACGCAATATGAAAACGCCGCTCTGGCATATCGCCGCGTAGCCTCCGCGCTGGCGGCGCGCTAAGCGCGGCTGCCTAAATCGCGATCCTCCCGCTCACCAACGAGAAGGTGAGTAAGCTCATCGCAGCGCAGGATGCGCCCGGATGCCAGGGTAAAGCGCGCCATCACCGCAATTTCGCTCCGCTGGCCGCTTTTTTTATCCACTTTGACATGGTGATGGGTGAACACCGTATTCCCATCGCCGGCAATGGCCAAAATCGAGAGGCTCATTCTGGTCGTCAGCGTTTTAAGTAACGCCATATGCCCGACGAAGCCCTGGTAGTCGAGGCGCTTGCCATCCACCTGCTGCTGATAGTCAGGGGAGAAATAGCGGGCAATCTTATCCTCCTCATGCTGAGGGTTGGTAATAATTTCTCGCAGGGCGTCGATAACGGTCTGGGTTTCCTGGCTCATTTGATTCCTTAGTGAATGTATGTCGCGCGGTACCGGGTTGAATTAAGGTTAGAAGATCGCGCCCGTGGTACGATAGCCGTATTCGGACATGATATACGGCCAATCAGCCATGATGATGCGCATCGAAACCTTTGATTATCAGCGAGGCCACGTCACCGAGTGGCACGAGCATGACGGCGGCCAGCTCTACTGGCTTACAACCGGCATCATGGTCGTTGAGACCGACCAGGCGCAGTGGACGGTCACGCCGGGCTCCGTGGGATGGTTTCCCGCCGGCCTTCGCCACAGGGCCCAGGTGCCGGGCCGGCTCAGCGGGACAAGCCTCTACCTTCACGCATCGATCTGCGCGAGGCTGCCGCCAACGCCCGGGATCTACGGTACCGATAGCTTCATTCAGGCCCTGCTGGAGCGCCTGTGCGCCGGTCCCCGGCCGGGCCTTCCCGCGGATTACTCCTCCAGCCTGCTGTCGCTGCTGGCGGCTGAAATCACCAGTGCGGTCGAGCTTCCGCTACAGCTGCTTTTGCCGACCGATCGTCGCGCGCGTAACGTTGCCGACCGGCTGCTCGCCCATCCGGACAGTCCGCAGACCCAGGCGCAGCTGGCCCAGCGCTGGGGCCTCAGCGTTCGCTCTCTCAGCCGCCTGTTCCGTGAACAAACCGGCCTGAGCTTTTGCCAGTGGCGACAGCAGGCGAAGGTGGTCACATCGCTCCAGTGGGTGCTGGCAGGGGAGCCGATCGCCGAGGTCGCCGCGCGCAGCGGCTACGCCAACGTCAGCGCCTTTATCGAGGTATTTCGCGAACGCTTTGGCCGCACGCCCGGCCAGCTTCAGCTTGCCAGCGCCAAATCTCCCCTCGTCGGCGGCTAGCGCCCGTGCGCTCCGGCAAAAAGAGTGCCGCAAAAAAGCCGGCTAAAGCGCCGGTTTAGCGGCGGCATTACGCCATTGACAGCGCCAACTGTAACGTTACACTAAACCGTTGTAGTTTATGAATCCCATCAAAAAAGCGATGCTGAATGCGACGAAGACTCTGCCATTCACAAGTTGCTGCAAAGGAGATGTATGGCAAACATTCGCGATGTCGCAAAGCACGCCGGCGTTTCGGTGAGTACCGTATCCAACGTGCTTAACGGGCGTACCGATCAGATGCGCGTTGAAACCCTGGCGCGCATCCAGCACAGCATGCAGGCGCTGAACTACCTGCCGAATCGCGTCGCTCAGCAGCTAAAAACGGGGCAGGCAAAAATGATCGGCCTGCTGGTGCCCTCGATCGTTAACCCCAGCTTTGCCTCGCTGGTGCGCGAAGTGGATCTGGCGGCGAAAAAGCGCTTCTATCGGGTGCTGATCGGCAATACCTATCGGCAGATTGAAGAAGAAGAGGCCTTTATTGCCGATATGTTTGCCCACGGCGTGCGCGGGATCATCGTCGCCGCCTGCGACATTGAAAAGCCGCATTTTGCCCAGGCCGCCGCGCAGGGCATGATGATGGTCAACTACGACAGCCGGATGCCCACCGGGGCTGAATCCGGCGGCCTGGCCCTCGACAGCGTCTCGATGGATAACATCGAAGCAGGCCGCATGGCCGCGGAGCATCTTATCGCTCGCGGATGTCGGCGCCTGATCTTCACCACCGTCGCCGGCATGACCTCCAGCCGGGCGCACAAAATTGAAGGTTTTCTTAGCGCGGTGCGCCGCCACGGTCTTTTTTACGACGGGATGATTGTCGAAGAGAAAACCATGGCGGCCTACGGCGACACCGAAATGACCGAGCTGGGCCGCTCGCTGGCGAAAAAGATCTGCCGGCAGTCGCAGCGTCCTGACGGGGTGGTCGCCATTAACGATGCGCTGGGCATTGGGCTGATGGCCGGCCTGCACGAGGCCGGGATCAGCGTCCCGGGGGAGATCTCGATTATCGGCATTGATAATATCCCGCTCTCCGGGCTGGTTTATCCCGGTCTGACCTCCATCATGCCGCCGCTGGCAGAGATGGCCGAGGTGATGGTCGAGCGGTTAATTGAGCGGATAGAGAACCCGACGCTTTCGCCGGCAGAGTTTCTGTTCCCTCCCGCGCTGGTCCGCCGGCAATCGGTACGCGAGGCGCCCGCGTCCTGAGGCTGGCGCGTTCCGCTGCGATAAAAGAGAAGCGCCCGGGGCGCTTCTCTTTTTTCATACCAGCGTCGGCCCGACGGTGAGCAGAATATTGGCAAAGCGTCGGGTTTCGCCAGACGCGATGGCTAACAGCGTATCCGACGATTTGGCCTGGGCGTAAAAGGCGGTGCGCTCAATATATTCAAGCTCGGTCGCCGGCGTCAGAACCTGGCGATATTCGCGCGCGATAGTATTATCAAACTCGGGCGGGCTGGCCATCAGCGTCGCTTTTTCAACGCTAATATAGCCAAGGATTTTTTGCAGGATCGTCACGCTGCCAATTAAGCCGGGAGAAAAGTTCAGGTACACAATCCGCGCCTGCGCTGCGCTGTTGGTTAAAATAGAATAATTAGCATCGGCAATAAGAATATTGGCCTTATGCCCGCACAGCGCCAGCGCCTGGAGTAAATCAGGATGGATAATATCGGACTTAATCATCAATATGCTCTCTTAATACGGGCGGCGTTAACCGCCCGGTTTTCCGCTATGCCCGGTAAATACCGCCGTTAATATCGATTGTCGCCCCGGAAATAAAGCCATCGTACTCGGAGGCAAGGAAACAGATGGCTCTCGCGACATCCTCCGGCGTGCCCGCCCGGCCCAGCGGGATCTCCTGGACCGTGCGATCGGCCGATTCCTGGGTGGTGTGCTGGTTATGGAAACGCGTACCCAGAATCAGGCCCGGAGCGACCGCGTTGACCCGAATGCCAAACTCCCCGAGCTCGGCGGCAAGCGATCGCGTCCACGTCAGCACCGCGCCTTTCGTCGTGGAGTAGACCAGCGAGCCCGAGTGCCCGCCGGAGCGCCCGGCCAGCGAGGCCAGATTGACGATGCTGGCGCCGTCCGCGGCGCTCTTCAGCCACGGCAGCGCCTGCTGGGTCACGTTGAGCATGGTGGTCATATTGACGTCAATAACGGTCCGCCAGAAGTGGGCGTCAATCTCGCCGAGCCACTTGCGCCCGATGATGCCGCCGACGTTGTTGATCAAAATATCGATACCGCCTAAAAACTCTGCCGCCTCCGCCACGCAGCGGGCGGCGTCCGCCTCATCGGTCAAATCGGCGCGGCCGCAGGCCGCTTTGCGCCCTTTTTGTTCGGCAATCGCCATCAGCTCTTTAGGCCCCTCTTCGCCGCTGAAATAGTGAATATAAATATCGCATCCCGCTTCAATTAATTTTCTTGCGGTCTCTTTTCCAATACCCTGTTCAGCACCGGTAATAAATACTTTTTTTGCCGTTAACAATCCCATTTCAGACTCCTGTTATTCAGACTCAACGCCACCAGAAAATAATATTTATCGCCTCGGGCAATTTTGGAACGTGGACGTCCCTGCCCCCTGGCATAGTAAATTTCAGCTTCCGGACAATTATTTCGGCGGCATAGCAACGATGCCGCCGCCTGGTACTCGATTAACGCAACGCTTAGTAACCCGCCAGCCCCGGCAGCCAGGTGGTTAACGGCGGCACCATCGCCACAATAATGATGCCGACCAGAACCACCGCCAGGTATTTCGCCATCGGCCGGATCACGTGCTTCATCTCCACGCCGCAGATGGCGCAGGTGGTATATAAGCCCAGCCCAATGGGCGGTGAAAATAGCCCAAAGCCCATTGCCAGAATCATGATGATGCCGAAATGCAGCGGATTGAATCCAAGCTGCACGGCAATCGGCACCAGAATCGGGGCAAAGATAATCAGGGCCGGCGCGCCTTCCAGCACCGCGCCGAAGATAATCAAAATCACGATGGTGAGCAGCAGGAACAGCCAGGCCCCCTGCTCAACGCCAATACCGACCAGCAGCCCGGCGATTTGCTGCGGGATCATCTGTATGGTCAGCGCGTAGGAGAGGCTGGTGGCGCAGGCGACGATAAACAGCAGCACCCCGGACATCGCGGCGATATCAATAAACATCTTCACCGTGGCCTTAAACGTCAGCTCGCGAAAAGCCAGCCGGCCGACCACGATGGCGTAGATCACTGCGAAGGCAGAGATCTCGGTCGAGGTGGCGATCCCCATCATCACGCCGCGGCCGATCATAAAGATCATCACCAGCCCAACGGCGGCGCCAAGATAGAGCTGAGCGCGCGGGCGCAGTACGGGATAGGCCTCGCTGACGTTAATTTTGCCGCCAAAGCGGTTGGCGGCAATCATCAGCAGCACCAGCAGACAGGCCGCGGGCACCAGGCCGGCAATAAACAGCGCCCCGATCGAGATATTGGCCACGAAGCCCATCACGATCAGGTTTACGCACGGTGGGATGGTTTCGGCCATCACCGCCGAGGCGGCGAAAACGCCAGCCGCCTCCTCGCCGTCCTGCTTCGCCCGCCGTACCGCGGGCATCAGCACGCCGCCCACCGCGGCAACGTCCGCCAGCTTGGAGCCTGAGATGCCCGAGAAGAAAGCCATCGACAGGACGGTGGTCATGTTTAAACCGCCGCGAAAGCGCCCCATTCCCCGCACGATGAGCTCAACGAGGCGAGTGGACATGCCGTTGATCTCCATTGCCGCTCCGGCGAGCAGGAAGAAGGGGATCGCCAGCAGGACAAAGTGATCGACCCCGGCCGCAACCTGCTGGGAGAAGAAGACAAACGGCAGCGACGGATCGCAGATAAAGAACACCATCGCCGACATGCCGAGGGTGAAGGCAATCGGCACGCCGGCGAGGATACCGAGGACGAAGCAGATAAGCATCAGCCCCGCCGCCGCGCTGGCCGGGTCGGCCATCAGCGACAGCTTGACGTAGCCAAGCGCGGCGAGTGCGAGGATCCCGGCGCCGCTGAGCAGCACGACCCTGGCGCGTTCACGTAAGGCAAGCTCCAGCGCGGCGACCATCATCACCACCGACCCAATCAGCACCGGGATCACGTAGATGACCTGCGGTAAACCGGTTTCGGTAGTCTGCACCCGCGCGGCCTGAACCAGGTCATAGCTGGAGAGGACCAGCCCGACGGAAACCAGAAACAGGATCCAGCGGCTGGCGTGCACCACGTACGGCCGGACGTGCTGCGGCAGAAAGCGCAGGAACAAATCGACGCCGATATGCCCCCCTCTTGCCGTCGATGTTGCGACACCAAAAAAGACCAGCGCAATCATCAGCGCCCGCGCTACCTCTTCCGCCCAGTGAATCGGGGAGTGCAGCGCATAGCGCCAGATAACGGATGCGAAAACCACCAGCACGTTGATAAACAGCACCAGCGCCCCGGCCCAGGCGGTCAGGGTCGTCAAAAATCGACTTAGCCTGCCGAGTAGCGCCAGCGCGACGCACTCATCCTTTGCTTTAATAGAGATATCAGCCATCTTGAACTCTCTGTGTAAGGTCATGGATATCATCACAGGCTCGCCGCGACGGGCGGGCGAGCCGACGCTCCCCGCTACTGCTGGCTCTCCGGCGCCGCGGCGGTAATCTCATCAACGATAGGTTTCATATCCGGGTACTGGCTAAGGAACGCCTGCCAAACCGGCTGCACCTGCTGATAGAAATAGCGGCGATCGGTTTCGCGGAAGGTTACGCCCCTGGCCTCCAGGTTCTTAATGGCCTCCTGCTCTTTTTTACCGGCCTGCAGGCGTTCGTAGTCGGTCGCCTCTTTGGCCGCGGCCAGCACCTCGCCGCGCAGCTCCGCCGGGATCTGCTCGAAGCTTTTCTTATTCATGGCGATCATCAGCGGGTTGTAGCTATGGCGGGTCAGAGTGCCATTTTTGACAATTTCATAATATTTGCTCGAGTAGATCGTCGGGGCGTCGTGCTCTACGCCGTCAATCACCCCCATCTGCAGGCTCGAATAGACTTCTCCTCCCGGCATCGGAATCGCCACCGCCCCCATATGGTTCAGGGTGGCGATAAAGTTGGGCACCGGCAAAACGCGGATTTTGAGATTTTTCAAATCTTCAGGTTTTTCAATAACCTTCTTAGTATAAATATTGCGCGCGCCGAGGTTATAGCCGTAACCCAGCACCATCACGTTAGCCTTATTCATCATCAAAGCCGCCAGCTTTTCACCCGCTTTGCCGTCGAGGGTTTTGCCGACCTGAGCGTAATCTTTAAATAAGTAGCCGAGATCCAGGACGCCAATTTCAGGGACCAGCGTGGCCCAGATGGAGGTCCCGGAGATCATCATATTAATTGCGCCAATGCGTACCTGCTGGGTGGCGTCCGCCTCCTTCCCCAGCATGCCGTTGGGGAAGTAATTCAGCTTGATCTGCCCTTTCAGTTTTTCATTGTTATTCAGGTTTTCCTGAAAGCGGCTGAACCAGATGTAGTGGGCCGATGATTCATCCGCGGGCAGCGAAGAGTAGACCCGAAAATTAAGCGCCGCGTGGGCCAAAGAGGTCACGGCGCTGCCGGCTAACAGAGCCGTGCCCAAACATGCAACGGCAAAAATACGACTTACTGAACAAAACGGTTTCATTTTCATCATCGTTATCCTTTCACGTCCCGTTGAGATAGATGTCACCCTCTCAGGCCTGGCTGAATCGGCGGGGGAGTTAAACAAAAAAGTAGCTTCACGCGTCTACTGTAACGTTTTAGTGTAACGTTACAGAAACTATCCGGCGCCCTGGCTAAAAGCAAGGTGCTTAACGGGATCCTGGCGGATGAGATGTGATTTTTGTGGCGGACATCGCTAATTTGCGCCCGGGTGTTACACAGTGAAAAGCAGGTCGTGGCTGTTTAGTCACTGTTTAGCGCAGAGAAGGAGGAAGGCAGAGAGAGTGTGGCGCCGCGACGGCCCGGCGCCAGCGGCAGAGCGTTTGGCCCCACCGCACCGGCGGCTATTCGCTGGCGAAAATAGCGCGGCCGGCAGATGGGCGCTCTCCTCACCGGCGAGGAGCGTCAGGCGGCAAAATAGAACCACGCGGTCTTAATAAGCTGATTCTCAACTTCAAAAACCGCCATACTCTCAATCGGCTCCGCGGAGAGTCCGTAAATCAGTTCGTGGTCGAAAACCTTATTGCCGAGAACGGTACGGAAAATAAGTTCCGCCCGCAGTTCAGCAACGTTAAAACGCTGGTTGACGTAAAACTCCCTTAACGCCGGAATGCCGATCATCGCGGGGGTTTCCGCCGGCATGCGGTACGCTTTGAAATCTTCGGAAAAGCAGGCAATAAATTGATTAATATCGTGGGCGTTGTAGGCCTTAAACTGCTTCTCCACCGGGCATTCCATGACGCATTCCTTTTCACTATAAGTAATTATAAATGCACAATAACTGAATTTTTATTCAAACGTCACCTCCTATTTTTGTCACTTATATCCCGCCAGCGCTCTTCTTCGCGTCCAGTCACCCCGCTGCACCAACGGCTCTCTTTTAACGCCCCGGATCACAAAAAACAAACAATCAGCGCAGTTAATGCGCACCTTTTGAAAATGTAGATATTTTTAAGCTATGGCTACGAAATAAATATTGCCGAGCCGGACCCTACCGCGAGGATCGATTCTGATGAATACGTTCACTGCCGTAAAACCCCATCCCGACGATAGCGCCCGCAGCGATGGCGGGTTCACCATCATCCCCTCTGCCCACTCGCCGCGGCTGCTGGAGCTCACCTTTTCCGCGCAGACTGCCCGCCAGTTTATGCAGCAGGTCGCACAGTGGCCGGTGCAGGCGCTGGAATATAAATCCTTCCTGCGCTTTAAAATTGCGAAGATCCTCGACGATCTCTGCGCCGGCCAGCTGCAGCCGCTGCTGTACGACACGCTGCTGGATCGCCGTCAGGGGGCGCTGCTGATCGGCGCGGAAGGAATTGATAGCGTGGGCCAGGCCGATGAGATGGTGAAGCTGGCAACGGCGGTTGCCCATCTGATTGGCCGCTCCAACTACGACGCCATGAGCGGCCAATACTACGCCCGCTTTGTGGTGACTAACGTCGATAGTTCGGACAGCTATCTGCGGCAGCCGCATCGCGTCATGGAGCTGCATAACGACGGAACCTACGTCGAAGAGATCACCGACTACGTGCTGATGATGAAAATCGACGAGCAGCATATGCAGGGCGGAAACTCCCTGCTGCTGCATCTTGACGACTGGGAGCATCTGGATCGTTACTTCCGCCATCCGCTGGCCCGTCGCCCGATGCGCTGGGCCGCGCCGCCGAGCAAAAACGTCAGCCACGACGTCTTCCATCCGGTGTTCGACGTCGACCGCCAGGGCCGCCCGGTAATGCGCTATATCGATCAGTTCGTGCAGCCAAAAGATTTTGCCGAAGGCATCTGGCTAAGCGATCTCTCGGACGCCCTGGAGAGCAGCCAGAACATCCTCTCCGTTCCGGTGCCGGTGGGCAAACTGCTGTTGATTAACAATCTGTTCTGGCTGCACGGCCGCGACCGCTTTACCGCGCATCCGGATCTGCGCCGGGAGCTGATGCGCCAGCGCGGCTACATCAGCGATGCCGACCACCGCTGCCGGCCCCATCAGTAAGCGCTATCAGTCGAAGGAACCGCGTGGATGTATGATTTTGTGATTATCGGCGGCGGCATTATCGGCATGTCGACCGCCATGCAGCTGCGGGAGGTCTACCCGGACGCCAGAGTTGCTCTGCTGGAGAAAGAGTCCGCGCCGGCCTGTCATCAGACCGGCCGCAATAGCGGCGTGATTCATGCCGGGGTCTACTACACCCCCGGGAGCCTCAAGGCGCAGTTCTGCCTTGCCGGCAATCGGGCGACCAAAGCCTTTTGCCAGCGGTACGGCATCCGCTATGACGTCTGCGGAAAAATGCTGGTCGCCACCTCGCCGCTGGAGATGGCGCGGATGCGGGCGCTGTGGGATCGCACCGCGGCCAACGGCCTGCAGCGCGAATGGCTTAGCGCGGAGGCGCTGCGCGAGCGGGAGCCGAATATTACCGGCACCGGCGCCATTTTTGTCCCCGCCAGCGGGATCGTCAGCTATCGCGAAGTTACCGAGGCGATGGCGAAAGCCTTCGTCGCCGGCGGCGGGGAAATTGTCTACGCCGCCGAGGTTAGCGCCCTGAAAGAGCACGCCGCCGGCGTGGTCGTCTACACTAAACAGGGACAGGAGTTTGAAGCCGCCACGTTAGTGAGCTGTAGCGGCCTGATGGCCGACAGGGTGGTCAAAATGCTCGGCGTCGATCCCGGTTTTATTGTCTGCCCGTTTCGTGGGGAGTATTTCCGCCTGGCGCCTCAGCATAACCAGATAGTGAATCATCTGATCTACCCGATACCCGACCCGGCGATGCCGTTTCTCGGGGTCCACCTCACGCGCATGATTGACGGCAGCGTGACCGTGGGCCCGAATGCGGTGCTCGCCCTGAAGCGTGAAGGCTATCGCAAACGCGATTTTTCACTCTCCGATACGCTGGAAATCCTCACTTCGCCCGCTATTCGCCGGGTGCTGCAGGGCAACCTGCGATCGGGCTTAGGCGAAATGAAAAACTCCCTGTGCAAAGGCGGCTATTTGCGGCTGGTACAAAAGTACTGCCCGAGCCTCGCTCTACAGGATCTCCAGCCGTGGCCTGCGGGCGTTCGCGCGCAGGCGGTTTCTCCGCACGGCAGGCTGATCGACGATTTTCTGTTCGTCACCACCGCGCGCTCCATTCATACCTGCAATGCGCCCTCCCCGGCGGCCACATCGGCTCTGCCCATCGGGGCGCATATCGTCGGCAAAGTACAGGCGCTGCTCGCCCGCCAGCACAACCCCGGCCGCAGCCTGCGCGCCGCCCGTAGCGCGGACTCCGTGCTTGCCGAATACACCCGTTAAACGCTTGAAACAGGACACTATCATGCAGCTCAACGACCCAACTTTGTTTCGCCAGCAGGCATTTATCAACGGCCAGTGGCGCGATGCCCTCAGCGGGGAGGTGATTACGGTCACCAACCCGGCCAACGACCAGCGGCTGGGCAGCGTGCCGAAAATGGGCGCCGAAGAGACCCACGAGGCCATTGATGCCGCCAACCGCGCGCTCCCTGCGTGGCGGGCGCTAACGGCTAAAGAGCGGGCCTCGATCCTGCGCCGCTGGTTCGATCTTATCATGGCGAACCAGGACGACCTCGCCCGCCTGATGACCCTGGAGCAGGGGAAACCGCTGGCGGAAGCTAAGGGCGAAATCGGCTACGCCGCCTCGTTTATCGAATGGTTTGCCGAAGAGGGTAAGCGCGTCTACGGCGACACCATTCCCGGCCATCAGGCGGATAAGCGCCTGATCGTTATCAAGCAGCCGATTGGCGTCACCGCCGCCATCACGCCGTGGAACTTCCCTGCCGCCATGATCACCCGCAAGGCCGGCCCGGCGCTGGCCGCTGGCTGCACCATGGTGCTCAAGCCCGCCAGCCAGACCCCCTTCTCCGCCCTCGCGCTGGCCGAGCTGGCGCAGCGCGCCGGGATCCCCGACGGCGTATTCAGCGTGGTCACCGGATCCGCAGGCGCGGTTGGCAACGCGCTGACCAGCAACCCGCTGGTGCGCAAGCTATCGTTTACCGGATCGACGGAGATTGGCCGCCAGCTGATGGCGCAGTGCGCGCAGGATATTAAGAAAGTCTCCCTCGAGCTCGGCGGCAACGCGCCGTTTATCGTGTTCGACGATGCCGATCTCGATAAAGCGGTTGAAGGCGCGCTGGCCTCCAAGTTCCGCAACGCCGGACAGACCTGCGTTTGCGCCAATCGCCTGTACGTGCAGGAGGGCGTTTACGACCGCTTTGCCGCGAAGCTGCAGCAGGCGGTTGAAAAGCTGCGGCTCGGCGATGGCCTGCAAAGCGGCGTCACCACCGGGCCGCTGATTGATGACAAAGCGGTCGCCAAGGTGCAGGAGCATATTGCCGATGCCCTCGCCAAAGGCGCGCGCATCATGACCGGCGGCAAGGTGCACGAGCTGGGCGGTAACTTCTTCCAGCCGACGATCCTGCTGGACGTTCCCGATAGCGCTAAGGTTGCCAAAGAGGAGACCTTTGGCCCGCTGGCCCCGCTGTTCCGCTTTAAAGATGAGGCGGACGTTATCCGTCAGGCTAACGATACCGAATTCGGCCTGGCGGCCTATTTCTATGCCCGCGATCTGAGCCGCGTCTTCCGCGTTGGCGAGGCGCTGGAGTACGGGATTGTCGGGATCAACACCGGCCTCATCTCCAATGAGGTCGCGCCTTTTGGCGGCGTCAAAGCCTCGGGACTCGGCCGCGAGGGCTCGAAGTATGGCATCGACGATTACTTAGAGATCAAATATATGTGCATTGGTCTGTAGGGTTACGCCCGACGTTGATGCCGTCAATACAACCCTAATACGCCCGTCCCGGCGCGGAAAGGCCGGGATAGCCGTTCAGGAGTAAGCCCATGACCGCCACCTCCCAGCCGACGGCCATCGACGGATATCGCTGGCTCAAAAGCGACATCATTCGCGGCCTGTATCAGCCCGATGAGAAGCTGCGTATGAGCCTGTTAACCGCGCGCTATGCGCTTGGCGTCGGGCCGCTGCGCGAAGCGCTCTCCCGGCTGGTTGCCGAGCGCCTGGTCACCGTGGTTAATCAAAAAGGCTATCGGGTTGCATCGATGTCGCAGCAGGAGCTGCTCGATATCTTCGACGCCAGGGCCAATATGGAGGCGATGCTGGTGCGTCTCGCCATCGAGCGCGGCGATGACGAGTGGGAGGCCGAACTGCTCGCGAGAGCGCATCTGCTCAATAAGCTGGAGTCCAGCGACGCCAGCGAGCAGCTGCTGGAGGAGTGGGATAGACGTCATCAGGCGTTCCATTCCGCCATCGTTGCCGGCTGCGGTTCACAGTATCTGCTGCAAATGCGCGAACGCCTTTTCGACCTCGCCGCGCGCTACCGTTTTATCTGGCTGCGCACGACCGTGCTGTCGGTTGCCATGCTGGAAGATAAGCAGCGTCAGCATCGAAGGCTAACCGAGGCGATTCTGGCGCGCGACGCCCCGCTTGCCGGTGAGCTGATGCGCCAGCATCTGCTGACGCCAATTCCGGTCATTCAGCGGGCGATGGCGGGAAAACTTCAGCACAAAGCCTCCTGACGAGGCGCTGCCGGAGGGCTTATTTGGCCGGCTTCTTATAGAAAGGCAGCTGCGTAATCGGGTAGGTGTAGGTCTCCTGAACGACGCATCGATCGGGGGTCGCCATGCCGGAGTAGAAGAAAAAGTACTCGTTACTATCGGGGAAAAAGACCAGATCGTCGCCGTTTTGAAAGCGGGTGATGCGAAAAGGCACCTGGCTTTTCGTCTGCGCCTGCTTCATGCCCGAGGCGACCTGAAAATGATCCCCCCACTTCATGGTGGAGAGCTTGTAGTGGAAGCGGGAGATCGTCACGCTTTGCCGCAGCGAGCAGGATAGTTTCACCGCGGTGCCGGCCCATGCTGGTGAGAGAAATAAGCCTATCAGGCTTGTTAGCAATATGAATTTCATGAAGATCTTATAATTTGAGGGGCTATTTTTCTCACGGTATCACGTATCGCTCCATCAGGCATTCCCGGCGGCCACATTCGCCAGGCGGACCTGGATTCCAGGAATTATCCTGGTCTTAATCGCGCGAATCCCCGAAAGACGATAAGCGGAGCGGGAAATTTCGGCGATGGCGCCCCACCGCCGGACTCTTCAAAAGAAGGGGACCGTCGCGGTGGAGCTCAGCCCGTAATGGTTAAACGTGCCCTCCGTTGGCGTATCGCTTAAGTCGCCTGCGGCAATAAACATGCGGAAGCTTCGACCCAGGGCCTGATTCTTTATCCAGATATAGGGTAAATCGGAAGTCGGCGTCGCGACCTGACGCCTGTGCCCGGTCGGCGCGTCGGCCGAGATAGCGCCGCGGCGATTCATATAGCGCTTCATGCGCTGGCGCGGCGTTTTAAGCTGCACGCGCCGGTAATGACGATACTGGACGTTATCGGGTACCGGCGTCGCCGGGCCAATCCAGATATAATGTGATAACTCATTAAGTAATACCCGAAGCCTGAGATTTTCCAGCCCGTGCCGCTGCCCGTGTAGCCTAATCACATTCCCCGGCGTTTGCTTAAATGCCGGCAGGCTTAAGCCAATATCCCCATGCCTGTGGGCGCTTAGCGCAACAAATAGTTTTTCAAACAGCGCGGAAAGGAGGGATGGCAGGCAGCGTGATTGACGTGGAATAAGTTTAATTTCAATATAATAATCCATCGGCTATTTCTCCTTAATACATTGCCGCCATCCTTACCCATACAAAATACAAGTCCATTGATACAAATCAAATGAGCAAAAGGTAAGGAAATAACAGCGTAGCGGTTGAAGCGGGGTTTAACCTGGCTAATTTCATCGCGTAGAGTCAATAAAATGGCGCGCCGAAATAATAGTCACGTCTGCGTTATTATTTCGCCAGGGTGACTATTACATGATGTGCATAACAGGCTGATGGCTGACGGGATTATTTATTGCGCGACATCCCTCGCTTTATATTTCCCTCGATGGCCTGGACATTGCCCTGTAGGCCCTTACCCTTTGACTGCGACAAGATAAAGCCCAGCCTGGTACGGAAGAAAAGAATAAAACAAACTGTCGATGGCGCAGAGATTAAAATCGAAAACATTTACGGGGAACGTTAGTTTCTATTCTGTGTGTGGCGCACTATTTTTCCGCTGTCCTGGCGGGGAGCGCTGATTATGATCGGTTGCGCCAGCGCGGCGGGCCGCCGGGCGCAAAGTGACCGACCGGACTGACGTGACGGGGATAGCATCGCGCTATCCCCGCTTTCCGGCGTCTCAGGACTTATAGATACGCACCGGGGCGCTCTTATAGGCCGGCGTCAGGCTCTGTTTATCAACCGCGTCCAGCGACAGTAAAATGTTGGCCTCCGGCAGATAGGCGGCGACGGACGACGCGGCCATCGGGACAATATAAACCGTCTGGCTGCGCATCACCCTCTCTTCACAGGCATTGCCCCGATCGTCCAGGGCCACAATATTGACCACATCACCCTGCGCCAGCTGGCGCTTTTGCGCTTCCTGACGGCTCAGGAAAATGACGTCACGGCGTCCGGTAACGCCGCGGTAGCGGTCGTCCATCCCGTAAATCGTCGTGTTGTACTGGTCGTGGCTGCGAATCGTTGTCAGCACCAGGCAGTCTGACGGCATACCCGCGCTATCCAGCGCCTCGGCATCGCAAACGTGGAAGGTCGCCTTGCCCGAAGCCGTGCGGTATTCGCCGCGCGAGGCCGGGTTATCGAGGCGGAAGCCGCCGGGGGCAGCGATGCGCTCGTTGAACTGATGGAACTCGGGGATGACGGCTTCAATCGCCTCGCGGATCAGCCGATAGTCCGCCACCAGCTTCTCCCAGGCGACCGGGCTGCGCGGTAGCGTGGCGCGCGCCAGGCCCGCCACAATGGCGGGCTCAGACAGTAGCCACGGCGAGGCCGGCTTCAGCGAGCCGGTTGAGGCATGCACCATGCTCATCGAGTCCTCAACGGTGACGGACTGCACGCCCGCGCGTTGCATATCGCGCTCGGTGCGTCCTAAGGTCGGGAACAGATAGGTGTTTTTGCCCGCCAGCAGGTGGGAGCGGTTGAGTTTGGTCGCAACGTGGACCTGCAGATCCAGGCGGCGCATCGCCGGGAAGGTTCGCAGCGGATCGGGCATCGCCACGGCGAGGTTGCCGCCCATGCAGATGAGCCCGCGAGAAACCCGGCTTTCGATGGCCTTAATGCTTTCGATGGAGGATCGTCCGTGCGCCCGCGGTACCGTGATACCGAAATAGTTTTCCAGCCGCAGGTTAAACGCTTCATCCGGCGCTTCGTTGATTCCCACCGTCCTGTCACCCTGGACATTAGAATGGCCGCGTAGCGGACAAATACCGGCGCCTTCACGCCCCATATTGCCGCGCATCAGCAGCAGATTGATCAGCTGCTGGACGTTCTGGGTGCCGTTACGATGCTGCGTAATTCCCAGGCCATAGCTGATGATAACCCGCCGGTGGCGGCGATAAATATCGGCAAAATATTCGATAGCGCTGCGCTCAACGCCCGCCCCGCGCTCAATATCCGCCCAGTCGAGGCCGCTCAGATCGTCAAATAGCGCCTGGTATCCCGAGGTTTGCGAGGCGATAAATTCGCTATCAATGACCGGCTCCTGCTGCAGGGAGCGACGCTGCGCGTCCATCTCCAGCAGCGCTTTCATGGCGCCGCGGAAAAACCACGCGTCGCCCCCAACGCGGATCTGGAAGTAATCGCTGGAGAGATCCGTGTGCCCGCCCATGAGCATGTCGCTCGGCGACTGGGGGAAGCTAAACCGCTCCAGGCCACGCTCGCGCAGCGGGTTTACGGAGATAATCTTCGCCCCGCGCTTCGCCACTTCGCGCAGGGTCGTCAGCATCCGCGGATGGTTAGTGCCCGGATTATGGCCGACGCAAATCACCAGATCCGCGGCGTCAAAATCGCTCAGCTCGACGGTGCCCTTGCCGATCCCGATTGAGGAGCCCAGCCCGGTGCCGGTCGGGCTGTGGCACATATTGGAGCAGTCGGGGAAGTTGTTGCTGCCGTATTCGCGCGCGTAGAGCTGATAGAGAAACGCCGCTTCATTTGAGGTGCGCCCGGAGGTGTAAAACTCCATCTCATCAGGGGAGAACCCGCGCATGATGTTACCGATTTCGGCAAACGCCTCCTCCCACGCGATGGGCTGGTAGGTATCGCTGATAATGTCGTATTTCATCGGATGAGTGAGCCGGCCGCTGTTTTCCAGCTCAAAATCGCTTTGCTGCCAAAGCTCGCTCAGCGTGTGGCGGGCAAAGAACGCCGGCGAGGCTTTTTTGCCGGTGGTTTCCCAGGAGACGGCCTTGACGCCGTTTTCGCACAGCTCCATCACCGAGCGGTGCTCCGGATCGGGCCACGCGCAGCCGGGGCAATCAAACCCCTTCACCTGATTCATTTTAAACAGCGCGATGGTGTCGCGTACCGGCGTTTTTTGTCCCAGCACGTGCGCGGTACAGGCCTTAACGGCTCCCCATCCTCCGGCGGCGCCCTGGTATTCGTTTAATCCACGGGTAGTATCAGTCATCAGATCGTATCAGTTATATTTTCAATGCTGCTTTATTAACACAGGCGCTCCGTCGCGCTGATTCCTATCAAGGGGTACGGCGCTAACAGAAAATAATAAGAAAGAAGTATTTCGCTGGCGGGGAAATAAAGTTCCGCGGGTGCTTATGGCGAGATAAACATCAGGCCGGCCGGGACGGTTACGCCTCTGCGAGCAGGATTAAAAGAACTTTACCTTTTTAGAACAGCAGGATAGCTATTTATTTTCTGCTAAGACTACCCTTAACGGGTCAGGTTACATCGAGAATAATGAGTAAAAAAAACCGCCCGCACATTCTCCAGGCAGGACCTTGTTGCCCGCCCATGGTGTCGCAACAGGTTAAAAAGCAACAGCCGATATGCATCCAAAAATAAACCCGCAGAAAGAGCAGAATATTCTCTGCGGTTTAATAAACTGATTCGCGGACGGTTATTTTCCAGGCGCAATAAATTTCTACCCCCTTTAATCCGGGGTATTAAAACAGGGTGATCAAGCAGGCCGGAGGGATTTACAATTAGTAAAAAATTTTCTACGTAAAAAAATGTCCACGCTGTGGGCATGGACATTTTCGCTCAATTGGGTCTACGGACGGGGCATCAGGCTCTCAGCCTGACCGGCTCGCTAAAGTCATCAGCCGGTTCAAGCTTGAGGCTGAACGTTGCCAGCAGCGCGTTGGCTCTGGTGTGGAAATCACGGAGCGTTTTTTCAAGCCGTTCGCTAACTTCAGGATCGGCGATATCCACCGACTGCCATACCCCTTCTTTATCGAACAAACCAAACTGATAGCTGTACGTGAAGCGCGATGCCTGTGCTTCCATCTCCATCCACCAACCCCAAAACTCTCGTTTTTCCGGCGCCGGTTTAACGTTGACGCAAACTGCCAGGCAATCGAAAAAGAAGCGGTTGTCTTCACACTGCTCTTCGCGGATATAGGGGCCAAGAGCCGTGAATTTCTTAATCAGCTTACTCTTCAGGTGTCCACTCGGTAACGTCATTGCGATCTCCTTTAGTGATGCAACTGTTTTACCAAATCAATAAAATTTAGCAATAAATTAACTAAATCTATGATTGATCCACCGGCTAATCTGCCGCAATGCGTGATCAAAACTGCGATAAATCGGCTTCGATGGGATCTCGAGCAGCTTGCCATCGGCAGATGATGAGGTAATTAAACGCGACTCCTCTTCCGGACTGAAAGGATCGTTTTTCCAGTAGCCGGAGAACATCGGCGTCGGGCAGCGGCGTCCCAGAAGCCCCTGGGTTTTTAACGAGTAGCGGTTCAGCTCAATGCGCAGCGCTTCGTCAGAAGCGTCGTGCATTCCCAGACGCGACGCCAGCACGTCAAGATACATTTCAGGGACTCGCCCCTGGTGCAGAGGATCGATCAGCAGGCTGTGCACCACCGGCCCCAGACAGGCAACGGCCTTCAGGCGCTGTGACTCAAGATAGCCGAGCCGGACGGCAATATTGGCGCCAAAGCGGAAGCCGAACGCCGCGACCCGGGTATGGTCGACCCACGGAACGTTCTGCAGATGCCGCAGCGCGTGCTGGTGCAGCAGGCTGGTGTCCTGGGTCAGCTTCCATTTCGATGAAAAGCCGATGGAAGGCAGATCGAGGGTCAGCATCGCTATCCCCAGCGGGGCAAAATAGTCCTCATACAGGCTGTAGTAATCGGTCTGCAGCGAGTCCAGGCCGCCGCACATCATGATCACCGGGAACGGGCCTTCACCTTTTGGCAGGTGTAAAAAGCCGCTGACCGGCGCGCCGCCGGGTACCGGGAATTCGATCTCGCGTAGTTCGCCGGGCAGGCGCTGGGCGGCCTCTTCATAGGCCCGGTTGGCCAGCGCCTGCGCCTGATCGGCAAGCTCATCGCCTTTAATATGCGGATAGGCGGCAATGCTGTAGAGGTTGGAGGCGTGCAGCCAGTGGCGGCCGCTGAGCTCAAGGTCCGTTTCCTGACCCGCCATTTGCTGCCAAATCATGGCCTGTTTAGACCATTCGAAAATCCAGTTGCCGCCGCGATACCCCACGACGGTGTCGTACAGCTCCGGGTTGGTGCGCTCCGCATCGCTCATGACGATGCGCGCCTGCACGTCGAGGATCTCCTGCGGCGTCACGCCCCGGCGGATCCACATCAGGCGATTGATCAGCCGATACCAACGATCGACGTTGCTGCCATCAAGCGCGGAGTGGATCGGCTGCTGCGAACCGGACGCAAACCGGCGCACCAGGGTTGACGTTTCTGGATGTTTGAATCGAGGTTTAAACAGCGTTTCGCTAAGGTTAGCCTGTGACATGTGCAGTCTCCATCGTGTTGCCACTCCTGCTATTGTAACCTGCTAACAGGCAAAAAAAACCACGCCCGGCAAAACCGGGCGTGGTAAATAGCACTTGCCTTGAAAATTAACGGCCTGAGATAGGCGGTACGAAGACCACGCCCATATCCCACGGCTGTTCAATCCAGGTTTCCTGCGGAATATCAACAACATAATCGTCAACCAGCGGACGACCGGCCGGCTTAGCGAAAATAGTGACGAAGTGTGCTTTTGGATACATTTCGCGGATGGCTACCGCGGTACCGCCGGTATCAACCAGGTCATCAATCACGATGAACCCTTCACCATCACCTTCAGCACGCTTAAGGACGGTCAGCTCACGCTGGTTATCGTGGTCATAGCTAGAAATGCAAACGGTATCAACATGACGAATACCCAGCTCACGCGCCAGCAGCGCGCCCGGTACCAGACCACCGCGGCTAACGGCAATAATGCCTTTCCATTGTTCAGAAGGCATCAGGCGACTTGCCAGTTTGCGGGCGTGAATCTGCAACATGTCCCAGGTGACGACGTATTTTTCGCTCATGTGAAGTGTCCCAGCCTGTGTTATACGGCTTAAATGATGTTCGAGGGGGAAAATGGTTGCGCGAGATTATAGAGATCTGACGCGCTAAAAACCAGTATTAAGCGGCCCTGGCGACGCTTTTTGCGTTGTTTCCACTACCCGTTAGCGTGGAAAGTGGTATTCTCAACCCCACCGCGCAAGCCCTCGCTTGACGTGTATTCTATTGCTAACCCTCGACCTGCAAAAGAATTTTGCAGGCGATCGTAAGGAGACTCATCGTGTCTGAACTGTCTCAATTATCCCCGCAGCCGCTGTGGGATATTTTTGCCAAAATCTGCTCCATTCCCCACCCTTCCTATCACGAAGAACAACTCGCTGAACACATCATGGGCTGGGCAAAAGAAAAAGGCTTACACGCAGAACGCGACCAGGTTGGCAACATTCTGATTCGTAAAGCCGCTACCGCCGGGATGGAAAACCGTAAACCGGTCGTGCTGCAGGCGCACCTCGATATGGTGCCGCAGAAAAACAACGACACCGTTCACGACTTTACTAAAGATCCGATTCAGCCGTACATCGACGGCGAGTGGATCAAGGCCCGCGGCACAACCCTGGGCGCCGATAACGGCATCGGCATGGCTTCCGCTCTGGCGGTGCTGGCTGACGACGCCGTTGAACACGGCCCGCTGGAAGTGCTGCTGACCATGACCGAAGAAGCCGGGATGGACGGCGCGTTTGGCCTGCAGGCAAACTGGCTGCAGGCCGATATCCTGATTAATACCGACTCGGAAGAAGAAGGCGAAATCTACATGGGTTGCGCCGGTGGTATCGACTTCACCTCCAACCTGCCGCTGGCGCGCGAAGCGATTCCGGCCGGTTTCCAGAGCTTTAAGCTGACCTTAAAAGGGCTGAAAGGCGGCCACTCCGGCGGTGAAATCCACGTCGGTCTGGGAAATGCCAACAAGCTGCTGGCCCGCTTCTTCGCCGGTCACGCCGCCGAGCTGGACCTGCGCCTGGTTGATTTCAACGGCGGCACCCTGCGTAACGCCATTCCGCGTGAAGCCTTCGCCACCGTTGCGGTAGCCGCTGACAAGACGGACGCCCTGGCGGCCCTGGTCAACACCTACCAGGAGATCCTTAAAAACGAGCTGGCGGCCAAAGAGAAGAATCTGGTCCTGCTGCTGGATGCCGTTACGACGGATAAAGCCGCGCTGACGGCGCAGTCTCGCGACGGCTTCGTTCGCCTGCTGAACGCCATGCCGAACGGCGTGATCCGTAACTCCGACGTGGCGAAGGGCGTGGTAGAGACCTCCCTCAACGTCGGCGTGGTCACCATGACCGATGATAACGTCGAAATTCACTGCCTGATCCGTTCCCTGATCGACAGCGGCAAAGACTACGTCGTCAGCATGCTGGATTCGTTAGGTAAACTGGCGGGCGCTAAAACCGAAGCCAAGGGCGCTTACCCAGGCTGGCAGCCGGATGCAAACTCACCGGTTATGCATCTGGTCCGCGAAACCTACCAGCGTCTGTTTAACAAAACGCCGAATATCCAGATTATTCACGCCGGTCTGGAGTGCGGTCTGTTCAAGAAGCCGTACCCGAATATGGATATGGTTTCCATTGGGCCGACCATTACCGGACCTCACTCTCCGGACGAACAGGTTCATATCGAGAGCGTTGGCCAGTACTGGACCCTGCTGACTGAACTGCTGAAAGCCATTCCGGCGAAGTAAGTTCCGCCGCGAAAAGAGCTCGGGTACGGCGCGTTGCGCCCTATTCGGGCTCCCTCACCTTCTCCATGCGATAATTGATAAACCTCTCGCCGCGGACTTCCACCTGCTGTTCTTCCACCACTCTGAAGCCATGACGTGCAAAGCACGGTTTCGCCGTGATGCTGGCCTCAACCGTCAGCGTCCCCTGCGGAATTTGCCTGAACAGCTCCGCGAGCAGCGCCCCGGCAATTCCCTGACGGGCGCGCTCAGGAGCGACAAACAGGAGATCGATATCGCTGCCGATGGCGCTAATAAAGCCGACCGGCTGCCGGTCAATCACCGCCACCAGCACCCGCGAGTCGCGCATTTTTTGCCGCCAGCGCGCCTCATCGACCTGCGCCCAGGCGGCAATTTGCCGTGGCGAATAGTCGCGGCTGGCGGTCTGCCGAATCGCGCGCAGGAAGATGGCGCCCAGCGCGGAAAAATCGTCATCCCGGTAATCTCTTATCTGCAGCATAGCTATAGTCCCAGAACCAGCTGCCGCTCCAGCTGGGGATCGAGTAACGTAACGTGCAGCCCCACCAGCCGCACCCCGCGGCCGCCGCGCCGTTCATGCCAGGCTTTGTAGGCCGTGGCGAGCAAATCATCTTTACTCAGGCGCGGCCAGACGTGCTCCTGGGTGGTGAGCTGAAAATCATTAAACTTGAGCTTTACCCCCTGGCGGGCAATCAGCAGGTCCGGTTTAACCTTGAGCAGCCGCCGCTCCAGCTCCTGGTAGAGGCTCTCGATAATCGCCTCACAGTCACCCCACCGGTGAATATCCTCCACCAGCGTACGCTCGACGCCCACCGATTTACGCTGTCGCGTGTTGTTGATTTCCCGCTCGTCGATGCCCTGGCTTCTCTCCCACAGGATCCGACCAAATTTGCCGAAACGCTTGAGCAGCATCGCCAGATCGCTTTTCTGCACGTCTTCGCAGGTGCGCAGCCCCATATTTTCCAGCTTTGCCGCGGAGACTTTCCCCACGCCGGGTATTTTCGCCAGCGGCAGGGTTCTGACGAACTCGGCAACCTGGTGCGGCGCAATCACAAACTGGCCGTTGGGTTTATTGAGATCGGAGGCGATTTTGGCGAGAAACTTCACCGGGGCGATACCGGCGGAAGCGGTCAGCTGCAGCTCACGCTGAATGGTCTGGCGGATCTCTTCGGCCATCAGCGTCGCCGAGCCCTGGCAGTGGACGCTGTCGGTGACGTCAAGATACGCCTCATCGAGCGAGAGGGGTTCGATCAGCGAGGTGTAGCGCGAGAAAATTTCCCGGATATGGGCCGACGCCTCTTTATAGGCGTCAAAGCGCCCCGGCAGCAGAGTCAGGTGCGGGCAAAGCTTAAGCGCCATCGCCGTTGGCATGGCGCTACGCACGCCAAACTTACGCGCCGGATAGTTGGCGGTACTGATGACGCCCCGCTGGACCCGGCTGCCGCCGATGGCGATGGGAATATCCCGCAACGCCGGGTTATCCCGCATTTCAACCGCGGCAAAGAAGCAGTCCATATCAACATGGATGATTTTGCGCATAGCTAGCCCTCACTGACCACTGGACAAGTATACAGCATAATTCTGCGCAATGAGAAGAGAGGGAAGCAAAATGCGCTGAGGCCAAACCCCGGCGTCGCTGAGCGCGGCCGGGGCGATGAGGCTGGCAGGGAGAGGTTACAGGATCCGCTCCTGCTTACGCTGCGCTTCGCGCGCCAGCCGTTTTTTGCGCGCATCGCACGGCTCCGGGCAGTCGCAGACCTTTTCCAGACCCAGCGAGGCGATCCCGCCGCAGCTTCCCTGCAGGCTTTTGCGCTTCACCAGATAGCCCAGCGACATCCCCAGAATCACCAGGGCGAAAATCACAAAGGTGGCGAAAAACAGAGTCCACATCATCAGCCTCCAAAATCATCCAGCATGATATTGTCATCCTCGACGCCGAGATCCTTGAGCATTTTAATCACCGCGGCGTTCATCACCGGCGGCCCGCACATGTAAAACTCGCAGTCCTCCGGCGCCGGGTGATCGCGCAGATAGTTCTCATATAGCACATTGTGGATGAAGCCGGTGTGGCCATCCCAGCTATCTTCCGGCAGCGGATCGGACAGCGCCACGTGGAAGGTAAAGTTAGGATTTTCCCGCGCCAGCTGTTCGAATTCATCGTCGTAGAACATTTCGCGCAGCGAGCGCGCGCCGTACCAGAAGCTGATTTTACGCCCGCTGTGCAGCCGCTTGAGCTGATCGAAAATATGCGAACGCATCGGCGCCATGCCGGCCCCGCCGCCGATAAAGACCATTTCAGCGTCGGTATCTTTAGCAAAGAATTCGCCAAACGGCCCGGAGATGGTCACCCTGTCTCCGGCCTTTAGCGACCAGATATAGGACGACATAATGCCAGGCGGGGCGTCCGGTACCTTCGGCGGCGGCGTGGCAATACGCACGTTGAGCATGATGATGCCCTTCTCGTCCGGGTAGTTAGCCATCGAGTAGGCGCGCAGGGTCGGCTCTTTTACCTCGGAGACGTAGCGGAAAAGGTTAAACTTATCCCAGTCGGCGCGGTACTCGTCCGGCACGTCAAAATCGGCGTAGGCGACCTTATGCGACGGGCACTCAATCTGAATATACCCGCCGGCGCGGAACGGCACGACTTCGCCCTCCGGCACGCGCAGCTTCAGCTCTTTGATAAACGTCGCTTTGTTATCATTGGAGATGACCTCGCACTCCCATTTCTTCACGCCGAAGATCTCTTCCGGCAGCTCGATCTTCATGTCCTGCTTTACCGCCACCTGGCAGGCCAGACGGCAGCCCTCTTTCGCCTCGCGCCGGGAGATATGGGAAAGCTCGGTCGGCAGGATATCGCCACCGCCCTCTTTTATCGTCACCCGGCACTGGCCGCATGAGCCGCCGCCGCCGCAGGCGGAAGAGACGAAAATGCCGTTGCTGGAGAGGGTGTTAAGCAGCTTATCACCGGCAGGAGTGCGGATTTGCCTGTCCGCCTCGTTGTTAATTTCAATGACCACGTCACCGGCGTTAACCAGCTTTGAACGCGCGGCGAGGATCAGCCCCGAGAGCACCAGCACGATCAGGGTGAACATCACGACGCCAAGAATAATTTCCATACTTTCCGCCCTTATAGCTGCACACCGGAGAATGACATAAAGCCCAGCGCCATCAGTCCCGTGGTAATAAAGGTGATCCCTAACCCGCGCAGACCCGCGGGCACGTTGGCATATTTCATTCTTTCCCGGATGCCCGCCAGGGCGACAATCGCCAGCGTCCAGCCGATGCCGGAACCGAAGCCGTAGACAATGGACTCCGTGAAGTTGTAGTCACGCTGCACCATGAAGGAGACGCCGCCAAAAATCGCGCAGTGCACGGCAATCAGCGGCAGGAAGATCCCCAGCGCGTGATGTAGCGCCGGGAAATACTTATCGAGGATCATCTCGAGGATCTGCACCAGAGCGGCGATAACCCCAATGAAGGTAATGAAGTTGAGGAAGCTTAAATCAACGCCCTCCGCCAGCGCCCCGTCGCGCAGCACCAGGTTATAGATCAGGTTATTAATCGGTACCGCCAGACCAAGCACGATGGTAACCGTCAGGCCGAGACCAAAGGCGGTAGAGACCTTTTTCGACACCGCAAGGAAGGTACACATCCCGAGGAAGAAGGCCAGCGCCATGTTTTCTACGAATACGGCGCGGACAAACAGACTGATATAGTGAGCCGTCATCGTTTACTCCTTTTCCTGCTGTTCCGGCTTCCAGCTGCGCAGCGCCCAAATCAGCAAACCGATAATGAAGAAGGCGCTCGGCGCCAGCAGGAACAGGCCGTTTGGCTGATACCAGCCGCCGTTTTGCACGGTCTCAAGGACGGTCATCCCAAACAGCTTGCCGCTGCCGATAAGCTCGCGCAGAAAGCCGACGATAATCAGAATGGCGCCATAGCCCAGACCGTTACCAATGCCGTCAATAAAGCTGGCCAGCGGCGGTGACTTCATGGCGAACCCTTCCGCCCGCCCCATCACGATGCAGTTGGTGATGATAAGCCCGACGAATACCGACAATTGCCTGGAGGTCTCATAGGCAAAGGCGCGCAGCAGCTGGTCCACCACGATCACCAGCGAGGCGACGATCGTCATCTGCACGATAATGCGCACGCTGTTGGGAATATGGTGGCGGATCATCGAGATAAACATGCTGGAGAAGGCCGTCACCAGCGTGACCGCGACGGTCATCACCAGCGCGGTTTCCAGCTTAGTGGTCACCGCCAGCGCCGAGCAGACTCCCAGCACCTGCAGCGTAATGGGGTTATTGGCCAGCAGCGGCCCCACCAGCACGCGCTTCATCTCTTTCGTATCGCCTGCTTCAGCCATTATTCAGCTCTCCATCACGCACTCTTTTCAGAAACGGGCCGAAGCCCAGCTCGCCCATCCAGAAATCAAAGCTATGCTGCACGCCGTTGGAGGTCAGCGTCGCCCCGGACAGGCCGTCGACGGCATGGATATCTCCCGGGTGCGCCCCGCCCTTCACCACCTTCAGCGCCGGATGGCCGCTATCATCAAGCACCTGCTTGCCGATAAACTGCTGGCGCCAGTTGGGATTTTCCACCTCACCGCCCAGCCCCGGCGTTTCGCCGTGATCGTAATACGTCAGGCCCTTAATGGTACGGCCATCGGTACCCAGCGCTACGAAGGCGTACATCATCGACCACAGGCCGTTGCCGTAAATCGGCAGGATCACTTCCTGAATCCGCTGCTGCTCATCGCGCACCAGGTAAATTTCGACAATATTGCTCCGATGCTTGATGCCCGCCGGGTCCTGGCTGACCTCCAGCGAGAGGCTTTGCTCAGGATCTTTCAGCGCCTGCGCCTGGTTAAATTTAGCCGGGTCCTTAGCCAGCAGCTCGCCGCTGGCTAAATCCACCAGCCGCGGGGAGATACGGGCGGCAAAAAGGCTCTCCACCTCATCGGCGCTCATCCTCGGCGTCATCAGCCCGGATACGGCGAGGATATTGCGCTGTTTATCCAGCTCACGCTGCTCCTGCTGCCGTGACTTCAGGCCCACGGCGGAGCCGGCAACCACGATAGAGCAGACCAGACACAGCACCAGCACCACCAGCAGCGTTTTGCCAATGCTATCGTTACCTTTATTCTCAGCCACGCGACTTCCTCCGCTTAATATTGGCCTGCACCACCAGGTAATCGAACAGCGGCGCAAAAAGGTTGGCAAAGAGAATGGCCAGCATCATCCCTTCCGGATAGGCCGGGTTGACCACGCGGATCAGCACGCACATCACGCCGATAAGCAGGCCATAGCTCCATTTGCCCTTATCGGTAAACGAGGCGGATACCGGGTCCGTCGCCATAAACATCATGCCGAAGGCAAAGCCGCCGAGCACCAGATGCCAGTACCACGGCATGGTGAACAGCGGGTTGGTATCCGAGCCGATAAAATTAAACAGCGTCGCGGTCGCCACCATGCCGATCGCCACCCCGGCAACAATGCGCCAGGAGGCTACGCGGCTGAAGATAAGAATCGCCCCGCCGATCAGGATCATCAGCGTTGAGACCTCGCCAATCGAGCCGGGAATATTGCCGAGGAAGGCGTCCAGCCAGCTCACCGGCTGGCCGCTGGCCACGTTTACCAGCGCTTCACCGCCGCCGCTCGCCCACTGAGAGAGCGGCGTCGCGCCGGAAAAGCCGTCCGCGGCGGTCCATACCAGGTCGCCAGAAATCTGCGCCGGGTAAGCAAAGAACAGGAACGCGCGCCCCGCCAGCGCCGGGTTAAGGAAGTTACGCCCGGTGCCGCCAAAAATCTCTTTGGCGATAACCACGCCAAAGGAGATGCCCAGCGCGGCCTGCCACAGCGGCAGCGTGGGAGGAACGATCAGCGCGAAAAGAATCGAGGTGACGAAAAAGCCCTCGTTGATTTCATGCTTGCGCACGATGGCAAAGAGTACCTCCCAGAATCCCCCGACGATAAATACGGTGATATAGATTGGCAGGAAGTACGCCGCGCCGAGGGTCATCATGCTTATCCAGCCCGCATCCGCGGCGAAGCTAACCCCCAGCCACTGCGCCAGGCCGTAGTGCCAGTCGCTGGCAATAACCTGCTGCAGCTGCTCTGCGCCGTACAGCTTGTGCAGCGCCGGGAGCGTTTGCAGGCCAACGTTATACATGCCCCAGAACATCGCCGGGAACACGGCGAGCCACACCAGGATCATCATTCGCTTCAGATCGATGGCATCACGTACGTGAGCGGCACCCCGCGTCACCTGACCGGGAGTGTAGAATAGCGTCGCCGTCGCTTCGAACAGCGGGTAGTACTTTTCCAGCCTGCCGCCGTGCGTGAAGTGCGGCTCAATTTTGTCAAACAGCTGCTTTAAGCCCATGACCTATCCTTCCTGCTCAATCTGGGTTAAGACGCTGCGCAGCGCCGGCCCATATTCATACTTGCCGGGGCACACGTAGGTGCACAGCGCGAGATCTTCTTCGTCCAGCTCCAGACAGCCCAGCGCCTGCGCGCTTTCGCTATCGCCCGCCAGCAGATCGCGCAGCAGTACGGTGGGAAGAATGTCCAGCGGCATCACTCTTTCGTAGTTGCCAATCGGCACCATCGCCCGCTCGCCGCCGTGGGTATCGGTCGAAAAGTTGAATAGCTTATGCTTCAGGAAGTGCCCCACGGTGGTCCGGGTGATGGAGAACTTATCTTTCCCCGGCATCACCCAGCCAAACAGCTCTTTGTTGCGCCCCTCTTTAACCACGCTCACCTGCAGGTGGAAACGGCCGAGAAAAGCACGCGGGCCAAAGGCATGGGTGCCGCTCAGCACCGAGCCGGAAATCACCCGGTTTTCGCCGTCCGCGAGCCCGTCCGCCAGCAGCTCATCAAGGCTGGCGCCGCAGCAGGTTTGCACCAGCCGCGGCGCCTTAACCTGCGGGCCGCCAAGCGCAATAACGCGCTCGCTGTAGAGCTCCCCGTCAAGGAACAGCCGCCCGATGGCGATAACCTCCTGATAGTTCAGGTGCCAGACCTGTTTTGTCAGGCTCACTGGCTCGAGGAAGTGGATGTGGGTTCCCGCCAGTCCCGCCGGATGCGGGCCTGCAAACTGATTAAAGGTAATTTGTCCTGAGCGATGGCCGCCCAGCTTACCGCCGCTGGCCTGGCAGACGTGGATTTTTCCGTCGGTGAGACGGGTCAGCAGCGTAAGGCCGGCGTCAAAGGCCTCGCGCTGGGCGAAGATAATGGGCTGAGGATCGGCGGCCAGCGGGTTGGTATCAATTGCGGTGACGAAAATCGCCGCCGGCACGCTGCCCGGCGCCGGCGTTTTGCTGAAAGGGCGGGTGCGCAGCGCCGTCCACTGGCCGGAGGCCAGCAGCTGACGCTGTACGTCCTCACGCGACAGTCCGGCAAGATCGTCCGGCGCATAGCGGGGAAACTGCACCGCGTCGCTGCCCTCGACGTCAATCACCACCGACTGCAGTACCCGGCGCTCGCCGCGGTGAATCGCAGTAATAACCCCGCTCGCGGGCGCGGTAAAATGGACGCCAGGGTTCTTTTTATCTTCGAACAGCGGCTGGCCTTTCTGCACCCGGTCGCCTTCCTGAACCGCCATTGAGGGGCGCATACCGACGAACTCCTCGCCCAACAGCGCAACGCGTTTGACTGCAATCTGAGAAGTCGTCTGCTGTATTGGCATGCCAGCTATGGGCAAATCCAGCCCTTTTTTTATTTTAATCATATCGTTAGCAGGTGTCCGTAATCTAAACCCCGGCTTGAGGCCGCGGCCAGCAACATTGATGGAAAGTCAGAGAAAGAAAGGAAAAGCGAAGGTCCTGCTCATTCGCAAGACGGGGGAGAAGCATCCTTTCTTACCCTGGTGACTAAGCACCATAAGTGTAACATTTTGTGAGCAGTTGCTGTAGGTAAACCCCGTTACGCGGCTCTAAAATGCGAGCTATTGCGCAAAGTTCTCACTGCGCTTTGCCGCCAGATTCGTTATAAAGGACAACTAAATTGTAAACGCGATACGCCGCGCTTGCGAAAAATTGCCGTGATGCTAATGTGAGCGCTCTAAATCCAGAAAACTCTGATTTTGGGTCTCTCTTGCCGTCCTGGCAATGTGGTTTTTGTTTTATCAAGGAACAAGCAGTATGCGCAAAATCGCATTATTTATTGCGATGCTTCTGTTGCCGTGCGTTTCATTTGCTGGGCTTCTCAGCAATAACAGCTCGACGACGCCGGTTAGCAAAGAATACAAACAGCAATTAATGGGTTCCCCGGTCTACATTGAGATCTTTAAAGAGGAGCGAACGCTCGATCTTTACGTCAAAATGGGCGAAAAATATCAGCTCCTCGACAGCTACCGGATCTGTAACTACTCCGGCGGGCTGGGGCCGAAGCAGCGCCAGGGCGACTTCAAGAGTCCGGAAGGATTTTACAACGTTGCGCGTAGCCAGCTAAAACCGGACAGCCGCTTCTATAAAGCCATTAATATCGGCTTCCCGAACGCCTACGATCGCGCGCATGGCTATGAAGGTAAATACCTGATGATCCACGGTGCCTGCGTCTCTGTCGGCTGCTATGCCATGACCGATACCGGCATTGATGAGATTTTCCAGTTCGTGACCGGCGCGCTGGTGTTTGGCCAGTCAAACGTGCAGGTCAGCATTTATCCTTTCCGTATGACCAACGCCAACATGGAGCGCCACAAGTACTCCTACTACGCGGACTTCTGGAAACAGCTGAAGCCAGGCTACGACTATTTCCAGCAAACCCACAAGCCACCGGTTATCTCGGTAACGGACGGCCGCTACGTGGTCAGCAAGCCGCTTAGCCATGAGGTTATTCAGCCGCAGCTGGCGTCAAACTACACGGTCCCCCAGGCAAAATAGCGCCCACTCGCCCGGCATGATCTTATTCCAGGTCTCATTGCCGGTTAGCGGCTGAGTGGCGATAACGGAGACCACATCGTTCGGTGTGGTCTCGCGTTGAAAGTCGATTTCCACATCCTGATCCAGCAGCGTCGCTACGCCAAACGGCGCCCGCCGCGTAATCCAGTACAGGTTCGTCGAGCAGTACGCCATCACGTAACGCCCGTCGGAGAGCAACATGTTAAAGACCCCCTTCTCCCGCAGCTCACCCGCCAGCTCAGCGACATAGCTGAAGACTTCAGGCATCGAGTCAGGGGTGCCGGGATAGCGCTCGGTCAGACGGTGCAGCAGCCAGCAGAAGGCCTTTTCGCTGTCGGTTTCGCCGATCGGATGAAGATTTCCCGTATCGAGAGACTCATATCCCTCCAGCTGGCCGTTGTGCGCGTAGGTCCAGTTGCGCCCCCACAGCTCACGGGTAAAGGGATGCGTGTTTTCCAGCGCGACGATGCCGCGATTAGCCTGGCGAATATGGGCGATGACCGAGCAGGATTTAATGGGATAGTCCTGCACCAGCTTAGCGATGGGCGACTGAAAGCTGGGCTGCGGATCTTTGAAGGTGCGACAGCCTTTGCCTTCATAGAAGGTGATGCCCCAGCCGTCTTTATGCGGCCCGGTGCCGCCACCGCGCTGGACCAGCCCGGTAAAGCTAAAGCAAATATCTGTTGGCACATTCGCGCTCATCCCGAGCAGTTCGCACATATCTCACCTCATACCACGCGGCTTAAATACCAAAGGCGTTACTGCGGCAGCCAGCCTGAACGCGGCCAGCGCGCAAAAACCGGATCGTACCTGAGGTACGCAAGGAGATTGAGCGCTGCCCGGGGTTCAACACCGCCAGCAATACGGCCTGTTAAGCTTTAACCATCTCTTTTTCGATCAACATAATCAGAATATGAATCACTTTAATGTGAATTTCCTGAATACGGTCGGCATAGCCAAAATGCGGCACGCGAATTTCAACATCGGCGGAGCCGGCCATTTTACCGCCGTCTTTACCGGTCAGGGTGATCACCTTCATCCCCTGCGCGCGGGCGGCCTCGATCGCTTTGATAACGTTACCTGAGTTACCGGAGGTGGAAATCCCCAGCAGCACGTCACCGGTGCGGCCAACCGACTCAACGTAGCGGGAGAAAACGTACTCATAGCCAAAATCATTGCTGACGCAGGAAAGGTGGCTGACGTCTGAAATCGCAATGGCCGGGTAGCCCGGACGGTTTTCACGATAGCGCCCGGTCAGTTCTTCGGCAAAATGCATCGCATCGCAGTGGGAACCGCCGTTACCGCAGGAAAGGACTTTACCGCCCGCCTTAAAGCTATCTGCCAGCAGCACCGCGGCACGCTGGATCGCGTGAATATTGGCTTCGTCCTGCAGAAAGTTAGCCAGCGTTTCCGCTGCTTCGTTCAGTTCGTTACGAATAAGATCCTGGTACATGAGGATAATCCTTCAGTATTGGTGGAATAACCCTGGCAGTGTACCGGATAGCCGCTAAAGCGAGAAGCAGCAGGCGCTGTTATCCCCTGAGGTTTTGCTTTTACGTGCCGCATTTACGCACAACAATGTGAGCAAGGTTGTAATTATTTTGTAAACACATTGCTAAAACAAATTACATCCACTACAACCATATCATCACAAGTGGTCAGACCTCCTACAAGACAGGGAGCATTTCGTTATGATGATTTTGAGTATTGTTGCAACCGTTGTTCTACTCGGTGCGCTCTTCTATCACCGAATCAATCTCCTGCTCAGCAGCGCGATTTTGCTCGCCTGGACCGCCGCGCTTAGCGTGGCCGGGCTGTGGAATATCTGGCTGCTGCTGCCGTTAGCGATCGTTCTGCTGCCGTTTAACTTTGCGCCGATGCGTAAATCTATTTTTTCAGCGCCCGCGTTCCGCGCGTTCCGCAAGGTGATGCCGCCGATGTCGCGGACTGAAAAAGAAGCTATCGATGCGGGTACCACCTGGTGGGAAGGCGATCTGTTTCGCGGTAACCCGGACTGGCAGAAGCTGCATAACTATCCGCAGCCGCGCCTGACTGCCGAAGAGCAGGCGTTTATCGACGGCCCGGTGGAAGAAGCCTGCCGCATGGCGAACGATTTTGAAATTACCCACGAAATGGCCGACCTGCCTCCGCAGCTGTGGGCCTATCTGAAAGAGCATCGCTTCTTTGCGATGATCATTAAGAAAGAGTACGGCGGTCTGGAGTTCTCCGCCTACGCTCAGTCCCGCGTGCTGCAAAAAATGTCCGGCGTTTCCGGTATCCTGGCGATTACCGTGGGCGTGCCTAACTCTTTAGGCCCGGGCGAGCTGCTGCAGCATTACGGCACCGATGAACAGAAAAATCACTATCTGCCGCGTCTCGCGCGTGGTCAGGAGATCCCCTGCTTTGCGCTGACCAGCCCGGAAGCGGGCTCCGACGCCGGCGCCATTCCGGATACCGGCGTGGTGTGCATGGGCGAATGGCAGGGCGAGCAGGTTCTGGGCATGCGCCTGACCTGGAACAAGCGCTACATTACCCTGGCGCCAATCGCCACCGTACTGGGGCTGGCGTTTAAACTCTCCGACCCTGACCGCCTGCTGGGGGGAGAAGAGGAGCTGGGCATCACCTGTGCGCTGATCCCAACCTCGACGCCTGGGGTTGAAATTGGCCGCCGCCACTTCCCGCTTAACGTACCGTTCCAGAACGGCCCGACCCAGGGTAAAGACATCTTTGTCCCAATCGACTACATCATCGGCGGCCCAACGATGGCTGGTCAGGGCTGGCGGATGCTGGTGGAGTGCCTGTCCGTCGGTCGCGGGATCACCCTGCCGTCAAACGCCACCGGCGGCCTGAAGTCCGTGGCGATGGCCACCGGCGCCTACGCCCATATTCGCCGCCAGTTCAAGATCTCCATCGGTAAAATGGAAGGCATCGAAGAGCCGCTGGCGCGTATTGCGGGTAACGCCTACGTGATGGACGCCGCCGCGTCGCTGATCACCTACGGCATCATGCTGGGCGAGAAGCCGGCGGTTCTGTCGGCTATCGTGAAGTATCACTGCACCCACCGCGGCCAGCGTTCAATCATCGACGCAATGGATATCACCGGCGGGAAAGGCATCATGCTGGGTGAAGGCAACTTCCTCGCCCGCGCCTATCAAGGGGCGCCGATCGCCATCACCGTAGAAGGCGCCAACATTCTGACCCGCAGCATGATGATCTTCGGTCAGGGCGCAATCCGCTGCCATCCGTACGTGCTGGACGAAATGGCCGCCGCGCAGAACAACGACGTTGACGCTTTCGACAAGCTGCTGTTCAAACACATCGGTCACGTCGGCAGCAATAAGGTCCGTAGCTTCTGGCTGGGCCTGACCCGCGGGCTGACCAGCAGCACACCAACCCGCGACGCGACCCGCCGTTACTACCAGCATATGAACCGCCTGAGCGCGAACCTGGCGCTGCTGTCCGACGTCTCAATGGCCGTTCTTGGCGGCAGCCTGAAGCGCCGCGAGCGTATTTCCGCGAGACTGGGCGATGTGTTAAGCCAGCTTTACCTCGCCTCTGCGGTGCTGAAACGCTATGACGATGAGGGGCGTAACGAAGCCGACCTGCCGCTGGTTCACTGGGGCGTTCAGGATGCGCTGTATCAGGCGGAGCAGGCCATTGACGACCTGCTGAAAAACTTCCCGAACCGCTTTGTCGCCGGCGTCCTGCGCGTTGCCATCTTCCCGACCGGCCGCCACTACGACGCGCCGTCCGATAAGCTGGACCATAAGGTCGCAAAAATCCTGCAGATCCCGAGCGCAACGCGTTCGCGTATTGGCCGCGGCCAGTACCTGACCCCGAGCGAGCACAATCCGGTCGGTCTGCTGGAAGAAGCGCTGCTGGACGTGATGGCCGCCGACCCGATTCATCAGCGCATCTGTAAGGAGCTGGGCAAAAACCTGCCGTTTACGCGCCTTGATGAGCTGGCCCGCAACGCGCTGGCGAAAGGGTTAATCAATCAGGAAGAAGCCACCGTTCTTACCCGGGCGGAGACCAGCCGCCTGCGCAGCATCAACGTTGACGACTTCGCCCCGGATGAGCTGGCCACCCGGCCGGTAAAGCTGCCGGAGAAGGTCCGCAAGATTGAAGCCGCCTGAATAATAAAATAGCCGCATCACGATCGGGGCGGGGTTTTCCTCCGCCTCTTTTTTTGCCCGCTTTGCTCCCTCGACTCTCTCTGCCCTCTGGCTGCGCACAAATCGTTTCCAGCATTAGCATTTTTTTAACAAAATATTCCGCTGACTATCCAGAGACTGATATGGTGTTAAAGTGACTATAACAGCCTAATGATAATGGAGTTCACCACTGTGCCTGGCCTGAAAATTACGCTACTGCAACAACCGCTGGTGTGGATGGACGGTCCCGCCAACCTGCGCCATTTCGATCGCCAGCTGGAAGGCGTCAGCGGGCGCGATCTGATTGTTTTGCCTGAAATGTTCACCACCGGCTTCGCGATGGAAGCCGCTCAGCAGTCGCTGCCGCAGGAAGAGGTCATTGAGTGGATGCGGGCGAAAGCGCTGCAGACCAATGCCCTCATCGCGGGTAGCGCTGCGCTACAAACCGAGCGCGGCCCGGTTAACCGCTTCCTGCTGGTGGAGCCCGGCGGTAAAACCCATTTTTATGATAAGCGGCACCTGTTCCGGATGGCCGAAGAGCACCATCATTATACGGCCGGCAACGAGCGGGTCGTCTTCGAGTGGCGCGGCTGGCGGATCCTGCCGCTGGTTTGCTACGACCTGCGCTTCCCGGTGTGGTCACGCAACCATAACGACTACGATTTAGCGCTGTACGTGGCCAACTGGCCGGCGCCGCGCTCGCTGCACTGGCAGTCGCTGCTGGTCGCCCGGGCCATTGAAAACCAGGCCTACATCGCCGGCTGCAATCGGGTCGGTACCGACGGTAATGGCCATCACTATCGGGGCGACAGCCGCATTATCAGCCCGCAGGGAGAAATTCTGGCAACGGCAGAGCCTCATCAGGCCACGCGCCTCGATGCGGAGCTGTCGCTCACCGCCCTCAACGAGTATCGCGAAAAATTCCCCGCCTGGCAGGATGCCGATCCGTTTAGCCTGAATTAATTCCCCTCCCCCTCGTTATCGGGGGGGACACTCTCCCGTCCCGTTAACACTACGCTGCTGAATACACGGGCAATAAATTTACGCCCCCACCAGCATCTTGTTTTCCTTTATTATTTATTTCGCCCTAAGCCCCCGGACATTCCCGTTCTGACGCCTTTCCCTGACGATAAATAATATTTTCCTGGCAGGATTATTTTCTGTTCTACACTAATAAAAGGGATAAAATTCAACAATAACTAGCACGATTTTCAAATAACTTTCAGCGATTTCTAAACGATTCCATCTCAAATACTGGCCTGGTTTGTAAAACCAGGCCGGGGCGGTTGTGTGCGCATTCTCAGCGAGAACAAACCATCATGGAAAATGATAATCTGCTTATTGTTGAAAAAAGAGTGGTTGCCCGTTTTTTGGATATGTTCATTCGGTTTGGGCTTATCCTGGCATTAGCCTCCTTCTGCTATACCGTATTTTCTCCATTCCTGAATATGATGCTCTGGGCCGTCATTCTGGCGGTCACGCTCTATCCGCTCCATCAATATTTTGCCGCCCGGCTCGGCGGAAAACAGGGCTGGGCCTCCACAATACTGGTCCTGCTTGGCATTCTGCTGATCGTGGCGCCGACGGTGCTGATGATAAGCTCTCTGGGAGAGAGCGTCAGCGCGCTGATTGATAAGATGAGCGGCCGCAGCTTCGCCATTCCCCCACCTTCAGCCCATATTGCCACCATCCCCGTTGTCGGGGAGAAGATCAGCGCCCTATGGCTAAAAGCGTCGATGGATTTACCCGGGCTGATAAACAACTACCGCACCCAGCTCGGCGAAATCGCCCGGCAGGTGCTGGGCATCCTGGCCAGCATGGGCGGCGGACTCATCGGCTTTATCCTCTCCTTCATCGTTGCGGGCATTATGATGGCCTGGGGTAGCGCTGGCGCCAACAGCGCGAGGCGGATTGCGATTCGTATCACCGATGAGAAGAAAGGCCTGACCTTAACCCGGCTCTGTACCAGCACCATTCGCGCCGTCGCGCAGGGCGTTATCGGCGTTGCGCTTATTCAGGCGCTGCTGGTCGGCATCATCATGATTGTCGCCGGGATCCCGGCGGTCGGGATCTTCTTTATCCTGGCGCTGATCCTCGGGATCGCCCAAATCCCCGTCATTCTGGTGACCGCCCCGGCAATCGCGCTGATGTGGAGCATCGGCGACCACGGCACCGGAATGAACGTCCTCTACTCTATTGTGCTGATCGTGGCCGGCATGGCCGATAACGTCCTTAAGCCGCTGATGCTCGGGCGCGGCGTTGACGCGCCGATGCCGGTGGTCCTGCTGGGCGCATTAGGCGGCATGGCGGCCAGCGGCATTCTTGGGATGTTTATCGGGGCAACCCTGCTTTCCATCGGTTATCGTATTTTTATGACCTGGGTCGACGAGGGCCAGGCCCACGCCAACCCAGTCAGCAAAGATGCGCAATGAGGGGAGAGCCGAGCGTTTTCTGCTGAGAGGCTAACATGCTGCTACCGCCGCTGGCGGGAGTGCCGATTATTCTGTGCAATATGCTTCTGCAGTCGATTATTTCAGTGTGGTGTATCCGCTTTTACATCAGGCGATTTCGCAGTAAATTTCGCCACGTTAGGCTATGGCGATATTGTGATGAGCGCCAGGTGGAAGCTTCCTGGACCGCTGGAAGCGGTAAACGGCGCGCTGATTATTGGCCTGTCCGGGGCATGCATGCTGGCTGTTTTGCAGCATCATATCCGCAAGCAATTGAAATATATGAAATGAATAAGATGGCGTCGCTAAAACGACGAAAGCCTGAATCATTGCTGATTCAGGCTTTCTGAATAGTGGCGGAACGGACGGGACTCGAACCCGCGACCCCCTGCGTGACAGGCAGGTATTCTAACCGACTGAACTACCGCTCCACTTTCACTGTTCCCTTGGGAACGAGGCGAATATTACGGATTACCGCTAACTCCGTCAACGCTTTTTCTTCACTTTTGAACCATTTGCTGTAAAAATCGCCCACCAGCCTATTTTTACAGCGTATTGCGGCCTATCAGCTCCGCCACAGGCAGCTTCCGCCTTTCTTTTGAACCAAATCGAGGCGCGATTCATGGTTTAACAGCTCGTCATCAGAGGCGTAAACGACGCGCAGCCTGCTGGCCGCCCGAACAACGCGCTGTATTCCTATCTCTCCTGCCTGCATCTGCCCCTCGCCTTCCGTCGAAAATGCCAGCGTCGTCTGACCGCCGGTCATCATCAGATAGACATCGGCCAGAATCTGGGCATCGAGCAACGCCCCGTGCAGCGTTCGCTTGCTGTTATCTATTTCATAACGTGAGCACAGCGCATCGAGGCTGTTACGCTTGCCGGGGAACATTTTCCGCGCCAGCGCCAGGCTATCGGTGACCTTGCAGAAGGTATTGGTTTTGGGAATATCGCGCTTGAGCTTGGCGAACTCGTAGTCCATAAAGCCGATATCGAACGATGCGTTATGGATGACCAGCTCCGCCCCGCGGATATAGTCCATAAACTCATCGGCGACCTCAGCAAACGCCGGCTTATCCATCAGAAACTCATCGGCAATCCCGTGAACGCCAAAGGCTTCAGGGTCCACCAGCCGGTCCGGCTTGAGATAAACGTGGAAGTTATTCCCGGTGAGGCGGCGGTTGATCACCTCCACCGCACCAATCTCGATGATTTTATGTCCTTCGTAATGCGCACCGAGCTGGTTCATACCAGTGGTTTCAGTATCGAGAACAATCTGTCGCGTAATTGCAGTGCTCATATCAGTCATTTATGTCAGACTTGCCGTTTACATATCGATGTCAATTACAGGAAGTCTACCAGAGATGCTTAAACAGGTAGAAATTTTCACCGACGGTTCATGCCTGGGAAATCCAGGACCCGGCGGCTACGGCGCTATTTTACGCTATCGCGGGAAGGAAAAAATCTTTAGCGCAGGCTATAACCTCACGACCAACAACCGCATGGAGATGATGGCGGCCATCGTTGCGCTGGAAGCGCTGAAAGAGCAGTGCGAAGTCGTTCTCAGCACCGACAGCCAGTACGTGCGTCAGGGGATCACCCAGTGGATCCACAACTGGAAAAAGCGCGGCTGGAAAACGGCGGATAAAAAGCCGGTCAAAAATGTGGATCTGTGGCAGCGCCTGGACATCGCGCTTGGCCAGCACCAGATTAAGTGGGAGTGGGTCAAAGGCCACGCCGGCCATCCGGAAAACGAACGCTGCGACGAGCTGGCGCGCGCTGCCGCCTCCAGCCCTACCCAGGACGATGTCGGTTACCAGCCGGAACGTTAATTCTGCCCGTTTCGCGACTGTCGCGTGGCCCCTACCGTCTGACGCAGCCGGGTCTTCGCTTTTCCCGACTTCAGCGGGTTGAGCGTGAGCGGGATCGTGCGCTTGCGGGCAACAATCAGCTGCAGGCAGCCCAGCGCCGGCAGGTGGGTACTGAGCATCTTGCCGCCGTGTCGGGACCAGGGCAGCACCTGATAACGGCCGTAGTGCAGCACCTCAAAATTGAGCAGCGCCAGCCAGTCCAGCTGGCGCGTTAGCGTAAACATCCGGCTGCTGTACGGCACCGTTTTGCGCAATACCGGCATCAGCTTGCGCAGGCCCATCAGGCTCACGGGGTTAAACCCGGTCATAATTATCCAGCCGTCATCAATCAGCACCCTGTCGGCTTCGCGCAGCAGGCGGTGGGGATCGCTACACCAGGGCAAGGTATGCGCCAGCAGGCAGGCGTCAACCGACTTTTCGGCAAAAGGCAGATGGAGGGGATCGGCCTGAACCTGAATCGGCGTGCCCTGAAGCGAAACGTTCACCTGATGCGAGATAGCGCAGGATTCGGTATTGATTTCCGCGCTCAGATTGCCAATCTTAAGTAAATGAAAGCCATATAGCTTGGCCAGCCACGGTTTCATCTGCCGCTCCAGCGATTCGCGATAGTATTCGCCCCAGGGCATACTGGACCAATGCTCTGGCGCTGTGACTATCTGAGATATCCTTGCCGGCTTCATCGCAACCTTCCGCTACGCTTTTAGGGGTAATAAATGAATCTTATCAGCATTCCTGCATTTCAGGACAACTACATCTGGGTTCTTAGCGCGGATAACGGCCGCTGTCTGATCGTCGATCCTGGCGAAGCGGCGCCCGTGCTGGCCGCTATCGCGGAGCACGGCTGGCAGCCGGAGGCCATTTTTCTCACCCACCACCACCACGATCACGTTGGCGGCGTGAAACAACTGTGCGAAAAATTCCCCGACATCGTGGTTTACGGACCGGCAGAAACCCAGGATAAGGGAACGACGCGTCTCGTTGCCGACGGCGATCGGGTCGTTGTTTTAGGCCACGAATTTTCTATTTTCTCCACGCCAGGTCACACTTTAGGACACATCTGTTTCTACAGTGAACCTTATCTATTTTGTGGCGATACAATGTTTTCCGGCGGCTGTGGCAGACTCTTCGAAGGGACGGCGGATCAGATGTATCAATCATTTAAGAAAATAGCGGCGCTCCCCGACGATACGCTGGTATGTTGCGCACATGAGTATACTTTAGCAAATATGAAGTTTGCTCTGAGTATCCTGCCACAGGATATGGCTATAAATGATTACTACCATAAAGTTAATGAGTTACGTGCAAAAAACCAAATGACACTACCGGTAACTCTCAAAAATGAACGCCGTATAAATTTATTTTTACGCACGGATGATGATGATTTAATTAAAGAAATATCCAAAGAAACAAATTTGCAACACTCTGCGCAGCGATTCGCGTGGTTAAGGTCAAAGAAAGATGACTTCTGACATTTAACTCTTGTCATTCGCGAACTTCACCGTTATTCTTGCTCGTCTTTTAAGCAACTATTGACACACACATGAAGGCACGAGCGATTTTACTCGTCTCTGTCCTGCTGGCGGGGTGCCAATCGTCTAAGCACGATGGCAACGTTCAACAGCACGCACAGAGCCTTTCTGCAGCTGGTCAAGGGGAAGCAGGTAAGTTCACAAGTCAAGCGCGCTGGTTAGATGATGGAACCTTCTACGCGCAAGACCAGGATCTGTGGACTTCCATAGGCGACGAGCTAAAGATGGGAATTCCGGAAAATACCCGGATTCGCGAACAGAAACAGAAGTACTTAAGTAATAAGAGCTATCTCCACGATGTAACTTTACGGGCAGAGCCGTATATGTACTGGATAGCCGGGCAAGTTAAGAAACGTAACATGCCAATGGAACTGGTATTACTACCCATAGTGGAGAGCGCTTTTAACCCGCATGCAACGTCTGGCGCCAATGCCGCAGGCATCTGGCAGATCATTCCGAGCACCGGGCGCAATTATGGTTTGAAGCAGACCCGCAGCTACGATGCGCGTCGTGACGTTGTCGCCTCTACTACGGCGGCGCTGAACATGATGCAGCGTCTGAATAAGATGTTTGACGGCGACTGGCTGTTGACCGTCGCAGCTTATAACAGCGGTGAAGGCCGGGTACTGAAGGCAATGAAAGCGAATAAATCACGCGGCAAGCCCACTGATTTTTGGTCGCTTTCATTACCACAGGAAACCCGAATTTACGTACCTAAGATGCTGGCTTTGAGCGATATTCTCAAAAACAGCAAGCGCTATGGCGTGAAGCTGCCGACGGCAGACGAAAGCCGTGCGCTGGCGCGAGTTCGCCTCGATAGTCCGGTTGATATTAGTCAGCTGGCCGATATGGCAGGAATGCCCGTCGGCAAGCTGAAAACATTCAACGCCGGAGTAAAGGGCTCAACCCTGGGTGCGAACGGGCCGAAGTACGTGATGGTGCCACAGAAACATGCCGCTCAGCTGCGTGAATCTCTGGCCTCTGGCGATATTGCCGCCGTACAGCCAACGCAGCTCGCGGCCAACGCGCCGTTGACCAGCCGCAGCTATAAGGTTCGTTCAGGCGATACGATTTCCGGGATCGCCTCACGTCTCGGCGTATCGACGAAAGATTTGCAGCAGTGGAATAATCTGCGCGGATCCGGGCTGAAAGCGGGCCAGGAGCTGGTAGTTGGCGCCGGCAGCAGCGCGACGCGTCTTGCGAACAACAGCGATAGCATCACCTATCGCGTACGCAAAGGCGACTCGCTGTCGAGCATCGCAAAACGACATGGCGTGAATATTCGTGATGTGATGCGCTGGAACAACGGCACCGATGACCTGAAGCCGGGCGATCAGCTCACGCTGTTTGTGAAAAATAGCGACCGGCCGGATTCCTGATATACCTGATAAAAAAAGGCACCGTCTCCCGGTGCCTTTTCTTTTTATACCGCTTTATGCGCTTCAAACATGATGGTATCGCTGGTAAAGGAGCCGTCGTCCTGTAAGGCAAAGTAGGCTTTTACCTCCGCCGATGCGCTATCCTGATAGAGGCGAATCGCTGCTACCAGCGCCTCCGGCGTACGCATACGCGCCACCCATGAGCTGAACTCCAGCGGCAGGCGATCGGTCGATAAACTATTGGTGACCAGCCCGGCATCGTTCGCCAGCGCCAGCCACTCTCCGCTGGAATAGTTGCGAACGTGAGAGGTATCGCGCAGCGCTTCAACCGTTTGCAGCCACACGTCACGAACCGGATGTCCCGGTGACATGACGTCCATAATAATCAGCACCCCACCCGGCTTGAGAACGCGTTTGACCTCACGCAGCGCCTGGCCGACATCATGCCAGTGATGGGCAGAATAGCGGCTAATCACCACGTCAAAGCTGTCCGCCGCAAAGGGCAGAGTTTCCGCATAGCCCTGCTGGGTCTTTATATTTGAAAAACCCTTATCCTGAGCGGCCTGCGCCACAACGTCCAGCATCTGGCTGGATAAATCATATGCCGTTACCCCTGCCACCTGCCCGGCCGCAGCAAAACTGGCATGCCCGGCGCCGCAGCCCATATCGAGAACCTGCGCAGCAGGGAAATCAGCCAGCCGCTCGGCCAGCCGCTGCAGATCGCGTCCCGATGCGTGTACTGCGCTGGTCAGGTAAGCGCTGGCCTGTGAGCCAAACTGCTTTTCGACGTTGTCATGGTGAGAGCGTGTTGTCATTGTGTTGTCCTTCGGTTGTTTGAATAATAAAGGCAGCACCTTGCTTGCGCAGGCCCGCCCCATGGCAGGCCTGACGTACCTTAATTAATCAGGCTTGCCGGGACTGAATTCGACTAGTAGCGGGTTGTGATCGGAGGCGCGGGTGACCAGCACGGAGGCATCGTGCACGCTTAATCCCCGGTAGAACACAAAATCGAGCGGGCGACCAAAAGTGCGGCGGCGCTGATCGTCGGAAAAACGAACCTCGCGCAGCGACATTTCGCGGGCAAAGCGATAGAGCGCATTCATGCGCGGTCGGCTCCAGGCATTAAAATCACCGGCCATAATAACCGGGCCGCTGTGGTGCGCTATCTGGTCGCCGATAGGTAACAGCTGCTTGCTGTAGACATCAACCCCAAGGCTGAAGTTAACCGCATGGATGTTCACCACCATCAGCAAACGCATATCCGGCAGCGGGTAGACGGTCACAAGCGCCGATTTAGCCAGACGCAAAATGGGTTCGCGTTCGCGCAGAGGGCAGCAGTAGACCGGATGAGTCGAAGCCAGCGTCATGACGCCAGAGGGGTGCTGAGGTAGAACGAGTGCGGGAACCTGATCGGCGGCCAGATAGTTGGTCGTGGCGAATCTGACCAGCTCGGGCGTCGTTTGCGCCTCTTGTAACAGCACCAGATGGGCATCTTTACCGAAATTATTCAGCACGGACTTCCACTCGGCCCGCTGCTGTTTAAAGATATTCCACACCAGCACGCGGATCTTCTCATCGCTGCTTAAAGGGATGCCAGGCGGGAAACCATGGCTAAGGCTTGCAAACGACCCCGGAGGCAAAATTCTCTCCGCAGGCTGTCCGGCGACATAGCGCATAGCATAAGTATTCTTTCGCAATTTAGGCATCAAACCTCGATAACATGAAACCGGCCTGACTGCGGCCGGTTATTCTGTTATAGGGATTTTCGTATGCACTTTCAATGCAATTCGCGAGAAACCTTTATCCTTCGACGGAAACCGCCGTTGCCGGGCGAGATTTATCCAGGCGACCGCTCAGTATGACCAGCAGCAGCGCAGCCAACACAATCACCGCGCCAATCCACGGCGTCTCGGCCAGGCCATAGCGCGCTACGGTTTGTCCGCCAATAATAGAGCCTAAAGCGATACCGACGTTAAAAGCGGCGATGTTAAGGCCGGAGGCAACGTCTACGGCGCCGGGCGTATACTGTTCCGCTTTCTGTACGACATAGACCTGCAGGCCCGGCACGTTGCCGAAGGCAAAGATTCCCATCACCAGCACCGTTGCCAGCGCGGCATACTGGATACTGGCCGTCAGCTGGAACACCAGCAGGAGCACAACCAGCGCAGCAAAGATAATCTTCAGTGCGGCCACCGCTCCGTGCCTGTCGGCCAGCCTGCCGCCCCAGACGTTACCCAGCGCCACTGAAACACCGTAGCCCAGTAAAATCCAGCTCACCGCAGACGGACTGAAACCGGCAAGGTCCTGCATCATTGGCGCGAGGAAGGTAAACGCCGTGAAGACGCCGCCATATCCCAGGGCGGTAATGGCATAGATGATTAGCAAGCGCGGATGGGTTAACACCTGCACCTGATCGCGCAGGCTGGCGCTGGACCGACCCGGAATATTGTTCGGCACCAGAATCAGGCTGCTCACCAGCGCAATCACGCCAAGAATGGAAACCGCAAGGAAGGTTTCACGCCAGCCGAAATGCTGGCCGATAAAGGTACCAATCGGCACCCCGGTAACCAGCGCGACGGTCAGACCGCCAAACATGATGGCAATCGCCGACGCGGCCTTCTCTTTAGGCACCAGGCTGGTCGCAATGGTAGAACCAATCGAGAAGAACACGCCGTGCGCCAGGCCGGTAAGCAGGCGGGCGAAAATCAGCGTTTCATAACCCGGCGCTTGCCAGGCGAGCAGGTTGCCGGCAGTGAACAGCACCATTAGCGCCAGAAGCAGCTGTTTGCGCGGCATGCGGCCGGTCAGCGCCGTCAGCACCGGGGCACCGATCGCGACGCCCAGCGCGTAGATAGAAACCAACAGACCCGCTGAAGGCAGTGAGATGGCCAGCTGCTCTGCGATCGTCGGCACCAGGCCGACAATGACAAATTCGGTGGTACCAATCGCAAAGGCACCGATAGTTAAGGCAAGTAGCGCCAGTGGCATAATTTACTCCGTAGCATCAGGATTAAGATGACACGTAGTATGCAGGGATGCTTAAATAACAAAAACCATCAAAGTCTCAATAGAATTTTGCTACAGGTGCAATAATGAGAGCAACATCAGAAGAGATTGCCATCTTTGTCGCCGTGGTGGAAAGCGGAAGCTTTAGCCGGGCGGCGGAACAGCTGGGACAGGCAAACTCCGCCGTCAGCCGGGCGGTAAAAAAGCTGGAATCAAAGCTTAGCGTCAGCCTGCTTAACCGAACAACTCGCCAGCTAAGCCTGACCGAGGAGGGAGAACGCTACTTTCGCCGCATGCAGGTGGTGCTTCAGGAGATGGCGGCGGCGGAAAATGAGCTTCTGGAAACACGGACGACGCCAAGAGGATTGCTGCGGGTAGATGCCGCCACCCCGGTGATGCTCCACTTTCTGATGCCGCTGGTGAAGCCTTTTCGCGAGCGCTATCCAGAAATGACCCTCGCGCTGGTGTCGTCGGAAACCTTCATCAACCTGATTGAGCGTAAGGTTGATGTTGCGATCCGCGCGGGTACGTTGACGGATTCCAGCCTGCGCGCCCGGCCGCTGTTTAACAGCTACCGCAAAATCATCGCCTCGCCTGACTACCTCTCCCGCCACGGCACGCCGCAGGATGTAGCCAGCCTTAAAGATCATCAGTGCCTGGGTTTTACTGAGCCCCTTTCACTAAATACCTGGCCAGTCTCCTGCTGCGATGGCCAGCTGCTGGAAGTCAGCTGCGAGATATCCTCCAATAGTGGGGAAACCATCAAGCAGCTGTGCCTGGCCGGTAACGGCATCGCCTGTTTATCGGATTATATGGTGAATCAGGAGATTGCGAGCGGGGAGTTTGTCGAGCTTCTTGCCGACAAGCGGCTGCCGGTAGAAATGCCCTTTAGCGCCGTTTATTACAGCGACAGAGCGGTCAGTACCCGGATCAGGGCGTTTATTGATTTTCTCAGCGAGCACGTAAAACAGCTCCCGAAGGAGCTGTAGAGGGTTAAATAAGGGTTACAGAGGGTGGGTTATTTTAATCCCACTCGGGGGCAAGACCTTCCGGGCTAACCAGACGATCGTTGCAATCCAGCGCGGCGATCGCTTTACGATCTTCCTCATCCAGCTGCAGATCCTGAGCTTTCAGGTTGCTCGCCAGATTTTCACGTTTAGTTGAAGACGGGATCACCGCGTAGCCTTCTCCCAAAGCCCAGGCCAGTATCACCTGTGCAGGCGTTGCGCTGTGCTTCGCAGCAATACCTGAAATGACTTCGTCTTTCAGTGCCTTACCATATGCCAACGTCATGTACGACGTGATATGGATACCGTGCGCTGTCGCCCAATCCACAGTCTTGCGATTCTGCAGGTAGGGGGATAGCTCAATCTGATTGGTAGCAATGTTTTCAGCGCCGATGGCAGCAATTGCGCGTTCCATCAGCGGAATCGTGAAGTTTGAAATCCCGATCTGGCGAGTCAGCCCCAGCTTTTTAGCTTCCAGCAGCGCCGGCATAAACTCTTCAACGGCGACGGCATCACCCGGCGAAGGCCAGTGGATCAGCGTCAGATCGACATACTCAGTACGCAGCTTTTTCAGGCTCTCTTTCAGACTGGTAATAAGCGAGTCTTTGCTCAGGTTTTCGATCCAGATCTTGGTGGTGATAAACAGCTCATCACGCGCTACGCCGCTTTCGGCGATGGCCTGGCCAACGGCCGCTTCATTATCATAGATCTGAGCGGTATCAATCGTACGGTAGCCCAGTTCCAGCGCCGTTTTTACCGATGCGATAACCACATCATCTTTCAGACGGAAGGTTCCAAGACCAAATGCAGGGATTGCCATAAATTCCTCTTTTTTACTTAGTGTTAACTCATTGAGAACATTATGGCTGATGCAGCAGAGGGGAAAAAGATCGATAAATGCAGAGGATTTTTGCTGAAACAGCAATAATAGTACGACGGAAAAAGAAAAAGCCCTGAGCAAATGCTCAGGGCTTTTAATAAGTGGCGGAACGGACGGGACTCGAACCCGCGACCCCCTGCGTGACAGGCAGGTATTCTAACCGACTGAACTACCGCTCCACCGAATTTCTTTACAACAACCGGTTTATTGCCCCGGTTTACTGCTAATTTGATGCCTGGCAGTTTATGAATCACCACTTTGTGATTCACCCTTCGGGCCGTTGCTGTGCAACGTTCAAAAGCATTCGCTTTTGCTCTGCTACTCTGTCGAATAGCAAACTGCCTCGAAAGTCAGTGCCATACTGCTAATTTGATGCCTGGCAGTTCCCTACTCTCACATGGGGAGACCCCACACTACCATCGGCGCTACGGCGTTTCACTTCTGAGTTCGGCATGGGGTCAG
>NZ_SNYG01000011.1:0-92357 GCF_004362605.1 Klebsiella sp. BIGb0149 | reverse complement strand
CAGTTGCGACGCGCTTTAGCGCTCTGTCGCGAGGTCCCGTATATTACGTTTTCCTCATTCAGAGTCAAGCGTTTATTTTGCTTTTCTCTGTCGGCGTTCATCGCTGAACCCCGCTAACCCGGCGGCCTGTAAGCCGTTGTTCCGTGTCAGTGGAGGCGCATTATAGGGAGTTCTCTGACGTTGACAAGCCCTGTTTGCAAAAAACTTTTCAACCGCCTCTTTTTTCACCAAAACGTGCCTAAACTGGCAGTTTTTCCAGCGTTTCAAAGCCGTAGCGCTGTAAAACGGGTAAAAGCTGTTCAGTTTCCGGCGTCAGCGCCATGCAGTATGCCAGGTTTGGATCGCTGGATTTCGCATCCGGCGCCTCATGTTCCAGCAGCCAGACGGTGCGACGGGCGATGGCGGCACCGGAATCAATCATTCGCGTCCCTTCCGGCATCACCTGCTGCAGCTCTTCCTGTAATAGAGGGAAATGGGTGCAGCCCAGCACAACCGTATCAGGCGGTTCGGCCATTCTCAGCCACGGGCGAAGAATGCGTCGTAGCTCCTCCAGCGGAACCGGCTCACCGTGCAGCTTCGCTTCCGCCAGCTCAACCAGCTCTGCGGAGCCAAGCATCTCTATCTTGCATTCATTTGCAAAGCGGCTGATCAGCTCACGCGTATAGGGACGTTTGACCGTACCGCGCGTCGCCAGCAGGCCAACGACGCCGTTCGCCGTCAAACGGGCCGCAGGCTTAATCGCCGGAACCACGCCCACAACGGGGAAAGCAAAGCGGTCACGAAGGGCAGGAAGAGAAACGGTACTTGCGGTGTTGCAGGCAATGACGGCCAGTGCCAGCGGATAACGCCGTTGAACCGCGGTGACAATTTCGAGCACGCGCTCAACGATGAACTCTTCGCTCTTCTCCCCGTAAGGAAAAGCCACGTTATCGAAAGCGTAGATGTAATGCAGATTCGGCAGCAGCTGCCGAATCTCATTATAAACCGACAACCCACCGACACCGGAATCAAATACCAGCACGGTGGGGCGTGGATCAGAAGGTGTAGCTGCCAGACAAGTAGTATTCTCGTCCTGCAGTTTGGTAGCCATAAGCTGTCTCGTAATCTTTATCGAACAGGTTGGCTATTTTACCACGAACTGTCAGGCGATCGGTGATCGGATACGCGGCAGAAACATCAAGCGTGCTGTAGCTTGGCAAAATCCTCTGCGTATTATTGTACTGAGACGTGTTGTTATCGTAGCGCTTACCGTAATACTGCCACGACACATCCATATCGACGTTAAACATCGTCCAGTCCACCTGATACTTCGCCTGTCGCTTAGAACGTCGGGCAAGGACTTCACCGTTATCATCATTACGCGGGTCGACGTATTGCAACGTAACGCGATGGCTGAAAATACCGGTATCCACGCTTCCCGTCCATTCAACGCCCTTGATCGTCGCGGCGTTGATATTGTCATATTCGCCTTCAAAGGTGACAGGGTCTGAATAGTAGGTAATCAGGTTAGTAATCTTGTAGTGATACGCCGAGAGACGCCAGTCCAGCGGCCCGGTGAGCCCTTCAAGCCCGGCTTCCCACTGCTGCGACTCTTCAGGCTTCAGGTTTGGATTTGAGCTGATTCCAAAGCGGGTAGAACCAAACTGCTGTCCCAGCGAAGGAGCGAGGAAGCCAGTACCGTAGCCCAGAGTCACGCGATAGTTTTCGACAAACTCCCAGCCGGCAGTGGTCTGCCATGTTCCGTGCCAGCCAAACTGTTCGTCGTGATCTTCACGGCCGGAGGCTTCGAGGGTCACATCGCCAAACTGCTGCTGCCCGGTCAGATACAGGCCGGTGTTATCACGCTTGTAGGTGTCCGATAATACCGTATCCGAGGAGGTCAAACGCTGCTGCTGCCAGTCCACGCCAGCGCTCACTGAACCATGACCGACAATAAGGTTGTTACCCCACTGCAGATTACGCTGGGTCATTCGATCGAGCGTGGTGCCATCATTATAACGGCCATAGATGCTGCTGTAGTTGTAGTCTTTGACCTTCTGATAGCTGGCAACGAGCTGCGATGAGTAGATCCCGGAGCTGTACTTCAGTCCCGCGTCCCAGCTCTGATTATAGAGCTGCTCTTCATCTGCGCTGTAGGCTGGGGTGTACGGCGGGCTTCCCAAATCGTAGTCAGAGTTGTTGGTGTAGCTACGACCGCGGAAGAAGCCATCAAAGCTATCGTTAAATTTATGCTCCAGGCTGCCCCAGAACGCTTTGCTACGGAAGCCGTCACGATCCTGGTCGTGGTCCCAGGTTGAGCCTGGCTGGACGTTAAAACCTTTATTACCCTCATAAGAGCCGGCCACCGTGGCAACCGTATCGCCAAAGCGGTGACGCAGGGTGCCATCATATTGCTGATAGCCTTCAGAACCGACGCCGGCGGTGATCTTAGATTGTTCTTTATCGGAATGGGTAATGACGTTAATCACGCCCCCCATTGCGCCGGAACCATAAATAGCCGAACGCGGGCCGCGGATATATTCCACGCGCTGTACCAGCGACAGAGGAATTTGGTTCAGATCGGGGTTATTCGTAATACCCGGGCGGGACATGGGGATACCATCGACAAGCACCAGCACCTGCTTAGCCTCAGTACCGCGAATAAACAGGGAAGACGTCTGCCCCATTCCTCCGTTCTGCGCGACGTCAACGCCCGGCAGTCGACGCATGACGTCATTTAAATCCTTTGATTGCCAGCGATCGATATCTTCACGAGTCACCACATCGGTCGGCGCAAGGACCGTACTGACCGGCTGTTGAAAACGATTTGCTGTCACCACTAACGTGTCTGAATTGCTGTCTTGCGCCCAGCCGGAAAATGCCGTGACGGAGAGAGCCGTCATCAGCGAAGCTTTTTTAATCATTGTAAAAGCATCCGTAACATATAAAGGATGCCGCGGGTTTCATCAGTAGCACGCGATGATAGAAACCAAATGCGACGTATACCGGCAGGTCTTCGGGCTCGGGGCGTTTTATGGATGAGGACTTCCCACCAGATAGCGGCAGTGTCTGCAAATTGCGTTCATCCCACCTTCCTTACCGCTGCGCGTCAGCCCCAGATTTACACTGGGTTCCCTTTTAACTCACAGGACCGGTTACACAATGCTATAATCAGAAACATATAGAAGTCCAGACTTCTATAATTATATTTGATCCCTCATCCGGGCTGGACTTCCCTGATGCTTTCCCTACAATCCCCGCGTACTTATTTTATTCAGGATGCATCATGACCCCCGAACACCTTCCAACCGAACAATATGAAGCGCAGCTGGCAGAGAAAGTCATTCGTTTACAAAAAATGATGGCGCCTTTTGCCGCACCGGTTCCGGAGGTATTTCGTTCGCCGGTCAGCCACTATCGTATGCGCGCAGAGTTCCGCCTGTGGCACGATGGGGACGATCTCTACCACATCATGTTTGACCAGCAGACCAAATCGCGAATTCGCGTCGATAGTTTCCCGGCGGCCAGCGAGCTTATCAATCAGCTGATGGCCGCCATCCTCGACGGCGTGCGCGATAACCCGGTTCTTCGCCATAAGCTGTTCCAGGTCGACTACCTGACGACCATGAGCAACCAGGCCGTGGTGTCGCTGCTGTATCACAAAAAGCTTGGTGACGAGTGGCGTCAGCAGGCGGAAGCATTGCGCGACGCGCTGCGCGCGCAAAATCTCAACGTGCACCTGATTGGCCGGGCAACCAAAACGAAAATCGAGCTCGATCGGGACTACATCGACGAACGTCTGCCGGTGGCCGGCCGTGAGATGATCTACCGCCAGGTTGAGAACAGCTTCACCCAGCCAAATGCGGCGATGAATATTCAGATGCTGGAGTGGGCGCTGGAGAGTACGCAAGGGGCAACCGGAGATCTGCTGGAGCTATACTGCGGCAACGGCAACTTCTCCCTGGCGCTGGCGCGTAATTTCGATCGCGTGCTGGCCACGGAAATCGCCAAACCTTCCGTCGCTGCGGCGCAGTACAACATTGCAGCCAACCATATCGATAACGTGCAGATTATCCGTATGGCGGCAGAGGAGTTTACTCAGGCAATGAACGGCGTGCGGGAGTTTAACCGCCTGCAGGGTATCGACCTGCAAAGCTACCGGTGTGAGACGATTTTTGTCGATCCGCCGCGCAGCGGGCTGGATAGCGAAACGGAGAAAATGGTGCAGGCATATCCGCGAATTCTGTATATCTCCTGCAACCCGGAGACGCTGTGCCAGAACCTGGAAACCCTCAGCCAGACCCATGACATTACGCGTCTGGCGCTGTTCGATCAGTTCCCGTACACCCATCATATGGAGTGCGGCGTCTTATTAACCCGCAGGTAGGCGATGTTCACAGAACCCGGCACCGCGACGCCTGCCGGGTTCTGGCGTTAAGCGGTTACTCTGCCGCCGCATCCTTCCGATTACGCATCCGGTAGCCGATCCAGAATACCGTAATGACCGACAGCACGGCCGGGAAGAAGTTAGAGCCGATGTCCGGATATTCCGCGCGCACCACGGTGCTATATAACAGAACCCCGAGAATGAAACAGGCAGCAGCCAGGCCCGGCAGCCCCACGGGCATACTCCGGTTCTGATAGCGCTGGTGCAGACAGTAGACCGTCAGCAGCAGAGACAGTATCGGGAAAATGGAAAAGGGAACAATCGAGCTGAACAGCGCGGCGAAGGTTCCGTTAATCGACAGGCCAGCGATCAGCGCCAGCAGCAGCGTACCTTTATCTTGAACTGAGTGTTTCATTGCTCGTCCTTCACGTTATTCGGAATGATTTGATATTTTTTCTTGTTCACGGCGATACCAGTAATACGCGCCTTTCGAGATCATTCTCAGCTGCAGCACCAGCCGTTCTTCCAGCTGTCGGCGCTGTTCAAGCCCGACGTCCAGCGCCTCAGCGCCGGCGCTGAATACGATAGTGACCATCGCTTCGGCCTGCGCTTCAGTAAAGGCGCGCGGCATGTGGTTTTCGATTTCTAAATAGTCGGCAAGTTCCGCAATGAAATGCTGAATCTCGCGCGCCACGGCGGCACGAAACGCCGCGGAAGTACCGGAGCGTTCGCGCAGCAGCAGGCGAAAAGCGTTCGGGTTATTGCCGATAAACTCCATAAAGGTGGAGACCGAGGTGCGAATCACGCTGCCGCCTTTGGCAATACGCTGGCGCGCCTGGCGCATCAGCTGGCGCAGCATCAGCCCGCTCTCATCGACCATGGTCAGACCGAGCTCATCGACATCGCGAAAATGACGATAAAAGGAGGTCGGTGCGATCCCCGCCTCACGCGCAACTTCACGCAGGCTTAAGCTGGCGAAACTCCGTTCGGCGCTAAGTTGGCTAAATGCCGCTTCTACCAGCGAACGCCGGGTTTTCTCTTTTTGTAGCGCTCTTACGCCCATCACGTTGTATGAATCCTTCCAATAGCCCTGCTGGCACTATACCAGAGATAAAACTAATCGGTTTACACTGGTTTGTGAAAGATTGTTTACGAGCCGATCATGCTTTTATGCCGCAAAAAAGCACAACGATAATTGGGTTAAACTGCGGCGAATGTTATCATCGTGTTTATTTTCTGTATAAAACAGGTGAGTAATGCCATGTCGCACTCTTGGGATTATGATGCAATAGTAATTGGTTCCGGCCCCGGCGGCGAAGGCGCTGCGATGGGACTGGTTAAGCAGGGAGCACGCGTTGCCGTTATTGAACGCTACCATAACGTCGGCGGTGGCTGTACCCACTGGGGAACCATCCCGTCGAAAGCGCTCCGCCACGCCGTCAGCCGTATTATCGAGTTTAACCAAAACCCTCTCTACAGCGACCACTCCCGCCTTCTTCGCTCCTCCTTCGCCGACATTCTTAACCATGCCGACAGCGTCATTAACCAGCAGACCCATATGCGTCAAGGGTTCTATGAGCGCAACCACTGCGAAATCCTGCAGGGCAACGCGCACTTCGTTGATGAACATACGCTGGCCCTGGAGTGTCACGACGGCACCGTTGAAACGGTCACCGCCGAAAAATTCGTTATCGCCTGCGGCTCCCGCCCGTACCACCCGGCAGATGTCGATTTTTCCCACCCGCGCGTGTACGACAGCGACTCCATCCTCAGCCTTCAGCACGAGCCGCGCCATGTGATCATCTACGGCGCAGGGGTCATCGGCTGCGAATACGCGTCAATCTTCCGCGGGATGGAAGTGAAGGTGGATCTGATCAACACCCGCGATCGGCTGCTGGCGTTCCTCGACCAGGAGATGTCCGACTCCCTCTCCTATCACTTCTGGAACAGCGGCGTGGTGATTCGTCACAACGAAGAGTACGAGAAGATTGAAGCCGTGGATGATGGCGTGATCATGCATCTGAAATCCGGCAAAAAGCTGAAGGCGGACTGCCTGCTGTATGCCAACGGCCGTACCGGTAATACCGACTCCCTGGCGCTGGAAAATATCGGTCTGCAGACCGACAGCCGCGGCCAGCTGAAGGTCAACAGCATGTACCAGACCGCTCTGCCGCATATCTATGCCGTTGGCGACGTCATTGGCTATCCGAGCCTGGCTTCTGCCGCTTACGATCAGGGGCGTATTGCCGCGCAGGCGCTGATTAAAGGCGAGGCTTCGGCCCATCTGATTGAAGATATTCCGACCGGGATCTATACCATTCCGGAAATCAGCTCGGTGGGTAAAACCGAACAGCAGCTGACCGCCATGAAGGTCCCTTATGAAGTGGGCCGCGCGCAGTTCAAGCATCTGGCGCGCGCGCAGATCGTCGGCATGAGCGTGGGAACCCTGAAAATCCTGTTCCACAGGGAAACGAAAGAGATCCTTGGTATTCATTGCTTTGGCGAGCGCGCGGCCGAGATTATTCACATCGGCCAGGCGATTATGGAGCAGAAAGGTGGTGGTAACACCATTGAGTACTTCGTCAACACCACCTTTAACTACCCGACGATGGCGGAAGCCTATCGGGTAGCCGCGTTAAATGGCTTAAACCGCCTGTTTTAACGCTTCGTCGAAATGGCCATCCATGGTGCTACGGATGGCCTCCGCCAGATGTTCATAGCGGCTGCGCAGCGGCGAACCGGGGCGATAAACCAGCCCAATGGTGCGTCGCGGCTCGGGCTTAATGCACGGAATGTACACCACACCATCGCGCCTTCTCTCCTGCGGCACCGCGAGCGCAGGCAGCAGGGTAATTCCGCTCCCGGCAGCAACCATGTTGCGCAGCGTTTCAAGACTGGTGGCGCGGAAATGGGTATCTTCATCGGCGCCGGCCTCAAAACAGAAGCCCATCGCCTGATCGCGCAGGCAGTGGCCATCTTCCAGCATCAGCAGCTTTTCCCCGGCTAAATCAGACATCGGCACGCGGTCGCGGTTGGCCCACGGGTGATCTTCATAGATAGCCAGCATCATCGGCTCATCAAACAGCGGCACCTCAATAAAGGCTTCGCTCTCTTTAACCAGCGCCAGGATAGCGCAGTCGAGCTTGCCGCTATCCAGCTGGGCCAGCAGCTGATGGGTTTGGGCTTCATGCAGATACATTTCCAGCTTGGGAAAAGTCTGGTGCAGCATTGGGATAATCTGCGGCAGCAAATACGGGCCAATCGTCGGGATCAGGCCAATATGCAGCGGCCCGGACATCGTCTCGCCCTGTTGGCTTGCCATTTCCTTGAGCACTTTTACTTCGCGCAACACCGTACGCGCCTGATCCACCAGCAGCAGCCCCGCCTGGGTAAACAGCACCTTACGGCTGGTACGCTCCAGCAGCATGACCCCAAGCTCATCCTCCAGCTTGCGGATTTGCCCGCTAAGCGTAGGTTGGCTGACGTGGCAAGAGTCCGCCGCGCGCCGGAAGTGGCGATGCTCGGCTAGCGCAACCAGGTATTCAAGATCGCGAATATTCATTATTCATCCTCCGTCGCCATGATAGTTCATGGCGATAGATAGCATAGCAACGAACGATTATCCCTATCAAGTTTTCTGTTCAATAATAAACCCAGAAACGAGGCAGGTATCAGAAAATCACCGTATAGCCTCAGCGCTTTCCCTAACCGAACAACTAAAGCCAACGTGAACTTTTGCGGACCTCGTGTCCGCTTTTTTTTTGCATAAAAAAGCCCGAGCATCGCTCGAGCTTCTCATTTTCGTTGCCTGAGACAACGCTCAGGGCCAGCAGGCTACCGGTTTACGCCAGGCGCTGCTGCGCATCGGCGATCGCCTGCGCAACCTGCTTCGGCGAAATGCCGCCTTTGGCCGCGCGCTTATCCAGGCAGGACTGCAGCGACAGAATCGGGTAGACATCATCGGTAATCACGCTGCTAAATTTCTGCAGGTCGGCCAGCGCCAGCGCTTCCAGCGGCTTACCTTGCGCAATCGCCTCGACAACCGCTTCGCCGACAATATGGTGCGCTTCACGGAAAGGTACGCCTTTCGCCACCAGGTAATCCGCCAGCTCGGTCGCATTGGCGTAACCCTGCTGCGCCGCTTCTTCGCAACGCGGACGCTTCACCTGAATGCCGTCCAGCACCAGCGCGGACATATGCAGGCAGTCAAGCCAGGTGTCGAGCGCGTCAAACAGCCCTTCTTTATCTTCCTGCATATCTTTGTTGTAGGCCAACGGCAGGCCTTTCAGCGTCATCATCATACCGGTCAGCGCGCCCTGAACGCGGCCGCACTTGCCGCGGATCAGCTCCAGCGCGTCCGGGTTTTTCTTCTGCGGCATCAGGGATGAGCCGGAGGTCACGCGATCGGAGAGCTCAATAAAGCCCGCTTCGCCGGTATTAAAGAAAATCAGGTCTTCAGCAAAACGCGACAGGTGCACCATCCCAATCGAGGCGCCGGAAAGCAGCTCCAGCACGTGGTCACGGTCGGAGACGCTATCGAGGCTATTGCGGGTCGCCGAGGCGAAGCCCAGCCAGCCGGCCAGCTGTTCACGATCGATTTCATAGGCGGTCCCCGCCAGCGCGCCGCTGCCCAGCGGACTGACGTCGAGGCGCTTCAGGGAGTCCTGCAGGCGGCTTTCGTCGCGCGCCAGCATTTCCACATAGGCCAGACACCAGTGGGCGAACGTAACCGGCTGCGCGCGCTGCAGGTGGGTGTAGCCCGGCATCACGGCATCCTGATTATTCTGCGCCGTTTCCACTAACGCGCCCTGCAGCTGACGATTCGCAGAGAGCAGCTCGGCGATAGTATCCTTGCACCACAGCTTGAGGTCAGTCGCCACCTGATCGTTGCGGCTACGGCCGGTATGCAGCTTTTTACCCAGCTGGCCGACTTTGTCGATCAGCTTGCCTTCTACCCAGCTGTGAATATCTTCAGCATCGCTTTCAAGGATTTGCTGCGGGTTAGCCCGCACCTCTTCCAGCAGGATACCCAGCGCCTCTTCCAGCTCCAGCTGCTCGCTCGCGCTCAGCACGCCAACCGTCACCAGCGCTTTGGACCAGGCAACAGAGCCAATGATATCCTGCTCCGCCAGGCGATAGTCGAAGCGCAAAGAGTCGTTGAACTGTTTGAACCGCTGATCTGCTGCCTGAGTAAAACGCCCGCCCCAAAGTGCCATAATGTGCTTCCTTCAAATTTGTTTATTTCTGCCGGGAAGCCCTGCGCTTCCCGTCTGCAAATGTTGTCAATCAGGCCAGAATACGCGTGCCGATCGGCGTGCCGTTAAACAGCGCCGGCAGCTGCTCCGCGTGGCGCCAGGAGGCAATATCTACCGGGCGACCCAGCGCGCGTGCTGCATCCAGCGCGGCGTTCACTTTTACGATCATGCCGTCGGTAATAATACCCTGTTCAATCAGCTGCTCCGCCTTCTCCGCGGTCATCTCCGCGATGCGCTGACCTTTGCCATCCAGGATACCGCTGACGTCGGAAAGCAGGATCAGATCGGCGCCGAGCGTGGCCGCCAGCGCGGTCGCGGCCTGATCGGCGTTGACGTTCATCAGCTGCCCTTCATCGGTTACGCCGATAGAGCTCACCACCGGCAGGTAGCCGCCCGCCAGCAGGGTATTAATCAGCGCCGGCGAGCCCGGCTGGGCCAGGCCAACGTGCCCCAGATCTTCGGCAAGCTGGGTTACCTTAACGCTATCGCCATCGCCGAGGAACAGGCCAACGCTGCCAATGCCATGCTTTTTCGCCCATGCCAGCAGCGTTTTATTGGCGGTACCCGCCAGCGCGCCGGTAATAATGTCGATTTGATCCGCCGGCGTTACCCGCAGCCCATTTTTCTTGCTTACCGGCAGGTTAAGCTGCTTCATCAGCTCATCGACCACGCAGCCGCCGCCGTGCACGATAATCAGCGGACGCTGATGCGTTTCACGGTAGTTCACCAGCGCGGTAAACAGGCGCTCCAGCGCTTCTTCGCTATCCAGCAACACGCCGCCGAGTTTGATAATTAATGGGTTCATCATCACACCTTAAATAAGAGACTGCGTCTCAGCGAAGCCGAAACGAATATTCGCGCACTGTACTGCCTGCGCCGCTGCGCCTTTAAGCAGGTTATCTTCCGCCGCGACCACGATGATATGCTCATCCTGGACCGCAAAACCGATATCACAGAATGGCAGACCCACGACGTTTTTCAATGCCGGCAGCGCGTTATTGTATAAACGTACCAGCGGTTTATCGGCGTACGCCTGCTGGAAAACGGCGGCCACCTGCTCTTTGCTCACCCCGGGCTTCAGGCGACAGGTGATGGTTTCCAGAATGCCGCGCTTAAAGTTGCCCAGATGCGGGGTAAAAATAACCTCAGCACCAAGGTGAGTAGAGATTTCCGGGTGGTGACGATGGTTGAAGACGCCGTACGGCTGCAGGCTCACTTCACAGAAGCTGTTGCCGATCGCCGCCTTACGGCCCGCTCCGCTCACGCCGCTGGTCGCGTTGATCACCGGCCACTGAGTAAGATCCAGCAGTCCGGCATCGATCAGCGGTTTTAACGACAGCTGGGCCGCGGTCGGGTAGCAGCCAGGAACGGCGACTAAACTGGCCTCTTTCAGCCGCTCGACGCCCCACTCGGCCAGGCCATATACCGCCTGCTCAAGCAGCGCCGGATGCTGATGGGTAAAGCCGTAATATTTCTCGTAGAAGGCGCCGTCGTTCACGCGGAACGCGCCGGAGAGATCGAACACCACGCAGCCGGCGGCAAGAAACTGCGGCGCCAGGTCGTGGCTCACTTCATGGGCGGTCGCGAGGAAGACGATATCCACCCCATCGCTAAATTCGCTGATATCTGACATTGGCTGCAGCGGCAGATCGACAATGCCTTTCAGCTGCGGATGTAAATCGGAAATTAATTTCCCTGCATCATTACTTTGCGAGGAGACCGTCAAAGCGGTTATGGTCATATGAGGATGGCGATTTACATAGGTCACTAGCTCTGCGCCGGCATAGCCGCTGGCACCCACTATCAGCGTATTCAACATTGGGGCTCTTCACCTTCTTACATCTGTTTGCCTGGGAAGACCGTTATCTTCCTCACCCTGTTGAGCCGTAAGAGTATTTCCTTACATTCGATGGGTTTTCTTACGCTCAACGATAATGTATTTTTATTCACAAATACTGCATGAATATTGATACTATCATGACCCGAGGTGTGTCAACAATGAAAAACAATTTACCGCCGTTCATCGAGATTTACCGCGCATTGATCGCCACACCTTCCATCAGCGCAACCGAAGAGTCGCTGGATCAGAGCAATGAGACTTTAATCAATTTGCTGGCAGGCTGGTTTCGCGAAATTGGCTTCAATGTCGAAGTTCAGCCGGTGCCGGAGACGCGCAATAAATTTAATATGCTGGCCAGCACCGGCCAGGGCGCCGGCGGTCTGCTGCTTGCCGGGCATACCGATACCGTGCCGTTCGATGATGGCCGCTGGACCCGCGATCCGTTCGCCCTCACCGAGCATGACAACAAGCTTTACGGTCTCGGCACCGCCGACATGAAGGGCTTCTTCGCCTTTATTCTTGACGCCCTGCGCGATGTTGATGTCAGTAAACTCAAAAAACCGCTCTATATTCTGGCTACCGCCGATGAAGAGACCAGCATGGCCGGGGCCCGCTACTTTGCCGAAACCACCCGCCTGCGCCCGGACTGCGCGATTATCGGCGAACCAACGTCCCTGCAGCCGGTGCGAGCGCACAAGGGCCATATCTCCACCGCCGTGCGCGTTCAGGGCCAGTCCGGCCACTCCAGCGATCCGGCGCGCGGGGTTAACGCCATTGAACTCATGCACGACGCCATTGGCCGCATCATGCAGCTGCGCGATGTGCTGAAAGAGCGCTATCACTTTGCCGCCTTCACCGTACCGTACCCGACGCTCAACCTCGGCTCGATTCACGGCGGCGACGCATCTAACCGCATCTGCGCCTGCTGCGAGCTGCATATGGATATTCGTCCGCTGCCGGGTATGACGCTCAACGATCTCAACGGGCTGCTGGATGAAGCGCTGGCACCGGTCAGCGAACGCTGGCCGGGTCGTTTAACCGTGAGCGAGCTCCACCCGCCGATCCCCGGCTATGAGTGCCCGCCGGATCATCAGCTCGTGCAGGTGGTGGAAAAACTGCTCGGCGCACAAACTGAAGTCGTCAACTACTGTACCGAAGCGCCGTTTATCCAGACCATCTGTCCGACGCTGGTTCTCGGTCCTGGCTCAATTAACCAGGCCCACCAGCCGGATGAATATCTGGAAACCCGGTTTATTAAGCCGACCCGCGAGCTGATAACCCAGGTCGTGCATCATTTCTGCTGGCACTAAAATCGCGCTTTTCCCGCCCCGTATCCAGGGGCGGGACAGTGACAATTGTCACATTCCCATAAGCAACGCTTATCAAGCGACCTCTGAGTTAAATTTCGCAAATTGCCGCCATTTATTCGTTTGCTGAAGCGATTTCGCAACAATTGACGTGGGGGTTTTTACGTGGCTTTATAAAAGACGGCTGCTTATCCGCGACTCATCGTTGCCGAGTCGTGGATATAACAAAATAAAATGAGATGGGGTGTCTGGGGTAACATGAACGAACAATATTCCGCTTTGCGTAGTAATGTCAGTATGCTCGGTAAAGTGCTGGGCGATACCATCAAGGATGCACTGGGAGAGAACATTCTTGATCGTGTCGAAACTATCCGTAAATTGTCCAAGTCTTCGCGTGCGGGCAATGAAGCCAATCGCCAGGAACTGCTCACCACGCTGCAAAACTTGTCCAACGACGAGCTGCTGCCGGTAGCGCGCGCCTTCAGCCAGTTTCTGAACCTGGCCAATACCGCTGAGCAGTACCACAGCATTTCGCCAAACGGCGAAGCGGCCAGCAATCCGGAAGTGATTGCTCGTACCCTGAGAAAGCTCAAAGGCCAATCCCATCTCAACGAAGACACCATTAAAAAAGCGGTGGAGTCCCTGTCGCTGGAGCTGGTATTAACCGCCCACCCGACCGAAATCACCCGCCGCACGCTGATCCACAAAATGGTGGAAGTGAATAACTGCCTGAAGCAGCTCGATAACAAAGAGATCGCTGACTACGAGCACCACCAGCTGATGCGCCGCCTGCGCCAGCTGATCGCCCAGTCATGGCATACCGATGAAATCCGTAAATATCGCCCGACGCCGGTTGACGAAGCGAAGTGGGGCTTTGCGGTCGTCGAAAACAGCCTGTGGGAAGGCGTGCCGAACTACCTGCGCGAGCTGAACGAGCAGCTGGAAGAGAACCTCGGCTATCAGCTGCCGGTTGATTTCGTACCGGTGCGCTTCACCTCCTGGATGGGCGGTGACCGCGACGGTAACCCAAACGTGACCTCCGATATCACCCGTCACGTGCTGCTGCTCAGCCGCTGGAAAGCCACCGATCTGTTCCTCAAAGATATCCAGCTGCTGATTTCCGAGCTGTCGATGGTCGAGTGTACCGACGAGCTGCGCGAAATGGCCGGCGCCGAAGGGGCACAGGAGCCGTACCGCTATCTGATGAAAAAGCTGCGCACCCAGCTGATGGATACGCAGTCGTGGCTGGAAGCGCGCCTGAAAGGGCAGAAGCTGCCGAAACCTGCGGGCCTGATTACCCAGAACGAACAGCTGTGGGAGCCGCTTTACGCCTGCTATAAATCCCTGCAGGCCTGCGGCATGGGCATTATCGCCAACGGCGAGCTGCTTGATACCCTGCGCCGCGTGAAGTCGTTCGGCGTGCCGCTGGTACGCATCGATATTCGTCAGGAGAGCACCCGCCATACCGAAGCGCTGGGCGAAATGACCCGCTATCTCGGCATCGGCGATTATGAAAGCTGGTCAGAGGCCGACAAGCAGGCATTCCTGATCCGCGAGCTGAACTCCAAGCGTCCGCTGCTGCCGCGTCAGTGGGAACCAAGCAATGAAACCCGCGAAGTTCTCGATACCTGCAAAGTGATCGCCGAAGCGCCGCACGGATCCATTGCCGCTTACGTGATCTCCATGGCGAAGACGCCGTCTGACGTGCTGGCCGTACACCTGCTGCTCAAAGAGGCCGGTATTGGCTTCGCGCTGCCGGTTGCTCCGCTGTTTGAAACCCTGGACGACCTGAATAACGCCAACGACGTGATGACCCAGCTGCTGAATATCGACTGGTACCGCGGCTTTATTCAGGGCAAACAGATGGTCATGATCGGCTACTCTGACTCGGCGAAAGATGCGGGCGTCATGGCCGCTTCCTGGGCGCAGTACCAGGCTCAGGACGCGCTGATCAAAACCTGCGAAAAAGCCGGGATTGAGCTGACGCTGTTCCACGGTCGCGGCGGCTCCATCGGCCGCGGCGGCGCCCCGGCGCACGCGGCGCTGCTTTCCCAGCCTCCAGGCAGCCTGAAAGGCGGCCTGCGCGTCACCGAGCAGGGCGAGATGATCCGCTTCAAGTTCGGCCTGCCGGAAGTCACCATCAGCAGCCTGTCGCTGTATACCAGCGCGATTCTGGAAGCGAACCTGCTGCCGCCGCCGGAACCCAAACCGGAGTGGCGCGATATCATGGCCGAGCTGTCCGACATTTCTTGTGAAATGTACCGCGGCTACGTGCGTGAAAATAAAGACTTCGTACCCTACTTCCGCTCCGCCACCCCGGAGCAGGAGCTGGGCAAACTGCCGCTCGGCTCACGCCCGGCGAAACGCCGCGCTACCGGCGGGGTAGAGTCTCTGCGCGCGATCCCATGGATCTTCGCCTGGACGCAGAACCGCCTGATGCTGCCGGCCTGGCTCGGCGCCGGCGCCGCGCTGCAGAAAGTGGTGGAAGATGGCAAACAGAGCGAGCTGGAAACCATGTGTCGCGACTGGCCGTTCTTCTCAACCCGCCTTGGGATGCTAGAGATGGTGTTCTCGAAGGCCGACCTGTGGCTGGCGGAATATTACGATCAGCGCCTGGTGAAACCCGAGCTGTGGGGCCTCGGCAGCGAGCTGCGCGAGCTGCTGTCTTCAGGTATTAACGTGGTGCTCGATATCGCCAACGATTCTCATCTGATGGCCGACCTGCCGTGGATTGCCGAGTCTATCCAGCTGCGTAATATCTATACCGACCCGCTGAACGTCCTGCAGGCAGAGCTGCTGCACCGTTCGCGTCTGGCGGAAGAGCAGGGCCAGGATCCGGACCCGCGCGTTGAGCAGGCGCTGATGGTCACCATCGCCGGCGTGGCTGCGGGTATGCGTAACACCGGCTAACCTCCGCCCTTCGTCAGCATAAATCCCCGGATAGCGGCCCAGGCACTATCCGGGGATTTTTATTAATGGTGCAGCATCTCGTCGACAATCTGCTCTTTATGCAGCGCATAAGGGTAGTACGTCGGCCAGTTATCCATCTCTTTCAGCAGGGACTCCTGCGAATCATTGCCCATAAAGATATGGAAGTGCTGGGATTTTCTCGGGCCAATCGTGTGATCGCTAAACTGGACGAATTTCGGTGCTTTCGAGTCTGCCTGCTGGCACTCAAATAAATAGCGCACGCCCTTCTTGCCGGAAGCGTATTGCAGGATTTTATAGCCGGAATAGGCGTACCGACAGGCGTTAACCTCTTTCCCAACGTGGAACTCCATCACGTTGTCTTCAATCCCAATTTGGTCAACGTCGGTGGCATACCCCTTCTTATAATATTCCCGATACTCGGCGACGCTTTTCCCCCCCGCTTTTTTGGCCTTCTGCTCCAGCACCGGATCCAGGTCCCCATTAAGCAGATACGGATTCACCGATTGCCAGATTCCATCCCAGTCGCTTAACGGGCGATCCTTGACGTCTTTATCGGCGAAAATGCCTTCGCTCGCCTTAACTTCCGCCTCCGTCAATGCGGGGCCGTGGCTGTGGTGGCCGTGGGCAAAAGCCTGGCTACCGGCCAGCAGCATGCCGACGCCGAGCGCAAATACGGGTATCTTTCTGGTCATTACTCTCTCCTGAGTTAACTTTTGCAATCGATGGTTACGATATAACATAACATTTATATTGTGCAACATCTGATGCGCGGAGATCCGCCTGACTTTTGCCCTTCCCGCGGTGTCGGGTATGATAAAAACGTGGGCTTTTTAAGGAGCAGGAATGGACGGCCATCTCAGTCAACACATTGACGCTTTAATTAAAGGCCCGACGGCAATCAGGCAGGTTCGCTTTACCACTGAGCATCGCCCGGCCTCCGGGTTGGCGCTGCAGGTCGATTTTCCGCGCCTCGACGTTATCCTCGAAGGCCAGCGTGGCGATCCCGGCATCAAGGCCGAGCCGGCGCTGCTTTGCCGCTATGATGTGCTGTATATTCCCGCAGGCGGCTGGGATCTTGCGCAGTGGCAGGCGCCCTGCACCGCGTTGAGCATTCAGTTTGGTAAGCAGCAGCTGGAGTTCACCCTTCAGCGCTGGGACGGTGAGACGCTGCATATTGAAGAGAGAGTGCAGGCGCCGCGCCGCGGCCCTCGCGTGGGCTCCTTTCTGCTGCAGGCGCTCAATGAAATGCAGATGCAGCCGCAGGAGCAGCAAACCGCGCGCTACATCGCGATCGGCCTGCTCAGCCACTGCGCCGATCTCCTCGGCAGCCAGGTGCAAACCGCTTCCCGCAGCCAGGCGCTGTTTGAAGCCATCCGAAAATATATCGATGCCCGCTTCGCCGAACCCTTAACCCGCGAGTCGGTCGCCGAGGCGTTCTATCTCTCCCCCAACTATCTCTCTCATCTGTTTCAGAAATGCGGACCGATGGGCTTTAACGAATACCTGAACCACGTGCGTCTCGAGCAGGCCCGAATGCTGCTAAAAGGCCACGATATGAAGGTTAAGGATGTCGCCCACGCCTGCGGCTTTGCCGACAGTAACTACTTCTGCCGCCTGTTTCGTAAAAATACCGAACGCTCGCCGTCAGAATATCGTCGCCAGTATCATAGCCAGCTGACGGAAAAGCATCCGCCGACGGAAAACTAGATTTTTGTAAGTTCTTTATAGCAACCACGCCCCCGATTCTCTCCCGATATGCCAGGCAGCGGCGAATAAACGTGATCTAAATCACTGTTACCCGCAATGCGTACATTTATCCAGTTTTTGGCAAATTTGTCATCTGGCGACCCGCCGGGCGGAGGCCGTATTCTTATCTCAACGTCACTGAATTGAGAATTGAGGAAAGGCTATGGAACTCTATCTGGACACCGCGAACGTAGCAGAAGTTGAACGCCTGGCGCGCATCTACCCGCTGGCCGGGGTAACCACCAATCCGAGCATCATCGCCGCGGGAAAAACGCCGGTTTGGGACGTGCTGCCCCGCCTGCAAAAAGCCGTTGGCCCGGATGGGATCCTCTTTGCTCAGACCATGAGCCGTGACGCGCAGGGCATGGTTGAAGAGGCAAAACGCCTGAGTAACGCCATACCCGGCATTGTGGTAAAAATCCCGGTTACCGCCGAAGGCCTCGCCGCAATAAAGCTGCTGAAAAAAGAGGGCATCACCACGCTCGGTACCGCGGTCTACAGCGCCTCTCAGGGTCTGCTGGCGGCGCTGGCCGGGGCAAAATACGTCGCGCCTTACGTCAACCGCGTTGACGCCCAGGGCGGCGACGGCATCCGCATGGTACAGGAGCTGCAAACCCTGCTGGAGCTGCACGCGCCGGGCAGCAAAGTGCTGGCGGCCAGCTTTAAAACTCCGCGTCAGGCGCTCGACTGCCTGCTGGCCGGATGTGAAGCTATCACCCTTCCTTTAGACGTAGCGCAACAAATGCTCGGCACGCCCGCGGTAGAGTCAGCAATAGAGAAGTTTGAGCAAGACTGGAATAGCGCTTTTGGAAATCTGAACCTGTAACCCGATCGGCGAACCGCCCGCGGGCGGTATCGCGATCATCCAGGAGGAATAGAAATGGATCGCATTATTCAATCGCCAGGCAAATACATTCAGGGTGCAAATGCTATCACCCGCCTCGGCGGCTATCTCAAACCGCTGGCCGAGCGCTGGCTTATCGTTGGCGACAAGTTTGTGCTGGGCTTTGCCGAAGAAAAGCTGCGTCAAAGCCTGACCGAAGCCGGCCTTGTCGCCGAAATCGCCCCGTTCGGTGGCGAATGCTCACATAATGAAATCAATCGCTTGCGTGATATAGCAGGCTCAGCCCGCTGCAATGCCGTGCTGGGTATCGGCGGCGGAAAAACGCTGGATACCGCAAAAGCATTAGCACATTTTATGAATCTACCGGTGGTAATTGCCCCCACCATCGCCTCCACCGATGCCCCCTGCAGCGCGCTCTCGGTTATCTATACCGACGAGGGCGAGTTCGACAGCTATCTGATGCTGCCGCGCAACCCAAACATGGTTATTGTTGATACCCAGATTGTTGCCGGCGCTCCGCCACGCCTGCTGGCGGCCGGTATCGGCGACGCGCTGGCCACCTGGTTTGAAGCCCGCGCCTGTTCGCGCAGCGGCGCTACCACCATGGCCGGCGGCAAGTGCACCCAGGCGGCGCTGGCGCTGGCTGAACTGTGCTACCACACGCTGATTGAAGAGGGTGAAAAAGCGATGCTGGCGGCGGAGCAGCATGTTGTCACGCCGGCGCTGGAAAAAGTGATCGAGGCCAACACCTACCTCAGCGGCGTCGGCTTTGAAAGCGGCGGCCTGGCAGCCGCACATGCGATCCACAACGGCCTGACCGCCCTGCCGGACGCCCATCATTACTATCACGGTGAAAAAGTCGCCTTCGGCACGCTGACGCAGCTGGTGCTGGAAAACGCGCCGCTAGAAGAGATTGAAACCGCCGCCGCGCTGTGTCACAGCGTGGGCCTGCCGCTCACCCTGGCCCAGCTGGATATCAAAGAGGATATTCCGCGTAAAATGCGCATCGTCGCGGAAGCCGCCTGCGTCGAGGGAGAAACTATTCATAACATGCCTGGCGGGGCCACGGCGGATCAGGTCTACGCCGCGCTGCTGGTCGCCGACCAGTACGGTCAACGTTTCCTGGAGGAGTGGGAATAAATAAAAATGGCCCTCGAAGAGGGCCATTTTTTTACACCGCCGGCCGCACGCCCAGGGTGTGGCAAATTGCGTAGCTCATCTCCGCGCGGTTTAAGGTGTAAAAGTGGAAATCCTTCACCCCTTCGCGGCTTAAAATTTTGACCATGTCCATGGCGATATTCGCCCCCACCAGCTGGCGAGTTTCCGCATCATTATCCAGACCTTCAAACATTTTCGACATCCACGTTGGAATACGCACGTTGGTCATATCGGCAAATTTCTTCGCCTGCTTGAAGTTGGATACCGGCAGGATGCCCGGGATAATTTCGACATCAATCCCCGCGGAGACGCAGCGATCGCGAAAGCGCAGGTAGCTTTCAACATCAAAGAAGAACTGGGTGATCGCCCGGTTCGCACCGGCCTCAACCTTACGCTTCAGGTTCAGCAGATCCGCCTGGGCGCTTTTCGCTTCCGGGTGCACTTCCGGGTAGGCCGCCACGGAGATATCAAAATCGCCCACTTCTTTCAGCAGCGTCACCAGGTCCGCGGCATACATATCCGGCTTACCGCTGCCCGGCGGCAGGTCGCCGCGCAGGGCGACGATATGGCGGATCCCGTTGTTCCAGTAATCCTGGGCAATCGTGCGCAGCTCGTCGCGGCTGGCGTCGATACAGGTCAGGTGCGGCGCCGCCTCAAGGCCGGTACGTTCTTTGATACCTTTGATGATGCTGTGGGTACGGTCGCGTTCACCGGAATTAGCGCCATAGGTCACTGAAACAAATTTTGGCTTCAGGCTGCTTAAGCGATCGATGGATTTCCACAGGGTTTGCTCCATTTCACTGGTCCGCGGCGGAAAGAATTCAAAAGACACATTAATCTGGCCCTGCACTTCTGCCAGGCTCTGATTCAGGGCTTCCCGCTGATTGGCGTGAAAAAAGCTCATACCTTACCTCATCAATCGCATTTTATTGTTTGTCGTGTCGCGAACTTCTATACGTTTAGACGTCCAGATGTAAAAATGACGGAAAAGAGCCCGGGCGTCAACAGAAAAATCAGCGTAAAGAGTGAGGAATATTCAGGGAAGATGAAATTGGTTCATTTCATTTCGGCTAAACGCCGTAGGATTTAGCGCTAAGCTAATGATTCTTCAAGCACAGGGATCAGCCACGCGCGCAAAGCGTCATTCTGCGGCAGCGTTACCACGCCCAACGCCAGCGGAAAATGCAGGCTGGCCTCATCCAGCGGATGAAATACCACCCCCTGACGCTGGATAGCGGCAAAGGATGCCGGCAGCAAAATCATCCCCTCTCCGCGCGCGATGCGGGCCAGCAGAACGTCATGTTCTACGGGCTCTTCCACGTAGGCAGGCGCATACCCCGCACGTTCAAACATCCGTCGGGTGTAGTCAAAAAATGCCGGATTGCGCTCGCGTTTAAACCAAAACAGCGGCCGATGGTTAAAGTCCCTTAGGGCCAGTCCGGCGACGCTGGATTCCGGCCATGACGCCGGCAGCGCGGCAATCAGCGGCTCCTGATAGGGCAAGGGGGACAGAACCAGCCCGCTGGCATCAAGGGGGAGCGCCACCAGCGCCGCGTCCAGCCGGCCCTTGCGCACCTGCTGCGCCAGGGCCGGCGAGCCGTGACGGCTCATCTGCAAAGGGCGACCACTCTCCCTTAACGCGGCTTCGGCAGCGGTAAACACGCCCTGCTCAAAGGCGGTCGTCAGCCCGATCCGCAGCGGCGGCTGCCCGCTATCAGACAGCTGGCCCAGGGCGGTTAAGGTTTGCTCCTGTAGCGCCAACAGAGGGCGAATGATATCCAGCACCCGCTGCCCCTCCTCCGTGAGGATCAGGCCTCGGGTATGGCGCACGAATAGCGCGGTTCCCAGCAGCTCTTCCAGGTGACGGATATGACGGCTAAGCGGCGGCTGCGAGATAAATAAGCGCTGCGCCGCCCGGCTAATATTGTTCTCCTCCGCTACCACGGCAAAATAGCGCAGCAGACGAAGATCCAGAGAATAGAGGCGTGAATTTGTCATACCGAAAAGGTATCACGAAAAGGGTATTACTCAAGTCCGGCAAACTTTCTTAATCTCCTCATCACACCCCACATTATGAGGAAAGATCGTGACTTCAGAACGTTTTACTACCGGTATGGAAATGCTGCAGCGCGTTGACGGTAAGGGCGGCGAAGCCGTCGTTAACAGCCTGAGCGACATCGCCCCTGATTTTGCCCGCTTTCTGGTTGAGTTCCCTTTTGGCGATATTTACGCCAGACCCGGGCTCGATTTGCGCAGTCGTGAAATCGCCACCATTGCCGCGCTGACCGCTTTAGGCAATGCGGCCCCGCAGCTAAAGGTGCACATCGCAGCCGGCCTGCACGTCGGCCTGACGCAGGAAGAGATCGTTGAAGCGATCATGCAGATGGCGGTCTATGCCGGATTCCCGGCCGCCCTGAACGGGCTGTTTGCCGCCAAAGAGGTGTTCGCCAGGCCTGGCGGAAAGAGAGACCGGACGGGCGCCCGGCCTCTCTGATACGGAGACTACAGCAGCTGCGCCAGGCGATTAATATCCGATTGAATCGCACCGGCGGTAACATCGCGCCCCGCGCCCGGGCCGCGGATCACCAGCGGATTATCACGATACCAGCGGCTGTCGATAGCGAAGACGTTATCGCACGGCAGCAGCGCCGCCAGCGGATGCTCCTGGCGCACGGCTTCAACGCCAACGCGCGCCTTGCCGTTGGCGTCGAAACGCGCGACATAGCGCAGGACCAGGCCCATTTCACGGGCGGCCTCAAGGCGCTGCAGCATCTGCTCGTTCAGCTCTTCGCCATTCTCAAAGAAGTGATCGACGGAGCCTTCTTCGCAGTGCGCCGGCACCAGCGATTCCACGCGCACCTGGTCAGGCTCGATATCATAGCCCGCCTCACGGGCGAGGATCACCAGCTTGCGCATCACGTCTTTACCCGAAAGGTCAACGCGAGGATCCGGTTCAGTCAGCCCCTGCTGCCATGCCTGATCGACCAGGTCAGTAAACGGCACCGTCCCGTCAAACTGCAGGAACAGCCAGGAGAGCGTCCCGGAGAAAATACCGCTCAGAGCCAGAATGGTATCGCCGCTGTCGATCAGATCGCGCACCGTGTGGTTTACCGGCAGCCCGGCGCCAACAGTGGCGTTGTAGAGCCAATGACGCCCCGTTTTCTCAAACGCGTCGTGGATCTGGCGGTACTTATCGCTGCTGCTGGCCCCGGCCAGCTTATTGGCGCTGATCACGTGGAAGCCGTGGCTGGCAAAATCAAGATACTGATCGGCCAGCTGCGCGCTGGCGGTCACGTCCAGCACCACTAAATCATCATACGGGTGGGCACGCATCCACAGGAACAGCGATTCTTCATCCTGCTCAACGGCCTCATCATGGAAGAAGGCCAGCGCGCGGCTGGCGTCCAGCCCTTCGTAATTCAGCAGGCTGCGGCGGCTATCCACCACCCCGGCGAGAACAAACTCAAAGCCGGTGCGGGCGGAAAGCGTGGTTTGCTCGCGGGCAAACAGCTCCAGCCAGCGGGAACCGATGTTGCCTTTACCAAACAGCACCAGACCAATACGCTTTTCCGCGCGGAACAGCGACTGGTGCAGGCCCTGAATCAGGCTCTCGGTTGGGCCCGCGCGCAGCACGGCAACCAGGCTAATCCCCTCTTCAGATTGCCAGGTAAACTCAACCGGCTGCCCTTTCAGCTGCTGCCAGAAGCGGTGGCAGTGCAGGGGATTGCGGGTGACGCCCGCGCCAACCATCGCCACCAGCGCCAGCTTCTGGCGCAAACGCAGCTCGCCAGGCAAACCTGCTTCGTCGAGCAGCCGCAGCGCGCTGTCCGCCACTTCGGCGGTATAGCAGAACTGCAGCAGCTTGCGGTCGGCATGCACGCCAACGGCCAGCGGGCGCAGCTGGGCGCGTTTAAAGATAAGATCCAGCTCCTTGTGCGCCAGCTTGAAATCCTGGCCCGCGGGCACCTGGAACTCAATCAGGCACACGTCGTCATGGCTGGTGACAATTCGCGCCCCGGTCCCGGAGGCCAGAACGCGTTCAATACGCGTAGAACCCTGCTCAGGGGTGTAGCTACAGCGCAGCTGCAGGTCGATATCGCTGCCGGAGACCGGCTGGAGCGTACGCGCGTGCAGCACCGGCGCCGCCAGGCGAGCCAGCTCGCTGGCTTCATCCAGGCGCAGCAGCGGCAGCAGACAGGCATCCTTCACTTTACGCGGGTCAGCGCTATAGACGCCAGCGACGTCGCTCCAGATAGTGACGCGGGATGCGCCGGCAAGGGCACCAATTTGGGTCGCGGAATAGTCGGAGCCGTTACGTCCCAGCAGCACGGTTTCTCCGGCGTTGTTACGCGAGATAAAGCCGGTTACCACCAGACGCTTGTTCGGATGCTGCGCCATGAGCTGCTGCAGCAGCGGGTAGGATAAACCTTCATCCACCTGCGGCTGTGCCGAACGCTCGGCGCGCAGGAAGCTACGCGCATCAAGCCACGCGGCTTCCAGTCCCAGCTGGTTGAGGACCGCAGCCATCAGGCGCGCGGACCAGACTTCGCCGTGGCCAACCACCTCAGCGTATACCGCATCGGTGACGCCGCTATCCAGCAGACCCGCCAGTCGTTCAAGGTCGTGAATAAAGGTCGTGATGAGCGTGTCGGCAGCGTCTGCCGACAGCAGGCCGGAGATCAGCTCCATCTGATAACGACGCAGCGACTGCTGTACCTGATGCGCAGAGAGGCGATCGGTCTGGCTGAGCTTCAGCCAGCTAATCAGCTGGTTGGTGGTGCTGCCGGCAGCGGAGACAACCATCATGTCGCCTGCCTGCGAGTATTCCGTCATGATCCCCGCGACGCGCAGGTAACATTTCGCATCCGCTAAACTACTCCCACCAAATTTGTGCAGCTGACGACCCTTCGCCCCTGCCTGCGCAATCACACTCATGTTTATTCCTCGTTTGCTGCCCGGAAGCCATTTTCCAGGTCGGCAATTAAATCTTCACCATCTTCAATACCGGTCGAAATACGCAGAAGCGTTTCTGAGATCCCCGCCGCCGCGCGCGCTTCAGGCGCCATACCTGCGTGGGTCATCGTCGCAGCGTGAGAAATCAGACTTTCTACGCCTCCCAGCGACTCCGCCAGCGTAAATAGCGATAATCCGCTCAGGAAACGACGCAGCGTCTGCTCATCGCCATCCAGCTCGAAGCTTAGCATCGCACCAAAACCTTTTTGCTGACGCGCAGCAATCTCATGCCCCTGATTTTCCGGCAGAGATGGATGATACAGTTTTTTCACCAGCGGCTGGGTTTTCAGATAGTCGACGATCGCCTGCGCGTTGCGCTGGGCCACCTCCATACGCGGGGAAAGCGTACGCAGACCGCGCAGCAGCAGGTAGCTATCGAAGGCCCCGCCGGTGACGCCAATATTATTCGCCCACCATGCCAGTTCGGTGACAGTCTGCGGATCTTTGGCAATCACCACGCCGGCGACAACGTCTGAGTGGCCGTTCAGGTATTTGGTGCATGAATGCAACACCAGATCGGCTCCCAGCGCCAGCGGATTTTGCAGTGCCGGGCTCAGGAAGGTGTTATCCACCACGCTCACCGCACCCGCTTCACGCGCCAGCGTGCAGATTTTCGCAATATCCACCACTCTCAGCAATGGATTACTTGGGCTTTCAACCAATACCAGCTTCGGTTTTTCCGCCAGCGCGGCGCTCAGCGCCTGCTCATCGTTTTGATCGACAAACAGCACGCGGTAGCAGCCGCGTTTCGCCAGGCTATCAAACAGACGATAGCTGCCGCCGTAGCAGTCGTGCGGCGCCACCAGCAGGTCGCCCGGCTTCAGGTAAACGGTGGTCACCAGCAGAATAGCCGACATGCCGGTGTTGGTCAGAACCGCGCCCGCGCCGCCTTCCAGCTCCGCCAGAGCGCGCTGTACCACGTCACGCGTTGGGTTACCGCGACGGGAGTAGTCATGGGCACGAGGTTCGTTAAAGCCGGTGAAGTTATAGGTGCTGGAAAGGTGGATCGGCGGGACAACGCAACCGTACTGTTCGTCGTCATTTAAACCGCTACGCACTGCGATGGTGGCCTGTTTACGCGTCATGTTGGGCAGTTCCTGGGCTGAATCGGTGAAATGTCAGACTCCAGAGTAATCATTGTCACAATAGACGTCAATACATCTGGACATCTAAACTTCTTTGCGTATAGATTGAGCAAACAGGAAATAGCCGTTAAAATTATATGCATTAGCGCACATCCGTATCGGCTTATCTCATGTCAGAAAGACGACTCATGCGGTAAACTACGCGCGATTATGGCCCGGACTCAAGATTCAGGCCCTTAACTAATGACTAGAGGATTAAAGGTATCTCATGGCTGAATGGAGCGGCGAATATATCAGCCCATACGCTGAGCACGGTAAGAAGAGTGAGCAAGTAAAAAAAATTACGGTTTCCATTCCTCTGAAGGTGTTAAAGATCCTCACAGATGAACGCACGCGTCGTCAGGTCAACAACCTGCGTCACGCCACCAACAGCGAGCTGCTGTGTGAAGCGTTCCTGCATGCATTTACCGGTCAACCGTTGCCTAACGATGAAGACCTGCGTAAAGAACGCAGTGATGAAATTCCGGAAGCGGCGAAACAGATTATGCGTGAGATGGGCATCGACCCGGATACGTGGGAATACTAAGCCAATAAAAAAGGACAGAAGAAAACTTCTGCCCTTTTTTATTTCTCCGCGTTTGACGGCGAGAGAAACAAAAAAGCCGCCCTGAGGCGGCTTCTTCTTCTGGCTTCCGGCAACTTACTTGCTGGTGCCCGGTACGCTGAAGCGCTTGTTGAAGCGGTCAACGCGGCCACCGGTAGCAACATCACGCTGCTTGCCAGTGTAGAACGGGTGGCATTTACCGCACACGTCGAGGTTCAGGTCGTGACCAACGGTAGAGCGGATTTTCATGACGTTACCGCAAGAACAGTTAGCAGTAACTTCTTCGTATTTCGGGTGAATATCTTTTTTCATGGGAGAACCTCAGTTAAGGCCGCGTCGCTCTTCCAGCCCTAACGCCAGACACCACGCGATGTTAATAATTTCCCGTAGACTTTCCGCCGTGCGGAACTCATGGGTAATAGTATAGGCTTTGATGCTGCACGAAGCACACCAAAGGCGGCGAATCATACAGAATTTGACCGACGGATGCAAACTGATCCGCGAGCCCTTATCACAATGTGTATACTAACCGGCCAGATTTCAAGTCAGGAAGATGACATGCCCGTCGCCCACGTAGCCCTGCCCGTTCCGCTGCCCCGTACCTTTGACTATTTGCTCCCTGAGGGCATCACGGTCAAAGCGGGCTGTCGCGTGCGCGTGCCGTTCGGTAAACAGGAGCGCATCGGCATTGTCACCGCGATTAGCGAACGCAGCGAGCTGCCGCTGGACGGGCTCAAGCCGGTCGCCGAAGCGCTGGACGCCGAGCCGGTATTTTCTTCCTCTATCTGGCGGCTGCTGCTGTGGGCAGCCGACTATTATCATCACCCGATTGGCGACGTGCTATTTCACGCCCTCCCCATCGCCCTGCGCCAGGGAAAGCCGGCCAGCGCGGCGCCGCAGTGGTACTGGTTCGCAACCGAGCAGGGCCACGCGGTAGACATCAACGGCCTCAAGCGTTCACCGAAGCAGCAGCAGGCCCTGGCCGCGCTGCGTCAGGGAAAAATATGGCGTCATCAGGTGGCGGAGCTGGAGTTCAGCGATGCGGCGCTGCAGGCGCTGCGCGGGAAAGGGCTCTGCGAGCTGGCAAACGAAGCGCCGGCCATCACCGACTGGCGGACGAGCTTCACCGTCCCCGGAGAGCGGCTGCGCCTGAATACCGAGCAGGCCACCGCCGTCGGGGCAATCCACAGCGCCGCTGACCGCTTTTCCACCTGGCTGCTGGCGGGGATCACCGGCTCGGGGAAAACCGAAGTTTATCTGAGCGTGCTGGAAAACGTGCTGGCTCAGGGTCGCCAGGCGCTGGTAATGGTGCCGGAAATCGGCCTGACGCCGCAAACCATCGCCCGCTTTCGCGAGCGCTTTAACGCTCCCGTTGAGGTCCTGCACTCCGGACTTAACGATAGCGAACGCCTCTCGGCGTGGCTGAAAGCCAAAAACGGCGAGGCGGCGATAGTTATCGGCACCCGCTCGTCGCTATTTACCCCGTTTAAAGACCTCGGGGTGATCGTGATTGATGAAGAGCACGACAGCTCCTATAAGCAGCAGGAAGGCTGGCGCTATCACGCCCGCGACCTGGCGGTGTGGCGCGCCCATAGCGAGCAAATCCCGATTATTCTCGGCTCGGCAACCCCGGCGCTGGAGACGTTACACAACGTTCGCCAGGGCAAATATCGCCAGCTGAAGCTGACCCGGCGCGCGGGTAACGCCCGCCCGGCCCAGCAGCACGTGCTGGATTTAAAAGGCCAGCAGCTGCAGGCAGGGCTCTCCCCCGCGCTTATTGCCCGGATGCGCCAGCACCTGCAGGCCGATAATCAGGTCATCCTGTTTTTAAACCGTCGCGGCTTCGCCCCGGCTCTGCTGTGCCATGACTGCGGCTGGATTGCCGAATGCCCGCGCTGCGACAGCTATTACACCCTGCACCAGGCGCAGCATCATCTGCGCTGCCACCACTGCGACAGCCAGCGGCCTATACCGCGTCAGTGCCCTTCCTGCGGCTCGACGCATCTGGTGCCGGTAGGGCTCGGCACGGAGCAGCTGGAGCAGGCGCTGGCGCCGCTGTTTCCCGAAGTGCCAATATCCCGCGTTGACCGGGATACGACCAGCCGCAAAGGGGCGCTTGAGCAGCATCTCTCCGATATTCATCGCGGCGGGGCGCGTATTCTGATTGGCACTCAGATGCTGGCAAAAGGTCACCACTTTCCGGATGTCACCCTGGTCTCTCTGCTCGACGTCGACGGGGCGCTGTTTTCCGCCGATTTCCGCTCGGCGGAGCGCTTCGCCCAGCTCTACACCCAGGTATCCGGCCGCGCGGGCCGCGCCGGGAAACAGGGCGAGGTTATCCTCCAGACCCACCATCCTGAGCATCCGCTGCTGCAAACGCTGTTATATAAAGGCTATGACGCCTTCGCTGATCAGGCGCTCGCCGAACGTCAGGCGATGCAGCTGCCGCCGTGGACCAGCCACGTGCTGATTCGCGCGGAAGACCATAACAACCAGCAGGCCCCGCTGTTCCTGCAGCAGCTGCGTAACCTGCTGCAGGCCAGCCCGCTGGCCGACGAGAAGCTGTGGGTGCTTGGCCCGGTTCCGGCGCTGGCGCCAAAGCGCGGAGGCCGCTGGCGCTGGCAGATCCTGCTGCAGCACCCGTCGCGCACTCGACTGCAGCACATCGTCAGCGGTACGCTGGCCCTGATCAATACGCTGCCGGAAGCGCGCAAGGTGAAGTGGATGCTGGACGTCGATCCTATTGAAGGTTAAGCCTTCTCTTGCGAGGCGGATCGAAAAAATTCAATGCTCATCACGTTTTTCATGAAAATTCTGTAACTCTCTGCAGCGACTATCTGCTAAAAATGTTGTTGATGTCAGATCACAAGGGATGTGTCTGCGCCAGTCAGCGAGGAGAAAACAGGTGAAGCCCAAAAAACAGGTGGTTGCCGCCACGATGAAAGACGTCGCCCTGAAGGCTAACGTTTCAACGGCAACCGTATCCCGAGCGTTAATGAATCCCGATAAGGTTTCACAAACTACCCGTAATCGGGTGGAGCAGGCGGCGCTGGAAGTCGGCTATTTGCCGCAGTCGCTCGGGCGAAATATGAAACGCAACGAATCGCGCACGATTCTGGTGATTGTGCCGGATATTTGCGATCCCTTTTTCAGTGAAATCATCCGCGGTATCGAAATCACCGCGGCGGAACAGGGTTACCTGGTGCTGATCGGTGACTGCGCCCATCAAAACCGTCAGGAAAAAACCTTTATCGACCTGATTATTACCAAGCAGATCGACGGCATGCTGCTGCTCGGCTCCCGCCTGCCGTTCGATGCCGGCGTAGAGGAGCAGCGCAATCTGCCGCCGATGGTGATGGCAAACGAATTTGCGCCAGAGCTCGAGCTGCCCACGGTGCATATCGACAACCTCACCGCCGCGTTCAACGCCGTCAACTACCTGCACGAGCTGGGGCACAAGCGTATAGGCTGTATCGCCGGCCCGGAAGAGATGCCGCTGTGCCACTACCGTCTGCAGGGCTACGTCCAGGCGCTGCGCCGCAGCGGGATAACCGTCGAGCCGCAGTATATTGCCCGCGGTAATTTTACCTATGAAGCCGGCTCTAACGCCCTTGAGCAGCTTTTATCGCTGCCCGTGCCGCCAACGGCCGTATTCTGCCATAGCGATATTATGGCGCTGGGGGCTCTGTCGCTGGCAAAACGCCGCGGCCTGAAAATTCCTGACGATTTGTCTATTATTGGTTTCGATAACATCTCTTTGTCTGAATTTTGCGATCCGCCATTGACGACCGTTGCGCAACCGCGCTTTGATATCGGCCGCGAAGCGATGCTGCTATTGCTGGACCAGCTGCACGGTCACAGCGTCAGCAGCGGCTCGCGACTGCTTGACTGCGAGCTGATCGTTCGTGGCAGTACGCGAAAAATCAGAGCATAACCATCAGGCTTTCGGGCCTGCTCTTCTGGTCAAAGGCCCGCCGCTTAAGTAACATGGCGGGCTGACGAATGAATAAGACAGCGAAACGATAGTGGCACAACGAGATTATGTACGCCGCAGCCAACCGGCTTCTTCGCGGCGCAAAAAGAGCAACACCCGAAGCTCAAGGAACAAGCAAAGCGGCCTTTCTGCTGTTTCACCTACTATGGTGGCAATCGCGGCGGCCGTGCTGGTGGCCTTTATCGGTGGACTGTACTTCATCACGCACCACAAAAAAGAAGAAGCTGAAGCGCTGCAAAACCGCCAGGCGGCAGGTAACGGCCTACCGCCGAAACCGGAAGAGCGCTGGCGCTATATAAAAGAGCTGGAAAGCCGTCAGCCTGGCGTACGTGCGCCAACCGAACCGACGGCCGGCGGCGAAGTGATGAAGCCTGAACAGCTGACCAACGAACAGCGCCAGCTGCTGGCACAGATGCAGGCCGATATGCGCCAGCAGCCGACTCAGCTGACCGAGGTGCCGTGGAACGAACAGACCCCGGCGCAGCGTCAGCAGACGCTGCAGCGTCAGCGCCTGGCTCAGCAGCAGGTACAGCAGCAGCAGTGGGCGCAAACCCAGCAGCAGGCGCCGGTGCAGCAGCCGCGCGTACAACAGCGGGTTGCAGAACAGCCTGTACAGCAGCCGAAGCCGGTACAGCAGCCGAAACAAACGGCGGCAGCGCCGCAGCCGTATCAGGATCTGCTGCAGACGCCAGCGCATACCGCAGCGGCACCTAAAACGCAGGCGGCCGCGCCGGTTGCGCGAGTTGAAGAGGCGCCAAAAGCCGCAGCCGAGAAGAAAGACGATCGCAGCTGGATGATCCAGTGCGGCTCCTTTAAAGGGGCTGAACAGGCGGAAACCGTCCGTGCTCAGCTGGCCTTTGAAGGCTTTGCCTCGCACATCACCACCAACAACGGCTGGAATCGCGTGGTCATTGGGCCGCTGAAAGGCAAGGAAAATGCCAACGACATGATCGGTCGCCTGAAAATGGCCGGGCATGCAAACTGCATTCGTCTCGCCGCCAGGGGTTGAAACCCTCAAAATCCCCCCCATCTATAATTGCATTCCGCCCCGCGTAAAGCGCGGGGCCCCTATTCCGCTTTTGTAACCAAGGGGTCTGCTCGTGACAACAATAGTTAGTGTTCGCCGTAACGGCCATGTGGTTATTGCCGGCGATGGCCAGGCCACGCTGGGCAACACCGTAATGAAAGGCAACGTGAAAAAAGTCCGCCGTCTCTACAATGACAAAGTGATTGCGGGTTTCGCCGGCGGCACCGCAGACGCCTTTACGCTGTTTGAACTGTTTGAACGTAAACTGGAAATGCACCAGGGCCATCTGGTCAAAGCCGCCGTTGAGCTGGCGAAGGACTGGCGTACCGATCGCATGCTGCGCAAGCTGGAAGCGCTGCTGGCGGTTGCGGATGAGAACTCGTCCCTGATCATCACCGGTAACGGTGACGTGGTGCAGCCAGAAAATGATTTAATTGCTATCGGCTCCGGTGGTCCCTACGCCCAGGCCGCTGCTCGCGCTCTGCTGGAAAATACCGATTTGGGCGCTCGCGACATCGCAGAGAAGGCGTTGAATATTGCAGGCGATATCTGCATTTATACCAACCATTTCCACACCATCGAAGAATTAGCCTCTAAAGCGTAAGGATCTCCCATGTCTGAAATGACCCCACGCGAAATTGTCAGCGAACTGGACAAACATATTATTGGTCAGGACGCCGCTAAGCGTTCTGTCGCTATCGCCCTGCGTAACCGCTGGCGCCGCATGCAGCTTAGCGAAGAGCTGCGCCATGAAGTTACACCGAAAAATATTCTGATGATCGGCCCAACCGGCGTCGGTAAAACCGAAATCGCGCGTCGCCTGGCAAAGCTGGCCAACGCGCCGTTCATCAAAGTGGAAGCGACCAAATTCACCGAAGTGGGCTATGTCGGTAAAGAAGTGGATTCCATCATCCGCGATCTGACCGATGCGGCGATCAAAATGGTCCGCATGCAGTCCATCGATAAAAACCGCTACCGTGCGGAAGAGCTGGCGGAAGAGCGCATTCTTGACGTGCTGATCCCACCGGCGAAAAATAACTGGGGCCAGGCTGAGCAAACTCAGGAGCCGTCCGCGGCGCGTCAGGCATTCCGCAAAAAGCTGCGCGAAGGCCAGCTCGACGATAAAGAAATCGAGATTGACCTTGCCGCTGCGCCGATGGGCGTAGAGATCATGTCCCCTCCGGGCATGGAAGAGATGACCAGCCAGCTGCAGTCCATGTTCCAGAACCTGGGAGGGCAGAAGCAGAAACCGCGGAAGCTGAAAATCAAAGACGCGATGAAGCTGCTGATTGAAGAAGAAGCGGCCAAGCTGGTTAACCCGGAAGAGCTGAAGCAGGACGCTATCGACGCGGTCGAGCAGCACGGTATCGTGTTTATCGACGAGATCGACAAAATCTGTAAGCGCGGCGGCAATAGCTCCGGCCCGGACGTGTCTCGTGAAGGCGTCCAGCGCGATCTGCTGCCGCTGGTTGAAGGCTGTACCGTCTCAACCAAGCACGGCATGGTGAAAACTGACCACATCCTGTTTATCGCCTCCGGCGCATTCCAGGTGGCCAGTCCGTCAGATCTGATCCCTGAACTGCAGGGTCGTCTGCCGATTCGCGTCGAGCTGAAAGCGCTGACCACCGAAGATTTCGAGCGCATCCTGACCGAGCCGAACGCCTCGATTACCGTACAGTATAAGGCGCTGATGGCCACCGAAGGCGTGAGCATTGAGTTTACGCAAGACGGCATCAAGCGTATCGCTCAGGCGGCATGGCAGGTCAACGAAACTACCGAGAACATCGGCGCGCGCCGTCTGCACACCGTTCTGGAGCGTCTGATTGAAGATATCTCCTACGATGCCAGCGAAATGAACGGCCAGAGCATCACCATTGATGCTGAATATGTCGGTAAACATCTCGATGTTCTGGTGGCAGATGAAGATCTGAGTCGTTTTATCCTATAATCCGGTTCAATGTATTTTCATCACAATCGATGGGGCTATATATAGCCCCATTTTTTTGGCCGGGAATTATGACTGAACAACCGATAAACCGCACCCAGGCCTGGCTGGAAAGCCTGCGCCCAAAAACGCTGCCTCTGGCCTTTGCCGCCATCGTTGTCGGCACGACGCTTGCCTGGCACCAGGGTCATTTCGATCCCTGGGTGGCTCTGCTGGCGCTGATTACCGCCGGTCTGCTGCAAATTTTATCTAATCTGGCGAACGATTACGGCGATGCGGTAAAGGGCAGCGACAAGCCCGATCGCATAGGCCCGCTGCGCGGTATGCAAAAAGGGGCGATCAGCCAGGCGCAGATGAAGCGTGCGCTCATCCTCACCGTGGTGCTGATTTGTCTTTCCGGACTGGCTCTGCTGTTTTCCGCCTGGCAAACCATGGCCGATTTTATTGGCTTTATGGTTCTGGGCAGCCTCGCCATCGTCGCGGCAATCACCTATACCGTCGGCACCCGCCCCTATGGCTATATCGGCCTTGGCGATATTTCGGTGCTGGTCTTCTTTGGCTGGCTGAGCGTGGCCGGAAGCTGGTACCTCCAGGCCCACACGATTGCCGCCAGCGTCTTCCTGCCCGCAACGGCCTGCGGCCTGCTCGCGGCGGCGGTGCTCAATATCAATAACCTGCGCGATATCGATAGCGACCGGGAGAACGGCAAAAACACCCTGGCCGTGCGCCTTGGTCCAATCAACGCCCGCCGCTACCACGCCTGCCTGTTAATCGGCGCTCCGCTGTGCCTGGCGCTGTTTAATCTGCTTTCTCTGCACAGTCCATGGGGCTGGCTGTTTATCCTCGCGATGCCGCTGCTGGTGAAGCAGGTGCGGTTTGTCATGCGCGAGCGCGAGCCGGTGGCGATGCGCCCAATGCTGGAACGAACGGTAAAAGCGGCTCTGTTAACCAACCTGCTGTTTGTCATCGGGATTATTTGCAGCAAGCTGCTGGGTTAACTGACAAATATCAATTAACAATTGATGATTTTGCCAACAATGGGTTTCGCGAGATATACTAAAAACTCTCGCAGCAACTGAACGTTAAGCCTATGAAATACGATACTTCCGAGCTTTGTGACATCTACCAGGAGGATGTCAACGTAGTGGAACCTCTGTTCTCCAACTTTGGGGGACGGTCGTCGTTTGGTGGACAAATCATCACGGTGAAATGTTTCGAGGATAACGGGTTGCTATACGATATGCTCGAACAGAACGGCCGTGGTCATATTCTGCTGATCGATGGCGGCGGTTCCGTCCGACGGGCGCTAATTGACGCAGACCTGGCGCGTCTGGCGGTGCAGAATGAGTGGGAAGGACTGGTGGTTTACGGCGCGGTGCGTCAGGTAGACGATCTGGAAGAGCTGGATATCGGCATCCAGGCGCTGGCAGCCATTCCCGTAGGTGCCGCGGGTGAAGGCATCGGCGAAAGCGACGTCCGCGTCAACTTCGGCGGCGTGACCTTCTTCTCCGGCGATCATCTGTACGCCGATAATACCGGCATCATCCTCTCAGAGGATGCGCTGGATATCGAATAGCCCGCCCAATAAAAAAGGCCTTCTCTCTGAGAAGGCCTTTTTGTTTTACGCCGAAACTTAGTACAGTTTCTTCGCGCAATCCAGCCAGTCATTTTTGAACGGACGCTTCATGTTCTCGATAGCGTCGATGATGTCATGATGAACCAGCTTCTCGTTCTGAATACCCACGCAGCGGCCGCCGAAGCCCTGCAGCAGCAGGTCAATCGCGTAGGCGCCCATGCGGGATGCCAGGATACGGTCATAAGGAACCGGAGAGCCGCCGCGCTGAATGTGGCCCAGAACGGTTGCACGCGTTTCACGACCGGTCTCTTTCTCAATGTAGTCAGCCAGCTCGTGGACGTCGCACATGTGCTCTGTGATGGCCACAATCGCGTGTTTCTTACCTTTGGCGATGCCCGCTTTGATTTCAGCAACCAAATCGTCGCGGCTGTAATCAACCTCAGGCACCATGACGAATTCACAGCCGCCGGAAATAGCGGCCGCCAGCGTCAGATCGCCACAATAGCGGCCCATCACTTCAACGACGGAAATACGCTGGTGTGAGGAAGAGGTATCACGCAGACGGTCAATCGCTTCAACGACGGTGCTCAGCGCGGTGAAGAAACCGATGGTGTAGTCGGTGCCTTTAATGTCGTTGTCGATGGTGCCCGGCAGACCGATGCACGGGAAGCCCATTTCGGTCAGGCGCATCGCCCCCATGTACGAACCATCACCGCCGATAACAACCAGCGCATCCAGACCGCGCTTTTTCATGTTCTCAAGGGCCACGGCGCGAACGTGCTCTTCGCGGAATTCCGGGAAACGTGCTGAACCCAGGAAGGTGCCGCCGCGGTTGATCATATCGGAAACGCTATAGCGGTCGAGCTGGACCATACGATCTTCATACAGCCCGAGGTAACCGTCATAGATTCCAAAAACTTCCAGACCTTCCGTTAATGCCGCGCGCACAACGCCGCGAATTGCCGCGTTCATGCCCGGCGCATCACCGCCACTTGTCAACACACCGATTTTCTTAATCATGACTACCTCTGAACTTAGGAAGCAAAAAATAATCCTGTTGCCTGAAGCGCTCCCTTATCAGGAGTGCACGACGATAATTGCAATAGTATATCAAACGCTTCTGGCTGAATTGATTCAGGTCAGACCAAACGGCGGTAATTTATACAAATAATGCCGGGCTGCCCCACATTTTTACATCGAGTTTACAGACTATAACTCAAAGCTTAAAAAACGCCCTGCCGCGCCAGCGGCACCACAGAACAGGGGTCCTGATGGATAATGACATCAGAACCCGGAAAACGGTGCAGAATCGCCTGCTCCACCTGGTCGGCAATGACGTGTGCCTGAACCAATGGCAGGTTATCTTCCATTTCCAAATGTATTTGAATAAAGCGAGTCGGCCCTGACTGCCGCGTCCGTAGATCGTGTGCCCCGCTGACGCCAGGCCATGCGGTCACGATATTGATAATGTCCTGACGTTCCTCATCAGGCAGCGCGCGGTCTAACAGCGACTGGACGGCCTCATAGGCCATGCGCAGCGCGCTATACAGAATATAGACGCCTATCCCTAACGCAAATAGCGCATCGGCACGATGCCAGCCGTACCAGGAGAGGCCCAGCGCCACCAGAATAGCGCCGTTCATCATAACATCAGACTGATAATGAAGCATATCTGCACGCACCGCCTGACTCTGCGTTTTTCTCACCACCCAGCGCTGGAAGGTCACCAGCACCAGCGTACTGAGCAGCGCAATCAAGGTCACAATCATCCCGACGCCCGCCGCCTGCATCGGTTCCGGGCGCGCCAGGTGCTGAATACCGGTTAAAAACAGGAACAGCGCCGACCCGGAGATAAACATACTTTGCGCCAGCGCCGCCAGCGACTCGGCCTTACCGTGGCCAAAGGTATGCTCCTCATCGGCAGGTTGCAGCGAATAACGCACCACAAGGAGATTGGTTAACGAGGCGGCAATATCCACCAGCGAGTCCACCAGCGCAGCCAGAATACTCACAGAGCCGGTATACCACCACGCAAAAATTTTGATCAAAAGTAACGCGGAGGCCATCACCGTTGCCGCAACGGCCGCACGACTCACCAGCCGCCCATAAGATTGATTCATAAACGCTCCTTCACCCGCAATGCGCTTAGTATAACCCGATCTATTGTTACGACGGATGGCAAGCGGGAGGTCGTTTAGCTGAATGACAGGCAAAAAAAACCCCCACATCATGTGGGGGAAGACAGGGATGGTGTCTATGGCAAGGAAAACAGGGTTTGTTACTGGGGTTGCACGGTATTGCTACTACTTGAAAGCATCTTCGCTGAGCCTTTCTGCATCCTTACAACCTCACGCAACTGATCCATTCGCTGCTGGTGCTTAGCATTTAAAACCGCTTGCTGCTCTGGCGTTAACAGGTGGTACATCTGGTTGCGAACCTTCGCCATTTCGATCTGGCGGTCAACCTGTTCCTGCGCCATCTTATCGGCCTGAGCGCGCACAGCGTTTTCATCAAATTTTTCTGCGGTGACAAGGCTATGCATTGTCTCCATTTCGCTAACATTAACGGGTAACCTATCGTGGCGTGCCCGTTGCATAAGATCTCGTAACTGCTGTCGTTGCTGTTCGGTTAAACTTATGCCATCAAACATGTGGCCCTGGATGCTGCGCTGCGCCCCTTCTTCTCCGGGGAGCCAGTTAACGCTGGTAACGACTTCAGCGGCCTGGCTATAAGCACTTAGCGCCAGCGTTGAGGCCATGACGGCAGCAATAACATTGCGCATCACATACTCCCAAAACGTTTGTGTCGCGATTCAACGAGAGACAGTTTACGATTCGGGCTGCAAACATGCGTCAGGGGGTGTAAAACAACGTAAAGTCATGGATTAGCGAGCCTTGATGACGTAATTTCTGCCTCGGAGGTATTTAAACAATGAACAAAATCCTGTTAGTTGATGATGACCGGGAGCTCACCTCCCTGTTAAAAGAGCTGCTCGATATGGAAGGCTTTAACGTGCTCGTAGCCCATGATGGGGAACAGGCGCTGGCTCTCCTGGACGACAGCATCGATTTACTTTTACTTGATGTGATGATGCCGAAGAAAAACGGTATCGATACGCTTAAAGAGTTGCGTCAGACACACCAGACTCCCGTTATCATGCTAACTGCCCGCGGTAGCGAGCTGGATCGCGTTCTCGGCCTTGAACTGGGCGCGGATGATTATCTGCCTAAGCCGTTTAACGATCGTGAGCTGGTGGCGCGCATACGCGCGATTCTGCGCCGCTCCCACTGGAGCGAGCAGCAGCAAACCACCGAAGCCGGCTCACCGACGCTGGAGGTTGACGCATTGAGCCTCAACCCGGGCCGTCAGGAAGCCAACTTTGATGGTCAAACGCTGGAGCTGACCGGAACGGAGTTCACCCTGCTGTACCTGCTGGCGCAGCATCTGGGCCAGGTGGTCTCTCGTGAACATCTGAGTCAGGAAGTTTTGGGAAAACGCCTGACGCCGTTCGACCGCGCCATCGATATGCATATTTCTAACCTGCGGCGTAAGCTGCCGGAGCGTAAAGACGGCCACCCGTGGTTTAAAACCCTGCGCGGGCGCGGCTATCTGATGGTCTCAGCTTCATGATTGGAAGTTTAACCGCACGCATCTTCGCTATTTTCTGGCTCACGCTGGCGCTGGTGTTGATGCTGGTTCTGATGCTGCCCAAGCTGGATTCGCGCCAGATGACCGAACTTCTGGAAAGCGAGCAACGCCAGGGCATCATGATTGAGCAGCACGTTGAGGCCGAGCTGGCGACCGATCCACCCAACGATTTGATGTGGTGGCGTCGTCTGTTTCGGGCGATAGATAAATGGGCTCCGCCGGGACAGCGTCTGCTGCTGGTCACCAGCGAAGGGCGCGTTATCGGCGCAGAACGCAACGAAATGCAGATTATTCGCAACTTTATCGGCCAGGCCGATAATGCCGATCATCCGCAGAAAAAACGCTATGGTCGTCTGGAAATGGTCGGCCCGTTTTCCGTCAGGGATGGTGAGGATAATTATCAGCTCTATCTGATCCGCCCCGCCAGCACGTCACAATCCGATTTCATCAACCTGCTGTTTGACCGTCCGCTGCTGCTGCTTATCGTCACCATGCTGGTCAGCGCTCCGCTGCTGCTATGGCTGGCGTGGAGTCTGGCAAAACCGGCGCGTAAGCTGAAAAATGCGGCCGACGAGGTCGCCCAGGGGAACCTGCGCCAGCATCCGGAACTGGAAGCCGGCCCGCAGGAGTTTTTGGCCGCCGGGACCAGCTTTAACCAGATGGTCACCGCCCTGGAACGGATGATGACCAGCCAGCAGCGTCTGCTCTCCGATATCTCCCACGAGCTGCGCACGCCGCTTACGCGCCTGCAGCTGGGCACCGCGCTACTGCGCCGTCGCAGCGGCGAGAGCAAAGAGCTGGAGCGTATTGAGATGGAGGCGCATCGGCTGGACAGCATGATCAACGATCTGCTGGTGATGTCGCGCAATCAGGCCAACAACGCGCTGGTCAGCGAGACGGTGAAAGCCAACCAGCTGTGGGGCGAGGTGCTCGATAACGCCGCCTTCGAGGCCGAGCAGGTAGGAAAATCGTTCACCGTGGAGTATCCGCCAGGGCCGTGGCCGCTGTACGGCAACCCCAACGCGCTGGAAAGCGCGCTGGAGAATATCGTACGCAACGCGCTGCGCTACTCGCATACCCGAATTTCGGTGAGCTTCTCGGTGGATAAAGACGGCATCACGGTTAACGTCGATGATGACGGTCCGGGCGTCAGCCCTGAGGATCGCGAGCAGATTTTCCGCCCGTTTTACCGCACCGACGAAGCGCGCGATCGCGAGTCAGGCGGTACCGGTCTGGGACTGGCGATTGTCGAAGCCGCTATTCAGCAGCATCGCGGCTGGGTGAAGGCCGACGACAGCCCGCTGGGCGGCCTGCGGCTGACCATCTGGCTGCCGCTGTATAAGCGCACCTGACGCGGCATTCCCCGGTCTGCGCACGCAGCCGGGGGAGTCTCATTTCCCCCACAATCGGCGGGAACTATCTTCGATCTGCCCGCTTAAGCGCCGCTTCTGCATGGTGCGGCTCCAGCTTACCGATAGCCCTCCAGCAGAGAGCAGGCGATGATACTGCTCGTCATCAAACGGCATATGCCAGGCAATCGCGCCGGCCTCATGTACGCTGACATCGCTCACCCTGGAGACCAGCTCCAGCGGCGCGTCGCAGGACACAACGCCCCCCGCCACCACCCGATACAGCCAGCCGGTTTTACCGCTATTCTGCATGCGCTGGGCCATATCGCTGATGGCAAAATGGAAGTTGAGCTTAAAGCACGGCGATCGCGGCTGCGTTACCTGAATCAGCGCCTCGCCCCAGCGAAAGATATCGCCGATATAAACGTTTTTCTCGGTCATTCCTTCAGCAGAAAGGTTTTCGCCAAAGGCCGGCGCGCAGAAAAGGTCGGCCTGCTGGGGGAATTCGCGGATCCAGTCGGCGTAGTGCTCGCGCGGGTACTGGCATAGCGCGCGATCCGGGCCGCCATGAATTTTCTTTTCCGCCTGCTCATCGCCCTCTAGCCCCAGATCGCCGAGGGTTAACTCACCGTCGACCTGGATTTTCCCGATGGCGCTCGGACGGCTTCCTTCGTAATCCCTTATCTTGCCCACAAAGACGTTCACCGGATAATGCATCTGCTGCCCCCTGCTACAGGTATAAAAAAAGCGAGTCATCAGACTCGCTTCTCGTTCAGCACAATGCAACCTTATTTTTTGGCGGCAAAACGCGCTGCTGCTTCGTCCCAGTTAACCACGTTCCAGAACTCTTTGATGTAGTCCGGGCGGCGGTTCTGGAATTTCAGGTAGTAAGCGTGTTCCCACACGTCCAGGCCCAGGATCGGGAAACCGGAAGCGCCGGAGATAGCTTCACCCATCAGCGGGGAGTCCTGGTTCGCGGTAGAAACCACGGCCAGCTTGTCGCCTTTCAGCACCAGCCACGCCCAGCCGGAGCCGAAACGGGTGGCGGCAGCTTTTTCAAACTCAGCTTTGAAGTTATCAACGGAGCCGAAATCGCGCTCGATAGCCGCTTTCAGGTCGCCCTGCAGGGTGGTACCGGTTTTCAGGCCTTTCCAGAACAGGCTATGGTTAGCGTGGCCGCCCGCGTTGTTACGCAGAGGACCTTTTTTGTCAGCCGGCAGCTGATCCAGTTTAGTAATCAGCTCTTCAACAGACAGATCGGCGAATTCCGGCAGGCTTTCCAGCGCAGCGTTGGCGTTGTTAACGTAAGCCTGGTGGTGCTTAGTATGGTGGATTTCCATAGTCTGCTTGTCGAAGTGCGGTTCCAGGGCGTCATAAGCGTACGGCAGGGCTGGCAGTGTAAAACTCATAATCATCTCCATTATTGTCGAGCGGCTGCGAGTGTTAAGGCCGCGTAAGCAGTTGGTTCATTATAGTTAATTAAATGATATTGAAAACGCTTATCAATGCCGTATTTTTAATAAGGTTATAACAGAGTGTGATACCCGCGGTTTTGTGAGCTGGAACAACTAATTAAGCTGTTGGTTGCCAGGGTTTTCCAACACGTGGCAACAGCCTGAAGGCGATAAAACTGACCGATTTTTACACTCATCGGGTCGGAAGAAGATTTATCCGATAAAAAATAGATGAGGATAAAATCAATGAATCACGCGATTACGATGGGTATTTTTTGGCATTTGATAGGTGCGGCCAGTGCAGCCTGTTTCTATGCTCCGTTCAAACAAGTTAAGCAGTGGTCATGGGAAACCATGTGGTCTATCGGCGGGATTGTCTCGTGGCTGATCCTGCCCTGGACTATCAGCGCCCTGCTGTTGCCTGATTTTTGGGCCTATTACAACTCCTTTAGCGCCTCGACTCTGCTGCCGGTCTTCCTGTTCGGCGCGATGTGGGGTATCGGCAATATCAACTACGGCCTGACCATGCGCTATCTCGGCATGTCGATGGGGATCGGTATCGCCATCGGCATTACCCTGATCGTCGGTACGCTAATGACCCCGATTCTCAACGGTCAGTTCGAGGTTTTAATCAATACCAAAGGCGGTCAGATGACGCTGCTCGGCGTGCTGGTCGCGGTGATTGGCGTCGCCATTGTGACCCGAGCGGGGCAGCTGAAAGAGCGCAAAATGGGCATTAAGGCCGAAGACTTTAACCTCAAAAAAGGCCTGCTGCTGGCGGTGATGTGCGGCATTTTCTCGGCGGGGATGTCGTTTGCGATGAACGCCGCCAAACCGATGCACGAAGCCGCCGCGGCGCTGGGGGTTGACCCGCTGTACACCGCCCTGCCTAGCTACGTGGTCATCATGGGCGGCGGCGCGCTGGTGAACCTCGGATTCTGCTTTATTCGGCTGGCAAAAGTGAAAAACCTGTCGATAAAAGCGGACTTCTCGCGGGCAAAACCGCTCATCATCGCCAATATTCTGCTTTCCGCTCTCGGCGGCCTGATGTGGTATCTGCAGTTCTTTTTCTACGCATGGGGCCACGCCAGCATTCCGGCGCAGTACGACTACATGAGCTGGATGCTGCATATGAGCTTCTACGTTCTGTGCGGCGGGCTGGTTGGTCTGGTGCTGAAGGAGTGGAAAAACGCCGGGCGGCGGCCGGTCGGCGTACTCAGCCTCGGCTGCGTGGTCATCATTATTGCCGCCAATATTGTCGGCCTGGGGATGGCGAACTAGGCGCCTAAGCGGCGACGCGACTGCGTTGCCGCCACTGCCCCGGCGTCATGCCGATCTCACGGTTAAAGACCACCGAAAAGTAGTTACTGTCTTCAAATCCGCACAGCATGGCGATTTCGCCAATCAGCCGCTCCGTATGCTGCAGCAGGTACTGCGCGTGGCAAATTCTCAGCTGACGTAAATAGTGGTTGACCGTCATACCCGTCTGCTGGCGAAACTGCTGGCGCAGGGCGCGCTCGCTGCACGCTTCCCGCGCGCAAAAGCGATCGAGGAAAAAGGGTCGATTCAGGCTGCCGGCCAGCTCGGTCAGCAGTTTATCGAGCAGGGCTTCGCTTTGGGTTGCCGCCAGGTTGTCGGTCGCGTAGCGATGTCGGTGCAGAATGAGCGCCAGCTGGGCGAACAGCAGCTCGGCCATCTGATTGGCCTGGGGGTCGCTGCGGGTGCTCTCCTGTTCAAGCTGGGTAATCACCTGCCGCACCTGGGTCATACCGGAGCTGCCGATTCGCCAGTGCGGGAGCCACGGCGTACCAAACAGCCCGGGAATATGGGCCGCCCAGTCAAAGTTGAGCCGCAGCCGGTCCGGGCAGTAGATGACGTTTTGCAGGACCAAATCGTTCACCGACGCGTAGGAGTGTTTGTCCTGCGCGCGGATATAGAACAGATCGCCGCGGGTAATGCGCCACGGGCGATCGTTAAGCACGTGCAGGCCGTTTCCCCGCCATACCAGCACCAGTTCGCAGAACTCATGGGTATGCTCGGCGAAGACGTTTTGCGGGTAGCGATCCGCTACCGCCACCGCCTGAGAAGGCGAGGCAAAAAACTCATCTTTGCGAAGAATCAACTGACCGGCCACCGCGACAACTCCAGGCGCAAATAACGTTTCATTATTCGCAATTTTGCTCGCTAAAACGTTGACTGCTCTCGCGTTACTGAAGAATGGCGTCGCGCCCCTGGCGGATATCACGTGGTGACCAGGAAAACTCGCGGCGAAAAAGCGTCGAAAAGTGATTACTGTCGCCGAATCCGCAGTGATAGGCGATATCCGTGACGCTGTCATCGCTGTGCCGCAGCAGATGGCGCGCCTTCATCAGCCGCACCCGGTTCAGGTAGCGCTGCGGCGTCAGGCCGGTCTGCTGCTTGAGCTGGCGATGCAGCGTGCGCAGCGACAGCGAAAACTGGGCCGCCACCTCTTCCCAGCAAACATCCTCGGCAAAGTGATCTTCCAGCCACGCCATCAGGTGATTGAGCCGCGCCTCGCTATCGGCGGCCCCTTCCGCGAGGCTGCTTTTGCGCAGCAGCACCAGCAGCTGCATAAACAGAATCTCCCGACTGGCAATAGTATGCACATCCGACTCAGCGCTGAGGCTTTCCATCTGGCTGACGATCTGTCGCACCTGCTGCAAAGCCCCCTGATTAACCCGCCAGTGCGAGAGATAGTTGCCCTCCTGCTCCTGCGGCAGCAGCTGGCTGACGCCGTTCAGAAAGCGAAACGCATCCGGCGCGCGATAGAGCACGTTGGTCAGGCACAGGTTATCGGTATGTTCATAAAGATGGCGATCGCGATCGCGAATAAAACAGACCGAGCCGCCGCTGATGGTATAGGGCTGGCCGTTGAAAACGTGGATCCCCGTCCCGTGCTCGACGATAACAATTTCATGGAAATCGTGGTGATGCTCCGGAAACGCCGACTGAGGGAGGCGTGGCTCAATGGCAACAGCAGAAGTACCGGACTTAAAGAAATCCACACTGTGCAATACGGTCATAGCAGCTCCCTCGAAATGAGAAATGTTATCAATCAGTGTCGCAAATAGTAATTAAGGACCGGCAATCCGGCCTTCAATTTTTGACCGCAAACGACGTAAAGCCTGCCGCTTTTTCAAGAAACAGCCGGAAAGATCGGGAACTGCGGAGAGCGTCACATCCCCCGCGTCGATAGCGACAGAATGAAATTGTGAGCTCTCTCACGGTCACCTTTGCTTTCTTGCCAGCGGAGAAATTTCCCTGTCCGTGGCAAGAAGGTGCGCGACCGGCGACTTTTTTAGACTGCTGGCAATGATTTTCAGAAGGATCTCTGCCATGAATTTTCGACATTGTGTCGCCGTTGATTTAGGCGCCTCCAGCGGGCGGGTGATGCTCGCCAGCTATGAAAGCGGACAGCGTGCGCTGACGCTGCGTGAAATCCACCGTTTTACCAACAGCCTGCACCAGGTGGATGGCTACGACTGCTGGGATATCGATAGCCTGGAAGGCGAAATTCGCCGCGGGCTGGCGCTGGTGTGCGCGCAGGGCATCCTTATCGACAGCATCGGCATTGATACCTGGGGCGTGGATTATGTCCTGCTCGACGCCCAGGGCCAGCGCGTCGGCCTGCCGGTTTCCTATCGCGACGACCGCACCCACGGCCTGATGCAGCATGCCGAAGCGCAGATAGGCCGGGCGGATATCTATCGCCGCAGCGGCATCCAGTTTCTGCCGTTCAACACCCTGTACCAGCTGCGCGCCCTGGTTGAGCAGCAGCCGGAGCTGGTGAGCCAGGCCGCGCACGCGCTGCTGATCCCGGACTACTTCAGCTTTCGCCTGACCGGTCGGATGAACTGGGAATACACCAACGCCACCACTACCCAGCTGGTCAATATCAACAGCGATAGCTGGGACGAAGAGCTGCTGAACTGGAGCGGCGCGCCGCGCGAATGGTTCGGTACCCCGACCCATCCCGGCAACGTGATCGGCCACTGGATTTGCCCGCAGGGCAACGCGATCCCGGTGGTCGCCGTCGCCAGTCACGATACCGCCAGCGCGGTGATCGCCTCTCCGCTGGCCGGTAAAAATGCGGCCTATCTCTCCTCCGGCACCTGGTCGCTCATGGGCTTTGAAAGCCAAACCCCCTGCACCGGCGATGAGGCGCTGAAGGCCAATATCACCAACGAAGGCGGCGCGGAAGGCCGCTATCGGGTGCTGAAAAATATTATGGGACTGTGGCTGCTGCAGCGGGTGCTGAAAGAGCAGAACGTCAGCGACCTGCCGGCGCTGATTGCCCATACCGCCGAACTCCCGGCCTGCCGCTCGGTGATTGACTGCAACGATGAGCGCTTTATCAACCCGGACAATATGAGCGCCGAGATTCAGGCCGCCTGCCGTGAATCCGGGCAGCCGGTGCCCAGCGGCGACGCCGAGCTGGCGCGCTGCATTTTTGACAGCCTGGCCCTGCTGTATGCCCGCGTGCTCGGCGAACTTGCCCGGCTGCGAGGCCAACCCTTCAGCCAGCTGCATATCGTCGGCGGCGGCTGTCAGAACGCGCTGCTCAATCAGCTGTGCGCGGACGCCTGCGGCATTACGGTCATCGCGGGTCCCGTCGAGGCCTCTACGCTCGGCAATATCGGCATCCAGCTGATGACGCTGGATGAGCTGAACAACGTCGATGATTTCCGTCAGGTGGTGCGCCACAACTACGCGCTCACCACGTTTATCCCTAATCCTGAAAATGAAATTGCCCGCTTCGTTGCGCAGTTTCAGCAACAACAGACCAAGGAGCTTTGCGCATGACCACTCAACTTGAACAAGCCTGGGAAATTGCCAAACAGCGCTACGCCGCCGTCGGTGTGGATGTCGAGGAGGCTCTGCGCCAGCTGGACCGGCTTCCCGTATCCATGCACTGCTGGCAGGGCGATGACGTCGCGGGCTTTGAAAACCCGGAAGGGAATTTAACCGGCGGGATTCAGGCCACCGGCAACTATCCGGGCAAAGCCCGCAACGCGGGCGAGCTGCGCGCCGACCTCGAGCAGGCGCTCAGCCTGATCCCCGGCCCGAAACGGCTGAATCTGCACGCTATCTATCTGGAGTCTGATACCCCGGTTGCGCGTAACGAAATCAAACCTGAGCACTTTAAAAACTGGGTTGAATGGGCCAAAAACAACGGCCTGGGGCTCGATTTTAACCCCTCCTGCTTCTCGCATCCGCTAAGCGCCGACGGTTTTACCCTCTCGCACGCCAACGATGAAATCCGCCAGTTCTGGATCGATCACTGCAAGGCCAGCCGCCGGGTTTCCGCCTATTTCGGCGAGCAGCTGGGCACCCCGTCGGTGATGAATATCTGGGTCCCCGACGGCATGAAGGACATTACCGTTGACCGTCTGGCGCCGCGCCAGCGCCTGCTCAACGCGCTGGACGAGGTTATCAGCGAGAAATTCGACACGGCGCATCATATCGATGCCGTGGAGAGCAAGCTGTTCGGTATCGGCGCCGAAAGCTACACCGTCGGCTCCAATGAATTCTATATGGGCTACGCCGCCAGCCGCCAGACCGCGCTGTGTCTGGATGCCGGGCACTTCCATCCAACGGAAGTTATCTCCGACAAAATCTCTGCCGCCATGCTCTACATTCCGCGCCTGCTGCTGCACGTCAGCCGCCCGGTACGCTGGGATAGCGATCACGTGGTGCTGCTGGATGACGAAACCCAGGCCATCGCCAGCGAAATCATCCGCCATAACCTGTTTGACCGGGTGCACATCGGCCTCGATTTCTTCGACGCCTCCATCAACCGCATCGCGGCGTGGGTGATTGGTACCCGCAACATGAAAAAAGCGCTGCTGCGCGCGCTGCTGGAACCGACGGAACAGCTGCGCCAGCTGGAAGCCGACGGCGATTACACCGCCCGACTGGCGCTGCTGGAAGAGCAGAAATGCCTGCCGTGGCAGGCCGCCTGGGAGATGTACTGCCAGCGTCACGATACCCCGGCGGGCAGCCAGTGGCTGGATAGCGTTCGCGGCTACGAGAAAGATGTGCTGAGCCAGCGCGGGTAGCCCGGCAGCCGACAGATACACAACCTATTCAGGGCGCGGGGTCAACCCCGCGCCGAATCAACAGGAAGCACAAGACTATGCACACCATTATCGACTCCTGGTTCGTCCAGGGCATGATTAAGGCCACCACCGACGCCTGGCTGAAGGGCTGGGATGAGCGCAACGGCGGCAACCTGACGCTGCGCCTCGACGAGGCCGATATCGAACCTTTCGCGGCGGATTTCCACGCCAAACCGCGCTATATCGCCCTGAGCCAGCCGATGCCGACGCTGGCCAACCAGCCGTTTATCGTTACCGGCTCCGGTAAATTTTTCCGCAACGTGCAGCTCGATCCGGCCGCCAACCTCGGCGTGGTCAAAGTGGACAGCGACGGCGCGGGATATCACATCCTGTGGGGCTTGACCCACGAGGCGGTGCCGACCTCAGAACTGCCGGCCCACTTCTTGTCCCACAGCGAACGCATCAGGCTGACCGGCGGCAAAGATCGCGTGATCATGCACTGCCACGCCACCAACCTGATCGCCCTGACCTACGTGCTGGAGAACAACAGCGATCTCTTCACCCGCAAGCTCTGGGAAGGCAGCACCGAATGCCTGGTGGTGTTCCCGGACGGCGTCGGCATTCTGCCGTGGATGGTGCCGGGTACCGACGAAATCGGCGGGGCCACCGCGCTGGAAATGCGTCAGCATTCGCTGGTGCTGTGGCCGTTCCACGGCGTCTTCGGCAGCGGGCCGACGCTGGATGAAACCTTTGGCCTGATCGATACCGCCGAGAAATCGGCTGAAGTGCTGGTGAAGGTTTACTCCATGGGTGGAATGAAGCAGACCATCACCCGCGAAGAGCTGATTGCCCTCGGCAAGCGCTTTGATGTGCAGCCTATGCAGTCCGCGTTAGACCTTTATCAATAATTACATCGCGCCCCGCTCACCGAGACGGGGCGAACTCTGTCACCTGCAAACCCTACCCTAACTCTTTCGCCCTGCGGCAGACCACGCATCGGCAGGATGAAAGATAAGGGGAAACTAACTCAATCATGTGGAGTAAAAGCAATGAAAATAAAGACAAGCTTGATCCTCACCGTTGCCGCCCTGGCGTTGTCCGGTTCCGCTTTAGCAGAAGTTAAAATTGCCCTCGTGGCAAAATCATTGGGAAATGGATTCTTCGAGGCAGCGAACGTCGGCGCGCAGGAAGCGGCTAAAGAGTTAGGCGATGTGAAAGTGATTTATACCGGCCCCACCACCACCACCGCCGAAGCGCAGATCGAAGTGCTGAACGGGCTGATCGCCCAGGGGGTGGACGCGATCGCCATTTCCGCCAACGATCCGGACGCCGTGGTGCCGGTGCTGAAAAAGGCGATGCAGCGCGGAATCAAAGTGGTCTCCTGGGATTCCGGCGTCGCGCCGGCGGGCCGTCAGATCCACTTAACCCCTTCCAATAACGCACTTATTGGCGAGACCAACGTCAGGCTCGCCGCGGATGCCTTAAAAGCGCTGAACATCGAAAAAGGCGACGTGGCGATCCTCAGCGCGACCCCAACCTCAACCAACCAGAACATCTGGATCGAAGAGATGAAGAAGGTGCTGCCGAAGTACCCTTCCGTCAACCTGGTCACCGTTGCCTACGGGGACGATCTCTCCGACAAGAGCTATCGCGAAGCGGTCGGCCTGCTGAAATCGTATCCGAATCTGAAAGCGATCGTCTCGCCTTCGTCGGTGGGGATCGTTGCCGCCGCCCAGGCGGTGAAGGATCAGGGCAAGATTGGCAAAGTGTACGTTACCGGGCTGGGGCTACCGTCCGAAATGGCCGGGGCGATTAAGTCCGGCGCCAGCAAAAGCTTTGCTATCTGGAACCCCATTGACCTCGGCTACGCCGCCACGTACCTGGCCGACGATCTGGTCAAAGGCACGGCAACCAAAACCGAAGCCAACATGGGCAGGCTCGGCAAGGTGAAGCTGGATGCCGACGGCAGCGGCGCGATGGCGGAGCCGTTCGTTTACGATGCCGGCAACATCGATAAGTTTTCCAAAATTTTCTAATCCTCAGCCCCCGTTTCGCCTGGAAACGGGGAAAAAAACGGAGACTTATCATGACGGCGTCCACCCCGCTGCTGTCGCTTAAGGGCATCACCAAGGTTTTCCCCGGTGTGCGTGCCCTTGAGAACGTACAGCTCGATCTCTGGCCCGGCAAAGTGACCGCCTTAATTGGCGAAAACGGTGCCGGCAAATCCACGCTGGTCAAAGTGATGACCGGCATTTATCAGCCCGAAGAGGGCGAAATCCTTTATAAAGCGATCCCGATTCAGCTGCCTCATCCGGAGTCGGCGCACCGGGTCGGGATCACCGCTATCCACCAGGAAACGGTGCTGTTTGACGAGCTCTCGGTGACGGAGAATATTTTTGTCGGCCAGTATCTGCATAAAGGCCTGCTGAAAAAGCTCGACTGGCCGGCAATGCACCAGAAAGCCGGGGAGATTCTCCGCCGCCTGGAAGTACAGATCGACCCGCGCGCGACGCTAAAAACGCTGGGCATCGCCCAGCGCCACATGGTGGCCATCGCCCGGGCGCTCTCCTTTGAGGCGCAGGTGGTTATCCTTGACGAGCCGACCGCCGCGCTCTCGCAGCACGAAATTCTGGAGTTTTATCAGATAGTCGAGCGCCTGAAGCAGGACGGGAAGGCCATCCTGTTTATCTCGCATAAGTTTGACGAAATCTTCGAGCTGGCGGATTACTACACCATTTTACGCGACGGCGTGTACGTGAGCTCCGGCGCCATCAACGAGATCACCGAAGAGCGGATGGTGTCGATGATGGTCGGGCGGGCCATTACCCAAACCTACCCGAAGGTGAGCTGCACCCCGGGAGAAACGGTGCTGGAGGTCAACAACCTCTGCCATCCTACCGAGTTCGCCAATATCAGCTTCACCCTGCGCAGAGGTGAAATCCTCGGCTTCTACGGCCTTGTCGGCGCCGGGCGTACCGAACTTATGCAGGCGCTTTCCGGCGTATCGCATCCCTCCTCCGGCGAAATCGTGCTGAAAGGCAAACCGGTGCGTTTTCGCCAGCCGGCGGACGCCATTCAGGCCGGTATCGTCTGCGTACCGGAAGAGCGGCAGAAGCAGGGGGCGATCGTCGCCCTGCCGATCGCGCAAAACATCAGCCTGCCCCAGCTCGCCAGGCTCAACCCCCGCGGCGTGCTGAACGACGCGCGCGAATGGCGGCTGGCCGATGAGTATGCCTCGCGCCTGCAGGTCAAGGCCTTCAGCTGGCAGCAGGCGGTAGAAACCCTCTCCGGCGGCAACCAGCAGAAGGTGGTGATCGGCAAATGGCTGGCCACCCATCCGCAGGCGATCATTCTCGATGAGCCGACGAAAGGCATCGATATCGGTTCAAAAGCGGCGGTGCACCAGTTTATGTCCGAGCTGGTGGGCCAGGGGCTGGCGGTTATTATGGTCTCATCAGAGCTGCCGGAGGTTATGGGAATGGCTGACCGCATCATCGTGATGCACGAAGGGCTGATGGTGGCCGAATATCGCGCCGGCGAAGCGACGGCGGAAACTATCGTCAGCGCCGCCAGCGGCGCTGCCCGGGAGGCTGCGTAATGTGGCGACAACTGCTTAAAAACCGCGAAGCGCTGCTGGCGGCGGTCATTATCCTGATGGTGACGGGGATCGGCAGCCGGGTACCGTCGTTCATCGCGGCGGAAAACCTGGTTGAGATGTTTAACGACACCTCGATTCTTATCGTCCTCGCTCTCGGCCAGATGATGGTGCTGCTGACCAAGGGGATCGACCTGTCGATGGCCGCCAACCTGGCGCTGACCGGGATGATCGTCGCCCTGCTTAACGCCCACCACCCGGACATTCCGGTGTGGGCGCTGCTGATGCTGGCGATCCTGCTCGGCCTGCTGATGGGGGTGATTAACGGCCTGCTGGTCTGGCGTCTCGGCATACCGGCGATCGTGGTCACCCTCGGCACCATGAGCATCTATCGCGGCATTATTTTCCTGCTCTCCGACGGCGGCTGGGTTAACTCGCATCAGATGAGCGCGGACTTCCTCGCCCTGCCGCGCACCTCGCTGCTGGGGCTGCCGCTGCTGAGCTGGTGCGCCATCGCCGCCCTGCTGCTGGTGGGCTACTTCCTGCGCTATAGCCGCACCGGGCGGGCGCTGTACACCGCAGGCGGCAACGCCACCGCGGCGTACTACACCGGTATCAACGCCGGGAAAATGCAGTTCATCAGCTTCTGCCTTTCCGGGGCGCTGGCGGGGTTTTGCGGCTATCTGTGGATCTCCCGCTTTGCCGTTGCCTACGTTGACGTTGCCAACGGCTTCGAACTGCAGGTCGTGGCCGCCTGCGTCATCGGCGGCATCAGCACCATGGGCGGAACCGGACGCGTAGTCGGCTGCCTGTGCGGCGCGCTGTTCCTCGGGATTATCAACAACGCGCTGCCGGTCATCGGTATCTCCCCCTTCTGGCAGATGGCTATCTCCGGCGCGGTTATTGTCATCGCCGTGGTGCTTAACGAGCGCGGGAACAAACGTCAAGGACGGCTCATTCTGCGCAGCGCGGTGCTGGCTTCGCAAAAACAGACGGTGAAACCATGAGCAAAATAATGACCACTGACGAGATGACCGGCCGCCCGACGGCGCCGTCGCCGCTGCGCCGCCTGCTGTGCTGGGAAGGCTTCCTGCTGGCGGTGACCCTCGCCGTTTTTGCCGCCAACGCGCTGGCGTCGCCCTACTTCCTTAATATCTGGAACCTCTCTGACGCCACCTTCAACTTTACCGAGAAGGCGATTATCGTCCTGCCGATGGCGATGCTGATTATTGCCAGAGAGATTGACCTCTCGGTCGCCTCCACCATGGCGCTGAGCTCCACGGCAATGGGCTTTTGCGCGGCGGCGGGGATGGATACGCCGCTGCTGGTGGCCGTTGGGCTGGGGGTGGGCCTGCTGTGCGGCCTGTTTAACGGCATCCTGGTGACGCGCCTGAACCTGTCGTCGATCGTTATCACCATCGGCACCATGAGCCTCTACCGCGGCCTGACCTACATCCTGCTGGGCGATAAGGCGCTAAACCACTATCCCGACAGCTTCGCCTGGTTCGGCCAGGGCTACGTTTGGGGGGCGCTCTCGTTTGAGTTTGCGCTGTTCCTGCTGCTGGCGGCCGCCTTTACCTTCCTGCTGCATAAAACCAACTTTGGCCGCCGCACCTACGCGATTGGCAATAACCCGACCGGCGCCTGGTTTTCCGGGATCAACGTCAAGCGCCATAACCTGATCCTGTTTGCCCTGGTCGGGCTGATGGCGGGGCTGGCCGCGGTGCTGCTGACGTCACGGCTCGGCAGCACTCGTCCCTCTCTGGCGGTTGGCTGGGAGCTGGCGGTCGTGACGATGGCGGTGCTCGGCGGCGTCAATATCCTCGGCGGCTCCGGCAGCATGGTGGGGGTGATTATTGCCGCCTTCCTGATGGGGCTGGTGACCTTTGGCCTGAGCCTGCTCAACGTACCGGGCATCGTGATGTCGATAATCATCGGCGTCATGCTGATCGCGGTGATTTCGCTGCCGATTATCGCCCGGCGAGTGCTGCAGCGAAGACATTAGCCCTTCGCCTGACGGTGGGGGGAACGGGATTTCATTAACAGGAGAGTTATCATGAGCTTTATGTTGGCATTGCCGAAAATCAGCCTGCACGGCGCGGGCGCCATTGGCGATATGGTCAATCTGGTCGCCGCTAAAGAGTGGGGCAAAGCGCTGATCGTCACCGACGGTCAGCTGGTGAAGCTGGGCCTGCTGGACAGCCTGTTTGCCGCGCTCGACGCGCACCAGATGTCCTGGCACCTGTTTGATGAGGTGTTCCCGAACCCCACCGAAGCGCTGGTGCATAAAGGCATTACCGCCTTCCACGATGCGCAGTGCGATTACATTATCGCCTTTGGCGGCGGCAGCCCCATCGATACCGCGAAAGCGGTTAAAATCCTCACCGCCAACCCGGCCCCTTCCACCGCCTATTCCGGCGTCGGTAAGGTGAAAAACGCCGGCGTCCCGCTGGTGGCGATAAACACCACCGCCGGAACGGCGGCGGAGATGACCAGCAATGCGGTCATCATCGATTCCGCGCGCCGGGTAAAAGAGGTGATTATCGATCCGAATATTATTCCGGACATCGCCGTCGATGACGCCAGCGTGATGCTGGACATCCCGGCCTCCATCACCGCGGCCACCGGAATGGACGCCCTGACCCACGCTATCGAAGCCTTTGTCTCAGTCGGTGCCCACCCGCTCACCGATGCCAACGCCCTGGAGGCCATTCGGCTGATTAATCTGTGGCTGCCGAAAGCCGTCGACGACGGGCACAACCTTGAGGCGCGCGAGCAGATGGCGTTTGGTCAGTATCTGGCGGGTATGGCGTTCAACAGCGCCGGTCTTGGCCTGGTCCATGCGCTGGCCCATCAGCCTGGCGCGACCCACAATCTGCCCCACGGCGTATGCAACGCCATCCTGCTGCCGATCATCGAAAACTTTAACCGCCCGAACGCCGTTGCCCGCTTTGCCCGCGTGGCGCAGGCGATGGGCGTCGAGACCCGCGACATGAGCGATGAAGCAGCCAGCATGGCGGCAATCGAGGCGATTCGCGCCCTGAGCAAACGCGTCGGCATTCCGCAGGGCTTCAGCCAGCTTGGAGTGACCAAAGCCGACATCGAAGGTTGGCTGGACAAGGCCCTCGCCGACCCGTGCGCGCCGTGCAACCCGCGAACCGCCAGCCGCGACGAAGTACGCGAGCTGTATCTGGAGGCGTTATGATCCGCAAGGCGTTTGTAATGCAGGTGAATCCCGACGCGCACGAAGAGTATCAGCGTCGACATTCGCCAATATGGCCGGAGCTGGAGGCGGTTCTGAAGGCACACGGCGCGCACCATTACGCCATTTATCTCGATAAAGAGCGCAGCCTGCTGTTCGCCACGGTGGAGATTGAATCTGAAGCCCGCTGGAACGCGGTCGCCGGAACCGAGGTCTGTCAGCGCTGGTGGCGGCATATGCGCGACGTGATGCCCGCAAACGCCGATAACAGCCCGCTCAGCGCCGATCTGAAGCCGGTATTCTATCTGGATTAACCTGCTCGGCTGCCCCGCCGGGCTACGTTTCGCGGGGCAGCTTTTTACGGTTCTCAGAAGAAGTATTTAAAGCGCACGCGCGCGCCGTAGCGATCGTCGTCATCGCTCTTATTGGCCTGCACATCGCTATCAAGAATGGAGTAGTAGGCCCCGAGATAGATATTAAAGTTCTGCATATTCATCACGTTTGGAATTTGATACGAGGCGTGGAAGGTATGAATATTGTAGGTCCCCTCATCCTTAATCCAGCAGTCGTTATCGCAAATCACCCCGGCATAGTCGTTGATTTTGTTATGGGCGTAGATATAGCCCAGCTCAAAGCGCTGCCACAGCGCGTTAACCCCGGCGGTGAAGTCTTTTTCATTGTTGGCATCCATATACGCGGTGTTCACATTCACCACCACGCCATCGGCAGGGTTGGTTTTCAGGCCATTCCACGTCATGGTCAGCCCATAGCCGGTACGATCGGACTGATCGACAAACTCTCCCCGCGCGTTGCTATAGCCGTAGGCATTTTTCACCACGTTTGACTCCATCGCCGCGGCGACGGAGAACTCATCCTTGGCCCACGAGACAACCGGACGCAGGTAGGCGACGTTCTTTTTCTGCTCCATGTCGCGGCCGTGGTAGTCACCGCCGTCATACAGAGAGGTGCCGTCCTCCAGCAGCGTATTCAGCTCGAAGTACCAGTTATCCAGCTGCTTGCTGAGCAGGAAGTTACCGCCCGCGTCGGATCGCCCGCGTCCCTCTTTCATCATGTAGATATAGCCGTGACCGTCGCTGTAGAGATCGTTGGCGGTATTACCCGAGTGCTCGACGAAGGTGTCCTGGTTCAGCGGGAACATGTCATAGGCTTCGAAACGGCCGACCTTTATCTTCCAGTCCTTCTCCTGACCAAAGAAGAAGGCGGCATCATCAAGGTTCATGGAGCCGGTCATATCGGCCAGCGGTTGGATCGAGAATCCGGCAAAATAGCCGTTGCTCATGGTGCGGATGCCGTCAAAGCCCAGCAGAATGCGGCCGTTTAAATCCCAGTTATCGTAGGTCGGGTCGCTGCCAACATCGGCGTTAGTCATCGCCAGCAGGCCGTGCTTGCTCTCCGCGTCCATGTTGAACTCAACGTCACCGTAGATCTTCAGATCGCCATAGCCGGAGAGCTTAAGCTCCGGCGCGGTAATATTCTTTTTGCTCTCTTCGACCGCCGCGACGCTTTTTACCGCAACGGTCGGTTGTGCCAGCGCAATAGCGGTGCGCTGTTTCTCCTGTAATTCCCGCACCTGGCCTTCCGCCACCGTAGCCCGGCTTTCAGCCGCGGCAAGCCGCGCTTCCAGCTGTTCCATACGCTGTTCAAGCGTCAGAGAATTATTTTTAGCAACTGCCGAACTTGCCATCACACATAAACTCATCGCTAAGGCTATCGTCTTTTTATTCATTTTTATTTTCCGGAGGTAACGGGGAGGTAAGGTGAGTGAATAACTCACCTTTCTATCTTCATTATTTTTATATGGGAACGAGTGCTAATTAATATGTGCCTTATATTTATTGGCCGGTATAGAGCTGATATTTATTTTTATCCTCATCGGTAATATCTCTTAATACCCGGCAGGGCACCCCGGCGGCAACAACGTTCGGTGGAATCGAGCGATTAACCACGCTGCCGGCGCCAATTACCGAGTTTTTGCCGATGGTCACGCCGGGATTAATAATCACGCCGGAACCCAGCCAGACGCCATCCTCAATAATCACCGGCAGAGAGAACTGCTGCAGCGTATGGCGCAGATCCGGATGCACCGGATGACCGGCGGTAGAGATCGTCACATTCGGTGCGAACATCACGTTATTGCCGATAATAATCTCCGCGTCATCGACCAGCGTCAGGTTGAAGTTTGCGTAGAAGTTATCGCCAATAGTGGTGTGAATTCCGTAAGCAAGATTGATCGACGGCTCGATCCAGCACTGTTTACCCACGCTCGCAAACATGCGCTGGATAATATCCTCTCTTAGCTCCTGACCGAATGGGTGCGAGTGGTTATATTCATAGGCCCGCACCTTTGCCATTAGCCGCTCCTCCGGCAGACCGTAGCCGCCGTCGGTATATAATTCACCGCTATTCATTCTTTTTTTAATATCCATAGTCAATCCGTTCTCCCGTTTATTCAGCACATCCCTGTGAGCATTTTCTTTGTTAATTTATTAAATGGTCATTGCTTTATTACTGACGCTGCCAGGCGCGGATTTCCCTGAAAGCGTAAAGGCCGATATTAAGGTGACGGACAGCGCAATACCGCCGAGGATCATATAGGTCTCCTGGAAACCGATCCGGTCATACATATTGCCGGCAAATGCGGAGAGGAAAATCGCCGCCACCTGCTTGGAAAACTGGAAGCCCACCAGATAAATCGTCGCCGACAGCCGGACGTCAAACACGCCGGTAATATATTTAAACGCCCCCACCAGCAGGAACGGCACTTCCAGGGCGTGGAGCATCTTCAGCGCCACGACCTCAACTGCGGTGGTGGCGAAGGATGAGCCGATCATCCGCGCCGCCATCACCATCCCGGCAATCAGCAGGGTGTTCTTCGCACCGATGCGGTTAATAATCCACGGCGAGCTGAACATGATGATCGCGTTGCAAATCTCCCCGGCGGTGGTCGCAAAACCAAAGGCGCGGGTGCCCGATTCCGGCGTAGCAAAGAAGGATTTAAAGAAGGTGGCAAACTGCTGATCGAAGACGTCGTATACGCACGCCACGCCGACCACATACAGAATAAACATCCACATTTTGCGCTGACGGAACATCCGCAGGGCGGTTTTTAAATCCACCGATGGGCGATTCGCGCCCAAAGAATCCATGACCTGAGCGGCCTGGCTGGCCTGCGGTTTCGCGATAGCCACCAGCACCACCAGCAGCAGCGCGGCGGCCGAGCCCATCCAGAATACCCACTCGGGATTGACGCTAAACAGCATCCCCGCGGTCGTCGCGCACAGCGCCCAGCCAAGACAGCCAAAGGTACGCGCTTTACCGTACTCAAACCCGCTGTTGCGGCTGATGCGTTCGATATAGGCTTCCATCGCGCCGGCACCGGCGGAGAACACGAAACCAATATAGGCGCCCCCGCTTAATGCCCCCAGCCAGATATTGGTTTTCAGCAGCGGCGCAAAAACATAGAGGAAGAATGGCGCAATCAGCACCAGCAAAATCGTCACGATCCACATCAGGTGTTTTTTCAGCCCCAGCTTATCGGAGATCACCCCCAGAACGGGCTGGAAGCAGATCGCAAACAGGGAAAGGCTGGAGAAAACGATGCCGGTCTCGGTTTTATTCAGGCCAATAACGTCCGACAGCCAGATCGGCAGGAACGGGAAGCAGGTGGCCATAATGAAAAAGTAGAGAAAAAAGAACAGGCCGAAAATCCAGAAGTTAGGGTTGTTTTTGTGGGTACAGGCAGTCGGGTTCATTTTATATTCCTCAGTCAGGGCCGCCTGGCGGCCCGTCACCATTACACGCGTTGCAGGCCAATCAAAATGGCGCTTTCCGGATCGAGGATTGGCAGCGCCAGCCCCGCCTGCTGTAGCCACTCGCCGCTCACCGTTTGCGGGGTCACCATCCATTCCGGCAGCTTACGCATGGTATGACCGCCCTCTCCCGTAATCTGAATATCCGGGTGATCGAGCAGCGTAACCTGATAGCGGGCGCCCGCCTCCAGCCCCGCAACGCGCAGCGGCGCCATCAGGGTGTAATCCGGCATCGCCAGCTGGCTGACGAGGAAAATCGCCTGGCTCTTATCTTCACTGACCACGCCGTGCGCCAGCGTGGTGGCGTCCGGCATATCCATACGCCACTGCACGCCGTGATGAATGACATTGCGCCACTGCTTATGCAGCGCGGTATACTTGCGGTAGCCCGCGCGCTCCTGTTCGTCGGCGCTCACCGGATCCAGCTCCAGACCCATATGGCCAAACAGCGCGGTCAGGCCACGGAAGGCGATGCTGTGCTGGCGGAAGGTGGCGTGGCAGTGGCGGTTGCCGATATGCGCGCCCATCACCTCCGGCGGGAAGAAATAGCTCATGCCGCGCTGGATAGTGTTGCGCTCCAGGGCATCGTTGTTATCGGAAGCCCAGAAGCGATGGCTGCGCTTCAGCACCTCATAATCGATGCGTCCGCCGCCGGAGGAGCAGGATTCAAATTCGATATGTGGGAAGCGGGCAACCAGCGCGTCCAGCAGACGATAAAACTGGCGGGTCTGCGCATCGGCGGCGGCTTTACCGTTATGGCCCGGCTGCACCAGCTCGCGGTTCATATCCCACTTCACATAATCCACGGCGTGCTCGCCCAGCAGCCAGCTCATCCGCTCCAGCAGATAGTCAAAGGCCTGCGGAATATTGAGGTTCAGGACGTACTGATGGCGGCCGGTCAGCGGCGTATAGCCCGGCAGGGCCAGCACCCAGTCAGGGTGGGCGCGGAAAAGGTCCGAATCCGGATTGATCATTTCCGGCTCAACCCAGATGCCGAACTCCATGCCCAGCGACTTCACGTGGTCGATAACCGGCGTCAGCCCGTTGGGGTACTTTTTCTCATCCAGATACCAGTCGCCGAGCGCCGCCCAGTCGTCGTTGCGCCCTTTGAACCAGCCGTCGTCAATGATGAAGCGCTCGACGCCAAGTTCCGCCGCCTCGTCCGCCATGCGCATGATGTACTGCGGGTCATGATTGAAATAGATCCCCTCCCAGGTATTGAGATGCACCGGGCGCGGTTTGTTATCCGGGAAGCGCACGATCTGCTCGCGCAGGTAGCGATGAAACTGCTGGCTCATACCGTTCAGACCCTGCGCCGAATAGCTGGCGTACAGCGACGGCGTCCACAGGGTTTCGCCTTCGGCCAGCGCCATCTCCCCCGGTAAATAGAGCGCTTCCGCCTGCAGATAGCGGCGACCATCGGTTTTTACCTCAGCGCGCAGGCGGTGGTTGCCGCTCCAGCCAAGGTGTACTCCCCACACTTCGCCCTGCATCTCGCTAAAGGCGGTGCTGCCGGTAATCAGCGCCGGAAAATGCTCGTGGGAGGTGCGCCCGCGGCGGTTTTCCAGCACGAAGCTGTCGTGATCGAGGACAAGCCGATGCGGCTGAAACTCGCGGATCCAGCGGCCATGAAAGGCCATCACTTCGCGGGCGCGTTCGGCAACCGGCAGCGTGACCGCAAGCCGGTCCACCTGCCAGGGCTGCGCGCGCAGGTTGGTCAGACCGTGGCGAACGCTGAGCACACCGCTGCTATCGAGCACAATTTCGCTACGCAGGCGCAGCCCGGCGTGCGGGTCTTCGCTGATAATGGTTAGGCTTTGCCCAGCCTGTACGACCTCGGCGGTGGCGAACACCGGCGAGCCGTCCAGCCCCTGGCGGTGCCCTTCAATTCCAGGCGCGCCAAACAGACCATGACCCAGCTCGGCCATCAGCGTTACGGGGGAATCGACGTCCAGGCGACCGTTCGCCACCGGACGCGCCAGGCTGGCCGCATCCTGCGGCGAAAAATGGCTTAAATGCGGCCCCCAGTAGATAATTTCAGCAAACGGATGGGTTTTGATTACCACATCGGCCCCTGCACTTTGCAGGCGTACAATCGAATCAGACATCAGACATCTCCACAACAAGGAATGCCTTACTGTTGATCCGAAACGTTTCGGGTGCCAACCAAAACGTTTCGGATTCGTGATCTAGTGCAGAAATTAGCGTGGCGGGAGGGGAATCAGGCGGTGTCGCCGGGGATAAATTCGGGCTGCCAGAGCACCTGCAGAGAGGTGAGATCGTCGCCGGCAATCAGCCGACGGACCATGCCGGCGATCTGGCGACCAACGCCCTGGCGAGTGGATTGGATCACCGCCGCCACCGGGGTTTCAATAATGCTGTCCTGCGGCAGTCCGTCGTAAACCACCAGCGACACGCGGTTATCGCCGGTCAGGCGCCCCAGCTGGGATAGCGCCATCGCCGCGCCGTCGCCGTGGGTATTACAGTCGGTCACGATCGCCGTGGGCGGTTCCGGCAAACGCAGCAGCTCCATCGTCGCCTGATAGCCGCCGCGGCGAGTTGGCGGCACGCTGCGCAGCCAGGTATCCGCTAATCCGGCCTCGCGCAGCGCCTGCAGATAGCCGTTGCGGCGCTGGGTGATAAACGCCTGATTGTTATTTTCGCTCAGCAGCGCGATGCGCCGGTGCCCCTGGCTAATCAAATGGCGGGTCGCGCGCCAGGTTCCGGCCTGATTATCAAAATCAAACCAGGCATAGGGCTGCGGCAGCCGGCTACGGCCAAGGGCGAGGAAAGGAAAACCGGAGGAAAGCAACTGCATCAGGCGGGGATCGTCATCCAGGGTATGAGCGACAATCAGCGCATCGACCCGCCGGCTTTGAACCATTCGCATATAGCCGTGCTTATCCGCCTGCTCATCGTCGGCAATCAGCAGTAAATCAATCTCATAGCGCGCCAGCTCGTGGCTAATTTCGCCGACCATGTCGAGAAATACGTTGTTATTCAGCGGGGCCGGGCTGATGGGAAAAACCAGACCCACGGCGTCAATTTTGCCCATCTTAAGGCGTCGCGCGAAGGTATTGGGCCGGTAGCCACGGCGCTGCGCTTCCGCCTCCACGCGGGCGCGCGTCTCCTGCGACACGTCGTCATAACCGTTCAGCGCGCGGCTGACGGTCGTTACCGAGATCCCAAGTTCTTTAGCAATAGCTTTCAGCGACATACGTATCCCAGTCGGCGGTGGAGGAAACGGCTAGTGTCCCGCAATACGGGCGGGACGTCCAGCGGGAGCGGCGCGGTCATCCCCGCAATAAAACGCTAGCTTTGCTCAGCCACCAGAATCGCCTGGGTATCCGGCTCCAGCGCCTGGAAGAGATGTTCGCGATCGGCGGGGTAACAGATGTAGTCCCCGGCACCCAGCTCTTCCGGCGCTTCGGTCAGGCCCACGCGCGCGCGGCCCTGGGTGACAATAATATGCTCTATCGATCCCGGCGGGTGCGGGTGAGAAATACGGTCAGCCCCCGGCTGGGTCAGCAGTAAATAGATATCGCGGCGGGCGCCGGGCGGGCAGGCCGCCAGCAGAATAGCCTGATAGTGGGCCTGCTCAGCCACCACCTTCGTCCCTTCCCCGCGACGCAGCACCTGCGTTTTTTGCGCCTGCGGCTCCAGCAGCCGGGCAAACGGAATATCGAGCGCGACGCAAAGCGCCCAGAGCGTCTCGAGGCTGGGGTTGCCGTTGCCTGACTCCAGCTGCGATAGCGTCGATTTAGCAATACCGGCCCGGCGCGCGACTTCCGCCAGCGAGAGCCCGGTGCGCGAGCGCTCGCGTACCAGGCTCCGGGCAATCAGACTAATTGGCTGTGTCATACACGGCTCCGCGTTTTTTATATAGAACGATTCGTTCGACTTGAAAGTCGATGGGGTTGCGTTCATTATAATGGAAATTCGTTCGATATGGCTAAATAGTATGAAGCAGCACTTTTCCTGTCTCAAAGGGGACACGATAAAAGCGATAGTCTTAGTCTGCCTGGCCGTGGGCGTCGTCGGCCTCTCCTACGGTTCGCTGGCGATAGCCTACGGCTTCCCGGTGTGGGTGCCGTTCGTGCTGTCGGTTTGCGTGCTGGCGGGCGCCTCGGAGTTTATGTTTATCGGCATCGTCGCCAGCGGCGGCAACCCACTGGCCGCCGCCGCCGCGGGATTACTGGTCAACGCCCGCCACGTGCCGTTCGGCGTGACGGTTCGCGATCTGGTCGGCAGGCGCGGCGCCAGCCTGCTGGGCTGCCATATTATGAATGACGAAAGCGTGGTCTTCGGGCTGTCGCAGAAAACGCCGGAGCAGCGTAAAGCCGCCTACTGGCTGTGCGGACTCGGCGTGGCTATCATCTGGCCGCTGGGCGCGCTGCTTGGGGCCCTGGTCGGCAAGATCCTGCCGGCCCCGGAAACCATCGGCCTCGACGCCGTCTTTCCCGCCATTCTGCTGGCGCTGGTCATTCCCGCGTTTAAAAACCGCACCACCTTAATCCGCGCCTGCAGCGGTGCGGCGTTATCCCTCGCAGCGGTCTCCTTTGCGCCAGCGGGCCTGCCGGTGCTGTTCTCCCTGTTCGGCCTGCTGGCGAGGAAAAAATAATGGGCAACATCACGCTGTTTATCATCGGAATCGCTATCCTGTCGGCAGGAACCTACCTGATGCGCCTCGGCGGCGCGAAGATCGGTAGCCGCCTGGCGCTTTCCGAGCGCTCTCAGGCGCTGCTCTCGGACGCCGCGACGGTACTGCTATTTTCCGTCGCGCTGGCGACCACATTTTATGAAAGCGAACATTTTGCCGGTATGGCGCGGGTGCTGGGGGTGGGCTTCGCGGTATTTCTCGCCTGGCGCAAGATGCCGCTGATCGTGGTGATTATCGCCGCGGCGGTGGTTACCGCCCTGCTGCGGCTGGCGGGCATAAACTAAAAAAGCGCCCCAGGGGCGCTCTTTCGACGGTAGTTCTTTTTTTATTTGTTCAGCTCTGCCGTCATATGCACGCGGTTACCGGTAAAGGCTTCGGTAATTTTATAAGATGATGCGCCAGCAGCCTGGGCCTGAGCGGCAATTTTCGCTTCAGCGCCGTCCATAGTGGTGGCGGTGGCGGTCACGCTTTCAGCGGCGAAAGAACTAAAAGAAGCGGCCAGAGCGATAACTGCAGCAAAAGTTTTGACGTTTTTCATGAGATAAATCCTTCAGGTAAGTTGTTTAGGTAAGGCGTTGTGCCTTGATGTGATAAATAATAGACCTCACACCCGGTAACGAAAAGCGGAAGGATTTGCTATTCTTATTCAAATTATTTGAGGCATAAAAATGACGTTCGATTGCGATCGAAAATTACCGTTAGGCGGCCGGAAAACAGTGCGGTCTGCCGGCAGCTGGTTACTTCGTCAGGGCGAACCTCAAACCCATATTTACTTTTTACATCACGGCGTTGTGCGCGCTGTTTATCACTCTCCCGCCGGCGCTGAGCGCGTTAAAGAGTTTTATTTTGCGGGCGAATATTGCTTCCTTTATCTGAACTGGCTCACCAGGACGCCGGCAGATTACGGCCTGCAAACGATCTCCGCGGGTGAAACCAGCGAAATCCCCCTGGCCGCGCTTGATGCCCCCGAAAATCAGGAAATTAAGATACAGCTGCTCACCCGTCAGCTGATCTACAAAGAGAAAAAAGAGCAAATGCTGTTGCTCAATACGCCAGAGCAGCGCTATCAGTACGTGCAAACCCACTTTCCGGACTGGGAGGCGCAGCTCACTCAGCGCGATCTCGCCAGCTACATCGGCATTACTCCCGTTAGCCTGTCCCGCATTCGCCAGCGTCTTAACAAAGGTTAACGCATGACGCGTTTGCATCGCTTAATGTCCCGCCACTCCTCAGCAGATGGCAGACGCGATGAACGCCTTTATTTTCTCTCAGCTCCTGGCCGGTATGAGCTTTTTGCTCGATATTTCCGCCTTTCATTTTCAGCGCCGGGCCGCGACGCTGTCCCTGCTCGCAGGATCAACCACCCTGCTGGCGCTTCATTTTTATCTTCTGGAACAACCCGGCGCGGCGGGATTAATGCTCATCGCAGCATGTCGCTACGCGGTGGCCATCGTGACGCTTAGCCGCCGGGCTATGTGGGGGTTTATGCTCGGGTCGCTGCTTTGTAGCGCCGGTCTGTGGCAAAGTCTGGAGAACATCCTGCCGCTCGCCGGGAGCCTGCTGATGACGCTGGCGTCGTTTCAGAAACAGAGCGAGAAATTACGCGGATACACATTGTGCGGCAGCCTTTGTTGGCTACTGAACAATGTGGTGGTCGGCTCGCCCGTTGCCGTGATGATGGAGCTGGCGTTTTCAGGAAGTATTTTGGCTGCCTGGTGGCGTCACTCCGCTGCCAGACGCTCGGGATGCGTATAAATCGTCGCTCTGCCCGGCTTGCAAAAACCGACCAGCGTCAGGTTGCAGCGTTCCGCGACTTCAACCGCCAGCGCGGTCGCGGCGGAGACCGCAAACAGGATTTCCACGCCGCACATGGCCGCCTTCTGCACCATCTCGTAGCTGGCCCGGCTAGAGACCAGCGCCGCGCCGTTCTGCCAGCCGCTTCCCTCCTCCACGCGCCGCCCGAGCAGCTTATCGAGAGCGACGTGACGGCCAACGTCTTCATGCCCGCCCGCCAGTTGGCCCGACGGACGAACCCAGGCAGCCGCATGGGTGCACCCGGTGACGCGGCCGATGGGCTGTACGTCGTTAAGCTGCTCCAGCGCGCGATCGAGGTTCGCGAGGTTGAAGGTTTGCGTAAACGGCAGCGGACGCACCGGCCTGCCGATATCGTTTAGCTGCTCCACGCCGCATACTCCGCAGCCGGTGCGTCCCGCCAGCGCGCGGCGGCGCTCTTTCAGCCCCATAAACCGGCGGCTGGAGAGCTCAATTCTGACGGACAGGCCGTTGCATTCCTGCACCACGTCCATGCCGTAGATCTCAGAGCGATTTTCGATAATCCCTTCGGATAACGAAAAACCGACGGCGAACCGCTGCAGATCGCCCGGAGAGGCCATCATCACGACGTGGGAGATGCCGTTATAGACCAGGGCGACCGGCACCTCTTCAGCTAACTCGTCCGGCTGAGTATGTTGCAAATTATCGCGCTTCCACAGCGCGACCTGGCGGTAACCTGTGACAGTTGTCACATTTTTGATTTGTTCGGGAGGGTTCTTATTCACTTTGTCTTAACCGTATTAGAACAGGCATACACACAATGTGGTATTCTTTTCATACCCCTTCAAGCAAGAGGGTGATTGCCCCTAATTCTGAACCTTTGCGGTCCTTACCGCAAAGTAAATAACTATATGTGACAATGTCGATACAAGGAGTGAACCATGCAGGTCAGCAGAAGGCAGTTCTTTAAGATCTGCGCTGGCGGTATGGCAGGAACTACGGCAGCGGCGCTGGGCTTTGCCCCCGGCGCTGCGCTCGCGGAAACCCGGCAATATAAGCTGCTGCGTACCCGTGAAACCCGCAACACCTGTACGTACTGCTCCGTTGGCTGTGGGCTGTTAATGTATAGCCTCGGCGACGGCGCGAAAAACGCCAAAGCATCCATCTTTCATATCGAAGGTGACCCCGATCATCCGGTCAACCGTGGTGCACTCTGCCCGAAAGGGGCCGGCCTGGTGGACTTTATCCACTCCGAAAGCCGGCTGAAGTTCCCGGAATATCGCGCGCCTGGCTCCGATAAATGGCAGCAAATCAGCTGGGACGACGCGTTCGATCGTATCGCGAAGCTGATGAAAGAAGACCGTGATGCCAACTTTGTCGCCAAAAACGACGCCGGCACCACCGTCAACCGCTGGCTGACCACCGGTATGCTGTGCGCATCCGCCTCCAGCAACGAAACCGGCTATTTAACGCAGAAATTCACCCGCGCGCTCGGTATGCTCGCGGTCGACAACCAGGCGCGCGTCTGACACGGACCAACGGTAGCAAGTCTTGCTCCAACATTTGGTCGCGGTGCGATGACGAACCACTGGGTTGACATTAAAAATGCCAACCTCATTGTGGTCATGGGCGGTAACGCCGCTGAAGCGCACCCGGTAGGATTCCGCTGGGCGATGGAAGCCAAAATTCACAATGGCGCGAAGCTCATTGTTATCGACCCGCGCTTTACGCGCACCGCGTCGGTAGCCGACTTCTATACCCCGATTCGCTCTGGTACTGACATTACCTTCCTGTCAGGCGTCATCCTGTACCTGTTGAATAACGAAAAAATCAACCGCGAGTACACCGAAGCCTATACCAACGCCAGCCTGATCGTGCGTGAGGATTACAGCTTCGATGACGGCCTGTTTAGCGGCTACGACGCCGAAAAACGCAGCTACGATAAGACCAGCTGGAACTACGAGCTGGACGAAAACGGCTTTGCCAAACGCGATACCTCCCTGCAGCATCCGCGCTGCGTCTGGAACCTGCTGAAACAGCACGTCTCCCGCTACACGCCGGACGTCGTGGAGAATATCTGCGGGACGCCAAAAGCCGACTTCCTCAAGGTTTGTGAATACATCGCCGAAACCAGCGCCCATGATAAAACCGCTTCGTTCCTCTATGCCCTTGGCTGGACGCAGCACTCTATCGGCGCGCAGAACATCCGCACCATGGCGATGATCCAGCTGCTGCTCGGCAATATGGGGATGGCGGGTGGCGGCGTGAACGCGCTGCGCGGCCACTCCAATATTCAGGGGCTAACCGACCTGGGGCTGCTCTCCACCAGCCTGCCGGGTTACATGAACCTGCCGAGCGAAAAACAGGCCGATATCCAGACTTACCTGGCCGCCAGCACGCCGAAACCGCTGCTGAAGGATCAGGTGAACTACTGGGGCAACTACCCGAAATTCTTCGTCTCAATGATGAAGGCCTTCTACGGCGATAAGGCAACGGCGGAGAACAGCTGGGGCTTTGACTGGCTGCCGAAGTGGGATAAAGGGTACGACGTTCTGCAGTACTTCGAGATGATGAACCAGGGCAAAGTGAACGGCTATCTGTGCCAGGGCTTTAACCCTGTGGCCTCGTTCCCGAATAAAAACAAGGTCGTCGCCTCGCTGTCGAAGCTGAAGTTCCTGGTCACTATTGACCCGCTCAACACCGAAACGTCCACCTTCTGGCAAAACCACGGCGAGTCGAACGACGTCGATCCGGCGAAAATCCAGACTGAAGTCTTCCGCCTGCCGTCTACCTGCTTCGCCGAAGAGAACGGCTCGATCGTTAACTCCGGGCGCTGGCTGCAGTGGCACTGGAAGGGCGCGGACGCCCCGGGGATTGCCGTCACCGATGGCGAAATCCTCGCCGGTATCTTTATGCGCCTGCGGAAAATGTATGCCGAAGAAGGCGGCCCGACGCCGGAGCCGGTGTTGAACATGACCTGGGACTACTCCACCCCGCACGAGCCGGCTTCGGAAGAGGTGGCGATGGAGAGCAACGGCAAGGCGCTGGCGGATATTACCGACCCGGCCACCGGCGCGGTTATCGTCAAGAAAGGCCAGCAGCTCAGCTCCTTTGCGCAGCTGCGCGATGACGGTACCACCTCCAGCGGCTGCTGGATCTTCGCCGGCAGCTGGACGCCGGACGGCAACCAGATGGCGAGACGCGATAACGCCGACCCGTCGGGCCTCGGCAATACCCTGGGCTGGGCATGGGCGTGGCCGCTTAACCGCCGCATCCTGTATAACCGCGCGTCCGCAGACCCGCAGGGCAAGCCGTGGGATCCGAAGCGCCAGATCCTCAAATGGGATGGTGCAAAATGGGGCGGCATGGATATTCCGGACTACAGCGCCGCCGCGCCGGGCAGCGACGTCGGGCCGTTTATCATGCAGCCTGAAGGGATGGGCCGCCTGTTTGCTATCGACAAAATGGCGGAAGGACCGTTCCCTGAGCACTACGAACCGTTCGAAACGCCGCTGGGCACTAACCCGCTGCACCCCAACGTGGTCTCCAACCCGGCCGCCCGCGTCTTTAAGGGTGACCTGGAGCAGATGGGTAAAGCGGATAAGTTCCCGTACGTTGGCACCACCTATCGTCTCACCGAGCACTTCCACTACTGGACCAAGCACGCGTTGCTCAACGCCATCGCGCAGCCGGAACAGTTTGTTGAAATCGGCGAGAAGCTGGCGAATAAGCTCGGTATTGCCCATGGTGATACCGTCAGAGTCTCCTCCAACCGCGGCTATATCAAGGCCAAGGCGGTGGTGACCAAGCGTATTCGCACGCTGAAGGTGGACGGTAAGGATATCGATACTATCGGTATTCCAATCCACTGGGGCTATGAAGGCGTGGCGAAGAAGGGCTTTATCGCCAACACGCTAACGCCGTTCGTCGGTGATGCGAATACGCAGACGCCGGAGTTCAAAGCCTTCCTCGTGAACGTGGAAAAGGTGTAAGGGAGACGACTTATGGCTTATCAATCGCAAGACATTATTCGTCGTTCCGCGACTAACGGTTTCACCCCCGCGCCTCAGGCGCGGGACCACCAGCAGGAGGTGGCGAAGCTTATCGACGTCACCACCTGCATCGGCTGTAAAGCCTGTCAGGTGGCCTGTTCAGAGTGGAACGATATCCGTGATGAGGTCGGTCACAACGTCGGGGTGTACGACAACCCGGCGGATCTGACCGCCAAATCCTGGACGGTGATGCGCTTCTCGGAAGTGGAGCAAAACGACAAGCTGGAGTGGCTGATCCGTAAGGATGGCTGCATGCACTGCGCCGACCCGGGCTGCCTGAAGGCGTGTCCGTCGGAAGGGGCTATCATTCAGTATGCTAACGGCATCGTCGACTTCCAGTCCGAGCAGTGCATCGGCTGCGGCTACTGTATCGCCGGCTGCCCGTTCGACGTCCCGCGCCTGAACCCGGAAGACAACCGCGTCTACAAGTGTACGCTGTGCGTCGATCGCGTTACCGTCGGCCAGGAGCCGGCCTGCGTGAAAACCTGCCCGACCGGCGCTATCCACTTTGGCTCCAAAGAGGATATGAAAGTGCTGGCAGGCGAGCGCGTTGCCGAGCTGAAAACCCGCGGTTATGACAACGCGGGCCTGTACGATCCGGCCGGCGTCGGCGGCACGCACGTGATGTACGTCCTGCATCATGCCGACAAGCCGAATCTGTACCACGGCCTGCCGGAAAACCCGGAAATCAGCGCCACCGTGAAGTTCTGGAAAGGCATCTGGAAACCGCTCGCGGCGGTGGGCTTTGCCGCGACCTTCGCCGCCAGCATCTTCCACTACGTCGGCGTCGGTCCGAACCGAGCGGAAGAGGAAGAAGACAACCTGCATGAAGAGAATGACGAGGTGCGCAAATGAAAAGACGTGACACCATCGTGCGCTACACGGCGCCGGAGCGAATCAACCACTGGGTGACCGCCTTCTGCTTTATGCTGGCGGCCATAAGCGGGCTGGGGTTCTTTTTCCCCTCCTTCAACTGGCTGATGCACGTCATGGGCACCCCGCAGCTGGCGCGAATTCTGCACCCGTTTGTCGGGGTTATCATGTTTGCCTCGTTCATCATCATGTTTTTCCGCTACTGGCATCACAACCTAATCAATCGGGATGATATCTTTTGGGCGAAGAATATTCGTAAGATCGTCGTCAACGAGGAGGTAGGTGACACCGGGCGCTATAACTTCGGCCAGAAATGCGTATTCTGGGCGGCGATTATTTTCCTGGTTCTGCTGCTGATAAGCGGCGTGATCATCTGGCGTCCGTATTTTGCGCCTGCGTTCTCAATCCCGGTGATCCGATTTGCGCTAATGCTGCATTCATTTGCCGCAGTGGCGTTAATTGTGGTTATCATGGTGCATATCTACGCCGCCCTGTGGGTGAAAGGCACCATTACCGCGATGGTGGAAGGTTGGGTTACCAAAACATGGGCGAAGAAACATCACCCGCGCTGGTATCGCGAAGTCCGCCAGAAACAGGAAAAAAAGACTGAATGAGTATTCGCATAATCCCGCAAGATGAGCTGGGTTCGAGCGAGAAACGCACGGCGGAATATATTCCGCCGCTACTGTTCCCCAGGCTAAAAAATCTTTATAACCGCCGCGCCGAGCGCCTGCGCAAGCTGGCGGAGAGCAACCCGCTGGGCGACTACCTGCGCTTTGCCGCGCTGATCGCCCACGCCCAGGAAGTGGTGCTGTACGACCATCCGCTGCAGATGGATTTGACGGCCCGCCTCAAAGAGGCGAATGCCCAGGGCAAACCGCCGCTGGATATTCACGTCCTGCCGCGCGATAAGCACTGGCACAAGCTGCTGCATTCGCTTATCGCCGAGCTGAAGCCGGAGATGAGCGGCCCGGCGCTGGCGGTCATCGAAAACCTGGAAAAAGCGTCCGAACAGGAGCTTGAGCTGATGGCGAGCGCGCTTTTCGCCTCCGACTTTGCTTTGGTCAGCAGCGATAAGGCCCCGTTTATCTGGGCCGCGCTGTCGCTCTACTGGGCGCAGATGGCGAGCCTGATCCCCGGTAAAGCCCACGCCGAGTACGGCGAGCAGCGTCAGCACTGCCCGGTTTGCGGCTCGATGCCGGTCTCCAGCATGGTGCAAATCGGTACCACTCAGGGGCTGCGCTACCTGCACTGCAATCTGTGCGAAACCGAATGGCACGTCGTGCGCGTGAAGTGCAGCAACTGCGAACAGAGCCGCGATCTGAACTACTGGTCGCTGGATAACGAGCAGGCGGCGATCAAGGCTGAAAGCTGCGGCGACTGCGGGACCTACCTGAAGATTATGTATCAGGAAAAAGATCCCAACGTCGAAGCCGTTGCTGACGATCTGGCCTCGCTGGTGCTGGACGCCCATATGGAGCAGGAAGGTTTTGCCCGCAGCTCTATCAACCCGTTTATGTTCCCGGGTGAAGGCGAGTAAAAAGTAGCTGATGGCCGGGTAGCGCAGGTTGCCCGGCCAGCCATCAGGCCGCACAGGCCGAAGCCTCACCGACGTTATCCGCGCCCTTTTGTACGCCATCTCCCCGCGCCAGCCCCAAATAATCCCGTGTTCATCCGCCATAAACCAGGCTATAAAGCTGTATATCCATACAGAAAAAAGGAGTGAGAGATGACGCTGGAAAAAGGCATTAGCCGCCTGGTGGATGAGTTTATCGCGGCGGGCCGCCCCTCTTCGCGGGAGCAGAATATTGATGACCGGAGAGCAGGCTACGTGGCAAGCGTGGTGCTGGCCGGCGCGCCTGAAACCCGCGTGCAGGTCGAGGATATCGCCTTAGAAGGTATGACCTTTCGCGTGGTATCGCCGCTCGATGCCGAGGGCGTGCTGCCTACCGTTATTTACTATCACGGCGGCTGCTTTATCAGCGGCGGCTTTGCTACCCACGATCGGCAGCTTCGACAGCTGGCGTATGAGAGCCGCTGCCGGGTCATCGCCGTGCAGTATCGGCTGGCGCCCGAACATACCTTCCCTGCCGCACATGACGATGCGCAGCGCGGCGCCGAAATTATCCACCGCCACGCCGGGCGGCTGGGGGTCGATACCTCACGCATAACGCTTGCCGGAGACAGCGCCGGCGGCCATCTGGCCCTGGTTACCGCCCTGCGGCTGAAAGCCGCGGCAGAGTGGCAGCCCGCGCAGCTAATCCTGATTTACCCGATGCTCGACGCCGCCGCCCGCTCGGCAAGCTACGCCAGCAACGGCGAAGATTACATCATCACCCGGGATACGCTGCTGAGCGGCTACGAGATCTATCTCTCGTCGACCGACGTTTCCCACCCGGAGGCGAGCCCGCTGTGGCGAGAAGACTTCAGCGGCCTGCCGCCGGTGCATATTATTACCGCAGAGTACGACCCGCTGCGCGATGAGGGTGAAGCGTTATATCGCCGGCTGCTCGGGCAGAACGTCGAGTGCAGCGCTCAGCGCTACCTCGGGGTGATTCACGGCTTCTTTCAGCTTGGGGGGATAAGCCCGGCGGCACGGGATGCTATGCGGGATATCGCCTGGCGAAGCGGTTCACCAGGCGCCGCATAAGGCAGGAGCGGCGGGCTACTCTTCTTCGTTGCCGCCCTCTTCGTACGAGCCAAACGGCTTCGCGGGCAGAACGATATAAATGCCTTCAAAAACGGCCCCCAGGTTCTCATCGCCAAACAGCTCAACCTGCAGCTGTACCCGCGCCTTTCGGCCGCGAGCGAGGCGGTCAAGATCGCCGCTTAAGGAGCCGAGGTCCGCCACCGCGCTCGGTCGGCCGCTAATCGGCTGGCTGTAGCGGATATGCGCGTCGGCGAGGATAATCGTTCCGCCGAGGTGCCGCTCGCGCAGCATCAGCCAGATAAGCCCCCAGCCGGTGAGGGTTGCCAGGGAAAAGAGGCTCCCGGCAAACAGCGTGTGGTGCGGATTCTGGTTACCGGCTTCCGGCATGGTGGTGATGAATTTTTTCCCGGTGTACTGCTGAATGCGCACGCCCATTTTTTCGCTGAGCGGAATGTGCTGATACCAGGCCTGCTGCAGCTGTCCGCACCAGTCGCCGCGGTGAAGAATATCGTCCAGCGAGGCAATCGGCTTGATCATCAGAAAATGGCGAATCGGCGTGGTGGTTGGCGTGGTTATCTCGCCCTGGTTAACGAACCCCAGCTTGGCGAAGAAATCCACCGCGTCCTCGCGGGCGCTGCAGGTCACCCTCTTCACCCCTTCCTGGCGCGCCACCGACTCCAGGGTCATCGCCATTAAGGTCCCGAGCCCTTTATCCTGTACGGAAGGGTGCACCGCCATAAAGCGAATGGAGGCCTCATTTTCAGCGTTCACGTACAGCCGGCCCACGGCGACCAAATTGCCGTCCTCATCGACCACCATCTGGTGATGCGCCATGGCATCCCAGGCATCGCGCTCCGACCCTTTTGGCTGATGCAGGGGCTTACGCAGCATCTCCCAGCGGAACTGATAGTAGCTCTCTAACTCTTCTTCTGTTTGCGGTACACGAAGGTGATACATAGCTGTACTCTCTTTTGTTGCCCGCAGCCTTCCCGGAAGCTGACTCATACCTGTAACCAGAAGGTGACAGGGCCATCATTGACCAGCGAGACCTGCATATCTGCAGCGAATCTCCCGGTCTGTGTGTGCATTTCCTGCTGGCGGCAGCGCGCGACGAAATACTCATACAGGGCCTCAGCGGCATCGGGCGCGGCGCCTTTTGAGAAGCCCGGACGCATGCCGCGCTCGGTATCCGCAGCCAGCGTAAACTGGGAAACCACCAGCACGCTGCCGCCAGCCTGCTGGACGTTAAGATTCATTTTGCCCTCCGCATCGCTAAAGATGCGGTAGCCGAGCACGCGTTCGCAGAGGCGGTTGGCCTTCTGCTCATCGTCATCTTTCTCGACCCCTAACAGCACCAGAAGCCCCGGACCGATTTCGCCCGTCACCTCGCCCGCCACGGTAACGCTTGCACGGGATACGCGTTGAATTAATGCAATCATGGTTGTTCTGTTTCTTCTTTTTTTAGTTTGCGGTATTCCCCGAGAGTGACAGTAATTTCAGCCCCAAGCAAGACGATACACCACGTCCAGTAGACCCAAACAAACAAAAGAGGCACCACGGCTATGACGCCATAAATCAGCTGGTACGACGGAAAGGCGGTGATATACAGGGCAAACGCTTTTTTACCGGCCTCAAACAGCAGCGCGGCCACCAGCGAACCAATCAGCGCGTCGCGGTTTCGCACCTGCGTCGTCGGGACAATGCTGTAAAGCAGCCAAAACGCCGCCCACGATAGAATCAGCGGGAAGATGCGCAGCACGTCATCAATGACGCTATTGAGCTCGCTGGCCCAGCGCAGCGACAGCAGGTATGAGCTGATCGCCAGGCTCGCCCCCGCCAGTAAGGGTCCGAGGGTAAGGATCATCCAGTAGACCGCAAAAGAGTAAATTTTGGGCCGGGCGCGCGGGCTGCGCCATATGGTATTCAGCGCGCTATCTATCGAATACATCAGCAGCAGCGAGGTCACGATCAGCCCGCAGGCGCCCACCGCCGTCATTCGGCTGGAGTTCGCGACAAACTGCTCGATATAGCGCTGAATGACGTCCCCCGTCGCCGGGATAAAGTTGGCAAAGATGAAGTGGCGTATCTGCCCGCTCACTTCAGAAAACATGGGAAAGGCGGAGAAAAGCGCGAACACCACGGCAATCAGCGGCACCAGCGCGAGTAACGACACGTAGGCAAGATTCCCTGCCAGCGTCGTCATATTGTCTTCATCAATCCGGCGCCACAGCAGCTTTAGCCAGGCCAGCAGCGGACGGCAGCGGCGCTTTGCTTTTTGATGAACGGTTTTTAACATAATCATTGCGCAAAGTAGTCGGGGATAGTCTCCTTTCCGGTCACCAAAATGCTGGTTATTCCCAGCCGGTTCGCGCCGGCAATATTCTCGGCGTTATCGTCAAAGAAGACCGTATCGGCAGCGGAAAATCCCTCCTGCTGCAGAACGCTTTGGTAGATCCGCTCCTCGGGCTTACGCATCCCCATCTCCTGCGAAAGATAGATACGGTCGGCCGCGGCGCGCACCTGCGGATATTCATCTGGCCAGAAAGTGGTGTGCAGGCGGTTGGTATTCGATAACACGACGACGCGGTGTCCCTGCTCGCGTAGCTTGTGCATAATCGCGATGACCTCCGGGCGCAGCGCGACAAATACGGCCTGCCAGCCGTGGGAAAACTGCTCATAGCTCAGCGCCATATTCATCTCATGGCACATCGCTTCAGCGAAGGCTTCGTCGCTGATTTCACCGCGCTCGTGCTGGCGAAACGCCTCACCCATGGTGAAGTGCTGCTTCAGCGTCGCCAGCGGAATGCGGCTTAAATCACTCCACGTTCCGAGTACCCGGTTGAAGTCGATGTCGACAATCACATTACCTAAATCAAAGATATAGAGCATGGCCCTCTCCTTTTGCACCGTGGAAAATTAACTGTAGCGGGAAAGGCGAGGTTTGACTATGAGGTGGGGGCTTTGGGGACAAAAAAGAAACCCCGCCATTAAGGCGGGGTTTAGATATCAACGGACGGCGAGAATTAGTCTTCTTTCGCACCGCGCATGGCGCGTTTACGATCGTTCTCGGTCAGGTGACGTTTACGAATACGTACGGAAGCAGGCGTAACTTCTACCAGTTCGTCGTCATCGATGAACTCGAGAGCTTGCTCCAGAGACATCTTGATCGGCGGAACCAGAACCGTTGCTTCGTCAGTACCGGACGCACGCATGTTGGTCAGTTTCTTACCGGTCAGGCAGTTTACGGTCAGGTCGTTAGAACGACTGTGAATACCGATGATCTGGCCTTCGTAAACTTCAGCACCGTGGCCCAGGAACAGCTTGCCGCGGTCCTGCAGGCTGAACAGAGCGAACGCAACTGCTTTACCCTGACCGTTGGAGATCAGTACGCCGTTCTGACGCTGGCCAACATCGCCCGCACGAACATCATCGTAGTGGCTGAAGGTGGAGTACAGCAGACCGGTACCGGAGGTCATGGTCATGAACTCAGAACGGAAGCCAATCAGGCCACGGCTTGGGATCACGTAGTCGAGACGTACGCGGCCCTTGCCATCTGGATTCATGTTTTTCAGGTCGCCTTTACGCTCACCCAGAGCCTGCATCACGGAACCCTGATGCTGCTCTTCAACGTCCAGCGTGACGTTTTCGAACGGCTCTTGTTTGCGGCCATCGATTTCGCGGAAGATAACTTTCGGACGGGAAACCGCCATTTCGAAACCTTCACGACGCATGTTCTCGATAAGAACGGACAGGTGCAGCTCGCCACGGCCAGAAACGCGGAATGCGTCCGCATCCGGAGTCTCTTCAACGCGCAGCGCCACGTTGTGTACCAGCTCTTTGTTCAGGCGATCGAGGATCTGGCGAGAAGTAACGTACTTACCTTCTTTACCACAGAACGGAGAGGTGTTAACGCAGAAGAACATAGAAACGGTCGGTTCATCAACGGACAGCGGCGGCAGCGCTTCGACGTTCTGCGGATCGCAGATGGTGTCGGAGATGTTCAGCTCGCCCAGACCGGTGATCGCGATGATATCACCAGCTTCCGCGACGTCAGTCTCGATACGTTCCAGACCGAGGTGGCCCAGGACTTTACCGACTTTACCGTTACGGGTTTTGCCTTCGCTATCAATCAGAGTGACCTGCTGGTTCGGCTTCACTTTACCGCGCTTGATGCGACCGATGCCGATTACGCCAACGTAGTTGTTGTAATCAAGCTGGGAGATCTGCATCTGCAGCGGGCCATCACTATCAACGTCCGGAGCCGGTACGCGATCGATGATGGTCTGATACAGCGGAGTCATGTCTTCAGCCATATCTTCGTGGTCCAGACCCGCGATACCGTTCAGCGCAGATGCGTAAACGATAGGGAAGTCCAGCTGCTCATCAGTTGCGTCGAGGTTAACGAACAGATCGAAGACCTGATCGACAACCCAGTCAGGGCGTGCGCCCGGACGGTCAACTTTGTTGATGACCACAATCGGCTTCAGGCCGTGGGCAAAGGCTTTCTTGGTGACGAAGCGCGTTTGCGGCATCGGACCGTCAAAGGCATCAACCACCAGCAGCACAGAATCAACCATGGACATAACACGCTCAACTTCACCTCCGAAGTCGGCGTGCCCAGGGGTATCAACGATGTTGATACGGTAATCATTCCATTTGATTGCGGTGTTTTTCGCGAGGATGGTAATCCCACGCTCTTTCTCCAAATCGTTGGAGTCCATCACACGCTCTTGTGTTTCGGCACGTGCATCGAACGTACCGGATTGCTGGAGCAGCTTGTCGACCAGGGTAGTTTTACCATGGTCAACGTGCGCGATGATGGCGATGTTACGCAGATTTTCGATCACAAACTTTGCCTCAGGCATTAGAAATAGCGCGTTATTGTACACGTAATAAGCGAAGGACTGAACAGGATCACAAACATCCTCCGCAAACAAGTATTGCAGAGTTTCTTTGTGATCGCTTTCACGGAGCGATAAAAGGGCACCGTAACAAAAACTGCACCAAAATGGTGCTCAATGTTCACACTGAAGCACTATTTTGGTGCATTATTCCTATCATGGTGCAGTTCTTTTGCACTATGGTGCGCATGATACAGCGTTTTACATAGCATTTAAAAGTTGGCACAGATTTCGCTTTATCTATTTTAAGGCAACAACGCCACTTTAAGTAGTAAAAAAGTTTTCGTTACCACGACGACAATGACCAATCCGGGAGAGTTTAAGTATGTCCGCTGAACACGTTTTGACGATGCTGAACGAGCACGAAGTGAAGTTTGTCGATCTGCGCTTCACCGATACCAAAGGTAAAGAACAGCACGTCACAATTCCTTCTCATCAGGTTAATGCCGAATTCTTCGAAGAAGGCAAAATGTTTGATGGCTCCTCGATTGGTGGCTGGAAAGGTATTAACGAATCTGACATGGTTCTGATGCCGGATGCGACCACCGCGCTGATCGACCCGTTCTTCGAAGAACCGACGCTGATCATCCGCTGCGATATCCTGGAACCAGGCACCCTGCAGGGCTACGACCGTGACCCGCGCTCCATCGCTAAGCGCGCTGAAGAGTACCTGCGTTCTACCGGCCTGGCAGATACCGTACTCTTCGGGCCAGAGCCAGAGTTCTTCCTGTTTGACGACATCCGCTTTGGCGCTTCTATCTCCGGTTCCCACGTGGCTATCGACGATATCGAAGGCGCATGGAACTCCTCCACCAAATACGAAGGTGGCAACAAAGGTCACCGTCCTGGCGTGAAAGGCGGCTACTTCCCGGTTCCACCGGTTGACTCCTCTCAGGACATCCGCTCTACCATGTGTATGATCATGGAAGAGATGGGCCTGGTTGTTGAAGCTCACCACCACGAAGTCGCCACTGCTGGTCAGAACGAAATCGCTACCCGCTTCAACACCATGACCAAAAAAGCGGACGAAATTCAGATCTACAAATACGTTGTGCACAACGTTGCTCACCGCTTTGGTAAAACCGCGACCTTTATGCCAAAACCAATGTTTGGCGATAACGGTTCCGGCATGCACTGCCACATGTCCCTGTCCAAGAACGGCGTAAACCTGTTCTCTGGTGACAAATATGCTGGCCTGTCCGAGCAAGCTCTGTTCTACATCGGCGGCGTAATCAAACACGCTAAAGCGATTAACGCCCTGGCTAACCCGACCACCAACTCCTACAAGCGTCTGGTCCCGGGTTACGAAGCACCAGTTATGCTGGCTTACTCTGCCCGTAACCGTTCTGCCTCTATCCGTATTCCGGTGGTCACCTCTCCGAAAGCGCGTCGTATCGAAGTGCGCTTCCCGGACCCGGCTGCTAACCCGTACCTGTGCTTCGCTGCGCTGCTGATGGCTGGTCTTGACGGTATCAAGAACAAAATCCATCCGGGCGAAGCCATGGATAAAAACCTGTATGACCTGCCGCCGGAAGAAGCGAAAGAGATCCCACAGGTTGCAGGTTCTCTGGAAGAAGCACTGAACGCGCTGGACGCTGACCGTGAGTTCCTGACCGCGGGTGGCGTATTCACCAACGACGCTATCGATGCCTACATCGCCCTGCGTATTGAAGAAAACGACCGCGTACGCATGACTCCGCACCCGGTTGAGTTCGAGCTGTACTACAGCGTCTAATTTTGCTGTAAATCCTCGGTATTCCGTGTTGTGGCGTGGGGTACCAGGGATATTTTGTTGCCGTGGAAACTTTCAGCCCATCTCAGGATGGGCTTTTTTCTCCACCAACATGCTGATCTTATGCGCTTTTTACTTATAAAAAGCTATACTGCACTAAAATAGTGCACTCTTTTCAGGAGACTGTCAGATGGCAACAGGCACTCAGCCCGATGCTGGGCAGATCCTTAACTCTTTAATCAACAGCATCTTATTGGTCGATGACGACCTGGCGGTGCACTACGCGAACCCGGCGGCGCAGCAGCTGCTGGCCCAAAGTTCACGCAAGCTGTACGGCACGCCACTCCCCGAGCTGTTGAGCTACTTTTCGCTGAATATCGGTCTGATGCAGGAGAGCCTGCAGGCGGGCCAGGGCTTTACCGACAACGAAGTCACCCTGGTGATCGATGGCCGCTCGCATATCCTGTCCTTAACCGCACAGCGCCTGCCTGAAGGGCAAATCCTGCTGGAAATGGCGCCCATGGATAACCAGCGGCGTCTGAGCCAGGAGCAGCTGCAGCACGCGCAGCAAATCGCGGCGCGTGATTTAGTCCGCGGTCTGGCCCACGAGATTAAAAATCCGTTGGGCGGCCTGCGGGGTGCGGCGCAGCTGCTGAGTAAGGCGCTACCCGATCCGGCGCTGATGGAATACACCAACGTCATCATTGAGCAGGCCGACCGCTTGAGAAATCTGGTCGATCGCCTGCTGGGACCGCAGCATCCCGGAATGCACGTCACCGAAAGCATCCATAAAGTCGCTGAGCGGGTGGTGAAGCTGGTGTCGATGGAGCTGCCGGACAACGTCAAGCTTATCCGTGATTACGACCCTAGCCTGCCGGAGCTGGCGCACGACCCGGACCAAATTGAACAGGTCCTGCTGAATATCGTACGCAATGCGCTGCAGGCGCTGGGGCCAGAAGGCGGAGAAATTATTCTGCGCACCCGCACCGCCTTCCAGCTGACGCTGCATGGCGTACGCTACCGTCTCGCTGCGCGCATTGATGTGGAAGACAACGGCCCGGGAATTCCGTCCCATTTACAGGATACGCTTTTTTATCCCATGGTCAGCGGTCGCGAAGGCGGTACCGGTCTGGGGCTTTCCATTGCCCGCAGTCTTATCGACCGACACTCCGGCAAAATTGAATTTACCAGTTGGCCAGGGCATACCGAATTCTCGGTATTCCTGCCTATTCGGAAGTAGAGGTGTTTATGCAACGAGGGATAGCCTGGATCGTTGATGACGATAGCTCCATCCGTTGGGTGCTTGAACGCGCGCTCACCGGGGCAGGCTTGAGTTGTACAACGTTTGAAAGCGGCAACGAGGTGCTTGATGCACTCACCACCAAAACCCCGGATGTACTGCTGTCTGATATTCGGATGCCGGGGATGGATGGGCTCGCGCTGCTGAAACAAATTAAGCAACGCCATCCGATGCTTCCGGTCATCATAATGACCGCGCATTCGGATCTGGATGCGGCAGTAAGCGCCTATCAGCAGGGGGCCTTTGATTATCTGCCGAAACCTTTTGATATTGATGAAGCCGTGGCGCTGGTTGACCGCGCTATCAGCCACTATCAGGAGCAGCAGCAGCCGCGAAATGCGCCGATAAACAGCCCAACGGCCGATATCATCGGTGAAGCGCCGGCGATGCAGGATGTCTTTCGCATTATCGGCCGCCTGTCGCGCTCTTCTATTAGCGTGCTGATCAACGGTGAATCCGGTACCGGTAAAGAGCTGGTCGCCCACGCCCTGCACCGCCACAGCCCGCGGGCGAAGGCGCCGTTTATCGCGCTGAATATGGCCGCGATCCCAAAAGACCTGATCGAGTCCGAGCTGTTCGGTCACGAGAAAGGGGCATTTACCGGTGCTAACACCGTGCGCCAGGGCCGCTTTGAGCAGGCCGATGGCGGCACGCTGTTTCTCGATGAAATTGGCGATATGCCGCTGGACGTGCAGACGCGCCTGCTGCGCGTGCTGGCCGACGGTCAGTTCTATCGCGTTGGCGGCTATGCGCCGGTGAAGGTGGACGTCAGGATCATTGCCGCGACCCACCAAAACCTCGAACAGCGCGTCCAGGAAGGTAAATTCCGTGAGGACCTGTTCCACCGTCTGAACGTAATTCGCGTCCATCTGCCGCCGCTGCGCGAGCGCCGGGAGGATATTCCGCGCCTGGCTCGCCACTTCCTGCAGGTTGCGGCGCGCGAGCTGGGCGTTGAAGCTAAGCTGCTGCACCCGGAAACGGAAACGGCGCTCACCCGCCTGGCCTGGCCCGGCAACGTGCGTCAGCTCGAAAATACCTGCCGCTGGCTGACGGTGATGGCCGCCGGTCAGGAGGTGCTGACCCAGGATCTTCCCAGCGAGCTGTTTGAAACCTCGGTACCGGACAGCCCCACGCATATGCAGCCGGATAGCTGGGCGACGCTGCTGGGACAGTGGGCCGATCGCGCCCTGCGATCCGGTCATCAAAACCTGCTCTCTGAGGCTCAGCCGGAAATGGAGCGGACGCTGCTGACCACCGCCCTGCGCCATACGCAGGGGCACAAGCAGGAGGCTGCACGCCTGCTGGGATGGGGACGAAACACGCTTACCCGTAAGCTGAAAGAGTTGGGAATGGAATAACGCGGTTCGCGCTGGCCGCTCGGCCAGCCGCTTCATCACCCCGGTAACCCTGCGTCGCCGGGATTTTGCTTAAATAACCCGTGAGAACTGCTGCATCCGCGCTTTCTGGCGCAGATAGGTATCAAAACACATGCAGATGTTGCGGATCAGCAGGCGGCCTTTCGGCGTGACCTGAATCCCCTTTTCATCGATGTCCACCAGCCCATCTTTCGCCAGCGGTGCAAGCAGCTGCAAATCTTCGGCAAAATAGTGCTGACAATCGATGTCCCACTGTGCGGTGACGGCAGCAAAATCGAGACGGAAATTACAGATCAGCGATTTGATGACGTCCCGGCGTATGCAGTCATCGCGGGTCAGCGCAATGCCGCGCCACAGGGCGTTCCCGGTTTCATCAACCTGCTGATAGTAGTGCTTCAGTTCTTTCTGGTTCTGCGCGTAGCAGTTGCCAATCATGCTGATCGCAGAAACGCCCATCCCCAGCAGGTCGGTGTCGCCCTGGGTAGTGTAGCCCTGGAAGTTGCGATGCAGCACGCCTTCACGCTGGGCAATCGCCAGTTCGTCATCCGGGCGCGCAAAATGATCCATGCCGATAAACTGGTAGCCGGCATCGGTGAGCGAGCCAATCGTCTCCTGCAGGATATCCAGCTTCTGTTCCGCCGTAGGCAGGTCCGCATCCTTGATTTTACGCTGCGCGGCAAAGAGCGTGGGCAGATGCGCATAGTTAAATACGCTCAGGCGATCGGGGTTGAGTTCGGCCACCTTCTGCAGCGTAAAGGCAAAACTTTCCGGCGTTTGCTTCGGCAGGCCATAAATCAGATCGATATTGGTAGAGGTAAACCCAATATCACGCGCATGGTTGAGCAGAGCAAAGATAAAGTCTTCATCCTGCTCGCGGTTCACCAGACGCTGCACCTCTTTATTGAAGTCCTGCACGCCCATACTCAGGCGATTGAAGCCCTCAGCGCGCAGGTGGTCAAGCACGTCCAGCTCAATTTCCCGCGGATCGACTTCAATTGAAATCTCAGCATCGGCAATAAAATTGAAGTGGGTGCGCAGCAAATTCATCAGCCGGCTGATTTGTTCTTTATTCAGATAGGTTGGCGTTCCGCCGCCCCAGTGCAGCTGACGCACCTGGCGTTCGGTAAACAGCGGGGCCCGATGAATAATCTCCTGCTCGAGCACGTCCAGGTACTGGTCGGCCTTATGCTGCTGGCGGGTCACAATTTTATTGCAGCCGCAGAAATAGCAGAGCTTATGGCAAAACGGGATATGCACGTACAGCGATAGCGGGCGCTGCGGATAGCGGGCCACCGCCTCGTCGAACTCAGCGGCGCCAAATTCGGGAGAAAACTCCAGCGCGGTGGGGTACGAGGTATAACGCGGCCCGGAATAGTTATATTTTTGGATCAGGGCCAGATCCCAGTCGATTAACTGCACGGTCATGCTCACTCCTTCCGATGGTGCCGCCGGCGGGTACGCCGCCCCGGCCCAACCGCACTTCGGGTAATGAGCCGGTTGCGCAGCCATTTCTGACGCCGCGACAACCGTCGTAGTTTAGCGAATAACCACAGCAGATAACACATAACCAGAAGGGTTATAAGCAGGACCGGGAATCCGACTGAGTGCAAACGTTAGTTTCCACCCTTCAGCAGGCGCATCATATCTTCCTTGCGCTCTTCTTCTTCCTCATCTTCGTCGTCGTCGTAGGAGAGGCCGAGCTGCTGCATAAGCTCATCAATGCGATCGAGCTTGGCATCAACCCAGGTCTGTTCTTCAGCATTCAGGGAACCACCCTCTTCCAGACGTTCCAGCAGCGCGTCCAGGCGCTCATCGTTTTCCAGCAAATCCAGCTCAGCCTGCGGTGAAAGCATAGGTTTCTCGCTCTTCGGTTTGTGCTGCTTAGTAGCCGGGGTGCTCTCGGTCACGCCCAGCGGAATCGGTTTCTTGCTACCAATACGCGGATCTTGCTGCTGACCTGCTTTTTTGCCTGCCGAGGAGCCCTCTCCGCCGGTGGCGCGACTTCCTGCCGTATGACCGCGATGTTTCTTCTGACGCTTGCGATCGCGGGCTTCCTGATTCAATTCTTCACGCGTCTTACGCTGTGTTTTACCACGGGATACAGATGTCGGTTTTTTCATGGTGTGTAATCTTCAGATCGTTTTCTTCAGTATAGAATTGAGGCGGAATCTAGCAGAAAGCAAGCAAAGAAAAAAGGCGACAGATTACTCTGTCGCCTTTTTCCTCACGAACAACCCTTAAAGGGTTTCCACTTTCCATGTTAGCTAACGACAAACCCTGTCTTTCCCTTAGCTAATAACGTTCCTTGTTACATCCTTTTCCCTTTGAAAACGTCTCCAGACGCTGGTCATCCTGACAATCCCTGGTCTTCGCCTCCTGGCGCTCCCTGACCGCTCATCCTGAGCCCTGTTCCTGTTGGCATCCTCGCCTTGACCACTACTTTACCGGGTTAAAGGAATCCTACAACCAGGTACCGTGCAAAAAGGCAATTTTCGGAATTTTCTTCAAGAGATAATTCATTGATAAATAATGATTTTAACCATTAAGCCACCAATCTTTTTCATGTATTTCCCATACCACGAATGGTCAATGTCTTACAAAGTATATGGTTTTAACCTACAGCGCCTTAATTTGAGGGATGCGGTAAAAACAGCCTTTTTCTGTTGTTCAGGTATAATCCCCGCCATAGCCTTATTTAACGGAGACGACAGTCTTGACCAACTGGAACTATCAACAGACGCATTTTGTCACCAGCGCACCGGATATCCGCCATCTTCCTTCCGATACCGGAATCGAAGTGGCGTTTGCCGGTCGCTCAAATGCCGGGAAATCCAGCGCCCTGAATACGCTGACTAATCAGAAAAGCCTGGCGCGTACCTCAAAAACGCCGGGGCGTACCCAGCTGATTAACCTGTTCGAAGTTGCCGACGGTAAACGCCTGGTCGATTTACCGGGCTACGGCTACGCTCAGGTTCCCGAGGAGATGAAGATCAAATGGCAGCGGGCGCTGGGTGAATACCTCGAAAAACGCCTGTGTCTGAAAGGGCTGGTTATTTTGATGGATATTCGCCATCCGCTGAAAGACCTCGACCAGCAGATGATCGAATGGGCAGTAGAAAGCGATATCCAGGTGCTGGTGCTGCTGACTAAGTCCGATAAGCTGGCCAGCGGAGCCCGTAAAGCGCAGCTCAATATGGTGCGTGAGGCGGTACTCGCCTTTAACGGTGATGTGCAGGTTGAGGCATTCTCTTCGCTGAAGAAATCAGGCGTCGATAAGCTGCGGCAGAAGCTCGATAGCTGGTTTAACGAAATCCCTCCTCAGGAAGAGATCGAAGACGGGGAGTAATCTCCGTCAGACTCCCCGGATAACGGCGCTTAGCGCCTTATTCGGGCGACAAAATCAGGCCAGCGCCCACCATTCCGGTCGATAAAAACTTTTCTTTCGCGCAATAAAAAACGCCCCGGTCATAAATGACCGGGGCGGCTAAAATATTCAGCCAAATCCGATTACGTGAAGTAAAAGGTCTGAAAGATAGAACATCTTACCTCTGTACCCTACGTCATTAACTCTACTCTTCTTTCAGTTAGGGAGAAAGCACTTTTTGTAGTTTTTTTTCACTCTTTACATAGCAAATTCGAATGATCGTCACAAAACGCTATAAGTTATGTTGCTTACTTACAGAAAAACGCTCTCTCCACGAAATACTTAGTGCGCTTGATCCCAGTTTTCTCCGCTACCCACTTCCACCAGCAGCGGAACCGCCAGCGTGGTGCTGTTTTCCATTAATTCATGGACCTTTTTCGCCACGCTATCGAGGTCATCTTTATGCACTTCAAAGACCAGTTCATCGTGCACCTGCATGATCATCCGCACCCGCGGCTTCTCGGTCTGCAGCCACTCATCAACGGCAATCATTGCCCGTTTAATGATATCCGCAGCCGTCCCCTGCATTGGCGCGTTGATTGCCGCTCGCTCAGCGCCCGCACGACGTGCGCCGTTGCTGGATTTGATGTCCGGGAGATAGAGCCGACGACCGTCCAGGGTTTCAACATATCCCTGCTCTTTCGCCTGCGCGCGGGTGCGCTCCATATAATCCAGCACGCCCGGATAGCGCTCGAAGTAGAGATCCATATACTTTTGCGCTTCTCTGCGCGGAATATTGAGCTGGCGTGCGAGGCCGAATGCGCTCATGCCGTAAATCAAACCAAAGTTGATCGCTTTAGCGCTACGACGCTGCTCGCTGCTGACGCTCTCCAGCGGCAGGCTAAAGACCTCCGCCGCCGTCGCCCGGTGGATATCTTTCCCTTCGGCAAAAGCGGTCAGCAGGCCATTATCGCGAGATAAATGGGCCATGATGCGCAGTTCAATCTGCGAGTAGTCGGCAGAGACGATGAGATAATCCTGCGGCGCGATAAACGCCTGGCGAATGCGTCGCCCTTCGTCGTTACGCACCGGTATATTTTGCAGGTTAGGGTCCGTAGAAGAGAGACGCCCAGTGGCGGTAACGGCCTGATGGTATGAGGTATGGACCCGGCCGGTTTTGGGGTTAATCATCAGCGGCAGCTTATCGGTATACGTCGACTTCAGCTTGGCCAGCCCGCGGTACTCAAGAATCACCTTCGGCAGCGGATAGTCCAGCGCCAGCTCTTCCAGCACCTCTTCCGAAGTCGACGGCGCGCCGCCTGGAGTTTTCTTCAGCGGTTTAATGCCCTGCTTTTCAAACAGAATCGTTTGCAGCTGCTTCGGTGAGGAGAGATTGAACTCTTCCCCGGCGATCTCATAGGCCTTCTGCTCCAGCTCAACCAGGCGCTTAGCGATCTCCTGAGAATGGGCATGCAGCACCGCCGGATCAATTTTAACCCCGTTGCGCTCAACGCGGGATAGCACCGGTACCAGCGGCATTTCGATATTTTTAAATACGTGTAGCGGCCCTTCGTGCTGCTGCAGCTTCGGCCACATCTTCAGGTGCAGCTGCAGAGTGACGTCGGCATCTTCAGCCGCATAGCGGCCCGCTTCTTCCAACGCAATCTGGTTAAACGTAAGCTGATTCTTTCCTTTGCCGGCAATCTCTTCAAAGGTAATGGTTTTATGCTGAAGCCAGCGATCGGAGAGGCTATCCATGTCATGACGCCCGGCCACGCTATCAAGGATGTAGGACTCCAGCATCGTATCGAAGGCAATGCCGCGGAGCTCAATGCCATAGTTCGCCAAAATCCCGCGGTCGTACTTCAGGTTTTGCCCAACTTTGAGGAGGCTGTTATCTTCCAGCAGCGGTTTGAGCAGCTCAAGCACGCGATCGCGCGGGATCTGATCCGGCGCATCGAGATAATCATGCGCAACCGGTACATAGGCCGCAACGCCGGGTTCGATAGCGAACGACAGGCCGACCATGTTGGCCGAGATGTTATCCAGGCTGTCCGTTTCCGTATCAAAAGCAAACAGCGGCGCTTTCTTGAGCTTCTCAATCCACGCCGTTAGCGTCTCTTCATCAAGAATGGTGACGTAGTTTTCGGCAGACAGCGTTGCCGCAGCTTCAACAACCTCTTCTTCAGCCACCGCCGCTTGCGCCGGTTTTGCCGCAGGCTTGCTCCCTTTTGCCTGCATCCATTTGCCGGACTCCACGTCGGTTATCCAGCGCTTGAATTCATACTTTTTGAACAGCGTCAGCAGATCGTCCGCCGCCGGTTCCACAACCAGCAGCTCTTCGCAGCTCAGATCCAGCTCCACGTCTGTTTTAATGGTTGCCAGCTGGTAGGAGAGGTACGCCACCTCTTTATTCTGCTCGAGCTTCGCCGCCATTGTTTTGGCGCCACGGAAGCTCAGGCCAGCGATTTTTTCCGCTTCGGCATACAGCGTATCAAGGCCACCCAATCCCTGTAGCAGGGCCTGAGCGGTTTTCTCTCCGACCCCCGGAACGCCTGGAATGTTATCCGAGGAGTCGCCCATCAGGGCGAGGAAATCGATGATCAGCTCTGGCGGAACGCCGTACTTCGTCACCACTTCATCCGGGCCGAGGATCGTATTGGTCATGGTGTTAATCAGGGTGATACCCGGAGTGACCAGCTGGGCCATGTCCTTATCGCCGGTACTGATCAATACCGGACGACCCGCTTTTTCAGCCTCACGCGCCAAGGTGCCAATCACATCGTCAGCCTCCACGCCCGGTACCGCCATCAGCGGCAGGCCCATCGCTTTCACCATCGTGTGCAGCGGCTCAATCTGCGCGCGCAGATCGTCTGGCATCGGCGGACGGTGGGATTTGTAGTGCTCAAACAGTTCGTCACGGAAAGTTTTTCCTTTGGCATCAAACACCACCACGGCATGGGTGGGCTGGTACTGCAGGATCAGGCTTCGCAGCATATTCAGCACGCCGTACATTGCGCCGGTCGGCTCGCCTGCGCTGTTGGTCAGCGGCGGGAATGCGTGATACGCCCGGTAAAGGTAAGAGGAGCCGTCAACGAGGATGAGGGGGTTTTCAGGGATCTGAACCATAATTTCCGTGCCTGTTTATCAGATTATGGATAAAGGATGCCACAGACAGGCATGAAAACCTGAATTTTTCCCACATTTCGCCGAAAAGATTCATCGATCCGGTCGATCCTGCGGTACGGCTATCTGTGGATAAGTTTGTGCATAGTTTTAGGCCGGTAGCCGGTGCGTGTGAAAAAAAACGCACATCACTATAATTAGTTTTTATTTATCATGGTGTTATATATATTTTATTGATTTAAAGCCGTCACTATGACTCAATGCTCCATGTGGATATAAGATCCGCCTGTTTTTCTATTCTCGTTAGACCCGTCATTTGCTGCGTTTTCTGATAAAATCAGGCTCTTGCGCCGTTTAATCGCGCTCTTTCTCAGCCTAACTTTCTGAATAAAATAACTATGTCGAGATTACTCGCAGCGATAACGCTTCCTCTAAGTATCACTCTTACCATCCTGGTTACCATTATTTGTTCCGTACCGATTATCATCGCCGGAGTCATTAAACTGCTGGTGCCGATCCCTGCGGTATGGCGCGCTATCTCTCATTTTTGTAATTTCATGATGTACTGCTGGTGCGAAGGGCTGGCGCTGCTGCTGTACCTCAACCCGGGGCTGAAGTGGGACGTGCAGGGTCTTGAAGGGCTGAATAAAAAGAACTGGTATCTGCTCATTAGCAATCATCATAGCTGGGCAGATATCGTGGTGCTCTGCGTGCTGTTCCGCAAGCATATACCGATGAACAAATACTTCCTCAAGCAGCAGCTAGCCTGGGTGCCTTTTATCGGTCTTGCCTGCTGGGCGTTGGATATGCCCTTTATGCGCCGCTACTCGCGAGGCTATCTCATCCGCCACCCGGAGCGCCGCGGCAAAGATGTTGCAACGACCCGTCGCTCCTGCGAGAAATTCCGCGCTTACCCAACGACCATCGTTAACTTTGTCGAAGGGTCGCGTTTCACCGAGGAAAAGCAGCACCAGACCCGTTCGCCTTACGCCAATTTATTGCCCCCAAAGGCGGCGGGCATTGCGATGGCGCTAAACGTACTGGGCAGTCAGTTCGATAAGCTGCTGGACGTGACGTTATGCTATCCACAGAATAACCGACGCCCCTTTTACGATATGCTTTGCGGCCGCCTCACGCGCATTACGGTGCAGGTTAATCTGATGCCCGTCGCTGGGGAGCTGCACGGTGATTACGTGAATGATAAGAACTTTAAACGTCGCTTTCAGCGCTGGCTGAACGAGTTATGGCAAGAAAAAGACGCCCGGCTGACGGAAATGCTACAACGGCAGGAAAAGTAACTTTATTGAGCCCGGAAACAACAACGCCGGTCACTGACCGGCGTTATTTTTTTATTTCTTCTCAACCAGCTGCTTAACGGTATCAGCATACTGGGCGACAAATGCGTCCATATTACTGGTATCCATTCCCTGCGGGTTCAGCTGATATTTACCGTTAACATACATCGCCGGTACGCCCTGCAGCTGCAGGTCAGCCGCGGCTTTTTCCTGCTGGGCAACCAGAGATTTCACCACGAAGCTGTTCCAGGCCGCATCGTAATCTTCCCCCTTCACGCCGGCATCAACGAAGACTTTGCGAATATCGGCAACGGTCTGCACGGTTTGTGTTTTCTGCACCGCTTCAAACATCGGCACGGTGATCCGATCTTCAACGCCCAGCGCCATGGCCACCGCCCACGCCTGAGTTAAATCTTTGCCCAGCGGGCCAAGGAACTCAACGTGGTACTTGGTCATTTTGACGCCTTCCGGCAGCTTTTTCTTCACGTTGTCAGAAACGTGCAGCACTTCTTCAAACTGATAGCAGTGCGGGCAGTAGAACGAGAAGAATTCGAGCACCTGAGGCTCGCCGGCAACCGGCTTCTCGAGGGTAATGTACTGCTTGCCGTCGGTTATCTGGGCAGCGGATGCACTAAAAGCCAGAATCATACCAGCCAGCGCCAGCCAAATTTTTTTCATTTTTAACTCTCTCCTGGAAATATCAGATTAATACATTGGCGTTAACTGAAGAGGGGGTTCCTGTAGAACCTTCACCTGCTCAAGAAAAGTTTTGGTCTGCCCGCGCCAGTAGTCTTCCTCGGTCAGCCATGGGAAGTTGATAGGGAAGGCAGGATCGTCCCAGCGTCGCAGCAACCACGCAAGGTAGTAGACTAAGCGCATGGCGCGTAAAGGTTCGATGAGGGCAATTTCGTCGGTGTTAAACGGGCTGAATTCTTCATAAGCTTCAACGATCGTCTCCAGCTGCATGCGCTGTTCGGCTTTATCACCGTTCAGCAGCATCCAGAGATCCTGGATAGCGGGGCCGTTGCGGGCATCATCCAGATCGACAAAAAGCGGGCCATCGCGCCAGAGAATATTTCCGGCATGGCAGTCACCGTGCAGGCGCAGGATCTTAGCGCCGCCGTCCCATTTCGCCGTGACCGCCTCGATCAGCTTATCCACCGCAGCGAGAAAACGTCCCTTCAGACCGGCCGGTATCAGCGTTGAGTGCTCAAAGACCGCGCGCGGCTCGAGTAAATATTCCTTAATGCCGATCTCTGGTCGGGCAACAAAGAGCTGCTTGCGCCCGGTTTGATGCAGGCGGCCAAGAAAACGCCCTACCCACTCCATCTGATCAAGGTTATCTGCTTCAAACTGACGCCCGCCAAGGCTTGGGAAAACGGCAAAGAAGAAGCCCTGGTGTTGATGAAGCGAGCGATCGTTGAAGCGCAGCGGCGCGGCGACGGGCACCTCATCCTGCTCTAGCTGGAAGGTAAACTGGTGTTCTTCGAGGATCTGTTCGGCAGACCAACGCTCAGGACGATAGAACTTCACCACATAGCGGCGGCGATCTTCGTCCTGAAACTGGTAAACGCGGTTTTCATAGCTATTTAGCGGAGTGAGACCTGAGTCTACCCGCATCCCCAGATCAAACAGGCCATCGATGATGGTATCCGGGTGAAGCGTCTGAAAATTGAAAGCCTTATCGTGCATCCTGACATCCGATAATCGTACGAATAGTTCAGGATATCATCTCATAACTCATTCTGTGGTCGCACTTACAACCTTTTACTCTTTAATCACGCCGCGAGCGCGCAGTAGCGCCGTTTTGAAATCTTCTTCGTAGTCTTTCTTAATCCCTGGAATAACGGCTTCTTTTGTCGAGTCACGCATCTTCAGATGGTAAATAAGAATATCGTCAGAAAGATCGGCGAGTTCCCCCTTATAACCGGCCTCTTTCGCCAGTTTCTGCAAGAATTGAATCAGATTCAGTTCCGGCTCTTTTTGCCAGGCTGGCTGGAGGAGTTCAATAACTTCATTCAGACGTTTACATTTCATGGTCATGCTCCTTACTCTTGATAGGGACAAGTTAACAGGGTCAATCCCACAATGAAAGAGGCGATATTTCTATGCAAGGCGAGGCAATAACCGGCGTCGTGCTGGCCGGCGGAAAAGCCACGCGGATGGGCGGAGTGGATAAAGGACTGCAGCCGCTAAACGGGCAGCCGCTATGGCGCTATGTTACGGATGCGCTGCAACCGCAGGTGACCAGCCTGGCGATCAGCGCCAACCGTAATCTGCAAAGCTGGCAAGCGACGGGTTACCCAATCTATACCGATAGCCTTAGCGATTTTCCCGGACCGCTGGCCGGTATGCTGTCGGTGATGCAGCAGATAGAGTGTCCCTGGTTTGTGTTTTGCCCCTGTGACACGCCGTTTATTCCGCCGTTTCTGGTTGAGCGTTTGATGCAGCAGAAGCAGGCCTCACCGGTGGTCTGGGCGCACGATGGGGAGCGGGATCACCCCGCTATCGCCCTGATACATCGCCGGCTAATACCACAGCTGGAAGCCTATCTGGCGGCCGGCGAACGGCGAGTGATGGTCTTTATGCGCCAGGCAGGCGGGCATAGCGTCGATTTTAGCGACGTAAAGTCTGCGTTTATTAATGTGAATACGCTTGCTGACTTACAGCATATTCACGATATGCAGGAGCCGTTATGATCCCTGTTTTAGCAATTTCTGCCTGGAGCGGAACCGGTAAAACAACGTTATTAAAGCAGCTGATCCCGGCATTATGCGCCGAGGGGTTGCGCCCTGGTTTGATAAAGCATACCCATCACGATATGGATGTCGATAAGCCAGGGAAAGACAGCTATGAGCTGCGCAAAGCAGGTGCCGCGCAGACTATTGTCGCCAGTACGCAGCGCTGGGCGCTGATGACTGAAACTCCGGATCAAGAAGAAGTAGACCTGCCGTGGCTGGTTAGCCGGATGGATGCCTCAAAGCTGGACGTTGTGTTGGTAGAGGGTTTTAAGCATGAACCTGTAGCTAAGATCGTGCTTTTTCGGCAAAACGGCGGCCATCGTGTTGAGGATCTTGTTCTCGATAAGTACGTTATTGCGGTCGCCAGCGATGCGCCGGTGATGACTTCTTTGCCCCAGCTGGATTTAAATGATATTGCGCAGATCGCGGCATTTATTGTGCGCTGGTTAGAAGAACAGCGCGGGTGGTGAGAGGCAAGATTAGCGGCTGAAGGGTTAGGGATCGCGGCGCGCGACGCCCGATCCGGGCGGCGTCCGGCCGCTTTTCCTTAAACCGCAGACAACAAAAAACCCCCATGCTTTCGCATGAGGTTTTTCTGTTTGTTTGATGCCTGGCAGTTCCCTACTCTCACATGGGGAGACCCCACACTACCATCGGCGCTACGG
>NZ_SNYG01000010.1:0-105395 GCF_004362605.1 Klebsiella sp. BIGb0149 | reverse complement strand
CCTGACCCCATGCCGAACTCAGAAGTGAAACGCCGTAGCGCCGATGGTAGTGTGGGGTCTCCCCATGTGAGAGTAGGGAACTGCCAGGCATCAAACAAACAGAAAAACCTCATGCGAAAGCATGGGGTTTTTTTGTTGTCTGCGGTTTAAGGAAAAGCGGCCGGACGCCGCCCGGATCGGGCGCTGCGCGCCGCGATCCCTGACCCTTCAGCCGCTAAAACGCCGAAAAAGGACTCTCTCTTCCGCCCCTGCTGCGGTGAAACGTAGCGTTAAAATGCTGCACTGTCCCACCACATAGCACCCTGTTCTCAGCCGTTGCCCGCTTTTTGCCGATTAGCGCGGTGCTATATTCATGATGCTCCCTGCCGATTAATCCCTGTATTCTGTCCCGTGCGTGGTTGAAACTTTCTCACCTTCCGCTTGCAGACTCGACATTTTGCTTATTCCTGGTTATTGTTAGCTGTCTGGATGTCTAAACGTTTATACGTATGCTATGAGGTAATAAAGTTATGCCTATTCGGGTGCAGGACGAGCTACCGGCCGTCAATTTCTTGCGTAGTGAGAACGTCTTTGTGATGACGGCAACGCGCGCAACGACCCAGGAAATTCGCCCGCTGAAGGTGCTTATCCTCAACCTGATGCCGAAGAAAATCGAGACCGAAAACCAGTTCCTGCGGCTGCTATCAAATTCTCCGCTCCAGCTTGATATCCAGCTGCTGCGCATCGACGCGCGTGAATCCCGCAACACGCCAACCGAGCATCTGAACAACTTCTACTGCAACTTTGAGGACATCTGCGACCAGAACTTTGATGGCCTGATCGTCACCGGCGCGCCGCTGGGGCTGGTTGAATTCAACGACGTGGCCTACTGGCCGCAGATCAAGCAGGTGCTGGAGTGGGCAAAGGATCACGTCACCTCAACGCTTTTTGTCTGTTGGGCCGTACAGGCCGCGCTCAATATCCTTTATGGCATCCCCAAGCAAACCCGCACTGAAAAAATCTCCGGCGTCTTTGAACACCATATTTTGCATCCGCACGCGCTGCTGACCCGTGGTTTCGACGATACCTTCCTCGCGCCGCACTCGCGCTATGCCGATTTTCCGGCCGCACTGATCCGTGACTATACCGATTTAGAGATCCTGGCAGAAACCGAAGAGGGCGATGCCTATCTGTTTGCCAGCAAAGATAAGCGCATTGCCTTCGTCACCGGACATCCGGAATACGATGCCAATACCCTGGCGGGCGAGTTTTTCCGCGATGTGGAAGCGGGGCTCAGCCCGGAAGTACCGACCAATTATTTCCCGCATGATGACCCACAAAACACACCGCGGGCCAGCTGGAGAAGTCACGGAAACCTGCTGTTTGCCAACTGGCTGAACTACTATGTCTACCAAATCACGCCATACGATCTGCGGCATATGAATCCGACTTTGGATTAATCCTCCAGCGAACGCGATCCTAAAGCGTTTCAGCATTTTGCCTCTGGCACCTTCGGGTGCCTTTTTTGTTTCCGAAATTCAATTCATGTACGAAATAAACTTTAATTTTAATGTTATCAATATGTTGAATGGATATTTCCATTAAAATGGAAATTGTTTTTGATTTTGGAAAAATAATGCGTAGTCTTAATTGTGTTGAGCGAAAACCAGACAACGATCTTTCACTCGCGCCAACTGGATCAACCAAGAGGAGCTGCACAATGACGCAACAGGCGACAATCACTGACGAACTGGCCTTTGGCCAGCCCTATGGCGAGCAGGAAAAGCAGGTCTTAACGCCCGAGGCGGTGGAGTTCCTGGCGGAACTGGTGAGCCGCTTTACGCCTGAGCGCAATAGGCTGCTGGCGGCACGTATCCAGCAGCAGCAGGATATCGACGACGGTAAGCTGCCTGGCTTTATTTCGGAAACGGATTCCATTCGTAACGGTGACTGGACGGTTCGCGGTATTCCGGCCGATTTACAGGATCGCCGGGTAGAGATCACCGGTCCCGTTGAACGCAAGATGGTGATTAACGCCCTGAATGCCAACGTGAAAGTATTTATGGCTGACTTTGAGGACTCGCTGGCGCCTGACTGGAACAAAGTTATCGACGGTCAGATTAACCTGCGCGATGCGGTCAACGGCACCATCAGCTATACCAACGAAGCGGGGAAAATCTACCAGTTGAAGCCCGATCCTGCGGTACTGGTTTGTCGGGTGCGCGGCCTGCATCTGCCGGAAAAGCACGTCACCTGGCGCGGGGAGTCGATTCCCGGCAGCCTGTTCGATTTCGCGCTCTACTTCTTCCATAACCACCAGGCCCTGCTGGCGAAAGGAAGCGGCCCCTATTTCTATCTGCCGAAGACCCAGGCCTGGCAGGAAGCGGCCTGGTGGAGCGAAGTCTTCAGCTACACCGAAGATCGCTTTGAACTGCCGCGCGGCACCATCAAGGCGACGCTGCTGATTGAAACGCTGCCGGCGGTGTTTCAGATGGATGAGATTCTCCACGCGCTGCGGGACCATATCGTTGGCCTGAACTGCGGACGTTGGGACTACATTTTCAGCTATATCAAAACGTTAAAAAACCATGCTGACCGTGTTTTACCCGACCGCCAGGTGGTGACGATGGACAAGCCGTTCCTCAACGCCTATTCACGCCTGCTGATTAAAACCTGCCACAAGCGCGGCGCGTTCGCGATGGGCGGCATGGCGGCCTTTATTCCCAGCAAAGACGCTGAACGCAACCGCCAGGTGCTCGGCAAAGTTACCGCCGACAAAGAGCTGGAAGCTAAAAACGGCCATGACGGCACCTGGATTGCTCACCCGGGCCTTGCGGATACGGCGATGGAGGTTTTCAACCGCGTGCTGGGCGAAAGGACCAACCAGCTGGGCGTCAGCCGGGACGAGGATGCGCCGATTACCGCCGAACAGCTGCTGGCCCCCTGCGACGGGGAGCGTACCGAAGCCGGGATGCGCGCCAACATTCGCGTGGCGGTGCAGTACATCGAAGCCTGGATCTCCGGCAACGGCTGCGTACCGATTTATGGCCTGATGGAAGATGCGGCGACTGCCGAAATCTCGCGCACCTCTATCTGGCAATGGATCCACCATCAGAAGACGCTGAGCGACGGGACGCCGGTGACCAAAGCGCTGTTCCGCCAGTGGCTTGGCGAAGAGCTGATGGTTATTCAGGAGGAGCTGGGCGAGCACCGCTACAGCAGCGGCCGCTTTGACGATGCCGCGCGGCTGATGGAACAAATCACTACCTCAGACGAACTGATTGATTTCTTAACGTTGCCTGGCTACCGCCTGCTGGCGTAATTCACCCACTCGTGACCCTATGGAGCATCTGCACATGAAAACTCGTACTCAGCAAATCGAAGAATTAAACAAAGAGTGGACACAGCCGCGTTGGGAAGGCATTACCCGCCCGTATAGTGCGGAAGAAGTGGTGAAATTACGCGGTTCGGTCAACCCGGAATGTACCCTGGCGCAGCTTGGCGCGGCCAAAATGTGGCGGCTGCTGCACGGCGGCTCGAAGAAGGGCTATATCAACAGCCTTGGCGCGCTGACCGGTGGCCAGGCGCTGCAGCAGGCGAAGGCGGGGATAGAGGCGATTTATCTCTCCGGCTGGCAGGTCGCGGCGGATGCCAACCTGGCTTCCAGCATGTATCCGGATCAATCGCTGTACCCGGCGAACTCGGTGCCGGCGGTGGTCGATCGGATCAACAATACCTTCCGTCGCGCCGATCAGATCCAGTGGTCTGCCGGCATTGAATCCGACGATCCGCGCTATACCGACTATTTCCTGCCGATCGTGGCGGATGCTGAAGCCGGCTTCGGCGGCGTGCTGAATGCGTTTGAGCTGATGAAATCGATGATTGAGGCCGGTGCAGCGGCGGTTCACTTTGAAGATCAGCTGGCGTCGGTAAAGAAATGCGGCCATATGGGCGGCAAGGTGCTGGTTCCGACGCAGGAGGCTATCCAGAAACTGGTGGCCGCTCGCCTGGCGGCCGACGTCATGGGCGTACCGACGCTGGTCATCGCCCGAACCGACGCCGATGCTGCGGATCTGATCACCTCTGACTGCGATCCGTACGATCGCGAGTTTATTACCGGCGATCGCACCAGTGAAGGTTTTTTCCGCACTCATGCCGGCATTGAGCAGGCGATTAGCCGCGGCCTGGCCTATGCGCCGTACGCTGACCTCGTGTGGTGCGAAACGTCTAAGCCGGACCTTGAGCAGGCTAAGCGCTTTGCGGATGCTATTCACGCCCGCTTCCCGGGCAAGCTGCTGGCCTACAACTGCTCTCCGTCGTTTAACTGGAAGAAAAACCTCGATGACGCCACCATCGCTCGCTTCCAGCAGGCGCTCTCCGACATGGGCTACAAATATCAGTTCATTACCCTGGCGGGCATCCACAGCATGTGGTTCAACATGTTCGACCTCGCCCGCTCCTATGCGCAGGGTGAGGGGATGAAACACTACGTTGAGAAGGTGCAGCAGCCGGAGTTTGCTGCCGCCGCGGAGGGATACACCTTCGTTTCCCACCAGCAGGAGGTGGGCACCGGCTACTTCGATAAGGTGACCACCATTATCCAGGGCGGCGCTTCCTCAGTCACCGCGCTGACCGGCTCAACGGAAGAAGAGCAGTTCTGACTGTTTTCCCCCTCTCCCTGCCGGGGAGAGGGTTGGGTGAGGGGGAAGGTATGACGCGTGGCCTGGAACTACTGATTGCACAGACTATTTTGCAGGGCTTTGACGCCCAGTATGGCCGTTTTCTCGAAGTGACCTCGGGCGCGCAGCAGCGCTTTGAGCACGCCGACTGGCACGCGGTACAGCAGGCGATGAAGCAGCGTATTCACCTCTACGACCATCACGTCGGCCTGGTGGTTGAACAGCTGCGCTGTATTACTGATGGCAAAAGTACCGACGCCGATTTTTTACTGCGGGTGAAAGAGCACTACACCCACCTGTTACCGGATTACCCTCGCTTCGAAATTGCGGAAAGCTTTTTCAATTCCGTCTATTGTCGGTTGTTTGACCACCGCTCGCTGACTCCCGAGCGGCTCTTTATTTTCAGCTCACAGCCGGAGCGCAGCTTCCGCTCAATTCCCCGTCCGCTGGCGAAAACGTTTTTCCCCGAGCGCGGCTGGGAAACGCTATTAAGCAAGGTACTCTCCGATCTTCCCCTGCGGCTGGCATGGCAAAATAAGGCGCGGGATATTGGCTATATCACGGCCTGCCTGGTGGAGGCTCTCGGCAGCGAGATGCTCTCCCGCTCCCATCTGCAAATAGCCAACGAACTCTTTTATCGCAATAAGGCGGCCTGGCTGGTAGGCAAACTGGTGACGCCGGTGGCAACGCTGCCCTTTTTGCTGCCCGTCCATCGCAGCGATGAAGGCGAGCTATTTATTGATGCCTGCCTGACCACCCACGCAGAGGCGAGCATCGTCTTTGGCTTTGCGCGCTCCTATTTTATGGTTTACGCCCCGCTGCCCGGCGCGCTGGTTGAGTGGCTGCGCGAGATCCTGCCGGGGAAAACTACCGCCGAGCTGTACATGGCGATTGGCTGCCAGAAGCACGCAAAGACGGAAAGCTACCGTGAATATCTGCACTATATTGCCCGCAGCGACGAGCAGTTTATTGAGGCGCCTGGCATCCGCGGCATGGTGATGCTGGTCTTTACTCTGCCGGGTTTCGACCGGGTATTTAAGGTCATCAAGGACCGCTTTGCACCGCAAAAGGAGATGACCGCCGCCCACGTCCGCGCCTGCTATCAGCTGGTTAAAGAGCACGATCGCGTCGGGCGCATGGCCGATACCCAGGAGTTTGAAAACTTCGTGCTGGATAAGCGGCAAATCGCGCCGCAGCTGATGGCGCTGCTGCAGTCGGAAGCCGGAGCTAAAATTACCGACCTCGGGGAGCGGATTGCCATCAGCCATCTCTATATCGAGCGGCGGATGGTGCCGCTGAATATCTGGCTGGAGCAGGTCGACGGTCAGGCGCTGCGCGATGCGGTCGAGGAGTACGGCAACGCCATTCGCCAGCTGGCCGCCGCCAATATTTTCCCCGGCGACATGCTATTTAAGAACTTCGGCGTGACCCGCCACGGTCGGGTGGTGTTCTACGACTACGATGAGATTTGCTACATGACGGAGGTCAATTTCCGCGAGATCCCGCCGCCGCGCTATCCGGAAGATGAGCTGGCGAGCGAGCCGTGGTACAGCGTGTCGCCGGGGGACGTTTTCCCGGAAGAGTTCCGCCACTGGCTCTGCGCGGACCCGCGTATCGGGCCGCTGCTCGAGGAGATGCACGCCGATCTGCTGCGGGCCGACTACTGGCGCGAGCTGCAGACGCGCATCCGCAACGGCCACGTGGAGGATGTCTACGCCTACCGCCGCCGCCAGCGTTTTTGCGTCCGCTACGGCGCGATGCAGCAGGCGGGCTAGGTCAGGTGTAAAAGTAGCGCACCACGTGGAAGAATACCGGCGCGGCGAAGCAGAGGGAATCAATCCTGTCCATCATGCCGCCGTGCCCTTCCAGCATGGCGCCAAAGTCTTTCACTCCCCGATCGCGCTTGATAGCCGACATGCACAGGCCGCCCGCGAACCCCAGCAGGGTGATCAGCAGAGAGATGAAGAAGGCCTGAATCATGCTGAACGGCGTAACCCAGAACAGGGCCGCGCCCACCAGACTGGCGCTCAGAATCCCGCCCACGAAGCCTTCCACCGTTTTGTTCGGGCTCAGCTTTGGCACGATAGGGCGCTTGCCCCACAGCTTGCCGAACACGTACTGCAGCACGTCCGAAATCTGCACGACGATCATCATGAACAGCACCAGCTTGATGTTTTCGCCGGCAAATCCCGGAATATCGATCATTAGCAGCGCCGGCGCATGGCTGACGCAGTACACCGCAATCATCAGGCTCCACTGAATCTTGGCGCTGCGCTCGAGGAAGTGGGTGGTATCGCTGGCCAGCGCGATGCGGGCGGGAATAAAGAGGAATGCATAAACCGGAATAAATATCACGAACAGGCTGTACCACTCGATCCCCACCAGCAGGTACTGCAGCGGCAGAATCACGAAAAAGCACCAGAACAGCGCCTCGTGGTCGCCCCGGCGGGTGGGGGTCAGGGTGACGCATTCGCGCAGCGCATAGAAGGACATCAGCGCGAACAAAATCACCGAGCCGATGGGGCCGATGAGCATGGCGAATACCGAGATGATGCACATAACCCACCAGGCGCGAATTCTGGCGTTGAGGTTGGCGATGGTTTCGTTCTGTTTTCTGAGCGACAGCAGATAGCCAATCAGGCTTGCAATAACCAGCAGGGAAAACAGTCCCGCCAGCAGCAGCAGGAGCTGATGATCGATATTATGCATGGGATAGCGCCTCCAGCGCTGATTTCGCGCGGGCTAAAAACGCCGCTTTTGTTTCGCCTTCCGCCGGGCCATTCAGCGGTTCGCCGAAGGTGGCGCTGCAGATAATCGGTACCACCAGCCTGGAACCTTTCGGGAGCACCCGGTTCAGGTTTTCCAGCCAGACGGGCACCAGTCGAACGTCGGGGTGGCGCAGCATCAGGTGGTACAGGCCGCTTTTAAACTCGCCCAGCTCGTCGCCGCTGCCGCGCGTGCCCTCGGGGAAGAAAATGAGCGACTCGCTGTTTTCCAGCACGGCGACCAGCGGCGCGAGAGGATCTTCGCTCGGGGACGCCGCCCGCCCTTTACGTTCAATCAGCACCGCCCCGAAGATGCGGGAGGCCAGGTAGCGGCGCAGGCGGCTCTTTTTCCAGTAATCCGCGGCGGCAACGGGGTGGACGTTGTCGCGCATCGCGGTGGGCAGGCTGGCCCAGATCACCAGCCCGTCGAGATGGCTGCTGTGGTTGGCGAAGTAGAGCGTGGCCTGCCCTGGCTGCGGAGTGGCTTTCCAGCGCGATTTAATGCCCGTCAGCAGCCGGCATACGCTAACCAGCAGCGCCCGCACCAGCGTTTTATCCGGCGAAAAGCTCATGGTGATTCTCCTGCGTTAAGATCCTTGATAATGAGCCGCGCGCGGCTGATACAGGTAAAAAAGGCGCCGACCAGAATCAGCCATAGAACCGCCACAAAGCCCTGCTGGCTCCACTGCGGAAACGCGGCGGCCAGCACCGAGACCGCGGTCAGCAGCGCCATGCGATGCTGTTTGGCCATCGGTCCGCTGAAGCGCTGGGGCAGCCCGCAGGTGCCCCCGAGCAGGCGGATATAGGCGGTGGCGACCGCCAGCAGCGCGCACCCCCAGCCGAGCGCGACCGCCGACGGATAAAGCGTCAGGCCGTAGCCTACGCCGAGCAGCAGCAGCGTGTCGGATACGCGATCGGGAAGTTCGTTATAGACGGCGCCAGCCGGGCTGCGCAGACCGCCCTCGACGGCGACCATCCCGTCAAGAAGGTTGCAGATTAACCGTCCCTGAATACCTACGGCGGCGGCGATAAAGAGGATCCGCTGGCCGATTTGATCTTCAACCCGCCACGCGGCCAGATAGCACAGGGCGGAGAGCGCGGCAAAGGCGATACTGAAGAGAGAGATACCGTTCGGCGTACAGCCTTTACGGCGTAGATACCGCGCGGCGGCGGTGGCCCAGCGAGTCTCGCGTGCCCGGATGGGGCGGCGATCCTGGATTTCCTTTTCCATAGTTGCGTGCTCATTTTTGTTTTAAGAGCACATATTATATACAGCTTTCGCGGAAATTAACGCATACCGCCGTAGGCCAGGATCATCTCGCTCGCGGTTCAGGGCAACGGCGCATCGGCGACGTCGATCAGCGCGAACTCCTCGTAAACCAGCTCCATCTCCGGCGACCAGCTCCCTTCACGCTCGAAGAAGGCCCGGTGAGCCTGCTGCCAGTAGTCCAGGCTCAAATCGCCTTCACCCTCCAGCGCGGCAAGATCCGCGGTCATCTCATTAAAGCGAATAATTCTGAGCGCCAGGGTGCGGATGACGCAGACCGGCTCGCCCGCTCCGTTGAGCACGATGTGCAACGAGCCCGGGGTCACCGGCGGATTTTCCTGGCGATAGCTGGCAAGCGAGCCGCAGGTGCCGCGCTTTTTGCCGGCGATAACCAGCGCCGCCAGCTCATCGGCCAGCGCGGGGGAATCGCCAAATGACCAGCAGAAGGCGCCGGGATAGCGCTGCTGCCAAAGGGATTTCAGATCGCTCATCTTAGCGAACCCCGCCGTAGGCCAGAGTCACCTCTTTGGCGGCTTTAATCGCCAGCGCGCCGAGTTCGGTGACGCGATCGTCGGTCATCCGCGAGATAGGCCCGGAGATGGAGATCGCCGCAAACGGCTCGCGGTGCTCGTCATAAATGCAGGAAGCGACGCAGCGCAGGCCCAGGGCATGCTCTTCGTCGTCGAACGAATAGCCGCGCTTGCGCGTCTGGGCGAGGTCCTCTTTCAGATGCAGCGGCGATACCAGGGTGGCGTGGGTGTAGGCGTGCAGCCCTTTGCGGTGCAGAAGGCCGGTGACCTGCTCTTCGCTCAGCTGGGAAAGGAAGGCTTTACCCGCTCCGGAGGCGTGCATCGGCAGCTTGCCGCCAATCGGCGCCGACATGCGCATCAGCTGCGTACACTGCACCTGGTCGATGATAATCGCCTGGTGGTCGCCCTGATCCAGCACCGCCAGGTTGACCGTTTCGCCGGAGTCCTCCATCAGCTGGCGCAGAATAGGGTGCACGATGGCCAGCAGGTTGCGGCTTTGCAGAAAGCTGCTGCCGACCACAAAGGCGTGGGCGCCGACGGACCAGTGCCCGAGATCGCCCACCTGGCGCACGAAGCCCAGTTGCTGCATGGTCGTCAGCAGGCGGTGGGTTGTCGAGTTCGGCAGGCCGGCCTGCTGCGCCAGCTCGGTTAACGCGACGCTGCCGTGCGATTCAGAAATCCATTCGAGTAACTTTAGCCCACGGGTAAGCGACTGAACCTGTCCGCCAGCCTGAGGGGCGGCGGGCGTCGCGGGTTTTCTGCCGCGCTTTGCGGGAACGGGAGTGGCCATCGCAGATTCCTTTTTTCTGTATCGTGGAAATAGTTTTCGTTTTATTTGCCCGTTTTGCAATCACAACCGGACTGATCGGATGAGTGAAGCTGAACATGTCTCATATTGCCCGCCGTTCCCTTTCCCGCCCCTGTGGTTTATGCCAGTATGGTTCGTTGAGTTTTTTGGTCTGGTTGAGCGTTGTCGGGAGCGAGTGTGAGCAGCAAAGTTGAGCAACTGCATCAGCAGTTAAAAAAACGTATTTTGGTTCTGGATGGGGGCATGGGCACCATGATCCAGGGCTATCGTCTGAGTGAAGAAGAGTTCCGCGGCGCGCGCTTTGCCGACTGGCCTTGCGACCTGAAAGGCAATAACGACCTGCTGGTGCTCAGCAGGCCGGACGCGATCCGTGCCATTCACGACGCCTATTTCGAGGCCGGCGCGGACATCATTGAGACCAACACCTTTAACTCGACGACGATCGCGATGGCGGATTACCAGATGGAATCCCTGTCGGCGGAAATCAACTTTGCCGCGGCGCGGCTGGCGCGCGCCAGCGCCGACGAGTGGACCGCCCGCACGCCGGAAAAGCCGCGCTTTGTCGCGGGAGTTCTCGGCCCGACTAACCGCACCGCCTCTATCTCTCCTGACGTTAACGACCCGGCCTACCGCAACATCACCTTCGACGGGCTGGTGGAAGCCTACCGTGAGTCAACGAAGGCGCTGGTGGAAGGGGGCGTCGACCTGATTATGATTGAGACGGTATTCGACACCCTCAACGCCAAAGCGGCAATCTTTGCGGTCAAAGAGGAGCTTGAGGCGCTGGGCGTCGATCTGCCGATCATGATTTCCGGCACCATCACCGATGCCTCCGGCCGTACGCTCTCCGGGCAAACGACCGAAGCCTTTTACAACTCGCTGCGCCACGCCGATGCGCTCACCTTCGGCCTCAACTGCGCCCTGGGTCCGGACGAGTTGCGCCAGTACGTGCAGGAGCTCTCGCGCATTGCCGAATGCTACGTCACCGCGCACCCCAATGCGGGCCTGCCGAACGCCTTTGGTGAATACGATCTGGATGCCGATACCATGGCCGCGCAAATTCGCGAATGGGCTGAATCCGGGTTCCTGAATATCGTCGGCGGCTGCTGCGGCACGACGCCGGAGCATATCGCGGCCATGTCGCGCGCCGTCGCCGGGCTGGCGCCGCGCGCGCTGCCGGAAATCCCGGTGGCCTGCCGCCTTGCCGGCCTCGAGCCGCTGAATATCGGCGACGACAGCCTGTTTGTTAACGTCGGCGAACGGACCAACGTGACCGGCTCTGCGAAGTTCAAGCGGCTGATTAAAGAAGAAAAATATAATGAAGCGCTGGACGTTGCCCGCCAGCAGGTCGAGAGCGGCGCGCAGATTATCGATATCAACATGGATGAGGGGATGCTCGACGCGGAAGCGGCGATGGTGCGTTTCCTCAACCTGATTGCCGGCGAGCCCGATATTGCCCGCGTGCCGATCATGATCGACTCCTCGAAGTGGGAAGTCATCGAAAAAGGCCTGAAGTGCATTCAGGGCAAAGGCATCGTCAACTCTATCTCAATGAAAGAGGGGATCGAGCCGTTTATCCATCACGCTAAAAAAGTGCGCCGCTACGGTGCCGCCGTGGTGGTGATGGCCTTCGACGAGCAGGGCCAGGCCGATACGCGCGCGCGCAAAATCGAGATTTGCCGCCGGGCGTACAAAATTCTGACCGAAGAGGTGGGCTTCCCGCCGGAAGATATTATCTTCGACCCCAATATCTTTGCGGTGGCGACCGGTATTGAAGAGCACAACAACTATGCGCAGGACTTTATCGGCGCCTGTGAAGATATCAAACGCGAGCTGCCGCATGCGCTGATTTCCGGCGGCGTCTCCAACGTCTCGTTCTCCTTCCGCGGCAACGATCCGGTACGCGAGGCGATTCACGCCGTCTTCCTCTACTACGCCATTCGTAACGGCATGGATATGGGGATTGTTAACGCCGGGCAGCTGGCGATTTATGACGACCTGCCCGCCGAGCTGCGCGATGCCGTCGAAGACGTGATCCTCAACCGTCACGCCGAGGGCACCGATCGCCTGCTGGAGCTGGCGGAAAAATATCGCGGCAGCAAAACGGACGACTCCGCCAACGCCCAACAGGCGGAATGGCGCAGCTGGGACGTTAAAAAGCGTCTTGAATACTCGCTGGTGAAAGGGATCACCGAATTTATTGAGCTGGACACCGAAGAGGCGCGTCAGCAGTCGACCCGCCCCATCGAGGTGATTGAAGGCCCGCTGATGGACGGCATGAACGTGGTGGGCGACCTGTTCGGCGAGGGCAAAATGTTCCTCCCGCAGGTGGTGAAATCGGCCCGCGTGATGAAGCAGGCGGTGGCCTACCTCGAGCCCTATATTGAGGCCAGCAAAGAGAAGGGTTCCAGCAACGGCAAGATGGTGATCGCCACCGTCAAAGGCGACGTGCACGACATCGGTAAAAATATCGTCGGCGTGGTGCTGCAGTGTAATAACTACGAAATCATCGATCTTGGGGTGATGGTTCCGGCGGATAAAATCCTCAAAACCGCCCGTGAAGTGAATGCCGACCTGATCGGCCTCTCCGGGCTGATCACCCCGTCGCTGGATGAAATGGTCAACGTGGCGAAAGAGATGGAGCGCCAGGGCTTTACCCTGCCGCTGCTGATTGGCGGTGCGACCACCTCCAAAGCGCATACGGCGGTAAAAATCGAGCAGAACTACAGCGGCCCGACGGTCTACGTGCAGAACGCCTCGCGTACCGTTGGCGTCGTGGCGGCGCTGCTTTCCGACACCCAGCGCGATGACTTCGTTGCCCGCACGCGTAAAGAGTACGAAACCGTGCGTATTCAGCATGGGCGCAAGAAGCCGCGCACTCCGCCGGTCACCCTGGAGGCCGCCCGGGATAACGACCTGGCGTTTGACTGGGAGAGCTATACGCCGCCGGTGGCCCATCGCCTCGGCGTGCAGGAGGTCGAAGCCAGCATCGAAACGCTGCGTAACTATATCGACTGGACGCCGTTCTTTATGACCTGGTCGCTGGCCGGGAAATACCCGCGCATCCTCGAGGATGACGTGGTGGGCGAAGAGGCGCAGCGGCTGTTTAAAGATGCCAACGACCTGCTGGATAAGCTGAGCGCCGAGAAGTCGCTGAACCCGCGCGGGGTGGTGGGGTTATTCCCGGCTAACCGCGTTGGCGACGACATCGAAATCTACCGCGACGAGACGCGCACCCACGTTCTGACCGTCAGCCATCACCTGCGCCAGCAGACCGAGAAGGTCGGATTTGCCAACTACTGCCTCGCCGATTTTGTCGCGCCGAAGCTGAGCGGCAAGGCCGACTATCTTGGCGCGTTCGCGGTGACCGGCGGGCTGGAAGAGGACGCGCTGGCCGAGGCCTTTGACGCTCAGCACGATGATTACAATAAAATCATGGTCAAAGCGATCGCCGATCGTCTGGCCGAAGCGTTTGCGGAATATCTGCACGAGCGGGTGCGTAAGGTTTACTGGGGCTATGCCGCGAACGAGAATCTGAGCAACGAGGAGCTGATCCGCGAGAACTATCAGGGGATTCGTCCGGCGCCGGGCTATCCGGCCTGCCCGGAGCACACCGAAAAAGGCGTGATCTGGGAGCTGCTGGACGTGGAGGCGCATACCGGCATGCAGCTGACCGAATCGTTCGCCATGTGGCCGGGCGCCTCGGTCTCCGGCTGGTACTTCAGCCATCCGGACAGCAAGTACTACGCGGTGGCGCAGATCCAGCGCGATCAGGTTGAGGATTACGCGCGGCGCAAAGGAATGACTCCTGAGGAAGTTGAGCGCTGGCTGGCGCCGAATCTGGGCTACGACGCGGACTAGACCGCAGTCTGTCACAAATCTGTCATCTTATCTTACAACTTACAGGGCGCTCCGAGGGCGCCCTGTCTCTTTATTGCGGCTAAACCCTTATACTGGAGTATTGATTCAGAACGCCCGGACTATGTAGCCCGGCTAAGCGTAGCGCCGCCGGGAGAATTCCCGACGGGGCTATCCGTCGTTATCCGTCGGGTAATAAGGAGAACAAGAATCCGTGTTAACTCTGCTGCACCTGCTTTCTGCCGTCGCCCTGCTGGTTTGGGGCACCCATATCGTTCGTACCGGGGTGATGCGCGTCTATGGCGCACGCCTGCGTTCCGTCCTCAGCAGTAGCGTCGAGAAAAAACCGCTCGCCTTCTGCGCCGGTATTGGCGTTACGGCTCTGGTCCAGAGCAGCAACGCTACCACCATGCTGGTCACCTCGTTTGTCGCCCAGGACCTGGTCGCGCTGGCCCCGGCGCTGGTGATTGTGCTGGGCGCCGACGTGGGGACCGCGCTGATGGCGAGGGTGCTGACCTTCGACCTCTCATGGCTCTCGCCGCTGCTGATTTTTATCGGCGTGATTTTCTTCCTTGGCCGCAAGCAGACCCGCGCGGGCCAGCTGGGACGGGTCGGTATCGGGCTGGGGCTGATTTTACTGGCGCTGGAGCTGATCGTGCAGGCGGTGCACCCCATCACCCAGGCCAACGGCGTGCAGGTGATATTCGCCTCGCTGACCGGCGATATCATGCTGGATGCGCTGATTGGCGCCATGTTCGCGATAGTGAGCTACTCCAGCCTCGCGGCGGTGCTGTTAACCGCAACGCTTACCTCCACCGGCGTGATTTCGTTTCCGGTCGCTCTGTGCCTGGTCATCGGCGCGAACCTCGGCTCCGGGATCCTGGCGATGATCAACAACAGCGCCGCCAACGCCGCCGCGCGCCGCGTTGCGCTGGGCAGCCTGCTGTTTAAGCTGGTGGGCAGCCTGATTATCCTGCCTTTTGTCCACCTGCTGGCCGATGCGATGCACAAGCTACCGTTACCGGAAGCGGAGCTGGTGATTTACTTCCACGTCTTCTACAACCTGATCCGCTGCGTGGCGATGGTGCCGTTCGCGGAGCCGATGGCCCGGCTGTGCAGGCGCCTGATTCAGGAAGAGCCCGAGCAGGACCTGCACCTGAAGCCGAAGCATCTGGATCCCTCGGCGCTGGATACGCCGGCCCTGGCGCTGGCCAACGCCGCGCGTGAGACGCTGCGCATTGGCGACGCCATGGAGCAGATGCTGGACGGTCTGCGCAAGGTGATGCACGGCGAGCCGCGGGAGGAGAAGGCGCTGCGTCGGCTGGCGGACGACATCAACGTGCTCTATACCGCTATCAAGCTCTATCTGGCGCGGATGCCGAAAGATGAGCTCGCCGAAGAGGAGTCACGCCGCTGGGCGGAGATTATCGAAATGGCGCTCAACCTCGAGCAGGCTTCCGATATCGTGGAGAGAATGGGCAGCGAAATTGCCGATAAGTCGCTGGCCGCGCGGCGGGCCTTCTCCGTTGAAGGGTTGAAGGAGCTCGACGGCCTGTACGATCAGCTGCTGAGTAACCTCCAGCTGGCGATGTCGGTCTTCTTCTCCAGCGACGTCCCGAGCGCCCGGCGCCTGCGCCGCAACAAGCATCGTTTTCGCATCATGAACCGCCGCTACGCGCACGCGCACGTCGACCGCCTGCACCAGCAGAACGTGCAGAGCATTGAAACCAGCTCGCTGCATCTGGGGCTGCTGGGCGATATGAAGCGTCTCAACTCGCTGTTCTGTTCGGTCGCCTACAGCGTGATGGAGCAGCCTGACGAAGATGACGAGCGGGATGATTATTAAGCGCTAAGGCCGCGCCGGCCGCAGCGCCCCGGGGAAATCCCGCAGGCGCTGCGCAAGCCTTCCCCGCTCCCCGCCGGGGAGAGGGGAAGGCGGTTAAAACCGGTGGCCGGCGGCGACGGAAACCGCGTCTTTTCCGGCAGTAAACACCAGCGTTGGGTTCGGGCCACCGAGGGTGGCGTGTCCCTGTGCAACCTGAATCCAGTTCCCTTCCGGTAAACCAATAATCACCAGCTCCGGCGCCACCACCAGCAGCTCGCGGATCCGCTGTTCGCGGGTTTCGCCCTGGTGTCCTTCCGGCAGAGCGTTGGTGAAGTGGGGGTTAATCTGCAGCGGGAACAGCCCCAGGGCGTCAAACCCCTGCGGGTCAACGATCGGCATATCGTTGGTGGTGCGGATGGTCGGGCAGGCGAGATTGGCGCCGGCGCTCCAGCCGATATACAGCGCGCCGCGCCTGACCACGTCAACGATTGGCGCCAGCAGGCCGCGCGTGCGGCACTCTTTGAGCAGCTGGAAGGTATTACCGCCGCCGACGATGACCACGTCGGCGGTCTCAATCGCCGCGATGGGATCCGCGACGCTGTGAATGCCCGTGACGCTCACGCCCAGAGGGGCAAAGACCGCGGCGGTTTTTGCCGTGTAATCATCCCAGGTCTGCGTGACGCCGGCGAAAGGGATAAACACCGCCGAACGGCGGCCGTTCAGCTGCCCGGAAATGACCGGCAGCGCATGTTCCAGCCATGCCTTGCCGGGCAGGGTTGAGTTACTCAGTAGCAGTAGTTCCATCTTTTCTCCGTGATAACCACCGTCATTCAGGCCGTTTGCGCGGCGGCAGAGCCGCAAAACGCGCCGCTGTGCCTGAACGTCTATGGTCTGGCCATAAATGACAAAGTCGGCTGGCGATCCTACCACCGCTTGCCCCTGCGCTCGCTGACGTGGCTCACGATGTTGTCAGGTTGCGGCACGCCACGCTGCCGCAACCTGCGCATCACGACCCGGCTATCTCCGGGCGATGCGGGCGCTTAGCCCGCGCGGGCAAACGCCGCCGCTTCGTTAACCAGCGCCTCGTCCGGGCGCACGCCGGTGTACAGCACAAACTGCTCTACCGCCTGCAGGGCAATCACCTCCGCGCCGCTGATGGTGCGTTTTTCCAGCCGCTGCGCCAGGCGGATCAGCGGCGTCTCCGGCGGCAGGGCCACCACGTCGAACACCACGTCAGCACCCTCCACCATGGCCTGGCTGAAGGCCAGCGTCTCGGCGTACTCTCCGCCCGCCATGCCGAGAGGGGTGACGTTGACCAGGATAGCCGCCGCGATCCCCTCAGGCTGCGGCTGCCACTGGAAGCCGTACTGTTTTGCCAGCGCCAGGCCGCTATCGCGATTGCGGGCGGCGATAATGACATCGCGGAAGCCAGCGTCGCGAAACGCGGCGATGACCGCCTTCGCCATGCCGCCGCTGCCCTGAATCATCACCTTCGCCGTGCGCGGCAGACTGTGGCTGTCGATCAGGCTTTTCACCGCGATATAGTCGGTGTTGAGGCCGGTCAGCCTGCCGCTATCGTTGACGATGGTATTGACTGAATCAATCACCTTTGCAGAAGGGTCGATAGCGTCGAGAAACGGCATGCAGCTCTCTTTGAACGGCATGGATACCGCGCAGCCGCGAATGCCCAACGCCCGAACGCCTTGTACCGCCGCCGCAATATCCTGCGTCGTAAAGGCTTTGTAGATGTAGTTTAGCCCCAGCTTTTCATAGAGGTAGTTATGAAAACGGGTGCCGAAGTTGCCCGGGCGGCTGGCCAGCGACATGCAGAGCTGAGTATCGCGATTAATCATGGGTAATATCCTCCGCGTGGGCCAGCAGATACTGCTCGGCTTCGCCGGACCAGATCCCGTGATGGCGCTCCATAATTGCCGCCAGCGCCGGATCGGCAATGCTGCCCAGCGGCGTCAGCGGGATCGATTTTCCGGTATAAACCAGCTTCTTGCCGCCGCCGACGGCCGGTAAATCGAGGGTGGTTTCGCCCGCAGCGTTGAGCCCAAGAATATGGGTTACCACCTTCGCCGTCTGCACCTTTTTCTCCTGCATCAGCGCCACGGCGGCGCGCATATCGTCAGTGTTGCCCCCGGAGGTGCCGACGTAGTGGGTAAAGGCGTAGTGGACGTCGTAAAAGTTAACCGGCGCGCTAAACTGTTTATCCTGCGGGCCAGCGAAGAAGTTCAGGCAGCCGTCTGCGGCCAGCAGCGAGGAGGCCAGGGTAATCAGCTCCTCTTTCGGTACGAAAACGAAAATATCGTCAAACCCGTGGCCGCCGGTCAGCGCCATCAGCGTCTCCCGACTGGCGTCATGGCCGTCGAGGTAGTGGATCAGGGTTTGCGGCTCTGAAGGATAGTGCCGACGGGCGTAGCTCAGCTTGGGCTTATTGGTGTCGGTGACTACCAGCAGAGAGGGGTTGATCGGGCCGTGCAGGGCATAGTCAATGGCCAGCAGGCCCATCGGGCCGGTGCCGCCGAGGATCAGGGTGCGCCCCTGCGGCCGGATGCCCATCGTATGGTTATAGGTGCCTTCCTGCAGGTGATAGTTGGCGTTGAAGGCGCCAATAACGCAGGAGAGCGGCTCGACCAGCGAGCCTTCAAACCAGGTATCGCCCTCCCAGGGGAGCAGGCAGTCCTGGGTCATCACCTCGTCGGGGATCACCACGTGGGTGGCTTCGCCGCCGATCCACTGGAAGGAGTAGCCGGGACAATCCGGGCGATCCGGCAGCTGCAGGTTGGCCTGAATCACGTAGCGCTGGCCGGGGTGGAATTTGTGCTGCCACTTTTTGCCGACCGCGAGGATTTCGCCGCAAAACTCATGCCCGATGACGATCGGATTGAGCGCAACGTCGTCCGGGACCTTTTTGTGGTCTTCGCCCTGATTGGCCTCTTTCCATGAGGAGAGACACAGGCTGTCGGTGACCACCCGGGCGAGAATCTCATCATCCCCCATCGGCGGGAGTTCGAAAGTTTCCAGACGCAGATCGCGTTTACCATACAGACGTAGAGCCGTAGTTTTCATGTTTACCACCTCATCCCCTTACTCTTGCGGGGTTAGTTTATTGAAGCCGCCCCGACGGCAGCGCCGGGGCGAAAGATCAGGACAGGAAGCCCAGCGCGTTACCGATAATCCCGAGGCCGAACAGGGCGAAGATGAGCCAGACCGGGTTCACCTTCTTATTGAGCAGGCGCACCATCAGCAGGGTCAGCCCCAGCGCCAGCAGGCCCGGGCAAAGCTGGTCGAGGATGTTCTGTACGGTCATGGTGACGGTGGCGCCGTCAGCGCCCGGGGTTTGGGAAACCACCAGCGGCACGTTGATGGTGGTCCACTTCGTCACCAGCACGCCCATCACAAACAGGCCGAGGATTGAGGCGCCCTCGGTGAGTTTTTGCAGCAGGTTGCCGCCCATATCGCTGACGATATTGACCCCTTTACGGAAGCCAAGCTGCAGCCCGTACCACTTCATAGCCAGACGTACTGCGTTGAAAATAAAGAAGAACAGCAGCGGGCCAAGAATATTGCCGGAGAGCGCCAGCGAGGCGCCGAGCGCGGCGGTAATCGGGCGCAGGGTTCCCCAGACCAGCGGGTCGCCGACCCCCGCCAGCGGCCCCATCAGCCCGACCTTGATGCCGTTAATCGCGCCATCGTCAATCGCCGCGCCGTTGGCGCGCGCCTCTTCCATCGCGGCGGTGACGCCCAGCACCGGTCCGCAAACCGCGGGCGTGGTATTAAAGAACACCAGGTGGCGCTTGAGGGCCGCAACCTGATCCTCCTTCAGCGGGTAGAGGCGTTTGATCGCCGGGATCATGTCGTAGCAAAATCCCAGGCCATGAATACGTTCGAAGTTAAAAGAGGCCTGCTGCAGGTTGGAGCGCAGAAACATGCTAACCAGGTCGCCTTGCGTGAGTTTTTTCTGTTCCATGGTCGGCTCCATTAGTCGTCAAGTTGGTCAAGGGCGGTGGAAGAGGCGGCGCTAGCCTGGGGTTCAGGCTTGCGCCACTGCGGATTGAGCTGGATATAGATCAGCGCGATGATGACCCCCACGCCGCCGAAGGCCAGCAGGCTAAAGTTGAGGTAACCGCCGGCAAGAAAACCAAGGAAAAAGAAGGGCATCAGATATTTCACGCCCATCATGCGCAGGACCATGGCGTAGCCGACCACGACGATGAAACCGCCGGCAATTTGCAGGCCGCGGGTCACGAATTCCGGAATGGCATTCAGCATGCTGCTGACCATATCGGCGCTGACGAACAGCGACACCACCAGCGCCGGGATGGCGACGCGCAGTGCCTGAACGCCGAGCGCCGAGACGTGCAGCAGATCGATGGTGCGAAAGCGGGCCTCTTCGGCGGCTTTATCCGCCGCGTGCTGGAAGACCACCGTAATGGTGCGGGCAAAGACGGTCAGCACCTGTCCTGCTGCGGCAACCGGCAGCGCGATGGCGATACCGGTCGCGATGCTTTGCTGGCCGACGATGACTAAAATGGCCGAAATGATGCTGGCCAGGGCTGAATCCGGAGACTGCGCCGCGCCGACGTTCATCCAGCCGAGGGCGATCAGCTCCAGCGTGCCGCCGAGCATAATTCCGGTTTTTAAATCACCGAGAATCAGACCAATCACCGTACAGGCGATTAACGGGCGGTGGGTCTGGAATTCATCCAGCACGCTGCCCATTCCGGCAATACAGGAAAAAATAAATATGGCTATTATTTGTAGGGTACTAATTTCCATAATTATAACCTTTAAAGTGTAGGGAACCCTGCCTGTTACGGCACATACCGGTCACGTGGTTATTTATGCTGACGGTGATTTATTTATTTTTCGCCGCAACACCTGCGCCACGGAGGGTAGTAAACAGGCGTTCTTTATTCTGTAACGGACTGCTGAGCGAGCTTGTCGAGAATATTAATGGATGGATCGGAGGCCACCACGCGTAAATCCAGAATAACCCCGAGCTGGTCCAGCTGGCGAAATGCATCGATATCCGTTTGATCTAATGAAACGGCTTTGGTGAGCTGTTTCTTGCCCGGTCGCCAGGCCATGCCGCCGATATTTAGCGTGGCTATTTTGACCCCCTGCTGCACCATTGTTAAAACATCTTGCGGATTGGTAAATAAATAAAAAACGGATTCATTTTGATATTGCGGATTATGATAAACGGCAACCGCTTTTTCGAGATTCACGACGTTGACCTTCATCCCCGGCGGCGCGGCCTGGCGGAGCAGGGTCCGGCGCACTTCGTCGTTATAAACATCGTCGTTGCAGATAATAATGCGCTGAGCGTTGGCCACTTTGGACCAGACGGTGGTCACCTGGCCGTGGATCAGCCGGTCATCGATGCGGGCGAGCGTAATGTTCATCAGAAATCCTCCTCAACGGTTTGCGGGAGCCGCCAGACCACGCAGCACTGGCTGGCAATCGCGGTCAAATGGTCGCACAGGGCGTCGGCGCTCATGGCCTGCTGGTTATCCACCAGCTCCAGCGCCAGCGGTAAAGAGAGGCCGCTGATCACCCGCAGCAGCGGGTTTTTCATTGCCAGCCCTGCCGCGGCATTCCACGGGCTGCCGCACTGTAAATCGACGGCAATCAGCCACTCATCATTGCTGTGAGTGCTTACTAACTCTTCCAGCTTAGCGGCGATGTCGCCGGCATTTTCTCCCGGGACAAACTCCACGGCGCTGACGTTGACGTCGCCATAGACCATACGAACGGAGTCCAGCATGGCGCAGGCAAGCTGGCCGTGAGCGCAAAAAATAGCGTTGACCATAGGATCTCCTTAACCGCGGGTTTTACCGCCAGCGATGTTAGTGGTTACTCCGGTTATATAGCTCGCACGCTCTGAAAGCAGGTAGCAAACGTAGTCCGCCACCTCGCTCAGGCGCCCGGAGCGGCCGATGGGAATGGCGTTTTTGCTATAGCCTTCGCGCAGCTGTTCAACGCTGATGCCGCGGGTCCAGGCCAGCGCTTCTTCATACTCCGGCGTGCGCAGCCCGGTTTTTTCCAGAATGCCCGGCGCGACGCCCACCACGCGGATACCGTGTTTGCCCAGCTCCTTCGACCATGAGCGGGTGAAGCTATTCAGCGCCGCCTTGGTGGCCGCATAGCAGCTCTGGCCCTCAGAGCCTTCCAGCCCGCTTTCTGACGAGACGTTAACGATCGCCCCTTCGCGCTGCCTCACCATCTGCCGGGCGACCGCCTGGGACATTAAAAAGACGCCTTTTTGGTTAATGTTGACCATTTTCTCAAAGGCCGCTTCGTTCAGCTCATAACGGCCGGCGGGCGCCTTTTCATCCACTAACAGGCGGGGGAAATTAACCCCGGCGTTATTCACCAGGCCGTCAATACGTCCGCAGCGCTGAATAATTTGCTCGACGCTGTGGTTCACCTCGTCGGCGCGGGAAATATCGGTGGGCCAGAACCTATAGTTCTCACCGTTACGATATTTATCGCCGCCGTGAATATCCGTCATTTGCACGTTGGCACCTTGCTCAATTAATTCATCGACGATGGCCAGGCCGATTCCGGAGGCGCCGCCGGTGACAATAATTATTTTATCTTTGAGGTTTAGCCATGTTTTCATTATCGTCTTCTCGTTATTTAGATAAAGGGAGTCCGCGCAGCGCGGGCTGCGGGAATGGATATTATTGTTTTATTTCAACAATAGCTCAGCCGTTTCTCGGTTAGTCACCAGACAATTAATGTAGCCGCCGTTCAGGGCACCGAGGATCCCGCTATATTTTTCTTCGCCGATGGCGATGCCCACCGAATAGCGCGCGTGCTTGAGCCTGGCGATATCAATAGAGAGCGTTTTTTCATTCATATTAGTTTCAACGATCCCGCCGTTAATATCGTAAAAGCGCGAGCAAATATCGCCGGCGACGTGGCGGGCGTTGAGATCGTCGCTCTCTTCGCTGCCGTAAAATGCGTGCCAGTTCGCGCCATCGCGGATTGCCGGTGAGCCGATCCCTACCAGCGCAACATCCAGATTGTCCCAGTAGGATGAGATGGTCTGAAAGTGCCTGGACTGCATGATACCGTTGCGGATCAGGGTATTTTCCAGCAGCGCCGGGAAGTCGGCGAGGTGCGACTCGGCCTTCAGCTTCGCCGCCGCGCTATAGGTCAGGGTATTGACGTGGTAGCGGCTCTCCAGCTTACCGGAGGGGCCGCCGATAATCGGCACGCAGATCGCCTGGCGCGACTGGCTGGCCTGCGGCAGGGTTTCGACCAGCGCCCGCACCGCGCGTCCCCAGGAAAAGCCGATGATATCGCCGGGCTCCAGCAGCCGATCGACCAGCTGAGCGCCATGCTGACCGACGGTATTGAGCTGGTCCTCCTCCTGCGCCGAGCTGCAGGAAGCCACCACCGCTTCCTTGAGGGCAAATTTTTGCTTCAGCTGCTGCTCCAGCCACAGGTTTTCGTTGTAGTCATAGTTGATGGCGATAGTGACGATACCCTGCTCGCGGCCGCGTTTTAGCAGACGGCTGATCGTGGTGCGGTAAATACCCAGCTCGCGGGCGATCTGTGCCTGGGTCATGTCCTGCTCGTAGTAGAGCTGGGCAATTTTCACGATTAAGCGGATATCGTCGCTATTTTCGGTGGTCATCTGCGGGCTCCTGCACATTTGTGCAAATCACGTTGTTGCTGCCTTGATCTGATATAACCCCATCAACGGCCGACTACAAAGCAATTTTCCCCCATTTCATTGCGCGATGTCGGGCGTTTATATTGCACATTTGATTGTCAGCCCGCCGGCTGACGGCACCTTTGTGCCAGATTACCTAATCGCTTGATTCTGTTTATTTTCGCCGGACAAAATTGCAGAGGGTTCCGCTGGACACTTTTGTGTCGAAAGACGCGGTAGATCACACTTAGCGTCAGGGCGCCGGTGCGCGATTATTTTCGATTGCCCGCCGGCTGAGGTATATTTCTCGTTTTACACATAAAAGCATTCAAGTTTTATCGAGGCGGCAGGAGAGCGAGCGCCCGGGAGCATAGCAATCTATGTGGCCGGGATGCGTGAGCGTGGCCAATACGGAGACAACTTGAAGGATGAAGTGTTTTTAGGAGACGTTATGCTGCCCGACTCATCAACCCGACTCAACAAATACATCAGTGAAAGCGGCATTTGCTCGCGTCGCGAGGCGGATCGCTACATTGAACAAGGCAACGTTTTCATCAACGGCAAGCGTGCGACCATTGGCGATCAGGTTGCCCCGGGCGATGTCGTGAAGGTTAACGGCCAGCTGATTGAGCCGCGTGAGGCGGAAGATCTGGTGTTTATCGCGCTGAATAAACCGGTGGGGATCGTCAGCACCACCGAGGACAGCGAGCGCGACAACATCGTCGATTTTGTGAACCACAGCAAGCGCGTTTTCCCGATCGGCCGACTGGATAAGGACTCTCAGGGACTGATCTTCCTGACCAACCATGGCGATCTGGTGAATAAGATCCTGCGCGCCGGTAACGATCACGAAAAAGAGTACCTGGTGACCGTCGATAAGCCGGTGACCGACGAGTTCGTGCGCGGGCTGGGGGCGGGCGTACCGATTCTCGGCACGGTGACGAAGAAGTGCAAGGTGAGAAAAGAAGCGCCGTTCGTCTTCCGCATTACCCTGGTTCAGGGGCTTAACCGGCAGATTCGCCGGATGTGCGAACACTTTGGCTACGAGGTCATGAAGCTTGAGCGCACGCGAATTATGAATATCGGCCTGTCGGGATTACCCCTCGGCGAGTGGCGCGACCTGACGGATGATGAGCTGGTTGCGCTGTTTAAGCTGATTGAGAACTCCTCCTCTGAGGCCAAACCGAAGGCGAAAGCGAAGCCGAAAACGGCGGGCATCAAGCGCCCGGTGGTGAACGTGGAAAAGAGCAGCGAGAAAGGACGCCCGGCGGCAAACGGCAAACGTTTTAACCAGCCGGGACGTAAAAAGAAGGGGCGTTAGCGTCTGCCGCGCGTCGGCGTGCTCGCCGACCAGGAGAATGACGCGTCGCTGTCGGGTTTATAGGCCTGCTTTTTCTTTAACTGGCGGGCCTTTTTTGCCTCAGCTTCGCGCAGCACCATCAGCTTATCGATGTACTCTTTTTTTACGGCGTTGGTTTCTGCGTTGGTCAGCAGACGGCCGTGCGCGATTCTCGCCCGGTCAAGCAGCGTTTTCAGCTCGCGCTGCTCGCGTTCGGTCATATCTTGTTGCGTAATGCGGGGAAGTGCCATAGTAGAACCCTCAGTCAGCCGATAATTCAGTGTACGGCAATACCGGGTTGACTGACAGTCTGGATACCGCGCTAAGCGCAGTGAGGACGGGAAAACGCCCGGACAGGCGCGGCGAGCGGCCTGTCCGGGCGGTGAAGGCAGGGCGCTACTTCTCTTTCTTCCCGGTGGGCTTAGCGGACCAGTAGCCGGCCAGCAGCGATCCGGAAAGGTTGTGCCAGACCGAGAACAGCGCGCCGGGCAGGGCGGCAAGAGGACCAAAGTAGATTTTCCCCAGCGCCGCCGCCAGTCCTGAGTTTTGCATCCCCACCTCAATGGCCAGCGTGCGGCAGGTCGACTCATCAAAGCCAAACAGACGCCCGCCCCAGTAGCCGCCGAGCAGCCCGATGGCGTTATGCAAGATCACCGCGACAATCACCACCAGGCCTACAGAGGCGATGTGCGAAGCGGAGCCGGCGACGACGGCGCTGATGATCGCCAGAATGCAGAGCATGGAAAACGCGGGCAGGAACGGCTCGACCGCCTTGACCACCTTCGGCAGCAGGTGGTGAATAATCAGCCCCAGCGCAATCGGGATAACCACGATTTGCAGGATGCTGAGCAGCATGCCCGCGACGTCGACCTGAATATGCGCATCGACGTACAGGCGCGTCAGCAGCGGCGTTGCCACCACGCCAACCAGCGTGGAGACGGAAGAGATGGTGACCGAGAGCGCCACATCGCCTTTCGCCAGGTAGATCATCACGTTAGACGCCGTTCCGCTGGCAACGCTGCCCACCAGCACCATCCCGGCCGACAGCTCCGGCGGCATACGGAACAGCAGCGCCAGCGCCCAGGCGGCGAGCGGCATCACCAGGTAGTGCAGAAAAATCCCCGCCGCAACCGGCGCCGGGCGCGACAGCACGCGCTTAAAGTCGTCCAGCTTCAGGTGGACGCCCATCCCGAACATGATGAGCATCAGCAGGGTGGTGACCCAGGGGCCGATGGGAGTAAAGGTGCCCGGCGTGTAATAGGCCAGAACGGAGAGCAGCAGCGCCCAGAGCGGGAACAGCCGTGTCAGCATAGCGAGCATGTTGTTTTCCTTGCCATTGGCTCGTCATCTTCCAGGCCGGCTGCGCCCGCTGCCTGAACGATTACGAGTAGGTTGTGTTGATATAGTTATAAAAAAGCCGGGTTCGAGCCCGGCTATAGGTAATATTTATCGCGTGGAGGAATATTATTCAAACAAATTATGATGCAGCTTCTGCACGACCTTCTCAGCATCGGCCCCCGGCACCAGGAAGCAGAGGTTATGGCTGGATGCGCCGTAGCAGATCATGCGAATGTTGAACGGCTCCAGCACGCCGAAGACCTCTTTGCCGACGCCGCAGGCGCGCGAAAGATCGTTGCCGATCAGGGCGACCAGCGCCAGATCCTGCTCTACCTCTACGCGGCACAGGGAGGAGAGCTCGGTGAGCAGCGCCTGGGTGAGCAGGGTATCGGTGGCGGAGGTTGAGCCGGTGGTATCCATGGTCAGGGCAATGCTGACTTCTGAGGTGGTGATCAGATCCACGGAGATATTATGGCGCGCCAGAATGCCGAACACTTCGGCGAGGAAGCCGCGGGAGTGCAGCATATTCAGGCTGTGCAGGGTCAACAGGGTCTGGCGGCGGCGCAGCGCCAGCGCGCGGAACAGCGGCGGGTGTTCGGTTTTATTGCACACCAGGGTGCCGCCGGCTTTCGGCTCTTTGCTGGAGCCCACGAAGACCGGAATATCGCTACGCACCGCGGGAAGCAGCGTCGCCGGGTGCAGCACCTTGGCGCCAAACGTCGCCATTTCGGCGGCTTCGGCAAAGGCGATAACGTCGATGCGTTTTGCCGCCGGGGCAACGCGCGGGTCGGTGGTGTAGATGCCCGGGACGTCGGTCCAGATATCGACGCGGCTGGCGTTAAGGGCTTCACCCAGCAGGGCGGCGGTGTAATCACTGCCTCCGCGGCCGAGGGTGGTGGTGCGGCCTTTCGCTTCGCTACCGATAAAGCCCTGGGTGACCACCAGACCTTCGGCAAGGCGCGGCGTCAGCTGCAGCTGGGTGAGCTCTGCCAGGGCGGCGACATCGGGCTCGGCGCGGCCGAAGCGATCGCTGGTGCGCATCACTTTACGCACGTCAAACCACTGGGCGGCAATGCCGCGTTCGCGAAGGATTTCGACAAACAGCAGGGTGGACATCAGTTCGCCGTGGCTGACCAGCTCATCGGTCAGCGCCGTCGAGCTTGCCAGCGCCGCGGCTTCCGCCAGGGTGGTGATATTCTCCAGCAGACGCTCGATCTCTTCGCGAATCACGTTGGGGTAGCGCAGGCGTTCGAGAATATTGAACTGAATCTGGCGCAGCGCCTCAAGCTTATCGAAACGCTCGGTGGGTTCCAGCCCGTCGGCTAAGGCAACCAGAAGATTGGTGACACCCGCAGAGGCGGACAGCACCACTACGCGAGTGTTTTCATCAATCATCGCAACGTCAACGCTGCGGTTCATGGCATCGAAATCGGCAACGCTGGTGCCGCCGAATTTGGCTACAACTAAATCTGTCATAACAACCTCGTGTCAGGGGGGCCTGACTTATTAAAACGATTCCTGATTGGGTTTGGGCTGGACACAACCTAACAGTCATAAAATGTCTTAATAAGCCAGGCCAAATTATTCAGCCATGGCACAAGGGAAGAGCGAAAAACAGGGTGGGCGCAGAGGGATAAACAGCTACGATGTCACCCAGAAGTGCTCCACCTTGTAGACCCGTTCCCCGACCTTTTACGTCAGTTCCTGAGTATGAAACGCCCGACTGCGAACGTTTCTGGTGACAACCCAGGGGATTCAGCCCCTGTGGCCGGTGATGAACGTACCAGACGCTCTTTCACCTCGGCGTTGCTCCCCCTCACGTATTTTCCCCGGACTGGTTCCTCCAATACGGTTACCTGGGCAACGCACCTCTTCTGGCAATTACCGACGTCTTTCACTTTGCCTGGGGTGCTGGTCACGATACCCCTGCAATACCCTTTCGCTGTAGCGTGAAATGCGCGAGCAATACATACCTGGTAATACGCAGGCAGTGCAGCTATATAAAGGCTTCGGAGGGGGTATGTCAACGCTGCGGTTATGCGGATTTTTCATGCGCGGGCGATTAACAGCAAAAAGCCTTATGATGAGCCCGGCCGCACTCCGGCGGGCCGCCGCCCGGTGGCCGAAAGTCTGCCGCTTTGCCCGGCGCCCGTGGGCGGATCCCCGCGCGCGCTGTCGCGGGACGTTTTGCCCGCGTTTGTGTCTATACTGGTAGTGTTTTTTACCCTGATCTGACCCTGTTCCTGACGCGCGTCAACGGCATAACACAAAAATCATCACAATTTTTTGCCTCCGGCGCTACAATCGACCGCAGTCACAATTCTCAAATCAGAAGAGTATTGCTCATGAAAAACATCAACCCAACGCAGACATCTGCCTGGCAGGCGCTACAGAAACACTTTGATGAAATGAAAGACGTCACTATCAGCGAGCTTTTCGCTAACGATAGCGATCGTTTTACTAAGTTTTCCGCAACGTTCGACGATCTGATGCTGGTGGATTTCTCCAAAAACCGCATTACCGAAGAGACGCTGGCGAAACTGCAGGATCTGGCCAAAGAGACCGATCTGGCAGGCGCGATCAAATCGATGTTCTCCGGCGAGAAAATCAACCGTACCGAAGACCGTGCCGTGCTGCACGTCGCGCTGCGCAACCGGAGCAATACCCCAATCATCGTTGACGGCAAAGATGTGATGCCGGAAGTCAACGCGGTGCTGGAGAAGATGAAAACCTTCTCTGAAGCCATCATCTCCGGCAGCTGGAAAGGCTATACCGGCAAGGCGATTACCGATGTGGTTAACATCGGTATCGGCGGCTCCGACCTCGGTCCGTTTATGGTGACCGAAGCGCTGCGTCCGTACAAAAATCACCTCAATATGCACTTTGTTTCCAACGTCGACGGCACCCACATTGCGGAAGTGCTGAAAGGCGTGAACCCGGAAACGACGCTGTTCCTGGTGGCATCAAAAACCTTTACCACCCAGGAAACGATGACCAACGCCCACAGCGCACGCGACTGGTTCCTGGCAACGGCTGGCGATGACAAACACGTGGCGAAACACTTCGCGGCGCTCTCCACCAACGGCAAAGCGGTGGGCGAGTTTGGTATCGACACCGCCAACATGTTTGAATTCTGGGATTGGGTTGGCGGCCGCTACTCTCTGTGGTCAGCGATCGGCCTGTCGATCATCCTCTCCGTTGGTTTTGACAACTTCGTTGAGCTGCTGTCCGGCGCGCACGCGATGGATAAACACTTCTCCACCACGCCGGCGGAGCAAAACCTGCCGGTGCTGCTGGCGCTGATCGGGGTCTGGTACAACAACTTCTTCGGCGCAGAAACCGAAGCGATTCTGCCGTACGACCAGTATATGCACCGCTTTGCTGCCTACTTCCAGCAGGGCAACATGGAATCTAACGGCAAATACGTTGACCGCAGCGGTAACGCCGTGGACTACCAGACCGGCCCGATTATCTGGGGTGAGCCGGGTACCAACGGCCAGCATGCGTTCTACCAGCTGATCCACCAGGGAACCAAAATGGTGCCGTGCGATTTCATCGCGCCAGCGGTAACGCACAACCCGCTCTCTGACCACCATCCGAAACTGCTGTCCAACTTCTTCGCGCAGACCGAAGCGCTGGCGTTCGGCAAATCGCGCGACGTGGTTGAGCAGGAGTATCGCGATCAGGGTAAAGATCCGGCAACGCTGGATCACGTGGTGCCGTTCAAAGTCTTCGAAGGTAACCGCCCGACTAACTCGATCCTGCTGCGTGAAATCACCCCGTTCAGCCTCGGCGCGCTGATTGCGCTGTATGAGCATAAGATCTTCACCCAGGGCGCGATCCTCAACATCTTCACCTTCGACCAGTGGGGCGTTGAGCTGGGTAAACAGCTGGCTAACCGCATTCTGCCGGAGCTGAAAGATGGCGCGGACGTCAGCAGCCACGATAGCTCGACCAACGGTCTGATTAACCGCTATAAATCCTGGCGCGCGTAATCAGCGTTAATCCGCTTCAATGCCGGCCTCAGGGCCGGCATTTTTTATGGCAGACGGCGCAATAATTTCGCCGGATTTCCCGCCCACACGCCTTTCTCGGTAATCGACCGGGTGACCACGCTGCCCGCGCCGATCACCGCGCCGTCGCAGATGCTGACCGCCAGAATGGTGGCTCCGCTGCCGATAGAGACATCGTTGCCCACCACGATTCTTCCCCAGCTCTCGCGATCGGCGTTGGGCTTACCGTCGCGAAACATATCGTTGGCAAACATCACCCCGTGGCCGATAAAACAGCGCTCGCCGAGGGTCACATACTCGCAGATAAAGGTATGGGACTGGATTTTGGTGTCCGCGCCAACCGACGTATTGCCCTGAATCTCGACGAAAGGGCCGACGAAGACGTTATCGCCGAGGCGACAGTCGTACAGGTTAGCGGGCTGGTAGATCACCACATTTTCACCGCTTTCGACGTTGCGAACGCCGGTATCACGAAGCGTAGGCATCATTCCTCTCCGATTCGTTTAGCCAGAATATGAATGGTGCTCTGCTGGGTGGCGGAGCGAAAGACGGTGTCTTTAAGATGCCGCATGCCCTGGCGTTCATAGAAGCGCCGGGCGCCGCTATTGGCGGCCAGCACCTCCAGCCACAGCCAGCGCTCGCCCTCGGCTTTGGCCCGCGCTTCGACGGCGCTAAAAAGCCGTTCGCCGTAGCGATGCCCCGTTTCGCCGGGCAGCAGATAGAGCTTATGCAGCAGGGTGCCCTGCGGGCCATCGGGCTCAATTTGCTGGTGATGCGCGTATTTGGCGAATCCTACCGGGCGCTGCGCTTCGGCAATCAGCCAGCGGCAGTTTGCCTCGGCCAGGCTGCGCTGCAGGGCTTCGGCGGCATACTCCTGCTGGAGAAAGTGCTCCAGCTCGCTGGCTCTGTGCCAGAGGTGGGTGAAGTGGTGGCGATAGCTGGCGTTGCCCATTTCACCGAGCAGGGTTGCGTCCTCCCGCTGCGCCGTACGTATTGTCAGCATGGTTGTCTCCTTTTTAACCCGCCAGTGTGGCAAGTGATTGTTACATTTGGCGCAACGGACGCAAAAAGTTAACGAATAATATCGATCTGGATCACGTTTTTGCGTTATACAGATCGCAGGAACAATGAATATAAGAGGTGTGAATATGCCGTCGGTCTATCGTCCGCTGGTGAATTTTGTTGCGAAGGCCATGCAGGCCGTTCTGAATCTGGCGCTGCTGTGCCTGGGCGTGATTCTGGTGGTCTTTCTCGGCAAGGAGACCTTCCATCTGGCGCACGTGCTGTTTACCCCGGAGCCGGTGAGCAAGTACAAGCTGGTAGAAGGGCTGGTGGTCTATTTTCTCTATTTCGAGTTTATCGCGCTGATTGTGAAGTACTTTGAGTCGGGCTTTCATTTCCCGCTGCGCTATTTCGTCTACATCGGTATTACCGCGATTGTGCGCCTGATAATCGTTGACCACGAGTCGCCGATGGCGGTGCTGATCTACTCCGCGGCGATCCTGCTGCTGGTGATTACGCTGTGGCTGTGTAACTCCAATCGCCTGAAACGCGAATAAAAAAAAAGCGGCCTCCAAGGGCCGCTGACCAACAGTCACAAATTTAATTTATGTAGGGTCCAGTTGAGGATAGCAGTGGCATTTGCCTTACTTTTTCAGCTGAGGGCGGTAGTTGCCGTACCCGGTTGGGGTTCGTGTACAGCAACTAAGTCACCGTCCCTCCTCTGAAATTTGGGGCGGGTATAACGATGAAACTTAACCTTTCACCCCGCCTGCCGTCAGGCCGTTCACCAGCCAGCGCTGCGCCAGCAGGAAGACCACGGTAATCGGGATAGCAGAGAGCACCGCCGCCGCGGCAAAGTCGCCCCACAGGTAGTTCTGCGGGTTGAGGTACTGCTGCATGCCAACCGCCAGGGTATAGCTGTTTACATCGCGCAGCAGCAGGGACGCAACCGGGACTTCGGTAATTGCGGCGATAAACGACAGAATAAAGACCACCGCCAGAATCGGCACCGACAGCGGCAGCAGAACCAGACGGAAGGCCTGCCACGGCGTCGCGCCGTCCAGCGCGGCCGCTTCTTCCAGCGAACCGTCGATGGTTTCGAAGTAGCCTTTAATGGTCCAGACGTGCAGCGCGATGCCGCCCATATAGGCGAAGATAACGCCGCCGTGGGTGTTGAGGCCGACAAACGGCAGATACTGGCCGAGGCGGTCAAACAGGGCGTACAGGGCAACCAGCGACAGCACCGCCGGGAACATCTGGAAAATCAGCATCCCTTTCAGCAGGGTGGCCTTGCCCGGGAAGCGCATACGGGCGAAAGCGTAGGCGCAGGTAGTGGAGAGCGCCACGATACCGATGGCGGTGATCCCGGCAACTTTCACCGAGTTCCACAGCCACAGCAGCACCGGGAACGGCGGCGGGGTGACGCGGCCGTCCGCATGCTCAACGCTAAAGCCGAGCGCCAGGCGCCAGTGTTCCCAGGAGATCTGATCCGGGATCAGGCTGCCGGTGGCGAAGTTACCTTCGCGCAGGGAGATGGCGATAACCATCAGCAGCGGGAACATAATCGCCGCGATAAAAATGAGCAGCAGGAGGTGCGTGGTGAAGAGACGCAGCTTCTGAGATTTGGGTTGTACCATAGCCATAATATTTTTATTCCCCTTGATACCGCTCCAGGCTATCTCACTTGCCATTTTGAACCCGGGCAGTGCTCATCATCCTCACGTACTACGTGTACGCTCCGGTTCTTGCGCGCTGGCCGGGCCTAAACTGGCTGCGTCAATGACGCCTGGCCATTCCAGTTAGTCGAATTTCATTCGTGTGGCTTTCAGGTTAACAATCGCCAGCACGCCTACCAGCAGGAAGATCAGCGTAGCGATAGCCGCCGCGAGGCCGAAGTCCTGACCGCCGCCGCCTTCGAAGGCGATGCGGTAGGTGTAGCTCACCAGCAGGTCGGTATAGCCGGCCGGCGTGGTGGTGCCGAGGCGATCCGGACCGCCGTTGGTTAACAGCTGAATCAGCACGAAGTTGTTAAAGTTAAAGGCGAAGCTGGCGATCATCAGCGGCGTAAGCGGCTTGATCAGCAGCGGCAGCGTGATTTTAAAGAAGTTCTGGAACGGACCGGCGCCGTCCATTGCCGACGCTTCGTACAGGTCGTCAGGAATGGCTTTCAGCAGGCCCATGCACAGAATCATCATGTACGGGTAGCCCAGCCAGGTGTTGACGATAACGATCATCGAACGCGCGGTGGTCGGGTCGCTAAACCAGGCCGGCTTAATGCCGAACAGCGCGCTGAGCATCATGTTGATCTCACCGAAGCTCTGGTTGAACAGCCCTTTGAAAATCAGAATCGAGATAAACGACGGTACCGCGTAGGGCAGAATCAGCAGAACGCGATAAATCGCTTTCCCTTTCAGGGACTCCCACTGCACGAGGCAGGCGAGGATCATGCCGACCGCGACGGTCAGAATAACGGTCAGTATTGAGAAGACCACCGTCCAGACGAAGATGGCGAAGAACGGCTTCTGGATCCCTTCATCGGTAAAGACGCGGGTGAAGTTATCCCAGCCAATGCTCACGGTGTAGCCCGGGCTGAGCTTCTCGCTGCTCCAGCTGCCGTCGGCGTTGATGGACTGATAGAAGCCGACTTTGTTGTTCGGCCGGTATTTGACGCCGCTCTGGTTGTTGGTCAGCTCGCCATCGGCCGCCAGCGTATACAGCGGCTGGGTGCCGGAGAACTGACGCAGCGAGCTCATGATGACCTTGCTGTCGTCTGGCAGCACGGCGGTCAGCTGGTTCAGCGCGGTACGGTTCTGGGTGATCGCGCGCAGGTTGGCGCGCTCGCCTTCCGGCTGCGCATCGGCCTCTTTCAGGGCCAGCTTCTGCTCACCGCCGAGCTTAAAGGCGTCGGAAACGTAATTCTTGCCGCTGTCGCCGTCGGTCAGCGCCAGCTTCCACTCATCTCCCGCCGGGTACAGCGAAAAGTTGTAGGCTTTGCCGGCCTGGAAGGAGCGGTCCATCAGCACTTCCTGAGCGCGCTCGAAGGTCAGCTGGTTGGTGCTGCTGTAGTTGGTGAAGGCGATAGCAATGGTGCAGATCAGCGGAAACAGGACGAACAGCCCCATCCCGGCGAGACCCGGATAGACATAGCGCCAGGCATAGGCCTTGCGGTTGGAAAAGATATACAGGCCAGCCGAGCTTAAAATCAGCGTCAGGATGGCAAACAGGTACTCCCCCTGGGCGTACATCAAAACAACAAGGTAACCCACCAGCAGGCACAGCAAGCCAATCACAGACCATGTCAGCTGCGGGCTTTGCCACCAGTGTTTCTTTTTAACGACATCCATGGGGATCATCCTCTACAACGTATTTTGTTCTCCCTCTCCCCTCAGGAGAGAGGGCCCGGATCGGGCGGCGGCTGCCGGCCGGGATCCTGACCCGCTCCCGAGAAGGGGGAGGGGACTAGCAGGTTACTTAGTGATACGAGCCTGTGCGTCTTTCAGCGCGGCATCGACGGTCTGACGACCGCTAGCTGCGTTGATAACCGCGGTGCGTACGGCATACCAGAAGGCGGACATCTGCGGAACGTTCGGCATGATTTCGCCTTTCTGGGCGTTCGCCATGGTGGCGGCGATACGCGGATCTTTTTCCAGTTTCTCCTGGAAGGATTTCAGCGCAACGGCGCCCAGCGGTTTATCCTTGTTCACTTCATCCAGACCCTGATCGGTCAGCAGGTAGTTTTCGAGGAACTCTTTCGCCAGCTCTTTGTTCGGGCTGGCGGCGTTGATACCGGCGCTCAGTACGCCGACGAACGGTTTAGACGCCTTGCCTTTGAAGGTTGGCAGCAGAGTCACGCCGTAGTTAATTTTGCTCTTATCGATGTTGGCCCACGCCCACGGACCGTTGATGGTCATCGCGGTATCGCCCTTGTTGAACGCCGCTTCAGCGATGGAGTAATCGGTATCAGCATTCATGTGTTTGTTCTTGATCAGATCGACCAGGAAGGTCAGACCCGCTTTCGCGCCAGCGCTGTCCACGCCGACGTCTTTCACATCATATTTGCCGTTTTCAAGCTTGAAGGCGTAGCCACCGTCGGCGGCGATCAGCGGCCAGGTGAAGTACGGTTCCTGCAGGTTGAACATCAGCGCGCTCTTACCTTTCGCCTTCAGCGTTTTATCCAGCGCCGGGATCTCTTCCCAGGTTTTCGGCGGATTCGGAACCAGGTCTTTGTTGTAAATCAGCGACAGCGCTTCAACCGCGATTGGGTAAGCGATCAGCTTGCCGTTATAGCGTACCGCGTCCCAGGTAAACGGATAGAGTTTGTCCTGGAAAGCTTTGTCCGGGGAGATCTCGGCCAGCAGGCCGGACTGCGCGTAGCCGCCGAAGCGGTCGTGTGCCCAGAAGATAATATCCGGGCCATCGCCGGTTGCCGCAACCTGCGGGAATTTCTCTTCCAGCTTATCCGGGTGCTCGATGGAGACCTTAATCCCGGTGTCTTTTTCAAACTTTTTGCCCACTTCAGCAAGGCCGTTATAGCCCTTGTCGCCGTTAATCCAGATTACCAGCTTACCTTCTTCAATTTTGGCGAGGGCAGAGGCGGAAAACATCATCGTGGTCAGTGCTGACAGCGCGAGGATGCGGGCGCCGGTTTTGATTTTCATATACCAGTCCTTTTTGGTGATGTGCTCGTGGATACACTTAGGTGGCTTAACGGTGATGAGTTTCCTTTTTTAACAACCCCTTTCCATCCTCCCCATGTCTACGCCCCACCCGTAGTTTGTGTGATCTGGCTTGCAGAAACGCCGGTATTGGGGCGTGGAGCACATAAAAAGGCGGCTATTTTTGCAACCTGCGTCACGAAATTGACTTTGGCGTGCCATCCCCCGCAGTGAGAGGCAATCTCTCATCCTCCCGTCTCCTCCCCCATAAAAAAGCCGGGGGTGGAGGATTCACCAGGTTAATGAATGCCGCATAGTCAGCCCATCTTGAATGTGTCTTTAAGTGACAGGTTGTAACGAAGGGAGATGGGCATGGCGAGCGTACAGCTGCGAAATATAACGAAAGCCTGGGGCGACGTGGTGGTATCGAAAGATATCAATCTCGACATCCAGGAAGGGGAGTTCGTGGTGTTTGTCGGGCCATCGGGCTGCGGCAAATCTACCCTGCTGCGTATGATCGCCGGGCTGGAAACCATAACCAGCGGTGATTTGTTTATCGGCGAAACCCGGATGAACGACATCCCACCCGCAGAACGCGGCATCGGCATGGTCTTCCAGTCTTACGCGCTCTACCCTCATCTCTCCGTCGCGGAAAATATGTCTTTCGGCCTGAAGCTGGCCGGCGCCAAAAAAGATGTGATCAACCAGCGCGTCACTCAGGTGGCTGAAGTGCTGCAGCTGGCGCACCTGCTTGAGCGTAAGCCAAAGGCGCTTTCCGGCGGCCAGCGTCAGCGCGTGGCCATCGGTCGTACCCTGGTGGCGGAGCCTCGCGTCTTCCTGCTGGATGAACCGCTTTCAAACCTCGATGCCGCGCTGCGCGTGCAGATGCGTATCGAAATCTCCCGCCTGCACAAGCGGCTGGGACGCACGATGATTTACGTGACCCACGATCAGGTTGAAGCGATGACCCTGGCCGACAAGATTGTGGTGCTGGATGCAGGTCGCGTCGCGCAGGTAGGGAGACCGCTTGAGCTGTATCACTACCCGGCCGATCGCTTCGTTGCGGGCTTTATTGGCTCGCCGAAGATGAACTTCCTGCCGGTAAAAGTCACCGCAACCGCCATCGAGCAGGTTCAGGTAGAGCTGCCAAACCGCCAGCAAATTTGGCTGCCGGTGGACAGCGCCCGCGTTCAGGTAGGCGCAAACATGTCCTTAGGCATCCGCCCGGAACATCTGCTGCCCAGCGATATCGCCGACGTGACCCTCGAAGGGGAAGTGCAGGTGGTTGAGCAGCTTGGTCACGAAACGCAAATTCATATCCAGATCCCAGCCATCCGTCAGAACCTGGTCTACCGCCAGAACGACGTGGTGTTGGTAAAAGAGGGAGCCACATTCGCTATCGGTTTGCCACCGGAACGTTGCCATTTATTCCGTGAGGATGGCACGGCGTGTCGTCGGTTGCATCAAGAGCCGGGCGTGTAAGGCTTCCCATTAAAAAAAACGCGAACCCCTTAGCGCTGCAGCAGGCAGAACGACGGGCGAAGTGTTCAAAGAAAAGCAATGATCTCAGGAGATAGAATGATGATTACTCTGCGCAAACTTCCACTGGCGGTCGCCGTCGCGGCAGGCGTTATGTCTGCCCAGGCGATGGCCGTCGATTTCCACGGCTATGCTCGTTCCGGCATCGGCTGGACCGGCAGCGGCGGTGAACAGCAGTGCTTCCAGGCAACCGGTGCTCAAAGTAAATACCGTCTTGGTAACGAATGTGAAACCTATGCGGAATTAAAACTGGGCCAGGAAGTATGGAAAGAAGGTGATAAGAGCTTCTACTTCGATACCAACGTCGCGTACTCCGTATCGCAGCAGAATGACTGGGAATCAACCAGCCCGGCATTCCGTGAAGCCAACGTGCAGGGTAAAAACCTGATCGACTGGCTGCCAGGTTCCACCATCTGGGCCGGTAAGCGTTTCTACCAGCGTCATGACGTTCATATGATCGACTTCTACTACTGGGATATTTCAGGTCCTGGTGCTGGTATCGAAAACATCGATCTGGGCTTCGGTAAGCTGTCTATGGCGGCAACCCGTTCTTCTGAGTCCGGCGGTTCTGCCACCTTCGCTGACCGCGATGCGCTGGGCAACCGTATTTATGACAACATCGTGCCGAACGACGTCTTCGACGTGCGTTTAGCGCAGATGGAAATCAACCCAGGCGGTACCCTGGAGCTCGGCGTTGACTACGGTCACACCAACGTTCCGGATAACTACTACCTGCAGCCGGACGCGTCTAAAGACGGCTGGATGCTGACCGCTGAACACACCCAGAGCATGCTGAAGGGCTACAACAAGTTCGTGCTGCAGTACGCAACCGACGCAATGACCTCCAACGGTAAAGGCGTTCCGCAGGGCGGCAGCATTAACAACGACGGTACCATGTGGCGCGTGCTTGACCACGGCGCGATCTCGCTGGGCGATAGCTGGGATCTGATGTACGTCGGTATGTACCAGGATATCAACCTCGACAACAACAACGGCACCAAATGGTGGACCGTCGGCGTACGTCCAATGTACAAATGGACGCCGATTATGAGCACCCTGCTGGAAGTTGGCTACGACAACGTAGAATCGCAGAAAACCGGCGACAACAACAACCAGTACAAAATCACCCTGGCACAGCAGTGGCAGGCTGGCGACAGCATCTGGTCGCGTCCGGCAATCCGCGTATTCGCAACCTACGCCAAGTGGGATGAGAAATGGGGCTATGCGAACGGCGACTCCGGTACTGGCTACACCTCCGGCGTGGCGTATAACGACACCTCTGCGAAGACCTTCAGCCGTGGCGATAACGACGAGTGGACCTTCGGTGCCCAGATGGAAATCTGGTGGTAATCCTGCCTGACCTGTCATGACCAAAAGAGGGGCGCAAGCCCCTCTCTATCTTAGGCCCTGCGAGCTATTGCCTGGCTACCGCTCGGCCATCGGAATTGAGGTGATAACAATGAAAATGAATAAAAGTCTCGTTGCCCTCTGCCTGTCCGCCGGCCTGTTGGCCAGCGTACCCGCAGTCAGTTTTGCCGATGTGAATTTTGTGCCGCAGAACACCTCTGCCGCACCGACGATCCCCGCCTCCGCGCTACAGCAGTTAACCTGGACGCCGGTCGATCAGTCAAAATCTCAGGTCACCAACCTCGCGACGGCAGGACAGTCGCTGAATATTCCCGGCATCACCGGGCCGGTCGCCGCCTATAGCGTCCCGGCGAACATCGGTGAGCTGACCATTACGCTGACCAGCGAAGTGAACAAGCAAACCAGCGTTTTTGCACCGAATGTGCTGATTCTTGACCAGAACATGACGCCATCGGCCTACTTCCCCAGCAGCTACTTTACCTACCTCGAGCCGGGCGTAATGAGCTCGGATCGCCTCGAAGGGGTGATGCGTCTGACGCCGGCGCTGGGCCAGCAAAAGATTTACGTCCTGGTCTTTACCACGCCGCAGGATCTGCAGCAGACCACCAAATTAATCGATCCGGCGAAGGCCTACGCCAAAGGTACGGGTAACGCGGTACCGGATATTCCGGACCCGATTGCTAAACATACCACCGAAGGTACCCTGGGTCTGAAGGTGAAAACCTCTTCCGGCTCCAGCGTGCTGGTTGGCCCGCTGTTTGGCTCCTCCGGCCCGGGTCCGGTCACCGTCGGCAATACGGCCGCGCCGGTATACAGCGCGCCGGCCGCCGCTCCGGTTGTGGCGCCGGTCGCCGCGCCGGCGGCGAAGAGCGAGCCGATGCTGGACGATACGGAAACTTACTTTAACAACGGCATCAAGCAGGCGGTTGCGAAAGGTGATATCGACAAAGCCCTCAAATTGATGAACGAAGCTGAACGCCTTGGCTCGAAATCTGCCCGTTCCACCTTTATCAGCAGTGTAAAAGGCAAGGGGTGATCGTCTCCCCACAATGCTGATGTTTAGGCACAGCCTTTAGGTGCGTCCGCCTGGACGCACCTTTTTTTCTCGCGCGCGGCTGCTGTTGCATGGCTGTTGCGCGGAAGATCGTATCTTGATGTTTGCCCGCCCCGATCGGCCTATTCTGCGATACAATGCCTCCACGTTATGTATCGGAGAATCAGGCATGTCACATCCTGCGCTTACGCAACTGCGTGCGCTGCGCTATTTTGCCGCTATGCCCCCGCTGGAGCCCTCGCTGCGCGACTGGCTGCTGCTGGAAGACTCAATGACCAAACGCTTTGAGCAGCAGGGGAAAAAGGTTAGCGTTATGCTGGTCAACGAAGCGTTCGTCGGGCGCGAGGCGCTGGTCGGCGAAGAAGCGCTGCTGCCGGATGAAGAGCGTTACTGGCTGCGGGAAATTATTCTCTGCGCCGATAATGAACCCTGGCTGGCCGGGCGCACCGTCGTTCCGGAATCGACGCTGAGCGGCCCCGAACTGGCGCTGCAGCAGCTTGGACAGACGCCGCTGGGCCGCTATTTGTTCACGTCTTCGACGTTAACCCGTGATTTTATTGAAATTGGGCGCTATGCGGAGCTCTGGGGGCGTCGTTCCCGCCTTCGGCTGAGCGGTAAACCGCTGCTGCTGACAGAACTGTTTCTGCCGGCATCGCCGCTGTATTAAGAGGAAGAGAAAATGGAGTGGAGTCTGACGCAGAATAAGCTGTTGGCGTTTCATCGCCTGATGCGTACTGACAAACCGATCGGCGCGCTGCTGCTGCTGTGGCCGACGCTGTGGGCGCTATGGGTAGCGACGCCGGGTATTCCGCCGCTGTGGATTCTGGCCGTTTTTGTCGCCGGAGTGTGGCTGATGCGCGCCGCCGGCTGCGTGGTCAACGACTATGCCGACCGTAAGTTTGACGGTCACGTTAAACGCACCGCGCGTCGCCCGCTGCCCAGCGGCGACGTGACGGAGAAAGAGGCCCGGGTGCTGTTTGCCGTGCTGGTGGTGCTCTCGTTCCTGCTGGTGCTGACCCTCAACACCATGACCATTCTGCTGTCGGTGGCGGCGTTGGCGCTGGCGTGGGTCTATCCATTTATGAAGCGCTACACCCACCTGCCGCAGGTGGTGCTCGGCGCGGCGTTTGGCTGGTCGATTCCGATGGCCTTCTCCGCGGTGAGCGAATCGCTGCCGCTGAGCTGCTGGCTGATGTTCCTCGCCAACATTCTGTGGGCGGTGGCCTACGATACCCAGTATGCGATGGTTGACCGGGACGATGACCTTAAAATTGGCATCAAATCAACGGCGATTTTGTTCGGTGAAAACGACCGCCTGATTATCGGCATGCTGCAGATTGCTGTGCTGGTCTTAATGGGGGCGGTAGGCTGGCTGAACGGCCTGGGCTGGGAATATTACTGGTCGCTGTTTATTGCGGCGGGGCTGTTTTTCTGGCAGCAGAAGCTGATTTTCCGTCGTGAACGCGACGACTGCTTCAAAGCGTTTTTAAACAATAACTACGTTGGGCTGGTGCTGTTCCTCGGCCTGGCGATGGGCTACATGGCGTAGTTTCCCCAGTCCTGGTTATGACTCCCCGGCCAGCGATGCGCAGGCCGGGGCAGGTCTCAGGCGCTACGCTTCATCCTGCGCGGCGCTTTCAATCGTCAGACGCACATCCGACGTAATCAGGTTCGCCAGCATCTGGTAAACCTTCAGCGTCTCTTCCGGCTCGGCGTCGCCGGTATCGCTAATGTAGCCTTCATCACGCAGCGTCAGTACCAGAGTACTGAATACCGCCTTATCGAAGAACTCCGGCGCGTTGATCCCGTGCAGAACCGACAGGCGCTGGGCCATCGTGCGGCTCTCTTTCTCCAGCGAACTGCGGTTAATCGCAGGATTTGCGCTCAGCAGCCAGAAGGTGATGGCGTAGCGCTGGAGCGTTTCGCGCGCCCCGGCGGCCAGCAGCTGCAGCAGGCGGGAGTGCGACGGGTTGATGCTTATCTCATCGTCGCTCAGTACCAGCAGGCCCTGGCGCTGCATCTCAGCGGTCAGCGCATCGATAACGCTCGCCAGCTCCTCTTTTTCCCAGCGCAGGAACAGCTCGGCCTTCAGCAGCGGATAGAACATCTCGACGTGACGCAGCACCTCCGCGCGGGTGATCCGCCGATGCTGGGTGACAATAGCCGCCAGCAGCGAAGGCATCATCAGCATATGAGCGATGTTGTTGCGGTAGTAGGTCATCAGCACCGCCTGCTCGCGCGGCAGAATAATGATGTCGCCGATGGTGTCCTTCTCGACCTCGAACTTATTCATCTTCAGCGCGTGGTCAATCAGCTCGCTGGCGGAAGCCGGCGGCGTGGTCGCGTCCGGAGAGTAGGGCACGTTACGCAGCAGATCGAGATAGCACTCCAGCTGCTGGGTCAGCTGCTCGCGGGTCAGTGAACGCTGGCGCGATGCCAGCAGCGCGGTACAGCACAGGTTCATGGCGTTTGCCGCGGCGGCGTTGTTGATGCGGACCATCAGATCGGCGGCGATGCTGTTTACCGACGGCGTCAGCCAGGACGGGCGAATGGCTTCGATAGGATCGATAGATTCGCGCCACTCCGGTACGTGCTGGTTGAGCCAGGTCATCAGCGGCAGCGGTTCGCCGAAGTTAACGTACCCCTGGCCGAGGTTACGCAGCTTGCTCAGGCCGCGCAGCATCTGCGGCAGGCTCTCTTTCTCTTTCGTCGCGCCGCGCAGTTCTTTGGCGTAGGTTCCGACTTCCATCACGTGCTCGTAGCCGATGTAGATAGGAACCAGCGTGATTGGCCGGGTGCCGCCGCGCAGCATCGCCTGAATAGTCATCGACAGGGTGCCGGTTTTCGGGTCCAGCAGGCGCCCGGTACGGGAGCGTCCGCCCTCGACGAAGTACTCTACCGAGTAGCCGCGGCTGAACAGCTCGCCAAGATATTCGCGGAATACCGTTGAGTAGAGCTTGTTGCCCTTAAACGTACGGCGAATAAAGAACGCGCCGCCGCGGCGGAAAATCGGCCCTGCCGGCCAGAAGTTGAGGTTGATGCCGGCGGCGATATGCGGCGGTACCAGCCCCTGGTGGTAGAGCACGTAGGAGAGCAGCAGGTAGTCCATATGGCTACGGTGGCACGGAACGTAGACGATCTCGTGCCCTTCGTGCGCCAGCTGCCGCACGCGCTCGGCGTTGTGAACGTTTATGCCCTGATACAGACGGTTCCAGGTAAAGCCCAGCACGCGGTCGGTCAGGCGAATCATCTCGTAGGAGAAGTTGGCGGCGATCTCTTCCATCAGCGCGATGGCGTTTTGCTGCGCCTTCTCGTGGGAGATTTTCTTGCTGCGGGCTTCGTCTTCCACCGCACGGGCGATGGCTTTTGACGCCAGCAGCTTGTTGAACAGATCCTGACGGGCGGGCAGGCGCGGGCCGACGGCGGCCAGGCGCTGGCGGGCGAAGTGCATACGCGCCACGCGGGCCAGCTTCTGGGCGATGGTTTTGTCGGTTCCGTGCTCGGACGCCATTCGGCGTAGCGACACCGGCGGCGAGAAGCGTACGAAGCTGTCGCGGCCCAGCCACAGCACGGCGAAGAATTTCTGAATACCATTAAGCATGCGCAGCGGCGGATTGAGCTCGCCTTTTTCGCGCCCGGGCGCACGGCCAAACATCACCGACACCGGCACCATTTGCACATCGAGGTCAGGGTGGTTGCGGTGCAGATCCAGGTAGTCGTGGAACAGCTTGATGGACTCTTCTTTTGGCGTGTAGTAGGTAAATACGCGCGGGCCGCCGTGGATAAAGACGTAGCGGGGCAGCAGGGTGCCGTCGATTTCGAGCGGCTCGAGCGGATCGGCTAAATCGTGCTCCAGGCACTGCGCGCGCAGCGTCAGCAGGTCTGCCTTCGAGTTATAGGGCAGAACGTACATAATCGGACGCGAGGTATCCAGTCCTAATTCCTGAGCAGGCTCTGCGGGAATAGACTTGCTTTTTACCAGCAGCCGTAATGGTAAATTAAGTAATTTATAGTAAATTCGTTGCCAGCCGGACATAAACGATGTGAAGCCTCTGGTTAATCATGCAAATGCGCGGCAAGAATAACAGAAAGTGCGCAAAATTTCCGTCGCCACGCGGCAAACGCGTACACTCATTGACGTCATTTACATAAAAAGGTTCTTTTGATGGCCAATAATACCACCGGGTTAACCCGAATTATTAAAGCGGCAGGGTATTCCTGGAAAGGTTTTCGTGCGGCATGGATAAATGAGGCCGCCTTTCGTCAGGAAGGGATCGCCACCGTTATTGCCATTGCGATCGCCTGCTGGTTGGATGTTGACGCCGTTACGCGCGTGCTGCTGATAGGCTCGGTCCTGTTAGTGATGATAGTCGAAATTCTTAATAGCGCGATTGAGGCGGTGGTGGACCGGATTGGCTCCGAGCACCATGAGCTTTCCGGACGGGCGAAGGATATGGGCTCTGCGGCGGTATTTCTGGCGATCGCCATCGCGCTGATCGTCTGGGTTACGCTGCTGTGGGCGCACTATCGCTAAGCGCCGGTCGCATCAGGCTATTTGCTTTGCCCTCCGCCGCCCCGGTTTCGCGTCCACGGGCCGGCGAGCTTCCCTCCACGCGTTTTTTTGTCCCGCGCGGAGCCGCAGCGCCTCACCACTATCCCCTCTGCGTTAACCGGCTTCGGCGGGCATCAAAACAAAAGAATCTCCTGATTTATGTGTGAAATTTGATTCCAAAATCACCGTTAGCTGTATATACTCACAGCATAACTGTATATACACCCAGGGGGCGGAATGAAAGCGTTAACGACCAGGCAGCAAGAGGTGTTTGATCTCATCAGGGATCATATCAGCCAGACGGGCATGCCGCCGACGCGTGCGGAAATTGCTCAGCGCTTGGGGTTCCGTTCCCCAAACGCGGCGGAAGAACATCTGAAAGCGCTGGCGCGTAAAGGCGCAATCGAGATCGTTTCCGGTGCCTCCCGCGGTATTCGTCTGCTAACTGAAGAAGAGCCCGGCCTGCCGCTGATTGGCCGCGTCGCTGCCGGTGAGCCGCTGCTGGCGCAGCAGCACATCGAAGGCCACTTCCAGGTCGACCCGGCAATGTTCAAGCCGAGCGCCGACTTCCTGCTGCGCGTCAGCGGTATGTCGATGAAAGACATTGGTATTCTGGACGGCGATCTGCTGGCGGTACACAAAACGCAGGACGTGCGCAACGGGCAGGTTGTGGTTGCACGCATCGATGAAGAAGTGACGGTTAAACGCCTGAAAAAGCAGGGTAACGTCGTCGAACTTCTACCGGAAAACAGCGAGTTTTCACCGATCGTGGTGAACCTACGCGAGCAAAGCTTTACCATTGAAGGTCTGGCCGTCGGCGTCATCCGCAACGGCGAGTGGCTGTAAGCGCCTTCTCTAACGCAGCATCGTCTGATGCATGATGCTGCGCTACCTCTCTTCGCTCAGGCTCTCCCCCATGCTTTTTAATGCTGCTGATAAGGCCCTGTGGCGCCTGGCGCTACCGATGATTTTCTCCAATATCACCGTCCCGCTGCTGGGTCTGGTGGATACGGCGGTCATCGGCCATCTTGATAGCCCGGTTTACCTCGGCGGCGTGGCGGTCGGAGCGACGGCGACCAGCTTCCTGTTCATGCTGCTGCTCTTTCTGCGAATGAGTACCACCGGCCTGACGGCTCAGGCGTTTGGCGCAAAGGATCCCGTTCGCCTGGCGCGCGCGCTGGTGCAGCCGCTTGGCCTGGCGCTGGCCGCCGGTCTGCTGATCGTTATGTTTCGTATTCCGCTCATTAACCTCGCGCTGCATATCGTCGGCGGCAGCGAAGCGGTGCTGGAGCAGGCCCGGCGATTCCTCGAGATCCGCTGGCTGAGCGCTCCGGCATCGTTAGCTAACCTGGTGCTGCTGGGCTGGCTGCTGGGCGTCCAGTATGCCCGTGCGCCGGTGATCCTGCTGATTGTCGGCAACCTGCTGAATATTGTCCTCGATCTGTGGCTGGTGATGGGTCTGCATATGAACGTGCAGGGCGCGGCGCTGGCGACGGTGAGCGCCGAATACGCCACCTTTATCATTGGCCTGCTGATGGCGAAACGCGTGCTGAAGTTTCGCGGCGTGTCGTTCGCTATGCTCAAGGGCGCCTGGCGCGGCGACATCCGGCGGCTGCTGGCCCTCAACCGCGACATCATGCTGCGTTCGCTGCTGCTGCAGCTCTGCTTTGGCGCGGTGACCGTTTGCGGCGCGCGTCTGGGAGGCGATATCGTGGCGGTGAACGCCATTCTGATGACCATGCTAACCTTCACCGCCTATGCGCTGGATGGCTTTGCCTACGCCGTGGAGGCCCACTCCGGGCAGGCCTACGGCGCGCGCGACGGCAGCAAGCTGCTGGAGGTATGGCGGGCGGCCTGTCGGCAGTCCGGCATGGTCGCGCTGGCTTTTGCGCTGATCTACAGCGTGGCGGGAGAGCAGATTATCGCTCTGCTGACCTCGATACCCTCGCTCCAGCAGCTCGCCGACCGCTATCTGTGGTGGCAGATGATTCTGCCGACGATCGGCGTCTGGTGCTATCTGCTGGACGGGATGTTTATCGGCGCGACGCGCGGCAGCGAAATGCGTAACAGCATGGCGGTGGCCGCCGTGGGCTTTGCCTTAACCCTGCTGACGCTACCGGTGCTCGGTAACCACGGCCTGTGGCTGGCGCTGGCGGTGTTCCTGGCGCTGCGGGGCCTGTCGCTGGCGCTGATCTGGCGGCGGCACTGGCGGCGCGGAACCTGGTTTTCATAACGTGTTTTGTCATAAAGATGGTTAAAGATTCCGAATAATAAAATTAACCCAGAATTCTCATCTATAGTTAATCATACGTCCGGCACACAGCGGGCTGTTCACTCACCGAACGATGAGGATTGAATTATGAATAAAGACGAAATCGGCGGTAACTGGAAACAGTTAAAAGGTAAGGCCAAAGAGCAATGGGGCAAGCTTACCGACGATGATATGACCGTCATCGAGGGCAAGCGCGACCAGCTGGTCGGTAGAATCCAGGAGCGTTACGGCTACGCTAAAGATCAGGCAGAGAAAGAAGTGTCTGACTGGGAAACCAAAAATGACTATCGCTGGTAGCGATCGGACATAAAGCGTTAACCCTTTGTTTTAAAGCATTGTTATTGCCTGCCCGAAGGGTACAAGGATGTACTAAAATCCCCTGATTCCCGCTGCGGCTAACGCCTCAGCGGGCTTTCTTTTTAATCTGGATGGTGTGGTCGTGGTGGCAGTGCCCCGGCGTGTTGCAGGCTTCTACTTCGACGCAGCCCGCGCACAGTCCGTGCGCTTCAATCACGTTATGGCGCAGGGCGAAGCCCATTTTTGCCGCCAGCGTATGCATGATGTCCTCTACGCCTTCCGCGCACTCTTCTTTCACCACGCCGCAGCGATCGCAGATAAACATCGCTGAGCTATGGGTTGGCTGATCGAACAGATGGCACAGCACGTAGCTGTTGGTTGATTCCACCTTGTGCACGAAACCCTGCTCCAGCAGAAACTCCAGCGCCCGGTAGACCGTTGGCGGCTTGGCCTGCGGCTCTTTACCGCGCAGGAGATCGAGCAAATCGTAGGCGCTGATCGCCCCCTGCTGCAGACTCATCAGGCGCAACACTTCCAGGCGCTGCGGAGTCAGGCGCACGCCCCGCTGCGCGCAGAGCTTTTCAGCATGCGCTAACATGTCTTGCGAAGTGGACTTATCCATGAGCATCCTCTGGTTGTGTAACGATGAAGTTGTTACTTTATCACGATCCAGGCAAAACGCCGAGAACCCACGGTTTGTGCTATACCTGATGCATCTCATTTTCGGGAGAAAACGATGAAACGACCTGATTGCATTCGACATTGGCGCGAGCTGGAGGGGCCGGATGATGCCACCTACCCTGACAGCAACGAGCTCTTTTCCATCGGCGCGCCGCTGGCCCGAGGTTTACGACTAAACCGGCTGGGGATCCATCATGAACGCCTGCTGCCGGGGCGTCGCACCTCTTATCCGCATGCGGAAAGCGATGAAGAAGAGTTTATCTACGTGCTGGAAGGGTATCCGGAAGTGTGGATAAACGGCTATCTGTGGAAGCTCGAGCCCGGGGATAGCGTTGGTTTTCCCGCCGGTACCGGGGTATGCCATACCTTCCTGAACAACACCGAGGAGGAGGTGTGCCTGCTGGTGGTCGGCGAAGCGAATAAAAAATTTAACCGGATCTACTATCCGCTTAACCCCAGCTACGCCGCGACGCGCCAGGATCGCTGGGTTGACCATCCTCCGCAGTTCTTCGGTCCTCACGACGGCAAGCCGCGCAGGAAATAGCGTTTTTTTACCCCAGGATATGACCATTGGCGCTATGCGCCTGTGGTTTATCTTTGTGCTATAGTAGCGCCCCTTTTTACCCGGATGCCTGTTTATTCGCCATGATGCCAGAATCAACTTCTACCGCTTTTGCTGCCCACCGTTTTTCCATCGCACCGATGCTCGACTGGACCGACAGGCACTGCCGCTACTTCCTGCGCCAGCTGTCGCGCCATACGCTGCTGTACACCGAAATGGTGACCACCGGGGCGATTATTCACGGTAAAGGCGACTATCTGGCCTATAGCGAAGAGGAGCATCCCGTTGCGCTACAGCTGGGCGGTAGCGATCCGGCTGCGCTGGCGCAGTGTGCGAAGCTGGCGCAAGCGCGCGGCTACGATGAGATCAACCTCAACGTCGGCTGCCCGTCTGACCGGGTGCAGAACGGGATGTTCGGCGCCTGCCTGATGGGCAATGCGCAACTGGTTGCCGACTGCATTAAGGCGATGCGCGACGTGGTCTCGATTCCGGTAACGGTAAAAACGCGCATTGGCATTGATGACCAGGATAGCTATGCGTTCCTGTGTGATTTCATTGATACCGTATCCGGGAAGGGCGAATGCGATATGTTTATCATCCACGCCCGCAAAGCCTGGCTTTCCGGCCTGAGCCCGAAAGAGAACCGCGAGATCCCGCCTCTGGACTACCCGCGCGTCTATCAGCTAAAGCGTGATTTTCCACATCTGACGATGGCGATCAACGGTGGGATCCGCTCGCTGGAAGAGGCGAAGCTGCACCTTGAGCATATGGACGGTGTGATGGTAGGGCGCGAAGCGTACCAGAATCCGGGCATCCTGACCGCGGTTGACCGGGAGATTTTTGCGGCCAGTGGCGCGGATGCTGACCCGGTTGCCGTGGTGCGCGCCATGTATCCGTATATTGAGCGTGAGCTGAGCAACGGGACCTATCTTGGCCATGTAACCCGCCATATGCTGGGCCTGTTCCAGGGGATCCCCGGCGCTCGCCAGTGGCGTCGCTACCTGAGTGAAAACGCGCACAAGGCCGGGGCGGATATTAACGTCCTGGAACACGCGCTGAAGCTGGTAGCCGATAAGCGTTAACGTTTCGCTAAAATTTAGTCAAATACGCCACGCCCTGAAGTTAACTTCAGGGCGTTTTGCTTTAAATTCAATAAATTATAATTGGCGCGCTTCTTGTAATGCCTGAGTACAGAGGGTTATTGCCGGGGAGAGAAGACGATGCTGGAACTGCTATTTATTATTGGGTTTTTTGTGATGCTGCTGGTGACCGGCGTGTCGCTGCTGGGCATTATTGCCGCGATTGTCGCGGCGACGGCGCTGATGTTCGTCGGCGGCCTGTTTGCGATGATGATTAAACTGCTGCCGTGGCTGCTGTTGGCCGTTGCGGTGGTATGGGTGATTCGGGCGATAAATAAGCCCAAAATCACCCGCTACCATAGCAACAACCGCTGGCGTTATTAAGGGAGTGAGTGGTAGGTCACAACCTGAGGAATTTTGCATAAAACGGCGTAGGTTTTGCTTATTAAATCTGTCACTATTAGCGCGTTAACGAATTCATCGCGCTGTACCCTACATACAGCCGAACTAAAAAAAGTAAGGGCTTCCGAATGGAAGCCCTAAACTTTTCCCCCCCCTCCCGTCATACTTCAGACTACAGGGGCGTTGGCCGCGTTAACTCACCCCGGTCACTTACTGGAGTAAGCTCCCGGGGATTCGCTATCTTGCCGCCTTTCTGTCGCCCGAATTATTTAGGGAGGGCCTCCTCCCGTTATACTTCAGACTACAGGGGCGTTGGCTGCGTTAACTCACCCCGGTCACTTACTGGAGTAAGCTCCCGGGGATTCGCTATCTTGCCGCCTTTCTGTCGCCCGAATTATTTAGGGAGGGCCTCCTGTCATACTTCAGGCTACAGATGCGTTGGCTGCGTTAACTCACCCCGGTCACTTACTGGAGTAAGCTCCCGGGGATTCGCTATCTTGCCGCCTTCCTGTAGCCCGAATTATTTAGGGAGGTTTCCCGCCATACTTCAGGCAGCAGGGGCGTTTAACTATTACGGCAGCAGCAGGCTTGAGCCTTCGGTGGCGCGGCTTTCGAGCACCTCGTGCGCGCGTCGGGCGTCGGCCAGCGGATATTTTTGACTCTCGGCAACGTCGACGTTTATCACGCCGCTGGCGATCAGCGAAAAGAGCTCGTTACTGGCTTCTACCAGCTCTTCGCGGCTGGTGATATAGCCCTGCAGAGAAGGGCGGGTAACGTACAGCGAACCTTTCTGGTTGAGGATCCCCAGATTAACGCCGGTAACCGGACCGGAGGAGTTGCCGAAGCTGACCATCAACCCTCGACGCTGCAGACAGTCAAGCGAGGCCTCCCAGGTGTCTTTGCCTACGGAATCATAGACTACGTGCACCTTCTTACCCTCGGTAATCTCTTTTAGCCGCTCGGCGATATTCTCTTCACGATAGTTGATCGTCTCCCAGGCTCCGGCCTGCTTCGCGCGCTGCGCCTTTTGCGCGCTGCCGACGGTGCCGATGAGTCTGGCGCCCAGCGCCTTCGCCCACTGGCAGGCTATCAGCCCGACGCCACCGGCCGCGGCGTGGAACAGGAACGCCTCACCGGCTTTGATTTCGTAGGTTTTACGCAGCAAATAATAGACCGTCAGCCCCTTAAGGAAGGAGGCCGCCGCCTGCTCGAAGGAGATGGCCGCAGGCAAAATAGCGGCCTTATCGGCGGGGACGTTATGCACCGAGCTGTAGGCGCCCAGCGCCGACTGGGCGTAGACGACGCGATCGCCGGTTTTAATATGGGTGACGCCGCGCCCGACCTTTGTCACCACGCCGGCGGCTTCGGTACCTAATCCGCTAGGAAGCGAAGGGGGCGGATAGAGGCCGCTGCGAATATAGGTATCGATGTAGTTGATACCAATAGCTTTGTTCTCTACCTGTATCTCGTGCTCTGCCGGATCCCCTGCCACAAACTCCACCACCTGCAGAACTTCGGGGCCACCGTGCTTGTGAAATTCAATACGTGTTGCCATGCTTCCTCCTGAACTATGTGGTAACCTTTCGAGCCAATTTCTATTCCGGGAATTCCATTCAATATGGCAGGAAATAAACCCTTCAACAAACCCCAGACTGAACCCCGAGTTCGCGATCCGCAGGTCGCCGGGCTGAAAGTACCGCCGCACTCGATTGAAGCGGAACAGTCGGTGTTGGGCGGTTTAATGCTGGACAACGAGCGCTGGGACGACGTCGCCGAGCGCGTTGTTGCAGAAGACTTTTACACGCGTCCGCACCGTCATATCTTTATTGAAATGGCCCGCCTGCAGGAAACCGGCAGCCCGATTGACCTTATTACGCTCGCGGAATCGCTTGAGCGCCAGGGGCAGCTGGACAGCGTAGGCGGTTTCGCCTATCTGGCTGAACTCTCAAAAAATACGCCAAGCGCGGCGAACATCAGCGCTTATGCCGACATCGTGCGCGAACGAGCCGTTGTCCGCGAAATGATCTCGGTGGCGAACGAAATTGCCGAAGCGGGCTTTGACCCCCAGGGCCGCACCAGCGAAGACCTGCTGGATCTGGCGGAGTCCCGGGTCTTTAAGATCGCCGAGAGCCGCGCGAATAAAGACGAAGGTCCGAGAAATATCGCCGAAGTGCTTGATGCGACCGTGGCGCGTATCGAGCAGCTGTTCCAGCAGCCGCACGACGGCGTCACCGGCGTGAATACCGGCTATGACGACCTGAATAAAAAGACCGCGGGTCTGCAGCCGTCGGATTTGATCATCGTCGCGGCGCGTCCGTCGATGGGTAAAACGACGTTTGCGATGAACATCGTCGAAAATGCGGCGATGCTGCAGGATAAGCCGGTGCTGATTTTCAGCCTCGAGATGCCCTCTGAGCAGATTATGATGCGTACCCTGGCCTCGCTGTCGCGCGTCGACCAGACGCGTATCCGTACCGGCCAGCTCGATGACGAAGATTGGGCGCGAATTTCGGGCACCATGGGCATTCTGCTGGAAAAACGCAATATCTATATCGATGACTCCTCCGGCCTGACGCCGACGGAAGTGCGCTCCCGTGCCCGCCGTATCGCCCGCGAGCACGGCGGCATTGGCCTGATTATGATCGACTACCTGCAGCTGATGCGCGTGCCGTCGCTCTCCGATAACCGTACCCTGGAGATCGCCGAAATCTCCCGCTCGCTGAAGGCGCTGGCCAAAGAGCTGCAGGTGCCGGTGGTGGCCCTGTCGCAGCTTAACCGCTCCCTGGAGCAGCGCGCCGATAAGCGCCCGGTAAACTCCGATCTCCGTGAATCAGGCTCTATTGAACAGGATGCCGACTTAATCATGTTTATCTATCGTGATGAGGTTTATCACGAGAACAGCGACCTGAAAGGCATCGCCGAAATTATTATTGGTAAGCAGCGTAACGGCCCCATTGGTACGGTACGTCTGACGTTTAACGGGCAATGGTCGCGCTTCGATAACTATGCCGGCCCTCAGTATGATGATGAGTAAATCTCCGTAGTCCTTCACGCCGCTGGTACGTTGACGCGCCCGCCCGCCTCGGTCACTTAGCCTGTTAAGCTCCCGGGGCGCCCGGACCTGTCGCCTTCCCGCAGCGCGATGGATACCGGCGACTCTTTTATTAAGGAACTTAAATGCAAGCGGCAACTGTAGTCATTAACCGCCGCGCTCTGCGACACAACCTGCAACGTCTGCGTGAACTGGCGCCTGCCAGCAAGCTGGTTGCAGTCGTGAAAGCGAACGCTTACGGACACGGTCTTATCGAGACCGCGCGAACGCTCCCTGATGCCGACGCCTTTGGCGTCGCCCGGCTTGAAGAAGCCCTACGCCTGCGGGCGGGCGGCATCACGCAGCCGATCCTGCTGCTGGAAGGCTTTTTTGAGGCCAGCGATCTGCCGGTGATTGCCGCCGAGCGCCTGCAAACGGCGGTGCATAGCCCCGAACAGCTGGCCGCGCTGGAAAGCGCCGAGCTGAGCGAACCGGTCAGCGTCTGGATGAAGCTCGATACCGGCATGCATCGGCTGGGCGTGCTGCCGGAAGAGGCGGAGGCTTTCTACCAGCGCCTGAGCCGCTGTAAAAACGTCCGCCAGCCGGTGAACGTCGTCAGCCACTTTGCCCGCGCGGATGAGCCGGAGTGCGGCGCAACCGAGCGGCAGCTGGATATCTTCACCACCTTTACCGATGGCAAGCCTGGCCTGCGCTCTATCGCCGCCTCCGGCGGGATTTTGCTGTGGCCGCAGTCGCATTTTGACTGGGTGCGGCCGGGCATTATTCTCTACGGCGTGTCGCCGTTAGAGAATCAATCCACCGGCGCCGACTTTGGCTGCCAGCCGGTGATGTCGCTGACCTCGAGCCTGATTGCCGTTCGCGAGCATAAAGCGGGCGAGCCGGTGGGCTACGGCGGGACCTGGATTAGCGAACGCCATACCCGGCTGGGCGTAGTGGCGATGGGCTACGGCGATGGCTATCCGCGCGCCGCGCCGTCCGGTACGCCGGTGCTGGTTAACGGTCGGGAAGTGCCGATTGTCGGCCGCGTGGCGATGGATATGATCTGCGTCGACCTCGGCCCCGAGGCGCAGGAGAGGTCCGGCGATCCGGTGGTGCTGTGGGGAGAAGGTTTACCCGTTGAACGGATTGCAGAAATTACAAAAGTAAGTGCTTACGAACTTATCACGCGCCTGACTTCACGCGTTTCGATGAAATACGTCGATTAGCCCCGATTTACCGCAATATTCCCCGGCAGCGTCGCGGCCGCCGGGGCCAGGGTGCTACCCGACAGCCCGGCTACGGTGCCAGCGCTGCGGCCGGGAAAAGCCCCGCCAGCGCCCTATAGGGCGATCGTCATCGGCAATCCGCTAACATCCTCTCGACCTGCCACGGCTTCCGGTTTATTGTGTTATGACCTGCCTTTTGTAAACCTGGAGAAACATCGCGTGTTTCAGAAAGTTGACGCCTACGCTGGCGACCCCATTCTCTCCTTAATGGAGCGTTTCAAAGAAGATCCTCGCAGCGACAAAGTAAACCTCAGCATTGGTTTGTACTACAACGAAGCCGGAATTATCCCGCAGCTGAAGGCGGTGGCGGAAGCGGAAGCGCGCCTTAACGCGCAGCCGCACGGCGCCTCGCTGTATCTGCCGATGGAAGGACTGAATGCCTATCGTAGCGCCATTGCGCCGCTGCTGTTTGGCGCCGATCACCCGGTACTGCAGCAGCAGCGCGTGGCTTCCATTCAGACGCTGGGCGGTTCCGGCGCGCTGAAGGTGGGGGCGGATTTCCTCAAGCGCTACTTCCCGCAGGCGCGCGTGTGGGTCAGCGATCCGACCTGGGAAAACCACATCGCTATCTTTGAAGGGGCTGGCTTCGAAGTAAGTGCTTACCCTTGGTTTGATAATGAGACCAACGGCGTGCGCTTTGAGGCGCTGCTCGAGACGCTGCGCACCCTGCCTGAAGGCGATATCGTGCTGCTGCATCCGTGCTGCCATAACCCCACCGGCGCCGATCTGAGCCATGACCAGTGGGATGAAGTGGCAAAAGTGCTGAAAGCGCGCAGCCTGATCCCTTTCCTCGACATCGCCTACCAGGGTTATGGCGCGGGCATGGAAGATGACGCCTGGGCAATTCGCACGATTGCCAGCGCCGGGATGCCGATGCTGGTCAGCAACTCCTTCTCGAAAATCTTCTCCCTGTACGGCGAGCGCGTCGGCGGCCTGTCGGTGGTTTGCGAAGATAGCGAAACGGCGGGACGCGTGCTCGGCCAGCTGAAGGCGACCGTACGCCGTAACTACTCCAGCCCGCCGAACTTCGGGGCGCAGGTGGTTGCCACCGTGCTGAACGACGCGGAGCTGAAGGCCTCATGGCTGGCGGAAGTCGAAGAGATGCGCACGCGCATTCTGGCGATGCGTCAGGAGCTGGTGAACGTCCTGAAAGAGGCGGTCCCCGGCGTTAACTTTGACTACCTGCTCAAGCAGCGCGGTATGTTTAGCTACACGGGATTGAGCGCCGCTCAGGTCGATCGCCTGCGCGAAGAGTTTGGCGTCTATCTGATTTCCAGCGGCAGGATGTGCATGGCGGGCCTTAACTCGGGCAACGTTCAGCGCGTTGCGCAGGCATTTTCTGCAGTGATATAACCCCCCAGCAATATCTGGCCCTTTCCGACGTATAAAGGAGAGGGCAATTCCCTTCCTGAAGTGTGATCATTCTCTTTTTCTATGACATTCGAGCAGAAACCTCTTTTCATCACCGGATGCCGGGGTTAAGGTCATGGTGAATTTATAAGCACCCACATTATTGAAAATTATAATGATTCGGTTATTTACACTCGCCATCATGCAAAATGCGTCTCAGCCCCAGGGAGCGTTCGGCTAACCGTAGCCGTCAAAGAGGCCGTTTGAATGATGACGTTTATAGGGATAAATATGCGCAAAATCACCCTGGCCTTCGGGGCCGTCTGCCTGCTGTTCACGCTTAATAGCGCCGTCGTTGCCCGCGCCTCGACGCCGCAGCCCCTCTCGACGGGAACCAACGTTGCTAAGCTCGCTGAACAGGCGCCGATCCACTGGGTATCAGTGGCGCAGATTGAAAATAGCCTGCTGGGGCGCCCGCCGATTGCGGTGGGCTTTGATATTGACGATACGGTGCTGTTTTCCAGCCCAGGATTCTGGCGCGGCCAGAAAACCTTCTCGCCCGGCAGCGATGCTTACCTGAAAAATCCCGAGTTTTGGGAAAAAATGAACAACGGTTGGGATGATTTCAGCATGCCGAAAGAGGTCGCGCGTCAGCTGATTGCGATGCACGTGAAGCGCGGCGATAGCATCTATTTTGTGACCGGCCGCAGTCAGACCAAAACCGAAACGGTATCAAAAACCCTGCAGGATGATTTCCTGATCCCCGCGACAAGCATGAACCCGGTCATTTTTGCTGGTGATAAGCCGGGACAGAACACGAAAACCCAGTGGCTGCAGGAGAAAAACATCAAGGTCTTCTACGGCGACTCGGATAACGATATTTCCGCCGCCCGAGAGGCGGGCGCGCGAGGTATTCGCGTTCTGCGCGCCTCCAACTCCTCTTACAAGCCTTTACCGATGGCCGGGGCCCAGGGGGAAGAGGTTATTGTGAACTCCGATTACTGATCGCCTGCGGGCGAAATAGCAGCCAGCAACAGCGGCAGCCGGAGGGCTGCCGTTTTTTTGTACAAAATCCGCTCCGGAAGGTTTTACCTTTTCGCTTATTGCTGCACACTTAGAAAGATTCATTCGCAGCATGAATGGCTTATCTGACATCGACAGCCGGGCCGCGGTGCGGCTCGCGGAATATCGCATTCACGGCGGTTCGCGCCATCGCGTCGGGACGCTCATGGGGGAATATTAGATGACAATTTCGGAGTTATTGCTCTACTGCATGGCCAAGCCTGGCGCGGAGCAAAGCGTACACAGCGACTGGAAGGCGACGCAGATTAAAGTGTCGGACGTGCTGTTTGCGATGGTCAAGGAGGTGGAGGATAAGCGCCCCGCGGTGTCGTTGAAGGCCAGCCCGGAACTTGCCGAGCTTCTGCGGGAGCAGCACGTAGACGTGCGCCCTAGCCGGCACTTGAACAAGGCCCACTGGAGTACGGTATTCCTTGACGGTTCGCTGCCGGATTCGCAGATTTACTACCTGGTCGACGCCTCTTATCAGCAGGCGATTAGGCTGCTGTCGGAGCCGACCCGACAGCAGCTTTCGCAGTGATTAGCTCAGCAACGGCTTGAGGAAATGCGCGGTGTGCGAGGCTTTGCACTCGGCAACCGTCTCTGGGGTCCCGGAGACGAGAATTTCCCCGCCGCCGCTGCCGCCTTCCGGGCCGAGGTCCACAATCCAGTCCGCAGTTTTGATGACGTCCAGGTTGTGCTCAATGACCACGATGGTGTTGCCCTGATCGCGCAGCTGATGCAGAACGTCCAGCAGCTGCTGGATATCGGCGAAGTGCAGACCGGTGGTCGGCTCATCGAGAATATACAGCGTCTGGCCGGTTCCGCGCTTCGACAGCTCGCGCGCCAGCTTCACGCGCTGAGCCTCGCCGCCGGAGAGCGTGGTCGCCGACTGGCCAAGACGGATATAGGTCAGGCCTACGTCCATCAGGGTTTGCAGCTTACGCGCCAGCGCAGGGACGGCGTCAAAGAACTCGCGCGCCTCTTCGATGGTCATATCCAGCACTTCATGGATAGTCTTACCCTTGTACTTAATCTCCAGCGTTTCGCGGTTATAGCGCTTGCCCTTGCACTGGTCGCACGGCACGTAGATATCCGGCAGGAAGTGCATCTCGACCTTGATAACGCCATCGCCCTGGCAGGCTTCGCAGCGGCCGCCGCGAACGTTAAAGCTAAAGCGCCCCGGCGTGTAGCCGCGTGAACGTGATTCCGGCACGCCGGCGAACAGTTCGCGTACCGGCGTAAACACGCCGGTATAGGTTGCCGGGTTAGAGCGCGGCGTACGGCCAATGGGGCTCTGGTCGATATCGATAACCTTATCGAAATGCTCCAGCCCCTGCACGTCGCGATAGGGCGCCGGTTCGGCGATAGTCGCGCCGTTGAGCTGGCGCTGGGCTATCGGGAACAGCGTATCGTTAATCAGCGTTGATTTACCGGAACCGGAGACGCCGGTAATGCAGGTAAACAGGCCCACCGGCAGCGTCAGCGTAACGTCCTTCAGGTTGTTACCGCGCGCGCCGGTCAGCTTCAGCACCTTCTGCGGGTCGGCGGCTACGCGCTGCTCAGGCACCGCAATCTTGCGCTTGCCGCTCATGTACTGCCCGGTCAGGGATTCAGGCACCGCCATAATATCCTGCAGCGTGCCCTCAGCCACCACCTGCCCGCCGTGTACGCCAGCGCCGGGGCCGATATCGATCACGTGGTCAGCGGCGCGAATCGCGTCCTCATCATGCTCAACGACAATGACCGTATTGCCCAGGTTACGCAGGTGAACCAGCGTTCCGAGCAGGCGTTCGTTGTCGCGCTGATGCAGGCCGATGGACGGCTCGTCGAGCACGTACATGACGCCGACCAGCCCGGCGCCGATCTGGCTAGCCAGACGAATACGCTGGGCTTCGCCGCCGGACAGCGTCTCCGCCGAACGCGAGAGCGTCAGGTAGTTCAGGCCGACGTTGACGAGGAACTTCAGGCGATCGCCGATCTCCTTCAGCACCTTTTCCGCGATTTGCGCCCGCTGGCCGGAGAGCTTCAGGTTGGTGAAGAAGTCCATCGCGTGGCCAATGCTCATATCGGAGATTGTCGGCAGCGGCGTATTTTCGACGAAGACGTGGCGCGCTTCGCGGCGCAGACGGGTGCCATCACAGCTGGTACAGGAGCGGTTGCTGATAAACTTCGCCAGCTCTTCGCGCACCGCGCTGGATTCGGTCTCTTTGTAGCGGCGTTCCATATTGTGCAGCACGCCTTCGAACGGATGGCGGCGCACGGAGGTGTCGCCGCGATCGTTCATGTACTTGAATTCAATATTCTCTTTGCCGGAGCCGAACAGAATGACTTTCTGCACGTCGGCATTGAGGGTGCCCCAGGGCGCTTCGATATCGAACTGGTAATGCTCGGCCAGCGACTTCAGCATCTGGAAATAGTAGAAGTTACGCCGATCCCAGCCGCGGATCGCCCCGCCCGCCAGCGACAGCTCCGGGTTTTGGATCACGCGTTCGGGATCGAAATACTGCTGCACGCCAAGGCCGTCGCAGGTGGGGCAGGCGCCGGCCGGGTTGTTGAAGGAGAACAGGCGAGGTTCCAGTTCGCGCATGCTGTAGCCGCAAATCGGACAGGCGAAGTTGGCGGAGAACAGCAGCTCATCCGCTTTCGGGTCGTCCATATTGGCAACAACGGCGGTTCCGCCGGAGAGATCCAGCGCCGTTTCAAACGATTCGGCCAGCCGCTGGGCGAGATCGTCACGCACCTTGAAGCGATCGATAACCACTTCAATGGTGTGTTTCTTCTGCAGCTCAAGCTTTGGCGGATCGGAGAGATCGCAAACTTCGCCGTCGATCCTCGCGCGGATATAGCCCTGGCTCGCCAGGTTCTCCAGGGTCTTGGTATGCTCGCCTTTACGCTCTTTGATAATCGGCGCCAGCAGCATCAGGCGCTGGCCTTCCGGCTGGGAAAGCACGTTATCGACCATCTGGCTGACGGTTTGCGCCGCCAGCGGGACGTCGTGGTCCGGGCAGCGCGGTTCGCCGACGCGGGCGTACAGCAGACGCAGATAGTCGTGAATTTCGGTAATGGTGCCTACCGTAGAGCGGGGGTTATGGGACGTTGATTTCTGTTCGATGGAAATCGCCGGCGACAGCCCCTCGATATGGTCGACATCCGGCTTCTCCATCAGCGACAGGAACTGACGCGCGTAGGCGGAGAGTGATTCAACGTAGCGGCGCTGCCCTTCGGCATACAGCGTGTCGAAAGCCAGTGAGGATTTGCCTGACCCTGAAAGCCCGGTGACGACAATCAGCTTGTCGCGGGGGATAACGAGGTTGATGTTTTTGAGATTATGGGTGCGGGCGCCCCGAACTTCGATCTTATCCATTCACCTTTCCCGGTAGGTAGATACACGGATTGCCTGGTTTGTATGAAGAACAAACGGCGGAAACGGCTAATTATGGCACAATCCGACCTGTTTGAATATACAGTATTGGAATGGCAGCGTGGGTTGATGGTGAAAAATTGTATAGCGATAAGATGTTTACTGGAATCGACGTCCCAGCTATCTAAAAGGGCCTTTGTGGTGTTAGAATTACCGGTTTACACTTATTAAGAAACGTATTCAGGAGATTCGATCATGGCCAGCAGAGGCGTAAACAAGGTGATTCTCGTCGGTAATCTGGGGCAGGACCCGGAAGTACGCTACATGCCAAGTGGCGGCGCCGTCGCCAACTTCACGCTGGCGACTTCCGAATCCTGGCGCGATAAGCAGACCGGCGAAATGAAAGAACAGACCGAATGGCACCGCGTTGTGCTGTTCGGCAAGCTGGCTGAAGTGGCTGGCGAATACCTGCGTAAAGGTTCGCAGGTTTATATCGAAGGCCAGCTGCGTACCCGCAAATGGACCGATCAGTCCGGTACTGAGAAGTACACCACTGAGATCGTGGTCAACGTTGGCGGCACCATGCAGATGCTGGGTGGCCGTCAGGGCGGCGGCGCTCCGGCAGGCGGCGGCCAGCAGCAGGGCGGTTGGGGTCAGCCTCAGCAGCCACAGCAGCAGCCGCAGGGTGGCAACCAGTTCAGCGGCGGCGCGCAGTCTCGTCCGCAGCAACAGGCTCCGGCAGCACCTTCTAATGAACCGCCGATGGATTTCGACGACGACATCCCGTTCTAATCAGTACGTATTGAGAACGGTAGTCCTGGAATCATAAACCCTGCTTCGGCAGGGTTTTTTTTGTCCTGGCGAGGCCCGCCTTTCGCCTTTCTGCTCTCCGTTTCCCGTTTCCCGTTGCCTCTTCTTCTTCCTCTGCTTCCTGCTCCCATTTCCGGACTGAACTGACCGCCGTGCCTGACGCCATATTTAAATAAATTATCTTAATAAACAAGGGATTAAGTATTCTATCTTCGTTCAGTCGCTTTCCCGTCCTCTGCTCACCGTCTTGCGAAACAGCCTTCTTATCCGGCCAGCGTCTTCTGCGCAGTCGATCACGTTTCATCGACATCAGCGCGCCAGGTTTGTGAGGATTATCTCTTTTCTGCATGCCGCTATTTGCTCATTGATGCCGTAACTAATATTTATTAGCTAATTATTATCAGCGGTAAGGAGCAGTGATGAAACAGCAGTGGAGCAAAGAGCAGGCGCAGGCGTGGTATCAGCAGCAGGGTTGGCTTTGCGGGTTTAACTATCTGCCTTCGACGGCGGTCAACTGGACCGATATCTGGCAGGAGGAGACGTTCGATGCGCCAACCATCGAACGTGAACTGGGCTGGGCGGCAGAGGCGGGCTACAACACGCTACGCATCAACCTGCCGTTTATCGTCTGGGAGGCCGATCGCGATGGCCTGATGGCGCGCATCGAGCGTTTCCTGACAATTGCGGATAGCCGCGGCTTTAGCACCATGCTGACGCTGATGGACGACTGCGGCTTTTCGGGTGACGAACCCTATCTGGGGCCGCAAAAACCGCCGGTACCCGGCAAGCACAACAGCCAGGCGGCGGCGAGCCCCGGGCGGGACAAGGTTTGCGACCGCGACTGCTGGCCGCAGATCGAATGCTATATCCGCGACGTTATTCGCCAGTTCCGCGACGATAAGCGCGTTCTGCTCTGGGATCTCTATAACGAGCCGGGCAATCGCGGCATCTTTGCCACCGGCACGGTTGAGGTGCTGTACGACGAAAAGCTGGAAACCTATGCTCAGGAGCTGATGGAGCTCGCCTTCCGCTGGGCGAGGGAAGAGGACCCGACGCAGCCGCTCACCGTCTGCGCGTGGCGCCTGCCGGAGGAAGTTGAAGGAGAGACATTCTACCAGCACCCGCTGGATCGGGCTGCGCTGGCGCTTTCGGACGTGATCAGCTATCACGCCTACACCAATACCGCCCGCATGACGGCGATTATCCAGCAGCTCCAGCAGCTGGAGCGGCCGCTTTTTTGCACCGAATGGCTGGCTCGCCACGTCGGCAGCACCATCGAAGAGCAGCTGCCGCTGATGTATATAGCGAAAGTCGCACCTTACCAGTGGGGCCTGGTGCGCGGTAAAACCCAAACCTGGCTGCCGTGGCCGGTGGTGATGAAGGAGTCTGTCGATTACTGCCGGCTCTGGTTCCACGACGTCTTTGAAGAGAATGGGATCCCGTTCTCCCGCAAAGAGATTGCGCTTATGCGCAGGCTTCGTCACATTGCCCAGCCGTCACGGGCATAATAATAATATATCCGGCGGTGCGCCGCCGGGATTAGGGTACGCACTATGGCAACGACAATGAAAATACCGTCTCGCGAGTTGTGGTCTTATTTTGGCTATGGTTTAGGTCAGTGTTTTAGTTTTGGTTTAGTGGGCTCGTTTATTAACTATTTTTATACCGATGTGCTGGGAATATCGGCGCTGGCGGCGAGTACGATTTTCCTTATCGCACGCGCGTGGGATGCGGTTCACGACCCGCTGTTCGCCAGTATCATGGATACTATTAACAGCCGCTTTGGCAAGTTTCGTCATTTCCTGCTGATTGCGCCGCTGTTAATTACCGGGGTCACGCTGCTGGCGTTTTATAAAATCGAAGCCGACATGACCACCATGATTATCTACGCCGGGGTGACCTATATCCTGTGGGGCACGCTGTACGCGATATCGGATATTCCGTTCTGGTCGATGTCCTCGGTGATGACCAACGACTCCGGCCAGCGCACCCGAGCGGTGACGGCGGCAATGCTCGGCGTTAATGCCGGGATTGCCTGCGCCAATATCTTCTTCCCCAAGCTTGCGGCCTTCTTTGCTCAGTACAGCAACGATAAGGGCTATTTTATGGCGGCGCTGGTGATGATGATGGTCGGCCTGCCGCTGATGCTTAACGGCTTTTTCCAGATTAAAGAGCGGGTGCAGGCCGGACCGGAAAAGGTCACCATGCGCGATACCTTCCATAATCTGCGGCAAAATAAGCCGCTATTTATTGTCCTGCTGTCGTTCTTTTTCTGCATATTCCACAACGTCGCCGGCGGGATTTACATCTATTTCTTTATCTACAATATGGGCGACGGCGGGCTGCAGATGGCGATCGGTATTATGGGGATCGTCGCCGCGGTGCTGTGCCTCGTCGCCCCGATGCTGACGCGCAGAATGCAGAAGCGAAAGCTGTTCATGATCCTTTGCGGGCTGGATATCCTGGTGCGCGTGGTGATGTGGTTTGCCGGCTATCAGCACGCGATGCTGCTCTTTATTCTGCTGGGCCTCAGCACGCTGTTTGTGATGATGTCCAATATTCTGACCTCGTCAATGATTGCCGATACCATTGAATACGCCGAATATCACACCAACAAACGCTGCGCGGCGATTACCTTCTCCGGACAAACGTTTACCGGCAAAATGTCGGTGGCCGTCGGCGGCGGATTAATCGGCGTATTTCTGACCCTGATAGGCTACGTGCCGCAGGCGGCCAGCCAGAGCGAGAGCGTGCTGAACGGGCTGTTCTTCGGTATCTGCCTGCTGCCCGCAGTTGGCTCGCTGATTCGTATGGGCTGTATGTCACGCTACACCTTTACGGAAGATAAGCACGCGGAGATTTGCGCGTTACTGGCGGAGCGCCGACAGGCTGCGCGTCCGGAAAACGATAGTGAGGACAATCTGAAGCAGCCGCTGCCGATAAACTAGCTACGCCGATAAAATATACCGTCCGGGGAATCATTGAGAATATTCCTGTGCGGAGATAGATCCTCAGGAGAAAATAGACCGGCAGGCCTGAATAGTCCTGCGATTATATCGCCGTGGGGTGCTGGCGCCGCCGTCCGGTCGCGCGAATAATATTGCTACTGTTGTTAATAACCCGTCCGTGACGATGGGCGGGTTATTATTGTCATCATCGTCATGCTTTATTCATAAACCCTAAAAATAAACTCTATTTAATTAAATAATAAAAGGCTCTACCGATGAATAAATTCTGGGTCGGCTGTTTTTTGACGTCTTTATTTACCCCTGTGGTCAATGCGCAGGCGCCGTTATCCCTTGAGGAGCGTCTGGCACAAATGGAACAACGGCTGAAGGCGACCGAGCAGCGGGCGGCCAGCGCGGAGGCGGAGATCGACGAGTTAAAACGTCAGGATACGCCGGCGGCGGTCGCCAGCGCCGCGCCGGCCAAACCCGCGTTACAGCTTAATGATTATGGCGATATCAAATTCTACGGCGACGTTGAGTTTAATATGGACGGCGCCAGCCGCACCGGCAGCCTGACCTCGATAAAAACCAGCGCCAATAAAAACTGGGCTCCGGGAGATAAAGAGCGCTGGGATATTAACGGACGAATTCTTCTGGGCTTTGATGGGTTGCGGAAAGGCGCTAACGGTAAATACGCCGGGTTTAGCGTGCAGCCGCTGGCGGATATGAACGGCAAAATGAATCTTGATGACGCGGCGTTCTTCTTTGGCCAGGAGGATGACTGGAAAATTAAAATTGGTCGCTTCGAAGCCTACGATATGTTCCCGCTTAATCAGGATACGTTTATTGAATATTCCGGCAACACGGCCAACGACCTGTACAGCGACGGCTACGGCTATATCTACATGATGAAAGAAGGGCGCGGGCGCAGCAGCAGCGGCGGTAACTTCCTGCTCAGTAAAACCCTCGATAACTGGTATTTTGAGGTCAATACGCTGGTGGAGGACGGCAGCTCGCTGTTTGTTGACCAGAGCTATCACGGCAATGCGCTGGATAATCGGAAAAACGCGGTTTACGTCCGTCCGGTGGCGGCGTGGCGTTCCGGCGCCTGGTCGGTCGCGGCGGCGCTGGAGAGCAACCTCGTGAATAACGCCTACGGTTACCAGAACCAGGAGGGGCGCTGGGTCGATCAGTCCAGCCGTACCGGCTACGGTATGACCCTCAGCTGGAATACGCAGAAGGCCGACCCGCAGGATGGGGCGGTGGTCAATCTGAGCAGCGCCTATCTGGATGCGGCGGACGAAAAGGACTTCAGCGCCGGTATTAATGCGCTATGGCATCGCGTGGAGCTAGGCTATATCTACGCGCACAACAAAATCGACCAGTTCAATCTGTCCGGCGTGAGCGCGGAGTGCGACGGCGACTGCGCGATTCTGGCGCCGGGACGCTATGACATTCACACCCTTCATACCTCGTGGCAGCTGCCGAATATCATGGATATGCCGAACTTTAATATCTACCTCGGGGCCTACGCGTCGTGGCTGGACTCGTCGGCAGCCAAAACCGGCAATACCGATGAACGCTACGGCGCGCGGGTGCGTTTCAAATACTTCTTCTGATAGGGAAAACGGCCCGGGAGGATTTTCCGGGCCGCAGTCGTCAGCGCGGCTGCTGCGGAGGCCCGGACGGCAACGAGCGGGCGCGACGGCCCATCTCTTCGGCCTCCGCGCGCCTCAGCGTCGCGCGCGGGTTGAGCCGTCCGATCAAGCGAAGGAGCCAGGCCATTCCGGGCAGAATTTCCTCGCGATCGCGCTCCAGATCGCGAAGAGCAGCCTGGGCAAGCTTGTCTACGTCCATGAGGCGGGCGGTGTTCATCTCCTCCTGCCCCTTGTTGAAATTTGTTCTCGTTGCGGGTGGCGCCAGCTCGATAACCTTGATGTTCGATTGCCTGAGCTGCACCCGAAGCGACTGGGTGTAGGAGTGCATTGCGGCCTTGGTCGCGCAGTAGATCGGCTTCAGGGGGAGAGGAATGAACGCCAGGCCAGACGTCACGTTGATGATGGCGGCGGAGCCCTGCTGTTTCAGGTGCGGAAGAAGCTGCCCGATCAGCTGCAGGGGACCGATAAGGTTCGTGCGTATCTCTGTTTCCAGATCTTCCAGATCGCCGCGAGTATCGTTCAGATCGAGCCTGCGGCCAATGCCGGCGTTGTTGATCAGAATATTAACCTGCGGGAAGTCTCGCGTAACGACAAAGCAGAGACGCTTAATCGAAGCCGGATCGTTTTGATCGCAAACAAACGTATGCAGACCGGGCGCCGACCTGCGGGCGTCCGCAAGCCTCTCTTCCGCTCTACCGGTTACCAGCACGGTGTTGCCCCGGGCCAGCAGCGCTCTTGCAAGGGCGAGGCCTATCCCGCTGGTCCCACCGGTGATAAGTATTGTGTTACCTGATAAATTCACAGCGCTTCTCCATATTCCCATATAGCCCGCATGCCGCTTTTTCACCGAGGCCAGCGTGCGCGGTAGCCGGGCTTCTGCGTGCCAGCCTCTTGTTTGCAGCATAGGGAGCCGGGCCCCGGGCGTGAATGCCAAAAATGGTCAAATTCTTGCCCGATCCCAGCTGAAAGGGTAATTTTTAGTTTTTATTCAACGCAGCAGGCGGAGCAATGATCGATTTATTAGCCGCGGCACTTCTGCGCTATTCCGGGCGAATGGCCGGGGAGGGGATTATCCCGACGGCGATCGAATGCATGGCAATTTTGCGATCCGATCGCCCAAAGCCGCCCGTGCACATCATCACGCGTCCGGCCATATGTATCGTTGCGCAAGGCGCCAAATGGGCAACCTTTGGAACCCGCCAGCTGGAGTATAAAACCGGCCAGGCGCTGGTGGTGGGGGTCGAAACTCCGTCCGTGGGGCGGGTTTTTGAGGCCAGCCCGGGTAAGCCTTGTTTAGTCCTCGCTCTTGAGCTGGACCTTGGGGTCATCCGCAGCGTTGTCGAAGAGCTTGACGATCCGCCGGCGCCCGTCGGCGAGCCGGGCTGCGGGGTGTTTGTCGCGGACATCGAAGGGCCGTTGGCCAACTGCGCGCTGCGGCTGGTCGCCCTGCTGGATACTCCGCGGGCCATTCCAACGCTTTACCCGCTCATCATGCGGGAGATGTGCTATTGGCTGCTGGCCGGCCCAAAAGGCGGCGAAATCGCGCGCCTGGCTTTGGCTAACCCATCGCAAAGCGTTATCGCCGCAATGCACCACCTCAGAATGAACTTCCGTCATGCCATGCGGCTCGACGAGCTGGCAGAACTCGCGCGGATGAGCCCCTCAGCGTTTCATCGCCACTTTAAGGCGCTCACCTCCCTGTCACCGATTCAGTATCAGAAGCAGCTCCGACTGCTTGAGGCCCGTAGGCTGATGTTTCTGGAAAATATGAATGTCGAGCGCGCGGCCTTTTCCGTCGGCTATGAGAGTCCGTCCCAGTTCAGCCGGGAGTATGCCCGTATGTTCGGCGCGCCGCCGAAGCGCGATGTGGCGCACATGCGCACGGCGCTGCTTCAGCAGGGCGAATCGTAGCCGAGATTGAGAGAGAAGGAAGCCGATCTCAGACCGTCCCCCAACTGACGAAAACCGCGCCGTTCGGCCTTACTGCGCCGCCGGGACGTCGCCCGTCTTGAGCGGCGTCTCCTCGCGCTGGGCGTCGGCGGTGGCCTTCTGCTTGCGCGTCATCTCATCGATAATCAGCCGATAGGCGATGTAGTACTTATAGATATTGCTGACATAGGTGACGGTCTCGGAGCCGATTTTCTCCGCGGCCAGGTACTCCACGTTACCAAACCAGATATTAGGGTCAAAGCCGCGCTTTTTGGTTTCAGCCCGCAGGCGGGCGATCCTCGCCGGTCCGGCATTGTAGGAGGCGAAGGAGAACAGCGCCTTATCGAGCTGGGTCATCGGCTCGTCGCCGTAGTACTGGTCTATCATCCAGCGCATATACTTCACCCCGGCGTGGATGTTGGGATCGAGCTTGCTGATATCACCGACCTTCAGCTCCTTACCGGTGCGCGGCATAACCTGCATCACGCCTATCGCCCCGACGTGGCTGCGCACCGACTGATTGAGGCGCGACTCCTGATAGCCCTGGGCCGCCATCAGCAGCCAGTCGACGTCATAGCGATCGCCGTACTTACGGAAGATCTCCACCATCGCTAAAAATTTCTGCCGCTCCTTTTTCGCCGCCGCATTTTTGACATATTTAGCGTCTTTCAGGTAGCGCAGCAGGATGGTATTCCCCAGCCTGCTGCCCTGGCTATTCGTCTTCACAAACTGATTAAGCGAAGCGAGCAGCTGGGGGCTATCTTTGCGCACCGCCCAGGCGATGCTGCCATCGTCGCGCAGGACGATATTCTGGTGTACCTCGATTTTAGGGAATACCTGTTTCCAGAACAGCGCCTTATGGCGATCGACAACGGTCAGGGGGATAAGGCCGGCGTTGAGCATCTCAATCAGGTCCTCATCCTCAAGCGATTCCGGCGCGGCATCAACGATCACCGGCTGGCGCGACTCTTTGATAAAGCGCGCGTTTAGCGCGATCAGACTCTGGTAATAGCTTGAGGAGCGGCGCACGAACACCGTCTTGCCCGAAAGCTGGTCGATGTCGGCGACCGCGGGAGAGCCCGGCCCCGAAAGCAGCAGCTCCTGAACGCGGGTATAAATCGGCGCGCTGAAGGCGACCTGCTGCTGGCGCTCGGGGGTGATGGTGAGGTTCGCGGCGACGATATCTCCCTTACCGGCATTGAGCGCCTCGGTCAGCTGGTCGCGCGCCACCGGAACGAAAACGATCCGCACCTTAAGATGACGGTGCCGGAGCTTTTTCTCCTTCATCAGCTGACGATTCAGGTCGCGCTCGTACTCCATGAAAATGTCGTGGGTGGCGCCGCGCTGGGTGCCCTTATCGATAAAGAAAAAGGTTTTGCTGTAGGTGGTCAAAACCCGGATGGTCCGCCGGTCGAGCATGCCGGAGAGATCCCCCTGCCAGGGTTTTAGCATCTCTTCGGTATTGACCTCCAGGGTCTCCCGTGGCTCGGGCGCCGGCGGTTTTTTCTCAGCGGAAGCGGCATAAACGGAGCCAACCAACAGCATCGCGAGGAGGCAGGTAGACCAGGCGATAAATAATCGCGGCAAACAGAGGATGTTCATGGCGCGGTGCTCCGCAGGGACATCCTTTTATTTTAGTCAACTCTGCCGGGTTAGCGTGTCGGCCAGGCGCCTGGACTGTGATTTTATGCCGCTGAAATTTTACGGAACTGGCTGGGTGTGACCGAATAGTATTTTTTAAAGGTCCGGTTAAATGCGCTGATGTCCTCATAGCCGGCCATGATGCAGATATCGACGATGCGAAAGGCCGGCTTTATCTGCAGCAAATCCCGGCACAGCAGCATCCGCTGCCGCCTGATGAATTCCATCGGTGACATCTGGAAGTATTGCTGGAAGAGGCGAAACAGGTGCCACTCTGAATAGCCGGAAAAAACGCTTAGCGCATTGACGGTGAGTTTTTTCTCAAGATTATTTTTTATCCAGCGCACCAGTTCGTGCAGCACGGCCTGTTGGATCCCATTTTTACGCTGATTCATGCCGGTTCCAGAACGATGCTGCCCGTCGCTTCATGGCGCGGGCAGAGGGTTACGTCACGGTCAGGTTGCCGCCCGGCATGGCTCTCTGCCGGGCCTCGGTGTCCAGCGCCGTCGCGGGAAAATGCCTTACCGTCCCTGGCAAGGCGCCACTACTTTGCTTTTAGATATCGCAATCGGCTTTCGATGATGCTCCCATAAGCCTCTGCGACCATATCCTGTCATTTTGAGGAAAATATGAAGAATCTGGATTAATATCCCTGCAGATATATTTTGCGCATACGTGATGGTCTCTCTGCATAATTTTTTCAATATCTCTTCATTTTATCTGCGGTATTTTAAGCTAACTTTTGCGTGTTCCTGGTCAACCCCAGAGAGCATCATTCCTAACAAGATCTTTCCCCCTTTCAACCAATGCGAAAGGGGGCTTTTTGTTTTTTTTAATTAATTAAAAATACGCTATATATTACTTCTCGACCCTCTCAGACAGAAAAAACAGGCTCAAGTTCCGGCGATAAATTTTTTTATTTACGGTTCTTTAAGATCCATTTTTTCTCCATTGTTTCACCATAATTAAGTGCAATTCTGCGCCTCGCTTAGGTTAATCCCAGCAGACTCCTGCTATTTCTAAATCTCTTTTAAATAAAACGCCCATGCTAAAGAAAACAAATATCATTGCCGGATTATTGATTTCACCCTTAACGCTTTATGCCGCGACTTCGTACACGATTAATGATATTCGCTTTGAGGGCCTGCAGCGCGTTACCGTAGGAGCAGCACTGTTGAACATGCCCGTTCATCCGGGAGAAGAGGTCTCGAACGACGATATCAGCGACGCGATACGCGGCCTGTACGCCAGCGGCAACTTTGAGAGCGTGCAGATCCTGCGCGATGGCCGTGCGCTGGTGGTGCAGGTTAAAGAGCGCCCGACTATTGCCAGTATCAGCTTCGCCGGCAATAAATCGGTGAAGGACGAGATGTTGAAAGAGAACCTCACCGCCAGCGGCGTTGATGCGGGTAGCGCGCTGGATCGTAACGCCCTCAGCGAAATAGAAAAGGGGTTGCAGGATTTCTATTACAGCGTCGGAAAATATAGCGCCACGGTCCATGCGGTGGTGACGCCGCTGCCGCGCAACCGTGTGGATTTAAAATTTGTCTTTCAGGAAGGGAAGTCGGCAACCATTGCCCAGATTAATATTATTGGCAATAAAGCGTTTAGCGAAGAAACGCTGCTCGACCAGCTTCAGCTCCGCGACCGGGTTCCGTGGTGGAACGTTATCGGTGATAAAAAATATCAAAAACAAAAAATGGCGGCGGATCTTGAAACGCTGCGCAGCTATTATCTCGATCGCGGCTATGCGCGTTTTGCCATTAATTCCAGCCAGGTCAGTATTACCCCGGATAAAAAATCGCTCTATCTTACGATCGACCTTGCAGAGGGAGAACGCTACAAGGTCAGCCGCACCGTGGTGGCGGGTGAGATGGCCACGCATGGCCAGGAAATTGAGGCGCTGGCCCAGCCGCTGTCCGGCAGGTGGTATAGCGGAGCCGAGATTACCGCCGTCGAAAATGCGATTAAAAAGCGCTTCGGTAAATATGGCTATGCCTGGCCGCAGGTGACGACGCACGCCGAAATTGACGATCGGCAGAAAAGCGCCACGCTGCGCATTAGCGTCGATGCCGGGCGCCGCTACTCCGTACGCCAGATTCGTTTTATCGGCAACGATACCTCGCGCGATGCCGTTTTACGCCGCGAAATGCGGCAAATGGAGGGCGCGTGGCTCAACGATGAAAAGGTGCAGCAGGGAAAAGAGCGTCTTGACCGCACGGGCTATTTCGAGAGCGTTGATAAAGAGATAACCCCGGTTGCCGGCAGCCAGGACCAGGTTGACGTCGTCTATAAGGTGAAAGAGCGCAATACCGGCTCATTTAACGTTGGCCTGGGCTTTGGTACCGATAGCGGCGTCAGCTACCAGCTGGGAGTGACCCAGGATAACTGGCTGGGCACCGGCAACAGCGTCAGCTTTAACGGCACCCGCAATAGCTATCAGTCCTACGTTGAGCTCGGCGCGACTAACCCCTATTTCACCGTCGACGGCGTAAGCCTCGGCGGCAAGATTTTCTATAACAGCTACGACGCCTCCGATGCCGACTCCGGCAGCTACAACCAGCAAAGCTACGGACTTGGCAGCAATCTCGGCTTCCCGATTAGCGAAAATAATTCGCTGAATCTGGGCGTTGATTATGTCCACAACCGCCTGACCAATATGGATCCGGAGCTCACGACCTGGAATTACCTTAACTCACGAGGCATTTATCCGCAGGTGGTAACCAAAGATGGCGACAGCGGGGCGGAATACAGCGCCAACGATTTTTTTGTCAGCCTCGGATGGAGCTATAACGATCTCGATCGCGGGTTTTTCCCCCGCTCCGGCAATAAAAGCAGCCTGAGCGGCAAAGTGACCGTCCCGGGATCGGATAACCGCTATTACAAGCTCACCCTTGATAGCACCCAGTATGTGCCGCTAAATGAAGGCCAAAGCTGGGTATGGATGGAACATCTGAAAGCGGGCTATGCCGGCGGCCTGCAGGGGAGCACGGTGCCCTTTTACGATAATTTCTACGCCGGGGGATCGTCATCGGTGCGCGGTTTCTCTTCCAATACTATCGGCCCGAAGGCGGCCTACTATCGCTGTAATGGCTCTGAAAGCAGCTATAGCGGCTGCCCGCTGGAGAGCTCTTCCGACGCGGTTGGAGGAAATGCGATGGCGGTGCTGAACAGCGAGTTTATTATTCCTACGCCGTTTATTAGCGACAAATATGCCGACAGTTTGCGGACCTCGCTCTTTGTTGATGCGGGCACGGTATGGAGCACCTCGTGGCAGAATAACGCCCAAACCCTGGCGGCGGGGATCCCGGACTATAGCGACCCGCTGCATATCCGAATGTCGGCGGGGATTGCGGTACAGTGGATGTCGCCGCTGGGGCCGCTGGTCTTCTCCTGGGCTGAGCCCTTTAAAAAGTACGATGGCGATAAGGCCGAGCAGTTCCAGTTTAATATCGGCAAAACCTGGTAAGCGGGGGCAAGACCGCGCTATTACCGCCGCGTCGCCGCGTGAGAGATGACGCTTTGATATCTATCATTCACGCCGTGGGCGCCGAGGCCTTTCTACTCCCATAACCCCCGGCGGCGAGCTGCCCGCCAGGGGGAAGCGTGAGCATGGACGGCAAAACAGTCTATTTTTCCGTTATGTCGTTGTTTAATCTGAATTCCGCGTCGATATTTTTTTTGTAAAGTTATGCAGGGCTATTTTATGCTTTTTTGACTTTACATATAAATATGTATTTTCAGGGGCGAAATATACGTATTAAATATTATGGCGATTACTTCTAAATAGCTAGAACGGATGTAGTCGATGGCTGTCCCATATCACATTATTGCGCTGAGGACTTGCGGTTAATTATAATATTTGCTATTTCTGAAGTCATGATTGCTGGCCAGAGATACAAGGATGAAACATGAAATGGACGGTGCTTAATACAATCATATGCCCGCATTCTGGCGTCGCGTTCTCCAGTATCTGCGGGCTGCGTTTTTTAAAGTTTATCATCTGGTATGAAGCGGACATTCTGTTGATTCCCGGTGAATCAATGAAGCTGTATTCATCTAAAGTTCTGATAAATAATCAATATCATTTCTTTAAGGTTTACAATATTGCGACCTATAGCGATACGCAGTGGGAGTCGCTGAGAGAGCGGCCATCCTGCCCCCATGACTTTAGCGCAACCACCGCAGAGGGGTGCTGCTACCAGCCGCACTGCGTCATTAAGCGATGCCCCGGCAGCTATCATCGCCACGCTTTATGCTAAGCTAGTGGCTGTTAAGAACGGGTATTTTCACAGACAAAATAGGGCGTGTTGGTCGACATAAATACCCACGAGCCAGCTTTTATCTTTATTATTTTAATAATGAAGTTATCTTCCTTGCTCATTTCAGTAAAGAACGGTGGGAGAATATCATCGAACTTTTCGGAGAATGCCGGTGAACTGGTTCGCATGTTGGAATCATTATTTTTAAAAATAAAAATATCGCTCTTGTTTTTAGTATAGGAGAAATATTTGCGAATGCTGATGTTATCCTGATTATTTCCGGAATTGCCGGTAAAGGTCATTAGACCATTGCCATTTTTAGTGAAGAATGTAACTGAAAATGAGAAGGTTTCGTCATCATTGATAATCGAAAAGGCCGACGTACAGTCAATACTATCATCCTCTTCGCGGAAGTGAGTGTAATATACAGCACCGCCGATCATAAGAATAATGATGATGAGAGTTATTATTTTCTTCATTTTATATGCCGATATTATCTTTTATTTTAAGTAGTAGGAGGAGGTACAGAATGATTTCTTGCTTGATGTGATCGGATAGCGACAAACGATCAGCGACGTTCTGCTCGACGGATAGTGGTTGGTAATATATACCGTTTGGCCATCGGAACAGCTGATATGCTTCTCCTGCATAAAATTAATAAAAAATTCATCAAATCTTAAATCATCATTACGAAACACCTTGCAGGTCCCTGGCGCGGCCAGCTCGGTGTAAGAGGAGAAAGGCGCGCTGGTCTGCGGAAAATAATAAACATAGACCAACAGAACGATCGCCAGCAGGCTGGCGAAACCCGCAACTCTACAGGTTCCTTTTTCACTGCCAGCGAACCTGAGGCCGGAAAGCATCCGCTGGGTGAACTGGTCTTCGTTCACCGGCGGCGACGTCGATAGGTTATCCCTGGGCGGTTCCGGGTCTGGCTGCTGCGGTGCGATACTTTCTACTGCCGGAGGTTGATGCGGGTTATTAACATTTTCTTCAACGTTCGGTCCACTATCGTTTTCGGACCCCGGGTCGCTTTCAATATGCCGGGCCAAAATGGTGGTGTCGTCGGCAATCATAAATCCCCGTTTCGGGATCGTTTGAATTATGCTGCCGTTAACGTGCAGGCGATTTAATGATTTACGCAGCAAGGAGATGTTTTGGTGTAGAGTATTTGGCGTAACGTTCATCCCTCTTTCTCCCCAGGCATTATGCAACAGCTCTGCCTGAGTGACTATTCTGCCGTGGTTTTTAATTAATAAAATAAAGCAAAGGCTTGCCGGTATTGCCAGAGTGATACGCTCATTGCTTTCTATAGAATGGAGAGTATGCGCCGTAGGATTGAACCTGAGCGTGTTCTCGATAACGTAAATAGTTTCCATATATCGTGTCTTATCGTGAGAATAGTTACCGCTAATAAAGTTTGCCTAAGATTTGATATTGAGATACTAGCATTAAAGCTTACGCCCGGCATTCATTCATAACTAAGAATTATCTTAATCCAATAAGATGTTTGTTGTAAAAAGGCTTCTGTTTGTTAATTTTTATGTGTTTATCTCAGTAATTTCAGTGGGTTATGTTTTTACATAAAATCAACAAATGTGATTTCTTTACGCTTCATAACTTTATGAGTAATAAAATATGAGCACTACGATTATTATTGCTGCACAAAATGTTGCGGCCGTGACGTAACAAGCTTAATAAAAGGATGTGGTTGTTCTACGATAACAATGTTAATGAATGGCAGGGGCGTGCCGGGTTGTTGTTACGCACCTCGTCATAATCAGTAGCGAAGGCATCGTGGAGGTGTTTTTTCCGGACCGGTGGCCCAATGGAACAGAGGCTGGTTATTATGGCTGTACTGATTGTAACTGATAATTATTTCTTTATACAAGGCCTGAGCCATATGGCCGATGACTTCTGTTATATCGGTTGTGCCGGCAGTTTTGATAGCGAGTTGGCCCGCAGGCAGTGTGCGGCGCTGAGCGCTGACGACTATGTGATTATCCATTTTGCACATTTAGATCATATATTATGTTTCTACCGATACTATCTGTCTAACAGCCAGGCGAAAGTTGTTGTCGCTCCGGATGCAAAATTTGTTAGCGACGTTTCGGACATTAATGATATTTATTTTCTCTCGGCCAATGCCAGCGTCAAGGCGGTAGAGAACATGTTTAAGCTTAAAAAGTATAAAATCAGAAAGCGAAGCCTGACTCCGCGCGAAGAGAAAATAATGTCCTTAATGATTATTGGTAATTTAATTAATGACATTTCGCAAACGCTCGGCTTAAGCATTAAAACGGTCAGTTTACATAAAAGCAATACCAGCAATAAAGTTGGTTTGCTTAATAATAACAATATCACGATGTTGGCCCTGATGCGTTTTATTCTGCCGGCATCAAAGAACGGCCTGCGGCTTATTTAATCTGCCGCCGAAGCGCATTCTGTCGATTTATTAAGGTATTTGTTTTTAAGGACTCAGGGTTCTTAAAGGCGATCATTCCATAAAGAACTATGGAACAGTACGGGCCATAAAAAGCCTCTTATCTTTATCAGGTGATAAATATGAAATTGAAAATGTTGGCAGCAGCTCTGATGACTACTCTCTGTGTTGGCGCTGTTCAGGCCGCTGATGTTACGGCTCAGGCAGTGGCGACCTGGTCAGCAACCGCTAAAAAAGATACCACCAGCAAGCTGGTTGTCACTCCGCTGGGCAGCCTGGCGTTCCAGTACGCTGAAGGGATCAAAGGCTTTAACTCGCAGAAAGGCCTGTTTGATGTCGCGATTGAAGGCGATGCTACCGCAACGGCCTTTAAACTGACTTCCCGTCTGATCACCAATACCCTGACTCAGCTGGACACCTCTGGCTCTACGCTGAGCGTTGGCGTTGATTACAACGGCGAGTCCGTAGAAAAATCGGCTGACACCATCATGATCGATACCGCTAGCGGCAAGCTGGGCGGCAACCTCAGCGCGCTGGCTAACGGCTACGACCAGGCCGGCCGTACCACCGCTCAGGATGGCTTCAACTTCTCTATCGTTAGCGGCACCACCGACGGTACCACGGCTGTAACGGATTACAGCTCGCTGCCGGAAGGGATCTGGAGCGGCGACGTCAGCGTACAGTTCGACGCGACCTGGACCAGCTGATTTCCCTGTAGCACAAAGCAGGGGCTTCCCCCTGCTTTCTTTCACGGATTGAATTCCCATGAAAAACCACATTCTGGCTATTGGCCTCTGTTTCTGCGCAATCATGCCGGCCCGGGCGCTGGACGTTGGCGATATCTCCTCGTTTATGAACAGCGACAGCAGCGTGCTCAGCAAAGAGATAAAAAATACCACCGACAGTGGACGCCTGATCAATATCCATATGGAGCGCCTCTCCTCGCCGCTCGATGGCGGTAACGTCATTGCGATGGAGAGCCAGGACGAAGTTTTGCTCACGCCTGCCAGCCTGCTGCTGCCGGCGAAAAGCAGCGATGTTATTCGCTTTTTCTACAAAGGCCCGACGGATGACAAAGAGCGCTATTACCGCATCGTCTGGTTCGATCAGGCGCTAAGCGACGCCCAGCGCAATGGCGCAGCCCGCAGTGCGGTGGCGACGGCATCCGCCCGTATTGGCACCATTTTGGTCGTGGCGCCCCGCAAGGTGAACTACCGCTATCAGTACGCCAACGGCACGCTGGTGAACAGCGGAAACGCCACGCTGCGCATTCTCGCCTACGGCCCATGCCTCAAGGCGGCGGATGGCAAAGAGTGCAAAGAAAATTATTACCTCATGCCCGGTAAAGAGCGCCGATTCACGCGCGTCAACGTTGCCGATAAAAAAGGACGGGTCGCGCTCTGGCAGGGCGAGCAGTTTGTTCCCGTAAAATAACAATTGTGCTGACGGGATAAGGTTATGCCGCGACTACGGATTTCCCCGGAGCTGAAAGCGCTCCTGGCCTACGGTATGGTTATTTTTTCTGTTCCGCTCAGCGTCAGCGCGGCGCCGGAACTGATACCGCAAATCGGCGGCGTAATTATTCCCCAGGCGTTTAGCCAGGCCCTGCAGGACGGGATGAGCATCCCACTCTTTATTCATCTGGAAGGCAGTGCGGGAAACGGGGACGATCAGCGCCTCGGCAGCGCCTTTATCTGGCTGGATGGCGGCGTGCTGCGCGTGCGCCAGATCCGCCTGGAAGAGAGCGATAATAATGCGACCGTGAGCGCCCAAACCCGGCAGACGCTCGCTTCCCTGGCGAACGAATCCTTCGACAGCGACCTGCGCATTAAGATCTCCGCCGACGCGCAGCTGCAGCTCAGCCTGCGCCAGCTTCTGCTCCAGCTGGTGGTGAAAAAAGAGGCCCTGGGCACCGTGCTGCGATCGCGCAGCGAAGATATCGGCCAGTCCAGCGTTAACGCTCTCAGCAGCACCCTGAACTATAACCTCGGCGTCTATAACAACCAGATGCGCAACGCGGGGAACAGCACCTCCAGCTATCTGTCGATGAACAATGTTACCTCCCTGCGCGAGCATCATCTGGTGCTCGACGGCTCGCTCTACGGCGCCGGAACCAGCAATCAGGACAGCGAGATCTATAAGGCGATGTACGAGCGTGACTTCGCCGGCCACCGCTTTGCAGGCGGAATGCTCGATACGTGGAACCTGCAGTCCCTCGGGCCGATGACCGCTATTTCGGCAGGCAAAATTTACGGCGCCTCCTGGGGCAACCAGGCCAGCTCGACGGTCTTTGATAACTCCCAGTCGGCGACGCCGATTATCGCGTTCCTGCCTTCCGCCGGTGAGGTGCATCTGTCGCGCGACGGCCGCCTGCTGAGCGTGCAGAACTTCACGATGGGCAACCATGAGGTTGATACCCGCGGCCTGCCGTACGGGATTTACGACGTGAATGTTGAAGTTGTCGTCAACGGCCGGGTGGTCAGCAAGCGCACCCAGCGGGTGAACAAGCTGTTCACCCGGGGACGCGGCGCCGGCGCGCCTTTGGCCTGGCAGGTCTGGGGCGGAAGCTTCCATATGGACCGCTGGTCAGAGGGCGGCAAAAAGACGCTCCCCGCCAAAGAGAGCTGGCTGGCCGGGGCTTCGGCAACGGGCTCGCTGGGCGCCTTCAGCTGGGCCGCAACCGGCTACGGCTACGATAACAACGCCGTCGGCGAGACCCGGCTGACCCTGCCGCTGACGCAATCTATCAACGTGAACCTGCAAAACATGCTGGCCAGCGACAGCTCGTGGAGCAGTATCGGCAGCGTCAGCGCCACGCTGCCCGGCGGCTTTAGCTCGGTTTGGGTCAACCAGGAAAAGACCATAATCGGCGACAGGCTGCGGCGCAGCGACGCCGATAACCGGGCGATTGGCGGGACGTTGAACCTCAGCCCGCTGTGGTCAAAGCTGGGCACCTTCAGCATCAGCTATAACGACGATCGCCGCTATAGCAGCCACTACTACACCGCGGATTACTATCAGACCCTCTACAGCAACGCCTACGGTTCGCTGGGCCTGCGCGCCGGGATCCAGCGCTTTAACAACGGCGACAGCAGCGCCAGCACCGGGAAATATATCGCGCTCGACTTTTCTCTGCCGCTCGGCAACTGGTTTAGCGCCGGGATGACCCACCAGAACGGCTACACCATGGCCAACCTGGCGGCGCGCAAGCAGTTTGAGGAAGGGAGCACCATTCGCACCGTCGGCGCCAATATCTCCCGGGCCATCTCCGGCGACACAGGGGATGACAAAACCCTGAGCGGCGGCGCCTATGCCCAGTTCGATACCCGCTACTCCAGCGGGACGCTGAACGTGAACAGCGGCACCGACGGCTACGTGAATACCAACCTCACCGCCAGCGGCAGCGTGGGCTGGCAGGGGACAAATATTGCCGCCAGCGGGCGTACCGACGGTAACGCCGGGGTGATTTTTAATACCGGTCTTGAAGATGACGGCAAGCTCAGCGCCAGGGTAAACGGCCGGGTATTCCAGCTCTCGGGCAAACGCAGCTATCTGCCGCTCTCGCCCTACAGCCGCTACGAAGTCGAGCTGCAGAACAGCAAAAACTCGATCGACAGCTACGACATCGTCAGCAGCCGCAAAAGCCGTCTGACGCTCTATCCGGGCAACGTGGCGGTGATCGAGCCGGAAGTGAAGCAGATGGTGACCGTCTCCGGGCGTATTCGCGCCGAAGACGGCACGCTGCTGGCCAATGCGCACATTAATAACCACATCGGGCGTACCCGCACCGATGACAAAGGCGAGTTTGTGATGGATGTAGATAAAAAATTCCCGACCATCGACTTCAGCTACGGCAACAACCAGCGCTGCGAAGTGGAGCTTGAGATTAACAAAGCGCGCGGGGCGGTATGGGTCGGCGATGTGACCTGTAACGGCTTGAAAACCTACGCCAGCAACCTGGCGACGGGAGAGAACTATGAAGGCTAAATGGGGTGCGCTATTGGCGATTGTGCTCGCCCTGGGCGCAATGACGCGGGCCTCTGCGGCGGTGACCAAAACGAACTGGCCCGACGCGGCGGCGATGCAGTATGTGTTTGTGGAAAACAACTCTGACGATAACTACTTCGTCACCCCCGGCGGCGCGCTCGACCCGCGCCTGACCGGCGGCAGCCGCTGGACCGGGCTGAAGTATACCGGTACCGGCACTATCTATCAGCAGAGCCTGGGCTATATCGATAACGGCTACAACACGGTGCTGAACGCCAACTGGCAGTTCGACATGTGGCTGGAGAACTCGCCGGTATCCAACCCGCTGAGCGGCCTGCGCTGTATAAACTGGTACGTCGGCTGCGATATGGCAACCAGCCTGATTCAGGCGCCGGCGCTGGATGCGAGCGGTTTCTACGGCGTGACGGTGACCTCCGGCGGGGCTAAATGGATGCACGGGATGCTATCCGACGCCTTCTATCAGTATCTCCAACAGATGCCGGTAGGCGGCAGCTTCTCGATGACCATCAACGGCTGCCAGACGTCCGTTAAGTACGATGCCAGCAGCGGGGCGCGCTGCAGGGATCAGGCTTCGGGGAGCTGGTATACCCGCAAGGTCACCCATACCAAGGCCGCCAACTTAAGGCTGCTCAATACCCACTCCCTTACCGAGGTGTTTATCAACACCGACGGAGTGCCGACGCTCGGCGAGGGGAGCACCAACTGCCATGCCCAAACCATCGGCACCCGCTCCGGCCTGAGCTGCAAGATGGTTAACTATGCTCTGGAAAACAACGGTCTGAGCAATACCTCTATCCATATTTTCCCCGCCATCAGCAATTCGTCTCTGGTCTCCGCGGTGGGCATCTATGATATGCAGTTCAGCCTCAACGGCAATTCGTGGAAGCCGGTGAGCGGTATCTCCTACTACTACAATTTCAATGAGATGAAGTCCTCTGACTCCATTTACATCTTCTTCTCGAATAACTTCTTTAAGCAGATGGTCGCGCTGGGGATCAGCGATATTAATACCAAAGATTTGTTTAACTTCCGCTTCCAGAACATTACGTCGCCGGAGTCCGGCTGGTATGAGTTTTCTACCTCCAACTCGCTGGTTATCAAGCCGCGTGATTTCAGCATCAGCATTATTTCCGACGAGTACACCAGCGCGCCGAGCCGCGAGGGCTACGTCGGGCAGGGCAAGCCCTCGCTGGATTTTGGCTATATCGTCACCACCAGCGGCAGGACCGCCGCCGATGAGGTGCTGATCAAGGTTAACGGCCCGGCGCAGACCATCGGCGGGCGTTCATACTGCATCTTCAGCTCCGCGGACAATACGACGAAAGTCCCTTTCCCGGCGACGCTGACCTTCACGACGCAAAGCGGCGGCAACAAAACCTACGATGCCGGCTGCGACGATAGCTGGCGCGACATGACCGATGCGCTGTGGATGAGCACGCCGTGGAACGATGCTTCAGGCGATCCTGGCGTGATGAATAAAACCACGGTCAGGTTCTCCATCCCGATGAATGACGCGATCTCGCTGAAAACGATTGATGATGACGGCTGGTTCGGGGAAGTGAGCGCTTCAGGTGAAATTCGGGTTCAGGCGACGTGGCGAAATGTTAACTAATACGATACGCGCGATGGCGTGGCTGCTGGCCCTCTGCCTGCCGGCGGTCGGAGAGGCCATATCGGTCGGTAACCTGACCTTCTCGCTGGGGGCGGAGGAGAGCTTTGCCGCCAAGCGGGTGCTGAATAATAACAAGAGCGCGCGCCTGTATCAGGTCTCGGTGGTCGGCATCGACCGTCCTGGCGGGAAAGAGGTTCGCTCCCGTCCGGCGGACGGCGAGCTGCTCTTTGCGCCGCGCCAGCTGACCCTGCAGGCGGGGGAGGGGGAATATTTTAAGTTCTACTATCACGGGCCGCAGGACAACCGCGAGCGCTACTATCGGGTCTCGTTTCGTGAAATCCCTACCCGCAACCGTGTCGAGCGCAATACCGCCGGGGCGGCGGTGAGCATCGACCCGGTGGTGGTGGTGGAGACTATCCTGGCGGTGCGTCCGCGTCAGGTCGATTTTAAATGGGCCTTTGACCGCCGGGCGGGCACCGTCAGCAACAGCGGCAACACCTGGTTTAAGCTGCTGATTAAGCCCGGATGTGGGGCAACGGAAGAGGACGGCGACGCCTGGTACCTACGCCCAGGCGACGTGGTGCGCCAGGCCGCGCTGCGCCAGCCTGGCGACAAGTACATAATTTACAACGATCAATTTATCAAAATATCCAACGACTGCCCGTCGCCATCGGCGGGCGGTTAGCTGCCCGTCAGGGCCATCAGGCGCGACTGAACCTCGGGGCAGCCGGCCAGCACCAGGTTACCGCTGAGCAGGCCGTCGTTGGCCAGAAAGTCGCTGCTCGCGCCGCCCGCTTCGACGATCAGCAGGATACCCGCCAGCGCATCCCAGCTGTTCATATGCGCCTCATAATAGGCGTGCACCTGGCCGGCGGCGACGTGAGCCAGCATCAGCGCCCCGGCGCCAAAGCGGCGGTACTCCATACCGGCGTCAATCACCCGCTCAAGCATGCGGGCGTAGTTTGCGGCAGGCGCCCGGCTGGAGCGCCCCATGCCAATCACCACCGTTTCCGGGTCCGGCTCGCGCAGCGCCAGGCGCTTATCGTTGAGAAATGCGCCTTCGCCGCGGCGGGCAAAGAAAAACTCGTTGCGATCCGGGGCGTAGATAATTCCCAGCTCCAGCACGCCCTGGCTGACCCAGGCCAGAGAAATACACCAGTAATCCATGCCCAGAATATAGTTGGTGGTGCCGTCGATAGGATCAATGACCCAGGTTCCCTGCTTCCCGGCCCGCAGGCCGCTCTCTTCGCCGAGAAAACCGTCCTCCGGGCGATGGGCCTCCAGCCAGGCCTTGATCTCCTGCTCGACGAAAACGTCGGCCTGGGAAACAAAATCCTGGCGCGCTTTTTTATCCACCTGCAGTCCCGCATCGCGCAGCTCCTGCGCGCGCGTCCCCAACTGGCGAATCAAACTGCATAGCGACTGCTGCTGTTCTTCGGTCATAGCCTGGCTCTTATGTGGTTGATGGCGACGTGCGCCGGTGAATTAAATCGACCTTCACCCACGTGGTGCGTGAAGGCTGGAGCGGATCGCTGGCCCTCTCCAGCAGGCGGGTGAGCGCCTGGCGGGAGATCTCCGCCACGTCCTGATGCAGGGTGGTGAGCCGGTAGCTGTACTGTGCCGTTTGCGGCGTGTTATCAAACCCGATGAGCTGAAAATCCGTCGGGGCCTCTTTGCCGCGCTGGCGCATGCCGTCAAGAAAGCCGCAGGCCAGCTGCGCGTTGGCGCAAAAAATCCCCTCCAGCGCGTCGTCGGCGGCGGCGGCGGCCTGCAGCCCGCCCTCGTAGCCCTCAAGGGTGGCAAGCAGCGGCTGAAGATCGCGCCGCGTATCCACCCCAAGTTCGCTGAGCGCCTGATAGAACGCTTCCCCGCGCATTTGTCCGGCCCAGGTCGAGTGGCGATGGTTTAGCCAGCCAAAGCGGCGGCAGCCGGCTGCCACCAGCTGCTTCGCGGCCAGCGCCGCCCCGGCTGCATTGTCCGAGCAGACGTAGTCGACGCCGGGAATATTCGGCTGGCGGTTAATGCCGACGACCGGAATTTGCTGCTGGGCGAACTCGTAGACCAGCGACTCGGGCGGCTGGCCGGAGGTGACGATCGCCCCGGACACGCGAAACTGCGCGAAGCGGCGAAGGGTCTGGGCCAGATCCTGCTCGCTGCGGATCTCGCTGACCAGCGCCTGAAAATCGCGGCGCTGGATCTCGCTCAGCAGCCCGTCGAGCAGGCTGCTGCGAAACGGATCGTTGATGCGGGAAACGATCACCCCGATCAGATGGCTGCGCCGGCGGTTGAGCCCCTGGGCGAGAAAGTTGACCTGATAGCCCAGCTCTTCTGCGGCGCGCAGCACCCGCTCGCGGGCGGCGGGCGAGATGCTGCCGTTATTGCTCAGCGCGCGGGAAACGACCGCGCGCGAGACGCCGGCGCGGCGGGCAACGTCCTCGGCGGTAATGCTCTGTTTTCGGGGAAGTGCGCTCATGCCGGGCTTTCCTCGCCGCTACGCGGTGGCTGATGAAGATCGTATTGTAAGCCGTCCTGGCTGACGAACAACCCGTTCCACGGCCGGCAGGCTACCCGCAGCGCCGGCAGGATCGCGTCGTAGCAGTGATAGAGCCCCATGGCGGGCAGCGCCAGCGTTTGAAACAGCGCCAGGCAGGCCGGGAAATCGCCGTGGGAGGCGTCGTCGCTCAGGGCGGTGAGCGAGGCGCACTCCTGGAACGCCAGGTCCGACCCCGCCATCAGCGCGATCGACTGCGCCGTCGGCCGGCCGTCGCCGCTGTAGAACAGGCTTTTCCCGGCGAGGGTGATGCGAATTGCGCGGTTGCTGAGCTCGTGCTGGGTTTCGGCGGTGCGGATCTGCCAGTCGTGCCAGGTCCACGCCGGGGTGGCGTCGCGCCACTCAATCGCAAAGCACAGCGCGGTGTCCGGCCAGTTTGCCAGCTGCGCCAGCTGCATCAGCACCGGACGCTGCTGCGGCTGGCTGTAGATAATCAGCGGCTTGTGGCGGGAAAAGCTTTTCCAGTAGTTGAGCAGCGCCGTCAGGCCGGTACAGTGATCCGGGTGGACGTGGGTGAAGTAAATGGCATCGATATCGTTAATATTGCCTCCGCGCTGCCACAGGGCGCGAGGGATGGTGGGGCCGCAATCAATCAGCCACTGGCGATTGTTATTATCAATAACGCGCAGCGCAGAGGTATTTTGGCTCTCTGAGAAGGCGCTACCGCAGCCGAGAACGTCTATTTTCATTTACCCTCGCCAAAAAATTTTCGCACTTAATTAAATTGTCACAAATACCCGACAAAGTAGGCTCACATCATGTCGAGTCAAGGTTGCATTTTTTTTACAGCCAAATGAACACGTGTTCATCCTGGCGCGAATAAATAAAAAATGCCTACAGAAGAGTTTTGGGTACCGAATATGAGCTATCTGCACATTGCCAGCCTGAGAATTAGCTACGGCGATAAGGTTGTCCTGCATAATATCGACCTGGCGGTAGAGAAGGGGGAGATGATCGCCCTGCTGGGGCCATCGGGCTGCGGGAAAACCACGCTGCTCAATGCGCTCTGCGGCTTTATCCCGGCGCAGAGCGGGGAGATCGTCGTCGCCGGCAGGGATATCACCCATAGCCCGCCGGAGCAGCGCAATATTACGATGGTTTTTCAAAGCTATGCGCTGTGGCCGCATCTGACGGTGGCTCGCAATATCGGCTATGGCCTGAAGCTGCGCCGGTGGCGGCGCGACGATATCGACCGCCGGGTGGCGGAGCTGCTGCAGATAGTCAACCTCTCGGGGCTGGCGGAAATGAAAGTGACCGAGCTTTCCGGCGGCCAGCGTCAGCGGGTTGCCCTGGCGCGCGCCCTGGCGATTGAACCGGACGTGCTGGTGCTGGATGAACCGCTCTCCAATCTGGATGCCAAAGTCCGCCTTAACGTCCGCCATGAAATAAAAGCGCTGCAAAAGAAGCTCGGCTTTACCTCATTAATCGTCACCCATGACCAGCAGGAAGCGCTGGTGATGGCTGACCGTATTGCCGTATTAAATAACGGCAGGATTGAGCAGTTAGGGACGCCGGAAGAGATATATCAGCGTCCGGCCACGCCTTTTGTCGCCGATTTTATGGGGGCCGATAATAAAATAAATAGCCGTGATATCCGCACCCTCGACGGTATTCACTGGCGCAGCCCACAGGCATATTCCGCTACCGATTCTGGCGAACAGGTTATTTATTTCCGCAGCACCGACGCGGCGCTCCTTTCAGTCGCGGATAGCGCGCCGCAGGAGGGGCTGACCCTCGACGGCATCGTCGAACAAAGCGCCTTCCTCGGCCATTTATATCGCCACAGCGTGCGCTGCCGCGATCGCCTGCTGCTGGCGGACTCTACCCGCTGCTGGCCCGCCAGCTCCCCGGTCAGGCTGCACGTGCCGACGCCGGCGCTGCATATTTTTCCTTCATCTCATGCAAGTTGACATCATCGTGTTCATTCTGGGGATAAACCATGTTTACTAAAACAAACGTTGCGCTGGCGACCGCCGTACTCCTGAGCTACGGCGCGCAGGCCGATACCATCCTGAACGTCGCGACGGCGGGCGATCAGAATATGGTGGATTACGTAAAAACCTGGCTGGGGCCAAAGTTTGAGGCCGCGCATCCGGGCGTCAAGGTGCAGGTTATCGGTACCGGGCCGGGGGATGCGGGCTCGAACAAAATTATCGAAAAGCTGACGGCGCAGAAGGAGAGCGGCGCCAGCAGCTGGGATATTGACGTCGCCGTGGTGCATCAAAAAGCCGGCGGCGAGCTGGTGGAGAAGGGGTTATTAGAGAAGTACCGCCAGCAGATTAAGACCGGCAGCCTGGTCAGCGCCGACAACGCTAAAAATGCCCTCGGGGTTAACGTCGACGGCTACGTGATGCCGATGTTTTTAAGCCAGACCGCCATTGCCTGGAACAGCGAGACGATCAAAACCCCGCCGGCCTCCTACGATGAGCTGGTGGCCTGGGCGCAGAAAAACCCGCAGGCCTTCGGCTATAACGGGATCAAAAACGGCATGTCCGGGGTCAGCTTCGTGGTGGGCTGGATGTACGCCTACGGCACCGACGCCCAGCGCCTCTCCTCCCTGCCGTACGATAAAAGCGTGGAGAAAAACTGGGGCCAGGCCTATGAAAAGCTGAAGGCTTTTAATAAAAACGTCACCTTCACGCCGGGCAACGCCGGGACGCTCGATATGCTGACCCGCGGGGAGATCGCTATGGGGCCGGTATGGGTGGATATGTTCTATAGCTGGAAGGATCAGGGGAAGCTGCCGCCGTCGATCAAGCTCTCCCTACTGGCGCCGGGCATGCCGGGTCAGCCGATGTATTACGTGACCCCGGCGAAGGCGGCGAATCCGCAGCTGGCGCACGAGTTTATCGAGCTGGCGACCAGCCCGGAGGTGCAGGCGCAGGGGATCGTGAAGCAGTTTAACTGGTATCCCGGCATCGATGCGCAGCACGTTAAGCCGCAGCTGGACGCGGGGACGTGGCAAAAGCTGTTTGCGGAGATCTCGCCGCAGGCGCTGGCGGAATACGGCAAGAATTTCCCGATTACCGCCTATTTTGACGATATTAAAGAAGGCTACGAAAGCCAGGTCGCCAACTAATCTTCGTCGATGCCCGGGGCGGCCGCGCGTCGACCCGGGCGTTTCTCCTCGCTGATATCAGGTTTGCTATGCGTATTTCGCTGAAATATCTGCTGCTGGTGGCTCCCGCCGCGCTGACCATTGCCGTGCTGTTTTTATATCCGCTGGGCTTCTCGCTGATTGCCGCCTTTACCGACGATGCGCAGCGGCTGACCCTGGCCCACTTTCGCAAAGTCTATGCGCTCTATTCCACCGATATTCTGTTCACGCTGATCGTCGTGCTGAGCTCCGTGGCGCTGCTGGCGCTGATTTCCATCACCCTTTCCGCAGTGATTACCCTGTCCTCCTGCCGGCCGATCGTACAGATGCTGGCATTTTTATATCGTCTGCCGCTGTTTATTCCTTTTATCGTTGCGGCGCAGATGATGCGCACCTTTCTGGCCAAAAACGGTTTAATGAACAATGCGCTGGTTGCCAGCGATCTGCTCACGCCGATGGAGACTCTCTCCTGGCTGGGCTGGAAGGGCATCATTATCACCTTCGTCTGGAAGCAGCTGGCGTTCGCCACGCTGCTTATCTGCGGCGCAATGGCGGCGCTTGAGCAGTCGCAAATTCTGGCGGCGCGCAACCTGGGCGCCTCTCGCCCGCGGATCCTGTTCGATATTATTCTGCCGCAGGTGCTGCCCGCCATCGGCGTGGCGCTGGTGCTCTCGACCGTCACCATGATGTCGGTGCTGTCGGTGCCGCTGATGATAGGCGTCGGTACGCCGACGATGATCACCGTTGATATGGCGTTTCGCGTGAACTCCTACGGGGATTACGCCGTGGCTAACGCTCTGGGCGTCGTGTCGCTGCTTATCTGCGGCGCGCTGTCGTGGTTCTATCTGCGCCACAGCCTGCGCCAAAAAGGGGGAGAATAATGAAGGAGGTTACGATGACACCACCTGCGACGCTGCTGGCGAAAGGGCGGAGAAAGCTGAGCGCCAGCCTGCCGCTGCAGACGCTGCTGCTGGTTCTGATGCTGCTGGCGATGTTTGGTCCGCTGCTGAATCTGCTTATCTGGACGGTGGCCGAAAGCTGGTTCTTTCCCCATGCCCTGCCCAGCCAGTGGGGGCTGAAATACTGGTATCAGGTGTTCAGCCCCTATAGCGATGTTTCGGGCTCTTTGCTGACCAGCGTGCTGATTGCCGTGCTGTCGGTGCTGGTGTGCCTGCTGATTTCGATCCCTGCCGGCTATGCGTTATCGCGGCGAGGGATGCCGCTGCGGGTGGGCTTTATGCTGCTGTTTCTTATTCCGCAGGCGTTCCCTAACCTGACGGTATATATGAATATTGCCCGGCTTTTCTATCAGTGGGGGCTCAACGGCACCGTGGCCGGCGTGGTGCTGGTGCACAGCGTGCACGGGCTGATGTATTCGGTATGGATCTGCGTGGCGGCGTTCTCGGCGGTCGATCCGCTGCTGGCAAGAGCGTCGCGCAATCTGGGGGCCGGGGCGGTGTATACGTTTTGGCATATCGTTTTGCCCCAGGCATCGCCGGGGATTATTGCCGCCAGTATTTTTGTCTTTCTGGAGTCGCTGGACGAGTTCACCGGCACCTTTTTTGTCGGCGCGCCGGATATCACCACGCTGCCTCTGCTGCTATACAACGCCAGCATGTCGGGAAACTATCAGGTGTCGTCTATTACCGCGCTGATTTTATTACTGCCGTCGCTGCTGTTTATGCTGGTTATTCATAAATTTATGCGCCCGGAAATGCTGGCAAAAATGGGCAAATAGCGCTCAGGCTACTCGCCAGTAAAAACGCTTCCCGGTGGGAAGCGTTTTTACTATCAGGTCATCATCATCGGCCACTCTGGCGGCGTCTGGCTCATCACTTCCACCATGACGTCTTTAATGTTGCCCCAGATTTTGGCAACGTCGATCAGCGTGATACCGAGCAGGCCGGTGGCAAACCAGCAGGCGGCGGCCAGCCCCAGGCAGCTGCAGATCACCGCTAAGCCGGCATAGTCGCTTTTACGCAGCTGAATATTCATCGAGCTGGCTAAAAACATCAGCACCGCGCTCAGCAGCGGCCAGCGCAGGAGTATGACACTGGTAGTAATGGAAGCCATTAACCTGATCCTCAAAGAAAGTCGGGGGCCTTTGACAACCTGGCGAGACTAACGATGACGTGGCGCTCTGGCTATCGACGGGCGAAAAAACGTATAATGAAACAATGTTTCCGTTTCATTAGGATGTGTGAACTATATCACACTTGTTCTTTTATTCACCAGCCAAAAATTGCGTTTTTTATGTGCTTATAAACCATTTAAATGTTGTGGTTAACGGCGCGGTGCGCCATAGCCATACCCGCCATGATGCTGAAGCTAATGTATTAATACGATGGACTGTTTTTTTGCCAGGCTTATATCTACTGGTTTTATTACCTGTTCGCGGTAATCATACGGATAAACCGAATCAGAAAGCGGTGCCGCTCTCATTATGTCGAGAATGTTTCTCGATTGTTCTATAAGTTAGTATTATTCATCATTATCGGCTGTGGGGTTTTTACCCTCAATAGCCGAATGCCTAAATGACCGGCATTGTATAGGCGCAGGCATCTGCCATTGTGGACTGTTACCGTGATTAAGGCGTATCGCATGGATAAAAAGCGGAAATGAGTCGTAGCGCGCCGCATAAGGCGTTGAAAATATTTGGTATTGCCCTGGTTATCCTGCTGCCAGTGGTGCTGGCCTTGTGGCTTGCCCAACACCGGGCCAGGGTGGAAACCAACGACCAGCTCCGCTCGTTTTCTCAACTGGCGCTGCAGAAAACCGAAATGGTTATTCATGAGGTCGAGCAGGCGCGTAAAAAGGCCATGCAATATCAGGGGATAATATGTTCGCCGCAGCACCAGCGATATATGCTGGATATTGTTCGCAGCCTGCTTTACGTCGAAGATTTAGTCTATGCGGAAGGCGCTGATTTCTTTTGCTCAACCGCCGTTCATCCCGATACGGTCTGGCATGTTGAGACGGCTAATTATATAAAAAAGCCGGATGTCGCCATCTATTACTATCGCGATACGCCGTTCTATCCCGGTTTTGCCATGACCTATATGCAGCGCGGTCACTATGTTGCGGTTATTAATCCACTTTCCTATAGTGCGTTAATATCCAGCGATAGAGATTTAGCCTACGGTCTGTTCGATACCAAAACGAATCAGTTTTTCTCCGTCAGCAAAAATACCGACGCCGCGGCGTTACGTCCGCTGATCCGCAGCGAAGACACCTTTTTCCAGCAGGATCGCCGGGTATACACCGTTGCCCATTCGGCGAACCGCCCTATCGCGGTGATCATGTCCACCTCGCGCGTGGGCTATTATCAAAATTTATATGACCAGATCGTGCTCACTTTGCCGCTGGGCCTGATTGGTAGCGGGCTGATGTTAACGCTGTGGCTACGCATCCGGCGGCAGTACCACTCCCCGCGCAGCAGGCTGCAGCGCGCGCTGAGCCGTCGCCAGCTGTGCCTGCACTATCAGCCGATCGTCGATATTAAAACGAACCGCTGCGTCGGGGCAGAAGCGCTGCTGCGCTGGCCCGGATGCGATGGCCCTGTGATGAGCCCGGCGGAGTTCATTCCGCTGGCGGAGAACGAAGGGCTGATTGCGCAGGTGACGGACTACGTCGTGGATGAAGTGTTTGCCGATCTGGGCGAATTTCTCGCCAGCCATCCGCAGCTGTACGTCGCGATTAACCTCTCGGCCACGGATTTCCACTCCGCGCGGCTGATTAGCCAAATTAGCGAAAAGGCGAAAAGTCACGGGGTATGCATCAGCCAGATTAAAATCGAAGTGACCGAGCGCGGTTTTATTGACGTGCAGAAAACGACGCCGGTCATTCAGGCGTTTCGCGAGGCGGGATATGAAGTCGCCATCGACGATTTCGGCACCGGCTACTCCAACCTGCATAACCTCTCTTCGCTCAACGTGGACATTCTCAAGATCGATAAATCCTTTATCGATACGCTGACGACCCGCGGCACCAGCCACATGATCGCCGAGCATATTATTGAGATGGCGCGCAGCCTGCACCTGAAAACCGTGGCCGAGGGCGTCGAAACGCTGGACCAGGTGAAGTGGCTACACAAGCGCGGCGTCCGCTACTGCCAGGGCTGGCATTTTGCGAAGGCGATGCCGGTGCAGGAGTTTAAGCAGTGGCTGGTTAAGGCACCAGCGCGGCTTAACGCCTGCGCGCAAAGTCGTCAGGCAGAAATCTGATGGCGATAGTCGCTGGGCGTGCGGTCATACTCCCGGCGGAACACCCGTGAAAACGTCTGCTGCGAGACGTAGCCCAGATCCATCGCGATATCGAAAATCGGGCGCTGGGTGGTTCTGAGGGCTTCAGCGGCCAGTAACAGCCGACGTTGGCGAATGTAATCACCCAGCGTCTGATGCGTAACGGCGCGGAACATCCGCTGGAGATACCACTTCGAGTACCCCGATTTTTTGGCGACTACATCAATGTTAAGTGGTTGATCGATATGTTCATCAATCCATTCAATAAGCGTTTGGATAATATCCTGATGGGACATAAAGCGGCCTCTCTCTCAATTCTCGATTCGTCGTTTTGTCTGCGGGCGAGTATAATTCCTCAAGTTAACTTGAGGTAAAGCGCTTTATGGAAAAGAAATCACCCCGTATTAAAATGCTGTTGACCCCTGGCGAAGTGGCAAAACGTACCGGCGTTGCCGTCTCGGCCCTCCATTTCTATGAAAGCAAAGGGCTGATTCACAGCCAGCGCAATCCGGGCAATCAGCGGCGCTATCGTCGCGACGTGCTGCGCGCGGTGGCGATTATCAAGATTGCGCAGCGCATCGGCATTCCGCTGGCGACTATCGGCGATGCCTTTGGCGTGCTGCCCGAAGGGCACAACCTAAGCGCCAAAGAGTGGAAGCAGCTGTCGTCGGTGTGGCGGGAAGAGCTGGACCGGCGCATTCATACGCTGACCGCGCTGCGCGATCAGCTGGATGGCTGCATCGGCTGCGGCTGCCTGTCGCGACGGGACTGTCCGCTGCGTAACCCCGGGGACATGCTGGGTGAAGAGGGGACCGGCGCGCGGCTGCTGGAGGATGATTAAAAAACTAAAGCGCCACAACAGGGCGCTTTAGTTGTTTTCCGGTCTTTGTCTTTCGCTCTATCCCGCTGGTTCACAGGAGGGTTTCCCCCGACGTCGGCTCCCCTCAGTATTGCGCAACAAGTTGATGGAGGTTCCGGATTGCGCCGACACCTTAATTGTGGCACATCACCTTAAATCCACCCGCTTATTTTGGCGAATTTTTCCCGTCATTCACCGCCAGTTCCTATAGTTAATTTGAACAAACGACGGGAGAGACCCATGCTGACGGTACATCACCTTAATCAATCGCGATCGCAGCGCGTGCTCTGGGCGCTGGAAGAGCTGCTGCTGCCCTATCAGATTGTCTGCTATCCGCGGCAGAAAAATATGCTGGCACCGCCGGAGTTAAAAAACATTCACCCGCTGGGCAAATCCCCGGTGGTGGAGGACAACGGCTACGTGCTGGCGGAGTCCGGGGCGATCCTCGAATATCTGCAGGAAACCTACGATAGCACGCAGCAGCTGCGGCCGCAGGCGATGGCGGACAGGCTGCAGTACCGCTTTTGGCTGCACTATGCCGAAGGCTCGCTGATGCCCCTGATGCTGATGAAGCTGGTCTTTTCCAGCCTCGGCAAGGCCCCGGTGCCGTTCGGCATGCGCACGCTGGGCGGTGCGCTGGGGAAGGGGATGCAGAAGGCCTGGCTGGACCGGCAGATTGCCACCCACGCCGGCTTTATCGAAGATCACCTCTCCCGATGGCCGTGGTTTGCGGGCGAAAACCTGAGCATGGCCGATATCCAGATGAGCTTTCCGCTGCTGGCGCTGCAGTCGCGCGGCGGAATTGACGGACTTGCGCACGTCGCCCGCTGGACGCAGCGTATCGAGCAGCGTCCGGCCTGGCAGCGCGCCATCGAGCGCGGCGGCCCCTTTACGCTACCGGGTGCCTGAGGCATCACCTTTTACGATGGCCGAGGCGAATTGCTATCAGCGCAATACAAAAATGTTAGCAGATTGCGCATAGACGATAACGTTTGCGCATCGGCTGGTTATTTCCTGAACGTCATAAGCGAAATTTAGCGAAATACGACAAACTTCAGTTGAAAAGGGCCATCTAAAGGCTGGATAATCGTTTGCCTTATTATTTTGCTCGCTATTTATCCTGCTAACAGGGGGTGAGTAAAGTAATTTTGACCACCGTATTGTATGCGCGGAGTTAAACGTTTGCTTTTTTTGCAGCCCCCCTGGCGCTGCGATATCTAGCACAAGGAGATCGCGTTGAACTGGCAGTGGATGGTCCACCACGCATACCGACGAATGATAAAAATTCTCAGGGGAAGTTTTCTATGTCTACGCCTTCAGCGCGTACCGGCGGTTCATTAGACGCCTGGTTTAAAATTTCGGCTCGCGGCAGCTCCGTGCGTCAGGAAATTCTTGCAGGTTTAACCACTTTTCTCGCCATGGTGTACTCGGTAATCGTGGTACCGGGCATGCTGGGTAAAGCCGGGTTCCCACCGGCAGCGGTGTTTGTCTCCACCTGCCTGGTGGCGGGCGTGGGCTCTCTGGTGATGGGGCTGTGGGCCAACCTGCCGCTGGCAATCGGCTGTGCTATCTCGCTGACCGCCTTTACCGCCTTCAGCCTGGTGCTGGGGCAGCAAATCAGCATTCCGGTTGCGCTGGGCGCCGTGTTCCTGATGGGCGTGCTGTTTACCATTATCTCCGCGACCGGCATTCGTAGCTGGATCTTACGCAACCTGCCGCAGGGCGTTGCGCACGGCACCGGTATCGGTATCGGCCTGTTCCTGCTGCTGATCGCCGCCAACGGCGTGGGCCTGGTGATTAAGAACCCGCTGGACGGCCTGCCGGTGGCGCTGGGTAACTTCGACAGCTTCCCGGTGATTATGTCGCTGGTGGGGCTGGCGGTGATTATCGGCCTCGAAAAGCTGAAGGTACCGGGCGGCATCCTGCTGACCATTATTGGCGTGTCGATCGTGGGCCTGATTTTCGACCCTAACGTTCACTTCTCCGGTATTTTTGCCATGCCGTCGCTGAGCGACGATAAAGGCAATTCGCTGATCGGCAGCCTGGATATTATCGGCGCGCTGAACCCGGTCGTTCTGCCGAGCGTGCTGGCGCTGGTGATGACGGCGGTATTTGATGCCACCGGCACCATCCGCGCGGTCGCGGGGCAGGCGAACCTGCTGGACAAAGACGGGCAGATCATCAACGGCGGTAAAGCGCTGACCACCGACTCCCTGAGCAGCGTCTTCTCCGGCCTGGTCGGCGCGGCGCCGGCGGCGGTGTATATCGAATCGGCTGCGGGTACCGCTGCCGGCGGTAAAACCGGCCTGACCGCGGTGACGGTTGGCGTGCTGTTCCTGCTGATCCTGTTCCTTTCCCCGCTCTCCTATCTGGTTCCCGCCTACGCCACCGCTCCGGCGCTGATGTACGTCGGCCTGCTGATGCTGAGCAACGTGGCGAAGATTGATTTCAACGATTTTGTCGATGCGATGGCGGGGCTGATTACCGCGGTCTTTATCGTGCTGACCTGCAACATCGTTACCGGCATCATGATCGGCTTCGCGTCGCTGGTTATTGGCCGTCTGGTCTCCGGGGAGTGGCGCAAGCTGAACCTCGGCACCGTGATCATTGCCGCGGCGCTGGTTATCTTCTACGCCGGCGGCTGGGCGATTTAAGCGATTTATGCTGACGGCGGGCGGCTCAGGCCGCCCGTTTAATTTTTAAGCCACATCCTGTTTCCTTTTGCGTTAATCTGGGTAGCGTATCATTTCGAGACATGACGCCTCAGATGTAAAATAAGAACACGCAGCAAACAGGGAACACATGGAAATATTCTTTACCATACTCATCATGACCCTCGTGGTCTCTCTCTCCGGGGTGGTTACACGCGTACTGCCCTTTCAGGTTCCACTACCTTTAATCCAGATTGCCATCGGCGCGCTGCTGGCCTGGCCTACGTTCGGGCTGCACGTCGAATTCGACCCCGAGCTCTTCCTGGTCCTCTTTATTCCGCCGCTGCTTTTTGCCGACGGCTGGAAGACGCCGACCCGCGAGTTCATCGAGCACGGGCGAGAGATTTTTGGCCTCGCGCTGGCGCTGGTGCTGGTCACGGTGGTGGGGATTGGCTACCTCATCTACTGGATTGTCCCGGGCATTCCGCTGATCCCGGCCTTTGCGCTGGCAGCGGTGCTGTCGCCAACCGATGCGGTGGCGCTCTCCGGGATTGTCGGCGAAGGGCGGATCCCGAAAAAAATTATGGGGATACTGCAGGGCGAAGCGTTGATGAACGACGCCTCCGGCCTGGTCTCGCTGAAGTTTGCCGTCGCGGTGGCGATGGGCACGATGGTCTTTACCGTTGGCGGTGCGACGGTCGAGTTCTTCAAGGTGGCGATAGGCGGCATCCTCGCCGGTTTTGTCGTCAGCTGGCTCTACGGGCGCTCGATGCGCTTCCTCAGCCGCTGGGGCGGCGATGAGCCGGCAACGCAGATTGTGCTGCTGTTCCTGCTGCCGTTTGCCTCCTACCTGATCGCTGAACACATCGGTTTTTCCGGGATTCTGGCCGCGGTCGCGGCGGGGATGACCATCACCCGTTCCGGGGTGATGCGCACCGCGCCGCTGGCGATGCGCCTGCGCGCCAACAGCACCTGGGCGATGCTGGAGTTCGTGTTTAACGGCATGGTGTTCCTGCTGTTAGGCCTGCAGCTGCCGGATATCCTGTCGAGCTCGCTGGTGGCGGCGGAGGCGGATCCCAACGTCGAAACCTGGATGCTGTTTACCGATATTATCCTGATTTACGCCGCCCTGATGCTGGTCCGCTTTGGCTGGCTGTGGACGATGCGCAAGCTCAGCCAGCGCTTCCTGAAGAACAAGCCGATGGAGTTTGGCTCCTGGACCACCCGCGAGCTGCTGATCTCCTCGGTCGCCGGGGTACGCGGGGCGATTACCCTCGCCGGCGTGCTGTCGATACCGCTGCTGCTGCCGAGCGGCGACGTTTTCCCTGCGCGCTATGAGCTGGTGTTCCTTGCCGCCGGGGTCATCCTGTTCTCGCTGTTTGTCGGCGTGATTGCGCTACCGATCCTGCTGCGCCACATTGAGTCGACCGACCATGTCCAGCAGCGTAAAGAGGAGCGCCTGGCGCGCGCCGCCACCGCGGACGTGGCGATCGTGGCGATTCAAAAAATGGAGGAGCGGCTGGCGGCGGATACCAAAGAGAATATCGATAACCAGCTGCTGACGGAGGTCAGCTCGCGGGTGATCGGTAACCTGCGCCGGCGGGTCGACGGCCGTAACGACGTGGAAACCTCGATCCTCGAAGAGCAGCTTGAGCGCCGGTTCCGCCTGGCGGCGCTGCGTTCAGAGCGCGGCGAGCTGTACCATCTGCGCGCCACCCGCCAGATCAGCAACGAGACGCTGCAGAAGCTGCTGCACGACCTTGACCTGCTGGAAGCGCTGTTAATCGAAGATCAATAATCGCCGCCGCGCCCCGTCGGGGCCGTGCGGTTGGCTGATCTGTAGTTGGTAGCCCGGACCGGCGCAACGCGTCGCCTCCGGGCGCTTACTCATTGAGCCAGAAGCTTTTACTGCACGCCAGCCACGCCTGGGCGCTATGCGACAGATAGACCCCCTCCCGCCAAATCATCCCCAGCTCCCAGCGCAGCTCGCTCTGCAGAGGGATCGTGCAAAAATGTCGGGCGTCGAGGCGCTCGCAAATCGGCTGCGGCAGGATAGCCACGCCAATTCCCGCCTGAACCATCGCGGCGAGGAAGTCCCACTGCCCGCTGCGCACCGCGATGCGGGGCTTGACGTCATGGTCGGTAAACAGCTGCATCAGCTGCTGGCTAAGGGCGAAATCTTCGTTATAGATAACCAGCGGATGGGCGGCGAGCGCCTGCGGCGACAGCGAGCTAACCGCCTCCCACTGCGCCGTTCTCGGCGCCAGCACGCACAGCGGATGGTTGAACAGCGGCAGCGTCGCCAGGCCGCTCTCCTCATCGACCGGCAGCGCCGTCATGGCCAGATCCAGCTCGCCGTTGCTGACCGCCTGCTGCACGGTCAGGCCGCCGAACTCGGCAATTTTCAGCTCTACGCCCGGATAGCGCTGGCGAAACAGGCCGATCGGCTCGGCCATCAGCATCCCGACCATCGGCGGGATACCCAGCCGCAGAATGCCCTTATGCAGGTGATTAATATCGCTAAGCTCCGATTCCAGCTGGCGGAATTCGCCCAAAATCGCCTGCCCGCGCTCGAAAACCACCCGGCCGGTATCGGTTAGCAGCAACCGGCGGCCGTCGCGAATAAGCAGCGTACAGTTGAGCTCATCTTCGAGGTTTTTTAGCATCTTGCTGATGGTGGGCTGCGTGACGAACAGTTTTTCCGCCGCGCGGGTGAAGCTCTGCTGACGGACGACTTCGACAAAATAACGCAGCGTGCGGATATCCATAATTATTCCCTGAGACTATACCTGTGATGATTTTAATTCATTTCTGTCCAACCTGGCGGCTCACTATACTGCTCGCCTGGCTTCTTTTTCAGGAATATCGCTCATGGCCTTCGCGCCAGCTCGCGTTACCCCCTTCGTTATGCAACGCCTTCAGGTACCGGTTCAGGTACTGGTTTATGCCGGACTCTTTGTCTGCGCTCAATATCTGGTTAACTGGCTGCACCTGCCGCTCCCGGCAAATCTGGTCGGCATGCTGATGCTGCTGGCGCTTATCGTCTGTCGGATTATCCCGCTGAACTGGGTGCGCGCCGGCGCCCGCTGGCTGCTGGCGGAAATGCTGCTGTTCTTCGTGCCGGCGGTGGTGGCGGTGGTCAACTACACCCAGCTGCTGATGGTGGACGGCTGGCGTATTCTGCTGGTGATCGCGCTGAGCACGACGCTGGTGCTGGGCGCCACGGCGTGGGTGGTGGATAAAGTTTATCGCTATGAAATCAGCAGGATGAAGCATGAGTGATCTCCATCTGAGCATTCTGTGCCTGATCGTGACGCTGGTGCTCTATTTTGCCAATAAGCGCCTCTATCGCCGCTTCCACAAGCTGCCGCTGATGCCGCTGGTTTTTACCCCAATCCTGCTGGTGCTGATTCTGGTCTTTGGCCATATTTCGTATCAAAGCTATATGGGGGAGGCCCACTGGCTGCTGTGGCTGCTGGGGCCGGCGACGATCGCTTTCGCCGTGCCGGTATATGACAACCTGGCGATTATTAAACGCCACTGGATGTCGCTGAGCGCCGGGGTGGTGACGGCCTCAATCGTGGCGGTCTGCAGCTCGGTCTGGCTGGCGCGCCTGTTCACCCTTTCCGATGAGATTCAGCGCAGCCTGGCGGTGCGTTCGGTCACCACGCCTTTTGCGCTGGCCGCGGCCCGGCCCCTCGGCGGTCAGCCGGATCTGGTCGCTCTGTTTGTGGTGGTCACCGGGGTATTTGGTATGGCGATCGGCGATGTGCTGTTTTTGCGCCTGTCGATTCGAGAAGGGATGGCGAAAGGGGCGGGTTTCGGCGCCGCCTCGCACGGCGCAGGAACCGCGCGCTCCTACGAGCTCGGGCCGCAGGAGGGCGTTGTCGCCAGCCTGGTGATGATGCTGTCTGGAGTGGTGATGGTGCTGGCGGCGCCGCTGGTGCGCCTGCTGATGTTCTGATGAACCCCGGCCGAACGGCCGGGGTTAAGAGGCTTAATGCGCCTGGCCGCGTTCGATACCGATACCGGTCTGCGAGCGGATAAACTGGGCGCGGAACAGCTCGCGTTCGCGCAGCCCTTCCGCCGAGTTATCGGTGGCGGAGAAGAACCAGATACCGATAAAGGCAACGGCAATCGAGAACAGCGCCGGGTACTCGTACGGGAAGATAGCCTTCTCATGGCCGAGGATCTGCACCCAAATCGTCGGGCCGAGGATCATCAGGATAACGGCGGTCAGCAGCCCCAGCCAGCCGCCAATCATCGCCCCGCGGGTGGTCAGCTTCGACCAGTACATCGACAGCAGAATGATGGGGAAGTTACAGCTGGCGGCAATCGAGAACGCCAGTCCGACCATAAAGGCAATGTTCTGATTTTCGAACAGGATCCCCAGCAGAATGGCGACTACGCCGAGGATCAGCACGGTGATTTTCGATACCCGCAGCTCGTCGCGCTCGCTGGCGCCCTTACGGAAGACGTTGGCGTACAGGTCGTGGGAGACCGCCGAGGCCCCGGCCAGGGTGAGGCCCGCAACCACCGCAAGAATGGTGGCGAAGGCCACGGCCGAAATAAAGCCGAGGAACAGATTACCGCCCACCGCGTCAGCGAGGTGCACCGCCGCCATGTTGTTGCCGCCGATAAGCGCGCCCGCAGCGTCTTTAAACGCCGGATTTGCGCCAACCAGCATGATGGCGCCGAAGCCGATAATAAAGGTCAGGATGTAGAAGTAGCCCATAAAGCCGGTGGCGTAGAATACGCTTTTACGCGCTTCGCGCGCATCGCTCACGGTGAAGAAGCGCATCAGAATATGCGGCAGACCGGCGGTACCGAACATCAGCCCCAGCCCAAGCGACAGCGCCGATATCGGGTCTTTCACCAGCCCGCCAGGGCTCATGATCGCCACCCCTTTTGGATGGACCGCCATCGCTTCGCTGAACAGGTTATTGAAGCTGAAGCCGACGTGCTTCATGACCATAAAGGCCATAAAGCTGGCGCCGCAAAGCAGTAGAACCGCCTTAATGATCTGTACCCAGGTGGTCGCCAGCATGCCGCCAAACAGCACGTATAGCACCATCAGCACGCCGACCAGCACCACCGCAACGTGGTAGTTAAGGCCGAACAGCAGCTGGATAAGCTTGCCCGCGCCGACCATCTGCGCAATCAGATACAGCGCCACCACCACCAGCGAACCGCAGGCAGAGAGGGTACGGATTGGCCCCTGCTTCAGGCGATAGGAGGCGACGTCGGCAAAGGTATAGCGTCCGAGGTTGCGCAGGCGTTCGGCAATCAGGAACAGAATGATCGGCCAGCCGACCAGGAAGCCGAGGGAGTAAATCAGCCCGTCGTAGCCGGAGGTATAAACCAGCGCGGAGATCCCGAGGAAGGAGGCGGCGGACATAAAGTCGCCGGCAATCGCCAGCCCGTTCTGGAAGCCGGTGATGTTCCCCCCGGCGGTATAGTAATCGCTGCGCGAGCGTACCCGTTTTGACGCCCACCAGGTGATATAGAGCGTCAGGGCGACGAAGATCAGGAACATGATAATCGCCTGCCAGTTTGTCGGCTGGCGCTGGACCGCGCCGGCGATCGTATCGGCCGCGTTTGCGGCAGCCGGGAGCGTGGCGGCAAGCGCCGTCAGAACTTTCTTCATGATGCCTGCACCTCTTTGAGAACGCTTTTCGTCAGACGATCGAATTCGCCGTTGGCCCGCCAGACGTAAACGCCGGTGAGCAGGAAGGAGATAACGATGACGCCAATGCCGATGGGGATGCCGCGGGTGACGCTGGTTCCCGCGTGCAACGGCGTACCCAGCCAGCCGGGGGCAAAGGCGATAAGCAAAATGAAGCCGACATAGATAACCAGCATGATCAGTGACAAGATGGCGGCAAACCTTTGCCGGGTTGCAACTAACTCCCTGAAATGCGCACTATTTTCTATCCGCTGACAAATTTGATCATTCATCTTAGCGTCTCCAGAGGTATTCCTTTCGTCATCCACGCGCGAGACGTCGGCAGCACGCGTCCGCCCGACGGTAAACCGTCGGGAATCTGCCTGCTTACCGCTTTCCTGCTGCCTGGAATCCTTAGGAAGGTTTTATGTTTATCTCCTCTCCCCGATTGGGGAGAGGGTGTAGGGATTCAGTACGTATTTACGACGGCATTGCGATGGACTGCTTCTCTTCGAGCAGTTTTTCCACCACGCCAGGATCGGCGAGCGTTGAGGTATCGCCGAGGTTGCTGGTGTCACCGGCGGCAATCTTGCGCAGGATGCGGCGCATGATTTTACCGGAGCGGGTTTTCGGTAACGAATCGGTCCAGTGCAGCACGTCCGGGGTGGCCAGCGGGCCTATCTCTTTACGCACCCAGTTGCGCACTTCTGCATACAGCTCCGGCGTCGGCTCTTCACCGTGATTCAGCGTGACGTAGGCGTAAATGGCCTGACCTTTGATGTTATGCGGGATGCCGACCACCGCCGCTTCGGCGATTTTCGGGTGTGAAACCAGCGCCGATTCAATTTCTGCGGTGCCCAGACGGTGGCCGGAAACGTTCAGCACGTCGTCCACGCGGCCGGTTATCCAGTAGTAGCCATCCTCGTCGCGACGCGCGCCGTCGCCGCTGAAGTACATGTTTTTAAAGGTGGAGAAGTAGGTTTGCTCGAAGCGCTCGTGGTCGCCGAACAGGGTACGCGCCTGGCCTGGCCAGGAGTCGGCGATGGCCAGGTTGCCCTCGGTGGCCCCTTCCAGCGGCGTGCCTTCGTTATCGACGATTACCGGCTGAACGCCGAAGAACGGACGGGTGGCGGAGCCGGCCTTCAGCTCAATGGCGCCCGGCAGCGGGGTGATCATAAAGCCGCCGGTTTCGGTCTGCCACCAGGTGTCCATCACCGGGCATTTCTCGTTGCCGATTTTCTTCCAGTACCACTCCCAGGCTTCCGGGTTGATCGGCTCGCCGACGGAGCCCAGAATGCGCAGGGAAGAGCGGTCGGTGCCTTCGATAGCCTTATCGCCCTCGGCCATCAGCGCGCGGATCGCCGTCGGCGCGGTATACAGGATGCTGACCTGGTGCTTATCCACCACCTGGCACATGCGCGCCGGAGTCGGCCAGTTTGGTACCCCTTCGAACATCAGCGTCGTCGCGCCGCAGGCCAGCGGGCCGTACAGCAGGTAGCTGTGGCCGGTTACCCAGCCCACGTCGGCGGTGCACCAGTAGATATCGCCAGGATGATAGTCGAATACGTATTTGAAGGTCGTTGCCGCATACACCAGGTAGCCCCCGGTGGTGTGCAGGACGCCTTTCGGCTTGCCGGTTGAGCCGGAGGTATAGAGGATAAACAGCGGGTCTTCGGCGTTCATCTCTTCCGGCTGGTGCTGGTCGCTGGCGTTTTCCAGCAGATCGCTCCACCACAGGTCGCGACCCTCGTGCCATTCCGTTTTGCCCCCGGTGCGCTTGAGGACGACCACGTTTTCAATGCTGGTAACGTTAGGATTTTTCAGCGCGTCATCGACGTTTTTCTTCAGCGGAATGGCGCGACCGGCGCGCAGGCCCTCGTCGGCGGTGATCACCAGCCGCGAGCTGGAGTCGATGATGCGCCCGGCAACCGCTTCCGGCGAGAAGCCGCCGAAAATAACCGAGTGGATGGCGCCAATGCGCGCGCAGGCCAGCATCGCAACTGCCGCTTCGGGCACCATCGGCATATAGATAGCTACGACGTCGCCTTTTTTAATCCCGAGGCCGAGCAGGGCGTTGGCAAAGCGGCACACGTCGCGATGCAGCTCGCGATAGGTAATTTTCTTGCTCTGGCTGGCATCGTCGCCTTCCCAGATGATGGCCGTCTGGTCGCCGCGCTCCGCGAGGTGGCGATCGAGACAGTTGGCCGCCAGGTTCAGCGTTCCGTCCTCATACCATTTGATAGAGACGTTGCCCGGGGCAAACGAGGTGTTCTTCACGCGCGTATAGGGCCGTATCCAGTCGAGAATTTTACCCTGCTCGCCCCAGTACGCGTCGGGGTCGGTCACGGATTGTTGATACTGCGCCTTGTACTGTTCCGGGTTAATCAGGCAGCTGTCCGCAATATTTGCGGGAATAGAGTGTTTATGTATTTGGCTCATGGCTTTTTTTCTCCTGTAGGTTGTTAAATATATGTCAAATAAACGTTAATAGTAGGGGCTTTGCGCGCTTTGTTTGCTATTTGGGGGACAGATCACGCATTAATTCAACTGAATGAAAATTAATCAAATGAAACTTTTAAGTGGAATAATTTCGTCAGTGAATTTATAGAAATGGAATCGATTAAAATTTTTTTATAACAGATACTTATGCAATGTAAGTGGGGGAAATTAGCGGCTTTATGCATAAAACCAGAGTAAAGGCCTGTTCTTAAAGGCTTGCGCAGCATGCCGTGCAAATGATACTCATATCGCGCGTTAAAAAACCCCATAGAGCAACGCAACACAATTCATACCCCTTTCAGTGGGTAACATTACCTCCGGTAATGGTGCCTTTCATTGAGGAAGTCTGTAGTGATGAAAAAAACAAAAGTCAGCCTGGCCTGGCAAATTTTGCTGGCCCTGGTGCTGGGCATACTCCTGGGCAGTTATCTGCATTACCACGCCGAAAGCCGTGACTGGTTAATCTCGAACCTCCTGACGCCGGCGGGCGACATCTTTATCCACCTGATCAAAATGATCGTGGTGCCGATTGTGATTTCGACGCTGGTGGTCGGGATTGCGGGCGTCGGCGACGCTAAGCAGCTGGGCCGCATTGGTGCCAAAACGATTATCTATTTTGAAGTGATCACCACGGTGGCGATTGTGCTGGGGATCACCCTGGCCAACGTTTTCCAGCCGGGCACCGGCATTGATATGTCGCAGCTGGCGGCGGTCGATATTTCGAAATACCAAAGTACGACGGCGGAAGTGCAAAGCCACGCGCACGGCCTGATGGGGACGATTTTGTCGCTGGTGCCGACCAATATCGTCGCCTCGATGGCCAAGGGCGATATGCTGCCGATTATCTTCTTCTCGGTGCTGTTTGGTCTCGGCCTTTCCTCGCTGCCGGCAACGCATCGTGAGCCGCTGGTGACCGTTTTCCGCTCTATTTCCGAGACCATGTTCAAAGTGACGCACATGGTGATGCGCTACGCGCCGGTGGGGGTATTTGCGCTGATCTCCGTGACCGTCGCTACCTTCGGCTTCGCCTCCCTGTGGCCGCTGGCCAAGCTGGTGATTCTGGTCTATTTCGCGATTCTGTTCTTTGCGCTGGTGGTGCTGGGGCTGGTCGCACGGGTCTGCGGCCTGAGCATCTGGACCCTGATCCGTATCCTCAAAGACGAGCTGATCCTCGCCTACTCTACCGCCAGCTCCGAGAGCGTGCTGCCGCGTATTATTGAGAAGATGGAGGCCTACGGCGCGCCGGCCTCAATTACCAGCTTCGTGGTGCCGACCGGCTACTCCTTTAACCTCGACGGTTCGACGCTATACCAGAGTATTGCGGCGATCTTTATCGCCCAGCTGTACGGGATTGACCTGTCGCTGTGGCAGGAGATTACCCTGGTGCTGACGCTGATGGTGACCTCGAAAGGGATTGCCGGCGTGCCGGGCGTCTCCTTCGTGGTGCTGCTGGCGACGCTGGGCAGCGTCGGGATCCCGCTGGAAGGCCTGGCCTTTATTGCCGGCGTTGACCGTATCCTCGATATGGCGCGTACCGCGCTGAACGTGGTGGGGAATGCCCTGGCGGTGTTGGTTATCGCCAAGTGGGAGCACAAATTTGACCGTAAGAAAGCGCTGGCGTACGAACGTGAGGTGCTGGGTAAATTTGATAAGACCGCGCAGTAAGCGCGCGGTGAAACAGCAAGCCCGGCGCCATGCGCCGGGTTTTTTTATCGTAGGGCAGGGGATTCCAGTCAACGGTGGTTTGGGCGAAGGCCGTGTTTTAAGTTCCGTTCACATTCCACAGAACTTACGCTACAGCGCTAGCCACAACACACGCCTTCGCCCAAACCACCGTAAAAAGCCATCCGGGCGCGAAGAGGCTACCCCTTGGTTATCCGCTCAAACTCCTCGCATCCGGTATCAAACCCCTCCTGACAGCTGACGTTCAGCCAGTGCAGGGCCTTCTGCTGATTGGGCTCGATAAAGCCTTTCTCCCCCTGCTGGAACATCATCCCCGCCCAGTACTCGGCGTAGCCGGTGCGGGACAGCGAGGAGCTGCGTTTAAAATAGAGCGTGGCCGCGGCGTCATCTTCCGCAATCTGCACGCCGCTGGCGTAAATCAGCCCGAGCAGCATCTGCGCGTCAACGGCGGAGTCGCTTTCCGGGTCCTGGGCCGCGTCCTGCAGCAGGGTGATGGCGTGCGAATAGTCCGGCTTGCCGGCCTGATGATTAACCAGCACCCGGGCAAGAACGATCTCCCCGGCCTTGCTTCCCGCCTGCACCGACTTTTCCGCCAGCTGCCTGGCCTGCTTGTAATCGGCGTTCTGCGGGTTGCGGATCTTCAGCTGCGCCAGCAGCGCCAGCGCGTCGCCATCGCCGCTTTCCGCCGACTTCTGCGCCCAGTATTCGGCCTGCGGGTAATCGCCGGAGCTGACGTAGGTATCGGCGAGATAGTACTGCGCGCGCGGGTCGCCCGATTCAGCCTGCTGTTTGTACTGACTGCCTGGTTCCATGGCGCCTGCGGCGAGGGAGACCAGCGCCAGCAATAAATAGAGGTATTTCATTTTTTATTATCTATTAGGGATACAGCTAACAGTATAAAGGGAGGCGTAAGAGAAGAAAATGACAGGCGCTAAGCAGGCGTGATGAAACCGGGGCGATAAATGTGTCCCGCCGCCGAGCGTTGCGCCAGCGGGGGGACCGATCCGTCGCCCGGAAAGGCGCGGCGCGCCCCTCCGGGAAAGCGGTCTGACTTAGCCCATCGCGCTTTCGCGCAGGCGGGCTTTCAGCTTACTGTACTCATCAATGACGTACTGTTCGGCGGCGCGCTGGTCGGCAATCCGCTCAACGTTAACCGCGCAGTACTTGTACTCCGGCGTTTTGGTTATCGGGCTCAGGTTCTCGGTCACC
>NZ_SNYG01000009.1:0-133017 GCF_004362605.1 Klebsiella sp. BIGb0149 | reverse complement strand
TTCGTCGGAAAAACGCTTCTTCATGGGGATGTCCTCATGTGGCTTATGAAGACATTACTAGCATCGCAGTGTGTTAATCAACGGGGAGCAGGTCATGCTGATTAAACGGACTTGCAAACCAACAACATAAAACTAATATGAGCCAACACTATCAATTCACGGTTCTTTTAACAATATATGTACTTATTATTTGCTACCACAACTTAGAAAAATAAATAACCATCTGATTAACATCGAATATTGTTGTGGTTTTAATGATTTATGAACGTCTGTATGCTACAGACCTAACCAAGTTGCACAGGTAAAACGCTATGACAGACCATTCTGAACCGACAATTATCATGTACGGCCTTTCTCCTAAAATATGCGACACCGTTAAAAAGGCCCGCCGCTGGCTGGAAGCTAACCAGATTGAATACCGCTTCCATGATTATCGCGTCGATGGGCTGGAGCGTGAATTATTAGATACGTTTATTGCTGAACTGGGTTGGGAAGCCCTGCTCAACACCCGCGGCACCACCTGGCGTAAGCTGGATGAATCGGTTCGCGCCCGCATCGATAACGCCGATGCCGCCGCCGGGCTGATGCTCGAAATGCCGGCAATCATCAAACGCCCATTGCTCTGCGCGCCCGGTCAGCCTATGCTGCTGGGCTTCAGTGAACTCACTTATAAGAAGCTTGTTAACGAGGTATAGTCTATGTCTTGCCCGGTCATTGAGCTGGCTCAGCAGCTTATTCGCCGCCCTTCCCTCAGCCCCGATGATGCGGGATGTCAGGCGTTAATGATTGAACGTCTGCGGGCGATTGGTTTTACCGTTGAACCGATGGATTTCGGCGATACCCAAAATTTCTGGGCCTGGCGCGGACGCGGTGAAACCCTGGCCTTCGCCGGTCATACCGACGTTGTCCCGGCGGGCGACGCTGACCGGTGGATTAACCCACCGTTTGAACCGACTATTCGCGACGGCATGCTGTTTGGCCGCGGCGCGGCGGACATGAAGGGGTCGCTGGCGGCGATGGTAGTGGCCGCCGAGCGCTTCGTCGCCCAGTATCCGAACCATAAAGGTCGGCTGGCCTTTTTGATCACCTCAGATGAAGAAGCCAGCGCCCACAACGGCACGGTGAAAGTCGTCGAAGCCCTGATGGCCCGCAAGGAGCGTCTCGACTATTGCCTGGTGGGCGAGCCCTCCAGCACCGAAGTGGTCGGGGACGTGGTGAAGAACGGCCGCCGCGGCTCGTTAACCTGCAATTTAACCATCCACGGCGTGCAGGGCCACGTCGCCTATCCCCATCTGGCGGATAACCCGGTGCACCGCGCCGCGCCGATGCTCACCGAACTGGTGGGAATCGAATGGGATAAAGGCAACGAATTCTTCCCGCCGACCAGCATGCAAATTGCCAACGTCAAGGCAGGCACCGGCAGCAATAACGTGATTCCGGGCGACATGTTCGTGCAGTTCAACTTCCGCTTCAGCACCGAGCTGACCGACGAGATGATCAAGGCCCGGGTTGTCGCGCTGCTGGAAAAATATCAGCTGCGCTACTCCCTTGACTGGTGGCTCTCCGGCCAGCCGTTCCTGACCGGCCGCGGTAAGCTGGTTGAAGCGGTGGTGAATGCCATTGAGCACTATAATGAGATCAAGCCGCAGCTGTTGACCAACGGCGGCACCTCCGACGGGCGGTTTATCGCTCGCATGGGCGCACAGGTGGTTGAGCTGGGGCCGGTGAATGCCACGATCCACAAAATTAACGAGTGCGTGAACGCCGCCGACCTGCAGCTGCTGGCGCGGATGTATCAACGGATCATGGAACAGCTGGTCGCCTGACAACATCGACAGATACCCTGAACGATGGCGGGTATAAAAGAGGAAGCAGCATGGAATGGCTAAGTAAATACTGGTGGGTTCTGGTGTTAGTTTTTTTGGTGGGCGTCATGATTAACGTGATTAAGGACCTTAATCGCGTCGACCACAAAAAATTTCTCGCCAACAAGCCGGACCTTCCCCCTCATCGTGACTGCAACGATAAGTGGGATGACGACGACGACTGGCCGAAGAACGACCAGTCGAAGAAGTAGGATCTATGCCCTCTCCCCGGTGAACGTCACGTCGCCGGGGAATCTCCCGGATAGCGGCGCTATGCGCCTTATCCGGGCAGGATACCGCCTGATTACAGCAGTTCGATAATATCGTCATCTTTCGGCGTGCTGCCGCTTAACGCTTCGTCAAAATAGTGCTTCGGCACGGTATAGCGCAGGCGTTCGAGCGCAAACTGCATGCTGCGATCGTCGATCGCGTGCCCCAAATCCTCAACGATATCCAGCGTCACGTCGCCGCCGGCCTGCACCAGCGCCTCCTGGGCGGAGACGGCCCACGCCAGATCGATAACCCGATCCTCACCGCCGTGGATCAGGTGCACGGTAGTCGCCGTGGTCGCCGACCGCGGCAGCGTGGCGTATCGTCCGTTAAAGGCGATAACCCGCGAGGCCAGCCCCGGCTCGGCCTTGATGCTTTCCAGCGACATAATCGCTCCCTGCGAGAAGCCAATCAGCGCCGTTGCCAGTGCGGAAACGCCGCTCTGCTTCTGCCAGTAGCGCACCGTCTCAATAAAGGTCGGCATGATGGCGTCAATGCGCGCCTGCCGGTTCTCCTCGGTCACCCCCTGCACGGAGAACCACTGACGGCCGGGAGCCGGGCCGCACGGCTCGGCGCCGCCGATGCTGACGATTAACGCATCCGGAAACTGCGGCGCGAACAGGCTGCCGATTTGCCCCATTGAAACCGGATTATCACCGACGCCATGAAACAGCAACAGCAGCTGTTGGGCAGGTGTCACGGGGCTTTGAACAATAAAGTGATCGTGTTTCATGGCTTTCTCCTTAGTCTACGCGGGCAGTTTACGCCGCAGATAAAATATGACCATGACATTTAACTGAATGAGTTAGTTAAAAAAATTGCAGTTGCTCAACCCGCTGGCGCAGCGCATCGGCGCGGGCCGCGTCCAGGTTCAACAGCGCCTGCCCCGCCTCCTCGCGTAGCCTTGCCAGCAAAGCTTTACGCCCGGCCAGCCGCAGCGAAGCGCAAAGCTCGCCCTCATCCTGCTGCCGCAGGCGGGCGCGCAGGGCCGGAAGCGCCAGATCGACCCGCAGCAGCAGGCGGTTCAGACAGCCAATCGTCGCCTGCAGCGGGCGGTGGGCAAAGGCGAATCCGGCGGCCTCGAGCCAGTCCTCTTCCGTCAGCATAGCAGCCTCGACAACCGGCAGCGGCAGCGCCTCTTCCCGCCATTCGCGCAGCCAGTACTCGTCGCGCTGCAGCCGCGCCAGCTCCTGCTGGCGTAAGCGGTGGCCCGCAGGCGTTAACGGATACAGCGCCATCGCCGTATAGCAGCCGCTGCTCGCTTCACGGTGGGTACCGAGACGCACCAGGGTAAAACCGCAGCGCTGCCAGAAGCGCCAGAGCTCGGCGGTATAGCCGAAGCTCACCGAGAGGTAATCAAGCCCCTCCGCCTCGGCCACGGCCTTCGCCACCAGCGCCTGGCCGGCTCCCTCACGCTGGCGCGACGGATGCACGGCAATGCGGCCGATCCGTCGCGCCACCAGCGTAGCGGCCAGCGGAGTGCCGCCGTGCGCCGCCAGCGACTGGGCCACCAGATTGCCGCGCGGGCGGCGGTATCCCGCCCACACCGCCTGGCTGAGGGCCGGGGTAAGACCGCCCTCCTCCACCTGCCACAGAGCTCCGGCAACGTGGCTCCCGGCACGCGCGCAGATAAACCGCTGCCCGGGAGCGTCCATCATCCGGCGGAGATCCAGCGGGGAGGTGCGATAGTGGGCGCCGGAAAGGAGCTGATACATCGCCTCCGGCAGGGCCGGCTGCCGCTGCCAGCTGGCCTGATATATCGTTTCCAGCGTCACCTGACCCAGCGGTGGATGCCTAAAGGCCTCATCCCCAAACAGCAGCAGCTCGCTCACCAGCGCCTCCAGCGGGCAGCCCGGCGCCCAGCGAACGGGCGCAGAGAGGCTAAACTGGCGCAGCTGTGCGAAGCCTGCGCAAAACTTAAGCAGAAAGCCGCGGCCGGTCCCTTCATATCCCTGCACGGTAGTGGTCAGCAGCGTGCGCGGGAAGCGCGCCACCAGCCGACGCAGCAGCGGCCCGGGAATGGCGGCCGCTTCGTCAACGATCAGCCACGAGGCGTTAACCTCGGACGCCAGCAGCGCGTCGGGGGCCATAAAGCGAAAATCTTCCCCGGCAAACGCGGCGATAACGTCCGTGGCGCCGCGGGCGGGCGCGGTCACGATCGCATCGCCCCTTAGCTGTCGGATCAGCATCCCCGCCAGCGCCGATTTCCCCCGCCCGCGTTCGGCGGTCACCGCGGCAATACCGGGAGGGAGAGCGGCCAGCTCGGCAAGGATAGCCGCCTGTTCCGCCTGCGGGCGGCCGTCAGCGGGATGCCACAGGGGCCGAGGCGCGGCATCCGGCAGGCGCGGCGCCTCACCCTGCCGCCAGACCAGCGCCTCTTTAGCCGCTGCGATCCGCTGGCAAAAGCGCTGCACAAAGTTGGGGGTTGGGATAGGGTCCGGGGCATCGCTCCAGCGCAGCGAATCCGCGTCCGGCTGCGTCGGCCAGCGTGCAAAAGGAGGGGTCAGCAGCACCAGCCAGCTTCCGGCGCGCAGCGTGCCGCAAAGGGCGGCAAACGCCGCCACGTCGAAGCTGCTGCGGGCGTCAAAGAAAGCGTGCTGGTATTCGCGTCCGAGCAGAGACTTCAGGGCGCCGGGAGAACCCGAGGGCGCTGGCATCGGCTGGGGGGAGATCCACAGACCGTCCCCGGCCAGCCGTTCACGCAGCGCCAGCGCCTGCTGCAGGCACCACGCTTCGTCGCCGCTGAGCACCAGCAGGCGACGAATACCCTGCTGCGCCATCCGGGCCGTCAGGTTAAGGATTTCGTCCATTTACGGTAGCGGTCAGAGCGCATTACCAAACGTATTGCACTGCGCCGGATCTCCGCTGTCAAAACCGCGTTTAAACCAGGTATAGCGCTGCTGCGAAGTGCCGTGGGTAAAGCTGTCCGGGACAACCCGCCCCTGGCTTTGCTGCTGGAGGCGGTCGTCGCCAATAGCCTCTGCGGCATTCAGCGCCTCCTGCAGATCCCCGGTTTCCATCACGTCCTGATTCTGCATGCTGTGGCCCCAGACGCCGGCAAAACAGTCGGCCTGCAGCTCCATTTTCACCGACAGGCGGTTAACTTCAGCCTGCGACGCGTTCTGCTGCAGCTGGCGCACTTTGGATTCAATGCCCAGCAGCTTCTGCACGTGATGCCCAACCTCGTGCGCAATCACGTAGGCCTGAGCAAAATCGCCGTCCGCGCCGAGCTTGCTTTTCATCTCATCGTAGAACGAGAGGTCGATGTAGACCGTGCTATCGGCCGGGCAGTAGAACGGCCCCATCACCGACTGGCCGGTACCGCAGCCGGTCCGCGTCGCGCCGCGATAGAGCACCAGCTTCGGCTGCGGGTACTGACGGCCCATTTTTTGGAAGATGGCGCCCCAGGTGTCTTCGGTATCCGCAAGGATCACCTTAGTGAACTTCGCGGCCTGCTCTTCCTGCGGGCTGATGGAGCGTTGGGTGGTGGTTTGCTGCTGTGAAACCGGCTCTCCGGTCAGCATGCCGGTCAAATCCACGCCGTAATAGCCGGCAACCAGCACGATAATCAGCAGAACGATACCGCCTTTCCCGCTGGGAAGACGGAAACCACCACCGCCGCCGCCGAGGGGGGAGCCGGAATCATTACGTCGATCTTCTACATTGTCGCTTTCGCGACGCCCTTGCCAGCGCATAGGCACCTCAATTCATCAAGTTCTCGAATATGAGAGATCGTAGGCGGTTCGGCGCAGGATTACCACTGGAAACAACAAGAAGAGCGCCAGAAGATAGAGCTACCTTCTGGCGAAAGGAGGATTAGTCGAGCTTAACGCCAAGACGATGGGCCACTTCTTCGTAGGCCTCGATCAGGCCGCCGAGGCTCTGACGGAAGCGGTCTTTGTCCATTTTGTCGAGGGTATTTTTATCCCACAGACGGCTGCCGTCCGGCGAGAACTCATCGCCCAGCACCACTTCGCCGTTAAACAGACCAAACTCCAGCTTGAAGTCAACGAGGATCAGGCCCGCGTCGTCAAACAGCTTTTTCAGCACGTCGTTCGCTTTGAAGGTCAGCTCCTGCATGCGGGCCAGATTCTTTTTATTCACCCAGCCGAAGGTTTCGCAGTAGGACTCGTTGACCATCGGGTCGTGCATCGCATCATTTTTCAGGAACAGGTCAAACAGCGGCGGATTCAGCTCAATACCTTCTTCGATGCCCAGACGCTTAACCAGAGAGCCGGCCGCACGGTTGCGGACTACGCACTCAACCGGAACCATCTCCAGCTTTTTCACCAGACACTCGGTGTCAGAAAGTAGCGCTTCCATCTGGGTCGGAATGCCGGCTTCTTCCAGCTTGCTCATAATGAAATGGTTGAACTTGTTATTCACCATCCCCTTACGGTCGAACTGTTCGATGCGCGCGCCATCCCCTGCTGAAGTATCGTTACGGAACTCGAGTATCAGCAGGTCCGGGTTCTCGGTGCTGTAAACGGTTTTCGCTTTACCACGATACAACTCAGCTTGCTTGTTCATCTTTGTCACTCCAGTGAAGATATAGACGATAAAAAAGGCGTTTCTGTGCCGACGCACACGTTTGCGTCACTATACAGAAAAAAGGGCCGGATTGCTCCAGCCCTGTTTATTACTTACCGAATGCGGCCTGGAATACGGCAACCAGCGCGTCGTTCTGCGACTGGGTCAGCGTATGACCTTTCGGGTCGATGAACTGCAGGCTGCTGCGGTTATCAAGGTCGCCGACCTGCAGCTTGTAGTCACCTGAAACCAGCTGCGGATCGTGGGCACCCAGCTCCTGCCAGCTGCTGTCAGACAGCGGCTTGTAGGTCAGCGCCATGCTGCCCTGAGAGCGCGTGCTGTCGGTCACCTTCATGCCCGCTTTTTCCAGCGCGCCAGGCAGACGCTGCCACACGAGGTTAAACGGCGCGCGGACAACCAGCATCGGCAGACCGGTATCGTCGGCAGCGCTCTGCACGTCGAAGGTCGCGCCGGCGTTTTTCTGCGCCGCGTTCTGCGCGCTGGTGGCGTTCATGTCCAGACCTTCGGAAATGACGTTCAGCATAGAGGTGCTGTAGCGCTGCAGCGATGCCGGATCGGATACCGGTTTCCCGGCCTGCTCGAGGTTAACCAGCTTCACCACCACCGCCTGCTGATAGCCCTGCGGTTTAACTGAGATTTGATAGCGACCACGGTACTGCTGGTCTTCATCGAGGCGATTCCACTCCACCCAGTCGGTGTTCAGCGTCTGGCTGGCATCGTCACGTTTGGTGATGACGTAGTTTTTTGACTGCAGGATGCTGGTGACCTGCGCCCACAGCGAACCGCTGCGGCCGTTCTCCACCATCAGCGTCGAAGTGTCACCATTAAACTGAGTGCGTGCGCCGTTTACCAGGGCCAAAGGCTGGGCCGGTGGACGAATGTCCAGAGCTTTACCTACCGCGCCGGTGCTGGTCGCAACCGGAATATTATAATCGCCAACCTGAACCGGCAGGATCATCCCCGCAGGCGCGTGAAGCTCGCTAAGCGGCGTAGCTTGCAGGTAAACCTCGTCACCGCCAACCTGACGCTTGTAGCGCGAATCCGAACTACAGGCCGCAAGAAGCAGGACCAATGAAACACCCGCAACCTTCGCCAGGCGCGACTTCTGTACTGAGTAAGCCATCAAATCTCCCTAAACTTTACAGCAAACCGGCATGCTTCAGCGCTGCGGTTACCGCCTTCTTACCGTCTTCGGTAATCGGCGTCATCGGCAGGCGCAGCGTATCGGTCGCCACAAGACCCAACGCCTTGCATGCCCATTTCACAGGGATAGGGTTGGGTTCGACAAATAATTTTGTATGCAATGGCATCAGACGCTGGTTAATCGCCCGCGCTTCGGCAAATTGACCGGCCAGAGCCAGTCGGCACATATCCGCCATTTCACGAGCCGCAGCGTTTGCGGTAACGGAAATCACGCCATGACCGCCCAGCTGCATAAAGTCCATTCCGGTGGCATCATCGCCGCTCAGCAGAATAAAGTCGTCTGAAACCAGCTCTTTGATCTGATGAACGCGACTTAAGTTCCCCGTCGCTTCCTTAATACCGATAATATTTTTTACTTCCGCCAGACGACCGACGGTTTCCGGCAGCATATCGCAACCGGTACGGGACGGCACATTATACAGGATTTGCGGCAGGTCGGTGTGTTCTGCGATGGCTTTAAAGTGTTGGAACAGGCCTTCCTGGGTCGGACGGTTGTAATAAGGGGTTACCGTCAGACAGCCAACGATGCCGCTGTCGTTGAAGCGCTGGGTCAGGCTGATCGCCTCTGCGGTTGCATTTGCACCGGTGCCTGCAATAACGGGGATACGCCCGTCGGCCAGCTCAAGCGTCATCATCACAACGTCGCCATGCTCTTCATGGCTCAACGTCGCGGACTCACCGGTAGTCCCTACCGAAACGATCGCCGAGGTTCCGCTGGCGACATGGTAATCAATCAGTTTTTTCAGGCTTGTCCGGCAGACGTTACCGTTTTCATCCATCGGCGTGACAAGCGCTACAATACTTCCCGTGAACATGGGCCATCCTCAGAGCAGAAGTGCAACAAGATTCTCAATGTTACGTTTGGTGCCGTAATAAAAGCAAGAGACCCGATGCCTTCAGGGATGTTGTATGCCGGTTTTTTTTATGCTTTCCTAATGTTACCTCACCTTTTTAAAGGAAGAACAGGTTTGACCGCCTCATTACAACACTATCTGGTTATTACCGCTTTGGGCGCTGACCGTCCCGGCATCGTGAATACGATCACCCGCCACGTCAGCAGCTGCGGCTGTAATATCGAAGACAGCCGGCTGGCCATGCTCGGTGACGAATTTACGTTTATCATGCTGCTTTCTGGTACGTGGAACGCGATTAACCTGATTGAATCGACTCTACCGCTGAAAGGTGCCGAGCTGGATCTGCTGATCGTGATGAAACGGACGACCGCTCGCCCGCCTCAGGCCATGCCAAATACGGTCTGGGTCCAGGTTGAGGTACCGGACTCGCCGCATATTATCGAGCGCTTCACCGCCCTGTTTGACGCGTGGAATATGAATATCGCCGAGCTGGTTTCTCGTACCCAGATCGGCAGTGATGACGATTCAGCCCAACTGTTCATCCAGATAACGGCGCACAGTCCCGCTACGCAAAATGCATCAAATATCGAACAAGCGTTCAAAGCCCTATGTACAGAACTCAATGCACAAGGCAGTATTAACATCGTTAATTATTCACAGCATGATGAACAGGATGGAGTTTGAGTAATGAATCCACTGAAAGCCGGTGATATTGCACCGAAATTTAGCTTACCAGACCAGGACGGCGAGGAAGTAAATTTGACCGACTTCCAGGGACAGCGTGTTCTGGTTTATTTTTACCCGAAAGCCATGACCCCGGGTTGTACCGTCCAGGCCTGCGGCCTGCGCGATAATATGGATGACTTAAAAAAAGCGGGCGTTGAGGTACTGGGCATCAGTACGGATAAACCAGAAAAACTCTCCCGTTTCGCCGAAAAAGAGCTGCTGAACTTCACGCTGCTGTCTGATGAAAACCATCAGGTCTGCGAGCAGTTTGGTATCTGGGGCGAAAAATCGTTTATGGGGAAAACCTACGACGGTATTCACCGTATTAGTTTCCTGATTGATACAGATGGCAAAGTTGAACACGTGTTTGATAACTTCAAAACCAGCAATCACCACGACGTGGTGCTGAACTGGCTGAAAGAAAACGGCTAACGTTTTATCGAACGCAGGACGCCGGAGCATTTCACCGCCCCGGCGTCCGTTTTAGCCCCTGGTTCGTCAAGCCGTCGCGCTATTTATCCTCTTCAACCACCAGTCCGTCCGGCCAGGCGTGCACCACCGCCTTGATTAACGTCGCCAGCGGGATAGCAAAGAATACGCCCCAGAATCCCCACAGCCCGCCAAAGATAACCACCGACAGAATAATCACCAGCGGATGCAGGTTAACCGCTTCCGAGAACAGCACCGGCACCAGCAGGTTACCGTCCAGCCCTTGAATAATCAGGTATACCGCAAACAGGCTCCAGAACTCGGTGCCCGCGCCGAACTGAAACAGCGCCACGCCCACCACCGGAATGGTGACCACAAAGGCGCCAATGTAGGGGATCAGCACCGAGAAGCCGACCAGCACCGCCAGCAGCAGCGAATAGTTGAGCCCGAAGAGGATAAAGCCGATCCACGTCGCCACGCCGACGACGATCATCTCCAGCACCTTACCGCGAATGTAGTTGGTGATTTGCTGATTCATCTCCTTCCACACCTGCCCTGCCAGCCCGCGGTTACGCGGCAGCACGCGGCGTACGGCGTTGAGCATCTGCTCTTTGTCTTTCAGCAGGAAGAAAACCATCAGCGGCACCAGCACCAGATAGACCGCCAGCGTCAACAGGCCCACCAGCGAGGCCAGGGAGTACTTCACCACCGAATCGCCGACGGTCAGCATGCGGTTGCGCATATTGTCCGCCATCGCGTCGATGATCCCGGCGTCCATCAGCGCCGGATAGCGACGCGGCACGGTGGCGGCAAAATCGGAGAGCTTATTCAGCATGCCCGGCATATCGCGGATCAGATAGATACCCTGCTGCCAGGCGACGGGCATCACCACGAAGGCCATCAGCAGCAAAATACCGACAAACAGTATCAGAACGAACGACGTCGCCCAGGTACGAGACAGCCCCACGCGCTCAAGCCGGACGGTCGGCCACTCCAGCAGATAGGCCAGCACGATAGCCACCAGCAGCGGCGCCAGCAGACCGCTGAAAAAGAACATAATGCCGAACCCAGCCAGCAAAATAACCAGCAGCGCTATCGCCTCCGGATCGCTGAATCGACGGCGGTACCACTGTATTAACATCTCAAGCATAAACCCTTCCCTGAAGCGCAAAACCGCAACAACCCGAGGAAGTGTATCTAAATGTCACAAAAAAGACTTCGCTTTTTATTAGCAAAACCACAAACATGACCTCCCGCAGCAAGATCATATTTTCAACGGCGTCAACGACAGCTAAACTCGCAGGACGCGCGGAAATGGAACATTACGCCGCCCTACCGGTCAAACTGGCACACCCACATACACAGGACAGAGGTTATGTTCAGGCAGTTAAAGAAAACGCTGGTGGCAACCGTGATAGCGTCGCTGACGCTGGGTTCGATTTTACCTGCTTTTGCTGACTCCGCAGATACCCTGCCGGATATGGGGACCTCTGCAGGAAGCACGCTTTCCATCGGTCAGGAAATGCAGATGGGGGATTACTACGTTCGCCAGCTCCGCGGCAGCGCTCCGCTGATCAACGACCCGCTGCTGGTGCAGTACATTAACGGATTAGGTATGCGCCTGGTTGCGCACGCCAACTCGGTGCGAACGCCCTTCCACTTCTACCTGATTAACAACGACCAGATTAACGCCTTCGCCTTCTTTGGCGGCAACGTCGTGCTGCACTCGGCCCTGTTCCGCTACTCGGATACGGAGAGCGAGCTGGCGTCGGTCATGGCGCACGAAATTTCGCACGTCACCCAGCGCCACCTCGCGCGCGCAATGGAAGACCAAAAGCGCAACGCCCCGCTGACCTGGGTCGGCGCGCTGGGCTCGATTCTGCTGGCGATGGCCAGCCCGCAGGCCGGTATGGCCGCGCTCACCGGCACGCTGGCCGGCACCCAGCAGGGATTAATCAGCTTTACCCGCCAGAATGAAGAAGAGGCCGACCGCATCGGGATTCAGGTGCTGCAGCGCTCCGGGTTCGATCCGCAGGCCATGCCGGCGTTTATGAGCAAGCTGCTTGACCAGTCGCGCTACTCCACCCGGCCGCCGGAAATGCTGCTCACCCACCCGCTGCCGGAAAGCCGCCTGTCCGACGCCCGCAACCGCGCGAATCAGATGCGTCCGGTGGTGGTGCAATCGTCGGCCGATTTTTATATGGCCAAGGCGCGAACGCTGGGAATGTATAACAACGGAGACAACAAGCTCGGCGACGATTTGCTGAACGCATGGGCGAAAGGCAATATCCGCGAGCAGCACGCCGCGCAGTACGGTCGCGCCCTGCTGGCGATGGGCAGCAATAGCTACGATCTGGCGCGTAAAACCCTGCAGCCCCTGCTGAGCGCCGATCCGCAAAATGCCTGGTATCTCGATCTGGCAACCGATATTGACCTTGGCCAGAAGAAAACGGCCGATGCGATTAACCGCCTGAAAAACGCCCGCGAAATCCGCACCAACCCGGTACTGCAGCTGAACCTCGCCAACGCTTACCTGCAGGGCGGGCAGCCGGCAGAGGCGGCGAATATCCTTAACCGCTACACCTTCAATAATAAAGACGATGGCAACGGCTGGGACCTGCTGGCGCAGGCGGAAGCGGCCCTCGGCAATCGCGATCAGGAGCTGGCGGCCCGTGCGGAAGGTATGGCGCTGGTCGGCCAGCTTGCACAGTCTATTTCGCTGCTCAGCAGCGCCAGTTCACAGGTGAAGTTGGGCAGCCTGCAGCAGGCCCGCTACGATGCGCGCATCGATCAGCTGCGCCAGCTGCAGGAACGCTTCCGCCCATATCAAAAAATGTAAGGAGACCCCATGTCTGACGCGGTAAAAATCTACCATAACCCTCGCTGCTCCAAGAGCCGCGACACCCTGAGCCTGCTGAAGGCTAACGGTATCGACCCTGAGGTGGTGCTCTATCTGGAGACGCCGCCGGATGCGGCGACGCTGCGCCAGCTGCTGAAAATGCTGGGTATGGTGAGCGCCCGCGAGCTGATGCGCCAGAAGGAAGATCTGTATAAGTCACTGGAACTTGCCGATCCTCAGCTCAGCGAAGATGCGCTGATTCAGGCGATGGTCGACAACCCGAAGCTGATTGAACGCCCTATCGTCGTCAGCCACGGCGAGGCGCGGATCGGCCGACCGCCGGAGCAGGTGCTGGATATCGTGAATTAAGCAGGATGCGCCATCGTCATGATGGCGCCGATCCCAACGGCTCGCTAGAGCTTGAGGATCTCTTTAACGAAGGGAATGGTCAGCTTGCGTTGGGCGGTAATAGAAGCGCGATCGAGCTGATCGAGCGTCATAAACAGCGAGCGCATTTCGCGATCGAGGCGCTTGAGCAGGAAGCGGCAGACGTCTTCCGGCATCTCAAACCCGCGCAGCCGCGCGCGCAGCTGCAGCGCCTGCAGCTTGTCTTCATCGGATAACGGCTGCAGCTTATAGATTTGTCCCCAGTCGAGGCGCGATGCCAAATCCGCGAGGCCAAGATTGAGCTGGCGCGGAGGGCTATCGCCGGTGATCAGCAGGCGGGTTTTACCCGACTCCAGGATGCGGTTGTAAAGGTTGAAGATCGCCATCTCCCACGGCTCGTCGCCGGCCGCGCATTCGATATTATCGATACAAACCAGAGAAAGCTGTTCCATCCCCTCCAGCACTTCCGGAACAAACCACGTACGCTTATCCAGCGGCACGTAGCCCACCGCATCGCCGCGCTGGGAAAGCTCCGCACAGGCGGCATGTAGCAGGTGACTGCGCCCCGCGCCTTCACGCGACCAGATATAGATGTACCCGCTATGCTCCTGCCGCAGAACGTTCTGTAAGGCAGCGAGAAGAGAAGGATTACCACCCGGCCAAAAACTCGCAAAAGTTTCATCGTCAGGAAGGTACAGTGGCAAGGAGAGCTGTGCCGGTGCGTTCAGATGGACCTCATCATAGACTGACAGAAAAACGCGGAGAGTTTATCACGAAGTCTGCCGTGAGAGAACCGGGCGGGATCGCCGCCCGGCAGGAGGATCAGCGTTTTGCCTCGGCGTCATCAGCCGCATCAGCCGCGTTCAGAACCACCTCTTCCGGACGCAGGACGCTAATTAATTTGAAGATCAGGCTAAGGGCAACGCCAACGATCGTGGCCAGCGCCATGCCTTTGAGCTCCGCCGCACCGATGTGCACCTTCGCGCCGCTGACGCCAATGATCAAAATCACCGAGGTCAGAATAAGGTTCTGCGCCTTGTTGTAATCGACCTTAGATTCAATCAGCACGCGGATACCCGATGCGCCGATCACCCCGTACAGCAGCAGCGATACGCCGCCCATTACCGGCAGCGGAATGATCTGGATCGCCGCCGCCAGCTTGCCGACGCAGGAGAGCAGAATGGCGATAATCGCCGCCCCGCCGATAACCCAGGTACTGTAGACGCGGGTAATCGCCATCACGCCGATGTTTTCACCGTAGGTGGTATTGGGCGTCGAGCCAAAGAAGCCGGAGATCATCGTCGACAGGCCGTTGGCAAACATCGAGCGGTGCAGGCCGGGATCGCGAATCAGATCCTTTTTAACAATATTCGCCGTCACCACCAGATGCCCGACGTGTTCGGCAATCACCACCAGCGCGGCGGGCAGAATGGTGAAAATCGCAAACCACTCAAAGCGCGGGGTGTAGAAGGTCGGCAGCGCAAACCAGTGCGCCTCGGCGATGGGAGTAGTATCGACAACGCCCATCACGAAGGAGAGCGCGTAGCCCACCAGCACGCCGATAAGAATCGGGATGATGGCCATGAAACCGCGGAACAGCACCGAACCGAAGACCGTCACCGCCAGCGTCACCATCGAGATAATAATGGTTTTGCTATCGGGAGACTGCCCGTCAGCGGGCAGCAGGCCGGCCATATTCGCCGCGACGCCGGCCAGCTCAAGGCCGATAACCGCGACGATAGCCCCCATGGCCGCCGGCGGGAACATCACGTCCAGCCAGCCGGTGCCGGCCTTTTTAACAATAAAGGAGACGATGCAGAACAGCACGCCGCACATGATAAAGCCGCCCAGCGCGACCTCATAGCCCAGCGGCAGCAGCAGCAAAACCGGGGAGATAAACGCAAAGCTCGACCCCAGATAGGCCGGGATTTTGCCCTTACAGATAAACAGGTACAGCAGCGTGCCGATACCGTTAAACAGCAGAACGGTAGCCGGGTTGATGTGAAACAGGACTGGCACCAACACCGTTGCGCCAAACATAGCGAACAGATGTTGCAAACTTAGCGGGATTGTCTGTAAAAGCGGCGGTCTTTCACTCACCCCGATTGCGCGGCGCGTCATAGTGTTTTCCTCTGAGTGTCGTTATTAGTTGCTGTTGGCGTATTTTATTCAAAAAAAAGCCGACTCTTAAAGTCGGCTTCTTATTAATGCTGCAATTATTTGGTACCAAAAATCTTATCGCCGGCGTCGCCGAGCCCGGGAATAATATATCCGTGCTCGTTGAGGCCCTGGTCAATGGACGCGGTGTACATCTCGACGTCCGGGTGCGCTTTCTCCAGCGCGGCAATCCCTTCCGGAGCGGCAACCAGCACCAGCACCTTGATGCTTGAGCAGCCCGCTTTTTTCAGCAGGTCGATAGTGGCGATCATCGAACCGCCGGTTGCCAGCATCGGGTCAACCACCAGCGCCATACGTTCGTCGATATTGGAGACCAGCTTCTGGAAGTAAGGTACCGGCTCGAGGGTTTCTTCATCACGGTAGATGCCAACGACGCTGATGCGCGCGCTCGGGACGTGTTCCAGAACGCCTTCCATCATGCCGAGGCCGGCGCGCAGAATAGGCACGACGGTAATTTTCTTACCTTTGATCTGCTCAACTTCAACCGGGCCATTCCAGCCTTCGATGGTGACCCTTTCGGTCGCCAGGTCGGCGGTGGCTTCATAAGTTAGTAAGCTACCAACCTCTGAGGCGAGTTCACGGAAGCGTTTGGTGCTGATGTCGTGCTCGCGCATCAGGCCCAGCTTGTGTTTGACGAGTGGGTGTTTCACTTCCACAATCTTCATTCTCTTTCTCCTCTGAGGGGCAGCCACAAAAAAAATCGCGGGATTATACCGCTTTTTCCCATTTGCGCCATAGCCGATATGTTTGACCGGGATCAACCAAAATGCTTTGCGCTGCCTGAGCCAGTATAAATCAAAATAAAAAAACCCCGCGCAGGCGGGGTTTCACGGGGCTTTCGGGCGGTTTAGAGGGTTTCGCCGTTACTGCCGATAACCTGCTGATACCATGCAAAAGATTTCTTGCGGCTGCGGGCCAGGGTGCCGTTCCCTTCGTTGTCTTTATCGACGTAGATAAAGCCGTAACGCTTTTTCATCTCGCCGGTTCCGGCAGAGACGAGGTCGATACAGCCCCACGGGGTATAGCCCATCAGGTCAACGCCGTCTTCCACCACCGCTTTTTTCATTTCGGCGATATGGGCGGAGAGATAGTCGATGCGGTACTGGTCGTCTACCGTGCCGTCAGCTTCGCGCACGTCGATAGCGCCAAAGCCGTTTTCAACAATAAACAGCGGCAGCTGGTAATGATCCCAGAACCAGTTCAGGGAGTAGCGCAGCCCAACCGGGTCAATCTGCCAGCCCCAGTCCGATTTCTGCACGTACGGGTTGGAGACCAGGCTTTTCGTCTCATCATAATCCAGCTGCGGATTATCTTCGGTGGCCTTGGTGGCGAACGACATATAGTAGCTGAAGCCAATATAGTCGACGCAGCCTTCGCTCAACGCCACGCGATCTTCGTCGGTGATATCCAGCGCAAAGTCGCGGCGCTCGAAGTAGTTAAGCAGGTGCTGAGGGTACTTACCGCGCACGTGAACGTCGGTGAACCAGTAGCGGCGGTGCATGGCGTTCATCGCCATCATCATATCGTCAGGCGCGCAGGAGAGCGGGTAAATGGGGCACATCGCAATCATGCAGCCGACCTGCAGCGCCGGGTTAATCTCCCGCGCGGCTTTCACCGCCAGGGCGCTGGCAACCAGCTCGTAGTGCGCGGCCTGATACATCACCGGCTCGCGATCCTCACCCGGCAGGAACTTCAGCCCCGAGTTGGTGAACGGCGCAAAGTCTTCGTGGAAGTTTGCCTGGTTGTTGATCTCGTTAAAGGTCATCCAGTACTTCACCTTATGCTGATAGCGCTTAAACACCACCTGCGCAAAGCGCACGAAGAAATCAATCAGCTTACGGTTACGCCAGCCGCCGTATTCGCGCACGAGGTGATAAGGCATCTCGAAGTGGGAGAGCGTAATAACCGGCTCAATCCCGTGCTTCAGGCACTCGTCGAACAGATCGTCATAGAACTGCAGCCCGGCTTCATTCGGCTCCTGCTCGTCGCCCAGCGGGAAAATACGCGTCCAGGCAATAGAGGTACGGAAGCATTTGAAGCCCATTTCCGCAAACAGCTGAATGTCATCTTTATAGCGATGATAAAAATCAATCGCCTCATGGTTAGGGTAATTTTTACCCGCCACCACGCCGTCGGTAATTTCACGCGCCACGCCGTGGGCGCCTGCGGTCATCACGTCGGCAACGCTCGCGCCCTTGCCGCCCTCCTGCCAACCACCTTCCAGCTGATGCGCCGCAACCGCGCCGCCCCACAGAAAACCTTCTTTAAATCCAGACATGTTCTCTTCCTTATGAGCGATCGCCAGTCGGCGACCGGTATTGCTGATTGAAATGGTAAACGGCGCCAATCAGCCCGGCGTCGTTGCCGTGGCTAACGGTGTCGATATAGTCTGCAATGCCAAACCAGGCCAGATGTTCACGCAGCAGCGGCAAAAAGCCCGGACGTTCCACGATGCCGCCGCCGATGAGGATAGTCTGCGGATCGAACACGTTGACGAGGTTATAAAGGCCGGTGCCAAGGCCGTTAAAGAATTCGGCCACCAGCCGATGACAGGTCGCATCGCCCCTGTCGTAACGATCGAATATCTCTTCCCCGGTCACCTCTTCCAGCGTTTTCCCGAAATGCGCGGCGTAGCGCTGGCGCAAGACGCGCAGGGTACAGTTCTCATTCATTGAGTAGCGACGAACGTCGCGGGTGCCCGGGCGCTGGGTCTGCATATAGCCAAATTCGCCGGCGCGAAAGCTCGCGCCGTGCACCAGCCGGTCATTACAGAAGATAGCCCCGCCGATTCCGGTGCCAATCGTCAGAACCAGAAAATCACTTATATTGGCGGCTTTGCCCTGCCAGCGCTCGGCCAGCAGCACGCAGTTAGCGTCGTTTTCAATGGCGACGGGAAGTCGGGTACGTTGTTCAAGCCAGGTTTTGATAGCAAAATTATCGAATCTGCGGATAGCGCCGCCCATTTCGATATAGCCGGTGTGCGGATTAACGTAGCCGGGCGCGCTGATCGCCACCCCTTCACACTCCGGGTGCGCGGCAATCCACGCCAGCATGGCCTGCAAAATTTGCTCGCCGTCGCTGTCGCGAACAGGCTGTTTTCCCTTCTCCAGCAGCTCGCCGGTGCTGGTCATCGTGCCCATTTTTAGCGCCGTGCCACCAATATCAAATGCGGCAATTACCATCCTTCCCCCCTCCTGAATCCTCTTGATACCGTCGTTCGGCTCGCTTAAATAAAAAGAGAAACCGGTTTCAGTGGCATGATGATCATTCTGGCGCGCCGAGGCAAGCACAAGAATGTACCCGGTTTCATTTTCGTGAACAGTATCAAATTTGTCCATCTCACCGCCGTTTAACGCCGACTGTAAAGCAGGCTCGCAAACGTTTGCTATCCCTGTTAGAATTGCGCCGATTTTTCTTGCTACCGCAAATGTGTGGAGACTTCGCAGTGACCGATAAAACCTCTCTCAGCTATAAAGATGCCGGCGTAGATATTGATGCAGGCAACGCGCTCGTCGACCGTATTAAGGGTGTGGTGAAGAAAACCCGCCGCCCGGAAGTGATGGGTGGACTGGGCGGATTCGGCGCACTGTGCGCATTGCCGCAGAAATACCGCGAGCCGGTACTGGTCTCCGGCACTGACGGCGTCGGCACCAAGCTGCGTCTGGCAATGGACCTCAAGCGTCACGACACTATCGGTATCGACCTGGTGGCCATGTGCGTAAACGACCTTGTGGTTCAGGGCGCTGAGCCGCTCTTCTTCCTCGACTACTATGCGACCGGCAAACTGGACGTCGACACGGCGGCCAGCGTCATCAGCGGGATCGCCGAAGGCTGCCTGCAATCAGGCTGCGCGCTGGTTGGCGGCGAAACCGCAGAAATGCCCGGCATGTACCATGGCGATGATTATGACGTCGCGGGCTTCTGCGTCGGGGTTGTAGAAAAATCAGAAATTATCGACGGCAGCAAAGTTGCCGACGGCGACGTGCTGATCGCACTGGGCTCCAGCGGCCCGCACTCCAACGGCTACTCGCTGGTGCGTAAAATTATTGAAGTCAGCGGCGTCGACCCGCAGACCACCGACCTGAACGGTGCGTCACTGGCCGACCATCTGCTGGCGCCGACCCGCATCTACGTAAAATCGGTGCTGGACCTGATCGCTAACGTTGAAGTTCACGCGATTGCTCACCTGACCGGCGGCGGCTTCTGGGAAAATATCCCGCGCGTACTGCCGGATAACACCCAGGCAGCGATCGACGAGTCCTCCTGGCAGTGGCCGGAAGTCTTCAAATGGCTGCAAACTGCCGGCAACGTCAGCAGCCACGAAATGTATCGGACCTTCAACTGCGGCGTCGGCATGGTCATCGCGCTGCCGCCGGAAGCCGTCGATAGCGCCCTCGCTCTGCTGAACGAAAAAGGTGAAAACGCGTGGAAAATAGGCTATATCAAAGCCTCTGATTCCGAACAGCGTGTGGTCATTGAATGAAAAACATCGTGGTGCTGATTTCCGGTAGCGGCAGTAACCTGCAGGCAATGATTGACGCCTGCGCGCGGAAACAGATCGGCGGCACCCTGCGAGCGGTATTTAGCAACAAGGCCGATGCTTTCGGCCTTGAACGCGCGCGTGAGGCCGGTATTCCGACCCATGCGCTCACCGCCAGCCAGTTCGCCAATCGTGAAGCGTTCGATCGCGAGCTGATGCACGAGATCGACGCCTACGCGCCGGATGTGGTGGTGCTTGCGGGCTACATGCGCATTCTGAGTCCGGCATTTGTTGCCCACTATCAGGGGCGGCTGCTGAATATCCACCCTTCCCTGCTGCCTAAATATCCCGGGCTGCATACCCATCGCCAGGTGCTGGAAAACGGCGATGAGGAGCACGGAACCTCGGTGCATTTCGTCACCGATGAGCTGGACGGCGGCCCGGTTATTCTGCAGGCCAAAGTCCCGGTTTTCGCCGGCGATAGCGAAGATGACGTTACCGCCCGCGTGCAGGCTCAGGAACACGCCATTTACCCGCTCGTCGTCAGCTGGTTTGTTGACGGTCGTCTGCGCATGGAGGGCGGTCAGGCCTGGCTTGACGATGCGCCTCTGCCGCCGCAGGGATATGCGGCAGAAGAGTAATAGATAGCGCCTCTCACATCCGTCAGAGGCGTTTTTTTTTGCCCCCGCGGCCACCGCTTAGCTGCGCCAGAAGACCGGGCGACGGATGCCTTTTGGCGTCCGGCGTACGGCAGCAAGCATCAGAATCAGCGTTTTTTGCACACAGAATGAGCAAAGGAAAGCGACCGCCTTTTCTTCGCAGCGCGTTGAAAGAAAACTGTCATACTTCTTTGACATAGTTGGACATTCAATGGCAAAGCTCGCCATAATGAAAAAGCAACATCAATCAACCGGAGTGTGAGTTGTAATGGGCCAGGAAAAGCTATACATCGAGAAAGAACTCAGCTGGTTATCCTTTAATGAACGCGTACTTCAGGAAGCGGCAGATAAGAGCAACCCGCTGATTGAGCGCATGCGTTTTTTGGGCATTTACTCCAACAACCTCGATGAATTTTATAAAGTGCGCTTCGCTGAACTTAAGCGCCGCATCATCATCAGTGAAGAACAAGGTAGTACCGCCCATTCTCGCCACTTATTAGGTAAAATCCAGGCCCGGGTGCTGAAGGCCGACCAGGAGTTTGACAGCCTCTACAATGAGCTGCTGCTGGAGATGGCGCGCAATCAGATCTTCCTGATTAACGAACGCCAGCTGTCGGTCAACCAGCAGTCCTGGCTGCGCAACTACTTTAAGCAGTACCTGCGCCAGCATATCACCCCTATTTTGATTAACCGCGAAACGGACCTGATCCAGTTTTTGAAAGATGATTACACCTATCTGGCGGTGGAAATCATTCGCGGCGAAACCGTTAACTACGCCCTGCTGGAAATTCCGTCAGATAAGGTTCCGCGCTTTGTTAACCTGCCGCCGGAAGCCCCGCGTCGCCGTAAGCCGATGATCCTGCTTGATAACATTCTGCGCTACTGCCTGGATGATATTTTTAAAGGCTTCTTCGATTACGATACGCTGAACGCCTATTCGATGAAGATGACCCGCGACGCCGAGTACGATCTGGTGCACGAGATGGAATCGAGCCTGATGGAGCTGATGTCCTCCAGCCTGAAGCAGCGCCTCACCGCCGAACCGGTACGCTTCGTTTACCAGCGCGATATGCCGGACGCGATGGTCGAAATGCTGCGGGCAATGTTCTCGATTTCGCGCTATGACTCAATGCTGCCGGGCGGCCGCTACCACAACTTTAAAGACTTTATCGGCTTCCCGAACGTCGGCAAAGCTAACCTGGTCAATAAACCGCTGCCGCGTCTGCGCCACACCTGGTTTGATAAGTTCCGCAACGGGTTCGACGCTATTCGCGAACGCGACGTGCTGCTCTACTACCCGTACCACACCTTTGAGCACGTGCTGGAGCTGCTGCGCCAGGCCTCCTTCGACCCCAGCGTGCTGGCGATAAAAATCAATATTTACCGCGTCGCCAAAGACTCGCGGATCATTGACTCCATGATCCACGCCGCCCACAACGGTAAAAAAGTCACCGTGGTGGTCGAGCTGCAGGCGCGTTTTGACGAAGAGGCCAACATTCATTGGGCGAAGCGCCTGACCGAGGCCGGCGTGCACGTTATCTTCTCCGCCCCTGGGCTGAAGATCCACGCCAAGCTGTTCCTGATTTCGCGTAAAGAGGGCGACGAGGTTGTGCGCTACGCCCATATCGGCACCGGTAACTTCAATGAAAAAACCGCGCGCCTGTATACCGACTACTCCCTGATCACCGCGGATGCGCGAATTACCAATGAAGTTCGTCGCGTGTTCAACTTTATCGAAAACCCATACCGTCCGGTTAGCTTTGACTATCTGCTGGTGTCGCCGCAGAACTCGCGCCGCCTGCTGTATGAGATGATCGATCGCGAAATTGCTAACGCCCAGAACGGCCAGCCTTCCGGGATCACCCTTAAGCTGAACAACCTGGTCGATAAGGGCCTGGTTGACCGCCTCTACGCGGCCTCCAGCTCCGGCGTTGCCGTTAACCTGCTAATCCGCGGCATGTGCTCCCTGATCCCAGGACTTGAGGGGATTAGCGACAACATTCGCGTTACCAGCATCGTCGACCGCTTCCTTGAGCACGACCGCGTCTATGTCTTTGAAAACGGTGGCGATAAGCAGGTCTGGCTCTCTTCCGCTGACTGGATGACGCGCAATATCGACTACCGTATCGAAGTCGCCGCGCCGCTGCTGGACCCGCGTCTGAAACAGCGGGTGCTGGATATTTTTGACATCTTGTTCAACGACACGGTGAAAGCACGCTATCTTGATAAAGAACTAAGTAATAGCTACGTGCCGCGCGGCAACCGCCGTAAAGTTCGCGCTCAGATGGCGATCTATGACTATCTCAAATCACTCGAACAGCCCGATTAACCTATGCCTATAAACGAAAAAACCCCTCGGCCCCAGGAGTTTGCTGCGGTCGACCTTGGTTCAAACAGTTTTCATATGGTGATCGCCCGTGTCGTCGACGGGGCAATGCAGATCATCGGTCGCCTTAAACAGCGGGTTCATCTGGCCGATGGTCTGGATGAAAACTCAGTGCTCAGCGAAGAGGCGATTGCGCGCGGGCTTAGCTGCCTGTCGCTGTTTGCCGAACGCCTGCAGGGCTTTGCGCCCGCCAGCGTCTGCATCGTCGGGACGCATACGCTACGCCAGGCGACGAACGCGGCCGAGTTTCTCAAGCGCGCGGAGCAGGTTATCCCCTATCCGATTGAGATAATCTCCGGTAATGAAGAGGCGCGCCTGATTTTTATGGGCGTCGAGCATACTCAGCCCGAGCGTGGCCGCAAGCTGGTGATTGATATCGGCGGCGGCTCAACCGAGCTGGTCATCGGCGAAGATTTCGAGCCGCGTCTGGTCGAAAGCCGCAGAATGGGCTGCGTCAGCTTCTCGCAGATTTACTTCCCTGGCGGCATTATCAACAAAGAGAATTTCCAGCGCGCGCGCCTGTCGGCGGTGCAAAAGCTGGAAACGCTGGCATGGCAGTTCCGCATCCAGGGCTGGACCGTGGCGCTGGGCGCTTCCGGGACCATTAAGGCCGCTCAGGAAGTGCTGATCGCTATGGGCGAGAAGGACGGCTTTATCACGCCTGAACGCCTTGAAATGCTGGTCGCCGAGCTGCTGAAGTATAAAAACTTCGACTCGCTTAGCCTGCCGGGCCTCTCTGAAGAGCGCAAGGCGGTATTTGCTCCGGGGCTGGCTATTCTGTGCGGCGTGTTCGATGCGCTAGCCATCAAAGAGCTGCGCCTGTCGGACGGGGCGCTGCGCGAAGGCGTGCTGTACGAGATGGAGGGGCGTTTCCGCCATCAGGATATCCGCAGCCGCACCGCGCAAAGCCTGGCCAACCAGTACAATATCGACCGCGAACAGGCGCGTCGGGTGCTGGAGACCACCACCCATATCTTTGAGCAGTGGCAGGATCAGAACCCTAAGCTGGATAACCCGAACCTCTCGGCGCTGCTGAAATGGGCGGTCATGCTGCACGAAGTGGGGCTGAATATTAACCATAGCGGTATGCATCGCCACTCCGCGTATATTCTGCAGAACAGCGATTTGCCGGGTTTCAATCAGGAGCAGCAGATGCTGATGGCCACGCTGGTGCGCTATCATCGTAAGGCCATTAAGCTCGACGATTTGCCGCGCTTTACGCTGTTTAAGAAAAAGCAGTTCCTGCCGCTTATTCAGCTCTTACGCCTCGGCATTCTGCTGAACAACCAGCGCCAGGCGACGACAACGCCGCCGACGCTGACGCTGAAGACCGAAGCCAACCACTGGACGCTGGTGTTCCCGCACGACTGGTTTAGCCAAAATGCGCTGGTGCTGCTCGATCTGGAAAAAGAGCAGCAGTACTGGGAAGGCGTGCCTGACTGGCTGCTGAAAATTGCCGAAGAAGAGCCTGATAGCTAGCAGGCCGGCCGGGCGCTCTGCGTCCGGCCACTTTTCAGCAGTCAAGCCGTCGCCGGTGCGGCCACGTTAGCCAGCGTCTCCAGCGGCACGGGCTCGCCAATCTCATACCCCTGCATATAGTCGATACCCAGCGACATCACCGCCTGACGAATCTCCGCCGTTTCAACGTACTCCGCCACCACCTGCATATTCTTCATCCGCGCCAGATGGCAAATCGAGGCCACCACCTGATAGTCGAGGCTGCTGGTGACCAGATTACGAATAAAGCTGCCGTCAATTTTCAGCAGGTCGACGTTGAGGCTTTTCAGCCGCGCGTAGCTGGCATAGCCGGTACCAAAATCATCGATCGCCACGCGGCAGCCCAGCGCCTGTAAATGGGTCAGCGTTTGTCGCGCCTGCTGCGGATTGGTCAACGAGTGATTTTCGGTCAGCTCGAATATCAGCTGCCAGGGCTCAACCCCGTAGCGCGCCAGCCGCTGCTCCACCTCCTGCGGGAACTGGCTGCGGCTCACCGACACCGGCGACAGATTCACCGCCAGCCGCAGGCCCGGAAGAGTGTGCCGATGCTGGTTCATAAAGGAGAGCGTATTTTCCAGCACCCACAGATCGATCCGCGAAGCGAGGCCAAACTCGTGGGCTACCGGGAGGAAGCTATCCGGATTGATGATTTCGCCATTCTCGCCCACCATCCTCAGCAGCACTTCATGGTAGCTATCGCCGCGGATCCCGACTATCGGCTGCGCCATCAGGCGAAAGCGGTCCAGCTCCAGCGCCTGCAGGATCAGGTTCATCATCGCCACCTTATCCTTTAGCCCATGCTGGACGTGGGTTGCGCCCCGCCGCTGCATATTTTCCGGGTGGCCGCTGGTTAGCGACATATCGGCAATGGTATTCAGCTCGCCTAAGAGCAAATACAGATGCTTCACCGGCGAGCGCACGCTGCAGTAGCTCAGGCCCACCGCGGGCTGCAGCGGCATCCCGTCCCAGACAAAGCGAAACTGCTTCAGGTGCTTATCCAGCGCGTCGATTCGCGCCTTGTGATCGTCGCAGTTCATACGGATAACCAGGTCGTGGCCCGAGAGGTGGTGAACGGCCTCATTCGGCTGCAGCAAGGCGCTAAGGTGTTCCGCCAGATTTTGCTTGTACTGAATGCGCAGCATCACCCCATAGTGCCGTCCCAGCAGCTCCAGCTCAGGGATGCGCAAAAAGCACAGCACCGACCACGGCGAGCTTTCGAGGGCCCGGCTTAGGGCGCGTAAATTCGGCATATGCACCACCGGGTCGAGAAACGCCATTCGCCGCACGCGCGCGTGGATCAGCCGCTGCTGCGTCGCCAGCATGGCCATATAGGCAATAATAAATGAGGACACCAGGTAGCTGGATGAGGTGATAGCCAGCTGATTATTGTAGCCCATCGACAACGGCAAATAGCGGTAATGAAAATGGATAATAAGAATTAATACCGGCGTCCAGACCATCGCGATAAAGCGATAGCCAAAGCGCATCGCTCCCCACAGCATCACCGGCATAAGTAATGATAATGTATAATTTGTGCTAAATATCGTACTGGTATTACTCAAGGGTATTAATAATAGTACTAATAACATTAACAGCGTGAGCGCCCAGAAAACAAACTCCATCCGCTTTATTTTGGGGTCAATTTGCAGGCGAATTTGCGAAATAAATCCGCGTATATGTAATGGATTACGAATAATGCGCAGCAGGAAATAGCACAGCGGTACGCCGGTTAAACACCCGACCATTAGCGCCTGGAAAGTGATTAGCGATCGTAAACTAAAGGGGTCAATGCCGATCAGGCCCGTGGCGCGAGGATGCAGGCCAAGGTATTCGGCAAACTGGGAAAGCACGAGGAATATCGCCGACGGCAGCAGCATTTGCCAGAACAGCCTCTGCGGCATCAGGCCAACGTTACCGTGCGAGATCTGCTGCCTGCGCGGGACAAAAATACGGTAGCCGCCCCAGCACAATACCACCGGGATCAGAAAGTGGAAGATAACGCCGACCGCCTCTTCCGGAGCCATATCACGGGCCACCGTGCACCACAGCCCGATGATAATGCCGGGCAGCGCGTCCCAGCCAAAAAACAGCATCAGGCTCAAGACCAGCGCCAGCGGTAAATAGTAAAGAGACACTTCATTACCGTTCAGCTCAGCGTAGGTATTTGTCCATCTCGCCAGGGGAAGTAAGAGTGTGGGTAACACCAGCGGCAGCGCCCACCACTTGTCCCGATATTGTCTGTACAGATTAATTATGCTCATAGATGCTCTACGGATAACCCAAACTCCAGCAGGGTATATTCAGGCAGGCATCCAACCCAACCATCTCAACCGCGTAGGGAATAATGACGCGGAACTGGCTGGAGATTCTAGTTACCAACGAAAACAGACTGTTGATATAAATCAAGAAATCATTTAGCTAATATTAATAAAGCTTATTTTTTTGCCAATGGCCGCTGGAAAAAGAAACCATGTAAATGCAATGATTATGTTATATAACATTAAGTAATGCTTTGGCTAAGGCACTTTTACATCCTCATCAATTGACCCCGCCCCTTTCCTGTGCCTTAATACGCCTAACGCCCATGTTATGGGTATACTTTAAGGAACCTTTTGTGAGTCAGGCACCCAGTATGCGTAAACGACATCGATTTAACCGTCGCATGACCCGTATCGTACTGCTTATCAGCTTTATCTTTTTCTTTGGACGTTTCGTCTACTCCTCTATCGGTGCCTGGTACCATCATCAGGACAAAAAAGAGTCGCAGCAAACCACCGCTCCGGTTGTCACGCCGACCCGAGAATAGCCTCGCCGTCACCAGCCGTTCGCCGTATCCGATGTCCGTTCAGCTTCCGAGTTGCCGCAGCAGGCGCAACATTTCGGCGATCCCTTTACTGAGGATTTTATCCTGACGCATCACCACGCCAAGCCGGCGATGAAGGTATGGCGTCAACGAGTGAACGCTTAGCCCGCGACGATCCTCGGCGTCGTCCACCGCCATACGCGGCACAATACTGTAGCCCAGCCCGGCGCGCACCATACGCTTGATCGCCTCGATACTCCCCAGCTGCATCACCGGCGCAATCGTCAGGCCTGCGGCATGAAACCAGCCGTCAATCAGCGCCCGGGTGCCGCTTCCTGCCTCAAAGGCAATCAGAGGCAGAGCCTGCAGAACGTCCGGCGTAAGCCGCGGCGGCGGCAGGCCGTCGCTGGCAAAAATAAACACAAACTCCTCATCGAGAATCGGGGTGACCGCCAGGCAACGCCCGTTCGCCGGCAGCGTCACCAGCCCAAGATCGAGCCGATTTTCTTCCACCGCCCGGACAATATCGAGCGTATTGCCGGTGGTCACGCCCACCGTCAACAGCGGGTGGCCCTCGCGCAGCTGCTGCAGGACCGGGGGTAAAAGATGAATACAGGCCGTCGCCCCGGTACCGAGGGCAATCGCACCGCTGACCTCATGGCTAAACTCGCCGACCGACCGCAGCGCCGCACTGACCGCCTGCTCGATATGTTCGCCGTGGGCCAGCAGCGCCAGGCCGGCCGCCGTCGCCTTCACGCCTCGCCCGGTGCGCTCTACCAGCCGGGTCTGGAGAAACTGCTCCAGCTGGCGCACCTGCAGGCTGACGGCCGGTTGCGATAGCCCCAGCACGTCGGCGGCGGCGGAAAAGCTCCCCCGCTGCACCACCAGCCGGAAGGTCGCCAGGTTTGCCAGATTCAGCGTCATCATCGCAAAGTTTCTCTTATAAGGGTCATAAACGGACGGGTCTGCCAGCACAATAGCCTGCGGGATATGCTGTCGACAACCGTATCACTGAACAGAAGACCATGAAAGCAATCGCAAAATCGCCCTCAGCCCCCTCCCTGCTCACCTTTGCCGCCGGATGCAGCCAGCTAATCAACTGGGGCATTTCCTTTTATATGCCCGGCACCTTCGCCCGGGCCATCGCCCGGGATACCGGCTGGTCCGCGGCGCAAATCTATCTCGGCCTGACCTTTGCGATGCTGATGATGGCGATGGTCTCGCCCTTCGTTGCCCGCCTGCTGGCCCGCCTCGGCGGCCAGCGCGTGGTGATGTCCGGGACGCTGATAATCGCCAGCGGATGCTTAATAATGGCGAACGCCCATACTCTGCCGGTCTGGTTTAGCGCCTGGCTGCTGACCGGCGTCGGTATGCGCCTGGCGCTATATGACGCGCTGTTCGCCGCGCTGGTCAACCTTTACGGACAAGTTGCAAGAGTGGCTATCTCGCGGGTGACGCTGGCGGGTGGCCTGGCCTCCGCCGTTTTCTGGCCGCTTGGCGCCTGGCTGCTGACGACGATCGGCTGGCGTCACGCGCTGCTGGTCTACGCGCTGTTCGGCGTGCTCAGCGCGCTGCTGCTGTGCAAAATGCCGAATATCCGGCTGCCGAGGCCGCCGCAGCGCAAAGCGCGCCCGCCGGCCTCGCGCCACGACCGACGCGTTGGCCTGCTGTATGCGGCGCTGATCGCGCTGGTGACCTTTGTCTCTAACGGAACCTCGACCCATCTGCCCGAGTTTATCGCCAGCTACGGCCTGCCGGTGGCGGCAGGCATGCTGTGGGGAGTCGGACAAACCGGCGCCCGCTTTCTGGAAGTGGCTTCCGGCTCCGCATTAACGCCGCTAAAGCTCACGCTGCTCACGACCCTGCTGATGCCGCTGTGCTTTGCGCTCGGCCTGAGCGGCCCCAATTTCGCATGGGCCGCCGCCGGGTTTGTGTTGGGATATGGCGCGATTAATGGCTTAACCACGGTCTTCAAGGCCACGCTGCCGCTGCAGCTGTTTGCCGCGCAGGATTACGCCCGGCGCACCGGAGTTTTGCTGATCCCCGCCCAGCTGCTGGCGGCCGCCTCGCCGTTTGCCTACGCCTGGCTTAACCAGCGCCTGGGCATCGAGGGAGGTTTAGCGGTGTCTGCGCTGCTCGCGCTGGTCGTCACCGCGCTGACGCTGGCGATTGCCCGGCACCAGCGTCAGTTCCCGCCGGAGACGGTGAGCGACCGCGTCTGAATCAGGCCGTGAAGCCACCGTTGACGTCAATAACCGAGCCGGTGATGAAACCAGCATCCGGCCCGGCGAGGAAAGCAATCGTCGCGGCGACCTCCGCAACGGTCGCGTAGCGCTGAATAGCGTGAGATGCCATCACCACCGGCGGCAGGTTATCCCGCGCGCCGGCCGCCATGTCGGTGTCCATGATGCCCGCCTGCACCACGTTGACGGTGATATTACGCGCCCCCAGATCGCGCGCCGCGCCCTTGCTGTAGCCCACAATCGCCGCTTTACTGGCGGCATAATCGGTGGTGCCGGGGAAACCTATGCGCGTGCCAAGGCCGGAGCCGACCGAAATAATCCTCCCGCCGTCCGGCAGAACCCGCACCGCCGCACGGATGTTGGCGATGACGCCCACCGTATTAATAACCCACTGTCGATCCATCGCCGCGTTGTCAATATCGGGAGCATCGATCGTTTTTCCCTGCCACGCGACGGCCGCATTATTGACGAGAATATCGAGTTGACCAAGCTTCTCCACGACCTCACGCACCAGGGGTTCCGCGGCGGACGACTCCCCCTGATCGGCCCGGATAGCAACGGCGCGTACGCCTTTCGCGATGAGTTTTTCCACGACGGCATGCGCCTTGTCGGCGGAAGCAACGTAGGTGATGGCGATATCCGCCCCCTGATCGGCCAGAACGTCAGCGATCGCCGCGCCGAGACCGCGCGAACCGCCGGTGATGAGCGCGACTTTTCCTGCAAGTTTTTTATTCATTGCAAATTCCTCAGTAGGTTGGGTTGAAAGGGAAATTCCGCCTCACCACGGCAGCCGCTGGTCCTGGAAGAAAAAGCCGCCCGTTGGCCCCTCTTCCCCGATGCAGGCATAGCGGATGACGGTACGAGCGCCGCTTGCGACGCTCATGTCCGCGCGTTCGCCGCCCATGCTGGTTTGCAGCCAGCCGGGATGAACAGCGTTAATTTTGATTGGTGTCCCGCGCAGCTCTTCCGCAATCAGAATGGTGAAGGCGTTGAGCGCGGCTTTGGACGTGTCGTACCCCAGCGCGCGAATCGGATAGACCGGCGAATGCGGATCGGATAAATGGGCAAGCGACCCGCGGATGCTCGATACGTTGACGACGCGTCCCGCCGCCGAGCGTCTCAGCAGCGGCAGCAGAGCCTGCGTCAGGAAAACGGGAGCGAAGAAGTTGGCCTCAAATGTGTCACGCACCGCGTCCGCTGGCGCCTCGCTCGGCGGGCGGGTCGCCGGCGTGCCGCCGTCGGGACTGTCCAGCAGAATACCGGCGTTGTTAATCAGAATATCGAGCCTGCTATAAGCCCTGTCGATCTCCGCGCAGGCCGCCTGTCGATCCGCTTCGCGGGTAACGTCAAGCCTGAGCACCGATGCTTTGCCTCCCTGGCCACGCAGCTCGTTTGCCACCTGTCGGGCTTTGCGCTCATCGCGGGCGCCAATAATAACGTGGGCGCCGAGCGCAGCAAGCTGGTGAACAATCTCCAGCCCGAGTCCGCGCGCGCCGCCGGTCACCAGCGCGACCTTATCGTGAAGCAGAGCGTGGGTATTCGTCATGATGATATTCCTTAAATACAATACCGATCGATATTATATCGAACGGTATTGTATTTGCCGCTGAGGTGTCAAGCGATTTATACTGACCGGTATTGAAATCGGGGGGAGCGGAAATGGGACGTCACAGACAGTTCAACGAAAATGAGGCGCTGGAGGCGGCGCTCTCTGTCTTCTGGCAGAAAGGATACGAAGGGGCCTCCCTTGAAGATCTCACGCAAGCCACCGGCGTAGCCCGCCCCGGCCTCTATGCGGCATTCGGCAACAAGGAAAAAATCTTCCTCAAGGCCCTCGATCTCTACGACGCCGCGTACATGGGGTTTATGCGCGAGGCGCTGGATGAACCGACGTCCCGCGAGGTCGTGGCGCGGATCCTGCGAGAATCGGTCAGCGTCCAAACGGCAAGCGCCGACCATCCGGGCTGCCTGGGCATCAACGGTGCGCTGGCCTGCTCCGATGATGCAGAACCCATTCGCCGCGAGCTGATTCGCCGCCGCAGCGCGACCCAGCAGGCGTTGAACGACCGCCTGGAGCGGGCACGCCGCGAAGGCGATTTGCCGCCTTCCGCGGACAGCACCACCCTGGCTGCCTTCGTCATGACGCTATCTCAGGGGATGGCCGTGCAGGCCAAAGCCGGGGCCAGCAGGCAGATGCTTGACGCCCTGGTCGAGCACGCGCTGGCGACGTGGCCCTCCGCATCCCGCTAATTCCCTCGTCGCCGGCATAAAAAAACCCGCCTTAAGGCGGGATAATCGTAGCGCGGGTAAAAAAGCCTCCGGGTCGGAGGCAAAGAAGGGTAAGGAAAAAGCAGACGCAATGCGGATATCCTTATTTCGCATTGCGCGACAGGCAAGGCACGCTTACTTATAAATATCGGCGGTGCCGAAGAAAACATTATTCCCGCCGGCGGCCACAATTCGGTAGCTGCTGGCCCCTGCGGCCTGCGCTTTTGCCGCCAGATTAGCGTCCAGTTCTGAAAGCGTGGTCGCTCCGCTGCTGTCAGAAATCGTACCGATACGGGTCATCCCCTGCGGCATGGTGGTTTCCATCGCCGCAAAGCTGGATGCGGAAACAGAACCAAGGATCAGTGCGGCCAGAATCATTTTTACGTTTTTCATATGTCACCTCAATAAGTGTAATTAACCAGGGGCAGAGAGCGTTAAAACGTTTCGCTGCCCGATGACTGAATTACACCACTGCAATGTATCGGTAACATATCGACAATAAGGTGAAAGTGTACCGGGGTTTCGCTATCGCGCCTTTATATACACTGCGATACATTTCAGCGCCCGCTGCCCGGCAGGGTCACCGTCACCCGCAATCCGCCCTGCCGACGATTAGCGAGCGTCAATTCCCCGCCCAGCGAGGCCACCAGCTGCTGGGCAATCGCTAAGCCCAGCCCGGTGCCGCCGGTGGCGCGATTGCGCGAATTTTCCACCCGATAAAACGGCTGCATCACCGCATACATCTCCGCCGGCGGAATCCCCGGACCGCGATCGAGAACCTCAATGGTGATGGCGTCAGCGTCCTGGCTCACCGCCACCTCCGCGCTGCCGGCGAACTTGAGCGCATTATCGATCAGATTACTCAGCGTTCGCCGCAGCGCGTGGGGTTTGGTGCTTAGCGAGCCATTTAATTTCCCCCGTAATACCACCTTCTGACCGGTATCCTGATAATCGCACACCAGACTATCGATAAAGGCGTGCGGCTGAATGCGGCAGGGCTTTTCGCTGCTGCTTTCGCTGGTACGCGCGTAGGCCACCCCTTCGCGCACCAGCAGCGTCATCTCCTCGAGATCCTGTAAAAGTCGGGACTTGATTTCGGTATCATCCATCATTTCTGAGCGCAGCCGAATGCGGGTGATTGGCGTTTGTAAATCGTGAGAGATCGCCGCCAGGATCTGCATGCGCTCTTTCAGGTAAGTCGTAATACGCTCCTGCATGGCATTAAAAGCCCGCGCGGCGTTACGCACCTCAACCGGTCCCTCTTCCGACATCTGTACGGTTTCGCCCGGATCGGGATGCAGCGTTTCGGCCGCGCGGGTCAGCACCGTCAGCGGACGTACCGCGCTGCGCACCGCCAGCCAGGCGGAACCCAGCAGCAGAATAAACTGCCCGATCAGTACAATCGGCAGCCAGCGGGCGAACGGCATATTGCGCGGCCGCAGATCGATGGTTAATGGGCTGCCATCGCTCAGGCGCAGATGCGCCATCATCTGCCCGGGGCTCACCGGATCCACGCTAAAGCTCAGCGGATAGCGCCCGCCTAACACCCGGGTCAGGGCTGCCGCCGTATCCTGCAGGCGTTTGCTCTGTACAGTCTTGCCCGACGGGCTGGCGTGTAAAAGATAGTGATGGTTACTGCGATCGAGGCGCGCGGTCCACGCGGCACGCTCCGCCACCGGCAGACGGTCAAGGATAGCGATGCTGGTGGCAACGTCATACTCCAGGTTGTCCATCATCATCGCCTTCGTGCTCTGAGAACGCTCCAGCAACAGCAGCCCCAGCGTTAAACCATTCGCCAGCAGCAAACCCAGCAGCAAAATCAGCATCAGGCGCGATGCCAGACGTTTGGGCCACCATTGTGTCAGGCGTTTCACTCTCTGGCCTCGCGCAGCTCCACGGGCATGGCGAAGACGTAGCCTTCGCTGCGCACCGTTTTAATATAAGAAGGTTCGCGGGCGACGTCGTTGAGGCGCTGGCGCAAGCGGCTTACCAGTAAATCAATCGAGCGTTCGAACAACTCGGCATCGCGGCCCTGGGTGAGATTCAGCAGCTGATCGCGATTTAATACGCGCTGCGGATGGTCCACGAAAACCCGCAGCAGACGATACTCCGCCCCGCTTAGCGCCACCATCACCCCCTCTTTATCGATCAGGTTGCGCGAGGTGGTGTCCAGCTCCCAGTCGCCAAACGCCAGAATGCGCGCGGCTTCAGAGATCACCAGATTCGGCGGCATCATCCGCGTGCGCCGCAGCACCGATTTGATTCGCGCCAGCAGTTCACGGGCGACAAAGGGTTTGACCAGATAATCATCCGCGCCCATTTCAAGGCCAATGATACGGTCAGTGTCTTCACTGCGCGCCGTTAACATCAGTACCGGCGTGCCTTTATGCTTGCTGCTGCGTAGCTCACGGCACAGGGTCAGGCCATCGTCACCCGGCATCATCACGTCGAGGACAATCAGGTCGACCGGCGTGGTTTCCAGGAAGCTGCGCATTTGCCGCCCATCCGCGGCCTCGGTGGTACGCAGACCGTTTTTTTTGAGGTAATCGGCTATCAGGCTACGAATTTCACGATCGTCATCGACAATCAAAATATGATCGACATGTTCCACGGCGCACTTCCTCTTCTCAGGCATGATCTCACGGCGGCCAGTTTATCGCAGTTGTTACGCAAAAGTGTCGGGCTTTGTACCGTACTGTATCCAGCGCGGGGGCCGTTTTCAGGCCGCAGCCTGTCGCCATCAGGTCCGCTGGGTCGTTTTGCCAGAAACATTCCGTCATCCCGCTACATAAAAATACAAAATCCACCACGGTAAGAAACAGTCCTGATACATCGCTTTGCTTATATAGGCGCCATGACAGGCCCATCCGGTCCTGATTGATTCGCTAAAGGGTGTGCTATGAACCGTATTGTTCGCTATTTCCTTATTGCTAACGGCCTGCTGCTGCTGAGCCAGAGCGCAGGCGCTCATGAACATCACGCCGCTGACGCTACCGCGCTTACGCAGGAACAGGGGTTCTGGAAAGAGAATGCGCAGGCGATGGATACCATGATGGCGAAAATGGCGATTGAGCCGACGGGCAACATCGACGAGGACTTCGTTGCCATGATGACGCCCCACCACCAGGGCGCGATGGATATGGCCGTGGCCGAACTGCGTTACGGCAAAAACGAACAGCTAAAACGCATTGCCCAGGAAATCATTGTCACCCAGCAGCAAGAGATCGTCGCCATGTACCAGGCGCTGGGCAAACCGCTTCCTCCTGCTGTACCCGCACCCGATCAAATCCAATCTGAATCCGCGCCTGCTGCTCCGCAGGGGAAATAAGCCACCTTGCGTGGTCACGATAATACTCGACAGTTAAAGGGATACCCATTATGACAAGAAGATTCGTACGCTCGGCGCTGGCGGCAACGGTGGCGCTGGCGTCCTCATTCGCCTCGGCAGGGCAAGCGCCCTATGCGGCCTCTGCGGCAGATATCGGCGTGAGTCATCGCGACCGCGTTTATGCCGCAGAACAGTTCTCCAATACCGTATCGGTCACCGATCCGGCCAGCAACACCCTGCTCGGGGTGATTAAACTGGGCGATGCGCAGCCCGCCAACCTCAGCCCGCTGTACAAAGGCCAGGTGCTCGTGCATGGTTTAGGCTTCTCTCCGGATGGCAAGACGCTTGCCGTGGTCTCCATTGGCTCGAACTCCGTCAGCCTGATTGATACCGCAACCAACGCGGTGAAGCACGTGACCTACGTCGGGCGTTCGCCACACGAGGCCTTCTTTACCCCGGACGGCAAAGAAATCTGGGTGACCGTACGCGGTGAAGATTATGTTGCCGTGCTGGACGGCGCCAGCGGCGAAGAGAAAACGCGGATTAAGGTCCCCGGCGGCCCGGGGATGCAGATTTTCTCCCCGGATGGTCAGTACGGCTATGTCTGCTCCTCTTTCAACCCGCAAACCGTGGTGGTGGATGTTAAGCAGCATAAAATTGTCGGCAGCATTCAGCAGGCCAGCCCGTTCTGCCCGAATATTGCGGCGACCCCGGACGGCAAGCAGGTATGGTTCACCTTAAAAGACGTTGGCAAAGTGCAGGTGTTCGATGCGCATCCGCCGTTTAGCCTGCTTAAAACCATCGACAGCGGCCCGATTACCAACCACGTCAACATTGTGCATAACGCCAAAGGGACCTTTGCCTACGTCACCATCGGCGGCCTGAATAAGGTGAACGTGTATCGTACCGATGACTTCAGCCAGGTCGCCACCATTGCGGTGGGCAACCTGCCGCACGGCGTCTGGCCATCAGGCGACGGTAGCCGCGTCTATGTCGGTCTGGAAAACGCCGACGCGCTGACCGCCATTGATACGCTGACGAATAAAGTCATTGCCACCGTTCCTATCGGCCAGGCGCCGCAGGCGGTGGTGTATGTGCCCAATGCCGTACCGCAGGGCGACGGCAAGCAGAATCTGGTTCCCCTCGGCCTCGCCGGCAAAGCAGCGCATCTGGCGCTGAAAAACGTGAATGCCGCCCCAGGCGCGCAGCCGGCAACGACGCTGTCGCTGTTCGATCAGGGGCTGACCCAGGTCCTGCAGGCGTCGGCCACCGGCCTCGAACCGAAGCAGGCCTATCTGCTGGCGCTCTCGCCGGATGCGGAAGGTAAAGGCCAGCTGGAACCGCTGGCGCAGTTTATGACTAACCCGGCCGGGGCGGCAATCGTCAACGCCGTTGGCCCTATCCGCCAGGTGGTTGATAGCCGCCACGCCGATGAACGCCGCTACCTGGTGATTGTGAAAGGCACCGCCGAGCAGCACGGCAAACCGGTACAGGTCCAGGTGCGCTAATCCTTTCCCCGTCCGTACCGTTAGCCAGATTCACGCCGTGAATCTGGCTTTTTTATCGCCGCAAGCAGCGCCAGCTATTTCTCCCTGCGATCATCCGTTAACTGCCGCCATACCTCGTTCGATACCCGCGCCAGCTCCGCTTTGTCTTCCTCCGCGGATAGCGCATAGCCAAAACCGCGATCGATCCAGTAAAACACGCTGATATTTCCCTGCCGGGCAAACTGAAAAGCCGTGCTCCCCTGCGGCTCCGTGCGATGCGCGGTTCTTTCATCAGAGACATACAGGGTCAATTTTTTGCCGTTGCGGTCCTGATACATAAACTGCGCCACCGGCCCGCTGCCGCCGGGCAGCAGGCGCCCCCCTTCGAGGCTATAGCCCACCGCCTGTAAATGCGGCGGATTCATCGGCGCTCCCATGCGTTTTGACAGCCATTTCACCAGCTGCGCTTCGTGTGCGGCGTCAATTTCTACCGGACGGCGCTCATCCACGGCATAGACGGCGTGGGCAACGGCGGCGCGTTGTACAAATCCTGCCGTCGGAACGGCAGCCGGTAATGGCTGCGCCGGATGTTGCCAGACGATATCCGGCGAAGCCGAAATAGCGCGTAGCGCCCAGCCGGTGATGCCGCTGACAAGCGCCAGCGCCACGCATGCGGCGATGGGCAGCAGCCTGCGTGGCGAACGTTGCGCAGGCTGAGGCTGTAGCACGGCGCGCAGCAGGCGCGGCGGCGGCGAGTCATCGAGTATGGGATCGTAGAGCGCGCGGAGCGCCTCATTCTGCGCCCGCCATGCCGCAACTCTTTGCGCTTCATCGGGGTGGGCTGCCAGGTAGCTTGCGACCTGCTGCATCCGTTCATGGCTCAGTTCACCATCAAGCCAGGCGTGAAGATCGTCATCAGTGATAGGCATTGGCGGCTCCGGTGCTGAGAATTATTTCACCCGCGTCACGCGGACTGAGTTACGCGGCCCTTCCATTAACAGCCGCAGACGCTCGCGGCCGCGTGAAAGACGGGACATAACGGTGCCAACAGGGATGTTAAGGATATGCGCAATATCGGCGTAGGCCATATCCTCCAACGCCACCAGCAGAACCACCTCTTTTTGCTCCGGCGGCAGATGGCGCAGCGCCGCCTGAAGATCCATCAGCGTCAGCTGCTTATCGTGATGCGCTTCGACGCTGGCGTCATGCTCTGCCATCTCGCTTACCGGCACCCGCGGGCGCCGTACGCCATCGATATAGAGGTTGTGCATAATGCTGAATAGCCAGGCGCGCATATCAAGAATAAGGGGCCAGTGCGCCGATTTCGCCCAAGCCCGCTCAAGGGTATCCTGGACCAAATCGTCAGCATCATCCCGGTTATGCGTCAACGCCTGCGCGTAGCGGCGCAGGCGCGGAAGCCAGGGTAACAGCCGGTTATCGTGGGACTGACGCACGAGGATCGCGTCAGTAGGACGCGCTGACGTTCAGCGACGGCGCAACCTGCCAGATTTCGTCCACGATTTTACCGTTACGCCAGGTCAGGACATAGCGCACCTTCACCGGCATTTTCCCTTCAAACAGGACGTTCGCCGTGACGGTTGTGCCTTTCGGGTTGGCGGCTTCTTCAACCGAGGCCACGCTTAGCTTCATCGTCCCCTGAGCGGTGGTGAATTTTTTCCACACGCCGCCAATCGCCTGCGGCGTACTATACGCCCCGTCCAGCGGGCCGCCGACCCACTCGAGATGCGCCCGGCTATCATAATGCTTCATGATCTCCGTCACGTTGCCTGCGGCAATCGCCGCAAAATGGGCCTGAGCATCATCTTTTGGCGCCGCAAAGCTGTAAGCCGATACCAGAGCCAGTAAAGCAGTAGCAGGGACAAGCAGTTTGGTTCTTAACATGGTCCACTCCTGAAGAGGTCAGAGAAAGGCCCGCAGTGAGCCGTCATCATGCAGACGTACGGGCGTTGAATTTTATTCCCGCTCGCGCAGCTTTTTTATCGATTGACCCCAATACCCGCTTCCCGGCGAAAGGCAACGGCTGTCGCCCGGCCCGCCCACAATAAAAAACCCGCATGCGAACGGCACCCGTTGAGTCAGGTGCCGTTCGCATGCGGGTTTATCGATATTTCGCCGAAATTATCCGCCGCAACCGCAGCGGAATACTTTTCGCCTGAGGGTCAGCGCGGCAGGAAAGCGGCATCTGCCCTCATGGTTGAAAAGCGTGCGATTGCGCCTGGTGGCCGGCTTCAGCCATCCAAAGCTCGGCATCGGCGCCAGCGGGAATAAGCAGCGGCGCAGAGGCGTCGGTCGCGGCCCGCCAGATCGCTTCTGCCACATCGCCGGCATGAGTCACCGGGCCCGGGTCCTCCAGGACGCTTTTGATAAACTGCTGCAGCATCGGAGCGTAGTCCGGATCCTCCATGCCGCGCACGTGGGGACGAGCATTATCGCCGAAGCGGGTTTCAGGCGAACGACCGGGCAAAACGATATGTACGCGGACGCCGAAGGGCGCCATCTCCACCGCCAGGGACTCGGTGAAGGCATTGACGGCCGCCTTGCTTGCCCGGTAAATCCCGACGATCGGCAATGCTTTGACCGTTACCGTAGACGTCACGTTAATGATCGCGCCGGCCCGGCGCTGGCGCATTTGCGGCACGAAGGCCTGAACCATTGCCAACGTGCCAATGGTGTTCGTCTGAAACAGGGCATGGACGGTTTCCGCAGCGGTAAGCTCAACCGGCGCCGGCGCGCCGAAACCGGCATTGTTGACCAGGACGTCGACGGGTCCCGCCGCCGCCAGCGCCTGCGCGATGCTGGTCGGATCGGTGATATCCAGCGCCAGCACCCGCAGCCGTTCAGAGGACGGGAGCACCTCTTCGGTCGGCGTACGCATCGTGGCAATCACCTCCCAACCCCTGGCAAGGAACAGCTTCGCGGTTTCCAGGCCGAAGCCGGATGAACAACCGGTAATCAATATCGTAGGCATAAGCATCTCCATTAAACGTTGACGCTCTTATAGTAGTCGCCAAAAATTGGACGTAATATAGCTTACAGTCGTCATTACTTTAGAGAGAGTCTCGTTCATGACTCCCGATCCGCTTGCCCAGATCGTTACGCTGCTGCAGCCTGCCGCCCGTTTTTCCAAGCTGGTGGAGTGCGCCGGCTCGTGGCGGATCCATCGTGAGGCGACAGGCGAGCCCCTGTATTGCGTGATTCTTGAAGGCAGCTGCCGCGTCACCTTCGACAGGAACCAACCATTCATCCTCCATGCGGGCGACTTTATTCTAGCCCCGGCAATGCAGGATCTGGTCAACGGCAGCCTCGATGCGCCGGACGATATGCCCTTCACTTCGCCCGTGCGGATCACCGAGGGACATTTTCGCGTTGGGCGCCAGCAGGGTGCTGCCGATCTGCGCATGCTCATCGGCCACTGCAGCTTCGCCGCGTCGGATGCGGCGCTGCTGGTCTCGCTGCTGCCGGACGTGGTTGTGGTACGCGATCGTCCCCGGCTGACCACGCTGATACAGCTGATCGACGAAGAAACGCGAGAGCGGCGGTCGGCAAAAGAGCTCGTGCTGGAGCGACTTCTTGAGGTGCTGCTGATCGAGGTCTTGCGATCCGGCACAGAGACCACATCCGTTCCAGGCCTGGGACGCGGCCTGGCTGACGAGCGTCTCGCGATCGCGCTGCGCTGTATGCATACTCAACCTGAATACTCCTGGACGGTTGCCGAGCTGGCCACCAAAGCCGCCCTCTCCCGCTCGGCCTTCTTTGCCAGATTCAGCCGCATCGTCGGCCTGCCGCCGATGGAGTATTTACTGGCCTGGCGCATGGCGCTGGCGAAGCAGCTATTGCGGAGCCGAAAACTGAGTATCGATCGGCTGGCCGTTCAGGTGGGTTATCGGTCGGCAAGCAGCTTTAGCATCGCGTTCACCCGCTATGTCGGTATGCCTCCCGCCCGATATGCGCGCTCGGTAGCCCCGCCCCCGCCTGCGCTTTTGCAGGATGGGGAACAGGATAACCCCGATCCGCTCGGCGATCGGCCGTTCAACTAACGCCGGCCTGTTGCACGCCATTCCCGAGCGATAGCCCATATTCCACAGCCCGCGGAGCCCGGATTTGCCGCCGGCGGCGGATTTTCTATACTTCAGGGACGCAGCAGATTTGGAGCCAACGAGTCTCCGACAATAAATTGGGCTAACGGATTAAGCGGGATATGACCATGCACAGCACCAATTACCGGAATACGCTGATCGTCGTATCGGATGATTGCCCGGTGGCGGTGGCAACGCCGCCAACGAAGGAGGGCACGATCGCCGAACGGCAGTTCGCCAGGCTTTCAGCCGCGCCATACGCCATGACGTCAGATGAACTGCTTCTCGCGGTCGAGAACGATCGCAAAGGCCCGGTGACGGCCGAAGCGTTCTTCGCCAGGCCGCAGGCCTGCCTGCGCGCTTCTCCCCTGGTGAAGAAACACGGCTATGGTCTGCATCACAACCGGGAGAGCCGCATCGCGCTGGTCGCGGTAGAGAGCGAAGCCTACGCGCGGCTGCTGGCCGATCCGGACGTTGAGAAACGCCCGGGAATGCGTAGCGCGCGGAAGGGATAGCCGTTGCCACCGGCGACATGAACGCCGGGAAAGGCCGGGTACAAAAACAGAAAAGCCCGCAGTGACGCGGGCTTAGAGATGTTACGGCTTTTACGTGCGGGCGGTTGCCGGACGCGAAATCATTCCCACTCGATCGTCGCCGGCGGCTTGCCGCTGATGTCATACACTACGCGGGAAATACCGTTCACTTCGTTGATGATGCGGTTGGAGACGCGGCCGAGGAAGTCGTACGGCAGGTGCGCCCAGTGAGCGGTCATAAAGTCGATGGTTTCTACCGCACGCAGGGAAACAACCCAGTCGTATTTACGGCCATCGCCCATCACGCCGACGGAACGAACCGGCAGGAACACGGTGAACGCCTGGCTAACCTTGTTGTACAGGTCGGCTTTGTGCAGCTCTTCGATGAAGATAGCGTCCGCGCGACGCAGCAGGTCGCAGTACTCTTTCTTCACTTCGCCCAGCACGCGTACGCCGAGGCCCGGACCCGGGAACGGGTGACGGTACAGCATGTCGTACGGCAGGCCCAGCTCGAGGCCGATTTTACGCACTTCGTCTTTGAACAGCTCTTTCAGCGGTTCAACGAGGCCCATCTTCATCTCTTTCGGCAGGCCGCCGACGTTGTGGTGAGATTTGATAACGTGCGCTTTACCGGTCGCGGAGGCCGCGGACTCGATCACGTCAGGGTAGATAGTCCCCTGCGCCAGCCACTTCACGTCTTCCAGCTTCAGCGCTTCTTCGTCAAATAGCTCAACGAACACGCGGCCGATAATTTTACGTTTCGCTTCCGGGTCGTTCTCACCGGCCAGCGCGGCAAGGAAACGATCTTCCGCGGAAACGTGGATGATGTTCAGGCCGAAGCGGTCGCCAAACATGTCCATCACCTGCTCGGCTTCGTTCAGGCGCAGCAGGCCGTTATCAACGAACACGCAGGTCAGGTTTTTGCCAATCGCCCGATGCAGCAGCATGGCGGTAACGGAAGAGTCGACGCCGCCGGACAGGCCGAGGATCACTTTGTCGTCGCCAACCTGCTGACGGATGCGCTCAATGGCATCATCAATAATCTTAGCCGGCGTCCACAGCGCTTCACACTGGCAGATATCGCGCACGAAGCGCTCCAGCATACGCAGGCCCTGGCGGGTGTGGGTCACTTCCGGGTGGAACTGCACGCCGTAGAAGCGTTTTTCTTCGTTAGCCATAATGGCGAACGGACAGGTCTCGGTGCTGGCAACGGTCACGAAGTCAGACGGGATGGCGGTCACTTTATCGCCATGGCTCATCCAGACGTCGAGCAGCGGCTTGCCGTCGGCGCTGAGCGAATCTTCAATCCCGCGGATCAGCGCGCTGTCGGTTTGTACTTCAACCTGCGCGTAGCCGAACTCACGCTCGCTGGAAGCCTCAACGTGGCCGCCCAGCTGCATTGCCATGGTCTGCATGCCGTAGCACACGCCAAAGACCGGCACGCCGGCTTCGAAAACGTATTCCGGCGCGCGCGGGCTGTTATCTTCAGTGGTGCTTTCCGGGCCGCCGGAAAGAATGATGCCGCTTGGGTTGAATTCACGGATCTGAGCTTCAGTCACGTCCCAGGCCCACAGTTCGCAGTAAACGCCTAATTCACGTACGCGACGCGCAACCAGCTGAGTGTACTGAGAACCGAAGTCGAGGATAAGAATGCGATGTTTATGAATGTTGTCCGTCATTGACGTTTATTCCAGAGCAGTAGCAATTAAATAAAATCGCCCGGCGCATGGCCGGGCGATGAAAATCAGGAGCCCATGCGGTAGTTCGGGGATTCCTTGGTGATCGTCACGTCGTGAACGTGGCTTTCCTGGATGCCTGCACCGCTGATACGCACGAATTCCGCTTTGGTACGCAGGGTGTCGATGGTACCACAGCCGGTCAGACCCATACAGGAACGCAGGCCGCCCATCTGCTGGTGAATGATCTCTTTCAGGCGGCCTTTGTAGGCTACGCGGCCTTCGATACCTTCCGGTACCAGTTTGTCAGCCGCGTTATCGCTCTGGAAGTAGCGGTCGGAGGAGCCTTTGGACATCGCGCCCAGGGAGCCCATACCGCGGTAGGATTTGTATGAACGGCCCTGGTAAAGCTCAATTTCGCCCGGGGACTCTTCGGTACCCGCCAGCATCGAGCCCACCATCACCGCCGCTGCGCCCGCGGCAATCGCCTTCGCGATATCGCCGGAGAAGCGGATGCCGCCGTCGGCGATAACCGGGATCCCGGTGCCTTCCAGCGCTTCAACGGCGTCAGAAACGGCGGTAATCTGCGGAACGCCTACGCCGGTAACGATACGCGTGGTGCAGATAGAGCCAGGACCAATCCCGACCTTCACCGCGCTCACGCCGGCTTCAGCCAGCGCGCGTGCGCCGGCGCCGGTCGCCACGTTGCCGCCGATGATTTGCAGGTTCGGATATTTTGCCCGCGTTTCGCGAATGCGCTGCAGAACGCCTTCAGAGTGGCCGTGGGAGGAGTCGATCAGCAGAACGTCAACGCCTGCGGCAACCAGCGCATCAACGCGATCTTCGTTACCGGCACCGGCGCCAACCGCCGCGCCTACGCGCAAACGACCGTGCTCATCTTTACAGGCGTTCGGTTTACGTTCTGCTTTCTGGAAATCTTTAACGGTAATCATGCCGATCAGGTGGAAGCTCTCGTCCACTACCAGCGCTTTCTCAACGCGCTTCTCGTGCATTTTAGCAAACACGACTTCGCGGGTTTCGCCTTCACGCACGGTCACCAGACGCTCTTTCGGAGTCATATAAACGCTAACGGCCTGGTTCATGTCGGTAACGAAGCGCACGTCGCGGCCGGTGATGATCCCGACCAGCTCGTTATCTTCGGTAACCACCGGATAGCCGGCGAAACCGTTGCGCGCGGTCAGCTCTTTCACTTCGCGAAGGGTGGTGGTTGGCAGTACGGTCTGCGGGTCAGACACCACGCCGGACTCATGTTTCTTCACGCGGCGAACTTCTTCCGCCTGGCGCTCGATGGACATGTTTTTATGAATAAAGCCGATGCCGCCTTCCTGTGCGAGGGCAATTGCCAGACGCGCTTCCGTCACGGTATCCATAGCCGCAGAGAGCATAGGAATATTCAGACGAATTGTTTTCGTCAGCTGAGTGCTGAGATCGGCGGTATTCGGCAGAACGGTAGAATGAGCGGGAACGAGGAGAACGTCGTCAAACGTCAGAGCTTCTTTAGCGATACGTAGCATGGGCAATATCTCGACCAGGGTGGATAAATATTGCCGTGGCATTATACAGAGCGTAACCGATTGCATCTACCCTTTTTTGCAAATAATACTTGCTATCGCCTCCCGGCAGGTTACTATCGACTGATTAACCTGCTGATTTAAAGTTTGATCTTGCTCACATGTTACCATCTCAATCCCCCGCAATTTTTACGGTCAGCCGCCTAAACCAGACGGTTCGCCTGCTGCTGGAACAGGAAATGGGCCAGGTTTGGATCAGCGGCGAGATCTCTAATTTCAGCCAGCCCTCTTCCGGTCACTGGTACTTCACCTTAAAAGACGATAACGCCCAGGTGCGCTGTGCGATGTTCCGCAACAGCAACCGCCGCGTCACCTTCCGCCCGCAGCACGGGCAGCAGGTGCTGGTGCGCGCCAATATCACGCTCTACGAGCCGCGCGGCGACTATCAGATCATCGTCGAAAGCATGCAGCCCGCCGGTGAAGGGCTGCTGCAGCAGAAGTACGAACAGCTGAAAGCGCAGCTGGCGGCAGAAGGTCTGTTCGACCAGCAGCACAAGCAGCCGCTCCCCTCCCCGGCCCACTGCGTGGGGGTCATTACCTCTAAAACCGGCGCCGCGCTGCACGATATTTTGCAGGTCCTCAAACGCCGCGATCCCTCTCTGCCGGTTATCGTTTATCCAACGACGGTGCAGGGTGACGACGCGCCGGGGCAGATCGTACGCGCCATCGCGTTAGCCAACCAGCGCCGGGAGTGCGACGTGCTGATCGTCGGCCGCGGCGGCGGTTCGCTGGAAGATCTGTGGAGCTTTAACGATGAGCGGGTGGCGCGGGCGATTTTTGCCAGCCGCATTCCGGTCGTCAGCGCCGTCGGCCATGAAACCGACGTAACGATTGCCGATTTTGTCGCCGACCTGCGGGCGCCTACGCCCTCTGCGGCGGCCGAGATCGTCAGCCGCAACCAGCAGGAGCTGCTGCGCCAGCTGCAGTCCGGGCAGCAGCGTCTGGAAATGGCGATGGACTACTTCCTCGCTAACCGCCATCGCCGGTTTACCCAGCTTTTCCACCGCCTGCAGCAGCAGCATCCGCAGCTGCGCTTAGTGCGCCAGCAGACGGCGCTTGAGCGGCTGCGCCAGCGGATGCGTCTGGCGCTTGATACGCAGATGAAGCGCGCCGATCAGCGCCAGCAGCGCGCCCTTCAGCGCCTGAACGCGCACAATCCGCAGCCGCGTATTCATCGCGGCCAGTCGCGTATCCAGCAGCTGGAGTATCGTCTCGCCGAGAGCATCCGCGCGCGCCTGAGCGAACAGCGCGAGCGTTTCGGCAATACGGTAACCCATCTCGAAGCCGTCAGCCCGCTGGCGACCCTCGCCCGCGGCTATAGCGTCACCTCCGCCAGCGACGGCAGCGTCCTGAAGCAAACGAAGCAGGTGAAGGCGGGCGATCTGCTAACCACCCGCTTAAACGACGGCTGGGTCGAAAGCGAAGTGAAGGCGATCGCGCCGGTCAAAAAAGCGCGCGCTAAGAAGAAATAGCTACGCCTGGTCAGGCAGCGCGAACTCAACGCGCTTCTTCGAAATCAACCCGTGCCCGTGCTGGCAAAAATAATCGATCGCTCCGCAGGCTTTTAAGACCTCCAGCGGTTGGTGGCAATCCGGGCAGCGGGCCTGCAGAGTAAACTCTTTTTCGCAGCTCGCGCAGCGCGCGCTGCCGGCCTGCACCTCCAGCGGCGCGTGGCAGAGAGGGCAATCAGGTTGCTCAGGTTGCATAGTCATTCCTTACGATGTTTTAGTCAGCTCAGCTTAGCACGATACCCATTCAGTGCGGCCCGCGTATTTGCTGCTGAAGCTGCAGCAGCAGCGCCACCTCGTCGATGCGCCGCCGGGTCAGCCGCGCGACCTCATCGGGTGCGCGCACAAACAGGCTGCCCTCGCCGAGAATATGTTCCCCCAGGCAGTGCTCGTAGATCGCACCGGCCCGCCGCCAGCGCTGCACCTGCTCGCCGGCAACGAGCTCAACCACTTCGCTATTCTCACGGCGGTCAAGATCGATCGTCCGCCCGTCGCGCAGCGCTATCCGCATGCCCTTCTGCCCTCCCGCAGGACCGGCATACTTGTTGAGCCAGATATTGAGCGGGACTCCGCTCAGCTCCCCCTGCAGATGCGCCTCCCCTTCCGCAGTTTGCGTATCGCCGGGGGCAATCACCTGGCCCAGACGATCTTTCGCCTGCCGAACCCGAAGGTGGATTCGGTCGTCGCCGCCGCAGGAGCGGATCGTTTCCCGCAGCATCGCCAGCACGTGGGTGCCAATATCAAGGATCACCCCGTCGGGATGCCGCAGCCGGCGCGTATCCGGCCTGCCGGTAGCAAAATTCAGCGCCACCGGGTCACCCCGTTCGTCAAACCCGCTTGGCTCCTGGAGAAAACCGTCAATACGCGCAATATCCTGCGGCGAGAAGAGCAGCGGACGGTCGCCCTGCCCCCCGCTCTCCGGCTGCCAGCGGGCATCCAGCTGGCCCAGCGCCAGCTTCAGCGCTCCGTCACGCGCCATCCAGTGGTCCAGCGCCAGCACCCGGCGGGCGTTTTCCGGCGCGCGCAACAGCGCGCGTAGATGCGCAATCTGCTGCAGGGTCGCGACGATCGGCTTTTCCACCACAATTCGCGGGCAGGAGGAGGCGAGCGCCGCTTCCAGCACCGGAAGATGCTGCAATGAGGCGGTGGTAATAAACAGGATGTCCAGCGGCTTTGCCAGCAGCGCGGCCAGCGAGCCGCAGCGGCTGACGCCCTCAGGCATCCGCTGAGGATCGCTATCAAAACCCCAGCACGCCGCCAGCGGTAGCGCCAGATTTTTCAGCGCCGGCAGCCAGGCCGTCTCCACCACCGCGCCCAGCCCAATAAATCCTGCCTGCATCGTTCCCCACTCCCGTTAGCACAAAGTAATCCGCTGAAATAATAAGGGAATTATGGCGGAACGCCGGGCAGATTGCGCGGTGAATGCTGCGCTCTGCGGCAATAAAAAAACCCGCCAGCGGCGGGTTTATCTCTTACTTTCCTTTCTTGATGTGCTTAATCAAGCGCTTACGCTTACGCATCTGGTTCGGCGTCAGGGTATTGCGTTTGTTGGCAAACGGGTTCTCGCCCTCTTTGAACTGGATACGGATCGGCGTACCCATAACTTCCAGCGATTTGCGGAAGTAGTTCATCAGATAGCGTTTGTAGGAGTCCGGCAGGTCTTTGACCTGGTTGCCGTGGATCACCACGATCGGCGGGTTATAACCACCGGCGTGGGCATATTTCAGCTTCACGCGACGGCCGCGTACCAGCGGCGGCTGATGATCTTCCGCTGCCATGGTCATAATGCGGGTCAGCATCGCCGTGCTCACGCGACGGGTGGCGCTGTCATAGGCTTCGCGTACCGATTCAAACAGGTTGCCGACGCCGCTGCCGTGCAGGGCAGAGATAAAGTGTATGCGGGCGAAATCGATAAAGCCCAGACGGAAATCGAGGGTCTCTTTCACCTGCTCTCTGACTTCCTGACTCAGGCCATCCCACTTGTTGACGACGATCACCAGCGAGCGGCCGCTGTTGAGGATAAAGCCCAGCAGGGAGAGATCCTGATCGGAAATACCTTCCCGCGCATCGATAACCAGCAGCACCACGTTGGCGTCTTCAATCGCCTGCAGCGTTTTGATAACCGAAAACTTTTCTACCACATCGGTAATTTTACCGCGCTTACGTACGCCCGCGGTATCAATCAGCACATATTCGCGCTCATCGCGCTGCATCGGAATGTAAATGCTGTCGCGGGTGGTGCCCGGCATGTCATAGACCACGACGCGATCTTCACCGAGAATACGGTTAGTCAGCGTTGACTTACCGACGTTTGGACGACCAACGATAGCCAGCTTAATCGGCAGATCCTGCGGATTAAAGTCATCCTCCGGCTCTTCCGGCAATTCGCCGTTCTGCTCGGCTTCAAACTGCGCCCAGTAGGCGGCGTCTTCGTCAACTTCTTCCGACGGGTCGATCTCTTCCGCCCACGGCAGCAGCACGTGCTCCAGCAGGCTGGTCACGCCGCGACCGTGCGAGGCGGCGATCGGGTGGATGTCACCGAGGCCCAGCGTCCAGAAGTCGGCAATGGCCTGGTCGGCATCGATGCCGTCAGTTTTGTTCGCCACCAGGAAGGTTGGCTTCTCACGAGAGCGGAGGTGCTTGGCGATCGCCGTATCTGCAGGCATCAGGCCGGCGCGCGCATCAACCATAAACAGCACCACGTCCGCTTCTTCAATCGCCAGCAGCGATTGTTCAGCCATGCGTGTTTCAACGCCGTCTTCCGTGCCATCGATACCGCCGGTATCGATACAGATAAATTCACGTCCTTCTACTTCAGCACGACCGTACTTACGGTCACGAGTCAGCCCCGGAAAATCCGCGACCAGCGCATCACGAGTGCGGGTCAGGCGGTTGAAGAGCGTGGATTTTCCAACGTTAGGGCGCCCGACAAGCGCGACCACAGGTATCATGTTAAATGCCTCATACAAATCACTATGCAGCGTCGTTTTTCAAGACGCTTTTAAAAACAGGAAAACGGCCCCTGTATACCAGGGGCCGTTTCTCAATCCTGACTACCGCGCAACTTAACGCGTAATCGAGTACAGCGTACCGTCCGTTGCCTGGATGAGCAGGCGACCGTCAGCCACGATGGGGTCAGTACGGAAGCCGGAGCTGTCAACCTTCTGCTGAGCCACAAAGTGCCCATCTTCCGGGTTCACCCAGTGCATGTAGCCTTCGCTATCGCCGACGACCAGATTTCCATTATACAACACCGGAGCGGTCAGCAGGCGATGCAGTAAATCGCTTTGCGTCCACAGCGTCACGCCGCCTTCGGTGGTCAACGCCAGCAGGCGATCGTTCTGATCGACCAGGTAGATACGATTGCCGTCAACGATAAAGTCGTTCACCGAGCCAAGCTCGCGTTTCCACATGATCTGGCCGCTGCGCAGATCCAGCGCGGTCAGGTTGCCGTTGTAAGCGAGCGTATACACCACGCCGTTGACGATAACCGGGGTAGTATCAACGTCGTTCAGGCGATCGATTTCAGTCGGGCCGGTAGCCTGAGAGATGCGCTGCTGCCAGATGATCTGACCCTGCTGCATCAGTACCGCGCTAACGCGACCGTTATCGCCGCCAACGATGGCCGCGCCGTAAGCGGTCGCCGGTGCGGATTCACCGCGCAGAGAAAGCGCCGGCATATCCAGGTTGACGGTCCACTTCACCGCGCCGTCGGCTTCGTTCAGCGCCTGCAGCTGGCCGTTGCTGGTGTGCACCAGCACCATGCCGTCGCTGACCACCGGACGAGAAATCGCTTCACCCGCCACGCGGGTCTGCCATGCCACGGTACCGTCGCTGGTATTCAGGGCAAACAGCTGCGCTTTTTCACTGCCGATATAGACGTGGCCGCCGGAGACGGTGACGCCGCCGGAGAGCAGCGCAGGCGCGCGGGAGAACCAGCCGTCTTTTTCGGCCAGGTTCACCGACCAAACCTCTTTCCCGTCGTCAGCGCCCAGCGCTTTAACGGTGCCTTTACGGTCGGCCGCGTACACGACACCATCGGCAAAGGCCGGATGGAGGTTAGAGTAAAATTCGCCGATACCATCGCCAACTGAGGTGCTCCAGGACGTGGACGGCGTAAACTGATTTTCCACCGTCGGCAGTGGCGACATTTTCACCACATCTTCTTCGCTGTTAAACAACGAACAACCGCTCAATAAGGTAACGGAAAGCAGCCCTGGCAAAAGTAATTTACGCAATTGCATCGAGTCCCTCTCAGATGGACAAATTATTTATTTTCATACGCATCATTTCGCTGAGCGCCGGTGAAGCATCGCTTTTCACGCCCGCTTCCCACGCCGCGCGAGCGCCCTGCTTGTCGCCTTTATCCAGCAGAATCTCACCGCGAAGATCGGCAACAATCGCGGTCCAGCCTTCGCCTTTGATCCCCTCAAGGGTCTTCAGCGCCGCATCAGGATTTTTCAGCTGCAGCTGCACGCGAGCAAGACGCATGTTGATAACCGACTTCAGATTATCATCCGGGGCGGCGGCTAATCCCTGCTGGAGCTGCTTTTCAGCGCTCTGCAGATCGTTTTTGTCAACAAAGCGCTGCGCCAGCTCCAGGGAGGCAAACGCCCCGTAGGCATTTTTGCTGTCAGCGGCGAACTTCTGCGCCGAATTCAGCGCTTCGGGCTTGTCCGATTTAAGCGCGGAAATGGCATTCTCATAGGCTAAAGAGGAGTCTCTGGCCGTATCCTGCTGATGAGAGCTCCAGTAGCGCCAGCCAACCAGCGCTCCAATCCCTAAAATCACCCCAACGGCCAGCGCTTTGCCATTTTCGGCAAAGAAACGCTTGAGCGCATCGACCTGATCGTTTTCGTTGTTATACGTTTCCACGCAGTCCTTCTCCTGACTAATGATTCCCGGGAGATTAACCCAGAAGTGTGCGCAAATGCGCGGCAACGCTATCCTGCGTTACGGTAGTTTGCTCACCTGAGCGTAAATCCTTCACTACCACGTTTCCGTCAGCAATTTCTGATTCACCAACCACCAGAGCAATGCGAGCGCCCCACTTATCAGCACGGCCGAACTGTTTCTTAAAGTTGCCGCCGCCGTGGTTGGTCATCAGCTTAACGCCGGGCAGCTCATCGCGAACCCGCTCAGCCAGACGCATCGCTGCGGACTGGGTATCGGTTCCGGAGGCTACCAGGTATATATCGACAACAGGATCGGCTTTAAATTCCGGATTAACGGCCTGGACCAGTAAAACAAGACGTTCCAGCCCCATCGCAAAGCCGACTCCCGGCGTTGCGCGCCCGCCCAGCTGCTCGACCAGACCGTCATAGCGGCCGCCTGCGCAGACGGTTCCCTGCGAGCCGAGGCTGGTGGTTACCCACTCAAACACGGTGCGGTTATAGTAATCGAGCCCGCGCACCAGGCGCTGGTTAACGGTATAGGCGATGCCCGCGTCGTCCAGCAGCGCGCACAGGCCGGCAAAGTGCTGTTTGGACTCTTCATCCAGGTAGTCGCCCAGCGCCGGCGCATCGTTCAGCAACGCCTGCACTTCCGGATTCTTAGAGTCCAGAACGCGCAGCGGATTGGTGTACATGCGGCGTTTGCAGTCTTCGTCGAGCTTATCTTTAAACTGCTCAAGATAGGCGACCAGCGCATCGCGATAGCTGGCGCGCGCTTCCAGCGAACCGATGGAGTTCAGCTCCAGTGCGACGTGCTCAGAGATACCCAGCTCACGCCACCAGCGGGCGGTGAGCATAATCAGCTCGGCGTCGATATCCGGTCCCTGCAGACCAAAGACTTCAACCCCCATCTGATGGAACTGGCGATAGCGGCCCTTCTGCGGACGCTCATGGCGGAACATCGGACCGACGTACCACAGACGCTGTTCTTGATTGTACAGAAGACCATGCTCGATGCCGGCACGTACGCAGCCCGCAGTCCCTTCCGGACGCAGCGTCAGGCTATCGCCGTTGCGGTCCTCAAAGGTGTACATCTCTTTTTCAACCACGTCGGTCACTTCGCCGATCGCGCGCTTGAATAACGGGGTCTGCTCTACAATCGGCAACCGAATTTCGCTGTAACCGTAGCTGCCGAGCACCTGTTTCAGTGAGCCTTCAATGCGCTGCCAGAGAGCGGTCTCGCCCGGCAGATAATCGTTCATGCCACGGATGGCTTGAATGTTCTTTGCCACGTTTATTCTCTTTATATATATACAAAAATGAACCCCGGCGCGTTGCGCCCGCGGGTCCAATCATACACGGGAAGTCTTACGCTGCCCCGGATTATTTCTCTTCAACCTGCTGGACGTCAATACGGCGCGCTTCATCAAGCATCGAGGCTTTCGCACGGATACGCGCTTCCAGCTGATCGATCATATCGTCGTTATCCAGCCGGTCTCTACGCACGCCGTCTTCATACAGGCCGCTCTTCTTATTGCCGCCGGTGACGCCGAGCGTCGAAACCAGCGCTTCGCCTGGGCCATTCACCACGCAGCCGATGATCGAAATATCCATCGGGGTAATGATATCTTCCAGCCGCTGCTCCAGCGCGTTGACGGTCCCGATCACGTCAAACTCCTGACGCGAACAGGTCGGGCAGGCGATGAAGTTGATCCCGCGGGCGCGAATGCGCAGAGACTTCAGGATATCGAACCCAACCTTGATCTCTTCAATCGGATCCGCCGCCAGCGAAACGCGCAGCGTGTCGCCGATCCCTTCGTTAAGCAGCAGGCCGAGGCCGATCGCCGATTTTACCGCGCCGCTACGGGCGCCGCCGGCCTCGGTGATCCCAAGATGCAGAGGCTGATCGATCTGCTTCGCCAGCAGACGATAGGATTCCACCGCGAGGAACACATCCGACGCCTTGACGCTGACCTTGAACTGGTCGAAGTTCAGACGATCGAGATGATCGACGTGGCGCATGGCGGATTCCAGCAGCGCCTGCGGCGTCGGCTCGCCGTACTTTTCCTGCAGATCTTTTTCCAGCGACCCGGCGTTAACGCCGATGCGGATAGGAATATTTTTATCACGGGCGCAGTCAACCACCATGCGAATACGCTCTTCGTTGCCGATGTTTCCCGGGTTAATACGCAGACAATCCACCCCGTACTCCGCCACTTTCAGGGCGATACGGTAGTCAAAGTGGATATCGGCAACCAGCGGTACGTTGACCTGCTGTTTGATGAGCCTGAACGCTTCCGCCGCATCCATCGTCGGAACGGAGACGCGGACAATATCCGCGCCAACGCGCTCAAGGGCTTTGATTTGATTTACGGTCGCGGCCACATCGGTGGTGCGCGTATTGGTCATCGACTGGACGGCGATGGGGGCGCCATCGCCAATCGGCACATTCCCAACGTAAATTCGTTTCGATTTTCTACGTTGAATCGGAGCCTGGTTATGCATGAAAAATCTCCCGCGTTACCCGTCTATTACTGCGCCGGTGATGTTTCGGCATTAAGGGTCAGACGCGCAACCTGGTTAGTTCTGATAAAACGACTCAAATCGACTGGTTTACCCAGATACTGAATCTGTACCGCAGCCGGCGCACCGATTTTCAGCTTATAAGGTGCCTGGCCGCTTAAGTTCAGGTTACCGCCTTTACGTTGCAAACCGCTGAACAGCTTCTTGCCGGTTGCATCGCTCACTTCCAGCCAGCAGTCGGCAGAGAAGTTCAGGACCAGATCCTGAGCCGCAGCGGCTGCGGTCACGTTCGCCTGATCGGTTGGCAGCGGAGAGGCCGGAACCGCAGCGCCTGCTGCGGTATCGACCTGCGCCTGAGACGGAGCAACGACGGCGTTGTTATTAGCCGGCGTCGGTACGGACGCCGCTGGCGCCGGAGCCGGCGCGGCTGAGGTATCCACAGGCGCGCTGTTCGCTACGTCCGGCGCCGTGTTATCGGCACCGTTATCTAAGGGAATGCTCTGGCTGCCGCTGTCGCCCGCATTCAGCTCGGCGGTTGACTGGTCAGCCATCGTGGTAATCTCTTCCTGCTGCGCCTTATGGTCTTGCCACCACCAGGCGCCGCTCAGGCCAATCACCACAAACAGCACCAGCCAGGTGAAGCTCATCAGCCAGCCGTCGCGCTTTTTACGGCGTTTACCCAGAGAGAAGCTCTGCATCGGCGCAACTTTCGCCGCGCGAATAGGCGCCTGTTTTGCCATCATCGGCAGCAGCTCTTCTTCCGGAATATGCACCAGACGCGCATAGGAGCGGATGTAGCCGCGCAGGAAGGTTGAAGCGAGGTCGGCTGGCGCCTTGTCGTCTTCGATATCACGAACCGTGGAAACCTTCAGGCATAAGCGCTCAGCCACCGCTTGCTGGCTGAGTCCGAGTTGTTCGCGGGCATTGCGCAGACGCGTGCCCGTAGTGTTTGCTTCTTGATGATCTTGAGTGGCTTCAGTATTCATTCGACAACTACTGGTACGTGAAATTTAAAGTTCAGCGCCGGTAAACCCCGCGCCGCGAAACATCTGCAAAGCGTCAAACAAACAGTATAAGTCCGTATGGCGAACTATCACAGATACTTATCAATATTGAATGCTAAGCGGTTGTTGTGCCGCTACATACTGCCTCAAAGTCGACAAAAACGCACCGTAATTATTGGCCGAATCAGCCTGGTTCGCCTGCCGGGGAAACATAATGATGCAGCGCGCGTGAAATATTGCGCGCTGCGCATTTGTCAGATCGCTTTCACGTCAATCGTTTCGCCCTGCATACGCTTGCGCAGCGTACGTTTGGTACGGTCGATAACGTCACCGGCAAGCTGTCCGCAGGCGGCGTCGATATCGTCGCCGCGCGTTTTACGCACGATGGTGGTGAAGCCATAATCCATCAGCACCTTGGAGAAACGGTCGATGCGGCTGTTGGAGCTACGGCCATACGGCGCGCCCGGGAACGGGTTCCATGGGATCAGGTTGATCTTGCACGGCGTATTCTTCAGCAGCTCTGCCAGCTCGTGCGCATGCTCGGTGCCGTCGTTGACGTGATCGAGCATGACGTATTCGATGGTCACCCGGCCCTGGTTGGCGTTGGACTTGGAAATATAGCCGCGTACCGAGTTGAGGAAAGTCTCGATGTTGTACTTTTTGTTAATCGGCACGATCTCATCGCGAATCGTATCGTTCGGCGCATGCAGAGAGATGGCCAGCGCGACGTCGATCATATCGCCGAGCTTGTCCAGCGCCGGGACCACGCCGGAAGTGGAGAGCGTCACGCGACGCTTGGAGAGACCAAAACCAAAGTCGTCGAGCATGATTTCCATCGCCGGCACGACGTTGGTCAGGTTCAGCAGCGGCTCGCCCATCCCCATCATCACCACGTTGGTGATCGGACGCTGGCCGGTAATTTTTGCCGCGCCGACGATTTTCGCCGCGCGCCAAACCTGGCCGATAATTTCAGAGACCCGCAGGTTGCGGTTAAAGCCCTGCTGCGCCGTTGAACAGAATTTACACTCTAACGCACAGCCAACCTGAGACGAAACGCACAGCGTCGCGCGATCGTCCTCCGGGATATAAACCGTTTCAACGCGCTGATCGCCGACGGCAATCGCCCATTTGATGGTGCCATCGCTGGAGCGCTGCTCTTCGACGACTTCCGGCGCACGAATTTCCGCGACTTCCTTCAGCTTATTGCGCAGGACCTTGTTGATATCGGTCATATCATCAAAGTCATCGCTGCAGTAGTGATACATCCATTTCATCACCTGATCGGCGCGGAAGGGCTTCTCGCCCATGTTTTTGAAAAACTCGCGCAGCTGCTGACGATTCAGATCCAGCAGGTTAATTTTGGCATCTTTGTTCGGCACCGTCAGAGCGGCGTTATCAGGCGTGACAATATGTTCAGACATAATCTATTCCGGCCTCGTTGTTACACGTTATGGCCCCAGGTGGGTTGAAAAAAAGAAGCGCCCCAATGAACGAGTGCTCGTCCAGGGGCGCTGCATTGTACAAAGTCTGGTGTATCAATACCACGTTTGCACGCGGCAATGATGAAAAAATCTGTTGCTGCGTACTCAATCCTCTATGGCTTTTCGAATGTCGCAAGGCGGCAAGCAAGTAAATCCCCGGGAGCATAGATAGCTATGTGACCGGGGTGAACGCGCGCAGCCAACGCCGCGACGGTCGAAAAGACGACGAGGATTAACGGGTGCGCGGGCAAACCTCGCCTTCGGCGAAGAAGAACGCGATTTCGCGGGCAGCGGATTCAACGGAGTCGGAACCGTGGGTGCCGTTCTCGGTGAAGCTGTCAGCGTAGTCTGCACGCAGGGTGCCGGCCAGCGCGTTGTCCGGGTTAGTTGCGCCCAGCAGGTCACGGTGACGCTGCACGGCATTTTCGCTTTCCAGAACGGATACGACGATCGGGCCGGAAGTCATGAACTCAACCAGACCGTCAAAGAACGGGCGACCTTCGTGCTCGGCGTAGAAACCGCGAGCCTGCTCAACGGTCAGGTGCAGCATTTTGGTGCCAACGATTTTAAACCCTGCAGCTTCGAAGCGAGAAAAGATGCCGCCAATAACGTTTTTTGCCACCGCGTTTGGTTTAATGATGGAAAAAGTACGTTCAATAGCCATGATTACCTCTAATAAAATTTTATGTTGTTGGGCATACGATCGTATGGCCTGGCGCGCATTATAAAGAGCAACTCAGGCGCTGCCTATGGATGAAGGTAACATTTTGTTAAAATAAGACGAGTTTTAGCAACACAAACCGCAGGGCCTTATCTCTCCGACTTATTGCAGAGTGAAATTCGCCGCCGCAACCTGCCCCGCCTCATCCATCACCACCAGCTGATAGCTATCCAACCGCTCCAGCGTCAGGCTCGCACCGACCCCCGCCGCGTCCAGCGGCTCGCCGTTAAGAAACCACCAGCGTCGCCCCGATCCGCCGGTGGTCTGCAGCGGCACCACCACCCGCGCCGCGCCGGGTAAACGTTTAATGACCGCGCCATCGCGAATGCCGGAAAGCACCAGCGGCGCGGCATCGGCGGCCTGCGGCGGAGGACACTGTGCCGATGCCGGGCCCAGTCTCGCCCGCCGGCGTTCGTTTGCCGGCAGCCACGGCTCCAGCGGCAGCGGCCAGACGTCGACGTTTTTCTCCATCGCCCCCGGACAATCCGCCGCCACCCGCAGCCCTTGCTTATCTACCCATACCGGGAAACGGATACCGCGCACGCCCTCCTGGCCCGGCAGCAGCAGCGTTGGCGGCTGGCTATCGTCGAGCAGCCAGGTGGCCAGCCGACGTCGACAGTTGGCGTCTCCCGCCGGCAGGCTCTGCCCGCCGGGCCAGCAGATGGTGGCGGCCCTCACCGACGACGGGCGCGGATCGGCGGGCAGCCCGTCGCGGCCGGTCGTCGGCCGCGCCAGCAGCATATTGTTGACCTGATTGAGCAGCGGTACCGCGCTGGCGAAGCCAAACTGCCCAACTACCGGCGTTCCGTCAGGCCGTCCGGTCCAGATCCCGATAAGATAGCGGGCGTTAACGCCAATCGCCCAGGCGTCGCGATAGCCGTAGCTGGTGCCGGTTTTCCACGCCAGCGGCACCACCTGAACCAGCGAATCGTCGGGTACCGGCTGGGATTCACCGGCCAGGATGCGCCGCACTATCCACGCCGCCCCTGGCGACAGCAGCGGCCGCTCCACCAGCGGCGCGTCCGGCGTCATCCGCAGCCGACCCGCCCTGCCGTGACGGGCAAACGCGCTATACGCCGCCACGATATCCGCCAGCCGGGCTCCGGCGCCGCCAAGGATCAGCGACAGATTGGGCTCGGCGCCCGCCGGCAGCATCAGCGGCAGGCCGGCGTTGCGCAGCGTGGCGGCAAACCGTTTTGGCCCGTAGGCTTCCAGCACCTGCACTGCCGGCAGGTTCAGAGAGCGCACCAGCGCATCGCTGGCGCTGACCGGGCCATGAAAGCCGCTGTCGAAGTTACCGGGCCGATAATCGCTGAACCGTCGCGGGACGTCCTGCAGTAGAGAGGCCGGATGAATCAGCCCCTCGTCGAGCGCCATGCCGTAGACAAACGGCTTCAACACGGAGCCCGGAGAGCGGATCGCCGACACCATATCGATGTGCCCGAAGCGGCTGTCGTCGCTAATATCCGCCGATCCGACCCAGCCCCGAACGCGCATATCGGTATGATCGACGACGACGATCGCCAGCGAGCTGCGCGGCGGCAGGCGCGATTTCCAGTTAAGGGCTAAATCCTCCAGCTGGCGCTGCAGACCGGCATCGAGGGTCGTCACCACCTTGTCTTCGCCGCTGCTGGCCAGCATCCGCCGGGAAAAAAGCGGCGCCAGCTGCGGCATCTGCCGGGGGAACAGCCATACCGGCTCTTCCACGGCCTCGCGCACCGTCTTCTCCGACCACACGCCCTGGGTTTGCATACGCGCCAGCACTTTATCGCGCGCCGCCTGAGCCCGCTGCGGCCAGCGATCCGGACGCAGGCGGCTCGGCGCCTGCGGCAGCACCGCCAGCAGGGCCGCCTCACCGTAGCTGAGCCGGGCCGGCGGTTTCCCGAGGTAAGCCCAGCTGGCGGCGCCGATCCCCTGCAGCGTGCCGCCGAACGGGGCGCGGTTGAGGTACAGGGTCAGGATCTCGCTTTTCGACAGATGCCACTCCAGCTGCAGCGCGCGCCACAGCTGGCGCAGCTTGCCGCCGAAGGTTCGGGGATGAGGGTCGAGCAGCCGCGCAACCTGCATGGTCAGCGTGCTGCCGCCTGAGATGACGCGCCCGGAGGTGAGGTCCTGCCAGGCCGCGCGGGCAATGGCCAGCGGATTTACGCCGGGATGATCCCAGAACCAGCGGTCCTCATACTGGATCAGGGCCTGTAGATAGCGCGGCGACACGTCATCGAGGGTCACCGGATAGCGCCAGACGCCCTGCTTATCGGCAAAGCGCCACAGCGGCGTACCGTCCTGCGCCACCACCACCCGGGCCGGAGCCACCTCGTGCAGCGGCAGGGGCCACAGGCGATCCGCCGCCAGCAGCGCCAGCCACAGCAGAAACGGCGTCGCCGCCAGCCATCGCCAGCGGCGCCTTATCTTCACCAACCGCCGCATTTACGGGGTAACGTTCAGCGGACCGCTGGCCGTGCCGGTTGCCCGCCACTGCGGAACGTACATCGATTCCACCTGCGGCTGCGGCACCTGATAGGTCCCGGGCGTCACCGCCCGCGCCAGGTAGACCAGCGTCACCGGCTGCCCTTCGTTTACCGCTACCGCGGCGACAAAGCGATCGTCGCGGAATTCGATATGCTGAATATCCGCCTGCTGCATCTGATTGAGCAGGTTCTGCACCGCCTCGCCGTTCTCCTGCAGGCTGGCGCTGCTGTTTGCCAGGTTCTGGTTTTCCAGCTCAAGCCCGGCAGGCAGCAGATCGACGACCAGCGCATCCGGCACGTTGCGCGTCGCGGTAATTTCCAGCTTCACCAGCACCAGCTCACCGCTGCGCAGCGAGGTCAGCGATTTTTGCTGGCCGCGGGTGTCGAAGACCTGCCGTTCAATACCCAGCACGTTGCCCGCAGGCTGCGGGGCGCTAAGCGGATAGCCGCTGCTGTCAAGACGCAGCCAGAGCGGCTGGCTGCCGGTATTGCTGACCTGCAGCGCCGTCAGCTGGTCGCCGGTCAGGTTACGGGTCTGCGCCTTATCCGCCGCCAGCGGCTGCGCCTGCAGCGAGGTTTGCGCCTGCCAGCTGCCGGGAAGATCCTGCAGCGTGCGGCCGGCAAGGAACAGGGCGTTGGTCTCCTGAGTAGAGAGCCAGCGCTGGCCGTAGGCCTCATCGGCCAGGCTGCTCAGCAGCGCGTTTTGCGCCTCCGGCAGCAGCTTATTCTCCTCCAGCAGGGCCAGCTTCAGGGCATCATCGCGCAGCGCACTGCCGTAATCCCCCAGCCAGCGATCCCGGTCCTGACGCGGCGTGGTCATCGCCAGCTTCAGCGCCTGCTCGCCGCGCGGCGCGTCGCCCATCGCCTTCAGCGCAATGCCGAGCTGCAGCAGCGGCAGGCCGGAACGCGCCTGCTCGTGGCGGGTCCAGATTTCACGCAGCGCGCCAAGCGGCGCCTTTTGCTGACGAGCCAGCACCAGAGCGGCGTAGGCCTGGGCGGCAAAGCGGCTGGCCGGCGCGTCGTCGCTGTAGCGCACGGTCATCAGCCCCGGCTCCTGCAGATAGCGCAGCAGGCGCTGGTTGCCGTTATTGATAGCGTTGGCCGGCACGCTGTAGCCCTGCTCGCCCGCCCGCACCAGGAAGTCCATGGCGTAGGCGGTGAGCCAGTACTCCTCCGGACCGTTTTTATCCCATAGCGCAAAGCCGCCGTCGTCGCGCTGCATTTGCAGCAGGCGCGCAATGCCGATATCCACCGCCGCGCGGCGTTTTTCATCGCTGTCGCCGGTAATACCCAGCGTTTTCAGCTGCGCCGCGCTGGTGTAGAGCGACGGGAACAATCCGCTGGCGGTCTGTTCCAGGCAGCCGTAAGGATAGGCTTTCAGCTCGCGAATATAGCGGGCCAGATTGAGCGGCGGCTTGCCGCTGAACACCAGCTGCCCCTGCAGGGTCGCCGGCGAGAAGCCGAGCGTTTGCTCCGCCGGCGCCTGCCAGCTTTCGCCAGGCTGCAGCACCGCGCCAGCGTTAACCGTCCGCGCCGGGAAGGCCGGACGGACGCCAATTTTCCACTGCTTCTGCATCGGGGCGAAGGTCTCCCCCGGCAGGTTCAGGCCGCTGATGGTCGCGCTGAGCTGGCCGTCGCCAAACCCCTCTTTAGCGCTCACCGGCACAAACAGGGTGCGGCGCGCGCCCGGCGCCAGCTGAACCGGCGCGATTTCCGGCTGCGCAAGCTGCAGCAGGCCACCGGCGCTCAGCGCGACGTTCAGGGTTTGCGGCCTGTCGGTCAGGTTGCTGAGATCCAGCGCCAGGCGCGTAGTATCGCCGCTGGCGAGGAAGCGCGGCGTATTCAGCTCGGCAATCACCGGCGCGGCGACCACCACTTTGTCTTCGCTGCTGCCAAAATCATCGGCGGTCCACGCCTGGGCCATCACCCGCAGCTCGCCGTTAAAATCACCGATCGGCAGCGTCACGGTGCCTTCGCCCTTGTCATCGAGCGCCACCGGCTGGGCCTGCTGGGCAACGATCGTCACGTGATTGACCGGCGGCTTACCGCCGCGCTTGAGCTCGTCGCCGTCGCCGCCGAAGCGCAGGCTCGCCAGCCGTCCCTGGCCCTCAATCACCTGGCCGTAGATATCGTAAATATCCGCCCCGTAGCGCTTCTGGCCAAAAAAGGCGTTCCACGGGTCCGGCGTCGCGTAGTCGGTAATGTTCAGCACGCCGCTATCAACGGCCGAGAGCAGGACATTCACCTGCTTCGGCGTCTCGCCCTCTTTAACGCTGGCTTTCACTTTTACCGTCAGCGGCCGGTTGGGACGCATTTTTTCCGGCGCATCCAGCGCCAGGGTCAGTCGGCGGTTTTCATCGCCGAGCGGCAGATGCAGCAGCCCCACCGCCCGTTTCGGCGTCGCGGAGCGCGATTTGTCGCCGGGGCGAATCACCAGCGTGCTGAGGTAGAGGTCATGGCGGTTCCAGGCTTTATCGACCGGGATCGACAGATCCATCCCCGCGGCCGGAACGTCAATTTCCTGCCACCACAGCGGGCCTTCGCTGGACTCAACCATCGCATAGCCTTTGCCTGCCGCCGGCGCGGCGATATGCAGCTTAATGGTGTCGCCGGGCCTGTAGGCCGGTTTATCCAGCTTCATGGTGACCCGGTCAGGACGCGCGGCCCCCGCGCCGTCGCTGTTATCCTGCCAGCTGTAGCCGGCCCAGAAGCGCACGCTGCTGACCGCGCCCTCCGGGTCCTCCACCTCCAGCCGGTAAGAGCCCCACTCCACCGGGAAGCTGATCTTCGCCGTTTGTCCGGCCTGCAGATCCAGCGACTCTTCGCTCTCCTGCAAATCTTTCTGGTCGAACTGCGACTGCCAGCCTTCGCTATCCGACCAGTTCCAGTAGTAGTCGCGGCGTTCGCGAATGAGGCGCACCTGCAGTCCGGAGACCGCTTTTTTGTCTCCGGCGGCATCGGCATAGACAATCTCGAATCCGGCGGTGCTGTTTTCATCCACCACCGGCTGCTTCACCGTGCTGTCGGTCCGGTAGTCATACACGTCTTTCAGGGTGAATTCAGGACGGATGCCCGGCAGGGCATCGGCAGGCCAGATAGCCTGCTGCACGGTGCGGGTCACGGGACGACCGCCGGACTCCAGCAGGCTGGCTTGTAAAATCACCTGCAGCGGCGAATGGCTATCCTGCCACTGGCTGGCGGTGGTCACTTCCCCGTGGCCTTTTTCGTCCAGCGTCATCTGTACTTCATCGAGGCTGCGGGAGAGGTTTTCCTCGGCAATATCGCCGAACTGGAAGCCCGGCAGCGCGGCGACCGCATCGCGCAGCGGACGCAGGAACAGTTTCCCCTGCAGCTGGTTGCCGCTGGCAGGCGCGCCGTATAAATAGGCCCCGGCGACGGCAAAGGTCACGTCGGCGTTCGGCGCAACGGCAGCCTTTTGCGCGCTCAGGTTCAGCGCCATACGCTCGGGCATGAAGTCTTCAACGTGGAAGTCCCACTCGCGCGGCTGATTGTCGCCGGTGCTGGCGCGGATATGCCACATGCCGGTCGGTGCGCCGGCGTCAAGCGGCCAGGTAAACTGATACAGGCCGTTCACCGGCTGGCTCATCCGGGAGCTAATCACCTGGCCGTCCGGCTGAACCACCTCGAGCTTCACCGGCTGCTCGGCCAGCGGCCTGCCGTCGCCGTCGCGCAGCAGCGCGTTGAGGATCACCGTCTCCCCAGGGCGGTAGAGATCCCGAGGGCCAAACATAAAGAACTGCTTGCTAAAGCCGGGGGCTCCGGCAATGGCGAACTCCGCCAGATCCAGCGCGGGCAGCTTGAGATCCAGCAGGGTGGTTTGCCCCTCTTTGCGCGCCAGCAGCAGCGCGGCCTCTTTATCGGTTTGCAGCGTCACGTGGCCCTGGCCGTCGCTTTTGGCCTGCGCCAGCGTCTGTCCTTGGGCATTGAGCAGCTGAACCTCGATACCGGACTGCGCGGCGCCGTTTTCGAGGCTTTGGGTGAAGACGTCCAGCCGGTTGTGGTAGCGATGCGCCGAGACGCCGATATCGCTGAGGGTAAACAACGTCGCGGCGTTGCTGTAGCTATAGTGGCCCGCCTGGTTCATCACCGCCACGTAGACGCCCGGCTGCTGCAGCGGTTTGATATCCGCCAGCGGCAGCAGCAGCTTTTCCCGCGTATTGCGCGCCGGGTTGAGGTCAAAACGCCCGCTGTAGACCAGGTCGGCCATTTTCAGCAGCTCGTCGGACTCCCAGTTGCTTAGCGAATTCCGGTACTCCCACTGGCTGACGAAGGCGGACAGCGATTCGGGCTTGATGCGAAAGAAGTTAACGTCGACGTTATCGACGTTCAGGGCCATCACCGGCAGCCCGGCCACCACTTTGCCCGGCAGCAGCGAGCCCCGGCTGGCAAAGCCGATGCTGGGGGCGACGTCGCGGGTGGCGATGGTTTTTTCAAAAGAGGTGCCGAAGGTCGCGGTATTCAGCGCGGTCAGCGTAGGGTCAACGGAGACAATCAGGTCGCGTTTCGGCTCAAGATGGCGCAGGCGCAGCTCTTTCAGGTTCGGCGCCAGCTCCCAGGCGCCGTCAACCTTCCCGCTTTTTTTATCGACGAGGTGTACGCTGCGGGAGAAATCCTGATCCGGCTGCAGCGGAATGGAGAAGGTCAGGACCAGCGTCGCCGCCCCGTCCAGCTGGACCTCCGAGGCGTCGAGCAGCGTCAGCGCCTTGCCTTTACTTTTCTCCGCCAGCTTAGCGAGCTGGGCGGCGTCCGGCTTCGCCGCGCTCTGCTTATCCGCAGAAGAAGATGCGGCTGGCGCAGCGGTCTGAGTTTTGCCGCCGTCGTCGCAGCCGGCAAGTGAAAGCGCGGTAAGCAGCGCCAGAGATAGCGTCGCTAAACGAAATGGTTTCATCCTTTAACCCCTCGGCCCAACGGCCTGATATCTGTAGTGAACATATTATTATGCGTCAACCGCGGATTTACCAGTTGCTTATAATATCCGCAGCGCGTCGACGGCCTGATTTTGCCGATGATATAATTTCAGCGATAGGTTTTACCCGGCAGATGAGAATAATAACGACAGCGTATTTGCGTCCGGGCAGCGAGAAAGATTACAACAAACCTCGCGCAATGAATATAAAACATGCCGCAGAGCGCAATTAAAAATAAGAGAGACTGATAATACACGGGCTTAATTATAATGTGAAAGCGCATACTTCCTTCCGGCTTAATTCTGAAATTAACATTAGCCCCCACCTATAAATTGACAACACGCCTGTTTTCTCATACTTGAACGCTATACCGTGATATTTCATGCAGCCCTTACCTTAGCGGCGGTCGTCCATTCTCATCTTCAGATGGCGAAAGGGCTTCACTGCCGCTGCCCGGCCAGGCGCATAATTTACGGCATATGTTAATGCCCACGTCGGCTAAAAAATTCTGGTGGTAGCACTGACCGCCCGTTCTGCGGAATCAATAACGGCACAACAGTCATCCGTTCCGTATTGACATATAAAATAAATAATATGGGAATTATTTATGTCACAAATGAGCGCTCTTTTAATTATTCTTTTCATTCTTTATACAGGCGATGTTATTTCGACCCGGACAAAAGCCTGGGTCCCTTCCGTCTTTGTTTGTGCGGCGCTGTTTCTGGGCGGGTACTGGACATTTTTCCCGGCGGATATTATCAGCCGGGCGGGGATCACCGCGCCGGTCGCCATCATGCTGATGTATCTGCTGATTACCAATATGGGGACCCTGCTGTCGCTGAAGGAGCTCATGCGCCAGTGGAAAACGGTGGTCGTTGCGCTTGCGGGTATCGCCGGTATAACGGTGGCCGTCTTCGCGGTGAGCCTGCTGCTGTTTGACCACAACACCGCGCTGGTTACCATCCCTCCGCTGGTCGGCGGGATCGTTTCATCATTGATTATGTCGCAAGGCGCAAGCAACGCCGGGCTGGTGGACCTGTCGGTGCTGGCGATTCTGATTTACGTGATGCAGGGATTCGCCGGCTATCCCCTCACCGCCATCATGCTGCAACGCGAAGGAAAAGCGTTGCTTATGCGCTACCGCAGCGGCGAACATCATCCTGATAGCGCTGAAGATGAACGGACCCTCCTCGCCTGCGGTGAAGAAATGATGCCGCGTCTGTTTAGCCGCATCCCCATCAGCTACAACAGTACCTATTTTAAATTCCTGCGCCTGGCGATGGTGGGCTGCCTGGCCTGGTTTGTCTCCGAGCTGGCAAAACCCATCGTCAGCATCAGCCCGTTCGTACTGTGCCTGTTTTTTGGCGTGGTCTTTACTTCATTGGGCTTTCTTGAAAAACATACGCTGCAAAAAGCGAACGGATTCGGCTTTGCCGTAATGGCATTGATGCTGTTTATCTTTGATACCCTGAACAAAGCTACGCCGGATATGCTGCTGCGCCTGCTTTATCCGATGGCGGTGCTCATCGCCACGGCGGTTATCGGCATGTTTATCGTTTCCTGGGCCGTAGGGAAAGCGCTCGGCGTCAGCGGCGCCATGTCGTTCGCCATCTCCCTGACCGCGCTGTACGGCTTTCCGGCGGATTACATCATTACCAACGAAGCCATTAACTCCCTCACCCAGGATGAAAAAGAACGCCAGATGCTGACTCAGCACATGCTGGGGCCAATGCTGGTCGGAGGGTTTATCTCCGTGACGATTGTTTCCGTCATCCTGGCCGGAATACTGGTGGGCTATCTGGCACCGGTTGTCGGCTGAACGCTTTCATTTTCTACCTACTTATGGAGTCCGTTTATGATTAACCCCGCTATTACCGCCATTATTGCCAGAGAAGAGCAGGCAACAATCGCCTTTCGCCGCGATCTACACGCCCACCCGGAGCTGCCGTGGGAGGAACGGCGAACGACGGAGCGCGTCGTGGCGGAACTGGAGAGCATCGGCATCGCCTGCCGTCGTACCGTTCCGACCGGCGTCATTGCAGACATCGCCGGCGGCAGGCCGGGCAAGACGGTCGCCCTGCGCGCCGATATGGATGCGCTGCCGGTGCAGGAGCTCAACGATCGGCTCAGCTATAAATCGCAAATCGCCGGGAAAATGCACGCCTGCGGGCATGATTCCCATACCGCAATGCTGCTCACCGCCGCCCGCGCGCTGTACGAGGTTCGCGAGCAGATCGCCGGTAACGTGCGTTTAATTTTTCAGCCCGCCGAGGAGATCGCCGAGGGGGCGAAAGCCATGATCGACCAGGGCGCGCTCGATGGCGTCGACAACATTTTTGGCATGCACATCTGGTCCGGCTCGCCTGCCGGAAAAATCTCCTGCAACGTGGGGTCGTCGTTTGCCTCCGCGGATCTACTCAAAGTCACTTTTCGCGGCCGCGGCGGTCACGGTTCAATGCCGGAGGCCTGCATCGATGCGGCGGTCGTCGCCTCCGCCTTCGTGATGAATTTGCAGGCTATCGTGGCGCGTGAAACTTCGCCGCTGGAATCCGCGGTGGTCTCTATCGGCCGAATGGATGTCGGCACCCGGTTCAACGTGATTGCCGAAAATGCCGTCCTGGACGGCACCGTGCGCTGTTTCAGCATCGAAACCCGCCAGCGCCTGGAGGCCGCAATAGCGCGCTATGCGCAGCATACCGCGGCGATGTATGGTGCCACCGTTGACGTCGACTACTGCTACGGCACGCTGCCGGTAATTAACGAAGAACGCAGCGCACGGCTGGCGCAATCGGTGATCCGCGAGGCCTTCGGCGACGACGTGCTATTCAGCGAAAAGCCCACGACCGGCGGAGAGGATTTCAGCTTTTATATGCAGGACATTCCCGGCTGTTTTGCCCTGCTCGGCTCCGGCAATAAAGAGAAAGGGAGCGACTACGCCCACCATCACGGATGCTTCAATATCGATGAGCAGGTGATGAAAACCGGCGCCGGGCTGTACGCCCAGTACGCCTGGCGCTATCTGCATCAAAACCGCTTCTGATCGTTTCTCCCCCGGCCTGCGCCGGGGACATATCACATTACGATATGTATTACGTGAAAATGCCTTGTCGGTAAGGGCAAAAACATCAACAATCTATCTATTGTTGATGACACGGAGATAGCCATGTCCACTTCGTTTTTTGTCGCCGCCGACTGGTTAGCGGAACATATTGATGACCCGGAAATCCAGATTATCGACGCCCGAATGGCGCCAGCAGGTCAGGAATCCCTGCGTGATATGGATGCGGAGTATCGCGCGGGCCATATTCCCAACGCCGTATTTTTCGATATTGAAGCGCTTTCCGATCGCACCAGCCCGTTGCCGCATATGATGCCGCGCGCGGAAGCCTTCGCCGTGGCGATGCGCGAGCTTGGCGTGAGCAGCGATAAGCATCTGGTGGTTTACGATGAGGGCAACCTCTTCTCGGCGCCGCGCGCCTGGTGGATGCTGCGGACCTTCGGGGTCGAAAACGTCTCTATTCTCGCCGGCGGCCTGGCCGGCTGGCGGCGCGATGAGCTGCCGCTGGAGCAGGACGAGCCGCAGCTGCCGGAGGGCGAATTCGACGGCCGCTTCGATCCGCTGGTGGTTAAGCGGCTGACCGACGTGCTGCTGGTGAGTCATGAAGGATCGGCCCAGATCGTCGACGCGCGTCCGGCCGGGCGCTTTATCGGTCTCGTTGACGAGCCGCGCCCGGGACTGCGCCGGGGGCATATTCCCGGGGCGTTGAACGTTCCGTGGACCGAGCTGGTGATTAACGGCGAGCTGAAAACTATCGACGAGCTGAACGATATTTTCCTGCGCCAGGGCGTGGACTTCGAGCGGCCGATTATCGCCAGCTGCGGGTCCGGCGTCACGGCGGCGGTGGTGGTGCTGGCGCTGACAACCCTGGGCGTTAACGGCGTCAGCCTGTATGACGGTTCGTGGAGCGAATGGGGCGCCCGCCCGGATCTGCCGATAGAGCCGGCGCAATAAAAATAGCGGCGGGGTTCACGCCCCGCCGTCATCAGATAATGCGGTTCTGCTTGAAATCGCGCAGGAAGCTGCCCCAGCGCTTTTCATAGAAGGGCGCGATATGGGCAATCATAAAGTGGCTGATGCCCTTCTCCCCTTCCACGACCTGACAAATATCGATCGGCTCGTCGCCGGGCTGCGTGTCGGTTGCCACGCTGCCGGTCGCCTGGATGACCTCTTCAATATCCCCCTCGGCCTCAATGCCGATAAGCAGATTCGCCGGCGCGTCGGCGCTGTCCTTAATCGAGCATAGAAACGCACGCTTCACGGTTTTCAGGGATTTAAAGAGCGTGGTCAGCGAATCTACCATCTGCGCTGGCGGCTCGGCCACCTCAGACAGCAGCAGCGGCTGCCCGCCTTCCAGCACGGTTTGCGCGCTCAGAGGACCGCCATCTTCACCCAGCAGATGCTTGATTTCGTTCGGTGTAAACTCTTTTCCGGCCGGCAGTTTGGCATTGAGGAACAGCGTCTCGCCCAGGGTCATCGCCATCAGCGTACGCGCCGGCATCGCCACAAAAGACTGCTCGTCTTCGACAGCCTGCTGCAGCGCCTCCAGCGAGGTAAAAAAGGGAATGACCGAGGCGCCATCATCTTTTTCCCAGTGCTGCAGGTCGACGGCGCTCTCTTCGACAACCTGTTCACCTTCCGCCGCCGCGCCGGGCACCCAAACGGTGGACTCCAGTAGCGTACGGAAAAAAGCCGGGCGATGGCCTGGCTCAATCGCCGCCTTTTCCAGCAGCGTTTCTAATTCATTTTTAGTTTCGGACATGGCTCTCACAACATCAGAATCAGAAATCCCCCGGCCGCGGACGCGGGCCGGAGTGACACAATCCGGGGCGCCAGCGCCCCGCCATTTTTTACTCTGCGGTTAACAGATTGGCAATCGTGCGCACGCCGAGCCCCGTCGCGCCGGCTGACCACTGCTCAACGGCGGATTTACGGTAGGTCGCGGAGCAGTCGATGTGCAGCCAGCCCTGATGATAGTTCTCAACGAAATGGGATAGGAACCCTGCCGCCGTGCTGGCGCCCGCCGGATAGGCGGCGCTGCCGGTGTTGTTCAGCTCGGCGAAGTTCGACGGCAGCTGGCCGCGGTGGAATTCCGCCAGCGGCAGACGCCAGAAGGCTTCGTTTTCCGCCTGCGCGCTCGCCAGCAGGCGAGCCGCCAGCGCGTCGTCGAAGCTGAACAGCGCGTGGTAGTCGTTGCCCAGGGCGGTTTTCGCCGCGCCGGTCAGCGTCGCCGCGTCGATAATCAGCTCCGGCTTCTGCGCAGAGGCATCGATCAGGCCATCCGCCAGCACCAGACGGCCTTCGGCGTCGGTGTTCATAATTTCTACGGTTTTACCGTTACGGTAGCGAATAATATCGCCCAGCTTGAAGGCGTTGCCGCTAATCAGGTTGTCGGCGCAGCACAGATAGAGCTTCACGCGCTTATTCAGGCCGCGGGCGATCGCAAACGCCAGCGCGCCGGTGACCGTTGCCGCGCCGCCCATGTCGGACTTCATCGAATCCATAAACGCGCTCTGCTTGATGCTGTAGCCGCCGGAATCGAAGGTGATGCCTTTCCCCACCAGGCAGGCATAGACCGGCGCGTCTTTATCGCCGGTTGGGTTGTAGTCCAGCGCCAGCAGGACCGGCGGGCGCTCGGAGCCACGTCCTACGGTATGCAGACCAAGATAGTTCTGCTCGCGCAGGTCTTCACCTTTGGTGATGCGGTAGGTCACGTTGTCGCAGCCAACGCCGCACAGCAGATCGACCGCGCGCTGAGCCAGCTGCTCCGGACCTAACTCTTCCGCCGGGGCGTTAATGGTGTCGCGCACCCAGTCAATAATGGCCAGACGGCTATCCAGCTCGCGCTTTTGCGCGTCATCCAGCGCCGGCCACTCAACCTGACGGCTGCCTTTCGGCCCTTTATAGCCCGCCCAGAATGCCCACGCGCGGTCGGTATTCCAGCCCTCGCCGTCGAGCGCAACGTGCCTGATGCCCATGCCGTCAACTTTACGCGCCGCGCGCTGAATAAGGCCCAGGTCGTCTTTACCGTTCAGATGCAAGGTGATGCCGTCGTTGTTGATGCTGTAAGCCGCTTTTTCTCCCCAGCGTGCGTCGGCGGGTTGGGTTGTCAGCGTAATCTTCATGGCTTCGGTCATTTTATTCATCCTTATTAGCAAACGGGCCACCCTATGGCAGCCCGTTAAAATTTTTCCGCTAAATGATTCGCGTTGCAGGAAGGCGGCAAGTAAGCAAATCCCCTGGAGCATAGATAACTATGCGACTGGGGTGAGCGAACGCGGCCAACGCATCTGCAACGTGGAGCATGACGCGAAAATTATTCTGCTTCGTCTAACCAGACTAGCAGAATTGCCTCCAGAATTTTTTCATTGGATGCGTTTGGATCGTCATTAAACTCTTCCAGCTCGCAAATCCACTGATGCAAATCGGTGAAGCGAACGGTTTTCGGGTCGAGATCCGGGAAGGCGTCATACAGCGCTTCGCCAATTTCGCGACTGTCGGTCCATTTCAGTGCCATATCAATGCTCGCGTGCGTGGTTGATGGTGTAGCGCGGAATTTCGACGACCAGATCGTCGGCGGTCACGCGCGCCTGGCAGCTCAGACGGCTGTCGGGTTCCAGCCCCCAGGCCTTATCCAGCATATCGTCTTCATCTTCGGTACTTTCGGCCAGCGAGTCAAAACCTTCACGCACGATGCAGTGGCAGGTGGTGCAGGCGCAGGATTTTTCACAGGCGTGTTCAATCTCAATACCGCTACGCAGCGCGGCATCAAGAATGGTCTCACCGATTTTAGCTTCCACAACTACGCCATCCGGGCACAGGTCCTGATGGGGTAGAAAAACAATCTTTGGCATATTAAACCTCGTCCACGGATTGGCCTTTCAGCGCGGTACGGACCGACTGGTCCATGCGGCGTGCGGCAAATTCCTGGGTTTGTGTGTCTGTATTTTTAATGGCTTCTTTTATTGCATCGGCGTCATCGCCTGCCGCCACCGCGCGCAGCTGCGCCGTTGCGTCATCGATAGCCTGACGTTCTGCGGCGCTTAACAGCGCGGCATCGCTGGCCAGCGCGCTTTCCAGGCTTTCCAGAACGCGTGCGGCTTCGACTTTTTGCTCGGCCAGCATTCGCGCCTTGATGTCCTGCTCGGCGTGGCTCATCGAATCTTTGATCATGGTGGCGATTTCGCTGTCGCTCAGGCCGTAGGAGGGCTTCACCTGAATGGACGCTTCGACCGCGGTCGATTTCTCCATAGCGGTGACGCTCAGCAGACCGTCGGCATCGACCTGGAAGGTGACGCGAATATGCGCCCCGCCCGCCGGCATTGCCGGGATACCGCGCAGCGCAAAACGCGCCAGCGAACGGCAGTCCTGCACCAGCTCGCGCTCGCCCTGCATGACGTGGATGGACATCGCCGTCTGACCGTCTTTAAAGGTGGTGAACTCCTGGGCGCGGGCCACCGGAATGGTGGTATTGCGCGGGATCACTTTCTCCACCAGGCCGCCCATCGTTTCCAGCCCCAAAGAGAGCGGGATAACGTCGAGCAGCAGCAGCTCGCTGTCCGGCTTGTTGCCGACCAGAATATCGGCCTGAATGGCGGCGCCGATGGCGACAACTTTATCCGGGTCAATGGTGGTCAGCGGGGTACGGCCAAAAAACTCGCCGACGCGCTCGCGCACCAGCGGCACGCGGGTGGAGCCGCCCACCATCACCACTTCCAGCACCTCTTCCGCGCTCACGCCGGCGTCCTTCAACGCGCGACGACAGGCCAGCAGAGTACGCTTAACCAGCGGAGCAATCAGCTCATTAAAGTGGCTACGGGTGATTTCGCCCTGCCAGCCGCCGACGTCAACGCGGGCGGTTTCCGCCGCGCTGAGGGCAATTTTGGCCGCAATAGCCGCGTCCAGCAGCTCGCGCTGCAGGCGGTTATCGCTGCGATCGCTAAGGCCCGCCTGCTCGCGCAGGTAGTCCGCCAGCAGATGGTCAAAATCATCGCCGCCGAGCGCGGAGTCGCCGCCGGTGGCCAGAACTTCGAAAACGCCGCGGCTGAGGCGCAGTACGGAAATATCAAAGGTGCCGCCGCCGAGATCGTAGACCGCGATAACCCCTTCCTGACCGGAGTCGAGGCCGTAGGCTATCGCCGCCGCCGTCGGTTCGTTCAGCAGGCGCAGCACGTGCAGGCCGGCCAGACGCGCGGCGTCTTTAGTGCCCTGGCGCTGCGCATCGTCGAAGTAGGCCGGGACGGTAATCACCACGCCGTCGAGGTCGCCGGCAAGGGCTTCCGTGGCGCGGGCGGCCAGCGCCTTGAGGATATCGGCGGAAACGCGGACCGGATTAAGCAGGCCGCCGGCGGTTTGAATCATCGGCAGGCCGTTTTCGCTGGCCTGCAGCTGATAAGGCAGATGCGGGTAGCGGGTCTGAATATCGACCAGCGAGCGCCCCATCATGCGCTTTACCGAGCTGATGGTGTTAACCGGATCCAGCGCCGCATTCTGTCGGGCATCATAGCCGACGCTGAGGCCCGAGGGTTGGTAGTTCACCACCGAAGGCAGCAGGTAGCGTCCCTGGCGATCGGGCAGAGTTTCGGCCTGGCCGCTACGCACGGTGGCGACCAGTGAATTGGTGGTACCCAGGTCAATACCCGCCGCCAGACGACGCTGGTGCGGCGCGGCACTCAGGCCAGGCTCACTAATTTGTAATAAGGCCATAATTGCTTCCGAATATTAATTTACTCGTCATAATCTGTGTTGCAGCTACGTTGGCTGCATAGCGACCCTAACAGGTTAGAGTGAAAAAAACTTTTCTTCGAGTTGTTCTGCAACATTCTGAAGTTTATCGAGAAAACGCAGCTTACGCACGGTATCCGCCGCGATCTCCCACGCTTCGCCGTCTAACTGCTCAACGACCTGCCGCTGACGAACGTCGTACATCCCCTTCACGCGCTGAATAAATGCGGTCAAACGCGCTTCGTCCTGCGATTTTTCGATCTCATCCAGCTCTTCGCGCAGCTCCAGCTGCTCCATCAGGAACGCGGTGTCGCGCACGGTGTGCTGTTCGCTGGCTAAATCGAAGCCGTGAAGCGAAAGGATGTATTCGGCGCGGGTCAGCGGATGACGCAGCGTTTGCCATGCCTGATTGATCGTCGCGGAGTGCTGCACGGAGGCGAGCTGTTCGGCGGCGCTGGCGCTGGCGAACCGGTCGGGGTGATACTGGCGCTGTAAATCCTGGTACCGGACAGCCAGCTGTTCTTGCGAAAGGGTATAACTGACCGGTAACCCGAAGAGGGCAAAATAGTCCATAGTAACCTCAGGGTTAACGAGATAAAGCAAACCCCACGCACGGTACTCCGCTGTGGGGTTATATATCCGCGCCTCTCAGGTCGCATCTTAACCGGCGGCGTTCGCCTACTGTCGTAAGCTTATCGGGAAACGCCCGCCTGCCGCCGCGATGCTGCGCCGAAATTCAGCGGATATAGTGCAGATTACACGTTGAAGCTTTCGCCGCAGCCGCACTCATCTTTGATGTTCGGGTTGGTAAACTTAAACCCTTCATTCAGGCCTTCTTTAACAAAGTCCAGCTGAGTGCCGTCGAGGAACTGCAGGCTTTTGCCGTCGATCACTACCTTGACGCCTTTATCTTCAAACACGGTGTCTTCTGCCGCCGGCTCGTCAACAAATTCCAGCACGTAGGCCATACCTGAACAGCCGGAGGTGCGAACGCCTAAGCGCAGGCCAAAGCCTTTGCCGCGGTTGGCCAGGAAGGTATTCACTCGCGACGCTGCGCTGTCGCTAAGAGTAATCGACATACAATAACCTCTTAATTATTTCGCTTCACGTTTGCTTTTGTAATCCGCAATCGCGGCTTTAATCGCGTCTTCCGCCAGGATAGAGCAGTGGATTTTTACCGGCGGCAGCTCGAGTTCATCGGCGATATCGGTGTTCTTGATAGCCTGAGCTTCGTCCAGAGACTTGCCCTTCACCCACTCGGTGACGAGGGAGCTGGAGGCGATAGCGGAACCGCAGCCGTAGGTCTTGAAGCGCGCGTCTTCAATGATACCTTCATTGTTGACTTTGATCTGCAGCTTCATAACGTCGCCGCACGCCGGCGCGCCGACCATGCCGCTACCGACGGAGTCGTCGCTGTTGTCAAAAGAGCCGACGTTGCGCGGATTCTCGTAATGATCGATAACTTTTTCGCTGTATGCCATGATTAATTCTCCTTAATGCCTACCGATTAATGATGTGACCATTCAATGCTGTTCAGATCCACGCCCTGCTTGAACATTTCCCACAGCGGAGAAAGATCGCGCAGACGACCAATGGAGTTGCGAACCAGGTTGATGGTGTAGTCAATCTCTTCTTCGGTAGTAAAACGACCTAAAGAGAAACGGATAGAACTGTGTGCCAGTTCATCAGTCATGCCCAGCGCGCGGAGCACGTAGGATGGCTCGAGGCTCGCCGAGGTACAGGCGGAACCGGAGGAAACGGCCAGGTCTTTCAGTGCCATAATCAGCGATTCGCCTTCAACATAGTTGAAGCTGACGTTGAGAATGTTCGGCGCGCCCTGCGCGAGGTCACCGTTGAGGTAAACCTCTTCCATATCTTTTACGCCTTCCCACAGACGGTTACGCAGACCGCGCAGGCGCGCCATCTCGGTTTCCATCTCTTCTTTCGCGATACGGTAAGCTTCACCCATACCGACGATCTGGTGGACAGGCAGAGTGCCTGAACGCATGCCGCGCTCGTGACCGCCGCCGTGCATCTGCGCTTCAATACGAATACGCGGTTTGCGACGGACGTACAGCGCGCCAATGCCTTTCGGGCCATAAATTTTGTGACCGGAGAAGGACATCAGGTCAACTTTCAGCTGGCTCAGGTCGATAGGCAGTTTGCCCACGCTCTGGGTGGCGTCTACGTGATAAATGATACCGCGTGCGCGGCACATTTCGCCGATGGTAGCGATGTCCTGCACCACGCCGATTTCGTTGTTCACGTGCATGATGGAGACCAGGATGGTGTCATCACGCATGGCCGCTTCCAGCTCTTTCAGATCGATAATCCCGTTGCGCTGAGGCGCAAGGTAGGTTATCTCGAAGCCTTCACGCTCCAGCTGACGACAGGTGTCCAGCACGGCTTTGTGCTCGGTTTTGCTGGTGATAATGTGCTTGCCTTTTTTCTGATAAAAGTTGGCTGCACCTTTGATCGCCAGGTTGTCGGATTCCGTTGCGCCTGAGGTAAAGACGATTTCGCGCGGGTCGGCACCGACCAGCTCGGCAATCTGATTACGGGCGATATCAACCGCCTCTTCAGCCTGCCAGCCAAAACGGTGTGAACGAGAGGCCGGGTTACCAAAGGTCCCGTCCAGGGTCAGAAACTGCATCATTTTCTCGGCAACACGCGGGTCCACCGGCGTTGTTGCGGAGTAATCGAGATAAATCGGTAATTTCATTGCTCTTTAACTCCGTACATCACTCAATGCAAGGAACCAGGCGGCCGGCTTGATGTACGACCGGGTATACGGGATGTCGCAACATCCCGGCCTGATTCGAAAATCTTTTATAATTGTTACCCTGAACGTTTCACCCTACGGCGAACGGGCCGCAAGCTGAAACAGAACGAGTACTACGCACGCAGTTTGACGTCGATAGCGTCCTGAGTGCGGGTATTACGCTGGGATTCATGGCTGTGCTGACGGCCTGAAACATCGAGGATTTCCTGGTTGTTCACCAGTTCGCCCAGCGTGATGTTGTTCAGGAAGCTGGTCAGGCGCTCGCTCAGGTCGCGCCACAGCGCGTGGGTCAGGCATTTATCGCCGCCCTGGCAGCCGCCTTTACCCTGACAACGGGTGGCGTCAACGGACTCATCAACCGCGCTGATAACTTCGCCAACGGCGATGCTACCGGCTTCTTTACCTAATAAATAACCGCCGCCTGGACCGCGAACGCTCGATACCAGACCATTTTTACGCAGGCGGGAAAACAGCTGTTCCAGATAGGAAAGCGAAATCCCCTGACGCTCAGAAATATCAGCTAACGGAACCGGGCCCGATTCAGAGTTGAGCGCGACGTCCAGCATCGCGGTCACAGCATAACGCCCTTTAGATGTCAGTCTCATGTCTTACTTAACCTCAAACTCGCCCCTGCCCGGGCTTTTTATTAATATGGGTATTGCATAGCAGGGCCAAGTCTGACATTCCCGAGTAATTTGGTCAACTATTTACTTGACTGTTTTAGTCAGGTATTTGGCTATCTGTGCCCTTGCGTCCTGACGCCCATATTCCCGGCCGTACTGCGGCTCTCAGGGCGACCGGTTCAACGACTCAGCGCGCCCTCTGCGGCCTTGATGCGCCGCAAAGAGGCCGGTTTACTCTTTGTTCTTGTGCTGCTGCTCAATCGACGCCAGCATTCCGCGCAGGATATTCAGCTCCTGGCTTTCCGGGCGCGCGCGGGTAAAGAGACGGCGCAGCTTGTTCATCACCTGCCCAGGATGACTGGCGCGAATAAAGCCGGTCGCCAGCAGCGTCTGCTCGAGATGGCCGTAAAAGCGCTCTAAATCATCCACCAGCGGATACGGCGCCTCTTCCTGCTGTTCGACCTGCGGCTGCTCCTGAGTCGCCAGCCACGCCATCCGCACCTCATAAGCGATGACCTGCACCGCCATCGCCAGGTTCAGCGAGCTATACTCCGGATTGGCGGCAATCGCGACGTGGTAATGGCATTTCTGCAGCTCGTCGTTGGTCAAACCGACGCGCTCCCGGCCAAAGACCAGCGCCACCGGGGCGTGCTGGCCTTCTGAAACGCTCTTCAGGCCGCACTCGCGCGGGTCGAGCATTGGCCACGGCAAAGTACGCGAACGGGCGCTGGTACCGACCACCAGGCTGCATCCGGCCAGGGCTTCATCCAGCGTATCGACGATATGCGCATTGCCGATAACGTCGCTGGCGCCGGCCGCCAGGGCGATAGCCTGAGAGTCAGGCTTAACCAGCGGATTAACCAGCCACAGGTTTGTCAGGCCCATGGTTTTCATTGCCCGGGCCACGGAGCCCATATTGCCAGTGTGTGAAGTTTCTACCAGTACGATTCGAATATTTTGCAGCATTAGTGTTCTTCGGCTAAAGATTATTCACGCATGCTATCATAAAACGAAGACATAAGCAGATTTCACTGTTACTATGTGCGCCGTTTTTTCCCGTTCTTTAACATCCAGTGAGAGAGACCGATGCATCCGATGCTGAATATCGCCGTGCGCGCAGCGCGCAAGGCGGGTAATTTAATTGCCAAGCACTACGAAACGCCAGACTCCGTAGAAACCAGCCAGAAAGGCAGCAATGATTTTGTGACTAACGTCGATAAGGCAGCCGAAGCGCTGATTATTGAAACGATTCGCAAATCTTACCCGCAGCACACTATTATCACCGAAGAAAGCGGTGAGCACGCAGGTGAAGATCAGGATGTTCAATGGGTTATCGATCCACTGGATGGCACCACCAACTTCGTAAAACGTCTGCCGCACTTCTCCGTATCCATCGCCGTACGCATTAAAGGCCGTACCGAAGTCGCCGTGGTTTACGATCCAATGCGCAACGAACTCTTCACCGCAACCCGCGGCCAGGGCGCTCAGCTGAACGGCTATCGTCTGCGCGGCAGCAGCGCTCGCGATCTGGATGGTACGATTATCGCCACCGGTTTCCCGTTCAAAGCGAAACAGCACGCCACCACCTACATGAATATTCTGGGCAAAATGTTTACCGAATGCGCTGACTTCCGCCGCACCGGTTCCGCAGCCCTGGATCTGGCCTACGTTGCCGCCGGCCGCGTTGATGGATACTTCGAGATCGCGCTGAAGCCGTGGGATTTCGCTGCTGGCGAGCTGATTGCTCGTGAAGCGGGCGCTATCGTTTGCGACTTCACCGGTGGCCATAACCACCTGTACAGCGGCAATATCGTTGCCGGCAACCCGCGCGTTGTTAAAGCCATGCTGGCCAACATGCGCGAAGAGCTGAGCGAAGCGCTGAAGCGTTAATCTCTCTCACCTCACCCCGGCCCGCCCGGGGTGAGAGTATCGCTCAAAACGGCCGCAGTCCGCCGCCGCCCGGCACCGCACTGCTCCACATCACCACCGCCGCCGCCACTAAAACGACGCCGCCGGACAGCGCCAAAGTCGACCAGCCAATCTGCTGCCAAAGAGGCGGCGTTTTATTCGCGCTAAGCTTAACGGCCAGCTGACGAAAGCCGTGCACCAGCAGCGCCAGCCCGCTGATAGTCAGCGAGGTTCCCGCCGCCATTGCCAGCGCCGCCGCCATCCCCCAGCCAAATACGCCAATCACCTTACTAAACAGCAGGACCATGATCGCCCCTGAGCAGGGACGCATGCCCATCGACAAAACGATGGCCAGCCGCGCGCGCCAGTCGTCGCCGCTTTGCAGCTGTTCCGGCGCCGGCATATGCAGATGCCCGCAGCCGCAGTGCGCATGATGAACGTGATGGGGCGTAAAGGCGGTAAACGTTGGCCGACGCAGCTGCCCGCGCAGCTTTTTCAGCGCCCGCCAGCACAGTAGCAGGCCCAGCGCGCCGACCAGCAGATAGCTCCCCTTCTCCAGCCAGAAGCTGCTTAGGTGAAGCTGCCTTGCGGGCAGCTGCAGCAGGGTCAGCACCACCACCACCAGCACAATCGCCACCGCGCCCTGCAGGAGAGAGGCGGCCAGCGTCAGCGCAATGCTCGAGCGGAGCTTCGCGGGATGCGTCGCCAGCCAGGTGGTAATCACAATCTTGCCGTGCCCCGGCCCCAGGGCGTGCAGGACGCCGTAGATAAAGCTAAACGCCAGCAGCGAAAGCCCGGCCGCTCGCGGATTTTCCGCCACCGCTTTCAGCAGGCCGCTGAGTTCAAAATTGAGCGCCCGCTGCCAGATAGCGCTTTGCAGCATCACTTCCGGCCAGGCCTGCCAGAGCCAGACGCCGGCGCCCGCTGCCAGCGCTAAAAACAGCGCCAGCGGCCACAGCTGGCGCAGGCGGGAAGCCCGGGAGGGGGTTGAGAATACTACTGACATGTCAGCGTCACCTTCTGAGCAAAATAGGTTCCGAGCGCCATATCTTCCGGCGGCGCGTCGGCTTTATCGAGAGACTGCGCAAAAGCCGTCATTTTATCATTCGGCTTTGGCGTCACCACCGTCACCTTGCATCCCGCACGCAGCGCCGCAGGCAGGGTGACGTCGCCCGGCTTGTCATAGAACATATCGACGTAATAGGTCGGGTCGAAGGTCGAAAGCGTCAGGGTTTGTCCCGCCAGGGGCAGCGGTTTAGCCAGCGGCAGAGTAAAGGTCAGCACCGCCTGGTGTCCGTCGCGCTCCAGACCGTAGCCGTCGGGGCGATTATCAAACTTCACGTGCTGGCCGTTATGCCAAAGCTCGCTGAAGTAGTGCTGCCCAAGGACGTTCGCCATCACCTCCGCCGCCAGCTTTTTCCATACTTCATCTCCCGGCTTTGCGCTGCCGGCATCGTAAAGCAGGTCTGAGGAGGTGATCTCATCCATCGTCCAGCGCATTTTGAAACCGGTGAGCTGTCCGTTATCGGCGACCACCTCCGTCCGCAGGCTGATAAAGCTATGCGGATGCGCCAGCACGCTAAATGATAAAACCATGAAAAATGCCGCACCGGTGCATTGTTTCACTCTCTTCATCCGTTCCTCACGTGAAAAATTCTGTGAACTTATCCAGCAATCCTGACGTAAAGACGCCAGCCTGCCCTGCTCTCTGTTCATCCATTGGCTATTCTTAGCGAAAACCCTAACTGGAACTTATCAGATGATGACCGTGATTGAACCACCATCTGCGCTTTCCAGTCCACAGCGCCGTAACCAGGTCCTGCTGATGTTTTATCTGCCCGGGCAGCCGGTCACCCCCGAGCGGCTTAGCGCGATCAACCTTGTTGACGAGGCGACGGCCCGGCAGGATATCGCGGAGACGGAACGTGACATTCAGCGTTACCACCGCTTGACCCTCGCGTCGCAGGTGGACGGCAGCTATCGGATTGAAGGCGCTGCAATCGATCAACGCCTGTGCCTGCTGCACGGCTTACGCCGGGCGCTGCGCCTGTGTCCGCATTTTATCCGCCACCATTTTACCCCGGCATTAAAAACGCAGCTTAAACTGCAGGGCGTTGCGCGCACCTTATATGACGACACCAATCTGCAGGCGCTGGTCAACCGCTGCGCCCGGACGCTTAACCGCCAGTTTGACTGTCGGGATATTCACTTCCTGCGCCTCTATCTGCAGTACTGCCTGCTTCAGCATCATCTCGGGCAGACGCCGACCTTTACCGAAGATCAGCAGCGCTGGACCCAGGAGGCGGCGGAGTCGATACTTGCCGCTGAGATTATCCGCCACTGGCAGCGTCGGGTCGCTACCGCGCCGCACGCGGGCGAGCAGCTGTTTCTGACCCTGCTATTCATGCTGCTCAAAACGCCCGATCCTATCCGCGATGGCCACCAGCAGGACCGCCGCCTGCACCTGGCTATCTCCGGGCTGATCCACCGTTTCCAGGATCTATCCGGCCGGCCGTTTAGCGACGATCGGGGGCTGAGCGATCAGCTCTATATTCATCTCTCCCAGGCGCTAAACCGCAGCGTGTTCGCGATCGGTATCGATAATGCGCTGCCGGAGGAGATGAGCCGCCTCTATCCGCGCCTGATGCGCACCACAAAAATGGCGCTGGAGGAGTTTGAGAGCGCCTACCGGGTTCGCTTTAATCAGGAGGAAGTGGGGCTGATTGCGGTGATTTTTGGCGCATGGCTGATGCAGAAAAGCGAGCTGCACGAGAAGCAGGTGGTGCTGCTGACCCACGACAATCCCGACCTCGAGCAGGCGCTTGAGCTGCAGCTGCGCGAGCTGACCCTGCTGCCGCTCAATATCAAATATCAGAACGTTCACGCCTTTCAAAAGGAGGGCGCACCGAAGGGCGTGGCGCTGGTGGTGACCCCTTATGCTACGGCGCTGCCGCTGTTTTCACCGCCGCTGTTTCACGCTGAGGAGATGTTCAGCGATCACCAGCGGCAGCATATTTGTCAAATGCTCGAGGACTAGGATACCGCCTTCGGCCTCAGCACCAGCGCCGGCAGGGCAACCAGCGCCATCACCCAGAACACGCCCTGGTGCAGGTGCTGGTAGAGGAAGCCGGCAAATACCGTCATTACCGCAATGCTGCCCCCCATCGCCACCGCGGAGTAAACCGCCTGCAGACGAATCACCTCCCCGCCCTGACGCGCCGAAATATAGCGCATCGCCGCCAGGTGACATACCGTAAAGGTGCCGCAGTGCAGGATCTGCGCGACGATGAGCCACGGCAGCTCGGTGGTCCAGCCCATCAGCGTCCAGCGAACCAGCCCGCAAACGGCGGAGAGCAGCAGCAGATCCCGCGCGCTAAAGCGGCTAAAGGCTTTTTTGCTCAGCGCAAAGATAACCACCTCCGCGACCACCCCCAGCGACCACAGATAGCCGATCGCCGAAGCGGAATAGCCCGCCTCCTGCCAGTAAATCGCGCTGAAGCCATAGTAGGCGGCATGGGCGCCCTGCAGCAGGCAGACGCAGGCGAGGAAGCGCCAGCTTTGGCGCACCAGCTTCAGCCATGCCGGGAGCCCGGCCGCCTGCTGGTGGCGAACTTCCCCCTGCGGCATCACCGAGGGTGTAAGCAGCATGCCCAGCAGCATGGAGGCGATGCCGAGGCTTAGCAGCACCAGGATCGCCCGATAATCAAACAGGCTGACCAGCTTGCCGGTCAGCGCGGAGCCGATCACAAACGCCACCGATCCCCACAGACGCACGCGCCCGTAGTCCATGGTTATCTGCTTTTGCCAGGTATTCGCCAGCGCATCGGTCAGCGGTACCAGCGGAGAGAAAAACAGATTGAAGCCGACCATCACCACCATCAGCCAGGCGACGCGGCTATCGGCCCAAAAGCCAAGGACAAACAGCAGGGCCAGCAGCGCCAGCACCCGCAGGGCGGAAATGAGCCGGGAGGGATCGCTTACCCGCGGCGCAATCAGCAGGCTGCCGAGAAAACGCGCCACCAGCCCGGCGCCGAGCAGCATACCGATCGTTTCCGGCGTCAGCCCCGCGCCTGCCAGCCAGACGCTCCAGAACGGCAGAAAGATGCCGTAGCTAAAGAAGTAGGTAAAGTAACTAAGCGCCAGCCAGCGCGTGGAGTGCAAGACCATGATTTCCTCCCGAATGGAGGCGACAGTCTGGCGACAAACCCCGGCGGGCGCAAGCCGGGGATTTAGGTATAACCCGCTGAATCAGGCCTATTTAACCGCAATTTTCAGCGACCATGAAACCCTATCCTCCGGGCCTAATACCACCAGACCAGGCTGCCCGTCCACGTTGTGCGCGTTTACAGGATGGCTTTGTGGCTCAAGGCAGACAAACGGTTCACCCGACATACGGAACAGCATAAGCCATGGAGTTTGCGATGAAATTGTGACGGACATCACTTCTCGTTGGATGACGGCCGTGCCGTTCCAGCCGGAATAGCAGACGTTCAGCCAGCGATCCTCTCCACAGGCAGGCTGCGTGAAATCGCCGCCCTCCGGCAGCTCACCGCGCCAGCTAAGCGGCAAGTGCAACTCGCCCTCTGGCCAGTGGCCGCTCGCCAAAAACTGCATCCGGCTTAGCCTGTCGAAGGCAAAAAAGGGGTGAAAGCCGCCGCCGTAAAGCATCGGCTCGTCGCCGCAGTGGGTAACGGTCAGGGAGGCGAGAAGCGCCCCCTGCCGTAGCTCGTAGCGGATCTGTGCGCGATAGTCGAATCCGCAGGAGTGGCGGCTATGCAGCTCCAGTACGCAGCGTTCTGCGCAGCGTTCGATGACCTCCCACTCGCTCAACCAGCCGTCGCCGTGGAGAAAAAAACGCGCGTCAGCCTGATGATTAGGCAGGATGATTTCGCGCCCCCGAAAGGAGAAGCGGTTGCCGGCCACCCGGTTTGCCAGCGGCACCATCGGGAACAGGCCGCCGGCAGGATTTTCATGCAACACCGGGGTTTGATGCCGACGGGAGAACAGACTTTGCACCTTACCGCCCTGCGGATCGACGCGCATCTGTAGATGCGCGTTTTCCAGAATGAAGCCGTCCGCCATTAGCGCGTCTGCTCCTGTTTCAACGCCTGCCTGCCGGCATGACGCTGCGCCAGCTGCTCTTCCAGCGCTTCCAGCGTAACGCCTTTAGTTTCCGGAACGTTGCGCAGAATGTACAGATACCCCGCCGCGCATATAACCCCGTACAGCAGGAAGCTGCCCGACGCGCCCAGCCCGGCATTCAGCAGCGGGAAGGTATAGGTTAACAGGAAGCAGGCCACCCACAGCGCCAGCGTACCCAGCGACATCGCCAGCCCGCGCACGCGGTTAGGGAAAATTTCCGATAACAGAACCCAGGTCACCGGCGCCAGCGTCAGCGCGTAAATAGCGATCGCCGCCAGCACCAGAATCAGTACCGGTAATCCCAGGATCCCCAGACCGTAGGCCGCAGCGATCAGCGCATAGATGATGGTCAGCCCGGCGGCGCCGAGCAGCATCAGCCTGCGGCGACCAATCCTGTCGACCAGCGGAAGCGCGGCGATGGTAAAGATCAGGTTGATAAGCCCGGTCGCCACGATCGATTTCAGCGTGCTGTTAATGTCAAATCCGGCGGAGGCGAAAATCTCCTGCGCGTAGTTGAAAATAACGTTAATACCGCACCACTGCTGGAACATTGCCAGCACCATACCCATCACAATGATCGGGCGAACTTTGGGCTGCCACAGCGCGGACCAGGAGACTTTTTGCGTGTCTTTGCTGAGGGTTTGCTCGATATCCCTGATGGTTTCATCGGCGTAGCGCTGATTGCCGATGCGCATTAGCATCCGGTGCGCACGCTGGCTTTTCCCCACGCGGACCAGCCAGCGCGGCGACTCGGGAACGAAAAACATCAGGACCAGGAACGCCAGCGCGGGCACGACGCCGGAACCAAACATCCAGCGCCAGCCAACCTGTCCGTTCCAGCTGGCGCTGATCTCTGCCAGCGTAGCGCTACTGGCCACCGGCTTCGCGATCGCCAGGTTAACCAGCTGCGCCGCCAGAACGCCAATAACGATAGTCAGCTGATTCACCGCCACAAAGCGTCCGCGCTGCGCGGCGGGACTTATCTCGGCGATATACATTGGGCTTAGCGCAGAAGCCAGCCCGATCCCCAGGCCGCCAACGATACGCCACGCCACGAACAGATCGAAGCTGCCGGCGAGCGCCGTGCCCCAGGCCGAGAGCGTAAACAGCGCCGCGGCGATGATGAGCGGAATTTTGCGGCCAAACTTATCCGCGCACCATCCGGAAGCCAGCGCTCCGAAAACGCAGCCAACTAGCGCTGAACTCATCGCCCAGCCGGACTGCGCCGGGTCGGTAATGGAAAAATAGGCTTCATAAAACGGCTTCGCGCCGCCGATCACCACCCAGTCATAGCCAAACAGTAAACCACCGCAGGCGGCAACCAGACAGATCGTCCAGACGTAGCCCATTTTCAGTTGTGTCTGCGCGTTATTCATAAGGATTCCTCTTTCAGGGAAACGCAGGGAACAGTAGGGTTGGCGGGCGCGAGCCCGCCGGTTGAGGTTCAGGAAAAAATGCCGCTTTGCAGGGCGTGGTCGATCAGATGCGCCTTATCATGGGCGGGGTTGACGGCCAGCAGCTGCTGAATCGCTCGCCGGTAGTCAGCCACATTCCCCAGACCCAGATATCCCAGCGCCTCAATAAACAGGCAGTGCTGCCGATGCTGCGCTGCCGCCGGGACGTCAAGCACCACCAGGTCAGGCAGCGAGACGGCGAAGAAATCAGCGTCCGGGACGTCGTCACGATGGCGTCGGGCCCAGTCGATGAAATTGTGGAAATGGCGGTCCGCCTGCTGCACGTCGCCGCTCTTGCGCAGCGCCATTCCCTGCCAGAAGAGATAGTCGGCGGGCTGATCGTTGTAGTAGCGACCGGCATCCAGCGACGATCCCCCCAGGCTCGCGCGCTGGTAACAGGCTGCGGCGCGCTGGGTCTCTCCCGCTTGTGCGGCGCAGTGGGCCAGCAAATACCAGATATCGTTATCCGTCTGCCCCGGAAGCCTTCCCTCCCCGAGGTTTAGGGGATAGCGCAGCGCCTCCTCCAGCCGCTGGGTCGCCGCAGAGTACGCCCGGCCCTCAATCGCCTGTAAGGCAACGTGCAGCTGGTTAAGCAGATATTGCCCCGTCACCTTGCCCTCCCCGCCCTCCCAGGGATGGAATTTTCGCGTACGGAGAATATCTGCGGCCTCGGCATAGCGCCCGCTGCTGTTCCACAGGCTGAGCAACTCGGCGGTGAGATCGTCCCGCTTCAGCACCACGGCGCGATGCGCCTGCAGATCGCGTAATCGATCGCCAACCGGCGCCCCGGTCAGCTTGTTGAGATAGTCGAGCTCGAAGCGAAAGCGCGCATTCTGCGGTTCAATGTCCACCGCTCGCTGCAGGCTGGCCAGCGCCTGGGGAAGATCCTGCCGCTTATTCCACGCGTAGACGCCAAGCAGGCGATGGGCCGGCGCGTAGTCTGGGTCTTTTGCCAGCACGTCACGCCAGCAGCTTACGGCATCCTCGTAGCGGCGCTTGCTATACCAGAAGCAGCCCAGCAGATAGCGGGCAAACGCGCTCTCTTCCAGCCGTTGCAGCATCCAGACTTCATCCAGCGTGTTGGGGAAGCGAACCCGCAGGGCGTGACAGCGCTGCGCCGAGGCGATGAACTGCTGGCGCTCGTCTGCATCTTCGCATAGCGCGGCGCGCCACAGCATCGGCAGCGCCTCCTGAGAATCCAGTAGCGCCAGCAGCGCCTGTGCAGACGACGGCTGTCCGATAGAGAGCAGCCATCCCGCCAGCAGGCTGGCATTGGCGCCTCTGCGGCCGGTGACGCGCAGCAGGTTTTCCCGGGATTCGCGATCCTGGCCAATCATCCAGCGCACGCAGTGCAGCGGGTAGCTCAGCGGATACTGCCCGAGGCATCGGTCGATATAATCCTGCGCCTCATCGCCGCGCCCTAATTTCGCCAGCGCCAGCGCCTTCAGGCCCATCGCGAGGTGGTTGGTGGCATTGAATTGCAGGCTGATGTCGACTTTTTCCAGCGCATCGGCAACCTCGCCGCGCTTCATCGCCAGCCGGGCCAGCGACCAGTAGGCCGCATCGCGGCTGCCGCCGCTCCATGAGGCTTTGTAATAGCTATCCCAGGCGCTGGCTTCATCCCCCTGCCTTTCCAGGGCGCTGGCGAGAAGCATGCTGGCCTCGCCGTCGCGCGGATTTTTATTCAGCCGATGGGCGCGCCGCAGCGCGGCGCGGGCGCACTGCTCCGCCAGCGGCCAGTCGGCGCCGTTGAGCGCCAGGGTGCCAAGAGCGACGTTATTTCGGTAATCCTCGGGATCAATCGCAATGGCCCGACGGTAGTAGTCTCCGGCGTAGCGGCTGGCGTGGTTATACTGCTCAAGATGCTGGCCAATGAAATAGAGCTCATCGCCATTGTCGATCTCGTCCGGCAGCGCCGGAGCGGTTGCTGGCTCCGGTAGCGGGGTCTGCTGGGCGAGATGCTCCTGATAATGCAGCAGCGGCTCGCCCTCGGCGCTTTTCGCCCGCAGGGTCAAGCGCGAAGCGCCATTCTCGGGTAGCGCGTGCTGCCAGCTTTCACCCGGCAGCAGGGTTAGCTGGGTTTCATAGAGCGGCTGATTATCCGCGCTCAGCTCCAGCACGATATTTTCCAGCGGTGCAATCGCATAGACTCCCAGCCGCAGCTGCTCATCTTCACGAACCAGCTTTAGCGCCAGGCGGGTATTCGCATTTTGCACCATTCCCAGCTCGCTATACGGCAGGAAGTTTTGGACAAAAATTTTCTCTTCATAGGGCGCAAGCCAGGTGAAATCGGGCTGGTTATCGGTAAAGACGCCGGTCATCAGCTCGATATAGGGACCATTAGCGTCGGTCAGATTGCGATCCCAGGCCTGGCCGAAATCACCATAGCCCCAGCTCCACTGCTTTTTACCCGGCGAGATATGGTGATCGGCGACGTGCAGCAGTCCGCCTCGTTCGTCGTGATGGTAGGCACCGACAAAATCATATGCTGATTTCTCTGCCATGTAGGAGGTCGGCACCGGGACATTCTTATAGCGGGAGATATCCACGCCCGCGCTGTAGTCCACTTTATAGTAGGTGCCGGTGGCGATGGGGAAGGCAGAAACGTCGCGCTTGCCGTGATCGAACACGGCGGTAACGTCAGGTGGGAACACGCTCTGGTGGGCATCTCCGCCCTTCACGGCCGGGTTGGCCCACCATAAGAAGTGGCGCGGCGTGGCGTTGCCGTTAAAGACCTTGCCGGTAATTTCAATCAGCGCGCGGTCGGGGTAAAGGGTAAAACCGGCCATGACCTGCAGCCCGCGCATGGGCTCGGCTTCGCCCATCCATACGGTTTGCACGCCGCCCTCCCCCTGCTGGATGGTAAAATCAACGGGCATAAAGGTTGTCGGACGATGGTGCTGCGGCCAGTTAAACTCGATCCCGCCGGATATCCACGGCCCGAGCAGGCCGACCAGCGCCGGTTTCACCACTTCGTTGTAGTAGACAAAATCACGCTGCTTAACTTTATCGTAGGCGCGATGGATGCGGCCGCCGAGCTCCGGCAGCAGCATGACGCGAATGAAATCATTCTCCATCCACACCGCCCGATAGTCGCGCATCTCCCGCTCGCCGGTTAAGGTATCAACCACGCCATAGGGGTACACGCTGCCGGAGGAACCCTGATAGACCCGCTTTTCGAGGAACATCGGGTTAGGATCCTCCGCTCCCGTCGTCCAAGTCGGGAGTGTAATCGTTTCCTGCCAGACCTTAACCGAACCGTGCATAGCGCTCTCCACTAAAATTAATTAAGTAAAAACCTGATGGAGGCGAGTTTATAATCTTGATTAGCGGTTAAAATGCGCAATGCTCACGCAATATAGTTAAGGGAGTTAAGTGTATGCAGCTAACCGGATTCAACAACGTTCGGGTCAGGCAGGCCAACAAATCAATCTTTCTGGCCTGTTTGTGGCGGGAAAAGCAGCTCAGCAAATCGCAGCTCGCTCAGCTCAGCGGGCTTTCCATTCCGGCGGTGAGCAACATACTCGACGAGCTGCTCGGCGAAGGCCTCATCAGCCATTCTGCAGAAAAAATGAGCAATCGGGGCGTCAATAGCGGTAGCTTTCAGATCCCGCTGCACGGTGCCTGGACGCTATGTATGAATATCACCCCCACCAGCATTGAGTACCAGCTCGCCGACGCTCGCCTGCTGGCCGTCGACGCGCACCAGCATATTCGTATCGATGCGCCGACGCCTCAGGCTTTACTGGTAGCGATTATCGACTGCTGGCGCCGCGTCCACCGCCGCTATCCGCAGCATAAAATCAACGTCGCGCTGGGTGTTCACGGGCAGGTAGATCCGGTAACCGGCGTTTCGCAAACCATGCCGCAGGCGCGCTGGAAAACACCTGTCGAACTCAAATATTTACTTGAGGAGGAGCTCGGCGTTCAGGTCAGGGTCGATAATGACTGCGCCATGCTGGCGCTGGCCGAAAAATGGCAGAACAGCGCTGCGCCGCAGGATTTTTGCGTGATCAACGTCGATTACGGTATTGGTTCATCGTTTGTTATTAACGATCAGATCTACCGCGGAAGCCTCTACGGCAGCGGCCAGATTGGCCATACGATCGTCAATCCTGACGGCACTGCCTGCGACTGCGGACGCTATGGCTGTCTGGAAACCATCGCCTCGCTCAGCGCGCTGAAAAAGCAGGCTCGGGTGTGGCTAAAAACCCAGCCGGAGGTGCAGCCCTCCCCCGAAAAACTCACCACCGAGTCGCTTATTGCGGCCTGGGAACGGGGCGACGTGCATATCCGCGCCTGGGTTGAACGCTCCGCCAACGCCATTGGCCTGAGCCTGTATAATTTCCTCAATCTGCTCAATATTAATCAGATATGGCTCTATGGCCGCAGCTGCGCTTTTGGCGAGCAGTGGCTCAACACCATTGTTAAACAAACCAGCTTCAACCCCTTTGACCACGGCGACGCTCCGCGCGCGCATGCTACCCAAATTAGCTTCGGTCGGCTCACCCGCCCGCAGCAGCTGCTGGGTATTGGCTATCTGTACGTGGAGGAGGCGCTGGAGAAAATTTAGACGCCGGTCTCAATTCGTGGCGGGGAGCAAAATTGTGTATTACGTTTAAAGAACACGTCTTTCATAAGGTGCTGGTTATGAACGCATTACGTTATTTTGATTTTGGTTCCTCGCGCCACGTACTGCTCCTGATTGCACGAATTGCCGTCGTGCTGCTGTTTATCATCTTTGGCTACCCAAAGCTGATGGGGTTTAGCGGCACCGTGCAGTATATGGCGTCATCCGGCGCGCCGCTGCCGACGCTGGCGGCCATTATCGCTATCGTGATGGAGGTTCCGGCGGCGATCCTGATTATTCTCGGCTTCTTCACGCGTCCGCTGGCGGTTATTTTTATTTTTTATACGCTGGGTACGGCGGTTATTGGCCACCACTACTGGGATATGTCCGGCGATGCGATAATGCCAAATATGATTAACTTCTATAAAAACGTCAGCATTGCCGGCGCCTTCCTGCTGCTGGCGATAGTCGGCCCGGGCGCCATCTCCCTCGACCGCCGTTAGTCATCGGGCAACGGACGTAAAAAAGGCCGCATTCGCGGCCTTTTATTCGCTTTCAACAGCTAAGCGTTATGCGTAAACCGGGAAGCGGGCGCAGATATCCAGAACTTTACCTTTAACGCGCTCGGTTACCGCTTCGTCATTGATATTGTCCAGAATGTCACACATCCAGCCGGCCAGCTCTTTCACTTCCGCTTCTTTGAAACCGCGGCGAGTCACGGCCGGAGAACCGATACGGATACCGGAAGTTACAAACGGGCTCTTCGGATCGTTCGGCACGCTGTTTTTGTTCACGGTGATGTTGGCGCGGCCCAGGGCGGCGTCAGCTTCTTTACCGGTCAGGTTCTTATCAACCAGATCCAGCAGGAACAGGTGGTTTTCAGTACCGCCGGAGACCACTTTGTAGCCGCGGTTCAGGAACACTTCCACCATCGCTTTAGCATTCTTAGCGACCTGCTGCTGGTAGACCTTGAACTCAGGCTCCATCGCTTCTTTCAGCGCCACGGCTTTTGCAGCGATAACGTGCATCAGCGGGCCGCCCTGGGCGCTTGGGAAGACGGCAGAGTTCAGCTTTTTGTACAGCTCTTCGCTACCGCCTTTCGCCAGGATCAGGCCGCCGCGCGGACCCGCCAGGGTTTTATGGGTCGTGGTGGTCACAACGTGAGCGTGCGGAACCGGGTTCGGATAGACGTCAGCGGCGATCAGGCCGGCGACGTGGGCCATATCAACGAACAGGTAAGCGCCGATGCTGTCGGCGATTTCACGCATTTTTGCCCAGTCAACGACGCCGGAATAGGCAGAGAAGCCGCCGATGATCATCTTCGGCTTGTGGGTCTGCGCCTGCTTCGCCATGTCTTCGTAGTCAATTTTACCGGACTCATCAATACCGTAAGGGATGATGTTGTACAGTTTGCCGGAGAAGTTAACCGGGGAGCCGTGAGTCAGGTGGCCGCCCTGCGCGAGGTTCATACCGAGAACGGTATCACCTGGCTGCAGCAGAGCGGTGTAAACCGCGAAGTTAGCCTGAGAACCGGAGTGCGGCTGCACGTTGGCGTAGTCGGCGCCAAACAGCTCTTTTGCGCGATCGATAGCCAGCTGCTCGACGACATCCACGTATTCGCAGCCGCCGTAGTAGCGCTTGCCCGGATAGCCTTCGGCATATTTGTTGGTCAGCTGAGAACCCTGAGCCTGCATCACGCGCGGGCTGGTGTAGTTCTCGGAGGCGATCAGTTCGATGTGCTCTTCCTGACGTACTTTTTCCTGCTCCATAGCCTGCCACAGTTCGGCATCATAATCGGCAATGTTCATTTCACGCTTTAACATCCGCATCTCCTGCTCAGCTAACAATAAATTACAGCTCTAAATGGGGGCCTTTTTGGGCGACGGCCCACAGTATAACTGAATCGTTCGGTGATAACAGGTCTTGACAAACGATTTTACGCAAACGTTTGGCTCCGCATGACACAAGGCTTTGAGCAATAACGCCTCTACGATTATCAACGGATTTCTTTTCAGGTTTGTGATGCAAATTCTTCAGGTTGTAACTGTTTTAATGCGGAGTGTTAAAGAACCATTTACATTGCAGGGTTATTTATATAAGATGCATTTAAAATGCATCATTAAGATAACACTAAAGGAAGCTGCTATGCTCGACGCTCAAACCATCGCTACGGTCAAAGCCACCATTCCCCTGCTGGTCGAAACGGGTCCTAAGCTGACCGCCCACTTCTACGATCGCATGTTTGCTCATAACCCCGAACTCAAAGAAATCTTCAATATGAGCAACCAGCGCAACGGCGATCAGCGTGAAGCGCTGTTTAACGCTATTGCTGCCTACGCGAGCAATATCGATAACCTGGCGGCCCTGCTGCCGGCGGTAGAGAAAATCGCGCAGAAGCATACCAGCTTCCAGATCCGTCCGGAGCAGTACAATATCGTCGGCGGCCACCTGCTGGCGACGCTGGATGAAATGTTCAGCCCGGGCCAGGAAGTCCTTGATGCGTGGGGCAAAGCCTACGGCGTGCTGGCTAACGTCTTTATCAATCGCGAAGCCGAAATCTATCAGGATAGCGCCAGCAAGACCGGCGGCTGGGAAGGAACCCGCGCCTTCCGCATCGTGAAGAAAACCCCGCGCAGCGCGCTGATCACCAGCTTCGAAATGGAGCCGGTGGACGGCCAGCCGGTTGCCGACTATCAGCCGGGCCAGTACCTGGCCGTCTGGCTGAAGCCAGAAGGGTTTGAATATCAGGAGATTCGCCAGTACTCCCTGACGCGTAAGGCGGATGGCAAAGGCTATCGTATCGCCGTGAAGCGCGAGAGCGGCGGCCAGGTATCTAACTGGCTGCACAATGCGTCAAGCGAAGGGGACGTTGTCCACCTGGCAGCGCCGGCGGGTGACTTCTTCCTTACCGTTGATGCCCAAACCCCGGTAACGCTGCTCTCCGGCGGCGTCGGCCAGACGCCAATGCTGGCAATGCTGGATTCGCTGGCAAAAGCGCGCCATCCGGCGCAGGTTAACTGGTTCCACGCGGCGGAAAACGGCGAGGTTCACGCCTTTGCCGATGAAGTCAGCGCGCTGGGCGCGGCCCTGCCTAAGTTTGCGTCTCACGTCTGGTATCGCAGCCCAGGCGAAGAGGACCGTCAGGCGGCGCGTTTTAATAGCGAAGGTTTGATGGATTTGACCGCTCAGGCCGAGAGCCTGCGCGACCCGCAGATGCAGTTCTACCTCTGCGGCCCGGTGGCCTTTATGCAGCATGCTGCAAAGCAGCTGGTGGCGCTTGGGGTCAATAGCGAGCGCATTCATTACGAATGCTTTGGCCCGCACAAGGTGCTGTAACTGATGCCCCTCTCCCCGCCGGGGAGAGGGTTAAAACTTAAATCGCTTCGTCGTCTTCTTCGCCGGTACGGATACGGATCACGCGCGCCACGTCAAAGACAAAGATTTTGCCATCGCCGATTTTACCGGTCTGCGCCGTGCGGATAATGGTATCGACGCAGGTATCGACGATATCATCCGTGACCACGATTTCGATTTTCACTTTTGGCAGAAAATCCACCATATACTCCGCACCGCGGTACAGCTCGGTATGGCCCTTCTGACGGCCAAAACCCTTCACTTCCGTTACCGTCATCCCGGTGATGCCGACTTCCGCCAGCGCTTCACGCACGTCATCCAGCTTGAAAGGTTTAATAATCGCATCAATCTTTTTCATGGTGTTCCTGTCTTAGTCGCGTAACCGGTTGCTTACCGTATCATAACTTGCGCTATGCCGCGGAGCTACTCTTTAAAGTCGTTGGCGTCGAGCTCGTGGCGCGACAGCAGTTTATAAAATTCGGTGCGGTTGCGTCCGGCCATTCTGGCCGCGTGCGTCACGTTGCCTTTGGTTATTTGCAGCAGCTTGCGCAGGTAGTTCAGCTCAAACTGGTTACGCGCCTCAACGAAGGTCGGCAGCGCGGTATTTTCGCCTTCCAGCGCCTGCTCCACCAGCGCGTCGCTGATCACCGGCGATGAGGTCAGCGCCACGCACTGCTCAATCACGTTCACCAGCTGACGCACGTTGCCCGGCCATTTGGCGGCCATCAGCCGCTTCATCGCATCGGTCGAGAAGGCGCGGACAAACGGCTTGTGCCGGTCGGCCGACTGCCGCAGCAGATGGTTGGCAAGAAGCGGAATATCCTCGGTGCGATCGGCTAGAGGCGGGATCTTCAGGTTCACCACGTTCAGGCGATAAAACAGATCTTCGCGGAACTCGCTGCGGGCCATCGCCTTAGGCAGGTCGCGGTGGGTGGCGGAGACGATCCGCACGTCGATGTCGATGTCGCGGTTGCTGCCCAGCGGGCGGACCTTTCGCTCCTGCAGCACGCGCAGCAGTTTTACCTGCAGGGCCACCGGCATATCGCCGATCTCATCGAGGAACAGCGTGCCTCCTTCGGCAGCCTGGAACAGCCCTTCCCGATTGCTGACCGCGCCGGTAAAGGCGCCGCGGGCGTGGCCAAACAGCTCCGACTCCAGCAGCTGTTCCGGCAGGGCGCCGCAGTTAATGGCGACAAACGGCTTAGCGTGGCGCGGGCTGGCGTTATGAATCGCCTGGGCGACGATCTCTTTGCCGGTGCCGCTCTGGCCGTTAATCAGCACGCTGACGTCCGACTGCGCCACCATGCCCGCCTGCTCCAGCAGACGCTGCATCAGCGGGCTACGGGTCACAATCGCCTGACGCCAGCGCTCGTCCGTCGTCGGCGCGCTGTGCTCCAGCGCGTCATCAATGGCTTTGTACAGCGCGTCTTTGTCTACCGGCTTAGTCAGGAAGCTGAACACCCCCTGCTGGGTCGCGGCCACCGCCTCCGGAATCGATCCGTGGGCAGTGAGAATAATCACCGGCATTCCCGGCTGCACCTTCTGGATTTCGGCAAACAGCTGCAGACCGTCCATTTCATCCATGCGCAAATCGCTGACCACCAGGTCGACCTTATCGCGCCCCAGCACGCGCAGCGCCTCCGGGCCGCTTTCGGCAGTGGTCACGCTGTATCCTTCGCTGACAAGGCGCATCCCCAGCAGCTTCAGCAGCCCTGGATCATCGTCCACCAGCAGCAGGCGCGCGGGTTTACGGCTCGTCATGCGTGGCCTCCGGGATTTTTTCGCCGCCGTGCCCGACGTCAGAATTAAAATTCCCTCCCGGCTTGCGGGTGGAGAGCTGACGCTCGATATCGGTGAGGTTTTCCAGCTTACGCGTGGTGAGCTCCAGCTCGCCGCGCAGCTGCTGCTCCTGCTGGCGCAGCGCGTCGAGTTCGGCATCGCTGGTCTGCTGTAGCTTCGCGTAGCGGGAGCGTTCGTCCACCAGCTGCAGCTGTCGGCTCTGGCCGTCGCGCCAGAGCTGGTAAAGCGGGCGCACCTGGACGGCTATTTGCGAGCTAAAGGTGTCCAGGCGAGAAACCAGCTCGCGCCGCTCGTCGGGGGTAATTTTGGCGTCCGCCAGCAAAATGCCGCGCTTAAACGCATCCTGCCAGCGGTCGTCATCATGCTGCCGGGCTTCCGCCCGCGCCTGCGCCGGAGAAAGGCGATCGGCGCAATCAATTCCGCGCAGCCAGTAGAGCGGATTTTTGTCGCTGATATCCCCGCTCAGGGACCAGATATCCGCGCACTCAACCGAGAGGAAATCCGCCACCTGGTGCTGCGGCAGCTCGGGCTGCGCTTTGTCGCCTGCCGCGTGCGGTGATAAAGCCGTGGAACATCCGGCCAGCGCCAGGCAGGAAATGCCGGTCAGCACCCAGACCCTGACGGGACGAACCCATGCGAAAAAGTGGGACATAGTCACCCATTGTTGATTCATGTGTTGATTTTTCCCGGCTCGGCGGCGGGAAGCGTGATGCGAAAACAGATAAGCCCGGGTAGATCGTCGACCAGGCTTAGCTCGCCCTGCATTTGTCGAACGCAGTCCCGCGCAATGCTTAGCCCGAGGCCGCTGCCTTTTACCGCCCCTTTACGCTGGTGACTTCCCTGATAAAAGGGCTCAAAAATCATTTTTCTTTCCACTGGCGGTATCGGCTCGCCGCTGTTGCTTACGTCGATGCGCACCTGCTCGCCGTGCCGGTAGCTATGAATATGAATGTTACCGGATTCAGCACCATAGTGCACCGCATTGGAGTAGAGATTATCCAGCACGCTCGCCAGCAAATCCGGCTCCGCCTGGCAGAATCGGGCCTCCAGGCTGAGATCCGTGCGCATCAGTTTAGCTCTTGCCGGCAGGCTGTGGGCAGAAACAACGCTTTCGACCAGCTCCGCGAGGTTAACGGTCTCGCGCGCCACCGGGCCGTCGGCCTGTTTGCGGTTGTAATCAAGCAGCTGTTCAATCAGCTTTTGCAGGTTGCGGCTGCTGGCGTCGAGGATCTCGACAATCTCCTGCTGCTCGGCGGTCAAAGGCCCGGCAACGCGGTCGGCAAGCAGCTCCGTACCTTCGCGCATGCTGGCTAAGGGCGTTTTCAGCTCATGGGAGAGATGGCGCAAAAACTGATGCCGCTGCGACTCCAGCCAGGCCAGGCGCTCGCTCAGCCAGATAATGCGTTCGCCGACCGAGCGCAGCTCGCGTGGCCCGGTGAACAGCGCCGCGTTATCCAGCGACTTCCCCTCCCCCAGCCGGTTAATCATCTTCTCAATCCCTTTTACCGGACCGATGATCATGCGGGTAAACAGCAGCACCAGCGCCAGGCTCAGCAGGAACAGCACCAGCGCCTGCCAGCCGAAGAACTGCCCGCGTTCGGCGATCTCCTGCTGCAGCTGCTGCCCGCGCGAATAAACGACCGTTCGGGTGGCCTGCACCATCACGCTGTTGGCCGTAGCGAAGGCTTCCAGGCTCTCTGCCGACTTCGCGTCGGGGCTGCTGTTTTTGCACCTCAGCTGCGCCAGGTCGCTCAAATCCTGGCTCAGGGCCTGCCAAATTTTCTCATCCGGCAGCACGCCGGCGTGCGCGTCCAGCATTTCGCTGTAGCGCTGGCGCTGATTTTGATAAACCTTCGCCAGCGTCGGATCGTCCAGCACGCAGTACTGGCGGTAGCTGCGCTCCATTTCCAGCGAAGCGTTAACCATCGCCTCGCTGCGCCGGGCGTCAACCAGGGTGGTGCGGTTGATGTGCGCGGCCTGGGCGCTGAGAGCGTTCAGGCTCTGCCACGCCTGCCAGGCCAGAACCAGCAGCGGTAGCAGGATCAGCACAAAGGAGAGCGTCACCAGCTGGCGCAACGATCGGGGGAAAAGGGAGAGTCGCTTCAAGTATATAGCCTCAAACATTCGCTTAAGACGATGCTAACCGAGGACGCCGCAGAGTAACAGGTGCAATCAGCAGATCTGCCGCACGAAGGGAGACGGGCCGGGGCATTTCCCGTCAACGGCGCGGATCATTATCCCCGCGCGCCGACGGCTTGCCATACCGCAGACATAATAAAGCCAAGCATTTGCCTGGCTTTATTAAGAAATAAGGCGGTGCCTAACTCGACGTTTCGCCCGATGGCTGATAAAGCAGAGCTATTATCAGGAGTTGGACGGCAGGCACCTTGTTGTGCGTCATTCGAAGTTTATGTAGCGCGTCCCGAAGGGGCTGACATAAGAAGGTGAATGAGCCACTGCATATTATTATGCACGTTCTATGCCACATTACAAAACATTTTATTAACACAATGAAATATAAATGGTTTTCTATATTTCACACCCTCGACGGTGAGGTCTATTTTTTAGCCACAGTGTCGCCATTTAGCAACACTTAAACACTGACTTAGTAACCACCTTTAAAATCAAATGGTTAAATGTCTCCTTTTGGAGACACCCCTCCCCGGCGTTTGTCGGTAAATCCCGACACCCTGCAGCGATAGCCATCACAAACAAAAAGGCCCCCCGCTTTCGCGGGAGGCCTTTTAGAGCATCAGCCAGGGCTCGGTTTAGCCCAGCTGCTTACGCGCGTTGCGGAAAATACGCATCCACGGGCTGTCCTCGCCCCAGTTTTCCGGGTGCCAGGAGTTTGCCACGCTGCGGAAGACGCGCTCAGGGTGCGGCATCATGATGGTGGCGCGGCCGCTTTCGCTGGTAACGGCGGTAATCCCGTTCGGCGAACCGTTCGGGTTCGCCGGGTAGCTTTCGGTCACTTTACCGAAGTTATCAACGAAACGCAGCGCGACCAGGCCTTTGCTCTCAAGCTGCGCCAGATGCGCGCCGTCGCGAACCTCCACCTGCCCTTCACCGTGAGACACGGCGATAGGCATCATTGAGCCGACCATTCCCTGCAGCAGCAGAGACGGGCTTTGTGTCACTTCAACCAGGCTGAAGCGCGCCTCAAAGCGGTCAGAATAGTTACGTACGAAACGCGGCCACAGGTCGCTTCCCGGGATCAGCTCCCGCAGGTTGGACATCATCTGACAGCCGTTACACACGCCCAGCGCCAGGGTCTGCGGACGATGGAAGAAGGTCGCAAACTCATCGCGCACGCGGTCGTTGAACAGAATCGATTTCGCCCAGCCTTCGCCCGCCCCCAGCACGTCGCCGTAGGAGAAGCCGCCGCAGGCCACCAGCGCCTGGAAGTCGGCAAGGCCGGTACGGCCCGCAAGCAGGTCGCTCATATGCACGTCAACGGCATCAAAGCCCGCGCGATGGAAGGCCGCGGCCATCTCAACGTGCGAGTTAACGCCCTGCTCGCGCAGTACCGCCACCTTCGGACGCGCGCCGGTCGCAATGTACGGCGCGGCAATATCTTCGTTGATATCGAAAGAGAGCTTAACGTTGAGGCCAGGATCGCTATCGTTGCTTTTCGCGGCGTGCTCGCTATCGGCACACTCGGGGTTATCGCGCAGACGCTGCATCTGCCAGGTGGTTTCTGCCCACCACATACGCAGCGTAGAACGGCTTTCGCTGAATACCGGGCTGCCGTCGGCGGTGATGACGAAGCGATCGCTCGCCGTTGCCTGACCCAGGTAGTGGGTGCAATCCGCCAGACCGTGGGAGGCCAGCAGCGCTTCAACCGCCTCGCGATCCGCGGCGCGAACCTGAATAACCGCCCCGAGCTCTTCGTTGAACAGCGCCGCCAGGCTATCGTCGCCCAGCGCAGCGATATCCACATCCACGCCGCAGTGGCCGGTGAAGGCCATCTCGGCCAGCGTCACCAGCAGGCCGCCGTCGGAACGGTCGTGGTATGCCAGCAGCTTGCGTTCAGCCACCAGCGCCTGCATTGCGTCCCAGAAGCCTTTCAGCTGCGCGACGTCGCGAACGTCCGCCGGGGTATCGCCCAGCTGGCGATAAACCTGCGCCAGCGCGGTCGCGCCCAGCGCGTTGCGGCCGTTGCCTAAATCAATCAGCAGCAGGGCGTTGTCTTCGGTCAAGAGCTGCGGCGTCACGGTGCGACGCACGTCTTCCACGCGGGCAAAGGCGGTGATCACCAGCGACAGCGGAGAGGTCATCTCGCGCTGCTCGCTGCCTTCCTGCCAGCGGGTTTTCATCGACATTGAATCTTTGCCGACCGGGATAGTCAGGCCCAGAGCCGGGCACAGCTCTTCGCCAACCGCTTTCACCGCTTCGTACAGACCGGCATCTTCGCCCGGGTGTCCGGCCGCTGCCATCCAGTTTGCCGAAAGCTTCACGCGATTCAGCGCACCAATTTGCGTTGCCGCCACGTTGGTCAGCGCTTCCCCGACCGCCAGGCGGGCGGAGGCCGCGAAATCGAGTAATGCCACCGGCGAACGTTCGCCAAGGGCCATTGCTTCGCCGTAGTAGCTATCGAGGCTGGCGGTGGTAACCGCGCAGTTCGCCACCGGGATCTGCCATGGGCCAACCATCTGATCGCGCGCCACCATGCCGGTAACGGTGCGGTCGCCGATGGTGACGAGGAAGGTTTTTTCCGCCACAGCCGGCAGGTGCAGAACGCGATTTACCGCGTCGGCAACGGTTATTCCCTGGCGATTCAGCGCTTCGCCTTTGGCCTTCAGGGTCTGCACGTCGCGGGTCATTTTCGGCGTTTTGCCCAGCAGCACGTCCAGCGGCAGATCGATCGGCTGGTCGTTGAAATGGCTGTCGCTCATATTCAGATGCAGCTCTTCGGTGGCGTCACCAATCACGGCGTAAGGCGCGCGCTCGCGGCGGCACAGCTCGTCGAACAGCGGCAGCTGGTCCGGCGCCACTGCCAATACGTAGCGTTCCTGGGATTCGTTACACCAGATTTCCAGCGGGCTCATGCCCGGCTCGTCGCTGAGGATATCGCGCAGCTGGAATTTACCGCCGCGGCCGCCGTCGCTCACCAGCTCCGGCATGGCGTTCGAAAGGCCGCCCGCGCCGACGTCATGGATAAACAGAATCGGGTTGCCGTCGCCCAGCTGCCAGCAGCGGTCAATGACCTCCTGACAGCGGCGCTCCATTTCCGGGTTGTCGCGCTGGACGGAGGCGAAATCGAGGTCCGCATCAGACTGGCCGGATGCCATAGACGAGGCCGCACCGCCGCCGAGGCCAATGTTCATCGCCGGGCCGCCGAGCACGATAAGCTTCGCCCCAACGATAATTTCGCCTTTCTGGACATGATCGGCGCGAATGTTGCCGATGCCGCCAGCCAGCATGATCGGCTTGTGGTAGCCGCGCAGCTCTTCGCCGTTGTGGCTGGTAACCTTTTCTTCATAGGTACGGAAGTAGCCGTTCAGCGCCGGACGACCAAATTCGTTGTTAAACGCCGCGCCGCCCAGCGGACCGTCGGTCATGATATCCAGCGCGGTCACGATGCGGTCCGGTTTGCCAAAGTCCTCTTCCCACGGCTGCTCAAAGCCCGGGATGCGCAGGTTAGAGACCGAGAACCCGACCAGGCCCGCTTTGGGTTTTGCCCCGCGTCCGGTTGCGCCTTCATCGCGAATCTCACCGCCGGAACCGGTCGCTGCGCCCGGCCACGGAGAAATCGCCGTCGGGTGGTTGTGCGTTTCTACCTTCATCAGGATATGCGCCGCTTCCTGATGGTAGTCATAAACCCCGTCCTGATGGCTGGCGAAGAAGCGCCCGACCTCTGAACCTTCCATGACCGCGGCGTTGTCTTTGTAAGCGGACAGAACGTAGTCCGGGGTCTTCTCAAAGGTATTTTTGATCATCTTAAACAGCGACTTCGGCTGCTGCTCGCCGTCGATGACCCAGTCGGCGTTAAAAATCTTGTGGCGGCAGTGCTCGGAGTTAGCCTGCGCGAACATATAGAGTTCGATATCGTTCGGGTTACGGCCCAGCGTTTTGAAAGCATCCTGCAGATAGTCGATTTCGTCGTCCGCCAGCGCCAGCCCCAGACGGAGGTTGGCGTCAATTAGCGCCTGACGGCCCTGGCCCAGCAGATCGACGCTGGTGACCGGCTTAGGCTGATGCTGAGCGAACAGCTTCGCGCCCTCTTCCAGCGCGTCGAATACGCTTTCCATCATTCGGTCGTGCAGCTCGTCTGCAACGACGGCCCACTGCTCTGCGCTCAGCGTGCCGGCTTCAACGTAGTAGGCTACGCCGCGCTCAAGGCGCACAACCTGTGCCAGGCCGCAGTTATGGGCGATATCGGTAGCTTTAGAAGACCAAGGGGAGATGGTGCCAGGGCGGGGGGTGACGAGCAGTAATTTACCGGTTGGGGTATGGCTACTTAAGCTTGGGCCATACTTGAGCAGTCGTGCCAGCCTCTCGCGATCCTCGCCGCCGAGCGGGGCGTTCAGGTCGGCAAAATGAACATACTCTGCATATATTGTGCTTACCGGGATGTTGGCCGCCTGGAAACGTGCCAGCAGTTTATTGATACGAAATGCCGACAGTGCAGGTGAACCACGCAAAATTTCCATCATAAGTCTCTCGTCTTCGAAGCTTTCAATATGAGCCAGGGGGGAAACGGGCGCTATTATAGTGAATCCTGCGCCCTGACGAAACCGTTTGCGTGGAAATAAAATCATTCGCCGCGTTTATCATTAAATGTGACCTCTATCGCGAATAAGTTGCCAACTGGCGCATTCTTAAGCAAAATGCCGCTCATTCACCGACAACCTTTTACTTTTTCCGGTCATAGTCTGCTGAGGAACACAGAGCTGCAGAAGATTAACTATCTGAAAAAACTAAAGATTAATTATCTGCTCATCGGCATTGTTACCTTATTGCTGGCGGCTGCCCTGTGGCCGTCGATCCCGTGGTCGGGAAAACCAGAGAACCGCGTGGCGGGAATTATGTCGCGCGGGGAGTTGCGCATCAGCACCATCAATTCGCCGATGACCTTTGCGACCATCAATGACAAAACCTACGGCCTTGATTACGAGCTGGCGCAGCAGTTCGCCGACTACCTCGGCGTAAAGCTGAAGATCACCGTTCGGCAGAATATCAGCCAGCTGTTTGACGATCTGGACAACGGTAAGGCCGACATGCTCGGCGCCGGGCTGGTCTATAACTCCGAGCGGGTGAAGAACTATCAGCCGGGACCGAGCTACTACTCCGTATCGCAGCAGCTGGTCTACCGGGTCGGCAGCCCCCGCCCGCGCACCCTTGCTACTCTCAATGCCGACCAGCTGGCTATCGCGCCGGGCCACGTCGCCATTAACGACCTGCAGAGCCTGAAGGAGAGCAAGTACCCCGATCTCGGCTGGCGCGTCGATGAAAAGCGCGGCACCACGGCGCTAATGCAGGCGGTGATCGATGGCGATCTGAGCTACACCATCGCCGATTCCGTGGCAGTCAGCCTGTTTCAGCGCGTTCATCCTGAGCTGGCGGTCGCGCTGGATATCAGCGATGAGCAGCCGGTGACCTGGTTTAGCGTGAAGGGCGAAGACAACTCGCTCTCGGCGGCGATGCTCGATTTCTTCAACAACATTAATGAAGACGGCACCCTGGCGCGGCTGGAAGAGAAGTATCTCGGGCACGGCAACGATTTCGATTATGTCGATACGCGCACCTTCCTGCGGGCGGTAGAGAATGTCCTGCCGGACCTGCAGCCGATGTTTGAAAAGTACGCCCGCCAGATCGACTGGCGCCTGCTGGCGGCGATTGCCTGGCAGGAGTCGCACTGGGATCCGCAGGCCACCTCACCGACCGGGGTTCGCGGGATGATGATGCTCACCAGAAACACCGCTCAGAGCCTGGGATTAACCGACCGCACCGATGCCGAGCAGAGCGTCAACGGCGGCATGCGCTATCTGCAGGATATGATGAACAAGGTTCCGGATTCGGTCCCCAAAGATGAGCGGATCTGGTTTGCGCTGGCGGCGTACAATATGGGCTACGCGCATATTCTCGACGCCATCGCCCTGACGAAAAAACAGCAAGGGAATCCTAACAGCTGGGCGGACGTAAAGCAGCGCCTGCCGCTGCTCAGCCAAAAATCCTACTATAGCAGGCTGAAATACGGCTACGCGCGGGGCCATGAAGCCTACGCTTACGTCGAGAACATCCGCAAATACCACATTAGCCTGGTCGGCTATCTGTCCGAGAAGGAGAGGAAGGACCAGCAGGCGCTGGCGATGGCCGGTGACTATCCGGCGGTTATGCCGGATGAGGTAGATAAAAAGGAAGAGCAGGCGCTACCGTTTTTCAAATTCCGCACCGAAGCGCTGGTCGATAACGCCAGGTTCAAAATCCCCGGGCTGAGCCACTAGCCCTCGCCCGCCTGATGCGCCTTTTTCAGCGCCTTTTTCTCTTCCCGCCGCCAGCGGAAAAAATCGCTCAGCATGGCCGAACATGACTCGGCGAGAACGCCTTCAGCGATCTCAACCCGATGGTTCATCCCCGGATGGTGCAGCACGTCGATAAGCGATCCGGCGGCGCCGGTTTTCGCATCCCGGGCGCCAAATACCAGCCGCGAGATGCGGCTATGCACCATCGCCCCGGCGCACATCACGCAGGGCTCGAGGGTCACGTACAGCGTAGCGTCAATCAGGCGGTAGTTTTGCAGCACCAGCCCGCCCTGGCGGATGGCCATGATCTCGGCGTGCGCGGTCGGATCGTGACGGCCAATCGGACGATTCCAGCCCTCGCCGATGACCTGGTTATTGTGTACCAGCACGGCGCCCACCGGCACCTCGCCCTCTTCCCAGGCGCGTTTAGCCAGCGTCAAAGCGTGACGCATCCAGTATTCATCATTGCGTTCATGGTCAGACAAAGCGGGACTCCTGTGCAAAAGCGGGGCGCATTATACATGCCGGCCGCGCATTAGACACTATCACTCTAGCTGATGCAGATCGCCCTGCGGCGTCACCCGCCAGCGGTGCTGGCAAAAGCAGAGCAGCGGATTATCCTGCTCGCTGTCGCTGTAGCCGCTATACAGCCGCAGCGGCGCGCCAATTTGTTGCTCCAGCTGCACCACTTTTTCATGCCCCAGGCAGCGCAGAGTCAGGACCCAGCCGCCGTAGCGGCGCGCCATTCTGCTGGCGATGAGGTTCACTCTCGGTAGCCAGGGCGTATCAAAATAGACCTGCTCCACCAGCGACTGCGGTGAACCGGTAATCAGCCAGACGTCGGCATCGGTGCTGGTCAAATAGCCCGTTAGCCGGGCATGCACCACCGGGAACGCCGTCACGTGCTGGCGAAACCAGCGGACAAAGTTCGCCTCAAGACGCTTGAGCTTCGCCTCGCTGCGCCCGCAGGTGGAGGCCCACAGCAGCAGGCTCATCGGCCAGCGCGCCGCCCTGCCGTTGACCAGCAGTCCGCCGAGGATAACCGGCAGCAAAAGCAGTACCGGCAGCAGATTCAAAGGCTGATGACGCAGAACGTAGCGTATGAAGCTGCCAAACATATCCTGCTGATGCAGGGTTCCATCAAGATCAAAAAAGACCACCCGACGCATAGCGCTATTCAAACTCAACCTCTTCTTTTCGTCATTCCGGCTGCCCGCTAGCTTACCAGCCTTGCACCCTTAATATTAAAAACATCTGCGAGCGTTGAATTTAGGTTAAGGTCGTTCCTCAAGAAATCTCAGCGCCAGAATTTTTAATTCGCCATAATCCTCTTATAATCGAATACAAAATTCTTTCAGCAGAGGGTGAAGGCTGTCCTCAGGAAAACCTATGAACTGTTTAATCCGCATTCGCCAGCGCTATCCGTCGCTGGCGGCAAGCGATAAAAAGCTGGCTGATTTTATCCTCGCCGAGCCGGACCAGACCCGACACCTGAGCTCGCAGCAGCTGGCGGGTGAAGCGGGCGTCAGCCAGTCGAGCGTGGTGAAATTCGCCCAGAAGATGGGCTTCAAAGGTTTCCCGGCCCTGAAGCTGGCGCTGAGCGAAGTGCTGGCCAGCGCGCCCGACCCGCAGTCGGTACCGGTGCATAACCAGATCCTCGGCGACGATCCGCTGCGTCTGGTGGGCGAAAAGCTGATTAAGGATAACGTGGCGGCGATGCACGCCTCGCTGGACGTGAACAGCGAAGAGAAGCTGCTGGAGGCCGTTGCGCTGCTGCGCACCGCCCGTCGGGTCATTATTACCGGCATCGGCGCCTCGGGCCTGGTGGCGCGCAACTTCAGCTGGAAGCTGATGAAGATTGGCGTCAACGCCGTCGCCGAGCAGGATATGCATGCCCTGCTGGCCACCGTCCAGGCGATGTCGCCGGACGATCTGCTGCTCGCTATCTCCTACTCCGGCGAGCGGCGGGAAATCAACATGGCGGCGGCAGAAGCCCTGCGCGTTGGCTGTCGGATCCTGGCGATCACCGGCTTCAGCCCCAACGCGCTGCAGCAGCAGGCCTCCCAGTGCCTGTACACCATTGCCGAAGAGCAGGCGACGCGCAGCGCGGCGATCTCCTCGACCAGCGCGCAGATGATGCTGACGGACCTGCTGTTTATGGCGCTGGTCCAGCAGGATCTTGAGCATGCGCCGGACCGTATTCGCCACAGCGAGGCGCTGGTGAAAAAGCTGGTGTGAGCAGAAAATGGGCGTATAATGCCCGCCCTGTTTGTGTTGTTTCTGAGAATTACCTGATGGCGCTGTTAATTACCAAAAAATGCATCAACTGCGATATGTGCGAACCGGAATGTCCGAACGAGGCCATTTCGATGGGTGATAGCATTTATGAAATTAACAGCGATCGCTGCACGGAGTGCGTGGGTCATTACGAAACGCCCACCTGTCAAAAAGTGTGCCCGATCCCCAATACGATCCTCAAAGATCCGGCGCACCTCGAGAACGAAGAGCAGCTGTGGGATAAGTTTGTGCTGATGCACCACGCGGATAAAATCTAGCTTTCGATAATGACCGTTGCGCAGGCGTAATGGCGCTCATCGGCCAGCGTGACGTGAACCGCGCTGACCCCCAGGCGCTGTGCCAGATTCTTCGCCTCGCCCCACAGGCGCAGCTTCGGTTTACCCAGCTCGTCGTTATAAACCTCAAACTGGTTAAAAGCCAAACCGTTACGAATTCCGGTACCTAGCGCTTTTGCCGCCGCCTCTTTCACCGCAAAGCGCTTGGCCAGAAAACGCACCGGCTGCTGGTGCTGCTCCCAGATTGCCCACTCGCTATCGCTTAAAACGCGTCGGGCAAGGCGATCGCCGCTACGGGCGATCACCGCTTCAATGCGGGCAATTTCAACGATATCCGTGCCCAGCCCGAGAATAGCCATTAAGGACGGGCTTCCTGCATCAGGCGCTTCATTTCAGCAACCGCTTCCTTCAGGCCGCTCATCACCGCGCGACCGATAATAGCGTGGCCAATATTCAGCTCATGCATTTCCGGCAGTCGGGCGATGGCCTTGACGTTGTGGTAGGTCAGACCGTGTCCGGCATTGACCTTCAGGCCAAGGCTGGCGGCGTAGGTGGCCGCTTTGGCAATGCGCTCGAGCTCTTTGGCCTGCTGCGCGTCGCTTTCGGCATCCGCGTAGCAGCCGGTATGAATTTCGATATAGGGCGCGCCCACTTCCGCCGCCGCCTTAATTTGCGCAAAATCGGCATCAATGAACAGCGAAACCAGAATGCCGGCATCGGCAAGACGCTGGCAGGCGTCGCGCATTTTTTCGCGCTGGCCGGCCACGTCCAGGCCGCCTTCGGTGGTCACTTCCTGACGCTTTTCCGGCACCAGGCAGCAGAAATGCGGTTTGGTTTCGCAGGCGATCGCCAGCATCTCTTCGGTCACCGCCATTTCGAGGTTCATGCGGGTATCCAGCGTCTGGCGCAGGACGCGCACGTCGCGGTCGGTGATATGGCGGCGGTCTTCACGCAGATGCACGGTGATACCGTCGGCGCCGGCCTGCTCGGCGATAAACGCGGCCTGTACCGGGTCCGGGTATGCGGTGCCGCGAGCGTTACGTAGCGTAGCGATATGGTCAATGTTGACCCCTAACAGTAATTCAGCCATGACAATCCTCATTGTTCATTATTTGTTTTATCTGCTCGCGCCGCTCTGGCGGGAATAAACTGGCGAAACAGCTCCCGGCTCTTTAGCGGTTTGCCGCCAAGATACGGCTTCAGGGCGATACGGGTAAAGCGTTTGGCAGCACGTAAGGCATCGCTATCCGGGAATTCACGGTTAGCCAGCGCCTTCAAATGGTGCCCGGTAAAGCTGTTGTTATCAATAACCAGGCTGGCGATAAAGCCTTTTTCTTCGCGGTAGCGATAGGTCATGGTATCGGAGACCGCTTCGCCGCTGCCGGCGCAGTGCAGGAAATCGACGCCGTAGCCCAGATGCCCGAGCAGGGCCAGCTCGAAGCGGCGTAAAGCCGGCTCCGGCGTACCGCTCGCGCCGGCGAGCGCCTGGAGGCAGTGCAGGTAGTCGAAAAAGAGTTCAGAGAAGCGGGTTTCGTGCTCGAGCACCCGGGAGAGCAGCTCGTTAACGTAGAGGCCGCTGTAGAGCGTTATCCCGCTGAGCGGTAGCGCCAGCGAAACGGCCTCGGCGCTGCGCAGCGTTTTGACTTCGCCTCGGCCGCCAAAGCGGAGCAGTAAGGGGGTAAAAGGTTGGAGAGCGCCTTTGAGGCTGGAGCGTTTGGAACGCGCGCCTTTGGCAACGAGGCGCACGCGGCCCGACTCTTCCGTGAAGACGTCCAGCATCAGGCTGGTTTCGCTCCACGGGCGGCTATGCAGGACGAAAGCGCGCTGCCAGCCTTCCATCATACTCGTCGTCTTTCAGGTTGCCGGCGCGCCGGCTGCGTCCAGTCACCCCGGTTGCTTACGCCAGTAAGCTCCCGGAGACTCGCGGTCTTGCCGCCTGCCTGCACCTCGAAAGCCATGGTGTAGCAAACTCAGAGATCGTCAACGTAACCGAGGCTGCGCAGCGCGCGCTCGTCGTCGGCCCAGCCGGATTTGACCTTCACCCACAGTTCGAGGTGAACTGGCGCTTCGAACATATCCTGCATGTCTTTACGCGCTTCAATACCGATGGTTTTGATTTTGGCGCCTTTGTTGCCAATAACCATCTTCTTCTGACCTTCGCGCTCAACCAGGATCAGGCCGTTAATATCATAACCGCCGCGTTCGTTGGTCTGGAAACGCTCGATCTCTACCGTTACGGAGTATGGCAGCTCGGCCCCGAGGAAGCGCATCAGCTTCTCACGGATGATTTCAGAAGCCATAAAGCGCTGGGAGCGATCGGTAATGTAATCTTCCGGGAAGTGATGAATCGCTTCCGGCAGATGCTTGCGCACGATCCCGGCGATGGTATCGACGTTAGTTCCGGTTTCCGCGGAAATCGGCACGATATCGAGGAAGTTCATCTGGCTTGCCAGGAACTGCAGGTGCGGCAGCAGATCGGCCTTCTCCTGCACGTTATCGACTTTGTTCACCGCAAGAATAACCGGCGCTCTGGCGTCGCGCAGCTTGCCCAGCACCATTTCGTCGTCCGCGGTCCAGCGGGTACCTTCAACAACGAAGATCACCAGCTCAACGTCGCCAATCGAGCTGCTCGCCGCTTTGTTCATCAGGCGGTTGATCGCCCGCTTCTCTTCCATATGCAGGCCCGGGGTATCAACGTAGATTGCCTGATACGGCCCTTCGGTATGGATGCCGACGATGCGGTGACGGGTGGTCTGCGCTTTACGAGAAGTAATCGAGATCTTCTGCCCAAGCAGCTTGTTCAACAGCGTGGATTTACCCACGTTCGGGCGGCCAACGATGGCAACAAACCCGCAATAACTTTTTTCTTCGCTCATTCCAGCTCCAGCTTTTTCAGCGCCTGTTCGGCGGCAGCCTGCTCCGCCTTGCGACGGCTGGAACCCGTGCCGACCACCGGTTCACTCAGGCCGCTAACCTGGCAGTGGATAGTAAATTCCTGATCGTGTGCTTCCCCGCGCACCTGAACGACCAAATACGATGGCAGCGGCAGGTGGCGACCCTGCAGATACTCCTGCAGGCGGGTCTTCGGATCTTTTTGCTTATCGCCCGGGCTAATTTCGTCCAGACGAGTTTGGTACCAGGAGAGGATCAGACGTTCGATATTCTGAATATCGCTGTCGAGGAAGACCCCGCCAATTAACGCTTCGACGGTATCTGCCAGAATCGATTCACGACGGAAGCCACCGCTTTTCAATTCACCCGGCCCCAGACGCAGGCACTCACCCAGCTCGAACTCGCGAGCGATTTCCGCCAGCGTGTTGCCTCGTACCAGCGTCGCGCGCATGCGGCTCATATCGCCTTCGTCAACCCGAGGGAAACGATGGTAGAGCGCATTCGCGATCACAAAACTCAAAATAGAGTCACCTAAGAATTCCAGGCGCTCATTGTGTTTGCTGCTGGCACTGCGGTGAGTTAATGCCTGTTGCAACAGCTCCTGATGATTAAAAGTGTAGCCCAGCTTCCGTTGAAGCCGATTAATTACGATGGGGTTCATGCGTTACCAATAGATGAATGCGTCAAAAATGCAGCACACGAAACCGACCTGAGCATTCTCGCCAACTTCACGTTGCATGCGCGCTTGCTTGTCGCCTTTCTGCAACCCAAATTATTGAGAGAATAAACAACCAACGCGGTTTCGTGTGCAGTGTCACTCTTACGAGAGACAACCAAAACTTCGGGGGGATATTCTATACGCAACGACAGGGGATGTCGTTAGTTTGGATGGATTTAAATATTAAATAATTCACGCTGCCGATATTGCAGCGGCAGCGTGAATCGGGCAGGGAAATTAGTGGATGCTGCCGATGCGCGATAAACGCACGCCGGTTGGCCACTCGCCTTCCTGTTTTTCGAAGCTCATCCAGATAGCCGTGGCTTTACCCACCAGGTTGGCTTCCGGCACAAAGCCCCAGTAGCGGCTATCCGCGCTATTATCGCGGTTGTCGCCCATCATGAAATAGTGGCCCGGCGGCACAATCCAGGTCGCCAGCGGCAGACCGGACTGATGGTAGTACATCCCCACCTGATCCTGGGCAATCGGCACGGTCAGAATGCGGTGGGTAACGTCACCCAGCGTCTCTTTGCGTTCGGTCAGACGGATGCCGTCCGCCTTGCTCTCGCCCTTCGGCAGCTGCCAGAATCCGCTGGTCGCTTCACCGCCGTTGCTGCGAGAGAAGGTCTGGACGAAATCGCTAGGCTCAACGTTAGAGTAAGTGACCGGCAGCGCGTTGCCGCACGCCTGTCCGGAACTGCATCCCGGCTGGATAGTGACCTGCTTGGTCAGCGGATCGTAGGTGACTTTATCACCCGGTAAACCCACCGCGCGCTTGATGTAGTCGAGGCGCGGATCTTCCGGGTATTTAAACACCACGATATCACCACGCTTCGGATGCCCGGTTTCGATCAGCGTTTTCTGATAGATAGGATCTTTAATCCCGTAAGCAAACTTCTCGACCAGAATAAAATCGCCGATCAGCAGCGTCGGCATCATTGAGCCTGACGGGATCTGGAAGGGTTCGTAAATAAACGAACGCACCACCAGCACGATCGCCAGCACCGGAAATACCGAGGCCCCGGTTTCCAGCCAGCCCGGTTTCGGGCCGACCTTCTTCAGCGTTGTTTTATCCAGGCCTTCAGCGGTCGCTTCCTGGGCTGCGGCCTGACCTGCGCGACGCTTCGGTGCGAAGATAAACTTATCCAGACACCATAAAAGCCCCGTTACCAGGGTTGCGATCACCAGGATCAGGGCAAACATGTTCGCCATGCCAACTCCTTAATGGTTATTTTCCGTCTTTACCCACGTGCAGAATGGCGAGGAACGCTTCCTGCGGCAGCTCAACGTTGCCCACTTGCTTCATGCGCTTCTTACCGTCTTTCTGCTTCTGCAGCAGCTTCTTCTTACGGCTCACGTCGCCGCCATAGCATTTCGCGAGGACGTTTTTACGCAGCTGCTTAACGGTAGCACGGGCGATAATGTGGTTGCCGATTGCCGCCTGAATCGCGATATCGAACTGCTGACGCGGGATCAGCTCTTTCATCTTCTCTACCAGCTCGCGGCCGCGGTACGGAGCGTTATCGTTGTGGGTAATCAGCGCCAGCGCATCAACGCGCTCGCTGTTGATCAGCACATCGACGCGCACCATGTTGGATGCCTGGAAGCGCTTGAAGTTGTAGTCCAGCGACGCGTAGCCACGAGACGTTGACTTCAGCCGGTCGAAGAAGTCGAGGACCACTTCCGCCATCGGGATCTCATAGGTCAGCGCAACCTGTTTGCCGTGGTAAACCATGTTGGTCTGCACGCCGCGCTTCTCGATGCAAAGGGTGATGACGTTGCCGAGGAACTCCTGCGGCAGCAGCATATGGCACTCGGCAATAGGCTCGCGCAGCTCGTAAATGTTGTTCAGCGGCGGCAGCTTGGACGGGCTGTCGACGTAGATAACCTCTTTCGCGGTCGTCTCGACTTCATAGACCACCGTTGGCGCCGTGGTAATCAGGTCCAGATCGTATTCGCGCTCAAGACGCTCCTGGATGATCTCCATGTGCAGCAGGCCAAGGAAGCCGCAGCGGAAGCCAAAGCCCAGCGCCGTCGAGCTTTCTGGTTCATAGAACAGAGAGGCGTCGTTGAGGCTCAGTTTGCCCAGCGCATCGCGGAAGCTTTCGTAATCGTCAGAGCTAACCGGGAACAGGCCTGCGTACACCTGCGGTTTGACCTTTTTGAAACCAGGCAGCGCTTTGTCAGCCGGGTTACGGGAAGTGGTCAGGGTATCGCCCACCGGCGCGCCGAGGATGTCTTTAATCGCGCACACCAGCCAGCCAACTTCGCCGCACTTCAGCTCGGTACGATCGACCTGCTTCGGCGTAAAGATACCGAGGCGATCGGCGTTATAAACCTGTCCGGTACTGATGACCTTAATCTTGTCGCCCTTGCGCATGGTGCCGTTTTTAATACGCACCAGCGAGACAACGCCGAGGTAGTTGTCGAACCAGGAGTCGATGATCAGCGCCTGCAGCGGGGCGTCCGGGTCACCTTCCGGCGGCGGAATGTCGCGCACCAGTCGTTCCAGCACGTCCGGGACGCCTACGCCGGTCTTCGCCGAGCAGCGCACCGCGTCGGTGGCGTCGATACCGACGATATCTTCAATTTCTTCCGCTACGCGTTCCGGATCGGCCGCAGGCAGGTCGATTTTGTTGAGGACCGGCACAACTTCCAGGTCCATTTCCATCGCGGTATAGCAGTTAGCCAGCGTCTGGGCTTCAACCCCTTGACCGGCATCGACAACCAGCAGCGCGCCTTCACAGGCGGCCAGAGAGCGCGAAACTTCATAGGAGAAGTCGACGTGTCCCGGAGTGTCGATAAAGTTCAGCTGGTAGGTCTCACCGTTGGTGGCCTTATAATCCAGGGTGACGCTCTGCGCCTTAATGGTAATGCCGCGCTCACGCTCAAGATCCATGGAATCCAGTACCTGGGCTTCCATTTCACGATCGGAAAGGCCACCGCAAATCTGGATGATACGGTCAGACAACGTAGACTTACCGTGGTCGATGTGGGCGATGATTGAAAAGTTACGTATATTCTTCATATTTAGAGTTAATTATGCCTTACGCGTATCATGAGGCCACTGTTCTGTGCCTGACGTTTTTTAATCCGAAAACGCCGCATTCTACACTACATCCTTGAAACCAGGAAATGCTCTTACAGCTAGCATAGCCGGAGTAAATGGCGGGATCTTACGGGAGCGGTAAATAAAAAATAAAGGCCAGTGGAATCACTGACCTGCTTCTGAAGAGGGTGTTTCAATACGCACTAGATCGGGCGCTAAACCCACGCTAATGATGATCGGCTGCCACGACTGACGAGCGGCCAGGCCGGGGGAGAGCCCGCGCGCGACCAGGAACCCGCCAACGCCGCCAAGTATCGCGCCGCAGAGGGAGGCAAAATCATTAGAGAACAGCACCTGGAAGAGAGATGCCATCACAAACAGCCCGACCAGCGGCGCCATATACACTAACAATGCGGAGCCTAACAGGCTGCTTTCCGCGATGCCGAGCTCCACTTTTTGCCCGGCGCTCAGCGGCTGTGCGCTGGGCACGCTGATAGTGTGGCTGGTCTGCGGCCCCAGCTTATTCAGCACCCGGCTACCGCAGCCGGCGCGCGAGGCGCAGCTGCTGCAGGACGCTTTGACATCGCAGTGTACCTGCGCCATCCCGTTGTGCCAGGAAACGACGGTCGCCCACTCTTTAATCATTGTACGGCCTTGAATTTGATGCTGTCGGCAATGCGCTTAGCCGTTTGCGGCGGCAGTTCGCCCACCACGGTTATCTCCGCGCTGTCGCGTACCGTGGTACTCACGGTACGACGCCCGGTGCGTAGCAGCTGATCGCTGCTGTTCCCCGTTGCGCGATTAATGTTGATCGAGAAGCTAAACAGCCCGTCCGAATAGAGGCGAGATTCAACCGGCCCGTCGAAGGTTGGCAGACGGCGCTGGCTGCTGGATATCTCGGAGACGCCCTGCGGTAGCCAGGCTGGCGCCCAGTTGAAGTTAGCTTTATCGCCGCCTTCCGGCACCGACAGCTGCGGAGGCAAATTAGCCTTCGCCAGGGTCTCCATGCTGCTGCTGACCTTATCGCCAACGCTAAAGGACACAACCCGGAACTGCTCCAGGGTTTCGCCATCGCGATCGAGCAAATCAACCCGCATCGGCAGCCGGGTTTCCGCATCGAGCCAGACGATATAGCTATAGCGCGTTCCGTCTCTCGCCACCACGCGGATCACTTCGCACAGGCGATCGGCAATACGCGTACGTCCCACGGAGATGAAGTCGTAGTAGGACGCCAGGCGTTTGAAATCGGTATAAGCCAGTGAAGGCAGGGAATCAACGATGTAGTCACCGTTCAGGGTGAACGGATCGAGCCCAGGCTCGAAGTAGCTGATTTCGTTACCGCGCAGCACAACCTCACGACGGGGACCATCGAGCTGCAAAAGCTGAGCGAGAGGTTGATTGTTCAGCCGCGCGTGACGATAACGCAGCGACTCAACGCCCTGTTTGTTGATACTGACAAAGGACAGCTCATAATTGAGGGACTGGCTAGCCAGGTTCATTTGCTGCAACAACGCCCCGGAAGAGGTATCAGCCGAGGCGTTGACAGAGAAGAACAGGCTGCCTGCCATGAGCGACATGGCACACCAAAGTTGCTTCATTACTGCGATTGCGTTCCTAAAGTTTGATAACCCGGTACCTGAACGGCGGCCTGCTGAGTCTGGGCTTGACCAAACTGAAGCTGTTCGGCATGCAGGCGACGCTGTAATTCATAGTCCTGCAGCATGGCGTTAATACGACGACGCTGCTCCTGGACCTGCACCTGTTGACCGGTTCCTGCGGAAGCATCTGCCGGTACGCCCAGGCTCACCGGACTCGCTTTACCCATCATCGGCATGGTATTAAACACCGGTGCTTCAGGCTGCTGAGATGATTCGGTTTGCCCATTATACTGCTGGACGCCGACGATAACAGCAAGAGATACGCACGCGGCGACGCCCATCTGCGTAAGCGAGCTGGCCCACGGGCGCACTTTCTGCCAGAAAGGCATCTGACGCCACTGGTGCGGTGCCGGCTGAGATTCGGGAATAAGCGGCACCGTCTGGCGAACGGGCTCATTTTCGATGGCGGCCATCACGCGAGCTGAGATATCAAAGTGGAGCATCTCGGCGGTGTCGCCTCGCAGCGAATCGCGGATGAGATGGTAGCTCTCCCAGGTCTTTTGCATTTCAGAAGAACCGCTCAGCTCATTAAGCAGTTCGTTATCCAGCGTTTCACCATCCATTAAGGCCGAAAGTTTTTCTTTCTGCATGCCTGATACCCTTTTCAGTATTCCGCTATCGTCAACGCCTGATTAGCGGTTGAACTTTATTATCAATAGCTTCTCGTGCCCGGAATATACGCGAACGTACCGTCCCTACCGGACAATCCATGATAGCGGCTATCTCTTCATAGCTTAAGCCATCAAGCTCCCGCAACGTAATTGCCATGCGTAAATCTTCCGGGAGCGATTCAATGGTACGAAAAACTATTTGTCTCAGTTCTTCTGACAACATTAAGTTCTCAGGGTTCGAAATTTCTTTCAGCGCCCCGCCGCTTTCAAAGTTTTCAGCCTCATTGGCATCAACATCGCTGGACGGCGGGCGACGACCCTGAGCAACCAGATAATTCTTCGCCGTGTTTACGGCGATACGATATAACCAGGTATAAAAAGCACTATCTCCCCGGAAAGAATCCAGCGCACGCCATGCTTTTACGAACGACTCCTGAACAACGTCCGGGATATCGCCCTGCGGCACGTAGCGGGAGACCAGGCTCGCGACCTTATGCTGATAGCGCACCACCAGCAGGTTAAACGCTTTCTGATCTCCTTTCTGGACCCGTTCGACGAGGACCTGATCCGTTAACTGCTCGCTCATCCGAGGTAATGTCTCCCCAAACCTAATTCCCATGAGTCTTCAAAGCACTACCCAATCACTGCATTATGAGCAAGCAACCGTTGGAGTACCTGAAAACAATAAAGTTCCGTTACGCCTTTGATTTTTGTCTGGCAACGGCGGACGATTTGTTATCTCTCATTATATGTCCCGTTACTCAGCGCAGGTAAGATGATGAGGAAAAAGCGTAAGGTCCGCGAGAAGGGTAACGTAACACGGTTTATATTTCACTATAAAATCTGAAGCTAACGATCTGCTTCGCAAATATTTTCTTTCATTTCTCCCCCGCCGCTTTAGCGCAGTATGTTTAGTTGCTGCAACCAACGGTAAAAAAAATGTACGATTCGTCACGACCTGGTGCTATTGTGGCTCAATTGTGTTTAGTAAATTAAACAAAGGCCATGAATACAACTCCTGAGTTCTCCTGTGATGTATTGATTATTGGCAGCGGCGCTGCCGGTTTGTCGCTTGCCTTGCGTTTAGCGGAGCACAGTTCGGTCACCGTACTGAGCAAAGGCCCGATCAGCGAAGGCTCCACCCTTTATGCGCAGGGCGGCATTGCCGCCGTCTTTGATGAAACGGACAGCATCGAATCTCACGTGGAGGATACTCTGATCGCCGGAGCGGGCCTGTGCGATCGTCACGCCGTCTCCTTCGTGGCGAGCAACGCCAAACCCTGCGTGCAGTGGCTTATCGATCAGGGCGTGCTGTTCGACACCCAGGTCCAGGCCAACGGCGAGGAGAGCTATCACCTGACGCGTGAAGGCGGCCACAGCCATCGCCGCATTCTCCACGCCGCCGATGCCACCGGTAAAGCGGTGGAAACCACCCTGGTCAGCCAGGCGCTTTCACACCCCAATATCCGCGTGCTCGAACGCAGCAATGCTGTCGATCTGATTATTTCTGACAAGATTGGCCTTCCCGGCGATCGTCGGGTCGTCGGGGCGTGGATCTGGAACCGTAATAAAGAAAAGGTTGAGACCTGGGGAGCAAAAGCCGTTGTTCTGGCAACCGGCGGGGCGGCCAAGGTGTATCAATACACCACCAACCCGGACGTCTCCTCCGGCGACGGCATTGCGATGGCCTGGCGTGCGGGCTGTCGCGTCGCCAACCTGGAGTTCAATCAGTTCCACCCTACCGCGCTGTACCATCCGCAGGCGCGCAATTTCCTGCTGACCGAAGCGCTGCGCGGCGAAGGCGCCCATCTGAAGCGTCCGGACGGTTCACGCTTTATGCCCGATTTTGACGCCCGCGGCGAGCTGGCTCCGCGCGACGTCGTCGCCCGCGCCATCGATCATGAGATGAAGCGTCTCGGCGTTGACTGCATGTATCTGGATATCAGCCATAAGCCCGAAGCCTTTATTCGTCAGCACTTCCCGATGATCTACGAGAAGCTACTCGGTCTCGGTATCGACCTGACGAAAGAGCCGGTGCCGATCGTGCCGGCGGCGCATTACACCTGCGGCGGGGTGATGGTAGACGATAACGGGCGGACCGATGTCGAGGGGCTGTATGCTATCGGCGAAGTCAGCTACACCGGACTCCACGGCGCCAACCGCATGGCCTCCAACTCGCTGCTCGAATGCCTGGTCTACGGCTGGTCGGCCGCCGAAGATATTCGGCGCATCATGCCGCAGGCTCAGGCGGTTACCAACCTACCGGCCTGGGACGAGAGCCAGGTTGAAATCCCCGATGAGCTGGTCGTTATCCAGCATAACTGGCACGAGCTGCGCCTGCTGATGTGGGACTACGTCGGGATTGTACGCACAACCCGTCGCCTGGAGCGCGCCCTGCGGCGCATAACCATGCTGCAGCAGGAGCTCGACGAATACTATGCCCGCTTCCGCGTCTCCAACAACCTGCTGGAGCTGCGTAACCTGGTGCAGGTTGCCGAGCTGATTGTCCGCTGCGCGATGCTGCGCAAAGAGAGCCGCGGCCTGCACTATACGCTGGACTACCCGGATCTGCTGCCGGAGAGCGGGCCGTCGGTTCTCGTGCCGGACGCTCACATAAAGAGATAAAAATCCTGGGTCAGCGCGGTAAACCCCTCGGAGTATTGCTGCTCTGGCCCACGGATAATCAGCCTGTCGCTGAAGCACTCCCCCGCCGTCGGCGAGAAGGCAAGGAGCACCCGATGAGGCGCACGCATTTCCGTTTCCGCCACGTCGGTGCGTAAACGCAGATGCCACCCCATCGTTTGCGCGCGCCGGGCAAACGCGTCGCCAATATCCACCGGCAGCACCACGCAGAAAAATCCCTCCTCTGTGATACACTCAGCGGCACAGCTTAATAGCGTCACGTGATCGAGCGTGGTCGTATATCGCGCCTGTTCGCGCTGGGATGTTGCGCAGGGCACGCCTTCGGCAAAAAAAGGCGGATTGCTGACAATCAGCTCATAGCGTCGGGTTTGCGGCGGCTGCCACTGCTGAATATCGGCTTGATGCACCTGGATGCGGGCGGGCCATGGAGAAGCAACGGCGTTTTCCCGCGCCTGTTCTGCCGCCTCTTCATCCAGTTCAACCGCATCCAGCGCCACCTGCTCCCCGGTGCGCTGAGCCAGCATCAGGGCCAGCAGGCCGCTGCCGGTACCGATATCCAGCACGTGCTTAACCTGAGCAATCGGCGCCCACGCGCCGAGCAGAATACCGTCGGTACCCACTTTCATTGCGCAGCGGTCGTGAGCGACAAAGAATTGTTTAAACGTAAAACCATTGCGCGGCAGCGCAAACTTCGACTGAGACATCCTGACAACCTTGCGGGCAAAAACTCCTGAGCTTGAGGCTATGCACAATACCGGAGAACAGATAGCCTTACAAACAGATGAACATTGCGCGCGTAACGTCTATAATCGTCGGTCCACTCAGAGGTAGATAATGACTGTAACGACTTTTTCCGAACTTGAACTCGACGAAAACCTGCTGGAAGCCCTCCAGGAAAAAGGTTTCACACGCCCGACAGCCATTCAGGCCGCCGCTATTCCGCCTGCGCTCGATGGCCGTGATATTCTCGGTTCAGCCCCGACCGGCACCGGTAAAACAGCGGCGTATCTGCTGCCAGCGTTGCAGCACCTGCTTGATTTCCCGCGCAAGAAGTCAGGGCCTCCGCGTATTCTGATCCTGACGCCAACCCGCGAGCTGGCGATGCAGGTTGCTGACCATGCGCGCGAGCTGGCGGCGCACACGCATCTCGATATCGCCACCATCACCGGCGGCGTTGCGTACATGAACCACGCGGAAGTGTTCAGCGAAAACCAGGATATCGTGGTCGCCACCACCGGCCGCCTGCTGCAGTATATTAAAGAAGAGAACTTCGACTGCCGCGCCGTAGAAACGCTGATCCTCGATGAAGCGGATCGGATGCTGGATTTGGGCTTCGCTCAGGATATCGAACATATTGCCGGCGAAACCCGCTGGCGTAAGCAGACCATGCTGTTCTCCGCGACCCTCGAAGGCGATGCCATCAAAGATTTTGCCGAGCGTCTGCTGGAAGAGCCGGTGGAGGTGTCCGCATCCCCTTCCACCCGCGAGCGGAAGAAAATCCATCAGTGGTACTACCGCGCCGATGACGTTAAGCATAAAACCGCTCTGCTGATAAACCTGCTGCAACAGCCGGACGCCACCCGCTCTATCGTCTTTGTGCGCAAGCGCGAGCGCGTTCATGAGCTGGCATCCTGGCTGCGTGAAGCCGGTATCAACACCTGCTGGCTGGAAGGTGAAATGGTTCAGGCCAAGCGTAACGAAGCGATTAAGCGCATGACCGATGGCCGCATGAACGTGCTGATTGCTACCGACGTTGCCGCGCGCGGGATCGATATCCCGGACGTGAGCCACGTCTTCAACTTCGACATGCCGCGCACCGCGGATACCTACCTGCACCGTATCGGTCGAACCGGTCGTGCCGGGAAGAAAGGCGTTGCTATTTCTCTGGTTGAAGCCCATGACCACCTGCTGCTGGGCAAAATCGGTCGCTACATTGACGAGCCGCTGAAGGCTCGCATTATCGACGGACTGCGCCCTTCAACCCGCGCGCCGAGCGAGAAGCAAACCGGCAAGCCTTCCAAGAAGGTGCTGGCCAAGCGCGCAGAGAAGAAAAAAGAGGAACAAGAAAAGCCGCGCGTGAAGAAACGTCACCGCGATGCTAAAAATGTCGGCAAGCGTCGTAAGCCGAGCGGCAGCGATACGCCGCAGCAGTCGAGCTAAGAAGTAAAAAGAGCGCCGGGATATCCCGGCGTTTCTGCATTTACGCCCGCGGTGACAGCGCCGCGGGGAGTGGTATCGGGCGCGCTCCCTTGAGCCGGTGAGTCAGGAATTCATCATTATGAAAAAAAAAGATTTCGTCACCCAGGATCTGCTCAGCAAAATCTACCAGCACAATGACCCCGGCCCCCGCAAGCTCCCGCCTGAACGCCGGCTGGCGGAGGAGTATGGCGTCTCGCGGTTTACTATCCGCCAGGCGCTGGAAAAACTCGCCGACATCGGCGTCATACGCATCGTGCAGGGCTCGGGGATCTGGATAAACGAGCGGATGAGCAACAATCCGCTGGTCTATAACTCCATCACCGAAAAGCGCTTCGATCGGATGCGCTATCGGACAATCAGCCTGCATAAAAAGCGCCCCGACCGCGAGGAGCAGCAGATTTTTGGCATTACGGATGAGGATTTTATCTGGCAATTTTGCCGCCTGCGCTTCGTCGATAACGTGGCGCTGCAGATTGAGATTTCGCGTATGCCGGCCGCCGCCTTTGCCGATCTTAGCCGGGAGGTTATCGAGAAATCCCTGCAGCAGTATGTGCTGGCCAAGGGCTATCAAATTTCGCATTTACTCACCACCTATCAGGCGGTGAGCGTCAGCCGGGAACAGGCCGCCCTGCTGGGTTGTAAAAAGGGTATCCCGGCCATGCATATTAACAATCGGGGGATCCTCGACGGCGGGCAGGTGTATGAAATCAGCGATATCATCGATATCAACTACTCCTGTACCTACGTTATTCCGCATAACCGCGACAACTTAACCTTCCGCCAGGCCCCCTCGGACTAGCTATGGCGTATGGATCGTGCCATCAGGCAGGCGGCTCTGCGTCCATTCGTGCGGACGATAGACCACCGGATATGCCTGCGCCAGCTGCTGATTAAAACCGACGCCAATCCCCGCCGCCGTAGGGGGATAGATAAACCCGTTTTTGACAACAGGCGCGCCGGGGAATACCGCATCGGTCGCGTCAGAACGCGGTATAAACTCCTGGATTGCGGCATTGCTGAGGTGGATATTCAGGTGGGTATTGACCGCAACCCCAATCGGCGTCATATCGCCTGGCCCGTGCCACGCCACGCGCACGCCGAAGGCCTGACAGAGAACCGCCAGCTTCAGGGCCGGCGTAATCCCGCCTATCTGGGAAATATGGCAGCGGATAAAATCGATCTGCCGGTTAACAATCAGGTCATGCCATTCAGCCGGATTATTAAACAGCTCCCCCATCGCGAGCGGAATTGCGCTTTGCTGGCGGATCTGCGCCAGCCATGCGCTCTGCTGCGGTGCTAAAATATCCTCAATAAACCACGGCTGGTAGGGCTCGAGCTGCTTCGCCAGCTGCAGCGCCTGCTGCGGGAAGAGCCGTTCGTGGACGTCATGGAGGATATGAAAACGGTGTCCGTAGCGCGCTCGCAGCAGCCCGAACATCTCCACCGTATTCCTGATGTACTCATCCTGATCGTAATAGGCGCCCGGCGTCGGGTTCTCCGGCGTGTGCATCGCCTGCGCAGTGCCGCCGTAAAAACCGAGCTGGCAGCGGATGTGGCGATAGCCCTCCTCCAGCAGACGCTCAACGGCGATAAACAGCGCTTCCGGCGTCTCGCCGCTGGCGTGGGTGTAAGCCGGGATAGCGTCACGCGATTTGCCACCAAAGAGCTGATACAGCGGCATTCCCGCCAGCTGGGCTTTGATATCCCATAGCGCCATATCAACGCCGGCGATCGCGTTATTCATTACCGGCCCGTTTCGCCAGTAGGCATTGACGTTCATCATCTGCCAGAGGTCTTCGATATTGTTGGCATCACGGCCAAGCAGCAGCGGCTTAAGGTATTCATCAACCATCGTTTTGACCGCCAGCGGACGCTGCTGGAAAGTCGCGCAGCCGTGGCCCACGGTGCCTTTGTCGGTGGTAACGCGTACCGTGACCAGGTTATGACGATCGGGGCGGGTGATAAAACACTCAATATCAGTAATTAGCGTAGCGTTCACGGCAAGGCTCCCTGCGGCAAAAATAAAAGATGATGCCAATTATCTTCGCCCTATTTATTAGACAAGGTAAACCTTTTTATTTAATAAAATTTTGGTCTGAAAAACGGATTTAATTTCATTAAAAACCGGACCAATTTAGACATAAACCGCTCTAAATTACCTCAATCACGGTAATTTGTGACTGAAATCATATTTTATTGGTTTGTTTTTATAGTTTGGCTTATTTACCATTTCACGACGCAAACAGCACCACACATTAATCCAGGAGCCGGTATGGAGACGCAAGATGCAATCAGCAGAATTATTTTTCTGATTGGCGGAAAAGAAAATATTAATAACGTCTGGCACTGTATGACCCGATTACGCTTTGATTTAGTTGATGATAACAAAGTAGAAAAAGAAGAGATTAAGAAACTACCCGGCGTGCTCGGCGCGCAGCTGCAGAGCGATCAGTTTCAAATCATCATCGGGCCGAAGGTCAATAGCTGGTATGAACGCCTGCTCGCGGCATTAGGTCCCGTCGGCGGCGAGGCTGCGGAAAAACCCCACCAGCGCAAGGGGCTGGTATCGCTGTTTATGGATACCGTGTCGGGCGTTTTTGGCCCAATCGTGCCGGCCATTGCCGGAGCCGGGATGATAAAAGGCCTGCTGGCCGGACTGATCGCGCTGAAAGCGGTACCGCAAAATAGCGATACCGTGATGATCATCGACCTTATCGCCAGCGGCGTATTCTATTTCCTGCCCTTTTTCCTTGCCGTCTCGGCGGCAAAGATTTTTAAGACCAACGAGTATCTGGCCGTCGCCGTTGCCGCCTGCCTGATGTACCCGACGCTGATTGACGCCGCGAAGGCGCTGGCGGCCCATCACGATGGAGCGGCTTCCGCGCTGTGGCTGCTAAACGCTGTCCCGATCCCCGTATTCAACTACGCCTCCAGCGTAATCCCGGTTATTTTTTCCGTGCTGGCGCTGAAATATATCCACTCCTGGGTCGATCGCATTATGCCCGAGGTGCTGAAAACCGTTTTCACGCCGACGCTGGCGCTGTTTATCGGCGCCCTGGCGGCGCTGGTGATTATTGGTCCGGTTGGCATTTGGCTTGGCAAAGCGCTGGCGTGGTTTATTGAAGGTCTGTTCGGCATCTCCGCGAGTTTTGCCGGACTGGTGGTGGGGGCAATCCGTCCGGTCGCGATCCTCACCGGGATGCATCACGCCATGACGCCCATTGCCCTGCAAAACTTCAGCGATCGCGGTTACGACATGCTAATGCCGATGATGTTTATGGCCAACATGTCGATAGCGGGCGCGACCTTTGCTATCTGGCGCGTGAGTAAAGACCGCCAGCAGCGCACGGTGACGCTGTCTGCGGCAATTTCCGCGCTGCTTGGGATCACCGAGCCCGCGCTGTTTGGCGTCTTAACGCGCTATAAAAAAGCGTTCGTCGCGGCCACCGTTGCCAGCTCGCTGGCCTCGGCCTTTATCGCTTTCTTCGGCGTACGGCTGTATGGCTACATTCTGTCGAGCATTTTTAGCCTGCCGGCTTACATCGGCCCCTACTTTATCTTTGCGCTGTCGGGCGTGGCAATCGCCATCGTATTGTCGTTCACCCTCACCACGCTGCTGGTAAGGCAGGAACGCTAGCCTGAGATAATAAAAAACCCCCGGCTCGATTGAACCGGGGGTTTTTGCTAACGCTTACAGACTTTCAGTGAAAGTACGCGCGATGACGTCGCGCTGCTGCTCTGGCGTCAGAGAGTTAAAACGTACCGCATAGCCGGATACGCGGATGGTCAGCTGCGGGTATTTCTCCGGATGTTCAACCGCATCCATCAGCGTTTCACGGCGCAGGACGTTAACGTTCAGGTGCTGGCCGCCTTCAACGCGCACTTCCGGTTTAACGTCGAGCGGGATCTCACGGTATTCGATTTCGCCGAGCTTATTCACCGCAACCACGTCATCTTCCGCAAAACCGCCTTTTGCACACAGGCAGCGCGCTTCACCCTTTTCGCTATCCAGCAGCCAGAAAGAATTCAGCAGGTCGTCATTTGCAGCTTTAGTAATTTGGATACCTGTAATCATGTGATGCCTCCCTTGGGCAATATTTATTCGTTCTGTTGGCCCGTTCATGGCCAATTGGTAAAACCATTGTTGTATGAGTGTATATATATCAGCCGAACACCCGGTATTCATTGACCCAAATCAACAAAAACCACTAATTAAAAGTGGGTATGAAGGGATATTATTGCTTTACATCAAGTTACGCCATAGCCAATGCCAAATAATTTTGTAAATTTTCAACTATTTTTGCAGACAAAACGTCAGCAAAGCGGCAGCGATTTTGTTATGCAGAAAGAAGCAGTTAAGCTATAGCGATACCACTTTGCAGGAGAGCATGATGACCACCCCACTGACCTGGCACGACGTGCTGGCGGAAGAGAAGCAACAGCCCTATTTTGTGAATACCCTGAAAACCGTCGCCGAAGAGCGCCAGTCGGGCATTACAATTTACCCGCCGCAAAAAGATATTTTCAACGCCTTTCGCTATACCGAGATCGGGGATGTAAAAGTGGTTATCCTCGGGCAGGATCCCTATCACGGGCCGGGACAGGCGCACGGCCTGGCCTTTTCCGTACTGCCGGGGATCCAAACTCCGCCGTCGCTGTTGAATATGTATAAAGAGCTGGAGGGAACCATCCCTGGCTTCAGCCGTCCCGCGCATGGTTATCTTGAGAGCTGGGCGCGCCAGGGCGTGCTGCTGCTCAATACGGTATTAACGGTACGCGCGGGGCAGGCGCATTCTCATGCCAGCCTTGGCTGGGAAACCTTTACCGATAAGGTTATTTCGCTGATCAACGAGCATCGGGAAGGGGTGGTGTTTTTGCTGTGGGGCGCGCACGCGCAGAAGAAAGGTGCCATCATCGACCGCCAGCGCCACTGCGTACTGAAGGCGCCGCATCCATCTCCGCTCTCCGCCCATCGCGGTTTTTTCGGCAGCAACCATTTTGTCCAGGCCAACCAGTGGCTGGCCGAACGCGGCGAAGCGCCGATTGACTGGATGCCGACCCTACCAGCCGCCGAAGAGTAGCCGGATCCCACGCCCGTTACGCGAAGCGTAAAAACAAAAATGCCAGCATTACGCTGGCATTTTTTTCAGGCAGATCGGGCATCAGGCCTTGTTCTGGCGCCACCATTCGGCCAGCAGAACGCCGGTCGCGACGGAGACGTTCAGGCTTTCGACGTTGCCGGTGCCTTCGATAGCCACGTTCAGATCCGCGCTGGAGATCGCCGCATCGGACAGACCATCGCGCTCCTGGCCTAACGCCAGCACCATTTTCTTCGGCAGCTCGGCTTTGTAGAGCGGCGTTCCGTTGTGGCTGGAGGTAGAAACAATCGCATAGCCCGCCGCGCGGAACTGCTCCAGCGTGTCGAGGAAGCTATCGCCGGTAATCGGCTCTACGTGCTCGGCGCCGCCCTCTGCGGTACGAATGGCCGCACCGGATTCCAGCATGCCGGCATCCTGAACCACCACGCCCTTCACGCCGAAGTGGGCGCAGCTGCGCATGATGGCGCCAAGATTGTGCGGGTTACCGACGTCTTCAAGCGCCAGGACGCAATCTTCTGCATCGGCCTTAGCGACCCACTGCGCAACGGAAGTCCCGTTACGTTTCTTAATCAGGAAGCAAACCCCGCCGTGGTGCTCGGTGCCGGATGCTTTCGCCAGTTCGGCTTCGTCAACCACGTGATAGGCTTTACGGTTGGCCGCCATCCAGCGCAGGGCTTCTTTGAAGCGCGGGGTGACGCTCTGCACGAACCAGGCGCGAACGATAGCGTCCGGACGGCTCTGGAAAAGCGCCTGGCAGGCATTTTCGCCATACACGCGGGTCTCTTCCGCACGCTGACGGCGCAGCACTTCCGGATCGATAAAGCTTTTACCGCTGATCCCGCCGTGATCCGGCTTGGTTACGGCGTCATCATTCGGTGCACGTGAAACGGTACGCCACGGGGAGCCTCCATCGCGATCGAAATCATCGCGTTTACGATCGTCACGTTTGCGGTCGTCGCCGCGGCTGTTTCTTTCATCGCGGGCAGGGCGGCTACGGCCGTCAACACGAGATTTTCCTGGGCGCCCTCCCCCTTTCCCGGTACGCGGGTTATGGGTGCGTCTGTCAGAATCATCATCACTGCGGACATACATCACTTTGACCTTGCCGCTTTTATTTTTCAGTTCGTCGCTCATCAATTTTCTCCACCTGCGCTGCGCGAAGCGCGCAGATTACCCGATGTATCACCGCTTCGCCATTATTTCGTTTAAAAGATAGGGTCTATCGTATTCATCGAACAAAACGCATTGTTGTTTAACGGTACCTAATCGATAATATGTAACATTACAGATACAAATCGGCCACGTGCCGCGCTGCAACCCATAACCAGAGGTTAGTTATGAATACCGTTTGTGCCAGTTGTCAGGCTCTGAACCGCATCCCCGACGATCGTAGCGCCGATGGCGCTAAGTGCGGGCGCTGCGGCCACGATCTTTTTGACGGCGACGTCATCAACGCGACCGGGGCAATGCTGGATAAACTGCTGAAGGACGATCTGCCGGTTGTTGTCGATTTCTGGGCCCCGTGGTGCGGACCCTGCCGTAATTTCGCCCCGATCTTTGAAGACGTTGCGGAGGAACGCAGCGGCCAAATGCGCTTCGTGAAGGTCAATACTGAAGCTGAACGTGAGCTGAGCGCGCGTTTTCGCATTCGCAGCATTCCGACCATTATGATGTTTAAAAACGGCGAAGTCATTGACATGCTGAACGGGGCGGTACCTAAGGCGCCGTTCGACAGCTGGCTTAACGAGGCCAACCAGCAGTAAACCTGACGGGGCGCGCTTGTGCCCCGTTTTCTCCTCTGCGACAATAGCGTTTTCTTTTAGCGACCCCCCATGATTGATAACGCCGTTCTTCGCCTGCGTGCCGAACGCCTCGCGCGCGCGACCCGACCTTTTCTTGCTCGCGGTAATCGAGTCCACCGCTGCCAGCGCTGTTTGCTGCCGTTGAAGCAGTGCCTGTGCGCAACCCTCGCTCCCGCGGCGGCGGCCAGCCGTTTTTGCCTGGTGATGTTCGATACTGAGCCGATGAAGCCAAGCAATACCGGGCGCCTTATCGCGGATATCCTGCCGGACACCGAGGCATTTCAGTGGTCACGAACCGAGCCGCCGCAGGCGCTGCTCGATCTGGTCGCCGATCCTGACTACCAGCCAATGGTCGTTTTCCCGGCGTCGTATGCCGGAACGGAGCGCGAGGTGCTGAGCTCGCCGCCTGCGGGTAAGCCGCTGCTATTTATCATGCTCGACGGCACCTGGACCGAAGCGCGAAAAATGTTCCGTAAAAGCCCCTGGCTTGACGCGCTGCCGGTCATTTCCGTCGATCTTTCGCGTGTTTCGACCTATCGCCTGAGAGAGGCCCACGCCGAGGGACAGTATTGTACGGCGGAAGTGGCCATTGCCCTGCTGGATCTCGCCGGAGACACAAGCGCCGCGGGCGCGCTCGGCGATCACTTTAGCCTGTTCAGAAGCCGCTACCTGGCAGGAAAGACGCAGCATAAGGGCAGTATCACAGCACAAGAGGCGGAAAGCGTTTAAAATCATCCGGTCACTGGGGATCAAAGGAGACCGGTATGAGCCAACGAGGCCTGGAAGCACTATTGCGGCCAAAATCGATCGCCGTCATTGGCGCGTCAATGAAACCACAGCGTGCCGGTTATCTGATGATGCGCAACCTGCTGGCCGGCGGCTTTAACGGCCCGGTCCTGCCGGTCACTCCGGCATGGAAAGCCGTTCAGGGCGTGCTGGCCTGGCCGACTATCGATAGCCTGCCGTTTACTCCCGATCTTGCCGTACTCTGCACCAACGCCCGGCGAAACCTTGAGCTGCTTGAGGCGCTGGGGCAAAAGGGCTGCAAGACCTGCATTATCCTCTCCTCGCCGCCGGAGCAGTATCCGGCGCTGCTCGAGCGTGCCGCCCGCTATCAGATGCGGCTGCTGGGCCCAAACAGTCTCGGGCTGCTGGCGCCCTGGCAAGGGCTGAATGCCAGCTTTTCGCCGGTGCCGATTCGCCGGGGCAAGCTGGCGTTTATCTCCCAGTCCGCCGCGGTGTCGAATACCATTCTTGACTGGGCGCAGCAGCGCGAGATGGGCTTCTCATACTTTATTGCGCTGGGCGACAGCCTGGATATTGACGTTGACGATCTGCTCGACTTCCTCGCCCGCGATAGCAAAACCAGCGCCATTCTGCTCTATCTCGAACACCTCAGCGACGCCCGCCGCTTTGTTTCTGCGGCCCGGAGCGCATCGCGCAATAAGCCGATTCTGGTGATTAAAAGCGGGCGCAGCCCGGCGGCGCAAAAGCTGCTGCACGTCAACTCAGGTATGGACCCGGCCTGGGACGCCGCGATTCAGCGCGCGGGCCTGCTGCGGGTGCAGGATACCCATGAGCTCTTCTCCGCCGTCGAGACGCTGAGCCATATGCGCCCGCTGCGCGGCGAGAAATTAATGATAGTCAGCAACGGCGCGGCCCCTGCGGCGCTGGCGCTGGACGAACTTTGGCTGCGCAACGGCAAGCTCGCGTCGCTAAGCGATGAGACCGGCGACAGGCTGCGGCAGGCGCTGCCGGGAAGTATCGACATCGCTAACCCGCTGGATCTGCGCGACGATGCCAGCAGCGAGCACTATCTCAAGGCGCTCAACGTGCTGCTGGATAGCCAGGATTATGATGCCCTGCTGGTCATTCACTCTCCGAGCGCGGCCGCGCCGGGAACCGAAAGCGCGCTGGCGCTGATTGACGCCTTAAAACACCATCCGCGCGGCAGGTACGTTACGGTGCTGACGAACTGGTGCGGCGAATATTCGTCTCAGGAAGCCCGACGCCTGTTCAGCGATGCGGGTCTGCCAACCTACCGTACGCCGGAAGGCACCATCACCGCCTTTATGCATATGGTGGAGTACCGACGTAACCAGAAGCAGCTGCGGGAAACGCCGGTGCTTTCGGATACGGTGACGGCCAACACTGCAGAAGCCCATACGCTGCTGCAGCGGGCCATCACCGAAGGCGCAAGTACCTTAGATACCCACGAAGTCAGCCCGGTGCTGCGCGCCTATGGTATCCATACCCTGCCGACGTGGATTGCCGCCGACAGCGCCGAGGCGGTGCACATCGCCGAACAAATTGGCTACCCGGTCGCGCTGAAGCTGCGTTCCCCGGATATCCCGCACAAGTCAGAAGTTCAGGGCGTAATGCTCTATCTGCGTACCGCCGCCGAAGTACAGCAGGCGGCGGATGCTATTTTTGACCGGGTCAAAATGACCTGGCCGCAGGCGCGCATTCATGGCCTGCTGGTACAGAGCATGGCGAATCGCGCCGGAGCGCAGGAGCTGAGGGTAGTCGTTGAACAGGATCCGGTTTTCGGCCCGCTGATTATGCTGGGTGAAGGCGGCGTCGAATGGCGTGCGGAGGATCAGGCCGCCGTCGCCCTGCCGCCGCTCAATATGAATCTGGCCCGCTATCTGGTGATCCAGGCGATCAAAAGCAAAAAGATCCGTGGCCGTAGCGCCCTGCGCCCGCTGGATATCTCCGGCTTAAGCCAGCTGCTGGTTCAGGTGTCGAACCTTATCGTCGACTGCCCGGAGATCCAGCGTCTGGATATTCATCCTCTGCTGGCGTCCGGCAACGAGTTTACCGCCCTCGACGTGACGCTAGGCCTTGCCCCGTTCACCGGCGATAGCGAAAGCCGGCTGGCGATACGCCCTTATCCCCAGCAGCAGGAGGAGTGGGTGGTGTTGAAAAATGGTGAACGCTGCCTGTTCCGCCCAATTTTGCCCGAAGATGAACCGCAGCTGCTGGCCTTTATCGCTCAGGTGACCAAAGAAGATCTCTATTACCGCTACTTCAGCGAGATCAATGAATTTACTCACGATGATTTAGCCAATATGACGCAGATCGACTACGATCGAGAAATGGCCTTTGTTGCGGTACGCGCGAGCGCAGAGGGAGATGAGATCCTCGGCGTTACGCGCGCGATTTCCGATCCCGACAACATTGATGCGGAATTCGCCGTCCTGGTCCGCTCTGACCTGAAGGGTTTAGGTTTAGGCCGCCGGCTGATGGAAAAGCTAATTACCTATACGCAAAGCCACGGCCTGCAGCGGTTAAACGGGATCACAATGCCCAATAACAGGGGCATGATTGCGCTTGCCAGGAAGCTTGGCTTTAAGGTGGATATTCAGCTGGAAGACGGGATTGTCAGCTTGTCTCTGCAATTTCCAGCGCAACAATCATAAACTGACGACCGCAATTGTTGACCACTTTAGTGGGTAGTAATGTTATTATTGCCCGCTTACGTCGTCTGCATGGTACAGAAGACCCTTCAATAAACAGAGAAGAAACGCACTGTGATGTTGTCAAAATTTAAGCGCAATAAACATCAACAACACCTTGCCCAACTCCCTAAGCTTTCTCAGTCAGTTGATGATATCGAGTTCTTTTACGCTCCCGCAGATTTTCGGCAAGCGTTACTGGCAAAGATAGCTCACGCCACCCAGCGTATTTGCATTATTGCGCTCTATCTGGAGCAAGATGATGGCGGCAAAGGAATTCTGCAGGCCCTCTATGACGCCAAACGCCAGCGTCCAGAATTAGATGTTCGTATCCTGGTTGACTGGCACCGCGCCCAGCGCGGGCGCATTGGCGCTGCGGTAGCCAACACCAACGCCGACTGGTACTGCCGCATGGCGCAGGAAAATCCTGGCGTTGATATCCCGGTTTACGGCGTGCCGGTGAATACCCGCGAAGCCCTCGGCGTACTGCATTTTAAAGGTTTCATCGTTGATGACTGCGTGCTCTACAGCGGCGCCAGCCTGAACGATGTTTATCTTCATCAGCACGATAAGTATCGCTATGACCGCTATCAGTGCATTCGCAACGGCAAAATGGCCGACGTGATGTTCGACTGGGTCGAGCATAATCTGGTCGAAGGCCGCGGCGTCAATCGCCTCGACAGACCCGATCGCCCAAAAAGCCCGGAAATTAAAAATGATATCCGTCAGTATCGCCAGGAACTTCGGGATAGCGGCTATCATTATGTCGGCGATGCGGAAAACGATCGTCTGTCGGTAACGCCGCTGGTCGGCCTCGGTAAATCAAGCCTGCTCAACAAAACCATCTTCCATCTGATGCCCTGCGCGGAACGGAAGCTGACTATCTGTACGCCGTACTTTAACCTTCCGGCTCTGCTGGTGCGTAATATCATCCAGCTGCTGCGCAGCGGAAAGACGGTAGAAATTATCGTCGGCGATAAGACGGCGAACGACTTTTATATTCCTGAAGATCAGCCGTTTAAGATTATCGGCGCGCTCCCCTATCTGTATGAGATCAACCTGCGTCGCTTCCTGAGCCGGCTGCAGTACTATGTCAACACCGATCAGCTGATTGTCCGTTTGTGGAAGGATGACGATAACAGCTATCACCTGAAAGGCATGTGGGTTGATGACGAATGGATGCTGCTGACCGGCAATAATCTTAATCCGCGCGCCTGGCGCCTCGATCTGGAAAACGCCATTCTTATCCACGATCCGCAGCACCAGCTTGGCGCGATGCGTGAAAAAGAGCTGCATCTGATTCGCCAGCATACGACGGTGGTTAAGCACTATCGCGACCTGCAAAGCATCGCCGAGTATCCGGTAAAAGTGCGTAAGCTGATTCGCCGCCTGAGGCGCATCCGTATCGACCGGCTTATCAGCCGTATTCTCTGAATTCCAGCCCCGCTTCGCCGGGGCTTTTTTATGGGATCGTTATGCGTAAAGTCATCATCATCGCTCCTCTGCTGCTGAGCGGCTGTAGCCATATGGCCAATGATTCATGGCGCGGCCAGGATAAGGCCCAGCACTTTCTCGCCTCAGCCATGCTCTCCGCAGCGGGTAACGAATACGCGCAGCACCAGGGTTACAACCGCGATCGCAGCGCCGCCATCGGCTTTATGTTTTCGGTAAGCCTGGGCGCATCGAAGGAGCTGTGGGATAGCCGCCCGGCGGGGAGCGGCTGGAGCTGGAAAGATTTTGCCTGGGACGTGGCCGGCGCCACAACCGGTTACGCGGTGTGGCAGCTGGCGCATCAGTAATATCTACAGGCGTAATCCCTTGCCCTTACGGTGCAGCATCAGGGAGACGAAGAAAGCTAACGCTCCCATGACGGTGACATACCAGTAAAACGCGTGTTCTGCTCCGACTGATTTTAACAGCAATGCGACATATTCAGCCGAGCCGCCGAACAGCGCATTAGCGACCGCGTAGGATAACCCCACGCCCAGTGCACGTACCTGAGCCGGGAACATCTCCGCCTTCAAAATACCGCTGATCGAGGTATAGAAACTGACGATCAGTAAGGCGCACATAACCAGCGCGAATGCTGCATACGGTGACGTGACATTTTGCAATGCGCTCAGAATCGGTACCGTAAAGAGGGTCACGAGTACGCCGAAACAGAGCATTGAGGTTCGCCGGCCAATCCTGTCCGATAGCGCACCAAATAGCGGCTGAGCCAGCATATAGAAAAACAGGGCAGCGGTCATAATCATGCTGGCCGTACTGGCGCTCATCCCTGCCGTATTGACCAGGTATTTCTGCATGTAGGTCGTAAAGGTATAAAAGCTTAGCGAGCCGGCGGCGGTAAAGCCCAGCACCATCATGAATGCCCGGCGATTGCGCCACAATCCTTTAAAGGATCCTGCTTCTTTCAGCGCCCGGGTCTCCTGCTGCGAAGTTTCATCCAGCTGACGTCGGAGCCATAGCGCCACTACCGCCAGTACGGCTCCCAGCGCAAAAGGAATGCGCCATCCCCAGGCGTGCAGCTGTTCATCGCTGAGAACCTGCTGCAGCGCCACCACCACCAGGACCGCCAGCAGCTGCCCGCCGATAAGCGTTACGTACTGGAAGGATGCGTAGAAGCCTTTCTTCCCCTCAACGGCAACCTCACTCATGTAGGTTGCACTGGTCCCGTATTCACCGCCGACTGAGATCCCCTGGAAAAGACGGGCCAGCAGCAGGAGTACGGGGGCCCATGTGCCGATCGTCGCGTAGCCCGGCAGGCAGGCAATAACCAGCGAGCCCATGCACATCATGCACACCGAGATGAGCATCGAGGTTTTGCGGCCACGGCGATCGGCAATACGGCCAAACAGCCATCCGCCAATTGGGCGCATCAGAAAGCCGGCGGCGAATACGCCTGCGGTTTGTAGTAGCTGGGTGGTGGTGTTTCCTGAGGGGAAGAAGATATGCGCAAAATAGAGAGAGCAGAATGAGTAGACATAAAAATCAAACCATTCGACCAAATTCCCCGAGGATGCTCCAACAATCGCCCATATGCGACGGCGGGTATCAGCGTGTTTCAGCGATCCCCGTTCGTTAATACTGCTTTCTACCATTGTCATTCTGCTCCAGCAAAGACTGCAATCTGTCTCGTCGGGCGTACCACGTCACTTAGACAAATCAATTAGTAAAACAAATGTTATATAATTGTTATATTTTTATATGTGATTTATCTCACATTTATTTTCGTCATGCGGGTATTCGGAATGAACGATAAAGCAGGAGCGGGGATAGAGTGAAATATGGGGGTGAGGCGGCGACAGTAGGCTTTTATGTTGCAACTCATCAGCGGATGAGATCGCCCAGCGCCCGATCCGGGCGGCGTCCGGCCGCTTTTCCTTAAACCGCAGACAACAAAAAAACCCCATGCCTGCGCATGAGGTTTTTCTGTTTGTTTGATCCCTGGCCGTTGTATGCCGGGCCTCCTGCCCGCCACCCTCCGGGCAGCACGGCGTGCTGTGCAAATTCGTTCCCGACGAATTTGTCCTACTCAGGAGAGCGCTTACCGACAAAC
>NZ_SNYG01000008.1:212995-247667 GCF_004362605.1 Klebsiella sp. BIGb0149 | reverse complement strand
GGCGGCGGATCATCGGGGTTTTCAGGCGCGGGGTGAGGATCTGGGTATCGTTAATAAAGTCCCAGCCGTAGTAGCCCTTCAGGCACAGGGTTCCCTGGTTGGTTTTCCCCTGTGCCGCCTCAGCCCGGACGATTTTACCGTTATCGACCACCAGGTTGATTTTGCAACCTGATGCGCAATACGGACAAACCGTGACGACTTTTTTCATCGGTCTTGCTCCCGTTAATCAGTTGGCGCATATGCGCTATCACGCCGTCACTATGCATCTTCTATGCCATATTTTCATTGTGGGTATTTCCCGATAATACGCCGGTTTTTTGGGCGAAGTGCTGACGAAAAGCAGGGCGTCGTCAGTTTTGACGTGTCGAAGCGGGCGGAGTTGTGACATGGGTTGAAGAAACGTTATCCGGCAATGGATTTGTCGGTGGTGGTTTGCTGAATTAATCATACAGAGATCATCCCCGGCGGGCAGAGGCAAGCTATGAAACCGGTCATTTTGGTTGTTGATGACGACAGCGCAATCTGCGAACTGCTGTGCGACGTGCTCAGCGCGCACGTTTTTGACGTGCTGGTGTGCCAAACCGGCGGCGAAGCGCTGGCGGTAGCGGCGCAACGGGCGGATGTTTCCCTCGTCCTGCTGGACATGATTTTACCCGATACCAACGGCCTGCTGGTGCTGCAGCAGCTGCAGCGCAGCAGACCCGATCTGCCGGTGGTGATGCTGACCGGTCTCGGGAGCGAAGCCGACGTCGTGGTGGGGCTGGAGATGGGCGCCGACGACTATATCGGCAAGCCGTTTAACTCCCGGGTGGTGGTGGCGCGGGTGAAAGCGGTGCTCAGGCGCAGCGGCGCGCTGGCGGCGGAGAGCGGCAGCGGCGGCGGTGCGGGGCTGATTTTTAACGGCTGGCGGCTGGACACCGGACGCTGTGAGCTGTTTAACCCCCAGCAGCAGCCGGTGCCGCTGACCCAGGGCGAGTACGGCCTGCTGCTGGCGCTGGCGCAGAACGCCCGGCGGGTGCTGAACCGCGAACAGCTGCTGACGTTGACCCACAGCGAGAGCATTGAGGTGTTTGACCGGACGATTGACGTGCTGATCATGCGCCTGCGGCGCAAGATTGAGCTTAATCCGCATCAGCCGGCGCTGATCAAAACCATGCGCGGCCTGGGCTATGTGTTCGCCGCGGACGTTATCCACGGCGATAAGGCGGCGTAGCCGCGAAGGGGCTAACCCCGGAGGCTTCCCGGGGCATTGCCTGGCCGATTCCGCTTACTTCACGGTCCAGCCTTTATAGGTACCAATGTTGTTTTTATCGATCATCGTCACCGGGATCAGCACCGGGGCCGTTGGCGCCGGTTTGCCCTGCAGGATGTCGTAGCCAATCTCTACCGCCTTCGCCGCCATCACCTGCGGGTCCTGGGCCGGGGTGGCGACAAACAGCGAATTCTTACGCTTCAACGCTTCTTCCCCGTCCGGACTGCCGTCGACGCCGACGATAAAGAACTCGTTGCGCTGGGCCTGTTTGGCCGCCAGGTCCGCGCCGATGGCGGTTGGGTCGTTAATCGCGAATACGCCGTCGATTTTCGGATTGGCGGCCAGCAGCGAGGTCATAATTTCCAGGCCGCCTTCGCGGCTGCCCTTGGCGTTCTGGTTATACGACAGAACTTTGATATCCGGGTGGCGCTTGAACTCCGTCTGGCAGCCTTCGACGCGGTTCTGTACCGCAGAAACCGGCGGCCCGTTGATAATCACCACGTTGCCTTTCCCTTTCAGGCGGTCGGTGATGTATTTACAGGCCATTTCGCCCGCCTGGGTGTTATCGGAGGTAATGGTCGCGTCCGCGCCTTCGGCGGCCACGTCCACCGCCACCACCACGATGCCCGCGTCTTTCGCCCGCTTCACCGCCGGGCCGATGCCCTTCGAGTCGGCGGCGTTAAGGATAATCATGTCGACCTTCGCGGCGATAAAGTTATCGATCTGCGCGACCTGCTGACCGAGATCGTAGCCGCTGGAAACCAGCGTCACTTTGACGCCATCCCCGGCCAGCTTGCGGGCTTCCAGCTCGGCGCCTTTGGTTATCTGGACGAAGAACGGGTTGGCCAGATCGCCGACCGTCACGCCGATAGATTTGAGTTCTTTAGCCTGGGTGAACGGCGCTGCGGCAAGCAGCGTGCCGGCACAGAGCGCGATCGCTAACGGTTTCAAACGCATATTGTCTTCCTCACTCGTAGGGTATTGGTATTGTTGTTATGCACTTTGATGGTGTCGGGTACGGTATTTGTCGATCAGTACCGCAATGATGATCACCGCCCCTTTGATCACCAGTTGCCAGAAATAGGAGACGCCCATCAGCGTCATGCCGTTATTGAGGGTGGCGATAATCAGCGCCCCCACCAGGGTACCGGTGATGGTGCCGATACCGCCGACGAAGCTGGTGCCGCCGAGGATCACCGCGGCGATGGCGTCCAGCTCATAGCCCACGCCGAGGTTGCCGTTGGCGCTGTAGAGCCGCGAAGCGCTCATCACCCCGCCGAGCCCCGAGAGCAGCCCGCTCATGCCGTAGACGAACAGCAGCACCAGCCACACCTTGATGCCGGTGAGCCTGGCGGCCTGCATATTGCCGCCCACGGCGTAGATATGCACGCCGAGCGTGGTGCGGCGCAGAATGAACCAGCACACCGCGATCACCGCCAGGGCGATCACCACCAGCCACGGCACCGGCCCGAGATAATCGTTGCCGATCCATTCGAAGCTGATATCGGAGTTGATCACCGTGGTGCCGTCGGCCAGCAGATAGGCGGCCCCGCGCAGCGCCGTATAGGTGCCTAGCGTAACGATAAACGGCGGCAGCCCGGCGAAGGCGACCAGCGCGCCGTTAAACAGGCCCAGCAGCAGGCCGAGCATCAGCGCCGCCGGAATGGAGAGCAGGGAGAGCTCCGGCATCAGCGAGACCACCATCGCTGCCACCGCGGTGGTGCCGAGGATAGACCCCACCGACAGGTCGATCCCGCCGGTCAAAATGATAAAGGTCATGCCCGCTGCGAGCACGATGTTGATGGAGGCCTGGCGGGTAATGTTCAGCAGGTTGCTTTCGGTAAAGAAGTTCGGCGCGATAAAGCCAAATACCGCGACGATCAGGATTAAAATCGGCAGGATGCCGACCGTTTGCATCAAATCGCCCATCAGCATTTTTTTCGCCGATGCTGATTTTGCCACCGGCCGGGCGGCGGTCTCTTTTTGCGTTGTCATGGTTGTTCCGCCTTAAGGTGAGAGTCGTTAACGCCGGTGGCCAGCGTCATAATGCTTTCCTGGCCGATCTCGTCGGCCTGCAGTTCGCCGACGATAGCGCCTTCGCGCATCACGTATACCCGGTCGCTCATGCCGACCACTTCCGGTAATTCGCTGGAGATCATCAGAATGGCCACGCCCTGACGCGCCATCTGGTTCATGATGCGGTAAATTTCGCTTTTGGCGCCGACGTCGACGCCGCGCGTGGGTTCATCGAGGATCAGAATGCGCGGGCCGATCGCCACCCAGCGGGAGATCAGCAGCTTTTGCTGATTGCCGCCGGAAAGGCCGCCCGCCCGCACCTGCGAATGCGGGACGCGAATATTGAGCAGCGAGATGGCGTCATCGGAGATGGTCTGCGCCTTCTTGCGGTTGAGCATCCCCCAGCTGGCGTCGCGCTCCAGCGTTGCCATGGTGATGTTTTCCTGCGCCGCCAGTTCGAGAAACAGCCCCTGCTCCTTGCGGTTCTCGGTAAGAAAGCCGATGCCGAGATCGATGGCCTCGCGCGGCGAGTGGATAACCACCGGCTCGCCGTCGACTTCAATCACGCCGCCGTTCGCCTTGCGCACGCCGAAAACCAGCTGCGCCAGCTCGGAGCGTCCGGCGCCGACCAGCCCGGCGAGGCCGACGATTTCCCCGGCGTGCACCACCAGGCTGCTCGGCTTCACCTTGCTGCCGTCGGTCAAATCCTGTACCCGCAGGCGCGGCTGGCCGAGGGGGATATCGCGCTCTTTATTGAACAGATCGCTGAGCGGACGTCCCACCATCATGCGCACCAGCTCGGAGGCGTTGAGCCTGTCGCGGGTCAGGCTGCCGACGTACTGGCCGTCGCGCAGGACGCTGACGCGGTCGGACAGCTCATAAACTTCCACCATGCGGTGGCTGATATAGATAATCGCCATGCCTTCGTCGCGCAGGCGCAGAATCAGCTCAAACAGGCGCTGGGTTTCACGCGAAGAGAGGGCGGCGGTCGGCTCATCCATCACCAGAATTCGGCTGTTACGGTGCAGGGCGCGGGCGATCTCCACCTGCTGCTGTTCGGCGATGGTCAGCTTCATCACCCGATCGCTGGCCTTAAACTGGGCGCCAAGACGGTCAATCACCGCCTGGGCCTGGCTCTGCATCTCTTTGCGCTGTACCAGCCCGCCGCGCGCCAGCTCGCTGCCGAGGAAAATATTTTCGGCGACGGTGAGGTTGGGCGCCAGCTGCATCTCCTGATAAATCAGCGTGATGCCTGCCGCCAGCGCGTCTTTTGGCCCTTTGATGGCGTGCGGTTTACCGTCGATCAGGATCTCGCCGCTGGTGGCGGTATAGGCGCCGGCGAGGATCTTCATGAGCGTGCTTTTTCCGGCGCCGTTCTCGCCCATCAGGGCGTGGATCTCGCCGGGCCAAACCGTCAGATCGACGCCTTTCAGCGCATAAAATTTGCCAAAGGCTTTGGCAATATTGCGCATGGATAGTACCGGCGTTGCTGGCATACAGGGTCTCCTGCGAGAGCGGTCGATAGCAGCAGTGGACCACGGGTTGATAAATGCAAAATGTCAGAATCCGTTCATATTTGTCATATTGATGAATAGTTAATCTTGATCACAATTACGCAACGTTACTCTCCCCGTTGCCGCCGCCAGCCGCCAGGATAAACAAAAATAGCGCGGAGCCGACCATGCCATCCCATCGTTATCCGTTTTTCACCAGCGCCCGCGGACGCCTGCTTTCGTTTAACCTGCTGATGGTGGCGGTGACGCTGATGGTCGCCGGGGTGGCGATACTGGGTTTTCGCCACGCCAGCCTGCTGCAGGAGCAGGTGCAGCGGCAGACGCTGGACGATATGACCGGCAGCATGAACCTGGCCCGCGATACCGCCAACGTTGCCACCGCGGCGGTTCGGCTCTCGCAGGTGGTGGGCGCGCTGGAGTATAAAAGCGAGGCCGAGCGCCTGCTGGAGACGCAGCAGGCGCTGAAGCACTCGCTGTCCCAGCTTGCCGCCGCGCCGCTGGCGCAGCAGGAGCTGACGCTGGTCGCCAGCATTACTCGCCGCAGCAACGAGCTGCAGCAGAGCGTAGGCGGAATGCTGGTGCGCGGCCAGCGGCGCCATCTGCAGCGCTATGAGCTGCTCAGCTCGCTGTATCAAAATCAGAGCTATCTGCTCCATCTGCAGGATCTTAGCGATCGGCCCGGCGCGCCGGCGATCGCTCCGCAGCGGCTGGTGGAGATGGATCGGCTGATTACCGCCGCCATCCACACCTCAACGCCGCGTTCGATAGTGCAGCAGCTGGATGAGGTGATGGGCTTCCTGCCGCAAACCAGCACCGACCCGACGCAGGCCTTGATCCTCGCGGATTTTAAGACCGAGCTTGCCCGGCTGGAGCCGCTGTCGGCCCAGCTGGAGGAGAGCGATCTGGCGATCGGCTGGTATATGTTCCATATCAAGGCGCTGGTGGCGCTGCTGAATAGCGATATTAATCAGTATGTCGCCAGGGTGGCGCAGGCGTCGGAGCTGCGGGCGGCGCAAAGCCATCAGGAGCTGCGCTCCATCAGCATGTTTATTCTGCTGTCGGCGCTGCTGGCGCTGGCGATCACCGGCTGCGCCGGCTGGTATATCTACCGCAATCTTGGCTCCAACCTGACCGCTATTTCACGCGCCATGTCGCGGCTGGCCCACGGCGAGAACCACGTCTCGGTGCCCGCGCTGCAGCGGCGCGATGAGCTGGGCGAGCTGGCGCGCGCCTTCAACGTCTTCGCCCGCAATACCGCCTCGCTGGCCCACACGTCCCAGCTGCTGAAGGAGAAAAGCACCCTGCTGGAGACCACCTTCCACGCGATGCGCGACGGCTTTGCCCTGTTTGATAATCAGGGGCAGCTGGTGGTGTGGAATCCGCAGTATCCGCTGCTGCTCGGGCTGGCGGCACAGGAGCTGCAGCGCGGTATGCACTACCAGCAGCTGCTGAGCCGGGCGGCGCCCCTGGCGGAGCACGTGCGGGCCAACCTCGCTTCACCGCTGCCGAAGCCGCAGGAGCTGCAGCTGGCGAACGACCGGACGATTGAGCTGCGCTTTAGCCCGGTGCCGGGGCGCGGTCTGGTCAACGTGGTGCTCGATCGCACCGAGCGCAAGGGGCTGGAGCAGGCGCTGCTCCATAGCCAGAAAATGAAGGCCGTCGGCCAGCTGACCGGCGGCCTGGCGCATGATTTTAATAACCTGCTGGCGGTGATAATCGGCAGCCTTGAGCTGGTTCAGCCCCACGAGGGCGACGCGGCGCGCATCTCAAGAGCGCGCAAGGCCGCCGAACGCGGCGCGCTGCTGACCCAGCGGCTGCTGGCCTTCTCGCGCAAGCAGTCGCTGCACCCGCACGCCGTTGAGATGAAGCCGCTGCTGGAGAACCTCGGCGAACTGATGCGCCACTCTCTGCCCGCGGCGCTGAGCCTCGAGATTGAGGCGCAGTCCCCCGCCTGGCCGGCGTGGATTGACGTCGGCCAGCTGGAAAACGCCATTATCAACCTGGTGATGAACGCGCGGGACGCGATGGAAGGGCGGCCCGGCGTAATAAGAATTCGCAGCTGGAACCAGCGCGTGGCGCGCAGCGACGGGCGGCGGCAGGATATGGTGGCGCTGGAGGTGGTCGATCACGGCTGCGGGATGTCGCTGGAGGTGAAAGCGCAGGTCTTTGAACCCTTCTTTACCACCAAACAGACCGGCAGCGGCAGCGGCCTCGGGCTGTCGATGGTGTATGGCTTTGTGCGCCAGTCCGGGGGAAGGGTGGCAATTGAGAGCGCGCCGGGTCAGGGGACGACGGTGCGGCTGCAGCTGCCGCGCGCGGCGGTACAGGCGACGGCCAGCGGGCTGCTGCCAGAGGCCGAGCAGGAAACTGGCGCCGAGCGGCTGGCGCTGGTGCTCGAGGATGAGGCGGACGTGCGCCAGACCCTGTGCGAGCAGCTGCACCAGCTTGGCTGGCTGACGCTGGAAACCGCCAGCGGCGAGCAGGCGCTGCAGATGCTCGAGGCTTCGCCGGATATCGCGCTGCTGATAAGCGATCTGATGCTGCCGGGAAGGCTGAGCGGCGCGGAGGTTATTAACGAAACGCAGCGCCGCTTCCCGACGGTGGCGCTGCTGCTGATCAGCGGTCAGGATCTGCGCCCGGCGCATAACCCCGCGCTGCCGGACGTCGAGCTGCTGCGTAAGCCCTTCACCCGCGCCCAGCTGCAGCAGGCGCTGCGAAGCGCCGTGGTTGCGCCCCGCTAGCGGCATCTATTTGAGATTCCTCCGCTACTCGCCGCGGCGGTCGTTGATTACCGTAGGGCCAGCCCCCCGAAGAGACTGGCCCTATGAAACGCTATTTGACCGCTGTGATCCTCTGCACCCTGTCGCTGAGCAGCCAGCTTGCGCACGCCGATCTTATTGACGACGCCATCGGTAATATTCAGCAGGCGATTAATGACGCATACAGCCCTGGCGATAGCCGCTCCGATGACGACGATCGCTATAGCGACGGCCGCGATGATGACGGGCGCTATCAGCAGAGTCGTCAGCAAAGCCGCGATCGCCAACGCCAGTATGACGATCGGCTGCGTCAGCTGGACGATCGCCGCCGCCAGCTTGACGATCGCCAGCGCCAGCTGGATCAGGATCGTCGGCAGCTGGAAAACGATCGCCGTCGGCTGGACGACGACGACTGATCCTGCCCCGTTTGCGCGATACCTAATCCAGCACGATCTCCATACCGTCATAGCCCGCCTCAAACCCTGACGGCAGGGCGTTGTCCATCATCCAGGCATCAAACCGGTGGTCGATATGGGTGAGAATGACCCGCGGGCAGCCCACGATCAGGTTGATGGCCCGCACCGTATTTAAATCGCAGTGGTTGCGCGGAGTTTGCGGACGCGGCTCGTGGCTGCAGTCGATAATCATCGCCTGCGGCTGGTTATTGAGCAGGAACTTCAGCGTCTTCTCCGGCAGCCCGGCGGTATCCGCCAGCCACGCCACGCGGCTGTGCGCCGACTCCAGCAGATAGCCGAACGTCAGCTTTGAATGGTTTAGCGGCAGCGGGGTCACCCTGAGCCCCTGCAGCTCAAAAACCACGAAGGGGGCGACGGTATGGCTAAAATCCAGCAGCCCGGGATGCTTAAACAGATCGTCGCAGCCCTCTTCATCCGGCGGCCCAAACACCGGGATCTGCGCCCCCACGCCCCAGCGCAGCGGGAACAGGCCCTGGACATGATCCATATGATAGTGGGTGAGCAGGATCTGCTGAAAACTCCCGGCGGGCCAGCGCTCCATCAGGTCCGGAAGGCCGGCGTCCAGCAGGGTCACGGCGTGGTTGAACTTCACCGCCGCGCTGCAGGGGCGGCGGCGGTGGGCCTCATCAGCGCGGGCGCGGCGACAGGCGGCGCAGTCGCAGCCGAAGGCCGGCACCAGCTGGGCGCCGCCGGTGCCGGTTAAGCGGATAGTCAGGCTCATACCTCCTCCTCACAGCGCTTTTTTAAAACGAAGATGACTTTGTGCGTACCCTTCGCGCAGATAGAAGCGGTGGGCGTCGGGGCGCGCTTTCCCGCTGGAGAGCTCAACCATGGTGGCGCCGCGGCTGCGGGCTTCCTGCTCGGCCCACGCCAGCAGCGCCTTACCCACCTGCAGACCGCGCATTTGCGGCAGAACCACCAGCTCCTGTACTTCGCCGATCCAGGCGTTGAAATTGAGCGGAAACTGCAGCTGGAGCCCAATGAGCCCGACGGTTTCGCCATCCACCTCCGCCAGCTGATAGCGCAGGGTGGGATTTTGCAGGTTCATGGCAAAGCCGCGGGAGAAAGCGTCGCGATCGTAGGTTTTTTGCTTTAATTCGCAAATTAACGCATAGACGGCGTGGCTGTCGTCAAGGGTCGCCTCGCGTAGATTACAGGTCCGCATGCTGGTGCTCGCGCTGGCGGTGAGTTCGAATCAGCGAGACCAGGGTGTCTACCGACTGCGGCAGCGTACCGTCGTTATTTAAGGTCAGGCAGTCCGTTGGCGCGTAGCGCGCGGCGCGCTCAAGCCGCTGGGCGATCTCCGTTTCGTTCTCCCGGCCGCGCTGCTGCAGACGCTGGCGCAGCACGTCCGGCGTGACCTGCAGGCAGATGGGCAGCAGAGCGTCGGCGTAGCGCGCCCGGGCCTGCGCCAGATGCGCGCGGGAGCCGTTGGCCACCACGTCGAAACCGGCGTGCAGCCAGAGGTCAATTTCGATGCCAATCCCGTAGTAATTGTTATTGGCGTGCCAGCTCAGCGCAAACAGCTGGCGCTCGGCGCGGCTGAAAAACTCCGGCTTGCTGAGGGCGATATGATTCTCGCTCCCGGCGTTAAAGGGGCGCGTAATATAGCGATGCGCAACCAGCAGCTGCGAGTGCTCGCGCTGGCGGAGCGCCGCCAGCAGGCTATCTTTTCCAGAGCCGGAAGGCCCCACCAGCCAAATCAGTTTCCCGGACATTAGAAAACCCTCTTTCCCTGACGCCAGACGTGGTCGATATGCACATGCTCCCCGCGGCGATGGGCCAGCACGAGGTCGGCACGTTTACCTTCGGCAATGGCTCCGCGGTCGCCTAGACCCAGCGCCTGCGCCGGATTTTTGCTCACCAGGCGAATCGCCTGCGGCAGCGTGAAGCGGTTGCTATCGTCATCGGCGATGCGGAAGGCGGCATCCAGCAGGCTGGCGGGATAGTAGTCGGATGAGAGAATATCCAGCAGATTATCGGCCGCCAGCTGATGGGCGGCGACGTTGCCGGAGTGCGAGCCGCCGCGCACGATATTCGGCGCCCCCATCAGCACGTTCATGCCGTGCTGACGCGAGGCCTCTGCGGCGGCTAAGGTGGTAGGAAATTCGGCGATCACGCTGCCAAGCTGGTGCGATTCGACGACATGTTCACGGGTGGCGTCATCGTGGCTGGCGAGGGCGATCTTACGCTCGCGGCAGATGGCGGCGATGGTTTCGCGGTTCGGCTGCGACCAGGTCGCCGCCAGCGCCATCTGCTCCTCCTCGAAGCGGTCCATCTCTTCGTTGGTCAGATGATATTTCCCCTGGTAGTAATCGCGGTACTTGCTGCGGTCGGCGTACTGGCGCTGCCCTGGAGAGTGGTCCATCAAGGAGACCATGCTCACCGGCTCGCGGCCAACCAGCTTCTCAAACAGCGGCAGGGTGGTGTGGTGCGGCAGCTCGCAGCGCAGGTGCAGGCGGTGCTCGGCGCGGTTAACGCCGCGCTTTTGCGTCTCCTCGATGGCGTTGATCATCTTTTCCAGATTTTCCAGCCGGTCGCCGCCGTCGCGGACGTCGCCGATGGCCACCGCATCCAGCACGGTGGTGATCCCGCTGGCGATCATCAGCGCATCGTGGCTGTTCATCGCCGAGTGGGCGGGCCAGTCAACCTTCGGGCGCGGGGTAAAAAACTTGTCCAGATTATCGGTATGCAGCTCGATGAGCCCCGGCAGCAGCCAGCCGCCCTCGCCGTCGATAGCCTGCGGCAGCTGGCTTTGGCTTTCGGCAAACGCGTAAATCATGCCCTCCTGCACCTCCAGCGAACCGTTCACCACTTCATCTTCGAGAACCAGTTTTACATTGTTGATAATCATGCTGTTATTCCCATCGGATGCAGCCGGTCGGCCACCAGGTTGCGTATCGTTTCATCATGGAAAATGCCGACAATAGCCGCGCCGCGCGCTTTAGCCTCGTTAATCAGCTCCACCACCGCGGCGCTGTTTTTAGCGTCGAGGGAGGCGGTAGGCTCGTCGAGCAGGAGGATCGGATAGTCAACGGCGAAGCCGCGGGCGATGTTGACCCGCTGCTGCTCGCCGCCGGAGAAGGTGGACGGGGCAAGGTGCCACAGGCGTTCCGGGACGTTCAGGCGCGTCAGCAGGCGCGCGGCCTTGGCGGCGCACGCTTCGCGCGGGATGCCGAGATCCAGCAGCGGCTGCATCACCACCTCCAGCGCTGAAATCCGCGGGATGACCCGCAGGAACTGGCTCACCCAGCCGATGGTGGTTTTACGCACTTCCAGCACCTTGCGCGCCGAGGCGTTCACCAGGTCAACCCACTCCTCGCCGTGGCGGACGTGAATATGCCCGGTATCCGGCAGGTAGTTGGCGTAAAGCGAGCGCAGCAGGGTGGATTTACCGCTGCCGGAGTGGCCGTGCAGCACCACGCACTCTCCGGCGTTAACCGTTAGCGAAGCGTCGGCGAGCACCGGCAGGCGGACGCCGTTTTGCTGATGCAGGACAAAGGTTTTATGTACGTTTTCAACGCGGATGGCGTTCATTTGTTGCCTCATAGTGCCTGAGTGTTCCCGGCGGCGACGCGACGCGCCCGTCCGGGCTACCTGACCCAGCGAATGGGTTCGCGGGCTAGTTCTGCAAGACCGACGACACCAGCAGCTGGGTATAGGGATGGTGCGGATCGTCGAGCACCCGGTCGGTTAAACCACTTTCCACCACCTGACCCTGCTTCATCACCAGCAGGCGGTGAGCCAGCAGGCGCGCGACGCCGAGATCGTGGGTGACAATAACCACCGCAAGGTTCAGCTCCACCACCAGGCCGCGCAGCAGGTCGAGCAGGCGAGCCTGTACCGACACGTCCAGTCCGCCGGTGGGTTCATCCATAAACACCAGCTTCGGCTGGGTGACGAGATTGCGGGCGATCTGCAGGCGCTGCTGCATGCCGCCGGAAAAGGTGGTCGGCAGGTCGTCGATGCGCGATGCCGGGATCTCCACCTCTTCCAGCCAGCGGCCGGCGGTGGCGCGAATATTGCCGTAGTGGCGCGCGCCGGTAGCCATCAGCCGTTCGCCGATATTGCCCCCCGCTGAAACCTGGCGGCGCAGGCCGTCCATCGGGTGCTGATGCACCACGCCCCACTCGGTGCGCAGCAGGCGGCGGCGATCCGCTTCGCTCATCGCGTACAGCGAGCGGCTGTGGTACAGCACCTCGCCCTGCTGCGGCGCCAGGCGCGCGGAGATGGCCTTCAGCAGGGTGGTTTTGCCGGAGCCGGACTCGCCGACGATGCCCAGCACCTCCCCCGGAAACAGCTCGAAAGAGACGTCGCTGAAGCCTTTGCCCGGCGCGTAGAGGTGGGTCAGGTTATTGACCGCAAGTAACGGTTGGCTCATTTTTGTTGCGCCTCGCTCTGTTGGCGGCAGTAGTCGGTATCGGAGCAGACAAACATGCGCTTGCCGCTGTCATCCAGCACCACTTCATCAAGATAGCTGTGGCGCGAGCCGCAGATGGCGCAGGGCTCATCCCACTCCTGGACGGTGAACGGATGATCGTCAAAATCGAGGCTTTCCACCGGCGTATAGGGCGGGACCGCGTAGATGCGCTTTTCGCGCCCGGCGCCGAACAGCTGCAGCGCCGGCATCATGTGCATTTTCGGGTTATCGAATTTGGGGATTGGCGATGGGTCCATCACGTAGCGGCCGTTGACCTTCACCGGGTAGGCGTAGGTGGTCGCAATGTGGCCGAAGCGGGCAATGTCTTCATACAGCTTGACCTGCATCACGCCGTACTCCTCCAGCGCGTGCATGGTGCGGGTTTCGGTTTCGCGCGGCTCGATAAAGCGCAGCGGTTCCGGGATCGGCACCTGGAAAATCAGGATCTGATCTTCCGTCAGCGGCGTTTCCGGGATCCGGTGGCGGGTCTGGATCAGCGTCGCGTCTTCGGTGCGCTCGGTGGTGGCGACGCCGGTCACGCGGGTGAAGAACTGGCGAATCGATACCGCGTTGGTGGTGTCGTCGGCGCCCTGGTCAATCACCTTCAGCACGTCGTTCTCGCCAATTACGCTGGCGGTCAGCTGGATGCCGCCGGTCCCCCAGCCGTAGGGCATCGGCATTTCGCGGCCGCCGAACGGGACCTGATAGCCGGGGATGGCGACGGCTTTAAGAATGGCGCGGCGGATCATGCGCTTGGTTTGCTCATCAAGATAGGCGAAGTTATAGCCGGAGAGGGTGTTAGCCACGTTCGTTCTCCCGTTGCAGGCGTTTCAGCAGCGCCAGTTCGGCCTGGAAATCGACATAGTGGGGCAGCTTAAGGTGTGACACGAAGCCCGCGGCCTCGACGTTATCGGCATGGGCCAGCACAAACTCTTCGTCCTGCGCCGGGCCGGCCACCTCCTCGCCGTAGTCCGGCGCCTGGAGCGCGCGGTCAACCAGCGCCATCGCCATCGCTTTGCGCTCGCTCATGCCGAAGGTCAGGCCGTAGCCGCGGGTGAAGTGCGGGGGCTCGTCCTGCGGGGCAACGAAGCCGTTGACCATTTCGCATTCGGTCATCAGCAGCTCGCCAATATTGACCGCAAAGCCCAGCTCCTCCGGGACGATCTCTACCGCCACGTAGCCGCTGCGTATTTCGCCGGCAAACGGGTGGTTGCGGCCGTAGCCGCGCTGGGTCGAATAGGCCAGCGCCAGCAGATAGCCTTCGTCGCCGCGCACCAGCTGCTGCAGGCGCGATGAGCGCGAGCAGGGGTAAACCGGCGGGCTGCGGGTAATATCGTCAGGCTCGGCGAGGGTCTGCTGCTCTGCTTTCGCCAGCCCCTGCTGGACCAGCAGGTTAAAGACGTGCGGCGTGGCTTCCGGCGGCTGCCCGGCGGTTTTCAGCGCCGGCGCCTCGCCGTTGGCCAGCAGGGTAAAATCGAGCAGGCGGTGGGTGTAATCGTAGGTCGGGCCGAGCATCTGGCCGCCGGGAATATCCTTATAGACCGCCGAAATGCGGCGCTCCAGACGCATTTCGGCGGTATTTACCGGCTCGCTGACCGCCAGCCGCTGCAGGGTGGTGCGGTAGGCGCGGAGTAAAAAAATGGCTTCGACGCTATCGCCGCTGGCCTGCTTGAGCGCCAGCGCCGCCAGCTCGCGATCGGCGATGCCGCCTTCGGTCATCACCCGGTCAACCGCCAGGTTCAGCTGCTGGGTAATCTGTTCCACGCTAATTTCAGGAAGCCGTCCATCGCCTCGTCGTTTATGTTCCTGAAGGGCGTGAGCGGCGACTATCGCCTTCTCACCGCCTTTGACGGCAACGTACATTAGCAAACCTCCACGTGGGTGGTGCGCGGGATGGCCAGCAGACGTTCTCCACAGGTCAGGATCAGGTCAATGCCTAAGGGGAACGGGTGCGGGCGCTCGGTCAGCTCATCAATGATGCAGTCCGGCAGCTGCGGGGCGATCATCCGCTCTTCGGCAATGCCGGCGCCGGTCAGACGCAGCATGCGCCCGCCGCTGAGGCTCGGGAGCTGGACGATCAGCGTTACGCCGGTTTCCGGAGCGATAACGGTGCCGGCGGAGAGCTCGTTCAGCTGTTCCGCGCTGATACGCTCGTTGGTGACGGCGAATACCGCCTGCTGCGGCTGTTCAACCAGCGGCGCGCCGGTATGAAAACGCAGGTTCTGGCCGACAAGATCGTTATGCAGCGCTGCGGTAAACCAGACCGGCGTGTCGCGATCGGCGAGGGTCAGCAGGAGGCTGGTAGAGGCGACGTTCAGCGGCTGCCAGCCGTGCTGAAGCTGCTGCAGGGAGACGATCACCCCCGGCTCGCTCATGGCCTTCAGCAGGCGACGAAAGCTGTGTTGGGCATCCTGCGCCGGTAGGGTAAAGGCGGTTTGTAAGGTCATGCGTTATCTCCGCGAACCAGAGTAAAGAAATCGACCCGGCTGGCGTTGACCTCGGCGCGTCGGGCTTCAATGCGCGCGCTTCGTTGTTCTTCCAGCGGGGTAATCAGGGTTTCCATTAAGGAATGAAAGTGGTGTGGCGACTGCATCAAGGCGTCGATGGCCGCGCAGCGTTCGGCATGGGGGCGATCGCGCCCCAGTATCCAGCTGTAGCCGAGCGTGCCGTCGGCGAGGCGGATCGCCGCCCGGGTCAGGGTGGCGTCCCCGGCGAAGAAACGATCGCCGATGCCCCCCATGCGCGCCTGCAGCTGCACGAGGCCGGTCTCCGGAGCGCGAATGGATTCGTACTGCGGCGCCAGCTGCAGGGTCTGCATCCGCGCCAGAAGCTCCTGCGGTTCACTGTGGGCCAGCACGGACATCCAGCGCTGGCGGGTTGCGGTATCAAAGTGCATTCAGTGCTCCATGGTGAATTCGATCATGTCCGCCCGGGTCAGGCTGACGGAGTACTCCGTCGCGTTCTGCTCGCCGGGACGGTGGTTGAGGGTTCTTACGCACAGCAGCGGCGCCATGTTGGGGATCCCCAGAATGTTGCTCTCTTTGGCCTGCGCGCGGCGGGCGCTGATTTTGGTGCGCGCGCGGGTCAGCTCGACGTCCAGCTGCTGGCGCAGAAAATCGTGCAGTGAACCCTGGCTGAAGGTTTGCAGCGCGGGCCAGAAGCGCAGGTCGGTGAAGTAGTGGTCGATCAGGCACAGCGCGACGCCGTTCACCCGGCGCAGGGTGCGCAGATGGATGACGTTATCGCCTTCGTTGATCGCAAAGGCCTCGGCGACGTGGCTGCTGGCAGGGCGCAGCACCGACAGCAGCTTTTCGCTGGTCGGATGGCTTCCCTGCTCGAGTAGGTTCTGGCTGAAGCGCGCCTGGGCGTTCAGCGGATAGTCGATCGGCCGCATCAGCACCAGCACGCCGACGCCCTGACGGCGCTGAACCCAGCCGCGTTCAACCAGCTGGTCTATTGCCCGGCGCAGGGTATGGCGGTTGACCTCAAAACGGGTGGCCAGCTGCTGTTCCGCAGGAAGATAGTCGCCGCAGCGGTAGTTATGACGAAGCTCTTGCTCAAGCCTGGCGGCAATTTCCTGATACCGGGTAGGATAACTGGTCGGATGTCTGGATAAGTACATGTCAGTCGAGCCTCACTAAGCAGAAGAAGGGATTTCCCTCTGAGAGTGGCCCGATCCTGACCTGTTTTTGTTACATTTCGGTTAAAACATAATGACCGCAGGATGAAGAGTTAGCGCCAGGGCGATGACAGGGCGGGAGAGCCCGCCCGGAGGGGGAGGCATTAAGGCTGCTTGACGACGTTCACCATCCACGGGATGCCGAAGCGATCGAAAACTTTGCCAAAGCCGTGGGCCCAGAAGGTTTCCTGCCAGGCCATTTCGATACGTCCTTCTGCGGCGAGGCTGTCAAACCAGCGTTTACCTTCATCCAGGTCCTGAGTATCCAGCACCAGCGTGAAGCCGGCATAGCGTTCGCTGTCGCTGGTGGGGCTATCGCCCAGCATCAGCTCGCTGCCCGCCACGCGCATGCTGGCGTGGGCGATGCAGTCGGCGGCGAGATGCTGACCGGAGGGGCAGCCGTCCTCGGCATCCTGCATATTCCGCGGCATCTCGCCGTAGGTGATCTGGTGGACAAGCTCTGCGCCCAGGGCCTGCTGGTAGAACGCGATGGCCGCAGCGCAGTTGCCGCTGAAGGCGATATAGGGGCTTAAAGACATAATCATGGCCTCAGATAACGATTGACCTATTAAGCGTAGAGGGTACCTGGCGATTTAAGCCAGGCGGCGGCGTCAGGAGGTGGATGAGGACAATATCTGACCTGCGCCAGGCAGTTCTCGCCGATGAGGTGGGAAATAGGGGGACGATGGCGCGGGGATATATTCGTTCATTTTCCCGACCGGCGGCTGTGGCCGGGAAAATAACGATTCAGCGAAAAGGAAATAGCGTTAGTTCTTTTTGACGAACTCGGATTTGAGCTTCATCTGACCAAAACCATCAATTTTGCAGTCGATGTTATGATCGCCTTCTACCAGGCGGATATTCTTCACTTTAGTGCCGATTTTCAGCATCGAAGAGCTGCCTTTAACCTTCAGATCTTTAATCACGGTGACGCTGTCGCCATCGACGAGTAAATTGCCGTTGGCATCTTTCACCGTCAGCGCATCATTATCTTCAGCCGGCTCGGCATTGTTCCATTCATGGGCGCATTCCGGGCAGATAAACATGCCGTTGTCTTCATAGGTGTACTCAGAATGGCATTTAGGACACTGTGGGAGTTGCATGACGTTCCTCATGATTACTGTATAAAACAGGCCGTTGGCCCGTTAAAAGGCGGCTGATAGCCGAAAGTGGTTGCTATTATAGCGCAATGGCGGCCATTTGTCGGCCACTTTTTCTGATAGTACCGCTGCGGGAATATTCTCTTTTTCGAACAAAATTCAGCAATATTCGATGTGCTGCCGGAGGCGGGATATCCAAAAATAAATCACTGCCTGTGCATATTCATTGAACTTATTAATGCCGCCTGGCTCTGTAATATGGCGAACAAATTTTCGTGAAGTTGATCCCAAATTTAAACGCTGTTAGGGTAAAAAGGCGAGTTGGTAAATTCATCAGGTTTATTCGTCGCCCCATTTATTGATTAATTTACGCCAGAGCAGGCGTCAACAGGTTCGGTTGTACGGACTGTCAGCAGACAGTGCAGGCAAACCTGCTACGCTTGAAAAGAGGAGCCCGGCAATTGGCCGCTCCCGACGCACGACGCAAACGGTATTGCCGTTTGGCGGAGAACCGTGCGCTCACGGCGAAGCTTTAGAGGAAAAATATGCTTAAAAGGAAAAAAGTAAAGCCAATCACTCTGCGGGATGTGACCATCATTGACGATGGCAAGCTGAAAAAAGCGATCACCGCAGCGTCGCTGGGTAATGCGATGGAGTGGTTCGATTTCGGCGTGTACGGCTTCGTGGCCTACGCCTTAGGTAAAGTCTTCTTCCCCGATGCCGATCCCAGCGTGCAGATGATTGCCGCGCTAGGGACATTCTCCGTTCCGTTCCTGATTCGTCCGCTAGGCGGCCTGTTCTTCGGCATGCTCGGCGATAAGTACGGTCGACAAAAAATTCTGGCGATAACCATCGTTATCATGTCGATAAGTACCTTCTGTATTGGTCTTATTCCGTCGTACGCGTCGATTGGTATCTGGGCACCGATTCTGCTGCTGCTGTGTAAGATGGCGCAGGGCTTCTCGGTGGGCGGAGAGTACACCGGCGCCTCGATCTTCGTCGCCGAATACTCGCCTGACCGTAAACGCGGCTTTATGGGCAGCTGGCTGGACTTCGGCTCCATCGCCGGGTTTGTCCTCGGCGCGGGCGTGGTGGTGCTGATTTCCAGCGTGGTCGGCGAGGAAAACTTCCTCAGCTGGGGCTGGCGTTTACCGTTCTTCCTCGCGCTGCCGTTAGGGCTTATCGGTCTTTATCTGCGTCACGCTCTGGAAGAGACCCCGGCGTTCCAGCAGCACGTTGACACCCTGGAGCAGGGCGATCGCGAAGGGCTGCAGGAAGGGCCGAAGGTCTCGTTCAGAGAGATTGCCACCAAGCACTGGCGTAGCCTGCTGACCTGTATCGGTCTGGTGATTTCCACCAACGTGACCTACTACATGCTGCTGACCTATATGCCGAGCTACCTGTCGCATAACCTGCACTACTCGGAAGATCACGGGGTGCTGATTATTATCGCGATTATGGTCGGGATGCTGTTTGTGCAGCCGGTTATCGGGATGCTCAGCGACCGCTTCGGCCGTCGTCCGTTTATCCTGATCGGCAGCGTGGCGCTGTTCTCGCTGTCGATTCCGGCCTTTATCATGATTAACAGCGACGTTATCGGCCTGATTTTCGGCGGTTTGCTGCTGCTGGCGGTGGTGCTTAACTGCTTTATCGGGGTGATGGCTTCTTCGCTGCCGGCGATGTTCCCGACCCATATCCGCTTCAGCGCGCTGGCCAGCGCCTTTAACATCTCGGTGCTGGTTGCCGGTCTGACGCCAACCCTGGCGGCCTGGCTGGTGGAAACCACGCAGAACCTGATGATGCCGGCCTACTATCTGATGGTGATTGCGGTGATTGGCCTGATGACTGGCCTGACGATGAAGGAGACGGCGAACCGTCCGCTGAAAGGGGCGACGCCTGCGGCTTCGGATATCCAGGAAGCGAAAGAGATCCTCGGCGAGCACTACGATAACATCGAAAACAAAATCGAATATATCGATCAGGAAATTGCCGATTTGCAGGAAAAACGTTCCCGTCTGGTGGATCAGCACCCGCGAATTAACGACTGATTAATTTGCCAGCAATGTGAAAAATGCCGCCGTGGGCCTCCCCCGGCGGCATTTTTTATGGTCGTTTAGGTCTCATTCGGCGGCAGGTTTTGCCGACGCTGCTGGCTGAGCCGGCGGTACTGCTGCGGCGGCATGCCGACGTACTTGCTAAAGGTGCTGTAGAAGCGGCTGCTGGAACGAAAGCCGGCGGTCAGGGCGATATCAAGGATAGTTTTATCGGTATCGCTGAGCAGGGCGCGGACGTGGTTAATGCGCATGGCGGTGATGTACTGCTTCATGGTCTGCTGCATCACCCGTTGAAAAATGCCCATCGCGTAGTTGGGGTTGAGCTTAACGTGTTCGGCAACCGCATCGACGGTCAGCGCCCGATCGTAGTGCGCGGCGATAAATTCGAGCATCTGGCTGACGTAAAACTGCGCGTGCCGCGAGACGCTGTGCTTGTGCGTGCGCGAGGTTTTGTTGACCAGAATCGGCTGCCAGCCTGAGAGGCTAAAGCGCTTGAGCATCAGGGCGATCTCTTCAATTGCCAGCTGGCGGATCTGCTCGTTGTCGCTGGCGAGCTCCTGCTGCCAGCGCTGGACTTCAAAGACGCTGAGCTGCTGCGCCGCGAGGGATTTAATAACCATGCCGTGGGTCACGTTGTTGATAAGCTCCCGGTCCAGCGGCCAGGACAAAAACAGATGCATCGGCAGGTTAAAGATGGCCATCTGCCGGCAGCTGCCGGGACGGGTGAGCTGATGCGGCGTACAGGCCCAAAACAGGCTGATATAGCCCTGCCTGATGCTCACCACCTCGTTGTTAATCAGATACTCCACGTCGCCGTCGAAGGGGACGTTAACCTCTACCTGACCGTGCCAGTGGCTGGTAGTCATGGCGTGCGGGGTGCGCAGCTCGATATCCATGCGCTGATACTCCGAATAGAGCGCCAGCGGGCTGCGGGTATTTTTCTCGTCGCTGCTGCTCATATACGAGTCGGAAGGCTGCGGCGTAAGCTTTTTTTCCATAGGGCTTCGGATTCCTGAATCGTCATAGCTGCTGTTTTTTTGCACCGGTATGCGCCTATCTTAGCGGATTCAATCGCCCGTTTTCTCTGCTTTTCCGCCATTTTGTTCCCGAAAGCTCAGATTTTGTGGCGGATAGCGGTCGATCTGAGTTTCCGGGAATGCTCTGCCGGGAAGAGGGCAGCGCGCGGCGCGTCCGGCGTGCCACGCTGCGGGTGTCTAATGACTTTACGGAGAGAGCACTATGTCTGCCCCAAAAATTACCTTTATCGGCGCCGGCTCAACGGTTTTCGTTAAAAATATTCTCGGCGACGTTTTTCAACGCCCGGCGCTGAGATCGGCCCATATCGCGCTGATGGATATCGACGCCAACCGGTTGGAAGAGTCGCATATCGTGGTGCAAAAGCTAATGGACTCGGTTGGCGCTCACGGCGAAATTAGCTGCCATCGCGACCAGAAAGCCGCGCTGATGGACGCGGATTTTGTGGTGGTCGCTTTCCAGATTGGCGGCTACCAGCCGTGTACGGTAACCGATTTTGAGGTCTGCAAGCTGCACGGGCTGGAGCAGACCATCGCCGATACGCTCGGGCCGGGCGGGATCATGCGGGCGCTGCGGACGATTCCGCACCTGTGGCGCATCTGTGACGATATGACCGAGGTCTGCCCGAACGCGACGATGCTGAACTACGTCAACCCGATGGCGATGAACAGCTGGGCGATGTACGCGCGCTATCCGCATATCAAGCAGGTCGGCCTGTGCCATTCCGTGCAGGGAACGGCGGAAGAGCTGGCGCATGACCTCGACCTCGACCCGGCGGATCTGCGCTACCGCTGCGCCGGGATTAACCACATGGCGTTCTACCTGTCGCTGGAGAAAAAGACGGGGGACGGCAGCTACGTCAGCATCTATCCGGATATGCTGCAGGCCTTTGCCGAAGGGCGCGCGCCGAAGCACCGCGAGAACTCGCGCTGCCAGAATATCGTTCGCTATGAGATGTTCAAAAAGCTGGGCTACTTCGTGACGGAATCGTCGGAGCACTTCGCGGAATATACCCCGTGGTTTATCAAGCCGGGGCGTGAAGACCTGATTGCCCGCTACCAGGTGCCGCTGGACGAATATCCGAAGCGCTGCGTGGAGCAGGTGGCGAACTGGCATAAAGAGCTGGAGACGTATAAGACCAGCGATCGCATTGAAATTAAGCCCTCGCGGGAATACGCCAGCACGATTATGAACGCTATCTGGACCGGCGAGCCGAGCGTGGTATACGGCAACGTGCGCAATGACGGGCTGATCGACAACCTGCCCCAGGGGTGCTGCGTGGAGGTCGCCTGCCTGGTGGACGCCAACGGTATTCAGCCCACCAAAGTTGGCAAGCTGCCCGCGCACCTGGCGGCGATGATGCAAACCAACATCAACGTTCAGACCCTGCTGACCGAGGCGATCCTCAGCGAAAACCGCGATTACGTCTATTACGCGACGATGATGGATCCGCACACCGCGGCGGTGCTGGGGATCGAGGAGATCTATGCGCTGGTGGACGATTTGATTGCCAGCCACGGCGAGTGGCTGCCGGAGTGGGTCCGGCGTTAACTCAAACCTCAAACCAAACCCGGCCAGGCGCTGCGCCTGGCGGGCAGGCGGGTTAGCTGTGGGTCAGAAAGCGCGCCAGCTGCTGGTGCAGCAGCCGGTTTTCGCGGGTCAGGCGCGCGTTCTCGTCCAGCAGCGTCAGCGCCACGGCGATGCCGGGCCAGTCCAGCTCCAGCTCGCGGCGCAGGCGCACCGCGCGGTGCATTATCGTTACCGCGCTGTCATCGAACAGCCAGACCTCGGTTTGCGGCTGGCGCGGTTCAATCATCCCCAGACCGACAATTTCGCTAAGCTCGTCCTCAGAAATACCGGTATGCAGACAAAACTCGGTGATTGAGAACGTCACTGTCATCTTAGCCATTATGCTTTCCCCCATGTTTTACGCGGCTCAAAGCTCGCCTCTGCTTCCGCGAGCTGCTGCCAGAGCGCGCTGGCTTTTTCATTTGGTTTCGGCGGCATAACGATTTTTATCACCGCAAACAGGTCGCCGGTGGCGGTTTTGCTCGCCAGCCCCTTGCCTTTGATCCGCAGGCGTTGCCCCGGCTGGCTGCCCGGGGGGATTGTCAGCAGGATGCTCTCTTTGAGGGTGGGGACCGTCACCTTTGTGCCGAGCGCGGCTTCCCACGGGGCCAGCGGCAGGACGATTTCCAGGTTATGGCCCACGATATCGAACAGCGGATGCGGGGCCAGATGGATAACCAGCCACAGGTCGCCGTTCGGGCCGCCGTTCTCGCCCGGCGTACCCTGGCCCTTCAGGCGGATGCGCTGGCCGTCGCTGACGCCGGCGGGGATTTTTACGTTCAGCGTTTTAGGCGTCTCGCTCTCGACCATGCCGAAAATGTTATACACCGGCAGCCTGTAGCTGATGCTTCGGGTCTGCTCGGCGAGCGTCTCTTCGAGGAACATTGCGACTTCGATTTCTAAATCGTGGCCGCGTGCGGCCTGCTGGCGCCGGGCGTGGTGCGCCTGCTGGCCAAACATCGATGAGAAGATGTCGTCGAAGTCCTGCTGGCTATAGTTCTGCTCGTGGGAGGCCTGCTGTTGGCCAAAGTGCGGGTCGTTGCGGTGCTGCCAGAGCTCGTCGTACTCGGCACGGCGCTGCTCATCTTTCAGCACCTCCCAGGCTTCGGCAAGATCTTTAAACTGGGCTTCAGCATCGCTCTCTTTGCTGACGTCGGGGTGATATTTACGAGCCAGGCGACGGTAGGCGGTCTTAATGGTTTTGAGATCGTCCGTTGGCTTAACCCCTAAAATGGCATAATAATCCTTTAATTCCATATCGTTATCTCATCTTTACAGAATGGGGTGGTAACAACTTTCCCATTAAGCTTAGGGCAAATGAGCAGGCGCGTGAGAGGAATGTGCCTGAAACTTGACGCCGTCGGGATCGACGGCGAAAGGGGGACGGCGGGTGGCCTAACGTCGGCGCAGCCCGGCGGCGATGACCAGCGCGGCGCCCGCGGCCCCGGCGATGGTCGGGAGCGCGTCCGGCGCCGCGGGGAACAGGCGAATAATGGTCGGATCGGTGACCAGCATGGCGCCGGCAATCCAGCCGATGAGCGCGCCGCCCAGCAGGACAACGGACGGAAAACGATTCAGTATCGCCAGCACCAGCTTACTGCCCGCGACGATGATCGGAATGCTAATCAGCACCCCCAGCGCCACCAGCAGCAGGTGGCCTTTGCCGGCAGCGGCCACGGCCAGGACGTTATCGAGGGACATAATGACGTCCGCCACCGTGATGGTGACGGCGGTGCGCCACAGGCTGCCGGAACTGCTGACCTCTTCGTTCTCCTCCTGATTGGCGACCAGCTTGATGCCAATCCACAGCAGCAGCACCGCGCCGACGATTTTTAGCCACGGTAAGGAGAGCAGATAGATGGCCACGGCCAGCAGCAGCACGCGGGCCACGATGGCGCCAAAGGTGCCGATAACGATCGCTTTGGTGCGCAGGTGCGGCGGCAGCTTGCGGCAGGCCATGGCAATTACCACCGCGTTATCGCCGCCAAGCAGCAGGTCGATAGCGATGATTTGCAGCAAAATGACGGTAAAATCCCACTGAATAACTAGCTCGTTCATGCCTGACTCATCTAACCGGGAATACGCCCTTCCCAAGGGTAAAAGGAGGGAAAAGGGTACCCTCGTTCGTCCGCGTTGACCACCGTTAGGGCGAATATGAACGGCGGCGCGGCGGCCCTTGATTGAAAAATAAAGTTACGAATCAATGCATCGCCCGATGATTATTCGCCGGTAAAGGATGCTACTTTGTCTCAACAGACTCACCTGCCGTTTACCTATCGCAAGGATCATTCTCATGTCCGGCTCTAAAAAAATAGTGACCATCGCCTTGATTGGCGCCACGCTGCTTCCGGCCCTGGCTATGGCGGCTGACGCCCCCGCAGCCACCTTTACGCCGGAGCAGGAAGCCCGCATCGGCAAGATTGCGGCGGATTATTTAGTCGCCCATCCGGAGGTTCTGCTGCAGGCAAGCCAGAAGCTGCAGCAGATTCAGCAGGAGCAGCAGGCCAGCGCCGCGACCCAGGCGGTGATAAAGAATCAGGCCGCACTGACCCAGGATAAAAATACGCCGACCTACGGACCGGCGGATGGCAAGGTCACGGTGATCGAATTCTTTGATTATCAGTGCATTTACTGTAGCCGTCTGGCGCCGGTGATGGAGCAGGTGATTAAGGAAAATCCGCAGACCCGTTTTGCCTTTAAAGAGTGGCCTATTTTCGGCAGCCGCTGGGAAACGTCGCTGACCGCGGCGAAAACCGGGATGCAGATTTATCAGCAGCTGGGGGCGAAAGCCTACCTGACCTACCACAACGGGATTTATGCCACCGGGCATAACGAGGGCAAGCTGACGGCGGCGGATATTCAGCAGCAGGTGAAGAAGGTCAACTTCGACGCGAAGAAGGCCGCGGACGTTGAGCCAGCGCTTGAGGCGACTAACCAGCTGGCGCAGGCCATCGGTTTAAGCGGCACGCCGGGCGTTATCGTGATGCCGACGACCGGCGCCACGGAGGCGAATATTACCGTCTTCCCGGGCCTGGCGGATAAAGACTCGCTGGATGCGGCGATTAAGAAAGCCGGCGGTAGCTGATTGCCGGGCGCGGATGAGGTTAATAAACCCCGGATGACCGGGGTTTATCAGCGCTGAGACTCGCCGGCGGGATAGCGGACGCGGCTCGTTTTTCCCGACCCGTACGGGCCGGGAGCCTGTCAGAATGTGACGTTCAGCTTGCCCCAGAAGGTTCTTCCTGGTTCGTTTACCGACGTATTTGCGGAATAGCCAAAGCTGCTGTTCCCGGCCAGATTTAAATGCTCGCTGTAGGCCTTGTCGAACAGGTTATCCACGCCTGCGCTCAGCTTAACCGACTTGTTGACCCGATAAGCCGCGTTCGCCGAAAAGACCGCAAAACCGGCGCTGTTGTCAAAATCCTTGCCGACGACGTTGCCTTCGTTGATGGCGACGCGATGCTGGCTGCTAACCATGCGCAGCAGCCCGGTGCTGCTCCAGTCGCCGCGTTCCCAGGTGAGTCCCAGTCGCGCCTCCAGCGGCGGGATTTGCGGTAGCGGCTGATGGTCAGCGGTATTTTGGCCCCATGAATAGGCCAGACTGGCGTCGGCTTTCCAGGCGTCGCTGAGCTGGTAGCTGGCGCCGGCTTCGCCGCCCATAATGGTGGCATTCACGTTATCGACCTGGCTGATATAGGCGTTGCTGGGGTCGTAGCGGAAGAGAATAAAATCGTTCACCCGTCCAACATAGGCCGACACCCAGCCGTTAAGCCGCTCCCCTTTGTACTGCGCCCCGATATCGATCTGCGTCGTTTTTTCCGTTTTGACTTTATCAAAGGCGTCGGTGGAGCCATCCGGGCCGTAGGTCGGCGAGAACAGCTCCCAGTAATCAGGGAAGCGCTCGGTATAGCCGATACCGGCATAAAACATGACCGGCGTCCCGACCAGGTTGTGTTCGACGCGGACAAAACCGGCGGGCAGCGTATCGGTTCGCTCAGCGGATCCCGCGTCGCTGAAATTATCGACCAGCACCCGATCCAGCCGCGCGCCGCTGACCACTTTACTCTGCTCCGTAGCATGCCACGTCAGCTCGCTGAACAGACCGTAATCATGGAAGCGGGCATCTTTCGCCCAGCCATCGTCGCCTTTGCTGCGGTGGGTATTGAGCTGCGTATCGGCGCCGCTGCGTAGCTCAAAGTCAGACCACAGCCAGGTTCCCATCATCCGGCCGCCTACGGTTCTGCGGTCCAGCTCCATCGCCATCGGCATACTCATATTCATCGAGGAGCCGGAATCCATCCCGCCCCCCATGTCGCCCATTCCGGCGGACATATCCATCCCCGACATGCCGCCCCCAGGCGAGCGCAGGGAGTAGTTGTCCATGACATGATCGGCGTAGTTGTAATAGATATTGGCTTCGAATTTATCGAAGACCTCGCCAATATTGGACTTTTCGACGCGCATGCCGAGGCTTTCGCGTTTGAAGCGGGAGCCATCCATGCTGCGCCCGGCGTAGCGGGCTTCGCCATCCCCTTTTCCTGCCGAGAGCTCGACTAAGGTATCTTTGTCCGGCGTCCAGCCGAGCGCCATATCGCCGTTCCACTTATCCCATTTTGCCGGTACGCGATCGCCATTCCCGTCCTTGTAGTCATCGGCGCGCGATTTATTCCCCGTCAGGCGCAGGTAGCCCAGCTCGCTCCCCAGGCTGAGGTCCGCATTCTCATCCCAGCGGTTATTTGAACCGGCCAGCAGGCTGGCAGTGCCCTGAATGCCGGGCTTGTCGAAACGCGGCGGCTCGCGGTCAAAGCGCAGGGTACCGGCTGAATTTCCCGGACCCCACAGTACGGTTTCCGGCCCTTTAATCAGCGTCAGGAGATCATAGCTTTCCGGGGAAATATAGGAGCTGGGCGCGTCCATGCGCGCCGGGCAGGCGCCCAGCATTTCGCCATTATTGGTCAGGATGCGCAGGCGCGATCCGAACATGCCGCGGAAAACGGGATCGCCGTTGGTCCCGCCGTTACGAATCTGCGAAAAGCCGGGGATCGTTTTCAGGTAATCGGAGCCATCGCTGGCGGGGACCGGCTGACGCGGCGTTTTGGGCGAGGTGACGATCTCCAGCGGAGAGGAAACCGGCGCCGTGACGATCATGACGGCGTCATCTTGCATCGTATCCTGATGGTGCTGTTCATCCGCGGACGCCGCGTTTGCATGCAGCGTCATCAGGATCAGAGAGGCGAGTGGAGTGCGCCCGAGAGTAAGTTTTTTCATTACATGGCCTGCTGTTTTTCTGGCGTAGCAATACCCTGCCCATCGGACGATGGGCAAAAGCTGCGCAATATCGGTTATTAGTGATTAAACGAAGCGAGAAAAACCGCAGGGGGTGCGCGGGCGCGCTGGGGCGTCCAGGCGCGGAAAATAGGCGCGCAGGCGATCGGAATTAGCGGCGTACTGACCACAAAAAGCAGCAGCAGCCAGAGCAGCATCGCCAGCATCAGCTGGATAAACGGCAGATGGACCAGCAGCTGACAGTAGCCGCAGGCGATCTCCTCCATCGGCGACATCGCCTGACCGGACATCATCTGGTGATCCATGGCGGCAGTTTCTTCGCAGCGTGTCGGCATCGGCATGTCATGGTGCATACCCGGCATGGGCATGGAAGAGATGGCGGAGGAGTGCTGGCAGGCGGCCTGGCGGGCAATGGACTTCGAGATGACGGGGGCAACGAACAGCATCGCGATGGCAAGCAGCGCCAGCCATGCAGCGATGGGATAAGTTCGTGTGCGTTCGTGCAAAATGCAGCCAGATGTCAGAGTAATTTGACTGAGTGTATCTCATTCGCATTTTGAATGTTACAAAAATCCGGGGCGCTCATTGCGCGGCTGTTCTGCGCCGCCGGCTATCGCGACGTGCGGGCGATCAGAAAAAGAAATACCGGCACCCCGAGCATTGCCGTCAGGATGCCTACGGGGAGTTCGCGCGGCGTAAACAGCGTGCGGGCGAGGGTATCGGCCAGAACGCTAAAGATAGCCCCGCACAGCATGGATGCCGGCAGCAGCGAGCGATGGCGGTATCCAATGAACATGCGGGCGATATGGGGCACGGTCAGCCCAATAAAACCGATAGCTCCACAGCAGGCGACAACTACCGCCGTTAACAGGGTCAGCAGGCAGTACATCGCCAGCTTGATCGTACCGACCTCCACGCCGAGCGACGCCGCCGTCGCGCTGCCGAACGTCAGGACATCCAGCTCTATTGCCCGCCACCAGCAGATCAGAAATATCGGCAACAGCGCCGTAGTGCAAAGCGCGACCTGTAGCCAGGATGCCTGAGCGAAGCTCCCCAGCAGCCAGAACATCACGCCTCGCGTGGTATCGGCATCCGTTTTCCATAGCGTAATCAACGATGTGGCCGCAGAGAGCAGCTGCGTTACCGCGACGCCGGTCAGCACAAAGCGGCTGGACTGGCCGGATAGCGATTTACGCGCCATCAGCAGCACCAGAGAAAAAGCCAGCATGGCGCCGCAGAAAGCGCCGGCAGGCACCGCGGCCCAGCCCACGCTGAGGCCGAGCGCGATGACCAGCACCGCCCCGAGGCCCGCGCCGGATGAAATGCCCAGCACCCAGGGGTCGGCAAGGGGATTGCGGGTCAGCGACTGGAGAACCGTCCCGGCCAGCGCCAGCGCGGCGCCGGCGAGGGCCGCCAGCAGGGAGCGCGGAATGCGCAGGGACCAGACGATTCTTTGATGAAGCGTTCCCGCCGTATCGCTATGCCAGTAGCCTGCCAGCACGGCGTGCGCCACCTCCTGCATGGAGAAAGTTACCGGGCCATACATTACGGCAATGCTCAGGGCCAGCAGCAGCGCCGGAAGCAGCATGGCGAGGCGGAAAGCGGGGGAACGCAGCATGATTATTTCCAGCCGGCGACGATATAGTCATCGAGGAATTGCCACAGCGTACCCGTTTCCGTAAAACCGGCCTGGCGCAGGGCGGCAAGCTGGAATTCTACCGTAGTAGCCAGCGGCGTCGGGCGGTCGGCAAAAATGGCGGCGCGCGCATCGATTACCTCGGCCAGCTCGGGATAACGGCTGGCCGCGGTAAACCAGCTGTCCCAGTCCTGCACGCCGGCGCCCCATGCTTTTTCCTGGGTGCTTTCGTCATGAGTCCGGGCAAGCAGCGCCTGACGCGGGCTACGCTGGTCAAAGCGCTGGTGGTCGGCGTTGATGAACATCCCTCCTTCATCCAGCAGGTTAAAAACGTTGCGATACAGCGCCACCTGCTGCTCCGGCAGCAGCCAGTGGATGGCAGTGCTGGAAACTACGGCCTGGGGTTTACTGGCGATGACGCTGAAGCAATCTGCTGATGCCATATCGCCGCTGAAGAACTGAATGCGCTCCCGGTATTCCGCCAGCGCTTCTTTAGCCAGCGCCATCAGCAGCGGATCGAGGTCAATAGCCGTGACGGTTGCCGCCGGAAAACGTTGTAGAAGACGCAGGCTGAACGAGCCCGGGCCGCAGGCCAGATCCACCACGTGGAAGGCTTCTCCATAGCTCATCGCCAGCACATCCAGCGCGGCGTTATAGCGCGCTTCGCGGTGGGCGATGTAGGCGCTTTGTTGTTGATCCCAGTTCTTGAGTAATTCGCGGGCGGGAAAGGTCATTGTTGTTCCTTAGCGTGTATTTGCGTGACAAGCCGGTGCAGGGCCAGAACCGAACGCGCGGAGGCGTCCATGTCATAGCCGGGTAAGATGATGTAATGCTTTGCTTTCACCGCCTTCATGCCGGCGGTGAGCGGGTAATGTTCAAGAAAATCGATTTTGCTGCGGGCGCTGTCGCCGGCTCCGCCCCGGCGCAGGTCGCCAAGAATCAGGTAGTCGGGATCTCGTTCGGCGATAACCTCCCAGCTCATGGCGGGCCACAGCTCCTTGCTATCAGAAAAGATGTTTTTGCTGCCAATGGTTCGGGTTAACAGCTCCGCCGCGCCATGACCGCCCGCCACGTAAGGGGTCGCCGTCCCGGAGTACCACCACATCAGCGTTTTCGGCGGCAGCGTTATGCGCTTGTCGGCGGCAACCCGCCGCTTCAGCTCGGCGATCAGCGCCTCGGCGCGCGGCTCTACGGCATAAATACGCGCAATATTGCGCAGCTCGGCATAGATGCTGGCGAAGGTGGCGGACGCAGGGGAAGCGCTTTGCAGGCCATTGCACATCCCTTCAATCAGCCAGCTGGCGATGCCCCATTCGGCCATCCTTTCGCGACCGGCGGTTTCCGGGCTGTTAAACCAGTAGTAGCTGCCGGAATAGATAAAATCTGGCCGCGAGGCCAGCAGGGCTTCCGCCGACCAGGGAGCATCATCGAGACGGGCCGTTAGCGGTTTGTACCAGGGAGACGGCGCGGTATCTTCATCCGGCCGATAGCCGACGGCGCTGATAATGGCATCGCCCAGACGCAGTGCGAGCATGTTTTCCATCGCGGTCGGCATATAGACAACGGTCCGCTGTGGGACACGCGCAAACGTCCAGGCGTGCCCGCAGTTTTGCAAGGTCACGGGATGGGAAAAGCTGGCAGAGGCTGCCAGCAGGGCGAGGGCGGCAAGGCGTCTCATCAGAAGCGCATGTTGATATAGGCTTCATACGTGCGGCCTGGCGCAATCATCTCCTGCCCGGCATAGGTTCGCTGCCAGGTGTAGAAACGATCCGTCAGGTTACGCACGCGGGTGCCCACGATAACGTCCTTCAGCACGGCATAATCGGCATTCAGGTCGAGAGTTGTGTAATCACCCATTTTATTGGTGTTGGCGTCATCGTTATAGCTGCTGCCCACATAGTGGAGCTGCGCGCCGAGACCCAGCCTGTCGGTCGGCATATAGCGCCCGGCAAGATTTGCTGTCCATTCCGGAACGTAGCGCGGCCGGTTGCCGGAAAGGTCCTGCGTACCCTGTTTGAAATCGTCGAAGCGCGCGTGGGTATAGGCGGCATTACCTGTCAGCGTGACGCTATCCAGCGGCTTTAGCGCCCCGCTCAATTCGATGCCGCGAGAGGTCTGCTTGCCAACCGCGTTCCAGACCTCCGCCTGGGTTGCCGACTGCTGGTAAAGATTCTTTTTCTGCAGATCGTAAGCGGCGAGCTTTATTGCGCCGCGGGCGAACGTCCCCTTTACGCCCGCTTCGTACTGCCGAACGTCGGTAAGGGGCAGCGACGTCTGTTCGGGGCTGATAAAGAAGATATCGCTGCCGGGTTCTTTACCCGTTGCGTAGTTGGCATACAGCGTCCAGCTATCGTTAATGGCCCAGCTCGGCCCCAGGCCAAAGCTTATGAAGCTATAGTTCCGCGCACGGGTTTGATTGTCCTGCTGATAGTGCCAGTGCGTGTCCAGATTGGTGTAGCGCGCCTGGCTTAGCAGGGCGACGGCGTCGGTGATGTTCAGGTTGTCTTCCAGCAGCAGGGCGTACTGGTCTTGGGTGATGTGGCGGACGGGCGAGCGCATCCTGCCGCCGGCGCCGGTGCGGAAATCACCGGCGGCAGGGTGGGTCACAAGAACATCTTCCCCGCCTGGAAAACCGTTGGAATAGTACTGGAATTCACGCTTTGAAAAATCGACGCCGGCGGTCACGCGGTTGGCGAATGACGCAAGCGGGCGATCCCAGGTGACCATGGTCCGGTTGCCCGTCAGCTTGTCATCGTGCGCAAGATCGCCATAAGAATCGCGGGTCACGTAGCCTGCTTTCTGTGCCGGATAGTAGCGCTCAACGTTCTGCCATTCGCGGAAGCCTTTGTAATAGTAGAACTGGTTTTCAAAGGTCAAATCAGGCGTTGCATACCAGGACTGGGTGGACTGGAACGAAGTCGCCTGGCTGCGGATATGCGCATCCTGAAGATTGTTGTAGTTCAGGTGACGTAAATCGCGATCGACTTTGCCGTTGATAACCGGCGTGCCGAAATAGGGATTGCGCATGTCCGTTAAGCTGCGGTCGATATCAAAGGTTATCTGGGTGTTAGCGGTCGGCGTCAGCAGGAGCTGCGCGCTGACGCGCTCCGGACGGCTGCGCTCTTTCTCAACCTGGGTGCCGGTACTGGCGGCGCTGATGTCCACGCGGCCGGCGGCCATCCCCTCAACCAGCGTGCCGCCCGCGCCGATATGGGCGCGATGGCTGTTATAGCTTGACCAGCTATAGTCGGCCTCCACCGGCTGGCGACCGAAGGTGGCCTTACGCGAGGTGAGGTTGACGCTGCCGCCGGCAGAGCTCAGGCCGTTCAGAACCGAGCCGGTACCGTAGAGGATGTCGACGTTTTCGTAATGCACCGGATCGGCAATTTGAATCGTGCTGCCGGGTACCGCCACGCCGTTTAGCAGCCAGGAGACGCCGGAGAAGCCGCGCAGCGAAACGCTGTTTGAGAGCGTTGGCGAGCTGGTGCCGGACATCCCCGGCGCGCTCTCGACGACTTCGGTGAGGGTCCGTTTGCCCTGCGCCTGGATAGTTTTCGCGCTGAGGGTTTCCGTATGGCGCGGCGTCTGTTTATCGCTCAGGCCGAGGCGAGAGGCCGAACCGGATGAGAGAAGCGCCGAATCGGCCAGGGCGGCATCGTCGGACGCGCCGCCGGTGACCACCAGGGTTTCATCTGCGGCATAAGTCAGTGGTGAAAGGTTTACTGCGACTGCGAGAGCCAGCAAAGAGGGCTTAAGTTTCATCGTTCGCCATCAAATTATTAAATGTTATGTTATAACGTAACATTTAATGTGAGGAAAAAAAAGTAGGCCAATGCGATCGGGTGAGAAGGGGGCTTTCGAGGTGGTTTTATGAAAGGCGTGTGGCAGTTGCAGTAGCGAGGATGTTCCGCGCCGGACGCGCGGCTTCGTTTATTACGCTGGCGTGAAGTGGAGTGGCGTGGCGCTGGGCTCGGAATCCTTTATGAGCGCCTTTAGCGGGGCGTTATCTAAATTATTAGTCCAGAGTCACCGGGTAGTCACTTTTTTTTGCGATGAAGGGGATTAGACACTCGGTAAGAGTTGATAGATTTTTCATTCTATTTTATATCCGTTCGGTAGTGTCTGATGTTATCTGAATTTTGTCTGTAGTGTTCATAACGCTGATGCGAAAATGCCGCTAGCGATCTACTATTCATTTTCGACGGCCTATAAATGTATTCACAGGTAAAATATATGCCTGTATAAAGTGGAATAAGAGCCTATCCTATTAGGACTATTTCATTTGCCATTTTGGCCCTGGACACTGCCCAAAATCCCCACGTACTAGATGTACGCTCCGGTTTCTACGCGCTGTCGGTGTTCAAACTGGCTGCGTCAATAACTCCGGCCAGGATAGGCGCTAACATCTTTTTGTTGATTATATGGTAAAAAAGGTTAGATCATTTATTTTTTGAGAACATGAATAATCCACCACCAAAAATCAAGGTGGAAATGATTGATTGAATGACCGGTTTTATTAACCCCTTTTCTTCATTGAAATAAATATTAACTAGTAGTGTGAGAATAAAAAGAATCAGGCTTGTCAGACTAATTCTGAGTATTGTTATTCCACCAACATGTCCCGGCATAACCTGCTGCTCCTCCAACTGTACCAAGGATTCCTCCGCCCACCCAACCAGCAACGGTACCGAAGACAGGCAGCGTCATCGTGCCGGTTGCCATCCCGGCAACTGCACCGGCAATACCAACGCTCACTGCAGACTGTCCAGGCCCATTAAAGGTACATTCAGCACCAGCAATGGTATTTATTTCCTCAATAGCCAATTCTCTCATGCGCTATTTCCCTTGTTAATTATTTGTCTTTTCTACCTACCCAATAAACCTGTATATTGAGGTTTATTGGGTGTAGGGAACATATGAGTTACTATTACCTACAGCGTCGCCATACGACTCGCTGATTTTGTTCCTCAGATATGATGTATTAGTCATTCAGCATATTGATAATACAGGTCGGGAATATACTATTTATCCGTAAGTAGTATACGAACCACTGATATCTCCTTTAAATATGAATGCTTCTCATTTATCCCTTTGATTAAAAAACTGTCATATTTAACATGCATAGTCAATGGTTAATTTTTAATGAGTTTTATGTTTATAACTTAAATAAATCCAAGCTATAGTTTTGAGGTGGATGTATATGCTGTCATTGCGTTTTTAAAAAGAGTATTTGGTAATTAATGAAGGTCGTATAAAGAATAAAATTATGAAAATTAAAAACAATATGAAGGTATCAGACAAAGATTTCAAAACAAGAATTTCTGGAGGAATACCAAGTTCGGGGTGAAAGGAGTAAAACAATAAGTACGAAATCTCTTCGGTCGATCGTTCGCGCTATTTTTGTTCATTCATCCCATAAATATCTGTGCTGTGGTTTCTTACTTCATCATTGTTCATTTTGATTTCTATCTGTCAATGTTTTATACATGGCGCAAACGGGACTGGAATCGGAGAGGTGTTATGTTTAACGCGACCTGTATCGTTCCCGATGGCGGAGGGTTTGCTCTATATATCAAGGGGAAAGCGAACTCCAGTCATTGATTAATCTAGCTGGAATGAGGGCGATGATATACAGTCTTATCTACCCGGAAAAGAAGAGGGGAAAGGGCGGTGGATATATGGATCCCGGATTTAATATATAAATCAACAGAATGGGTATTCCACCGTTTTGATTCAAACTGTCGGAAAATGCAGTCTGATACATGGGATTTATCTGTTGACCGGCTCGGACTAACGCCGGAGGCGTTGAACGGCGCGCCTGTCGCGCCGGCCCCGAAGGGGTGAGCCGCTGGCGGCGAATAATCGAACGTAGTTCG
>NZ_SNYG01000008.1:0-212987 GCF_004362605.1 Klebsiella sp. BIGb0149 | reverse complement strand
ACCGGCTCGGACTAACGCCGGAGGCGTTGAACGGCGCGCCTGTCGCGCCGGCCCCGAAGGGGTGAGCCGCTGGCGGCGAATAATCGAACGTAGTTCGATGGAGAGTCCGGCTGCAGAAACGTAAAAACCCGCCTTTTGGGCGGGTTCTCTGAATAGTGGTGCCCGGCTCGGACTAACGCCGGAGGCGTTGAACGGCGCGCCTGTCGCGCCGGCCCCGAAGGGGTGAGCCGCTGGCGGCGAATAATCGAACGTAGTTCGATGGAGAGTCCGGCTGCAGAAACGCAAAAACCCGCCTTTTGGGCGGGTTCTCTGAATAGTGGTGCCCGGACTCGGAATCGAACCAAGGACACGGGGATTTTCAATCCCCTGCTCTACCGACTGAGCTATCCGGGCAACGGGGCGAATTAAACCGTAATCCACTCCGCGCGTCAACCACATTTCTTGATTTTCCGGCCGATTGCTTAACTTTACGGCAGTTTTGCATCGGAAGCCGCGTTTTGGCCATAATTCACATCATACCGTTGTCGCCCTGACGGATTTTCCAGCCGCTGACCGCAGAGATGACGTGGCGTAAGCCGGAAAGGGTATAGTCGCCGATCACCTCTTCGCCTTCGCGCGGGGAGCTGATGGTAATCTCCGCATCGACGCCGTGGCGGTAGGTCCCGTGGTGGCTAAAAATCGTGCCGATGAAGCATTTGTCGTTCAGCCAGACGGGAATATAGGCCACCGTTTCATAGATATAGTTTGAGGCGATGCCGCTGTAGTAGTTATCCGCATCGTCGGAGGAGGTGCCGGGAGGAATGGGGCAAATCGGCGCGTCGCTATCGGTTTGCGGCTTATCTTTCAGCAGGGTGCCCTGCATAACCTCCAGCGACTTGAGTAAATCCGCCTTATCTTTGGCATTCAGCGCCGGGGTTAACGGCTGGTCTTTCTCCGGCGAGCTGATGGTATTCAGCGTGTAGCGGTAGCGAATCGTCACCGCAGGGGTCCTGTCCGTCGGGCTGAAGGGACGCAGCAGATACAGATTATCCTCGCCGAACTGGCCGTTGTACCAAAGCGCATACACCTGACCGTTAATTCTGACCCACTGGCTCCACTGGTTGGCCCCGCGCCCGTTGAGGGAGAACAGCGCGCCGGGTACGCCGGCGTCAAAATCATCGTCGTCATCGCTATCGCTGCCGTTGACGCTATCAAATGTGTCATCGCCGCGTTTTAAGACCCCGGTATAGCTGAACAATCCGGTTCCGCCGACGTAGCTGTCGATAATCAAATCGCGCCTGCCGTCGTTATCGAGGTCGATAAGCGTAAAGCTGACCTTGCCATTTTCCGAGTCAGCGCTGATATCGGAATGGAGAAACGCCTGCCACTCATCGTCGCTGATATCGACGGAAGGCTTGTTTGTTGACACTAAGGTATCGTCGGCATAGGTCAGCGTAAAGTTGGTGACGTGCCCGGTGAGCGGGAACTGCTCGGCGATCTTATTTAGCGCCAGCTCCGGATTGGCCTTTTGCTCTTTCAGCACGGCGCTATACAGCGCCTTGAGTGCGAGATTATCGGCATCTTTCTGCTGCTTAGGACGCACCTGGCTGACGAAGGTCGGCAGCATCCAGGTCCCGCCTGGTGTAATTTCGCGGCACATGCCGGTGGTATATTTCAGGCTCTGGACGAACGCTTTGCCGTCCCAGACCCGCTCCTCCCCGCTCACGCAGTCGGCGATGCCGCGGCCCTTGTTGAAGAACGCGATGGCGCCATCGGCATAGCTGGAGGCATCGGTGGAGATCGGCTGAGGTTTAGCCTGCGGGGCGCTGTCCACCACCCACATGGCGTAACCGTCGTTGTAGGCGGCCCGCCAGCACAGCGCCTGGATAAGCCAATGGCTTTTATCGATGGCGGTGGCGGTGATTTGTCGTTCCTGGGCGGGAATATCTTTGTTTTGCCAGTCGTCACAGCGGCTATTCAGCAGCGGGACCAGCTCCGGGAGGAAGCGCTGGCGCTGTTTGGCGGTCAGCGGTTCGGGCTGAGCGTTGTGGAGCGTTGGGGCGGCGATAATCTCCGGGGCGGGTAGCGCGTTCAGCGTATTGCTATCGTCGGCATCGCCTTTGCGCAGCAGCGCATCCGCGGTGCCCAGGCGCTGCTGAAATTCGTCGATCTTGAGAAATACCGCGCTGCTGCCCGCGTTCGAGAGCGTCTTGCGCGCGCCGTTAAGCGAAATCTCAATGCGGCTTTCATGCTCCAGGGCCTGGATCAGCGCGGCCGTTTGCGTGCTGTCGAGACGGAAGTGGCTGTCATCTTTGGCATCCAGCGTACCGCGATCCTGATTGTCGATCAGCAGGCGAACGGTGGCGTCAGGGGGGATATCGCGATCGGTCTGGGCAAAGGTCACCTGGCCGCTTACGCGCTGATCGGGGCCGGCGCTGCGGGTCAGCAGGACGCTGACTTCACCGAGGTTGACGCCGTAGCCCGCGGCCCGGCAGGTGCCGGTGTTATCACAGGCGACTTCCCAGTCTTTATACGCGAAAGAAAAACCCTGTACGGGAGCCGCCAGCAGCGATATCGGATATAGCCCGATGATGGCAACCCAAAGGAGAGAACGCATATAAAACCCTGTCAGAATGTCGGTGAGAGGGAAATTATATGCGCGAAGGATCGGTTAAGATATCGGAATCAGGTTAACGCGCCGCCCATTCGACACTGGGCAAAACGCAGGATGTCTTCCGCCAGGCGCTGGGCGGTGTCGACGTCGGCCTGGCTGCGCTTCACCAGCAGGCGGCTCAGGCAGCCTTCGATGATAAGCTCCATCTGTTTGGCGACCATCGCCGGGTCATCCACTTCCAGCTGGGTCAGCAGCTCGTGCGTATAGGCGAGCGAAGCCTGCTTCTGCTGTTCAGCCAGCTGATGAATCGGGTGCTGTGCATCCGGATAGAAGGTACAGGCCGCAATAAACAGGCAGCCGGGATAGCGGTGATTGCTCACGCAGCGGGTCAGCGCCGCATAGCGCGCCAGCAGCTTCTGCTCCGCCGTTAGCGTCTCATCCAGCAGCAGCTGGCGACGCCATGTATCAACCTGATGGCTGAGATAGCGGAGGGCGTCGTACAGTAGCGCTTCGCGGTCTGGCCAGAAGCGCTTGAGGTCATCGATCGGATAAGCAACGCGCTCGGCGACCATCTCCAGCGTGGTGTTAGCAATACCTTCGATTTCAAGAATTTGTATGGCTTCACCCAGAACATCTTCACGTTGCACGGTTTTCTCCTCCATTTTACCTCCTAAAGTGTCGTTCACGGTTGCCGATCGCGCAAATGGGCGCTGAATGCCGCGGCATCCATAAAGCCGGTTACGCGCTGCGCGGGCTGCTCCTCTCCCTGCGCATTAAAGAACAGAATCGTCGGCAGGCCGAGCACCCGCAGATGCTTCAGCAGGGCGACGTCCTGCGCGCTGTTCTTCGTGACGTCTACCTGCAACAGAACGGTATCTTTCAGGGCCTGTTGCACTTCCGGTGTGCTAAAGGTGTATTTTTCGAACTCTTTACAGGCCACGCACCAGTCAGCGTACAAATCTAGCATAACCGGCCGGCCTTGAGCCTGCGCCAGAGCCCGATCGAGCTCATCGACGGTGCTGACGCGGGTAAACGCCAGGTGCGCCTGCTGCTGCGCCGTCGGCGCGTCGAACGCCCAGTCCTGCAGCGGACGAACGCTCACCAGCGCGGCGGCCAGCAGCACGATCTGCATGATGCGCTGCCACGGACGCGTGGCGCCAAGGGAGGTGATAAAGGCCCAGCTAAAGAAGGCCACCGCCAGCAGCGACCACAGGCGCAGCCCCCATACCTCGCCCAGGATACGCTCCAGTAAAAACACCGGCAGCGCCAGGATGACAAAACCGAACGCGGTCTTCACATGGGCCATCCACGGGCCGCTCTTCGGCAGCAGACGGTTGCCAAACACGGTGACCAGAATCAGCGGTAGCCCCATGCCCAGCGCGTAGAGATACAGCGTGCCGCCGCCCAGCCACAGGTTACCGCTTTGCGCGATGTACAGCAGAATCGCGCTCAGCGGCGCCGTCGTACAGGGCGAGCAGATAAGCCCGGCGATGGCGCCCATGGCAAACACGCCACCGGCGGAACCGCCCCGTTGGGTATTGCTCATCAGCGTCAGGCGCGTCTGCAAGGATGACGGCAGCTGCAGGGTAAACAGGCCAAACATCGACAGCGCCAGCAGAATAAAGACCGCCGACAGGCCGATCAGCACGTACGGATGCTGCAGCGCCGCCTGGAACTGCAGGCCCGCGGCGGCCACCACCATACCCAGCGCCGTGTAGGTCAGCGCCATTCCCTGGACATAGATAAACGCCAGCAGCAGCGCGCGGGCGGTGGACAGCCGGCGTTCACCACCCAGCACAATACCCGAGATCAGCGGATACATCGGCAGCACGCAGGGCGTAAACGCGATACCGATACCAATCAATAGCGCCCAGAGGGCGGAAAACGGAAGCTGGCCGCTATCGCTCCTGGCGACGGACTGGCCTGGCGAAGGCTCGGCCGTTTCAACCGGCGGCCGTTCCGCGAGCGCCAGCGCCGGACGCGGTTCTACCGGGAGCGGCGGGTTAAGCTTCGGCACGCCAGCGACGGGAAGCGCAGGGCGCGCGGGAGCCTGTTCGTTGCCGGAGAGCGCCAGCGCCGCGCTGAGCGGCACCACTTTAGTTTCCGGCGGATAGCAGAAGCCGGCGTCGGCGCAGCCCTGCCAGGTCACGGTCAGCGTGGCCCCTTTGGCGGCCCGGGTGAGCGTAACCGGCACGGTTAGCCGCTGGCGATAAATCTCACTTTTGCCGTAAAACTCATCGTCGTGCCATTCGCCGGACGGCAGCGATGGCTCAAGGAAAGCGGCGTCAGCGGCGCTGAGCTTGATCTGTTTGCGGTAGAGATAGTAACCCTCCTTGATTTGCCAGGTCAGGTTTATCTCGTGCTGGCTCTGCTGAAAATCAAAGGCAAAAGCCTGGTCAGCAGGCACAAAATTTGAGCGGCCGGGAGTATCAAAGAGCCCGGCGAATGCCGATGTACTGCAGAGCAGCAGAATCAGCGTAATGATGCGTTGAGCCATGAGAGGTAATCAGTGTCTCCGTGAGTGACGGGCAAAACCAGCAATTCGGGGGTTTGATACGGGTGATGGGACTTCAGGCACTCCAGCAGCGCCTGCTGATGGGCACGGTCGGTTTTCAGCAGCATCTGCACTTCATACTCCTGCTCCAGCTTGCCTTCCCAGTAGTAGAGGGAGGTCGCGCCCGGCAGGAGAGTGGCGCAGGCGGCCAGCTTTTCTGCCAGCACTTTGGCCGCTAAATCCTGGGCGGTCGCTTCATCCGGCGCGGTACAGAGTACAACAACGGCATCAGGCGTAGTCATCGTGAACCTCGTATCAGCGAAAAGAGGCACTATAGCACGCAAGATGCGGGGGGATTAATGAAACGGGCCACGATGTGGCCCGAATTTAAGCAGATTTACAGCACGATGCCGCCGATAATGAACCCCAAAATAACGCACAGGGTAATGGCGATCACCCCGGGGATCAGGAAGGCGTGGTTGAAGACGTACTTGCCGATGCGGGTAGAGCCGGTGTCATCCATTTCGACCGCCGCCAGCAGCGTCGGGTAGGTCGGCAGGACGAACAGCGCGGAGACCGCGGCAAAAGAGGCAATAGCGGTCAGCGGGCTCACGCCAAGCAGCAGCGCCGCAGGCATCAGCGCTTTGGTGGTGGCGGCCTGGGAGTAGAGCAGGGTTGCGGCGAAGAACAGCACCACCGCCAGCAGCCACGGGTAGTTGTGCAGCAGATCGCCCGCCACCGCCTGGATATCAGAGATATGTGCCTTCACGAAGGTATCGCCCAGCCAGGCAACGCCCAGCACGCAGACGCAGGCGCTCATCCCGGATTTAAAGGTGCTGGCGTTCAGCACCTCGCTGGTATCGATCTTACAGGTGATGCTAATCAGCGTGGCAATGGTCAGCATGAAGACCACGATCGCTTCGTTGCGCGGCAGTACCGGGTTCTGAATCAGCCCGACGGTATCGCTGATGGCGGTAGCGTAGAACATGACCGCGACGATCCCGATCAGGAACAGCAGCACCGAACGTTTGGCGTGCGGCTTCAGCTGGAACACCTGGCTTCCGCGCAGTTTGACTTCCCCTTTTGCCAGGCGCTCCTGGTAAACCGGGTCATCTTTCAGCTCGCAGCCGAGGAAGTTACACACCACGGCGGTGATCATCACGGCAATCAGCGTCACCGGAATACAGATCGCCAGCAGCGTCAGGTAGCTGACGCCCAGCGGCTCCAGAATGCCGGCGAAAAACACCACCGCGGCGGAAATTGGCGAGGCGGTAATCGCAATCTGCGAGGCCACGACGGCAATCGACAGCGGGCGGGAGGGGCGAATGCCCTGCTCCTTCGCCACTTCGGTGATCACCGGCAGGGTCGAGAAGGCGGTGTGGCCGGTTCCCGCGAGGACCGTCATAAACCAGGTGACCAGCGGGGCGAGAAAGGTGATGTACTTCGGGTGACGGCGCAGCAGGCGCTCTGCAAGGCTAACCAGGTAGTCCATGCCGCCGGCAACCTGCATGGCGGCAATCGCGGCGATGACCGCCATGATGATCTCAATGACGTCGAAGGGGATCGCGCCGGGCTTTATTTGAAAGATTAAGGTCAGGACGAGGACGCCCAGACCACCGGCGAATCCGATACCGATACCGCCCAGCCTGGCACCCAGGTAAATAGCCAGCAGGACAATGACGAGCTCTGCACCAAACATATGTTCCTTCCTTGTTTTTTAACAAGTTGATATTGAATTGTTGTGATTTCGTAAACCCAGAAAAGCAAAAAGGCATGTCATTGCTGACATGCCTTCGTTGAGTTTAACCTGAAAGCTTACTGTTCGCTTTCATCGGTAAAACGCTTTGCTTTATAGGCCGGGTGCATCAGGTTGTGCGGAGAGAAAATATCGTCCAGCTCCGTTTCGGTGAGCAAGCCTCGTTCCAGCACCACTTCCCGCACGCTCTTACCGGTTTCGGCGCAAATCTTGCCGACGATATCGCCATTGTGGTGGCCGATAAACGGGTTGAGGTAGGTGACGATGCCGATGGAGTTGTAAACATAGCTTTCGCACACCGCTTTGTTGGCGGTAATGCCGTTTACGCATTTTTCCAGCAGGTTATAGCAGGCGTTGGTCAGGATATGAATGGACTCGAACATCGCCTGACCGATAACCGGCTCCATCACGTTCAGCTGCAGCTGGCCGGCTTCTGAGGCCATCGTGACGGTGGTGTCGTTGCCGATCACCTTGAAGCACACCTGGTTGACGACTTCCGGCACCACCGGGTTAACCTTGGCCGGCATGATGGACGAACCCGCCTGCAGCTCCGGCAGGTTGATTTCGTTCAGGCCAGCGCGCGGGCCGGAAGAGAGCAGGCGCAGGTCGTTACAGATTTTAGACAGCTTCACCGCCAGGCGTTTCAGCGAGCTATGCACCATGACGTAGGCGCCGCAGTCGGAGGTGGCTTCAATCAGGTCTTCCGCCGGAACAACCGGCAGGCTGCTGACTTCCGCGAGTTTTTGTACCGCCAGCTGCTGATAGCCGTCCGGGGTATTCAGGCGCGTGCCGATGGCGGTGGCGCCGAGGTTCACTTCCAGCAGCAGCTCTGCGGTACGCAGAATGCATTTTGTTTCTTCGTTCAGCAGAACGTTGAAGGCGTGGAACTCCTGGCCGAGGGTCATCGGTACCGCATCCTGCAGCTGGGTACGGCCCATTTTCAGGACGTCCTGGAACTCAACGGCTTTGCTCTGGAAGCCTTCGCCCAGCTGGTTAATCGCGTCGGTTAATTTCAGCAGGGAGGCATACACCGCGATGCGAAAACCGGTCGGGTAGGCATCGTTAGTGGACTGGCATTTGTTAACGTGGTCGTTGGGGTTCAGGTACTGGTATTCACCTTTCTGGTGGCCCATCAGCTCAAGACCGATGTTTGCCAGCACTTCGTTGGTGTTCATGTTGACGGAAGTACCCGCGCCACCCTGGAACACGTCAACCGGGAACTGATCCATGCACTTGCCGTTATTCAGCACTTCATCACATGCGGCAATAATGGTATTCGCGACGCCTTTAGGAATGGTTTGCAGCTCTTTGTTGGCCATGGCAGCGGCCTTTTTCACCATCACCATACCGCGCACAAACTCGGGAATATCGCTGATTTTGCTATTGCTGATGTAGAAGTTTTCAATCGCTCTCAGAGTATGAACGCCGTAGTAGGCGTCAGCTGGAACTTCCCTGGTACCCAACAGATCTTCTTCGATACGAATGTTGTTTAACATGTGAACCTTCTTTTTCAAGCTGCCAATGAATTCACCAAATACGCAGAATTTATAGGATTTAGCGCATTTTCTCGCCGAAGATTATTTCCTTAATCGGCCTGGTGCCCACGATCATATGCTGATGATAGCGAATATCAGTAATCTTGATCACTTATTATGTAGTGGGGGCTATAAGAATTATTAATCTGTGAAATGAGTCACCGCTTTGCAGTTCTTGAAAAAAATAAGCGTTTCTGCTGATTGAAAAGTCCCGCGTTAGCCCAATATTGATGGGATGCGAATAGCACATCTTATAGCTGCGGGTGCCGATAGCGGCGCACGCTAATGAAGGAGACGCCGGTGCGTTGGATTCCGTTTTTTGCCTTTTTTTTATACGTTTACATTGAAATCTCGATCTTTATCCAGGTTTCCCATGTCCTTGGGGTGCTGCTGACGCTGATTTTAGTGATCTTTAGCTCGGTGGTCGGGATGTCGCTGGTGCGCAACCAGGGCTTCAAAAACTTCATGCTGATGCAGCAAAAAATGGCGGCCGGCGAAAGCCCGGCGGCGGAAATGATCAAAAGCGTATCGCTGATTATTGCCGGCCTGCTGCTGCTGTTACCGGGCTTCTTTACCGACTTCCTCGGCCTGCTGCTCCTGCTGCCGCCGGTGCAAAAACACCTGACCCTCAAGCTGATGCCGCATCTGCGCTTTAGCCGGATGCCGGGCGGCGGCTTCAGCGCCGGTACCCAAGGCGGTGATACCTTTGACGGGGAATACCAGCGTAAAGACGATGAGCGCGACCGTCTGGACCACAAAGACGATCGCTAATCCAGCCAGCCCGGCGGCCGCCGGGCGCGTGGAGTGACCAGCCGGATACGCGCAGAGCGATCCGGCTTTTTTTATGGCTGGGCGCCCGGGGTTTCGCTCAGCGACCGGCGCCGGGGTAAAAGCAGCCACAGCGCCACCAGCACCACCAGCGCGTACAGGCTTTTCCAGCCGACCATCGCCAGCAGCAGCAGGCACAGCAGGCTACCGATCGCCGCCAGCACCCGATAGCGCCCCTGCAGCAGCCGGCAGCCCGCCAGCATACACAGCAGATAAATCATAATAAAAATGCCGTTGGCGTAGACGATCAGCGCGTCGAGGTTGATATCGAGCCAGTAAATGCACAGGGTGCTGATGACGCAGCAGGCCAGCACCGCATTGAGTGCGTTGCGCGGGATTTGCCGGGCCGACAGGCGGGCGAGTCGGCTCTCAGGCCTGTACTGCGCCTGCGACCAGACCAGGCGGGCAAAACTTTGAATATAGATATTGAGGCTGGCGAAGCAGGCGAGGTAGCCAATGACGCAGGCGACCCACAGCGCCTGGACGCCGAACAGGCGCACCACGATATCAGGCAGCGACGCGGCGGCGGCAATGTCCTCGCCGAAGGCGTGAAAATGCAGCACCAGCACGGTGCAGGCCCAGTAGACCGTACCGGCCAGCAGCAGGCCAATCATCAGCGCGCGCGGAAAATCGCGCTCCGGGGATTTAAATTCCGAAGCCAGGTGGGCAAAGGCCTCGAGGCCGACAAAGCACCAGAACATGACCGACAGCGCGGCAAAAAGCTGCGACCGATCGACATCCTGCGGCGCCGGGAAGGGGATATGCGCCGGATCGATACCGCCGCGCCACCAGATAGCGACAATCAGGGCCACAATCAGGATTGCCACCAGCGTTTGCAGATTGGCGCTGGAGCTGGCTCCGCGCGAACCCACCCACCAGATAATGGCCAGCGTCCCCAGTTCGGCGAGCAGCAGCTGGCCGTCGTGCCAGCCAAACAGGGCCTGGCTGAAGCCGGTGGCGATATGCAACGCGGCGGGTAATCCCACCGGGATGACCGACAAAAACAGCCAGCCGGTCACGCGCTCCATGCGGGGGCCGAACGCCATATTGACGAAATGCGCCACGCCGCCGGCGCTGGGATAGTGGCGGCCGAGTACGGCAAAGACGATGGCTATCGGGAAAACCAGCAGGATCAGCGCCGGCCATGCCCACAGGCTGTTATCACCCGCAACCAGCGCGGCCAGAGCGGGAACGGCGAAGACGCCGGTGCCCAGTAATGATGTGGAGAGGAGGCCCACACCCTGAGCCAAACCTAACTCCTGCTTCAAACCACCCATGATGCAACCCTGTCCCGGACAAAACCCGAATGGTACCACAATCGTTTTTGCTTATGACGTCCGGGCGACGCGCCGGGAGTGTGCGCCAGGGCACGCGAAAAAACTTTTTTTCAATTGGCCCCTTGAAGCGGTAAAACTCCATCCCCATCTCTCAGGTCACTAGCCGGAAACCGTATACGGGCCGGTGTCATCCATAACTGATAATGACTTTCTCAAAGGAGAGCTATCAATGAGTATTCGTCCGTTACATGATCGTGTGATCGTCAAACGTAAAGAAGTTGAAACCAAATCTGCTGGCGGCATCGTTCTGACCGGTTCTGCGGCAGCCAAATCAACTCGTGGCGAAATCATCGCTGTCGGTAAGGGCCGCATCCTGGAAAACGGAACCGTGCAGCCGCTGGACGTGAAAGTGGGCGATATCGTCATTTTCAACGACGGCTACGGCGTGAAATCTGAAAAGATCGACAATGAAGAAGTGTTGATCATGTCCGAAAGCGACATCCTGGCAATTGTTGAAGCCTAATCTGCGAACGACACTGAACATACGAATTTAAGGGAAAGATTAAAATGGCAGCTAAAGACGTAAAATTCGGTAACGACGCTCGTGTGAAAATGCTGCGCGGCGTAAACGTACTGGCAGATGCAGTTAAAGTGACACTGGGCCCGAAAGGCCGTAACGTTGTCCTGGACAAATCCTTCGGTGCGCCGACCATCACCAAAGACGGCGTTTCCGTCGCGCGTGAAATCGAGCTGGAAGACAAGTTCGAAAACATGGGCGCCCAGATGGTGAAAGAAGTTGCCTCTAAAGCGAACGACGCTGCAGGCGACGGTACCACCACCGCAACCGTACTGGCTCAGGCGATCATCGCTGAAGGCCTGAAAGCCGTTGCTGCGGGCATGAACCCGATGGATCTGAAACGTGGTATCGACAAAGCCGTCGTTGCCGCTGTTGAAGAGCTGAAATCCCTGTCCGTACCGTGCTCCGACTCTAAAGCTATTGCTCAGGTTGGTACCATCTCCGCTAACTCCGACGAAACCGTAGGTAAACTGATCGCTGAAGCGATGGATAAAGTCGGTAAAGAAGGCGTGATCACCGTTGAAGACGGTACCGGTCTGGAAGACGAACTGGACGTGGTTGAAGGTATGCAGTTCGACCGCGGCTACCTGTCCCCGTACTTCATCAACAAGCCGGAAACCGGTGCCGTTGAGCTGGAAAGCCCGTTCATCCTGCTGGCTGACAAAAAAGTTTCCAACATCCGCGAAATGCTGCCGGTTCTGGAAGCCGTAGCGAAAGCCGGCAAACCGCTGGTTATCATCGCTGAAGACGTTGAAGGCGAAGCCCTGGCAACGCTGGTGGTTAACACCATGCGCGGCATCGTTAAAGTGGCTGCGGTTAAAGCACCTGGCTTCGGCGACCGTCGTAAAGCTATGCTGCAGGACATCGCGACTCTGACCGGCGGTACCGTTATCTCTGAAGAGATCGGTATGGAGCTGGAAAAAGCGACGCTGGAAGACCTGGGTCAGGCAAAACGCGTTGTGATCAACAAAGACACCACCACCATCATCGATGGCGTGGGTGAAGAAGGCGCTATCCAGGGCCGCGTGACTCAGATCCGTAAGCAGATCGAAGAAGCGACTTCTGACTACGACCGTGAAAAACTGCAGGAACGCGTTGCTAAACTGGCAGGCGGCGTTGCGGTTATCAAAGTCGGTGCAGCTACCGAAGTTGAAATGAAAGAGAAGAAAGCACGCGTTGACGATGCCCTGCACGCGACCCGTGCTGCGGTAGAAGAAGGCGTGGTTGCCGGTGGTGGCGTTGCGCTGGTGCGCGTTGCGGCTAAACTGGCTGGCCTGACTGCTCAGAACGAAGATCAGAACGTCGGTATCAAAGTTGCGCTGCGCGCAATGGAAGCTCCGCTGCGCCAGATCGTGTCCAACGCCGGTGAAGAGCCGTCTGTGGTCACTAACAACGTGAAAGCGGGCGAAGGTAACTACGGTTACAACGCGGCGACTGAAGAATACGGCAACATGATCGACTTCGGTATCCTCGACCCAACTAAAGTGACCCGTTCTGCTCTGCAGTACGCGGCCTCCGTTGCTGGTCTGATGATCACTACCGAGTGCATGATTACCGATCTGCCGAAAAGCGACGCAGCTGATTTAGGCGCTGCTGGCGGCATGGGCGGTATGGGTGGCATGGGCGGCATGATGTAATCGTGCGCTCTACCCCTTAGAAACAAAGAAACCCCCGGGCAGAAATGCTCGGGGGTTTTTCTTTTTTCCGGCTTTTTAGTATAAGGTGTACATCCGGGCCAGCGCGTCCAGCTCATTGATCATGGGGAATAACATGCAGGTAAGATATTTAGCAGGGATTGTCGGCGCAGCACTACTGTTAGCGGGTTGCAGTTCCAGCAACGAACTGAGCTCAGGCGGGCAGAGCGTACGCTTTGTTGAAGATAAGCCGGGTGCGGATTGCCAGCTGTTGGGGACCGCTAGCGGCAAGCAGAGCAACTGGCTCTCCGGGCAGAACGGCGGTGAGGGCGGCTCTATGCGCGGCGCGGCTAATGCGCTGCGTAACCAGGCTGCGGCAATGGGCGGCAACGTGATTTACGGCGTCAGCAGCCCGACGCAGAACCTGCTGTCGAGCTTTGTGCCGACCGATAGCGAAATGAACGGTCAGGTCTATAAGTGCCCGAACTGATCGCTTTCCCCTCTCTCCGGTGGGGAGAGGGGAAAGAACGCTGGCTAGCTCTGTCGTAGCTGCAAATCCAGCGGCGTTTTGCTCGGCTCTCCGCCGATTTCTCGCGCCAGCTTCGGTACCATATAGCCTGATACCAGCGTCAGCAGCTCGCGCATGATGGCCCGGGCTTCTTCATCTTCGACCATAAAGTGGGCCGCGCCCTGGACCTTATCCAGCACGTGCAGGTAATACGGCATCACCCCCGCATCAAATAGCGCATTGCTCAACTTAGCCAGCGTCTGTGCGCTATCGTTGACCCCCCGCAGCAGCACGCTTTGGTTCAGCAGGGTGACGCCAGCGTGGCGTAAACGCGCCATTGCCGCGCGAAACTCAGCGTCGATTTCATTGGCATGGTTGATATGGTTCACCAGCAGTATCTGCAGCGAGGAGCGGGTGAAACGCGCAGCCAGCGCCTCGGTGATGCGCGCCGGGATGACAATGGGCAGCCGGCTGTGAATACGCAGACGCTTGACGTGCGGGATCGCTTCCAGCTGGGTGAGCAGCCAGTCGAGCTCATGATCTTTCGCCATCAGCGGGTCGCCGCCGGAAAAAATAATCTCATCGAGCTGCGGATGGGCGGAAATATAGTCCATCGCCGCCTGCCAGTTGCGCTTATTGCCCTGGTTATCGGCGTACGGGAAGTGTCTGCGGAAGCAATAACGACAATTTACCGCACAGCCGCCTTTAACCAGCAGCAGCGCGCGGTTGGCGTATTTATGCAGCAGGCCGGGCACGACGCTGTGCTGTTCCTCCAGCGGATCGGTGGAAAAACCGGGGGAGGCGATAAACTCTTCTTGCGAAGTAAGTACTTGACGCAGAAGAGGATCGTTAGGATTTCCTCGCTCCATACGGGCGATAAAAGCCCGGGGAACGCGCAGCGCAAAGAGGCGCTTAGCATCGCGCCCCGCCAATAGGTTTGCATCAGCGTCTACATTTAAAAGATGCAGCAGTTCATCAGGACTGGTCACAACATCGGCAAGTTGCGTTAACCAATCTTCTCTGGATGGGGTATTTAGGGTTACAATATGCGCCATTTTGTGGCTTAGCTACCAATTAACAATTTCAGAGGGCCTTATGGCGACTTACTATAGCAACGATTTTCGTGCTGGTCTTAAAATCATGATGGACGGCGAACCTTATGCCGTTGAAGCGAGTGAATTCGTAAAACCGGGAAAAGGCCAGGCTTTCGCCCGCGTTAAGCTGCGCCGCCTGCTGACCGGCACGCGCGTAGAGAAAACCTTCAAATCTACCGACTCCGCTGAAGGCGCAGACGTTGTAGATATGAACCTGACTTACCTGTACAACGACGGTGAGTTCTACCACTTCATGAACAACTCCACCTTCGAACAGCTGGCCGCTGACGAGAAAGCCGTTGGTGAAAGCGCTAAATGGCTGCTGGATCAGGCTGAGTGCATCGTGACCCTGTGGAACGGTCAGCCTATCTCCGTGACCCCGCCGAACTTCGTTGAGCTGGAAATCGTTGAAACCGATCCGGGTCTGAAAGGCGATACCGCGGGTACCGGCGGTAAGCCTGCGACCCTGACCACTGGCGCAGTGGTTAAAGTTCCGCTGTTTGTACAGATTGGCGAAGTGATTAAAGTGGATACCCGCTCTGGCGAATACGTATCCCGCGTGAAGTAATTCACGTCTCTGACGGTTGGCGCAGCGCGCTGCTGCGCCCCCTATAGCACGCAGGTATCGATAGCAGGCAGGGAAGATGAACAACACCTTAAAGCTTGTGGTATTGCTGCTGCTCAGCGGCACCCTGCTGGCCGGCTGTCATACGGTCCACGGCGTGGGTGAAGATATCCGCAGCCTGGGGCACGCCATCTCTCACGCCGCCAGCTAAGCACCGACTTTCTCTCCTCTTCTTCTGAATTCGCGCTTCCCGGCGTACCGCATCGCTTTTGTTCTTAAAAAACGCTGAGATCCCTTCATATCGGGTCAGTTTGTCTATGCTTATAGGGCACGATAACTAAAACTGGTAAATAAGGATGACATTATGGTGAAAAAAGCGATTGCAGCGTTCTTTACGGTTTTGGCTCTCTCCTCTGTGCTGACCGCATGTAATACAACGCGCGGCGTCGGTCAGGATATTTCGGAAGGCGGCAGCGCCATTTCCGGCGCGGCGACGAAAGCCCAGCAATAGACCTGACGGTACGGTCGCCGGCCGTACCGTTCTTTTCATCTCCTGCGCTACTGTTTATAATATCCGCGTTTTTTCACTCACCTTGCGGGACGACCCGTAAGCGTACCGCATCCGGGGACGGCCCCATCAAGGAGCCTTATGTCCTGGTTAATTTTGTTTATCGCCGGTCTGCTGGAAGTGGTCTGGGCGGTTGGTCTGAAGTACACCCACGGTTTTAGCCGCCTGATACCCAGCGCCATCACCATCGTGGCGATGGTGGTCAGCATGGCGCTGCTGTCATGGGCGATGAAAACGCTGCCGGTAGGCACCGCTTACGCGGTGTGGACGGGGATCGGCGCCGTCGGCGCGGCGATTGCCGGTATCGTCCTGCTGGGCGAGTCCGCCAGCCCGATGCGTATTGCCAGCCTGGCGTGCATCGTCATCGGTATTATCGGCCTCAAGCTCAGCACCCACTAATAGCGCTGGTTGACCCAGATAAGCTTGCTCACGTCGAAGCCCTGCCGGGAGGCGATATCCAGCATCTGCTGTTTCACTTCCGGTGCGATTTTCGGCGTGCGCGCCAGCAGCCAGAGATAATCCCGATCCGGTCCGCACACCAGCGCATAGCGATAATCTTTATCCAGCGCAATCACGTTGTAGCCGCCGTAGAAGGGGCCAAAAAAGGAGACTTTTAGCGCCGCCCGATTGCTCTCGCCGGTGAAGTAGGCCACGCCATCCGTTTTTTGCCACATGCCGCGATCGGGGTTATAGCCTTTGTTGACGACGTTCAGCCCACCGTCGTCGCGCAGGCTGTAGGTGGCGGTGACCTTCTCCAGGCCGCGCTCAAAGCTATGGTCGAAGCGGGCGATTTCATACCAGGTACCGAGATAGCGCTGGGTATCAAACGGACTGACCACCGTCACGCCCTGCGGAGGCGTCGGGGTACTACAGGCAACAACCAGAAACGAGACGGCAACAGCGGCAATCATTGGCAGCAGACGCATACTATTTTCCTTACTGGTTTTTTGCTAAGTGTAGATTCTGGCGGGGAAAAAACGGGGAAATATTCTGCAAAAGAGAGCCCGGTAACACTCCGCTACCGGGCATCGGGAGGTTTAGATAAATAATACGCCGACCAGCGTGACCACGCTCAGGATGGCGGCCAGGCCGTAGAACACCCACTTCCCGTTAGGGACGTGAATTTTCAGGTCGTGCATGGCGTGATGAATGCGGTGTAGCCCGCACCACAGCGGCAGGACAATCATCAGGAAGATAAATGCCCGGCCAATAAAACTCTGGGCAAAGCCGAGCACGCGTTCGTAGCTGAAGGCGTCAGCTGGCGCCAGGCCCAGCGGCAGCAGGATACCGACCAGCAGTATCATCACCGGAGCAATAATGGCGCTCCACATGCCTCCGGCGCCAAACAGCCCCCAGAATACCGGTTCATCGGAACGTTTTGGGTTGGGATTGATCATTCCAGCCTCCTTACCAGAACAGGGCGATAAGCAGGATCGCCGCTGTTGCTACCGCAGTCACCACCCACAGCCCTTTAATAACCGGCTCTGGCCCCATTTTCTCGCCTTTGACAATAATATTGGCGGCTTTCGGCGCCAGCTCAAACCAGGTTTTGGTGTGCAGCAGCGCTGCGCCGAGGGCGATCAGGTTGAGGATCACCACCAGCGGATTTTGTAGAAAGCCAACGTATCCCGCCCAGCTTTCCGCCCCGTGCTTGAGGGAAAACAGGCCATAAATCAGGATGATGCTGAACCAGACTGCCGGTACAGCCGTTCCTTCACGCAGCATGTAGAAGCGATAAAACGGCAGCTTCTTCCACCAGGTGGACGTCATCGGCCGCACGTAGGGCTTGCGTTTAGTCGTCATAATGCACTCCTTAGCGTGGTTTCAGGGTGGCGATAAGAAAGTCTTTCGAGCTCTCTACCTTGCCCTGCTGAATGGCGGCCGCCGGGTCGACGTGCTTCGGACAGACTTCCGAGCAGTAGCCCACGAAGGTACAGGTCCAGACGCCGTTCTGACCGTTAAGCTGCGCCATACGTTCCTTTTTCCCGTGGTCGCGGCTGTCCTCGTTGTAACGATGGGCGAGGGTGATGGCCGCAGGGCCGATAAACTCCGGGTTAAGGCCAAACTGTGGGCAGGCGGCGTAGCACAGGCCGCAGTTGATGCAGCCGGAGAACTGATGGTACTTCGCCATCTGCGCCGGAGTCTGTTTGTTTGGCCCCTGATCCGGGGTACGCGGGTTGCCGATAATATAGGGCTTAATCGCCTCCAGGCTCTCGATAAAGTGGGTCATATCGACCACCAGATCGCGCTCGATCGGGAAGTTAGCCAGCGCTTCGACCTTAATGCCCTTGGTGTATTCACGCAGGAAGGTTTTACACGCCAGCTTCGGCACCTTGTTGACCATCATCCCGCAGGAGCCGCAAATCGCCATCCGGCAGGACCAGCGGTAGCTGAGATCCGCCGCGAGGTTGTCTTTGATATAGCCCAGCGCGTCGAGCAGTGAGGTCTGCTCGTCGTAAGGAACCTCATAGAACGCGCTGTGCGGCGCGGTGTCCACTTCCGGGTTGTAGCGCACCACCTCGATTTTCAGGTTCTTCATCTCAGCCATTGGTCGTCTCCTTCTTCTCGGCTGCTTCCGCTTCTGCGCCGTATACGCGTTTTGCCGGCGGCAGAGTGGTGATCTTCACATCGCCATACTCAAGGCGCGTGGTGCCATCGGCATCGCGGAATGCGAGCGTATGCTTGAGGAAATTGACGTCGTCACGCTCGGTGCAGCCTTCATCCAGGCGCTGGTGCGCGCCGCGGGACTCTTTACGCGCAAGGGCAGAGTGGGCCATACATTCCGCCACGTTCAGCCCGTGACCCAGCTCGATGGTATACAGCAGGTCGGTATTGAACACGCTGGAGCTGTCGGTAATGCGTACGCGCCTGAAGCGCTCCTGCAGCTCGGCCAGCTTATCGACGGTTTTTTGCATCAGCTCCGGCGTACGGTAGATCCCGCAGCCTTCTTCCATCGACAGGCCCATCTCGTCGCGGATCTTCGCCCAGTTCTCGTCGCCTTCCTGATTGATAAGATCTTTCAGCCGTTTTTCTACGTCGGCGGTCTGTGCATCCAGCGCGCTCACGTTGGCTTCTTTAGCCTCCGCCGCTCGCCTGATGGCCTGCTCGCCGGCGAGGCGGCCAAAGACCACCAGCTCTGCCAGCGAGTTGGAGCCAAGGCGGTTGGCGCCGTGAAGGCCGACCGACGAGCATTCACCCACGGCGAACAGCCCCTTGATGCGGCTTTCACAGTTCTGGTCGGTTTCGATACCGCCCATGGTGTAGTGCGCGGTTGGGCGCACGGGAATCGGCTCTTTAACCGGATCAACGCCGACGTAGGCCTTCGCCAGTTCGCAGATAAAGGGCAGGCGCTCCAGCAGCTTTTTCTCACCTAAATGGCGCAGGTCGAGATAAACCACGTCGCCGCGCGGCGTTGGAATGGTGTTGCCTTTACGCCATTCGTGCCAGAAGGCCTGGGAGACCTTGTCGCGCGGGCCGAGCTCCATATATTTGTTTTTCGGCTCGCCGAGCGGCGTTTCCGGGCCCATGCCGTAATCCTGCAGGTAGCGGTAGCCGTCCTTGTTGACCAGGATACCGCCTTCGCCACGGCAGCCTTCCGTCATCAGAATACCGGAGCCGGGAAGGCCGGTCGGGTGATACTGCACGAACTCCATATCGCGCAGCGGAACGCCGTGGCTGAGCGCGATGCCCATCCCGTCGCCGGTGACGATGCCGCCGTTGGTGTTGTAGCGATAGACGCGTCCTGCGCCGCCGGTGGCCATCACCACCGCGTTAGCGCGGATTTGTACCAGCGAGCCTTCCATCATATTCATCGCCACCAGGCCACGCGCCTGGCCATCGTCGACCAGAATATCGAGGACGAAATGCTCGTCAAAACGCTGGATTTGCGGGAACTGAAGGGAGGTCTGGAACAGAGTGTGCAGCATATGGAAGCCGGTTTTATCCGCGGCAAACCACGTGCGTTCGATCTTCATCCCGCCGAAGCGGCGGACGTTGACGCTGCCGTCCGGACGGCGGCTCCACGGGCATCCCCACTGTTCAAGCTGGGTCATTTCCGTCGGGCAATGATGGACGAAATAGTCGACGACATCCTGCTCACAAAGCCAGTCGCCGCCGGCGACGGTGTCGTGAAAATGGTACTCAAAGCTGTCATGATCCTGCGTCACGGCGGCGGAGCCGCCTTCAGCCGCAACCGTGTGGCTACGCATGGGATAGACTTTTGAAATCAGTGCGATTTTGGCATTTGGATTAGCCTGCGCTGCGGCGATTGCAGCGCGAAGACCTGCTCCGCCAGCGCCAATTACGGCAAGATCGGCTTGAAAAGTTTGCACGACATTCCTCCAGTTTTTGTTTATTTCGCCGCCGGGCTGGCGAAAATGTGTCACTGCTCCTTTATAGGTAAAGAAGTATAGCCTTAGGGTCGGTAGGGAAAATTGACGTGTTCGATTTTTTTATCGATATGTGCGGTGATTTATCAGCGCTATTTATGCTTCCTGGCGCTTAATAAATTTACGGTATGCGTTAAGGGGGCGTTGGCACAAAATTTGTCTCACTCGCCGGTTACGAGTAGACTTCGTGCCCTTGTCTGAAATCGGAGAAAGTACCATGAGTGAAACGGCAACCTGGCAGCCGAGCGCGTCGATCCCAAACCTGTTAAAACGCGCGGCTGTGATGGCGGAAATTCGTCGTTTCTTTACCGACCGCGGCGTGCTGGAGGTGGAGACGCCCTGCATGAGTCAGGCAACGGTAACGGATATTCACCTGTTTCCGTTCCAGACCCGTTTCGTCGGCCCCGGCTACTCTCAGGGGATGGATCTCTATCTGATGACCAGCCCGGAATACCATATGAAGCGGCTGCTGGCCGCGGGCTGTGGTCCGGTATTCCAGCTGTGCCGCAGCTTCCGCAATGAAGAGATGGGACGTCACCACAACCCGGAATTCACCATGCTGGAGTGGTATCGTCCGTGCTATGACATGTATCGTCTGATTAATGAGGTCGATGATTTACTGCAGCAGGTGCTGGAGTGCCAGCCGGCGGAAAGCCTCTCCTATCAGCAGGCGTTCCTGCGCCATCTTGAACTCGATCCGCTGTCGGCCGATAAGACGCAGCTGCGCGAAGCGGCGGCGAAGCTCGACCTGAGCAATATCGCCGATACGGAAGAAGATAGGGATACGCTGCTGCAGCTGCTGTTTACCATGGGCGTCGAGCCGCATATCGGCAAGGACCGTCCGACCTTTATCTATCACTTCCCGGCAAGCCAGGCGTCGCTGGCGCAGATCAGCACCGAAGATCACCGCGTTGCGGAGCGCTTTGAGGTCTATTACAAGGGAATTGAGCTGGCGAACGGCTTCCACGAGCTGACCGACGCCCGCGAACAGCAGCAGCGTTTCGAGCAGGATAACCGCAAGCGTGCGGCCCGCGGCCTGCCGCAGCAGCCGATTGACGGCAATCTGCTGGAAGCCCTCAAGGCGGGTCTCCCGGACTGCTCCGGCGTGGCGCTGGGCGTCGATCGCGTGGTGATGCTGGCGCTGGGTGCCGAAAGCATCGGCGAGGTGATCGCCTTTACCGTCGATCGCGCCTGACCCGGCCGAATACCTCTCCCTGGCCGTCCAGGGCCTGCGCGCAGACCTGACCCGGCGCACGAGCCGCCGGCCAGGTTGAACCTACAGGCTGCCCGCCGTGCGGCTGGATTTCCCTGCTGAGGTCATCGCTCTGCTGCTCTTCCTGCCGTCAATGCTCTCCAGACGCATCTGGAACGGCGGGAACGGCATATCGATACCGTGTTCGCGATAGCCTGCCAGAATCAGCTTATGGATCTCGTGGCGCAGCGGCATGCGGTGACCCATCTCGGCGGCGTAAATACGCAGCTCGAAAATCTGAATCCCCTGCTGCAGATCGACGAGGAAGGCCTCCGGTGCCGGCGTATCGATAACCAGCGAACAGCGGTGGGCGGCGCTAATCAGGATCTGCGTGACCTCTTCGGTATTCGCATCCGCCGGGGCCGGCACCGTCAGCACCACGCGGGTGACGGAGTCAGAGAGCGACCAGTTGATAAACTGCTCGGTGATAAACGCCTTATTCGGCACGATAATCTCTTTCCGGTCCCAGTCGCTGATGGTCGTGGCGCGGGTGTTGATGCGGGTGATGCTGCCGGTCAGATCGCGGATGGTCACCGTATCGCCAATACGTATCGGCTTTTCAAAGAGAATAATCAGGCCCGAGATAAAGTTGGCAAAGATCTCCTGCAGGCCAAAACCGAGGCCGACGCCGAGAGCCGCTACCAGCCACTGCAGCTTCGCCCACTCAATGCCAATCATCGAGAAGCCCACCAGGCCGCCAATCAGCATCAGCAGGTATTTGGTAATGGTGGTGATCGCGTAGCCGGTGCCCGGCGTGAGGTCCAGGTGCTGCAGAATCGCCAGCTCCAGCAGGGCGGGGAGGTTGCGCACCAGCTGGGTGGTGATAATCAGCACCAGAATCGCGATCAGCACCGCCCCAAGCGTAATCGGCTCGATGCTTTCAACGCCCTGTACCGTTGAGGTCGCGTCCCACAGCGAGATATTCTCGAGGAAGCCAAACGCCGAGTGGATTTCTGACCACAGGACGATCACCGAGACCAGGGCGACCAGCATCAGCAGCGAGCGTACCAGCCGCAGCGACCGGATACTGATCGCATCGAGATCGATTTCACTGACTTCGATTTCCGCAGACCCTTCCGGGCTGCTGGAGTGCGCGGCTTCATCTTCGCCGCGCGCGCGTTGGGCCAGGATTTCCGCCCGGCGATGCTTGGCGCGATCGAAGGCCAGCCGGCGGCGCTGGATCAGCATCCAGCGGCGGATAATGTGATAGACCACGAGCAGTAAGAACCAGATCGCCACCGACGTTTCCAGCCTGGCCAGCAGCGCCTGGGCGGTCGCCAGGTAGCCAATGGCCGCCGCCAGCATGGCAATCAGCGGCGCGCCCAGCAGCAGGTTCCACAGCATGCGGTTAACCATATTATCGCCGCTTCCCGACTTATCGAGATACAGCGGAATACCGGCATGCTTGAGGCTCAGGGTGACCAGCGCCAGCGCCCCGCAAATCAGCAGGAAGCACAGGCGGCCGAGGGAGGCCGAGAACTCACGGTCGTTGAGGTTATCGAACATGATCAGCGCGATAATCAGCGGGACGATCAGCCCGATGCTCATCAGGTAGTAGCGCATGGCCTTGGTGACTCGGCTACGCGGCCAGCCGAAGTGGGCGATAAACAGGCCGTTCGGACGCGCAAAGGTCGCGCAAACCATCACCACCCACAGCAGCGGCACCGTGGCGGTGACGCTTTCGCCGATGGCGACCGCCAGCGGGAAGGGCCAGGCGGACTGCAGGCCATAGCCGAGCGTCATCCACAATACCGGCAGCGGCGAGGCCACCAGAATCGACCAGAACACGGTGCGCAGGGTGAGCCAGAAATGGTCCTGGGTCACTTTGCCCACGCGGGCGCTGGAACGCTCAAGGAAGTGGGTGAAGTGGCGACGCGAGCTGATGCTGAAGCCGACCAGAATCAGCGCGCCAAACAGCGGCAGCAGCGTCTCCTTGCTGGTTAACATCATCGCGCTGGCTTTGCCCAGCTGGCTGACGGTATCGAGAGAGACCAGGCGGCGCAGATCGTGAGCAATTTCCAGCGGCCATGAAAAACTGATAGGGCTGACGTCCGAGGTCCAGAACAGATAGCGGTGGGTCGCTTCGTTCATCTCTTTCAGGGCGTCCTCAAGCTGACCGTTGGCCACCTTGAGCTTGGTCAGCTCCAGAATCAGCGTATCGCCGCCCTGCAGCAGCGAGTTGAGCAGCTCGCTTTGCGTGCGCAGCTGCGCCTCAAGAATGCGATTCTGCTCGCTGGTCAGCTCCTGGCCGTCGGCCTGGCGCAGCTGGCGGAGCTGCGTCTGGCTGCCGAGCAGGTCCTCAAAGCGCAGCCGCTGCACCCGCAGCTGGGCCATCTCGGTATCCAGCTGCTGGGGTTTTGGCGTCTCCGGCAGTCGGGCGACCTGGGCGCGTAGCGCTTCGCCCAGCAGGCTGGAGGCGCCCAGCCACTGTGACTGCTCGCGCAGCGTATTGAGCGCCTGGCGCACCTGGAGCGTCTGGTTGGAGGCCTGACGCTGCTGGGAAGCCACCAGGTCCATGCGCTGAGCCTGCTGGTTCAGGGCCTGCGACAGCTCGCGGTTAACTTTAAACTGGGCCACCAGCTCCGGCGGCAGGTTTTCGCTGTTCTCTGCCAGCAGCTCGGTGCTTTCCAGAGCCTTTTCGGCTTCGCGCTGGCGCTGGCTATTGAGCTGATTACGCAGGGCCTGCAGGTAGCCGTCGAGCAGTTTGCTCTGCTTTTGCGCCAGATCGGCGCGCATGCGCGACAGCTCCTGGCGATTGTTGGCGGAGAGCTGCGCCAGATCCAGCTCGTTGACCAGCGCCTTCAGGCGCGCGGATTCCGCCTGTAGGCTGAGATTTTGCGCCTGCGCCAGCGGCGTATTGCTGGTCTGGGTGCCCACGCGGCGCTCAACCTCGTTCAGCTGACGGCGGGCGTCGGTTTGCTGCTGGGGAAGCTGGTTTAGCGAATCGGCGATATCGCGGGCGCGCTCCTGCTCCTGCTGGGCCTGACGGCTGGCTTCGAGCAGCTGGCTGCTGACCTGCAGGATTTCCTGATTCAGGGCATCGGTGGAGAGCGTCGTTGATACCTGGCGCGGTTCATCGGCCAGGTTGTTGATCTGCGAGCGCAGGGTCTGGAACAGCTTGGGGAAGTTATCGATAACCTGCTGGTACTGGCGCGTGCGCTCGAGGGAAGCGCTACGCTCCTCGAGCGCGTTCAGCGCGGACTGAAGCGCTTCAACGGTACCAGGCTGGGCGGGTTTTGCCGCCTTCGCCTGTTCCAGTTCCTGAGCTATCTGTTTAGCGTCGGGGGCTGTCGCTGCGTACGCCCCCAGACTGAGGCTCCAGGCCAGCAGGAAAATATATATCAGGCGCACGGCATAACCCTTTTTGTCAGCTATTAACCTTCGTCTTGCGAATCGTCGCCCAGAATGCTGGCGGCGCCTTCGGTCGTGGACATGGTCTCAACGGCGGTCGCCAGCGGCTGACCAAGCTTAGTGACGGAGAGGTTCTGCAGCTGCTCGAGCAGCTTAACCTTGCCCGGCGCAAACAGGTTGATCACCGTCGAACCGAGCTTGAAGCGACCCATCTCCTGGCCTTTCAGCAGGGCAATGGAGCCTTCATTGTCACCCGCCGGCCAGGTCCAGCGCTTAATCACGCCTTCACGCGGCGGAGTCACGGTACCGGACCAGACGGTTTCAATGCTGCCAACGATGGTCGCACCGACCAGAATTTGCGCCATCGGACCGAACTCAGTATCGAACAGGCAGATGACGCGCTCGTTGCGGGCGAACAGATTCGGCACGTTCTGCGCGGTCAGGTGGTTAACGGAGAACAGATCGCCCGGAACGTAGATCATTTCGCGCAGAATACCGTTGCACGGCATGTGGACGCGGTGGTAGTCACGCGGCGACAGATAGGTGGTGGCGAAGTTACCGTTGCGGAACAGCTCTGCCATCTGGTAGTTGCCGGCCAGCAGCGCTTCCAGGGTGTAGTTGTGGCCTTTGGCCTGCAGGATTTTATCGTCTTCGATAGCGCCCAGCTGGCTTATGGCGCCGTCGGCAGGCATAACCAGCACGTTCGGATCGGTGTTCAGCGGACGCGCTTCATCACGCAGCGGGCGCACAAAGAAATCGTTAAAGGTGCGGTAGCTGGCGGTATCGGGCTTCTGCGCCTCTTTCATATCGACCTTGTAGCACTTCACGAACAGGTCGATGACCAGCTGCGTCAGCCAACCCGCTCGTTTGCTCGCACCCCAGCCTGCGAGGCGGGTAAGCCACAGTTTAGGCAGAATGTATTGCAGCGAAAGTTTCAGATCGTTTAACAAGGTAGCCTCCAGGCCATTATTTATCGTTCCTGACCCCCGCAACGCGTCGGGGATCTGAAAAAAGGGTCGATTCTATACGTAAACTCATCCGGATTGCATCGCGGCGGCCGGCCTGCGAATCCCCGGCAGCATAGCCGGGGAGACGGACGCCGCCAGCGCAGAGGCAGCCTGAAGGATGAAGCGTATAGCGATGCTCAGCTTAAATGTCAGTCATCGGATGATGAAAAGCTTTTACGCGTTTTTACCTGCACTTCGTTCATGCTTTCCAGAATGCGGTGGTAGTTTTCAAAACGGCGCGCGTTGATGCTGCCGTTTTCAACCGCTTCGCGAATCGCGCAGCCCGGATCGGTATCATGCTTGCAGTCGCGGTATTTGCAACGGCCTAAATAATCGTGAAATTCGACAAAACCGTGGGTGATTTGTTCCGCATCAAGGTGCCACAGGCCAAATTCGCGCACGCCGGGGGAGTCGATCACGTCGCCGCCGTGCGGGAAGTGGTAGAGGCGCGCGGCGGTGGTGGTGTGCTGGCCGAGGCCCGAGTTGTCCGAGACGTCGTTGGTCAGGATCAGATCGTCGCCGAGGCCCAGCAGCGCGTTCAGCAGGCTGGATTTACCCACCCCTGACTGCCCGGCAAAGATGCTGATGCGGCCGGTGAGGGCCTCTTCAAGCGGCTTCAGCCCGTCCTGGGTCCGGCTCGATACCATCAGCACGGGATAGCCAATTTTGCGGTAGATATCCATCTGCTCGTTGACGAACGCTAAGGCGTCCTCGTCCAGCAGGTCAATCTTGTTGAGCACAATCAGCGGCTCGACGTCCAGCGCTTCGCTCGCCACCAGATAGCGGTCAATAATGTTTAACGACAGCTCCGGTAAAATCGCGGAAACGATGACGATCTGATCGATGTTGGCGGCGATGGGCTTCACGCCATCATAGAAATCCGGACGCGTCAGGACCGAGGTCCGCTCGTGCACGGCCTCAACGATACCTTTTACTCTAACGCCGTCAGCGGCATCTTTGCCCGGGCGCCAGACCACGCGGTCGCCGGTGACCAGCGAACGGATCGTCCGGCGAATGTTGCAGCGGTGAACGCCACCGTCAACGGATTCAACGTCGGCATGCATGCCGAAGCGGCTGATGACGACGCCTTCGGAGGTCTCGCCAAACAGATTGTCATCGTAGTCGGCCTTCTCCGAAGTCGTTTTCAGGCGGCGCTGGTGGTTGGCCTTGACGCGGCGCTGTTGGCCTTTGGAGAGTTTATTTTTACTCAATCGAACTGGCTCCTGGTCGCCCTGTAGGGGCAAAACCTCTATGATACACGCTATTTTAGATGAATATAGTCACGCAAGAAGGGTGGAAAATAGCATGAGTGCAGATGAAAACAACCTGATTTGGATCGATCTTGAAATGACGGGGCTGGATCCGGAGCGCGATCGCATTATCGAAATCGCCACCCTGGTGACCGATGCAAACCTGAACATTCTGGCGGAAGGGCCGACCATTGCGGTACACCAGTCTGACGCGCAGCTGGCGCTGATGGACGAGTGGAACGTGCGCACGCATACCGGCAGCGGGCTGGTGGAGCGCGTCAAGGCCAGCACCCTGGGCGATCGCGAGGCGGAGCTGGCGACGATCGAATTCCTCAAGCAGTGGGTACCTGCGGGTAAATCGCCGATTTGCGGCAACAGCATTGGCCAGGACCGCCGCTTTCTCTTTAAGTACATGCCCGAGCTGGAAGAGTACTTTCACTACCGCTACCTCGACGTCAGCACCCTGAAAGAGCTGGCGCGCCGCTGGAAGCCGGAAATCCTCGATGGCTTTAAAAAGCAGGGCACCCATCAGGCGATGGATGACATTCGCGAATCGGTGGCGGAGCTGTCCTACTACCGCGAGCACTTTATCAAGCTGTAACGTTAAGCTCTAATCTTGCCGCCGGGGTCACCGGGCCCGGCGGCAGGCCCGGCTATTTAAACCACTTCAGCTCCATTTGCCCGAATTCAGGGGAGGCCTTGACGACCTCCAGCGCGGCATTCAGCGCGTTGAGCAGTTCCGGGTCATCCTGGCGCACCGCGATCGCCAGCTGCTTACCATAATATTTGGCGTCGGTTGCCTGCTCGTCGATGATGGCGTAGTCAGGATTCTCCTGCAGCCACGTCTCGGCGTCGGCGCGATCGCTCATTACCCCGTTAACGCTCCCCTCTTTCAGCGCGCTGAACGCGGCTGCATTGCTCTCGTAAGCGACGACGTTCACCTGTTTTTGCTTATCGTGCAGGTAGCGCTGATGAATGCTGCCTTTCGCGACGCCGATTTTTTGACCCTTCAGGTCAGCAAAACCCTGGGCGCTATTCTTAGCGCTGACAACCACGCCGGAGAGCTGCTGGCGATAGGGCTGAGTGAAGGCGACCCGTCTTTCGCGCATCGGGACGATCTCAATGCCGGCGATGATGGCGTCGAATTTCTTAAAGCGCAGAGCCGGGATGAGGGTATCGAAGCTTTGCGGCGTAAACGTGCACTCGGCCTGCATCTGTTTACAGAGCGCCCGGGCAAGATCGATATCAAAACCGGCCGGCTGGTTTTTCGCGTTGACGGTTTCAAAGGGCGGATTGGCCGTCGTAGTGCCAAAATGCAGCGTCGTTGCCGATGCCGTTCCCATAGCTAGCGCGATCAGCAGCAGGACGGAGAGCGTATTTTTCATTTTAATTTCCCTGTTTGTCATTGTTGTTGACCGTCTATGGGGTGATCATACCCGCAGAGCGGGGCGATTTTGCGCCTTTAACAAGGTCGGAAAAAGTTATTTTGCCTTATGCGCTGCTTATTTATACAATTCAGGGCGCTATCTGGCGATAAAACGTCCATTCAGACAAAAATAGAAAAAAAGTGCTCGCAGGGGGGTTGCAGCTAAATCGAATTCTCGTATAATGCGCCTCCCGTGACGAAGCAGAAATGCAAATCACGACGCCATAGAAATATGGCAAGAAGTACGCGGGAATAGCTCAGTTGGTAGAGCACGACCTTGCCAAGGTCGGGGTCGCGAGTTCGAGTCTCGTTTCCCGCTCCAAAATTTGAAAGGCACTATCCTAATCACAGGATTTCGGCTTGCGGTAAAGCTACTCAGGTAGCGGCAGGTTGAAAGACGAAGATTAAGCGGGAATAGCTCAGTTGGTAGAGCACGACCTTGCCAAGGTCGGGGTCGCGAGTTCGAGTCTCGTTTCCCGCTCCAAATTTGATAGTTACCACACCCAAGCGGGAATAGCTCAGTTGGTAGAGCACGACCTTGCCAAGGTCGGGGTCGCGAGTTCGAGTCTCGTTTCCCGCTCCAAATTTCTTCCTCATACTCAATTTATCCACAGTGCAATAGCGCGCCGGGGATGCCTTCCGTTGAATACCGGAAAATACTGTAAACAGAGTTATCCACAGGTTAAATGCAAGCGACGTATTGCGGAAAAACTTCGACTTTTGAATAGTATCAATTCATCTCATTGAAATTTAACAATAAAATTTCATTTCAAAGTGTTAATACGATCACTTGACGTTCGTGTGCATGTTGAAACGCAATGTGTTTTTGTTTTTATTCACAGCCTGTGAATGAATCAGGCGTCTCGCGGAAGACCTTTTTCGACCACCCTGACCAGCCGCTGTTTCTTCGGCAGCTGCACCTCAACCGCGCCGGCGCTGCGCCTGGCGATTTGCTGATCTATTGCCCACTCGATATGCTCATCGAGAAGCGGATGCTCGCCCCGACGGCTTTCCAGCGCCTTAAGATGCGCTTCATCCCACGGCGCATTTCCCAGCGCCACGGCAATATTGCGCAGCCAGCGCAGATGACCGATGCGGCGAATTGCCGATCCTTCGGTCACCTTCAGAAAATGACTCTCACTCCAGGCAAACAGCTCCACCAGCGGCGGCGCGTGCAGCGCTTTGCGCGGGCTGAAATCCTCTTCATCGGTAAGCTGGGAAAAGCGGTTCCACGGGCAAATCAGCTGGCAGTCGTCGCAGCCGTAAATGCGGTTGCCGATCAGCGGGCGGAACTCGATGGGGATCGCGCCTTCAAGCTCAATGGTCAAATAGGAGATGCAGCGGCGGGCGTCGACGGTATAGGGCTCGACGATGGCGCCGGTCGGGCAGATCGTCATGCAGGCGACGCAGCGCCCGCACTCTTCGGCGACCGGCCGATCGACGGGCAGGGGAATATCCACCAGCAGCTCGCCGAGGAAAAAGAACGAGCCGGCGTCGCGGTTAATAATCAGCGAGTGCTTGCCTGTCCAGCCAAGACCCGCTTTTTCCGCCAAAGGACGCTCCAGAACAGGCGCGGAATCGACAAACGGTCTAAAATTGAGCGAAGCACACTGTTCCTGAATCATCTCACCGAGTTTTTTCAGTCGGTTACGTAGCAGCTTATGATAATCGCGCCCAAGGGCATAACGGCTGACGTAGCCAAGCGCGGGATCTTTCAGGGTGCGGGCAAAAGCGGCATTCGCGGGCAGGTAGTTCATCCGTACGCTGATGACGCGTAACGTACCGGGAAGAAGCTCATGAGGGCGCGCGCGCATCATGCCGTGGCGCGCCATCCACTCCATCTCTCCGTGGTACTGTTTGTCCAGCCATGCCTGCAGTTTGGGTTCGCTGACGCTGAGATCGGTATCGGTGATACCCACCTGCTGGAACCCGAGTTCAGTGCCCCATTGCTTGATTTGTTGCGCTAATTTATTGAGATCGAGGGGCTGTAACATGATGGACCATACAATGACGAAAAACTCTGTCAGTATACCACACTTCATCTGCCCTGCAGAGGCGCTCCGGCGGGCGGAAAAAGAGGCTGCCGATAGCCTCGGGCTGACCCTGTTTGAGCTGATGCGCAGGGCCGGCGAAGCGGCTTTCCAGCTGGCGCGCAGCCGCTACCCTGCCAGCCAGAACTGGCTGATTCTTTGCGGCCACGGCAACAACGGCGGCGACGGCTACGTCGTTGCTCGCCTGGCGCAGGCGGAAGGGATTGAGGTGACGCTGCTGGCGCTGGAGAGCGAGAAGCCGCTGCCGGAGGAGGCGCACGCCGCACGCGAAGAGTGGCTCAACGCCGGCGGGACGATCCACGCGGCGGATATCGCCTGGCCGGAAGCGATCTCGCTGATTATTGACGGACTGCTGGGCACCGGCCTGCGCAGCGCTCCGCGCAGGCCTGCCGCCGAGCTTATCGCGCGCGCCAATGCGCATCCGGCGCCGATAGTCGCGCTGGATATCCCCTCCGGGCTCAATGCGCAGACCGGAACCACGCCGGGGGCGGTCATCCATGCGGCCCATACGATAACCTTTATCGCCCTCAAGCCGGGGCTGCTGACCGGTAAAGCCCGCGACGTGGTGGGTCAGCTGCACTACCACTCCCTGGGCCTCGACGGCTGGCTTGCCGGACAAAGGTTCCCGCTGGCGCGCTTTGATGCCTCACAGCTGGCGGAGTGGCTGCCGCCGCGCCGCGCGACCTCCCATAAAGGCGATCACGGCAGGCTGGCAATCGTGGGTGGCGACCGCGGCACCGCTGGCGCCATCAGGATGGCCGGAGAAGCTGCGCTGCGGGCGGGAGCGGGGCTCGTGCGGGTGTTGACTCATCCGGAAAATATTGCGCCGATTATTACCGCCAGGCCGGAGCTGATGGTGGATGCGCTTACGGCGCAGAGCCTCGATGAAAGCCTGCAGTGGGCTGATGTGGTGGCGATCGGTCCGGGACTCGGCCAGAGCGAATGGGCGACGCGGGCGCTACGCCAGCTGGAGAGCTTTGCGAAACCGATGGTGTGGGATGCGGATGCGTTGAACCTGCTGGCAATCAATGCCGATAAACGTCACAATCGCGTGCTGACGCCACACCCCGGCGAAGCCGCCCGCCTGCTTGACTGCAGCGTGGCAGAAATTGAAAGCGATCGCTTACATTCTGCTCAACGTCTGGTAAAACGTTATGGTGGCGTGGTCGTGCTGAAAGGCGCGGGGACGGTGGTGGCCAGTGAAGCAGGCGAGATGGGTATTATCGATGCCGGCAATGCCGGTATGGCCAGCGGCGGAATGGGCGATGTGCTCACCGGTATTATTGCCGCTCTGTTAGGGCAAAAGCTGACGCCGTATGATGCTGCCTGCGCCGGTTGCGTGGCGCACGGCGAAGCCGCAGACCGACTGGCTGCCAGAGATGGCACCCGTGGGATGTTGGCGACCGATCTCTTTTCCACGCTCAGGCGTGTTGTTAACCCGGATGTGATTGACGTAGACCATGATTAACCGAGTGATTCCCTTACCCGACGAGCAGGCAACCCTGGACCTTGGCAACCGCATTGCACGGCTCTGTACGGGCGCCACGGTCATCTATCTGTATGGCGATTTAGGCGCGGGTAAAACTACCTTCAGCCGCGGCTTTTTACATGCACTCGGCCACCGCGGGAATGTCAAAAGCCCTACCTATACGCTGGTGGAGCCGTACACCCTCGAAAACCTGATGGTGTATCACTTCGATCTCTACCGCCTGGCGGACCCCGAAGAGCTCGAGTTTATGGGGATCCGTGACTATTTTACTGACGATGCTATCTGCCTGGTTGAATGGCCGCAGCAGGGCGCGGGCGTGCTGCCCGAGCCGGATGTCGAAATTCATCTTGAGTATCAGGCACAAGGGCGTGAGGCGCGCGTAACGGCAGTCTCCTCATTGGGTGAGTCTTTACTGGCGCGTTTAGCCTGAAGGATCGCGGGATGAAATATCGCATAACTCCCTGGCTGGCCGCTGCGCTGATGCTGTTTAGCATGCAGACCTTTGCGGCAAGTTTATCCGATATCCAGGTCTCTAACGGAGATCGGCAGGCCCGTATTACCATTAGCTTTATCGGCGATCCCGAATACTCTTTTAGCCCGCAGGGCAAACGCACGGTGGCGCTGGATATCAAGCAGACCGGTACCCTGCAGGGATTACCGCTGCTGTTTAGCGGCAGCAACCTTGTGAAAAGCATCCGCGCGGGCGCCGCGCAGGATACCCAGTCTCTGCGCCTGCTGGTGGACCTGACGGAAGACGGTAAGACTCGCGCGGTGAAGCAGCAAAACGGCTCTAATTATACCGTGGTGTTCACGATTAACGCCGACGTTCCGCCGCCGCCTCCACCGCCTCCGGCGGTCGTGAAGCGGGTGGAGACGCCGACGATCGCCCCACGTCCGGTGCCGGTGGCGCCGGCGCGCAATCCGTTTAAGTCATCGGGTAACGAACGGCAAACGGTGATGACCGAGAGTCATCCCGTGACGCGCCCGGCCGCGCGCGCGGTGGCGACGGACGATAAGGTCATTATTGCGATCGATGCCGGCCACGGCGGCCAGGACCCGGGCGCGATCGGCCCGGATGGTACCAAAGAGAAGAACGTGACGATTGCGATTGCCCGCAAGCTGCGCGCGTTGCTGAACGCCGATCCGCTGTTCAAGCCGGTGCTGACCCGCGACGGCGACTACTTTATTTCGGTGATGGGCCGTTCGGACGTCGCCCGTAAGCAAAATGCCAACTTCCTGGTGTCGATTCACGCCGATGCGGCACCGAACCGTGACGCGACCGGCGCGTCGGTATGGGTGCTGTCTAACCGTCGCGCCAATAGCGAAATGGCTGGCTGGCTTGAGCAGCATGAGAAGCAGTCCGAGCTGCTCGGCGGCGCGGGCGACGTGCTGGCGAACAGCCAGTCGGATCCCTACCTGAGCCAGGCGGTGCTGGATTTACAGTTCGGCCATTCCCAGCGCGTCGGGTATGATGTGGCGACTAACGTATTGAGCCAGCTGCAGCGGGTCGGCGATCTCCACAAGCGCCGTCCGGAACACGCCAGCCTCGGCGTGCTGCGTTCGCCGGATATTCCGTCGATCCTCGTCGAAACCGGCTTTATCAGCAACACCGGCGAAGAGCGGCTGCTGGCCAGCGACAGCTATCAGCAGCAGCTTGCCGAAGCGATTTATAACGGTCTGCGTAATTACTTTATGCAGCACCCGCTGCAATCAGCCCCGCGCGGCGAACCCGCACAAACGGCCAGCGCCGCGTCGCCTGGCAGGACGTTGATAAATTAAGGAGTCAGTCATGCCGATTCAGGTTCTGCCGCCGCAGCTCGCCAACCAGATTGCCGCAGGTGAGGTGGTGGAACGTCCGGCGTCGGTGGTTAAGGAGCTGGTCGAAAACAGCCTTGATGCCGGCGCGACCCGAATTGATATTGATATCGAACGCGGCGGCGCGAAGCTTATCCGCATTCGGGACAACGGCTGCGGCATCAAAAAGGACGAACTGGCGCTGGCGCTGGCTCGCCACGCCACCAGTAAAATTGCCTCCCTCGACGATCTGGAAGCTATCATCAGCCTCGGCTTTCGCGGGGAAGCGCTGGCCAGTATCAGCTCGGTGGCGCGGCTGACCCTGACCTCGCGCACGGCGGAGCAGCAGGAGGCCTGGCAGGCCTACGCCGAAGGGCGCGATCAGGACGTGACCGTCAAGCCGGCGGCGCACCCGGTCGGTACCACGCTGGAAGTGCTGGATCTGTTCTATAACACCCCGGCCCGCCGCAAATTTATGCGTACCGAAAAGACGGAATTTAACCATATCGATGAAATCGTCCGCCGCATCGCGCTGGCGCGTTTTGACGTTACGATTAATCTCAGCCATAACGGCAAGGCGATGCGCCAGTATCGCGCCGTACCCGCGGGCGGGCAGCGCGAGCGGCGGCTGGGGGCTATCTGCGGCACGCCGTTCCTCGAGCAGGCGCTGGCGATTGAGTGGCAGCACGGCGATCTGACCCTCAGCGGCTGGGTGGCCGATCCTCTGCATACCAATCCGGCGCTGGCGGAGATTCAGTACTGCTACGTCAATGGCCGTATGATGCGCGATCGGCTGATCAACCACGCTATTCGCCAGGCCTGTGAAGATAAGCTCGGGGCCGATCAGCAGCCGGCTTTTGTCCTGTACCTTGAGATTGACCCGCACCAGGTGGATGTGAATGTCCATCCGGCTAAGCACGAGGTGCGTTTTCATCAGTCTCGCCTGGTCCATGATTTTATCTATCAAGGGGTGCTTAGCGTCCTCCAGCAGCAGCTCAGCGCGCCGCTGGCGGAAGAGGATGCGGGGCAGCCGGCGCGCCTTCAGGTACCGGAGAACCGGGTAGCGGCGGGGGCTAACCATTTTGCTCAGCCCGTCCCCGCGCGTGAGCCGGCCGCAGCGCGCTACGGTCGCGAAACGCCGCGCGAGCCTTCCAGTCCGGCTGGAGGCGGCGGCGCCGGCTGGCCGCATGCGCAGCCGGGATACCAAAAGCAGCAGGGGGCCCTGTATCGTCAGCTGCTCGAGACGCCGGCCGCCGAGCGTAAAAGCAGCGCCTCGGCGGCCGCTGCGGAAGATTTATCCGGGCACAGCCAAAGCTTTGGCCGCGTGCTGACCATCGTTGATGGCGATTGCGCGCTGCTGGAACGTGACGGCAGGCTGGCGCTTCTGGCGCTGCCGGTGGCCGAACGCTGGCTGCGTCAGGCGCAGCTGACGCCCGCCGGGGAGCCGGTTTGCGGGCAGCCGCTGCTGATCCCGCTGCGGCTAAAGGTATCGGCCGCGGAAAAGGACGCGCTGGCGAAAGCGCAGGCGGCGCTGGTGGCTTTGGGTATCGATCTGCAGTCCGATGCGCAGCATTTGACGGTTCGCGCGGTGCCTTTACCCTTAAGACAACAAAATTTACAAATCTTGATTCCTGAACTGATAGGCTACCTGGCGCAGCGAAAGGCATTTGACGTCGGTGACATCGCGCAGTGGATCGCGCGCAACCTGGCGAGCGAGCACGCGCAGTGGAATATGGCGCAGGCAATTAGCGTGCTGGCGGACGTAGAGCGTTTATGTCCGCAGCTGGTAAAAGCTCCGCCGGGTGGCCTGTTACAACCCGTTGACCTGAATTCGGCGATGAATGCCCTGAAAGATGAGTGATGTAACTGAGGCGAGCCTGCCTAAGGCAATATTTTTAATGGGCCCAACGGCCTCCGGTAAAACGGCGCTGGCCATTGCTTTGCGTAAAATTTTACCGGTAGAGTTGATTAGTGTCGATTCCGCCCTTATCTATCGAGGAATGGACATTGGTACGGCCAAGCCGGATGCGGCAGAGCTGAGCGCAGCCCCGCATCGACTGCTGGATATTCTCGACCCGGCAGAGGCTTACTCCGCGGCGGACTTTCGTCGCGATGCGCTGGCAGAAATGGCGGATATCGTCGCTGCCGGGCGTATTCCGCTACTTGTTGGCGGAACAATGTTGTATTTCAAAGCGTTGCTGGAAGGGCTTTCGCCGCTACCGTCGGCAGATCCCGAGGTTAGAGCAAAAATTGAGCAGCAGGCAGCAGAGCAGGGGTGGCACGCACTGCACCGGCAGCTACAGGAGATCGATCCCGTCGCCGCCGCGCGTATTCATCCAAATGATCCGCAAAGACTTTCCCGAGCACTGGAAGTTTTTTTCATTTCGGGTAAAACTTTAACGGAACTGACGCAAACGTCGGGAGATGCTCTGCCGTACAAGGTGCATCAGTTCGCCATCGCCCCGGCGAGCCGGGAACTGCTCCATCAGCGCATAGAACAGCGTTTTCATCAGATGTTGGCTTCAGGTTTTGAAGCAGAAGTACGGGCGCTATTTGCCCGTGGAGATTTGCATACGGATATGCCTTCCATTCGTTGTGTAGGATATCGCCAGATGTGGTCATACCTTGATGGCGAGATCCCGTATGATGAAATGGTTTATCGAGGTGTTTGCGCCACGAGACAGTTAGCCAAGCGTCAGATAACCTGGTTGCGCGGCTGGGAAGATATTCACTGGTTAGACAGTGAACAACCTGAACAGGCGCTCAACAAAGTATTACAGGTAGTTGGTGCGAGCCAGGACTGAACGTGTACAATTAAACGGTATCGTGCGTAATTTTTTTTAAGAATCGTAAGGTTCTGAGTACAAAACAAGCATACATATAAGGAAAAGAGAGAATGGCTAAGGGGCAATCTTTACAAGATCCGTTCCTGAACGCTTTGCGTCGGGAACGCGTTCCGGTTTCTATTTATTTGGTGAATGGTATTAAGCTGCAAGGGCAAATTGAGTCTTTCGATCAGTTCGTGATCCTGTTGAAGAACACGGTCAGCCAGATGGTCTACAAGCACGCAATTTCTACCGTTGTTCCGTCTCGCCCGGTGTCTCACCACAGCAATAATGCTGGCGGCGGTACAAGCAACTATCACCACGGTGGTAGCGCGCAGGGTTCTTCTGCGCCGCAGCAAGACAGCGAAGACGCCGAATAAGGTTAATGCTGTTTTTCCAGGGCGGGGAGCCTGGTTTTACTCTATGAGTTTTGGGTTGCAGGAAGGCGGTATGTAGTGAATCCCCAGGCGTTTACAGCCGTAAATGGCTGGGGTAAACGAGTAAAGCCAATACTCACGCAGCCGGAAAGACCACGAGTGACCCTGTTCCCCGCTGGTATTTTAGAAGGGGTTTACGCTTGTTTGACCGTTATGATGCCGGTGAGCAGGCGGTGCTGGTACACATCTATTTTTCGCAAGACAAAGATATGGAAGACCTTCAGGAGTTTGAATCCCTGGTCTCCTCTGCCGGTGTCGAAGCAATGCAGGTGATTACCGGTAGCCGTAAAGCACCGCACCCGAAATATTTTGTTGGTGAAGGTAAGGCTGTCGAAATTGCGGAAGCCGTAAAAGCGACCGGCGCGTCGGTCGTGCTGTTCGATCATGCCCTGAGCCCAGCCCAGGAACGCAACCTGGAGCGCCTGTGCGAATGCCGGGTTATCGATCGTACAGGACTTATTTTAGATATTTTCGCCCAGCGAGCGCGCACCCACGAAGGGAAACTGCAGGTTGAGCTGGCGCAGCTGCGCCATATGGCGACACGCCTGGTACGCGGCTGGACCCACCTTGAAAGACAGAAGGGCGGGATTGGTTTGCGTGGCCCGGGTGAAACCCAGCTCGAGACTGACCGTCGACTGCTGCGTAACCGCATTATGCAGATCCTCGGGCGGCTGGAAAAAGTATCAAAGCAGCGTGAACAGGGACGGCGGTCACGAGCCAAAGCCGACATTCCCACCGTGTCGCTGGTGGGGTACACCAACGCCGGGAAATCAACGCTGTTTAACCAGATAACCGAAGCTGAGGTTTACGCGGCGGACCAGCTGTTCGCGACTCTGGACCCGACGCTGCGCCGCATCGACGTCACTGACGTTGGTGAAACCGTGCTGGCGGACACCGTAGGCTTTATTCGTCACCTGCCGCACGATTTGGTCGCCGCGTTTAAAGCCACGCTGCAGGAGACGCGTCAGGCGACGCTGCTGCTGCACGTGATCGACGCAGCCGACGTCCGTCTGCAGGAAAACATTGATGCCGTAAATACGGTTCTCGTTGAAATCGAGGCCGATGAGATCCCGGTGCTGCTGGTGATGAACAAAATCGACATGCTTGACGATTTTGAACCGCGTATCGACCGGGATGAAGAGAATAAACCGATTCGGGTCTGGCTCTCTGCGCAGACCGGAGTTGGGGTACCGCTGCTTTTTCAGGCTTTGACGGAACGGCTTTCCGGTGAAGTGGCTCAGCACACGCTGCGCTTACCGCCGGAGGAAGGGCGACTGAGAAGTCGGTTCTATCAGCTTCAGGCGATAGAAAAAGAGTGGCTGGAGGATGACGGCAGCGTGAGTCTGCAGGTGCGCATGCCGATCGTTGACTGGCGTCGCCTCTGTAAACAAGAGCCAGCGCTGGTTGATTACGTGATTTGACCTTGCAGCTTGCCTGAAGATATTAACCCCTGTGGGGATATCAAAAACAAATATGGAGCATATACATGGCGTGGAATCAGCCCGGTAATAACGGACAGGACCGCGACCCGTGGGGGAGCAGCAATAACCAAGGCGGCAACTCCGGGGGAAATGGCAATAAAGGTGGTCGCGAGCAGGGGCCGCCCGATCTGGATGATATCTTCCGCAAGTTAAGTAAAAAACTTGGCGGTCTCGGTGGCGGCAAAGGGGGACAGGGAGGCGCTAGCGGCTCTCAGGGACCTCGCGGGCCTATGGGCGGACGCATTGTCGGCATCGTTGCCGCAGCCGCCGTTATTATCTGGGCAGCCAGCGGTTTCTATACCATCAAGGAAGCGGAACGTGGTGTGGTGACTCGCTTTGGTAAATTCAGCCATCTGGTTGAGCCGGGTCTTAACTGGAAGCCAACCTTTATTGATAACGTCCAGGCCGTCAACGTTGAATCGGTACGTGAACTGGCGGCTTCTGGCGTCATGCTGACGTCTGACGAAAACGTCGTGCGCGTTGAGATGAACGTGCAGTATCGGGTAACCGATCCAGAACGCTACCTGTTTAGCGTTGCCAGCGCCGACGATAGCCTGCGTCAGGCAACCGACAGCGCCCTGCGCGGCGTTATCGGCAAGTACACCATGGACCGTATTCTGACTGAAGGCCGTACCGTGATTCGTAGCGATACCCAGCGCGAGCTGGAAGAGACGATTCGTCCGTACGATATGGGTATTACCCTGCTGGACGTCAACTTCCAGACGGCGCGTCCGCCGGAAGAGGTGAAGGCCGCGTTTGACGATGCGATTGCCGCGCGTGAGAACGAGCAGCAGTACATCCGCGAAGCTGAAGCTTACACCAACGAAGTTCAGCCGCGAGCTAACGGTGCAGCGCAGCGTATCCTCGAAGAGGCGCGTGCGTACAAGACTCAGACCGTTCTTGAAGCTCAGGGTGAGGTCGCGCGCTTTGCGAAGATCCTGCCTGAGTACAAAGCCGCGCCGGAGATTACCCGCGAGCGTCTGTATATCGAAAGCATGGAAAAAGTGCTGAGCCATACCCGTAAAGTGCTGGTTAACGATAAGGGCGGCAATCTGATGGTTCTGCCTCTGGACCAGATGCTGAAAGGCGCCGGTACGCCGGCAGCAAAGGGCAATAGCAGCGGTGCGAACGATCTGCTGCGCCTGCCGCCTGCTTCCAGCTCAAGCAGCGCCAGCACCACGTCGACCACTACGGATGGCAACATTATGGACCAACGTCGCGCCAACGCGCAGCGTAACGACTACCAGCGTCAGGGGGAATAACGATGCGTAAACCTGTAATTGCGATTATTGCCATCGTGCTGGTAGTGCTTTACATGTCTATCTTTGTGGTTAAAGAGGGCGAGCGCGGTATTACGCTGCGTTTTGGTAAGGTACTGCGCGATAGCGAAAATAAACCGCTGGTCTATTCGCCGGGTCTGCACTTCAAGATCCCGTTCATTGAATCAGTGAAAACGCTCGATGCGCGTATTCAGACTATGGATAACCAGGCCGATCGCTTTGTTACCAAAGAGAAGAAAGACCTGATCGTCGACTCATACATCAAGTGGCGTATCAGCGACTTCAGCCGTTACTATCTGGCAACCGGCGGCGGCGACGTCTCCCAGGCCGAGGTGCTGCTGAAGCGTAAATTCTCTGACCGTCTGCGTTCTGAGATTGGTCGCCTGGACGTGAAGGATATCGTGACCGATTCCCGCGGTCGTCTGACGCTGGAAGTGCGCGATGCGCTGAACTCCGGCTCAGCGGGCACCGAAGATGAAGTCAGCACGCCGGCCGCTGATGATGCTATCGCCAAAGCGGCGGAGCGCGTATCGGCAGAAACTAACGGCAAGGTTCCGGTTGTTAACCCGAACAGTATGGCGGCGCTGGGTATTGAAGTCGTCGACGTACGCATCAAGCAGATCAACCTGCCGGCCGAAGTGTCTGAAGCGATTTATAACCGTATGCGCGCCGAGCGTGAAGCGGTTGCTCGTCGCCACCGTTCACAGGGCCAGGAAGAGGCTGAGAAGCTGCGCGCTACCGCGGACTATGAAGTGACCAAGACGCTGGCAGAAGCCGAGCGCCAGGGCCGCATCATGCGTGGTGAAGGCGATGCAGAGTCGGCCAAGCTGTTTGCCGATGCGTTTAGCCAGGATCCGGGCTTCTATGCCTTTATCCGTAGCCTGCGCGCCTATGAGAACAGCTTCCAGGGTAACCAGGATGTGATGGTTCTCAGCCCGGACAGCGATTTCTTCCGCTACATGAAGTCACCTGACTCCGCTCGCAAATAAGCGATTTAGTCAGCCAAAGGGCGCCTTGAGAAAGGCGCCTTTTTTATATTTTTAAATCAGGAAATAACTTTTAACACAATGGGTTATACGTTTTTCCTGCAAAAAAAGTGCATAATCAACGCGACATGCCGGACAATATGCAACATGGGCAAAAAGCGTCATGGCTCAGGCCCTGACGCTCTGCGGCGACGCTGGTTTCGTTTCTCTCTAAAGGTTAATCATGAACTCAACAATCTGGCTGGCACTGGCGCTGGTTTTAGTACTTGAAGGGCTGGGTCCGCTGCTTTATCCGCGCGCCTGGCGTCGGATGATCGCCACAATGAGCCAGCTGCCGGATAATATATTACGCCGTTTTGGCGGCGGTCTTGTGGTTGCCGGGATAGTCATCTACTACATGTTGACGAAATCACTGGGCTGATCAAAAAGTGGCCAGACCTGGCTGATATTGAGTGCAAAAAGTGCTGTAACTCTGAAAAAGCGATGGTAGAATCCATTTTTAAGCAAACGGTGATTTTGAAAAATGGGCAACAACGTCGTCGTACTGGGCACCCAATGGGGTGACGAAGGTAAAGGGAAGATCGTCGATCTCCTGACTGAACGGGCTAAATATGTTGTGCGCTACCAGGGTGGTCACAACGCAGGCCATACTCTCGTAATCAACGGTGAAAAAACCGTCCTGCATCTTATTCCATCAGGTATTCTCCGCGAAAATGTCACCAGCATCATCGGTAACGGTGTTGTGCTGTCTCCGGCTGCGCTGATGAAAGAAATGAAAGGACTGGAAGACCGTGGTATCCCTGTCCGTGAGCGTCTGCTGCTGTCCGAAGCCTGTCCGCTTATCCTCGATTATCACGTTGCGCTGGACGTTGCGCGTGAAAAAGCACGCGGTGCGAAAGCTATCGGTACCACCGGTCGCGGCATCGGGCCTGCTTACGAAGATAAAGTCGCTCGCCGCGGCCTGCGCGTGGGTGACCTGTTTGATAAAGCCACCTTCGCTGACAAACTGAAAGAAGTGATGGAATATCACAACTTCCAGCTGGTGAACTTCTACAAAGCGGAAGCGGTTGATTATCAAAAAGTCCTTGATGACTTGATGGCGATTGCCGACATCCTGACGGCGATGGTTGTCGACGTCTCCGATCTGCTGGATCAGGCGCGTCAGCGCGGCGACTTCGTGATGTTCGAAGGCGCACAGGGCACTCTGCTGGATATCGACCACGGTACCTATCCGTACGTAACCTCCTCCAACACCACCGCGGGTGGCGTGGCAACCGGCTCTGGCCTGGGTCCGCGCTATGTGGATTACGTTCTGGGTATCATCAAAGCTTACTCTACTCGCGTAGGGGCAGGTCCGTTCCCGACCGAGCTGTTTGATGACATCGGCGAGTTCCTGTGCAAGCAGGGTAACGAATTCGGCGCCACTACCGGCCGTCGTCGTCGTACCGGCTGGCTGGATATCGTGGCGATCCGTCGCGCGGTGCAGATCAACTCCCTGTCCGGCTTCTGCCTGACCAAGCTGGACGTACTGGACGGCCTGAAAGAAGTTAAACTCTGCGTAGCTTACCGTATGCCGGACGGCCGCGAAGTGACTACCACTCCGCTGGCAGCCGACAACTGGGAAGGCATTGAGCCGATCTATGAAGTCATGCCGGGCTGGTCCGAAACCACCTTCGGCGTGAAAGAGCGTAGCGGCCTGCCGCAGGCGGCCCTGAACTACATCGCGCGTATTGAAGAGCTGACCGGCGTACCGGTTGATATTATCTCTACCGGTCCTGACCGTACCGAGACGATGATTCTGCGCGACCCGTTCGACGCATAATTATCTCCAGGGGCGCCGATTGGGCGCCCCTTGTTTTTGCTGCCTACCCGCCCCATTTCAAATAAATTAGCGGCCTGTGCGTCGGCTGGTTTATCATCAATATAGTCATACCCTGCGGATTCACCGCTTTCCCCTTACCCTGAGGTTGCTGTGCAGTTAACGAGTTTCACTGATTACGGATTACGAGCGCTTATCTATATGGCGTCGCTACCGGATGGCCGAATGACGAGCATCTCTGAAGTGACGGAGGTCTACGGCGTGTCGCGTAATCATATGGTAAAAATAATCAATCAGCTGAGTCGCTCTGGTTACGTTATGGCGGTGCGGGGAAAGAACGGGGGGATTCGCCTCGGTAAGCCGGCAAAAACGATTCGTGTAGGTGACGTGGTTCGCGATCTTGAGCCGCTATCGCTGGTCAACTGCAGCAGCGAATTTTGCCACATTACTCCCGCGTGTCGCCTGAAACAGGCGCTTGCAGAAGCGGCGCAAAGTTTTCTTAAGGAACTTGATAACTACACGCTGGCTGATTTGGTTGAAGAGAATCAACCGCTTTATAAATTATTGCTGGTGTAAAGAATTAAAGGCCGAGTATTTCAGGTCGCATCGCGGCGGCAACTGAACGAATCTCCGGGAGCTTACTCAGGTAAGTGACCGGAGTGAGTGAAGGCAGCTAACAAAGAGGCGGCGTGAAAGACGAAGGAACTTTCACCAGAGATGACAACGGAGGAACCGACATGTCACAAGATCCTTTCCAGGACCGCGAAGCTGAAAAGTATGCGAATCCAATCCCTAGCCGGGAATTTATCCTCGATCATTTAGCAAAACGTGAAAAACCGGCCAGCCGAGACGAGCTGGCGATAGAACTGAATATCGAAGGCGAAGAGCAGCTAGAAGGGCTACGCCGCCGCCTGCGCGCCATGGAACGTGACGGGCAGCTGGTGTTTACCCGCCGTCAGTGCTACGCGCTGCCGGAGCGTCTTGACCTGCTCAAAGGTGTGGTTATCGGCCATCGCGATGGCTTTGGCTTCCTGCGCGTCGAGGGGCGTAAGGACGACCTGTACCTGTCGTCTGAGCAGATGAAAACCTGCATCCATGGCGATCAGGTGCTGGCGCAGCCGCTGGGCGCGGACCGTAAAGGCCGTCGCGAAGCGCGCATCGTGCGGGTGCTGGTGCCAAAAACCAGCCAGATAGTCGGCCGCTACTTCACCGACGCCGGCGTGGGCTTCGTGGTGCCTGACGACAGCCGCCTGAGCTTCGATATCCTGATCCCGCCTGAAGAAGTCATGGGCGCGCGGATGGGCTTTGTGGTGGTGGTTGAACTGACCCAGCGCCCGACCCGTCGCACGAAAGCGGTGGGCAAAATCGTTGAGGTGCTGGGCGATAACATGGGCACCAGCATGGCGGTCGATATGGCGCTGCGCACCCATGAAATCCCTTACACCTGGCCACCGGCGGTGGAAAAACAGGTCTCCGTGCTCAAAGAGCAGGTGCCGGAAGAGGCGAAAATCGGCCGCGTTGATTTACGCGATCTGCCGCTGGTCACCATTGACGGTGAGGACGCCCGCGACTTTGATGACGCGGTTTACTGCGAGAAGAAACGCGGCGGCGGCTGGCGCCTGTGGGTTGCCATTGCCGACGTAAGCTACTACGTGCGTCCCGGTACGCCGCTGGACGGCGAAGCGCGCAGCCGCGGTACTTCGGTCTACTTCCCTTCGCAGGTGGTGCCGATGCTGCCGGAAGTGCTCTCTAACGGCCTGTGCTCGCTGAACCCGCAGGTCGATCGCCTGTGCATGGTTTGCGAAATGACGATTTCGTCAAAAGGTCGTCTGACCGGCTACAAATTCTATGAAGCGGTAATGAGCTCGCACGCGCGCCTGACCTATACCAAGGTATGGCATATGCTGCAGGGCGACGGCGAGCTGCGCGAGCAGTACGCGCCGCTGGTCAAGCATATCGAAGAGCTGCACACCCTCTACAAGGTCCTCGATAGCGCTCGCGAAGAACGCGGCGGCATCTCCTTTGAAAGTGAAGAAGCGAAGTTCATCTTTAACGCTGAACGCCGCATCGAACGCATTGAGCAGACCCAGCGCAACGACGCGCATAAGCTGATCGAAGAGTGCATGATTCTGGCGAATATCTCCGCCGCTCGCTTCGTTGAGAAGGCGCTGGAGCCGGCCCTGTTCCGTATCCACGATAAGCCGACCACTGAAGCGATTACCGCTTTCCGCACGGTGCTGGCGGAGCTCGGTCTGGAGCTGCCCGGCGGCAACAAGCCGGAGCCGCGCGACTACGCCGAGCTGCTGACCTCCATCGCCGATCGTCCTGACCACGAGATGCTGCAAACCATGCTGCTGCGCTCGATGAAGCAGGCGGTCTACGATCCGGAAAACCGCGGCCACTTTGGCCTGGCGCTGCAGTCCTACGCGCACTTCACCTCGCCGATCCGTCGTTACCCGGACCTGTCGCTGCACCGCGCCATTAAGTATCTGCTGGCGAAAGAGCAGGGGCACAAAGGCAACAGCACTGAAACCGGCGGCTGGCACTACAGCATGGAAGAGATGCTGCAGCTGGGCGCGCACTGTTCGATGACCGAACGCCGCGCCGACGAAGCGACCCGCGAAGTCTCTGACTGGCTGAAGTGTGACTTTATGCTGGATCAGGTGGGCAACGTCTTTAAGGGCGTGATTGCCAGCGTCACCGGCTTTGGCTTCTTCGTCCGCCTGGACGAGCTGTTTATCGACGGCCTGGTGCACGTTTCATCGCTGGATAACGACTACTACCGCTTCGACCAGATCGGACAGCGTCTGATCGGCGAGTCCGGCGGCCAGACCTATCGACTGGGCGATCGCGTGGAAGTCCGCGTGGAAGCGGTCAACATGGACGAGCGTAAAATCGACTTCTCGCTGATCTCCAGCGAACGCGCCCCGCGCAACGTCGGCAAGACCGAGCGTGAGAAGGCGAAAAAGTCGAACGCCGGCAAGCCTTCCGGGCGTCGTCGCCAGGCCGGTAAGCAGGTAAACTTCGAGCCGGATAGCGCCTTCCGCAAAGAGAAAGGCAAGTCTCAGCCCAACGCTGCCCAGCCTAAAGGCGAGAAAAAAGCGAAGAAGCCGTCGGCTAAAACGCAGAAAATAGCTGCCGCAACCAAAGCGAAGCGCGCGGCGAAAAAGAAAACCGCTGAGTAAGCGGGCATCAATCTTACAGGCCGGGACATCCGGCCTGTAAAGCCGAACGGCAACATTAACAAGCAACGAGTACATCAATGAGTGAAATGATTTACGGCATCCACGCGGTGCAGGCCCTGCTGGAGCGCGCTCCCGAGCGTTTTCAGGAAGTCTATATTCTCAAAGGCCGCGAGGATAAACGCCTGCTGCCGCTGATCCATGCGCTGGAAGCCCAGGGCGTGGTGATTCAGGTCGCTAACCGCCAGTTTCTCGACGAGAAAAGCGAAGGCGCCGTGCATCAGGGGATTATTGCCCGCGTGAAGCCGGGACGTCAGTACCAGGAGAACGACCTGCCTGAACTGCTCGCCTCGCTCGAGCAGCCGCTGCTGCTGATTCTCGACGGCGTCACCGATCCGCATAACCTTGGCGCCTGCCTGCGCAGCGCTGACGCCGCCGGCGTGCACGCGGTGATCGTGCCGCGGGACCGTTCGGCGCAGCTGAACGCGACGGCGAAAAAAGTGGCCTGCGGCGCGGCGGAAAACGTGCCGCTGATCCGCGTGACTAACCTTGCGCGCACCATGCGTCTGCTGCAGGAAGAGAACGTCTGGATCGTCGGCACCGCCGGCGAAGCGGATCATACTCTCTTCCAGAGCAAGATGACCGGCCCGATGGCGCTGGTGATGGGTGCCGAAGGTGAAGGGATGCGTCGCCTGACGCGCGAACACTGCGATGAGCTGATCAGTATTCCGATGGCCGGCAGCGTCTCCTCGCTGAACGTCTCCGTCGCGACCGGCATTTGCCTGTTTGAAGCCGTGCGCCAGCGCAGCTGATTAACGCCGGGCGCACGCTGCCCGGCGGCTACTCGTCCAGCGAGCGCAGGTGATCGTTCTTATTGAGCGTCATCAGCGCGATGATGCTGACTACCGCCGTCGCCATGACGTAGTAAGCCGGAATATCAAGATTACCGGTCTGTTTAATCAGGCCGGTAATAATCAGCCCGGCGCAGCCGGAAAATACCGCATTAGAGAGCGAATAGGCCAGCCCAAGGCCGGTATAGCGCACCCTTGTCGGGAACATCTCTGCCAGCATCGCCGGTCCCGGCCCTGCCAGCACCCCCACCAGACCGCCGGCAACGAGCACCACCGCGCCTTTTATCAGCAGCGTGCTGGATTCTGCCTGGAGAATTTTCAGCAGCGGCAGCGCCAGGATCAGCAGCAGCGCCGCGGCCAGCACCATCACGTTACGCCGACCCCACTTATCGCTGAGGAGCCCGGCAGGAAGAATGGTGAGCGCAAAGCCAATATTGGAGATCACCGCGATCAGCAGCGCCTGGTTAAAGCCGGTATGCAGCGACGACTGCAGGTAGGCGGGCATAATCACCAGGTAGGTATAGCCTGCGGCGGACCAGACCATCAGGCGACCGATGCCGGTGACAATCGCTTTCAGGGTATGGATCAGGTCGGCGCTGGCCTGCGGATGCTGCGGTTGCTGCTGCTGGCGGAGAAAGCCCGGCGTCTCCTCCATTTTCACCCGCAGCCAGAGCGCGACGATCCCCTGCGGGATGGCGAGGAAGAACGGAATTCGCCAGCCCCAGGCATGGAGCTCTTCCGGGCTCAGCACCGCGGATATCAGGGCCACGATCCCGGCGCCGGCCAGCAGGTCGAGGGCGACGGTGAAGGATTGCCATGCGCCATACAGGCCGCGCCTGCCGCGAGGCGCAAACTCGGTCATCAGCGAGACGGCGCCGCCATATTCCCCGCCGGCAAACAGCCCCTGCAGAATGCGCAGCCCGGTCAAAATCAGCGGGGCCGCTACCCCGATGCTGGCATACGTCGGCACAAGGCCAATTGCCGTGGTGGCGAGCGTCATCATCACCAGGACGACGATCAGCGTCGGCTTGCGGCCGATTCGATCGCCGATGCGGCCAAAAATAATGGCGCCTAGCGGGCGGAAGAAAAAGGCGATGGCGAAGGAGGCGTAGGTCAGGATCAGGCCCGTCAGCGGCGCTTCGCCGGCCAGCTGAAAGAAGTTCCGGGCGATAACCGTCGCCAGAAAGCCATAGACCGCAAACTCATACCATTCAATAAAGTTGCCGATAGATCCGGCGATCAGGGCGCGCTTGTGCGCGCCCGCAGGGCGTGTCGCGGTCTGCATAGGCCATCCTGATTTCAACAAAAAAATAACAAGTGAATAAATTATTCCACAACTTTAGCCTTGTGAAATTTTAAATTCTTATGCCTGTGATGCGCCTCACGAAGGGGCGGATGGTTTTTTTGTGACCCGGCTCGCGGGCGCTCCCGGGCCAGGCTGACCATACTGAGTACAAAGCCATTGACGGAGGGAAGCACTATGCACTGGCCAACTCATACCGTGTTTAATCAGCCGACGCCGCTGCTGAACAGCAACTTATTCTTGTCCGATACCGCGCTGCGCGAAGCCGTGGCTCGGGAGGGCGCCGCCTGGGATGGCGATCTGCTGGCCAGTATTGGCCAGCAGCTGGGAACGGCAGAGTCGCTGGAGCTGGGGAGGCTGGCGAACGTTAACCCGCCGGAGCTGCTGCGCTATGACGCGACCGGCACGCGGCTTGACGATGTGCGCTTTCATCCCGCCTGGCACCTGCTGATGCAGGGTCTGTGCGCTAACCGGGTGCATAATCTCGCCTGGCAGGACGACGCGCGCGCCGGCGCTTTCGTGGCCCGGGCGGCGCGCTTTATGCTGCATGCGCAGGTGGAGGCCGGAACGCTATGCCCGATAACCATGACGTTCGCCGGCACGCCTCTGCTCCAGCAGTCGCTCCCCAGGCCATTTAGCGACTGGCTGACGCCGCTGCTGAGCGATCGCTACGATCCGCACCTGGCGCCGGGCAGCCAGAAGCGCGGGCTGCTGATCGGCATGGGAATGACGGAAAAGCAGGGGGGATCGGATGTGCTGAGCAATACCACCCGCGCAGAGAAGAGCGCAGACGGGTTTTATCGTCTGGTGGGCCACAAGTGGTTTTTCTCGGTACCGCAAAGCGATGCGCACCTGGTGCTGGCGCAGGCGCCCGGCGGGCTTTCCTGTTTCTTTGTGCCTCGCCTTCTGCCGGACGGCCAGCGCAATGCGCTGCACCTCGAAAGGCTCAAAGATAAGCTCGGCAACCGCTCTAACGCCAGCAGCGAGGTGGAGTTCTATGACGCCTGCGGCTGGCTGGTGGGCGAAGAGGGGGACGGCGTACGGCAAATCCTTAAAATGGGCGGCCTGACCCGCTTCGACTGCGCGTTGGGCAGCCATGCCTTAATGCGTCGGGCCTGGTCGGTCGCCTTCTATCACGCCTTTCAGCGCCAGGCGTTCGGCAAAAGCCTGGTCGAGCAGCCGATGATGCGCCAGGTGCTGGGCCAGATGGCGCTGCAGCTTGAGGGGCAAACCGCCTTTTTATTCCGCCTGGCGCGCGCGTGGGACAGGCGCGACGACGGGCAGGAGGCGCTGTGGTCCCGCCTGTTTACCCCGGCGGCGAAGTTTGCTATCTGCAAATCTGGGATCCCCTTTGTTGGCGAAGCGATGGAGGTGCTGGGCGGTATCGGCTACTGCGAGGAGAGCGAGCTGCCGCGCCTGTACCGGGAGATGCCGGTGAACAGTATCTGGGAAGGTTCGGGGAATATTATGTGTATCGACGTGATGCGGGTGCTGGGCAAGCAGCCGGCGGCGCTGGAGCTGCTGGCGACAGAGTGTGCGGAAGTTAAAGGGCAGAATCGCCATTTCGATCGCGCATGGCGTCAGCTGCAGCAGCTGCTGAGGCGGCCAGCGGAAGAGCAGGGCCGGGAGATAACCCGGCTGGTGTACCGGCTCGGCGCGGGAGCGCAGATGCTGCGTTACGCCTCGCCGCCGCTGGCTCAGGCCTGGTGTCGAATGATGCTCGACCCGCGCGGCGGCATGCGGCTGGACGCACAAACGCTGGATGACCTGCTGCTGCGCGGCACCGGACGCGGGCGCCAGGCGCCTCAGGCGTAGAGAATGGCCTGTACCCGCCAGCTGTCCGGCTGCTGTTCCTCGTACATCTGGACGATGCGATACCAGGAGGCGCCCTGCTCATCGGCCTTCACGGCGATGGCATGCTCGACGTCCTGCTGGCTGCCGGCAATATTGTTGACGGAAATCAGGCCGATTTCATTCAGGCCAGTGACGCAGTCCGCGCTGGCAAATTCTGCGGACTGTGCCGCAGTATGCGCCGTTGTAGCGTTAAACCGCAGGCTGGGTAGGGTAAATGATCGTTTCATCGTCAGCTCCATTTCGCGTGGCCCGAGGGCAGTCCGTTGCTAACGTTCTGCCGGGTTTGACTGGCTGAACGTTATTATGCACAGGAGAACGTGAACGGATGCAAAGCAATGTAAAGCGGGGTTAAAGGCGTCGCACCGTTATTTACGGTAGAGAATTGCCTGCGAATACCACTGGCCGGGAACCAGGGTGTCATCAATCATTATGATGACGTAGTAATCCGCTTTAGCCGCTTCTGCTTTGACCTTCAGCGCAGCTTCAACATCCATCGGCGAACCGTACATCAGCACGCTCACCGTCCCCATTTTTTGTAGCCCGCTGGTCTGGTTACGGTGAATCTCTTGCGGATGGCTGGTCGCAGGCGGCGGGGCTTCAGGCGTTCCCTGCAGGGCGCTACAGCCGCTCAGAACAATCGCCAGTAACCACGGTGTAAACCTACGCATAACCATATCTCGTTTCCTGTTAGTCACAGTGTAGTGGTAGCCTGAATGACATTTCCGGGGAATGTTCCCGAATTGTTATCTCTGACGCGATTTTCGAATGAAAATGTTGTGAAAGCGTAACCCAGTTCTCAACATTATAAATCGTGGCTGAACCCACGCCTTTGGCTATATGTTAGCCCATGGCACACCGCTACTCTAGAGACGGGAGACGATAAATGATTGTACTGGAAGTGCGTAATCTTGCGGGCGGCGAGGTGCTTCATGCCTGTCCGCAAAATGCGTCAGACCGGCCTCTGCCGTGTATCGTTTTTTATCACGGATTCACCTCTTCGAAGCTGGTTTATAGCTACTTCGCCGTGGCGCTGGCGGAGGCGGGATTTCGGGTCATTATGCCCGATGCGCCGGAGCATGGCGCGCGCTACCTCGGCGATGAAAAAGGGCGAATGCAGCGCTTTTGGCCCATTTTGCTACAGAACTTCACCGAATTCACCGCGCTGCGCGATGCGATCGCCGCGCAGGGGTGGATTGCGGACGACAGGCTGGCGGTCGCCGGCGCATCGATGGGCGGAATGACGGCGCTGGGTATTATGACCCATCATCCGCAGCTGAAAAGCGTCGCCTGTCTGATGGGATCCGGCTATTTCGGCAGCCTCGCGCAAAGCCTGTTTCCCTCACCCTCCCTGGACGCGGAGCAGCTGACGGAGTGGGACGTCAGCCATCAGCTGGCGACGCTCGCCAGCAGGCCGCTGCTGCTTTGGCACGGCGATGAGGACGATGTGGTGCCGCCGGGTGAAACCTTCCGCCTCCAGCAGGCCCTGCAGCAAAGCGGCCTGGCCGAAAACCTGACCTGCGTCTGGCAGCAGGGCGTGCGCCATCGCATTACGCCAGAGGCGCTGGCCGAAACGGTTGAGTTCTTTAAGCGCACGCTTTAGGCGCAGCGACGGGCTGGACCCTTCGTCCCCGTAGCGGAGGCGAAGGGGTTAGATAAGGGTGGTTAGCGATAGAGCGCGGCGCTGGCGTGGATCGCGCCGTTGCTTTCCGGTTCGTGGATCAGTATCGGCTGGAAGTATTTTGCCCCCTGTTCGTCGCTCAGCTGGTTAAGGGCCTTATCGGCCTCTTGCTCAGTGGCCATATTGTGGTTGATATAGATAACGCCCAGGCTCTGTACATCGTCCATGTTACGTGCCTGACGTCCATCGATTTTGATGGCTGCCAGCGCGTTGGCGCTCAGTAAAAGCGCAGCCATTACGGCAATGAGGATGTATTTCATAATCTACGCTCCTTATAACTGTCCTGACGTTAACCCAGGCTCCCTTGGGCTACAGATTGCTCTTGCTGTAAGTGTAATCACTCCCTGCCGGGTGCATCGCGACCATTTCTGATGAAGTTGTTCAAAAAAATGTCGCTGCTGCCGTTGATTAATTTTAAATCACTGACTTAGCGCGGCTTTGCCGTTAGTGCGAATTATTTGCGCAATCAGCTTGAGTTTATGGTGGTTCGCAATTAGAATGACGCGTCAATTTTTCAGCCGCCCTTTAACCACGTTCCTTGCCTCCATGGGCCGCGGCTGACCCAGACAGGAGGCTGAATAATCCGTAAGGAGCAATTCGATGCGTCATTACGAAATCGTTTTTATGGTCCATCCTGACCAGAGCGAACAGGTTCCGGGTATGATCGAACGTTACACTGGTGCAATCACTGCAGCAGAAGGTACGATCCACCGTCTGGAAGACTGGGGCCGCCGTCAGCTGGCTTACCCGATCAACAAACTGCACAAAGCTCACTACGTTCTGCTGAACGTTGAAGCCCCGCAGGAAGCGATCGATGAGCTGGAAACAAACTTCCGCTTCAACGACGCCGTTATCCGCAGCATGGTAATGCGTACTAAGCACGCTGTTACCGAAGCATCTCCGATGGTTAAAGCGAAAGACGAGCGCCGTGAGCGTCGCGAAGATTTCGCAAATGAAACCACCGATGATTCCGAAGCTGGGGATTCTGAAGAGTAATCCTGATGACCAACCGTCTGGAGCTGTCCGGCATTATCTGCAGGACGCCAATTCGTAAGGTCAGCCCGTCAGGAATTCCACACTGCCAGTTCGTGCTTGAGCATCGTTCAGTGCAGGAGGAAGCCGGTTTTCACCGGCAGGCATGGTGCCAAATGCCCGTTATCATTAGCGGACACCAAAACCAGGCCATTACTCACAGTATAACGGTCGGTAGTGCAGTAATCGTTCGGGGGTTCATTTCTTGCCACAAGGCAAAGAACGGCCTGAGCAAAATGGTTCTGCATGCCGAGCAGATTGAATTGATAGATTCTGGAGACTAGCCAAATGGCACGTTATTTCCGTCGTCGCAAGTTCTGCCGTTTCACCGCGGAAGGCGTTGTAGAGATTGATTACAAAGACATCGCTACGCTGAAAAACTACATTACCGAAAGCGGTAAAATTGTCCCGAGCCGTATTACCGGTACTCGCGCAAAATACCAGCGTCAGCTGGCTCGCTGCATCAAGCGCGCTCGCTACCTGTCCCTGCTGCCATATACCGATCGTCATCAGTAATCGGCCGCTGTCTATTAACGACTTTAAGAGGATAAGGTAATGCAAGTTATTCTGCTTGATAAAGTAGCAAACCTGGGCAGCCTGGGTGATCAGGTTAATGTTAAAGCGGGCTATGCTCGTAACTTCCTGGTTCCACAGGGTAAAGCTGTTCCAGCTACCAAGAAAAACGTTGAATTCTTCGAAGCGCGTCGCGCTGAACTGGAAGCCAAACTGGCTGACGTTCTGGCAGCTGCTAACGCACGTGCTGAAGCAATCAATGCGCTGGGCAACGTTACCATCGCGTCTAAATCAGGCGACGAAGGTAAACTGTTCGGTTCCATCGGTACCCGCGACATCGCTGACGCTGTAACTGCAGCTGGCGTTGCCGTCGCTAAGAGCGAAGTTCGTCTGCCGAACGGCGTTCTGCGCACCACCGGTGAGCACGAAGTGGACTTCCAGGTTCATAGCGAAGTCTTCGCTAAACTGGTTGTTAACGTTGTAGCTGAGTAATTTTTACTCTGCTCGCGTCGAGACGCCGGCCTTGTGCCGGCGTTTTGCTTTTCTGCCTTCCCCCACGCTAATCTATTCGCGATAGACTATCGCGCACGAATAAAGCTGCCGTTTGCCTGACGGGTAAACAGCACCTGCTGCCCACCGCCGATATCGATAGTCAGGCCGGTTACCACCCCATTCGCATTCTGCCTAATCTGTACCGTTTGCCCGGTTTGCAGCGAGCTGAGCGGTTTTCCCGAACCTTCGACCTGGGCCATCGCGTAAACGTCGGTTGGCGGCAGATTATGGTCGCGGAACAGCTGGGCCAGGGTTTTCCCTGACTCGATGCGATAGGTGCGCCACTGCTGCTCGATGCCCGGCGCAGATTGCTGCTGCTGTTGCTGAGGCTGCGCGTAGGTCTGATTCTGCTGCTCGGTCGGCTGCTCGTCCTGAACCGGCTCTGGGGCCACCGGCGCCATCTGATCGGTGTCGCTCACCGTAGGGGTTGAGGTTATGGGCGGCAGCGGCATCGCCTGCGACGACGATTGCGGCTGGGACTGCGACTGCATATCGAGGCTGGCGTCGCGGCTGACCTGGGCGGACGTGCTGCTGTCCTCGGAGGGGAGCAGTATGCCGATAACCACCAGCAGGGCTCCGGCGATAATGCCCCGACGGTGCATTGGCGGCAGCGGATCCATAATGCGAATATGATCCGGGGCGTGCCAGATCTTCGCCAGGGTAGGTGTCATTTCAAAGCGCCCGGGCATGGCTTTCCTCCTGCTCCGCATATTTTTATGCTGCTCCGTAGAGTATAGATGGCTAACTTCCTGATGGACGAGACAAAGATATGTTTCGTGAGGTTAGCCTGATATTGCCTATTGTTTCTGTTTCCCTCAGATTTGTCATCATCCAGCGACAAAGTTTTACCCATCGTGCTGTGGCTGATATGCTGCCCACCACTTTATACTCGTCGTCTTTCGGGTTGCCGGTGCGCTGGCAGTGCCGCTCGCTTCGCTTATGGCGTTATTGATATCGCTAAGGCTCAGGAGCCTGCCGCCTTCCCGCAGGCCGAAGTTTATAGAGTATGAATTTTCCCCCCAAAAAAGGAACAAAGATGGCAACCCCGACTTTTGACACTATCGAAGCGCAGGCAAGTTACGGTATCGGCTTGCAGGTTGGACAACAGCTGAGCGAATCTGGCCTGCAGGGGCTGCTGCCTGAGGCGCTGGTAGCCGGTATTGCTGATGCGCTGGAAGGCAATCAGCCGCAGGTGCCGGTAGAAGCCGTTCACCGCGCGCTGCGTGAAATTCACGAACGTGCCGATGCGGTACGCCGCGAACGTTTCCAGGAGCTGGCGGCAGATGGTCAGAAATACCTCGATGAAAACCGCGAGCGCGAAGGCGTGAACAGCACCGAATCCGGTCTGCAGTTCCGCGTCCTGACCCAGGGCGAAGGCGCTATCCCGGCGCGTACCGACCACGTTCGCGTGCACTACACCGGTAAGCTCATCGACGGTACCGTTTTTGACAGCTCCGTTGCGCGCGGCGAGCCGGCTGAATTCCCGGTAACCGGCGTGATCGGCGGCTGGATTGAAGCGCTGACCCTGATGCCGGTTGGCTCAAAATGGGAGCTGACCATTCCGCACAACCTGGCCTACGGCGAGCGCGGCGCGGGCGCATCGATTCCTCCGTTCAGCACCCTGATTTTTGAAGTAGAGCTGCTGGATATTATCTAAGCAGTAGTGGCTTCCTCTCCCCAAGGGGCGGGGAAGCAAATAAAAATAGCGTAAAACGCTTAAGTTTGAATTTAGTTAGAGTTTAATATTGCTTAAGTGATTTTTTGGCGTAGTTTTGTGAGCTGTTTCGCGTGACCGGAGTGATATAACACTCACTTTAAACATAAAATTAACATTATATCTAAATCATAGTATTCATCCTTCCGATTCTTACCTAATATCGATAAGCCCTTTTCCAGGGGTGATGACTAATGACGGGCCAGTAGAGCCTGAACAACACAGACAGGTACAACAGGAAAATATCACATGGTAGATCAGGTTAAAGTCGCTGCTGAAGAGCAGGCTCCGACGGAACAAACGCTGCGGCGAAATCTCACAAACCGGCATATTCAGCTTATTGCCATCGGCGGCGCTATCGGTACCGGCTTATTTATGGGGTCCGGTAAAACCATCAGTCTCGCCGGGCCATCCATCATTTTTGTTTATATGATCATTGGCTTCATGCTGTTTTTCGTCATGCGTGCGATGGGCGAACTGCTGCTGTCGAATCTGGAATATAAATCGTTCAGCGATTTCGCCGCCGATCTTCTGGGGCCGTGGGCCGGATACTTTACCGGCTGGACCTACTGGTTCTGCTGGGTGGTGACCGGGATGGCGGACGTCGTGGCGATTACCGCCTACGCCCAGTTCTGGTTCCCGGGCCTCTCCGACTGGGTGGCCTCGCTGGCGGTTATCCTGCTGCTGCTGAGCCTGAACCTTGCCACCGTGAAAATGTTCGGGGAAATGGAGTTCTGGTTTGCGATGGTCAAGATCGTCGCTATCGTGGCGCTGATTGTCGTCGGCCTGGTGATGGTGATGATGCACTTCAAATCGCCGACCGGCGTAGAAGCCTCTTTTGCTCATCTGTGGAATGACGGCGGCTGGTTCCCGAAAGGGATCAGCGGATTCTTTGCCGGCTTCCAGATTGCGGTCTTCGCCTTCGTTGGGATTGAGCTGGTGGGCACCACCGCTGCGGAAACCAAAGATCCGGAGAAATCCCTGCCGCGCGCGATTAACTCTATCCCGCTGCGCATCATTATGTTCTACGTCTTCGCGCTGATCGTGATTATGTCGGTGACGCCGTGGAGCTCGGTGGTTCCGACCAAGAGCCCGTTCGTCGAACTCTTTGTGCTGGTGGGCCTGCCGGCTGCGGCCAGCCTGATTAACTTCGTGGTGCTGACCTCCGCGGCCTCTTCGGCCAACAGCGGCGTATTCTCCACCAGCCGTATGCTGTTTGGCCTGGCGCAGGATGGCCAGGCGCCGTCGATGTTCGCCAAACTGTCGAAACGTGCGGTACCGGCGAAGGGCCTGACCTTCTCCTGCATGTGCCTGCTGGGCGGCGTGGTGATGCTGATGGTGAATCCGAGCGTGATTTCCGCGTTCACCATGATCACCACGGTTTCGGCGATCCTGTTTATGTTCGTCTGGACCATTATCCTGTGCTCGTATCTGGTCTATCGCAAAAAGCGCCCGCAGCTGCACGAGCAGTCGAAGTATAAGATGCCGCTGGGCAAGCTGATGTGCTGGGTTTGTATGGCGTTCTTCGTCTTCGTTCTGGTGCTGCTGACGCTGGAGACCGACACGCGCCAGGCGCTGATCGTCACGCCGCTGTGGTTTGTTCTGCTGGCGGTGGGCTGGTTCTTTGCCGGTAAGAAACGTCTGGCGAAATAAAAAATCTTCGGGAGCGATTTTTAACGTTGCTTGCAACGGCCCGCCATAAAAAAAGGCCACCCGGAGTGGCCAATAAGACTGAAAGTATCGAGGGCGCCCGCGGGCGCCTTTTTTTATTTAGTTTCCGGCAAGGGCGCGCGGGAACAGGACGTTATTTTCCAGGCTGATGTGCTCCATCAGATCGTCGATCAGTTCATTGATGCCGTTGTACATTGCTTTCCAGGTGGTGCAGGCTTCCGGCGGCGGCGTCACGTTATGGGTGATGTGCTTGATCACTTCCAGCAGCTCACCCGCTTCGTCGTGCTCGCTTTCCATCACGCTGATGGGGCCAGCGGCCTGGGTCCCCATGCCCTGCTTAATCATCGGGAACAGGATCTGCTCCTCTTTCATCATGTGGCTGGAGAGCTCCTGGTGCAGCATCGTCAGGTACTTGGTTAAGCCGTTCGGCACGTTGGGCTTATCGGCATGCACGCGCTCAACTTTGGTGGCCTGCAGAATAAGCTCCGGCAGCTGCTCGCGATGGCGGTCATGATAGCGCACGATAATGTGGTCGATGATCTCGGCGTAGGGTGCGACGCGCCAGTCGCGCTCTGCCGGCTCTTGCGCAAGCTTCATCAGCTCCGCTTCGATGACCGCGACGTCCAGCTCTTTACGCGATGCCGCGCGATCCAGCGTTTGTTTCCCGCCGCAGCAGTAGTCCATGTCGTATTTACGGAACAGCGCGGAGGCGCGCGGGATCGTCAGCGCCAGCTCGCCTAAAGGTTGGTCACGGAAAGCCATAGCAATTACCTCGTCATCAAGAATATAAGGTGTATTTTAAATACATCTTATCAGCAAGGAAATACCCCTTTCGGATACCAGGCTATTTTTTATTCGCGCTGACCTGCGCCACCAGCCGCGGCTTTTCCGGTCGGGCGCGCACGGCGGAGATAACGCCTAATACCAGCAGCAGGATACCGCTAAGCGTCAGCAGCGGCGGCAGGCTTTGGCGCAGCAGGAAGGTATACAGCAGGCCGGCAAGCGTTTCGAAGACGATAAGCGGCCCGAGGATCACCGTCGGCAGCTTCTGGCTGGCGATGTTCCAGCATAAAGCCCCAACCCACGAGCAGAGCACGGCGATGGCCAGCATCAGCGTCACGAAGACCAGCGGACGCGGGCCAAAGGGAAGGGGGAAGCTGACCTGCTGGCCGTGCAGCCACCAGCAGGCGGCGATGTAGCCCACCAGCGACAGCGGCAGCGTCACCAGCGCCTGCGCCGTTGCCCACATCATCGGATGCTTATCCGGATTTTCGCGCAGCCAGCGGGCGTTGCGCAGCGCGTACCACGCCCAGCAGGCAACGGAGATTAGCGCCAGCGCGATCCCGGAGCCGTAGCGCCAGAAGCTAAACGCCTCCATGCCCTGGCGCAGCTCGGCGATATTAACGCACGCCAGGCCGAGCGCAATGCACGCCAGCGCCGGGAATAAGCGCCGCCACGGCAGCTTGCCGTCGCGCTGGCTGTAGAGCAGGTTAGCAAACACCGGTAGCACCACCGGCAGGGTGCCGATAATCATGGTGGCGACCGGGGCGCCGGTACGCTGGATAGCGCTGGCCAGGCAAACATAATAGATAAGGTTGCCCATCATGGTCAGCCCACAGGCAACCCACCAGTCCTGTGCCGAAAGCTGGCGCAGCCTCACGCGGCCGAGCCACGCCAGCGGCAGGGCGATGAGCCCCAGCGCCAGATAGCGCCCCATTGACTGCAATACCGCCGGATACTCCGGCACCACCTGAGGGCCGACAAAAATCAGTCCCCACATCAACCCTGCCAGCAGGGCATACAGCACGCCGCTAATCATCTTGCCATCCATCATCGTTATCGTTGGCCAAAGTGTAGGGGAGGCCGGCGCGGGAATATTGTATGAGATTGCGCATTAGCGCCGGATGACCTGCTTTTGATAGCGCACCGGGGTAATCCCGTAGCGGCGGGTAAAGGCGCGGGTGAGATGCGACTGGTCGGTAAGGCCGGCGGCGGCGGCAACTTCGGCGGCGGGCATCCCGTGCGTCAGGAAGGCCTTGGCGCGCCACAGGCGAATAGCCATCAGCATTTGATGGGGCGTGACGTGGAAATGAGCTTTAAACTGGCGCTGAAAGTGCCACGGGCTGAGGGCGGCAACCTGCGCCAGCTCATCCAGGGTGACCGCGCGCATATAGTTATCGTGCAGATATTCGCGCACGCGCTCGAAGCGATGGGCCGCTTCCGTCAGCACCGGCGCGTGATGGGCAAACGGGCGAAAGGTGTCGATAAGGTCGAGCAGCAGGCCCTGCTGGGCCAGAGGATCGTCGGCGTGCCACAGGCCGTATATGAGATGACAGAGCTGTCGCGAGCGCTTTGGATCCTGGCGCACCACTTCGCTGAACCACCAGTGGCGCGTGCCGGTTACCTCTTCCAGCAAGGCGGGATCGAGATAAACCATCCGATAGCGCCAGCCGTCGGCGGTTTCCGCTTCGCCGGTGTGCAGTTCGTCAGGGTTCATGGTGACGATGGAATTCACCGCTGCGACGTACTGGCTACCGCGATAGCGAAAGCGCTCGGCGCCCAGCTCAATCGCGCCAATGCCGAAGGCTTCGTGGGTATGCGGTTCGAAGGCGTAGCGGGAGATATGGGCGTGATACAGCTCCACGCCCGGCACCTGCGCCAGATGGCGAAAGCGCGCGCTGTCTCTCTCATCGCTGAACTGTTCCGGTACGCCCTGCATCTGCTTTCTCCCCGTAGGCCATCCCTGATTATCGGAGATGACCTGCGGGGATGCTACAAAAATTAACCAGTTTGCAACAGTTACAGAATGCCTTTGACGCTCTCCGCCAGGGAGGTGGTCGGGCGGCCAATCAGGCGGCTCAGGGTATGGCTATCGTCAAACAGGCCGCCCTGAGAGGCGCCGATATCGGAGTCCGCCAGCATATCCGCCAGCCCTGCCGGCAGGCCCACGCTCTTCAGCGCCGCGGCGAAGTCGGCTTCGCTAAGGTTCTGATAAACCACGTTCTTACCGCTCTGTTTGCTCAGCTCGGCGGCCAGCTCGCTGAGGGTCCAGGCCTCGTCGCCCGCCAGCTCGTAAACCTTCCCGGCGTGGCCCTCTTCGGCGATGACGCGGGCGGCTGCGGCGGCATAGTCGGCACGGGTGGCTGAGGCAATTTTACCGTCGCCGGCGGCGCCGATAAAGACGCCATGCTCCAGAGCCGGCGGCGCGCTGGCGAGATAGTTTTCGGTGTACCAGCCGTTGCGCAGAAGGGCATAGGCGATACCGGACTCGGCCAGCATCTTCTCGGTTTCTACGTGCTCAGCGTGCAGGCCAAGCGGAGATTGATCCGCGTGCAGCAGGCTGGTGTAGGCGATAAATTTGACCCCGGCGGCTTTGGCCGCCTGGATGACGTTGCGATGCTGGGGCGCACGCTGGCCCACTTCGCTGGATGAGATCAGCAGCAGCTTATCCACGCCCTGCAGCGCGGCGGTGAACGCCGCCTGGTCGGTATAATCCGCCTGACGGACGACGAGGCCCTGTTGGCTGAGGGATTCGGCCTTCGCCGGGTTACGGACAATCGCCACAATCTGGCTGGCGGGAACGGTTTTTAACAGCTCTTGCAGAACGTGGTGGCCTAGCTGGCCGGTGGCACCGGTAATGGCGATCATGGGTCTTCTCCTTCGTGTTTATTGACTGTTGTGGTAAGCTAACACCTTAGCTAACTTTTAGTAAGTACGTACAAAAAGGTAAGTATGAAATGGCGAATCCGACGCTGAGTGAACAGCTGCGCGACGGCAATCTGTTTGCCGAGCAGTGCCCGTCCCGCGATGTATTGAAGCACGTCACCAGCCGCTGGGGCGTGCTGATCCTCGTGGCGCTGCGCGCGGGAACTCATCGCTTCAGCGATCTGCGTCGCAAGATGGGCGGAGTGAGTGAAAAGATGCTGGCCCAGTCGCTGCAGGCGCTGGAGCAGGATGGCTTTATCGACCGGGTGTCGTATCCGGTGGTCCCGCCGCACGTTGAATATAGCCTGACTCCTCTGGGTGAGCAGGTGAGCGAGAAGGTGGCGGCGCTGGCCGACTGGATTGAGCTGAACCTGCCCGCGGTTCTGGCGAACCACGAGCAGACCGTTGCCTGAGCAGAGAGCTACTTGCTCAGATCCAGCTGATAGATGGCAAAGCCGATATCGTCGGTGGCAACCTGACGCATCGGGTACTGCGCCTGCTCTTTGATAAATGCCGCCGCTTTTTCGGTTGGCGCGGTTTCAAAGCGGATGTCCAGCGGCACCTTGCCGTGGATCGGCGCCAGGCGCCAGTTGTTATCCGCCGCCGGGTGGATGGCCCCCGCCTTTTTCGACTCAGCGCTAATCCATGCCGCCAGCACCGAACGGTTTTCATCCGGGGAAGCAAAAGCAATGTGGCTATCGCCGGTACCGGCGAACTTGCCGCCGTAGGCGCGGTAGTTATTCGTCGCGACAAGGAAGGTGGCCGCAGGGTCGATGGCCTTGCCGTTAAAGGTCAGATCCTTAATGCGCTGTGCCTGCGGGTTAATCATCTGGCACTCGCCGTCGTAGCGTGCCGGCTGGCTGACGTCAATCTGGTAATTGACCCCGTCAATCACGTCGAAGTTATAGGTGCGAAAACCGTCCCAGTTGATTAATGACTGCGGCCTGCTGCTGCTTGGGTCTATCTGATTGAACTGTCCGGCAGAGCACTCCAGCCACTCTTTAACCTCCTTGCCGCTTACCTTCATTACTACCAGGGTGTTCGGATAGAGATACAGATCGGCGGCGTTGCGGAAGGTGAGCTGACCTTTCTCCACTTCGACGAAGCTGGCGGGATCGTTCTTGCGTCCGCCGACCTTAAACGGCGCGGCGGCGGAGAGCACCGGCAGCTTCGCCAGGTCAGGATCGCCCTGAATAAAGTGCTCGACGTAGGCTTTCTGCGCCATATTGACCACCTGCACGGTCGGGTCGTCCTGCACCAGCGCAAGGAAGCTGTACATATTGTCGGAGGCGCGGCCGATAGGCTTGCTGACAAATTCGCGCGTCGCGTCGTGGTCGGCTTTTAGCACCGTCACCATCTTGCCATCTTCCGCGGCCAGCGACTTCTTCGCCACCGGATCGTAGATTGGCCGGGCTTCGGCCTTCGCCCGGGTGACCTGCCACCTGCCGTCGCTGTGGCTGAGGGCCAGATCGACGATGCCTAAATGATCGCCCCACATGCCTGGCATCACGGCCGGAACGCCATTAAGCGTGCCCTGCTTGATATCCGCGCCCTTGATGTTGGCGAAATCTTTCCCCGGGAATACCGCGTGCGCGTGGCCGAACATAATGGCATCAACGCCCGGAACCTGGCTGAGGTAGTAGACCGAGTTTTCCGCCATGGCCTGATACGGATCGGCGGAGAGCCCCGAGTGGGCGATAGCCACCACCAGGTCCGCGCCTTTCTCGCGCATTTGTGGAACGAATTTGCGCGCGGTTTCGGTGATGTCGTTAACGGTCACTTTGCCGGCGAGATTGGCTTTATCCCAGGTCATGATTTGCGGCGGCACGAAGCCGATATAGCCGATGCGCAGGGTCTGCGTCTTGCCCTCGCTATCCTCGACTTTGGTATCCTGAATCAGGTACGGGGTGAACATCGGCTGGCCGGTTTTTACGTCGATAATGTTGGCGTTGACGTAGGGGAATTTCGCGCCGGAGAGGGCCTTGTGCAGAAAATCGAGGCCGTAGTTAAACTCGTGGTTGCCGAGGTTGCCCACGGCGTAATCCAGCGTGTTCATGGCCTTATAAACCGGGTGAATATCGCCGCTTTTGAGACCTTTCGCCGCCATATAATCGCCCAGTGGACTACCCTGAATAACGTCGCCGTTATCGACCAGCACGCTGTTTTTCACCTCCTGGCGGGCTTTTTCAATCAGCGTGGCGGTGCGCACGAGGCCAAATTTTTCCGTAGCGGCGTCTTTGTAATAATCAAAATCCATCATATTACCGTGCAGATCGGTGGTTTCCATGATCCGCAAATCGACCGTCGCCGCGTTTACGCTGGCAGCGACCAGCGTGGCCAGGAGCGTTGCGCTAAACTTAATCATCAGAGGCGTCCTTTTTTATGAGCAATGGCACAGAAGAAAATGTATTTACATTCTGTTGCTTACAGAATTGTGAATCATGCCAGAAAAACGACAATTGAAACCGTCATCGCTATCACAGATAGCGGAACTCGCAGCGATGCGATATAAATAAAACAACGAGTTAACGCCACTGCAACCAGATGAGGTGGAGAATGTTAGAACAAGTATGTCAGCTTGCACGGATCGCCGGCGATGCCATTATGGAAGTCTATGATGGAAATCAGCCGATGGACGTCGCCAGCAAGAAGGATGATTCTCCGGTCACCGCGGCGGATATTGCTGCGCATAAAGTCATTATGAGCGGCCTGCTGGCGCTGACCCCCGATATCCCGATCCTGTCTGAAGAAGACCCTCAGGAGTGGCAGGTGCGCCAGCACTGGCAGCGCTACTGGCTGGTGGACCCGCTGGACGGCACCAAAGAGTTTATCAAGCGCAACGGTGAGTTCACGGTCAATATCGCCTTGATTGAGAAGGGTAAACCGGTGCTTGGCGTGGTCTATGCGCCGGTGATGAAGGTGCTGTACTGCGCGGAAAACGGCAAGGCCTGGAAAGAGGAGTGCGGCAGGCGTAAGCAAATTCAGGTTCGCGACGCCCGGCCTCCGCTGGTGGTCATCAGCCGCTCCCACGGCAACGATCCGGAGCTGGAGGAGTACCTGGAGCAGATCGGTGAACATCAAACCACTTCGATCGGCTCATCGCTGAAGTTCTGCCTGGTGGCGGAAGGTCAGGCCCAGCTCTATCCGCGCTTCGGGCCGACCAATAGCTGGGATACCGCCGCAGGCCATGCGGTCGCGGTTGCCGCCGGGGCGCACGTTCACGACTGGCAGGGAAGAACGCTCGACTACACGCCGCGTGAATCCTTCCTCAACCCCGGCTTCCGGGTATCTATTTACTGAGCAGCTTGTGCAGCAGGGCGACAACCTGCTGCACTTCATCCTGGGTTAGCGCACCGTCTTTAGCCCACTGAACGCGGCCGTCCTTATCCAGCACCACGATAGCCGAGCTCTCCTCCTGCAGCTGCCACGCCTTACGCGCCAGACCGTTATCATCGACGATAAACTGCGACCACGGGTAGAGCTGCTTGTTGCTCTCAATGCTGCTGCGCACGAACACGCCGGAGCCCGGGATCGCGTCATCGGTATTAACGATAGTGGTGGTTTGATAGCGATCGTGCGGCAGCTTCGCGGCCTTGATAGCCTCTATCAGCGTGGCGTTTTTCTCTTTTGCCGCCGTGCGTCCGGCGATGTGCTGTATCACGCGCACTTTTCCTGCCAGCTGCGAGCTATTCCAGTTTTTATAGCTAAACTTATCATTATCCAGAATGAGTTCTCCCCGGTCGGCGATGCCAACCGGCGCGACGCGCTGTCCATCGACAAAATTATGCGCTGAGGCGATCAGCGGAAGCAGAAGGAGTGAGGCTGCCAGAATTTTACGTAGGGCCATGATGTTTCCTTATTATGTACAGGTGATCCGACCACTTGGTCTGGCTTAAGCATAAGTGCGATTTATCGGCATGACACGCAATCAGAGTGCCAGATTGCGTGTTAACGCACATATCCGAATAAAATCGGTGACTTATACTCACTTCTACGTATGTATGAAAAGAAAATTCTTAATTAGTGTCATCAAAAGGTAAATAAACTTATGCATGCTGGGTATTACAGAAGTTCTGGACTATAGTTTCAGGGCATTAAAATTTGCGCTCTGGATTCGTGGGCTAAGTGTGGCACCACAGGAGCGTAACCCTGGCAGGAGACAACAATGAAAATTTTCCAACGCTACAATCCGCTGCAAGTGGCGAAGTACGTGAAGATCCTGTTCCGTGGACGGTTATATATCAAGGATGTTGGCGCTTTTGAGTTTGATAAGGGCAAAATCCTTATCCCGAAGGTAAAGGACAAGCAGCATTTTTCTGTGATGTCCGAGGTCAATCGTCAGGTTCTGCGTCTGCAAACAGAGATGGCTTAATCTGAAAAGTGGTATAGCTGTACGGTAAGAAAAACGGCTCCTGATGGGAGCCGTTAGTGTTTCTGAAGGCGGCGATTATGCCGACTCTTTTTCGCCTGTCATCGTTTCCGACTGCTTCGGTACCAGCACCGTCGGCTTGTTATCGATGCGGGTGACCAGCAGCTGATCGATGCGGTAGTTATCGATGTCCACCACCTCAAACTTGTAGCCTGAGAATTTCACCGCGTCGGTGCGCTTGGGGATTTTACGCAGCATAAACATCATAAAGCCGCCGATGGTTTCATAGTTGCCGGACTGCGGGAAATCGTCGATATCGAGCACGCGCATCACGTCATCAATCGGCGTACCGCCGTCAATCAGCCATGAGTTCTCATCGCGGGCGACGATCTGCTCCTCCAGCCCCTGGCCAACCAGATCGCCCATCAGGGTGGTCATGACGTCGTTCAGGGTAATAATCCCCACCACCAGCGCATATTCGTTCATGATGACCGCAAAGTCTTCGCCGGCGGTTTTGAAGCTTTCCAGCGCTTCGGAGAGCGTCAGGGTATCGGGGACAATCAGCGTATTGCGGATCTGCACGCCGCCGGTCAGCACCAGGCTTTGATTCGCCAGCACGCGATTCAGCAGATCTTTGGAGTCCACGTAGCCGATGATATGGTCGATATCTTCGTTACAGACCAGGAATTTGGAGTGCGGATGCTCCGCAACCTTGTTCTTCAGGCTCTGCTCGTCTTCGTGGAGATCGAACCAGATAACGTTTTCACGCGAGGTCATCGACGACGGAACGGTACGCGATTCCAGCTCGAACACGTTCTCAATCAGCTCATGCTCCTGCTTACGCAGCACGCCGGCCAGCGCGCCGGCCTCAACGACCGCGTAAATATCGTCGGAGGTGATGTCGTCTTTACGCACCATGGGTATTTTGAACAGGCGGAAAATATTGTTGGCCATGCCGTTGAACAGCCACACCAACGGGCGGAACACCATCAGGCAGAAGCGCATCGGGTTGATGATGCGCAAAGCCACGGCTTCTGGCGCAATCATACCGATGCGTTTCGGGGTCAGGTCAGCAAACAGGATGAACAGGCTGGTGACCAGCGTAAAGGAGATAATAAAGCTGAGCTGCTCGGAGAGTTCCGAGGACATATAGCGGCTTAGCAGGCCGTTGAAGGCCGGGGAGAATGCCGCATCGCCGACGATACCGCCGAGAATCGCCACCGCGTTCAGACCGATTTGCACAACGGTGAAGAACATCCCGGGGTTTTCCTGCATTTTGAGAACGCGCTGAGCGTTCAGGTTGCCATCATCGGCCAGCAGTTTGAGTTTGATTTTACGTGAGGCGGCCAGCGAGATTTCGGATATCGAAAAAAATGCGCTGACGGCAATCAGACAAAGTATTACTAAAATACTGTTTAACATAGTTTATCTAGCCGTTGAGGCCAGATCCTCGGAAGGGAAGTTGATAACTCTAATGTGGAATACATAAAAAACCGGTCCGAAGGCACTGGACCGGCTACAACACAGCCTAGTATAGCGTAAGGTACTGTAAAGCTGCCAGAGCGTTAATTGTGCGCCCCGGTAATATTCACTATCAGGCCTGTGGCGGCAGGCATACGCCGATCCCGCCGATCCCGCAGTATCCGTACGGATTTTTATGCAGATACTGCTGGTGGTCGTCTTCAGCATAGTAGAACGGCTTCGCCGTGGCTATCTCGGTGGTGATCTGTCGCGGGTCGTTGGCGTCGCGCATCGCCGCCTGAAAACGCGCCAGGCTCGCTTTGGCGGCCGCATCCTGCTCTGGCGTCAGCGGATAGATGGCCGAACGATACTGGGTACCACGATCGTTGCCCTGCTGCATTCCCTGAGCCGGGTCGTGGTTTTCCCAGAATACCTGCAGCAGCTGCTCATAGCTGACGACCTGCGGGTCATACACGATGCGTACGGCCTCGGCGTGGCCGGTATCACCGGAACAGACTTCGCGGTAGGTGGGGTTAGGGGTGTAGCCGCCGGTATAGCCTGCGGCGGTGCTGTAAACGCCGGGCAGCTGCCAGAACAGGCGCTCAACTCCCCAAAAGCAGCCCATCGCCAGCAGCGCAACTTCCATTCCCGCAGGAACGTTAGTCATGGAGTGGCCATTGACGGCGTGGAGCGTTGCCACCGGCATAGGGGTGTTGCGTCCGGGTAGCGCATCCGCCTGGGCGACAAGATGCGTTTTATCAAATAGACTCACGGTTGGCCTCTCTAAAACATAAGTCGTAGTTAAGGTTGTAACGATGCGTGTCTTTTTACACAATAAACACGATCGGTACGTCTGGATTTAAACATAAGAATTATTTGGGTTATCGTCATTTTTTCAACCCTTAGCTGTTAGGGTTTTGTTAAGCCGGGGATCGGCGCTTTCGTTTCCTTCGGGGGGAAACAAGGATATTCAGGAGAAAACGTGCTACAAATCCGCCAGTTATGTGTCACCAGCCTTTTGCTGGTCAGCGGGGTCGCTAGCGCCGCGAGCGTGCGTTTGCAGGTTGAGGGGCTATCCGGGGAGCTGCAAAAAAACGTCCGTGCCCAGCTATCGACGATCCAAAGCGATGAAGTCACGCCGGATCGCCGCTTTCGCGCGCGCGTTGATGATGCCATCCGTGAAGGCCTGAAAGCGCTAGGTTACTACGAACCGACGATCGATTTTGATTTACGTCCGCCGCCGGCAAAAGGGCGGCAGGTGCTGATTGCCAAAGTGACGCCCGGCGAACCGGTGCGTATTGGCGGTACCGACGTCATTCTGCGCGGCGGCGCGCGAACCGACCGTGACTATCTGGATTTGTTAAAAACGCGTCCGGCAATCGGCACCGTGCTGAACCACGGCGATTACGACAGTTTTAAAAGCTCCTTGACCCGCGTGGCGCTGCGCAAAGGCTACTTTGATAGTGAATTCAATAAAAGCCAGCTCGGGGTCTCTCTCGATCGTCATCAGGCCTTCTGGGATATCGATTACGACAGCGGCGAGCGCTATCGCTTCGGCGCCGTGACCTTCAGCGGGTCGCAGATCCGCGACGAGTACCTGCAAAATCTGGTGCCGTTTAAGCAGGGGGATGAGTATACCTCCGAGGATCTGGCGGAGCTAAACCGCCGCCTGGCGGCCACCGGCTGGTTCAGCTCGGTGGTGGTCGCACCGGAGTTTGAAAAATCCAGAAAAACGAAAGTGCTGCCTCTGAAGGGCGTGGTCGCGCCGCGCAAAGAGAATACCGTCGAAACCGGTATCGGCTATTCGACCGACGTCGGGCCGCGGGTGAAGGCGACGTGGAAAAAGCCGTGGATGAACTCCTATGGCCACAGCCTGACCTCCAGCGTCAGCCTCTCCGCACCGGAGCAGCAGCTTGATTTCAGCTATAAGGTCCCGCTGCTGAAGAGCCCGCTGGAACAGTATTACCTGATGCAGGGCGGCTTTAAGCGCACGGATCTCAACGATACCAAAGCCGACTCCACTACCCTCGCGGCATCGCGTTACTGGGAGATGTCGAGCGGCTGGCAGCGCGCTATCAACCTGCGCTGGAGCCTCGATCACTTTACCCAGGCTAACGTCACCAATACCACCATGCTGATTTATCCCGGGGTATCGGTTAACCGCACCCGCTCGCGGGGCGGCCTGATGCCGACCTGGGGCGATTCCCAGCGCTATTCGGTGGATTACTCCAACACCATGTGGGGCTCGGATATTAACTTCGTCGTCGCCCAGGCGCAGGACGTGTGGATCCGCACCCTCTACGATCGCCACCGTTTTGTGGTGCGCGGTAACCTCGGCTGGATTGAGGCCGACAATTTCGACAAGGTCCCGCCGGATCTGCGCTTCTTCGCCGGGGGCGACCGCAGCATTCGCGGCTACAAATACAAATCTATCTCGCCAAAAGACGACGATGGCAAGCTGATCGGTGCATCGAAACTGGCCACCGGCTCGCTGGAGTACCAGTACAACGTCAGCGGAAAGTGGTGGGGGGCGATGTTTATCGACGGCGGTGAGGCAGTAAGCGATATCCGCAAAAGCGACTTCAAAACCGGCGCCGGCGTTGGCGTTCGCTGGCAGTCGCCGGTCGGTCCTATCAAGCTGGATATCGCCGCGCCGGTCGGCGACAAAGACGAACACGGTTTACAGTTTTACATCGGTCTGGGGCCTGAATTATGAGTTTATGGAAGAAGATAAGCCTCGGGGTCGTGCTCTTTCTGGTCCTGCTGCTGGGCACGGTTGGCTTCCTGGTCGGCACTACCAGCGGCCTGCACCTGGTACTGAAGGCGGCGGACCGCTGGGTACCTGGCCTGGAGATCGGCAAGGTTACCGGCGGCTGGCGTGACCTGACGCTGGAGAACGTGCGCTTTGCCCAGCCGGGCGTGGCGGTGACCGCCGGTCAGTTCCACCTTGCGGTCAAATTACGCTGCCTGTGGGACAGCAGCCTGTGCGTCAACGATATTTCGCTGCGCGATATCTACGTCGCTATCGATACCGCAAAAATGCTGCCTTCCGCGCCGCCAGAAGAGGAGGATTCAGGGCCGCTGAATCTCTCCACGCCGTATCCCATCACCCTGAGCCGCGTCGCGCTGCAAAACGTTAACGTCAAAATTGATGATACCGCCGTCTCGGTGCGCGACTTCTCCACCGGCCTGCGCTGGCAGGAGAAAAACCTGACCCTGACGCCGACGTCGCTGCAGGGGCTGCTTATCGCGCTGCCGAAAGTCGCGAAGGTGGCGCAGGAGCAGATCGTTGAGCCGAAGATAGAGAATCCGCAGCCGGAAGAGAAACCGCTCGGCGAGACGATGAAGGCGCTGTTTGAGAAGCCGGTGCTGCCGGAAATGGCCGATGTCCACCTGCCGCTCAACCTCAATATCGAGGAGTTCCGCGGCGAGCAGCTGCGGATCACCGGCGATACCGATATGACCATCTACAGCCTGCTGCTGAAGGTCAGCAGCATTGACGGGCAGATGAAGCTCGATACCCTGGATGTTGATTCCGACCAGGGCAAAGTCACCGCCTCGGGCAGCGCGCAGCTGCAGGACAGCTGGCCGGTTGATATCACCCTCAACGGCGCGCTGAATATTGACCCGCTCAAGGGCGAGAAGGTCCAGCTGAAGGTCGGCGGCGAGATGCGTAAAAAGCTGACGGTTGGCGTTGATTTAGCCGGCCCGGTGGCGATGACGCTGCGCGCCGAAACGCAGCTGGCGGAAGCCGGGCTGCCGCTCAATATGGAACTGAAAAGCAAGCAGCTCTACTGGCCGTTTAGCGGCGAAAAGCAGTTCCAGGCCGACGATCTGCAGCTGACGTTCAGCGGCAAGATGACCGACTACGCCCTGGCGATGAGTACCGCGGTGAAGGGGCAATCCCTGCCGCCGGCGAAAATCAGCCTCAATGCTAAGGGCAACGAGCAGCAGGTGAATATTGATAAGCTGACCGTTGCCGCGCTGGAAGGGAAAACCGAGCTAAAGGCGCTGCTCGACTGGCAGCAGGCGATTAGCTGGCGCGGCGAGCTGACCCTCGACGGCATTAACACGGCCAAAGAGGTTCCGGACTGGCCTTCGAAGCTCAACGGTCTGATCAAAACCCAGGGCAGCCTCTACGGCGGCAGCTGGCAGATGTCGGTGCCGGAGCTGAAAATCACCGGTAACGTGAAGCAGAATAAGGTTGATGTCAGCGGTTCCCTGCAGGGCAATAGCTATATGCAGTGGAAAATCCCCGGCCTGCACCTGGCGTTAGGCCCCAACAGCGCCGACGTGAAAGGCGAGCTGGGGGTTAAGGATCTGAATCTCGACGCCACCATCGATGCCCCGCATCTCGACAACGCCCTGCCGGGCCTTGGCGGAACGGCGAAAGGGCTGGTGAAGGTGCGCGGCACCGTGGAGGCGCCGCAGCTGCTGGCGGATATCACCGCCCGCGCCCTGCGCTGGCAGGAGCTGTCGATCGCCCAGGTTAACGTCAAAGGCGACGTGAAATCCAGCGATCAGATTGCCGGCAATCTCGATGTGCGTATCGACCGTATCAGCCAGCCGGGCGTCAATATCAGCCTGGTGCAGCTCAATGCGAAAGGTAATGAGAAGCAGCATGACCTGCAGCTTAAAGTGCAGGGGGAGCCGGTCTCCGGCCAGCTGTCTCTGGCGGGGAGCTTTGACCGCAAAGAGGAGCGCTGGAGAGGAACGCTGAGCAATACCCGCTTCCAGACGCCGGTGGGCCCGGTTTCGCTGACGCGTAATATCGCGCTGGACTACCGTAACCGCGAGCAGAAAATCAGCATTGGGCCGCACTGCTGGGCCAACCCGAACGCCGAGCTCTGCGTGCCGCAGGCGATCGATGCGGGCGCGAGCGGACGGGCGGTCGTCAACCTCAACCGTTTCGACCTCGCGATGCTCAAGCCGTTTATGCCGGAAGCCACCCAGGCCAGCGGCGTATTTAGCGGCAACGCCGACGTGAGCTGGGACACCACCAAAGAGGGGCTGCCGCAGGGCAAGGTGACGCTGAACGGACGTAACGTGAAGGTAACCCAGACGGTCAACGATGCGCCGCTGCCGGTGGCTTTCGATACTCTGAACCTCACCGCCGATCTGCACAACAACCGCGCGCAGCTCGGCTGGCTGATCCGCCTGACCAATAACGGTCAGCTTGACGGGCAGGTTCAGGTCACCGACCCGCAGGGCCGACGCAATCTCGGCGGCAATATCAACATCAATAACTTCTCGCTGGCGATGATTAATCCGATCTTCTCGCGCGGGGAAAAGGCGGAAGGGCGGCTTAACGCCAACCTGCGCCTCGGCGGCGATGTGAAAAATCCGCAGCTGTTTGGTCAGATGCAGCTCAACGGCGTGGATATTGACGGTAACTTTATGCCGTTCGATATGCAGCCGAGCCAGCTGGCGATGAACTTCAACGGCACCCGTTCGACGCTGCAGGGAACGGTGAATACGCGCCAGGGGCAGATTAGCCTGAACGGTAACGCCGACTGGACCCAGATAGACAACTGGCGCGCGCAGATTGCGGCGAAGGGCAGCCGGGTGCGTATTACGGTACCGCCGATGGTGCGCCTGGACGTTTCGCCGGACGTGGTCTTTACCGCGACGCCAAGCTTGTTTAATCTTGACGGTAGCGTCGATATTCCGTGGGCGCGCATTGTGGTTAACGACGTGCCGGAGAGCGCGGTCGGCGTCTCTTCCGATGAGGTTATGCTGAACGACTCCCTGCAGCCGATTAAGCCGCAGAGCGCCGGTATCCCGATCAACAGCAACCTGACTATCCATGTCGGTAACAACGTTCGCCTCAGCGCGTTTGGCCTGAAGGCGCGCCTGACCGGCGATTTAAAAGTTGCTCAGGATAAACAGGGTCTGGGCCTCAACGGGCAGATCAATATTCCTGAAGGGCGCTTCCACGCCTACGGTCAGGATCTGATCGTCCGTAAAGGCGAGCTGCTGTTCTCCGGTCCGCCGGATCAGCCTTCGCTGAATATCGAAGCCATTCGCAACCCGGATGCCACAGAAGACGACGTAATTGCCGGCGTTCGCGTCACCGGCTCGGCCGACCAGCCGCGGGCGGAGATCTTCTCCGACCCGGTCATGTCGCAGCAGGAAGCGCTTTCTTATCTGCTGCGCGGCCAGGGATTGAGCAGCGGGCAGAGCGATAGCGCCGCAATGACGTCAATGCTTATTGGCCTGGGGGTTGCACAAAGTGGTCAGGTTGTGGGTAAAATCGGCGAGACGTTTGGCGTAAGCAATCTGGCGCTGGATACCGAAGGGGTAGGCGACTCTTCCCAGGTGGTAGTCAGCGGCTATGTGCTGCCGGGTCTGCAGGTAAAATACGGGGTCGGTATCTTCGACTCCCTGGCGACGCTGACATTACGCTATCGCCTGATGCCTAAGCTATATATGGAAGCGGTGTCTGGCGTAGACCAGGCTCTCGATTTGCTCTATCAGTTTGAGTTTTAGCAATGCGAATATTTGTTTACGGCAGTTTACGACGCAAACAAGGCAACAGCCACTGGATGACCAACGCTCAGTGGCTGGGCGCTCATAGTGTCAACGATTATCAGCTGTACAGCCTGGGCCACTATCCAGGCGCGGTGCCCGGTGAAGGCACGGTACATGGTGAAGTCTATCGTATTGACGCATCGACGCTGGCCGAACTGGATGCTCTGCGTACCAAAGGCGGCGAATACGCGCGCCATCTTATCCAGACGCCGTATGGCGGCGCATGGATGTATGTCTATCAGCGCCCGGTTGAGGGGTTTACGCTGATAGAGAGCGGTAACTGGTTAGACAGAGACCAGTATTAAAAACGACAACGCCACCCTCGGGTGGCGCTGTTTTTTGCGGGCGCTAATCAGAACTCGACGCGCGCGCCGAGGTTATAGCGTCGACCCTCTATCTGACCGTACTCGCCCCACGAGGTGGTGCGTTTAGGGTCGGCATCAAACAGGTTATAGATCCCCGCCAGCAGCTGGGCGTTTTTGTTCACGCGATAGCGCAGGCCGACATCCACCATCGTATAGGCCTCATACTCGTTGTGGCTGCCGCTATCGCGGTTGCTGCTGCGATAGTTCACCGTACTCCAGGCGTCCAGGCTCTGCGTTGCCGCCCAGCTGAGCGACAGATTGGCCATATGGCGCGGGTAGTCGTTCAGGGCATAGCCTTTTTCCGCCCCGCTTTTCTGCTCGCTGTGGTTGTAGGTGTAGTTGGCGTTAGCCTTGATATCGGCACTAATCTGCCAGTCAGCGTTGAGCTCGACGCCGTAGACGTCCGCTTTGCTGACGTTAAAGTACTTGTCGATTGAGTCTGCTTTGTAGCCGTTGACGGAGCACTGGCTGGTGGCCGTGGTTTCGCAGATGTTCTGCTCGGTAATTTTATCTTTGAACTGGGTATAGAAGACCGTGCCGTCAAGCGCCAGGGCGCTGCCCGTCCAGTACAGGCCGAGCTCGGAGTTAACGCTTTTCTCCGGCTTCAGGTCGTCGTTGCCGACCGTCAGGAAGGGATAGGGTACGGTTGAGCCGTGCGGCGTAATAAAGTCGCTGGAGGTCGCGCGCAGCTCCGGCTTTTTATAGCCTGCTGAAACCCCGCCCTTCAGCGCCCATGCGTCGCTAAACGCCCAGTTGCCGTACAGCTTAGGCGTGACGTGGGTACCAAAGTTATCATCGCGATCGAGGCGCCCCGAGGTGGTCAGGATGAAATCGCCGAGGGTCCAGCCGTCTTCGGCAAACAGCGCCCAGCCGTTGCGGCTCACTTTGGTAACCGGGGTGGATCCCGGCAGGGTTTTGTTGGCGACATCAAAGCGGTCATTCAGCTCTTCGCGGGTAAAGTTCGCGCCCACGGTCAGCTTGTGGTTATCCAGGCTCAGGGTTGTCTGGCTGTTGGCAACGTAGTTTTCCGTCTGCACGTATTGCGGCGTTTGCCCGTCATAGACGTACTTTGAGCGGCCCTTTTCATAATTAATGTAGTTGGTGGTGGCGACGGTATCGTCGGCATACCAGCCGGAGTGCGTTAGGGTTAAGGCGTCGCGGTCGAAGCGCCACGTCCAGGGCGTGCCGCGCTGCCAGGTCCGATTTTTCTCCTGCTCGCCGGTGACCACGTTCAGGTCAAAGAGGTTGTTCTCGCTGGCGGCCAGGCCGAGCGTCATATCGAGGGACTTGCGGTTGTGCTTGCCGAAGTAGTTTTCGCGTTCGTCATCGCGACGATCCAGCCAGTCTGCCGCGAGGCTCAGGCCGAGGACGTCGGGGATCAGCGGACCCATGGTGAACAGATTCATCTGGCTGGTATTGCCAAAATCACGGTGCTCCTGGAGCCAGGTGTTGGCGGCAAGGGCGCCGGTCCACTCCTTCACGCCGTAAGGCTTTTTGGTGATGACGTTCACCACCCCGCCGATGGCATCTGAGCCGTAGAGGGAGGACATCGGGCCGCGAATCACCTCAATACGCTCAATCGCCTCCATCGGTGGCAGGAAGCTGGCTTCGGTGCCGAGGTCCTGGCCATAGGGGCGAGATTCTCCGGTATTCTGCTTGACGCTGTTCACCATGAAGGCGGTGTAGGAAGGATCCATGCCGCGCATCATGATGCTGCCCGAGGATATTTCGCTGCCGCTCGACACCGACACGCCGGGGAGATTTTTTATCGCCTCGCCGACGTTGCGATCGGGCTGAACATCCAGCGTTTGGCGATCGATTGTCGAGATGGTCGCCGGTGCTTCACGCTTTTCCTGCGCAAAGCCGGTGGCGGTCACCACCATTTGATCTTCGCCGCTGCGCGAGGCTTCGCTGAGTTCTTCCGCCTGAGAGGGCAAAATAACTCCGCCGAATAGGGCGACGATCCCCGTAAGGGTAATCAGTTGACGCGTTTTCATAATATAGACACCTGCAAAGAGAAAATAACGACATCACCTCGTGACGGTACGCCGCCACAAGGTGAAAAATAACGCGTGATGAGGATTAGTATTGAGTCAGGTCGATTTTCATCACGTAATCAGGCTTTTTACCTATCAGCTCTTCGGGCTGTTTAATGCTGACGTACAGCGTGTTCGCATCGGCGGAAAGTGCAAGACTGTTGGGCAGGGCGGTAGTTTGAATGCTTTGTTTTACCTTGCCGGTTTCGCTGTCGGCGATGGTTATCAGTTTGGCGTTGCGGTGGGTAATATAAACTTCCTGACGCTTCTCGTTATAAATAACGGCCAGGGAGTTAATCACGTCAATTTTAGAAAGGACGTTACCGTTACGAATATCGACCACTAATACATTGGGTAAATCCGGGTCGGTAATAAAGGCGCGGCTATTTTTGGCATCCACGGCGATATTAAGGAAAAAGCGCTTTTTATCCGCGGCGACGGTAAAGCGGTCGATAATTTTATTGCTGGTGGTATCGATGACGATCAGGCCATTTCTGCCGTTCACCACGTAGAGCCGGTTTTTTAGCGGATCGACCGCCATGCCGGTTGGGTATTCGCCCATCTCGCTGATGGTCGCAATCTTCGCCCGCTTGGCGGTATCGACCACCCAGACAACGCCCTTCTCCGCGACGCCGGAGACGTACAGGCGATGGTTCTGCTTATCGAGGACCATTTCACGCGTATGGATAATCGCTTTCGGGTCGCTCGCCTCGCTGAGCTGCAGCACCGCCAGCTCCTTGCCGCTGCGGGTATCGACTAGCGTGACCGAGCCTTCGAGGGTATTGCCGACGTACAGGACATGATTCGCGTCGTCCAGAGCGGTGGCAAACGCCCGCCGGCTGGTTTTAATGACTTCAACGGTGGTGAGGCTTTCCAGGTCCAGCTTGTAAATCTGCCCCGTCGTTTTGTCTTTATCAAACGAAGGGGCGGAGGCGGCGAACAGCGCATGCTGCTGCGCGTCTACCGCCAGCTCATAGACGCCATGACCCACTTCACGAGTCAGGAAATCTTTCTCAGGAAGCGCGGCGGCCGTTGCGGTCAGGCCGGTCAGTAGCAGGGCCGCGGTCAGCGCCATGCCGGAACAGAGCTTTAGGGTCTTCACATTGTGGAGGTTCATTGACGTTTATTCACATTTATTTACGAACTGAAAATGATAATGATTTTTAATTTCATTCGCAATTGCAAATATGGCCGGCCGACTTCCTATTCTGGTAGGCGCAAGTCTGGCCGCAGGTTTGTCCGCAGGGGGGAAAGGGGGGAAATAAACGGGCAGGGGTGAACAGCAGACATAAAAAAACCCTTACTAGCCGGCAGCCGGCGTTCAGGGTCTGGCTTCACGCAGGGGCGAACTTAGTTCTTCGCAGCGCGCTCGAAGGAAGCAATGATTTCAGCTTTCGCCGCAGCAGCATTGTCCCAACCGTCAACTTTAACCCACTTGCCTTTTTCCAGATCTTTGTAGTGCTCGAAGAAGTGGGTGATCTGGGCTTTCAGCAGTTCCGGCAGGTCGTTCACGTCGTTGATGTGATCGTACTCTTTGCTCAGCTTGGTGTGCGGTACCGCAACCAGCTTGGCATCTTCACCGGATTCGTCGGTCATCTTCAGTACGCCAACCGGACGGCAGCGGATCACTGAGCCTGGCTCCAGCGGATACGGAGTCGGGACCAGCACGTCAACCGGGTCACCGTCCAGAGACAGGGTGTGGTTGATGTAGCCGTAGTTGCACGGATAGAACATCGCGGTGGACATGAAGCGGTCAACGAACAGTGCACCGCTCTCTTTGTCGACTTCGTATTTGATTGGGTCTGCGTTCGCCGGGATCTCGATCACGACGTAGATGTCTTCCGGCAGATCTTTACCCGCAGGTACGTTGAGTAAGCTCATGTCTGTTCCTTTAAAATGTATAGCAAACAAGTGCCCGGTATTATAGCCAACTCACATCGAATGTCTTCGCTTCTTTTCATTCAGGGGGGCGGAAAGATAGCGTAATTTTTCCCTGCTAAACGAGCCTAAAATCCATAAATATAGCCACATTTTTCATACTTTTATGTAAGCGATTACACTAAATCTTCCGGTGCTGATAAGGAGCTTTAAATTTAACCACCTGCTGATATGCCGATCGTCTTATCGGCTGTAAGACGCAGTAAATGGCTTTAATCAACATAAAATTTACTTTTCTGAAGTGTGATGTAACTCATCCAGTTACATTTCTGATTGTCTATAGTAATTCCGCAGATAACGATTTCACTAACAATAACCCTACGAGGATCGCCTTATGTGGAAGCGCTTACTTCTTGTCACAGCAGTTTCCGCAGCTATGTCATCTATGGCAATAGCTGCCCCTCTGACCGTAGGATTTTCGCAGGTCGGGTCTGAATCCGGCTGGCGTGCGGCAGAAACCAACGTCGCGAAGGAGGAGGCCGCTAAGCGCGGTATTACTCTGAAGATTGCCGACGGTCAGCAAAAACAGGAAAACCAGATTAAAGCCGTACGCTCCTTCATTGCGCAGGGCGTCGACGCCATCTTTATCGCCCCGGTCGTGGCGACGGGCTGGGAGCCGGTGCTGAAGGAGGCCAAAGAGGCCAAAATTCCGGTCTTCCTGCTCGACCGCTCTATTGATGTAAAAGACAAAGATCTCTACATGACCACCGTCACCGCCAATAACGTGCTGGAAGGCCAGCTGATTGGTGACTGGCTGGTGAAAACCGTTGACGGCAAGCCGTGCAACGTCGTTGAGCTGCAGGGCACCGTCGGGGCCAGCGTCGCCATTGACCGCAAAAAAGGCTTCGCTGAGGCCATCGCTAAGGCCTCGAACATCAAGATTATTCGCTCCCAGTCCGGCGACTTTACCCGCAGTAAGGGGAAAGAGGTTATGGAGAGCTTTATCAAAGCGGAAAACAACGGCAAGAACATCTGCATGGTTTACGCCCATAACGACGACATGGCCATCGGCGCCATCCAGGCGATTAAAGAGGCCGGGCTGAAGCCGGGCAAAGATATTCTGACCGGCTCGATAGACGGCGTACCGGATATCTACAAAGCGATGATCGCCGGCGAAGCGAACGCTAACGTTGAGCTGACGCCAAATATGGCCGGGCCGGCGTTTGATGCGCTGGAGAAATTCAAGAAAGACGGCACCCTGCCTGAGAAGCTGACCATCACCAAATCGACGCTCTTCCTGCCGGATACGGCGAAAGAGCAGTTGGAGAAGAAGAAAAACATGGGCTATTGAGTGAGCGTAGGCCATCAGGACGCTCGGTTTAGTTCCCTCTCCCCGGTGGGGAGAGGGTTAGGGGAGGGGAAACCATGAACGGCGAAGTACACCAGGAGATCCTTCGTACCGAGGGACTGAGCAAATTTTTCCCCGGCGTTAAGGCGCTGGATAACGTCGATTTCAGCCTGCGGCGCGGTGAGATCATGGCCCTGCTGGGTGAAAACGGCGCGGGGAAATCGACCCTGATCAAAGCGCTCACCGGCGTTTATCACGCGGATCGCGGCACTATCTGGCTTGAGGGCCAGGCCATTGCGCCAAAAAATACCGCCCACGCGCAGCAGCTGGGCATCGGTACCGTCTATCAGGAAGTGAACCTGCTGCCGAATATGTCGGTGGCGGACAATCTGTTTATCGGCCGCGAGCCCCGCCGCTTTGGCCTGCTGCGGCGCAAAGAGATGGAAAAGCGCGCCACCGATCTGATGGCCTCCTACGGCTTCTCCCTTGACGTTCGTGAACCGCTTAACCGCTTTTCCGTGGCGATGCAGCAGATTGTCGCTATCTGCCGCGCCATCGACCTGTCGGCTAAGGTGCTGATCCTCGATGAACCTACCGCCAGCCTGGATACCCAGGAGGTGGAGATGCTCTTCACTCTGATGCGCCAGCTGCGCGACAGCGGCGTCAGCCTGATTTTTGTTACCCACTTTCTCGATCAGGTGTATGCCGTGAGCGATCGGATCACCGTGCTGCGCAACGGCGGCTTCGTCGGCTGCCGGGAAACACGCGAACTGCCGCAGATTGAGCTGGTGAAAATGATGCTGGGGCGCGAGCTGGAGCATAACGCTTTACAGCGCGCGGGCCGCACCCTGCTGAGCGACAAGCCGATCGCCGCCTTTGAAGGCTTTGGTAAAAAGGGCACCATCGCGCCGTTCGACCTCGAGGTCCGCCCCGGCGAAATCGTCGGCCTGGCGGGGCTGCTGGGCTCCGGACGCACCGAAACGGCGGAGGTGATTTTTGGCATCAAGCCGGCCGATAGCGGCAAAGCGTGGATTAAAGGCAAGCCGCAGACGCTGCGCTCGCCGCATCAGGCCTCCAGCCTCGGGATCGGCTTTTGCCCGGAAGACCGAAAAACCGACGGCATTATCGCCGCGGCGTCGGTACGGGAGAACATCGTGCTGGCCCTGCAGGCGCAGCGCGGCTGGCTGCGTCCGATTCCGCGACGCGAGCAAAATGAGATTGCCGAACGCTTTATCCGCCAGCTGGGGATTCGAACCCCCAGCGCCGAGCAGCCGATCGAGTTTCTTTCCGGCGGCAATCAGCAGAAGGTGCTGCTTTCCCGCTGGCTGCTCACCAAACCTCAATTTTTGATCCTCGATGAGCCGACCCGCGGGATAGACGTCGGCGCGCATGCCGAGATCATCCGCCTGATTGAAACCCTGTGCGCCGATGGCCTGGCGCTGCTGGTCATTTCGTCAGAGCTGGAAGAGCTGGTGGGCTATGCCGATCGGGTCATTATCATGCGCGATCGCAAACAGGTGGCGGAGATCCCGCTCGGGGAGCTCTCCGTTCCGGCGATCATGAACGCAATTGCGGCATAGGAGTAAATCATGATGCCAGGATCTCTTCCGCAAACCGGCCAAACGAAGCGTCGCTTCAGCTGGCCGAAGGGTATGCCGCAAATCATTGCGCTGCTGCTGGTGCTGGCCGTTGACAGCCTGGTGGCGCCGCACTTTTTCCAGATTGTCCTCCAGGAAGGGCGTCTGTTCGGTAGCCCGATTGATATTCTTAACCGCGCGGCGCCGGTCGCGCTGCTGGCGATTGGCATGACGCTGGTTATCGCCACCGGCGGGATTGACCTGTCGGTCGGCGCGGTGATGGCGATTGCCGGCGCGACCGCCGCCTCGATGACCGTTGCCGGGCACAGCCTGCCGGTGGTGCTGCTGGCCTCGCTGGGGGCGGGCGCGCTGGCCGGGCTATGGAACGGCATCCTGGTGGCGGTGCTGAAGATTCAGCCGTTCGTGGCCACGCTGATCCTGATGGTGGCCGGGCGCGGCGTCGCGCAGCTAATCACCTCCGGGCAGATTGTTACCTTCGACTCGCCGCCTCTGGCGTGGCTCGGCAGCGGCTCGCTGCTGCTGCTGCCGACGCCGGTGCTGATTGCTGCCGCAACGCTGCTGCTGTTCTGGCTGTTCACCCGCAAAACTGCGCTGGGGATGTTCATTGAAGCGGTAGGGATTAACATTCGGGCGGCGAAAAATGCCGGGGTCAACACCCGTATCGTCGTGATGCTGGCCTACGTGCTGAGCGGCGTGTGCGCGGCGATAGCCGGGATCATCGTTGCGGCGGACATCCGCGGCGCCGATGCCAACAACGCCGGACTCTGGCTGGAGCTGGACGCCATCCTGGCGGTGGTGATCGGCGGCGGCTCGCTGATGGGCGGGCGCTTTAACCTTCTGCTCTCGGTAGTCGGCGCGCTGATTATCCAGGGGATGAACACCGGGATCCTGCTGTCGGGCTTCCCGCCGGAGCTTAACCAGGTAGTGAAAGCGGTGGTGGTGCTGTGCGTACTGATCGTGCAGTCGCCGCGCTTTATCAGCTTACTGAAAGGAGTACGCGGCCGTGATAAAACGTAACTTGCCGTTGATGATTACCCTTGCCGTATTCGTGCTGGGCTACCTCTATTGCCTGACCCAGTTTCCCGGCTTCGCCTCGACGCGGGTGATCTGCAATATCCTCACCGATAACGCTTTTCTTGGCATTATTGCCGTGGGGATGACCTTCGTCATCCTCTCCGGCGGCATCGACCTGTCGGTCGGGTCGGTGATCGCCTTCACCGGCGTGTTCCTCGCAAAAGCGATTGGCGTCTGGGGAATTACGCCGCTGCTGGCGTTCCCGCTGGTGCTGGTAATGGGCTGCGCGTTTGGCGCGCTGATGGGCTGGCTTATCGATACGCTGAAGATCCCGGCGTTTATTATTACCCTCGCCGGGATGTTCTTCCTGCGCGGCGTGAGCTACCTGGTCTCTGAAGAGTCCATCCCTATCGATCATCCGGTGTATGACACGCTCTCCGGGCTGGCGTGGACCATTCCCGGCGGCGGTCGCCTGAGCGCGATGGGGCTGCTGATGCTGCTGGTGGTGGTGGCGGGCATTTTTATGGCCCACCGCACCCGCTTTGGCAATCAGGTGTACGCCATTGGCGGCAGCGCCGTCTCGGCGAACCTGATGGGGATTTCGACGCGTGGGACCACCATCCGCATCTACATGCTCTCGACCGGGCTGGCGACGCTGGCGGGGATCGTTTTTTCTATCTACACCCAGGCCGGTTACGCGCTGGCCGGGGTTGGCGTTGAGCTGGACGCGATTGCGTCGGTGGTGATTGGCGGCACGCTGCTCAGCGGCGGCGTCGGCACGGTATTAGGCACGCTGTTCGGCGTGGCGATTCAGGGGCTGATTCAGACCTATATCAACTTCGACGGCACGCTCAGCTCGTGGTGGACGAAAATTGCGATCGGCATTCTGCTGTTTATCTTTATTGCGCTGCAGCGCGGGCTGACGGTGCTGTGGGAAAACCGCCAGAACTCGCCGGTATCGCGGGTGAGCGGGGCGGCGAATCGCTAGCGTAAATTCCCCTCTCGCCGGGCGAGAGGGGAAGTCAGAAGCGTTACGCGTCCGGGAACTCTTTAATCAGGTTTTCAACGTCTTCAACCATATGGTTGTTGCCGACGAAGAAGGAGCGGCGCTGGTGCAGGCTAACCGGGACGATATCGAGAATACGCTCTTTACCGTCGCTGGCCTTACCGCCCGCCTGCTCGGCGAGGAACGCCATCGGGTTGCATTCGTACAGCAGGCGCAGCTTGCCGTCCGGGTGGCTGGCGGTGCTTGGGTAGAGATAAATGCCGCCCTTCAGCAGATTGCGGTGGAAATCCGCTACCAGTGAGCCGATATAGCGCGAGGTGTAGGGGCGCTGGGTGCCGATATCCTCTTCCTGGCAAAACTTAATGTACTTCTTCACGCCCATCGGGAATTTGATGTAGTTGCCTTCGTTGATGGAGTAGGTATTGCCTTTCTCCGGGAAGCGCATGCGCTCCTGGGAGAGGCAGAATACGCCAAGAGAAGGATCGTAGGTGAAGGCGTGCACGCCGCAGCCGGTGGTATAAACCAGCATCGTAGAGGAGCCGTAAACCACGTAGCCTGCGGCGACCTGTTTACTGCCCGGCTGCAGGAAATCTTCGACGGTGACCGGCGTGCCGACCGGGGTTATGCGACGGTAGATGGAGAAGATAGTCCCGACAGAGACGTTAACGTCGATGTTAGAGGAACCATCCAGCGGGTCCATGAGCACCACGTATTTTGCGTGTTCGCAGCCTTCAAAGACGACGATTTCGTCTTCTTCTTCAGAGGCGATCCCGGCAACAATATCGCGCGCTCGCAGTGCGGCCTTCAATTTTTCATTGGCGAACAGATCGAGTTTTTGCTGCACCTCGCCCTGCACGTTTTCAGCACCGCTGGCACCCAGGATATCGACCAGACCGGCCTTGTTGATATCGCGGTGGATGATCTTGGCGCCTAGTTTTATCGCCGACAACAAAGCAGTTAGCTCGCCGGTTGCGTGGGAGAACTCGTGCTGCTTTTCGACAATAAATTCACCTAACGTTTTCATAACCCGTTCCCTGCATGTTTATGTGAAGTAAAACGAACGCAACAATCTTAACAAAGAATAAAAAAAATACGCACAGGTGAATCGCGCCAGCAAAAAACGGATTCGCCTGAAATGCATTTCTCTGATGCCGAACATAAGGGTAAAATGTGCGCCAGATTAAAGAGGGAAGTGACGAATGCGCATTCATATTTTAGGTATCTGTGGCACGTTTATGGGGGGGCTGGCGATGCTGGCGCGTTCCCTCGGTCATGAGGTAACGGGGTCGGATGCTAACGTCTATCCGCCAATGAGCACTCTGCTGGAAAGCCAGGGTATCGATCTTATTCAAGGATATGACGCCAGCCAGCTGGAGCCTCGGCCGGATCTGGTGATCATCGGTAATGCGATGACCCGCGGCAATCCGTGCGTCGAAGCGGTGCTGGAAAACAACATTCCGTACATGTCCGGCCCGCAGTGGCTGCATGATTTCGTCCTGCGCGATCGCTGGGTTGTGGCGGTGGCGGGCACCCACGGCAAAACGACGACCGCCGGCATGGCGACCTGGATCCTCGAAGCCTGCGGCTATAAGCCCGGCTTTGTGATTGGCGGCGTGCCGGGTAATTTCGAGGTCTCCGCGCGTCTGGGCGACAGCCCGTTCTTTGTTATCGAAGCGGATGAGTATGACTGCGCTTTCTTTGATAAGCGTTCGAAGTTTGTTCACTACTGCCCGCGAACCCTGATCCTCAATAACCTTGAGTTCGATCACGCGGATATCTTTGATGACCTGAAGGCTATCCAGAAGCAGTTCCATCATCTGGTGCGCATTGTCCCGGGTCAGGGCAAAATTATTCTGCCGGAAAACGACATCAACCTGAAACAGACTATGGCGATGGGCTGCTGGAGCGAGCAGGAGCTGGTCGGCGAACAGGGCCACTGGCAGGCGAAGAAGCTCAACGCCGACGCCTCGCAGTGGGAAGTCTGGCTTGACGGCGAGAAGGTCGGGGAAGTGAAGTGGGCGCTGGTCGGCGAGCATAATATGCACAACGGCCTGATGGCGATTGCCGCCGCCCGCCACGTCGGCGTGGTGCCGGCGGACGCCGCCAACGCCCTGGGCGGTTTTATCAACGCCCGTCGCCGCCTTGAGCTGCGCGGCGAAGCGAACGGCGTCACCGTGTACGACGATTTTGCCCATCACCCGACGGCGATCCTGGCGACGCTGCAGGCGCTGCGCGGCAAAGTTGGCGGCACCGCCCGCATTCTGGCGGTGCTCGAACCGCGCTCGAATACCATGAAAATGGGCGTCTGCAAAGACGATCTGGCGCCGTCGCTGGGCCGCGCGGATGAAGTGTTCTTGCTCCAGCCGCAGCATATTCCGTGGCAGGTCGCCGAGGTGGCTGAAGCCTGCGTGCAGCCCGCCCACTGGAGCGCCGATGTCGACGTGCTGGTGGATATGATCATCAAAACCGCCCACCCGGGCGACCACATTCTGGTGATGAGCAACGGCGGCTTCGGCGGCATTCATCAGAAGCTGCTGGATAAGCTGGCCAGCAAGGCGGCTGCGGCAGAGTAGTTCCGACGATCGTCTCTCTGCCCTCCGCGCGAGGGCAGACTTTTTGCCATCCTGGATTTTGTCATGCTCACTTCTGAAAAACTGACCTCGACCGATTCTCCGCACTTTCCCGCCCTCGACGCGCTGTACGTCAAGGCTTTTCCCTGGCACGAGCAGCGCGAGCCGCAGGCTAAACAGCGCGCGCTGCGCGACCCGCACTATGCGCTGGAGGCGTGGTTTGATGACGGCGAGTTTATCGGCCTGAGCGGCAGCTGGCAGTTTGCGGGCTATGGCTACATTGAGCATCTGGCGATCGACGACGGCCTGCGTTCGCGCGGCTACGGCAAGCGCCTGCTGGCGGAAATAATTAAGCGTGCGCCGCTGACCATCCTCGAGATCGATCCGCTCACCACGGAAATTGCCCGCCGGCGGCTGCAGTTTTACGCCGCGATGGGCTTTAGCGACAACCCGTGGCCGCATCGTCACCCGACCTATCATTGCGGCATCGCCGATCATGCGCTGATGGTGCTGAGCTACCCGCAGGCGATTGACGAGGCGCAGTACCAGCGCTTTGCGCAGCAGCTGCGCCAGGTGGTGATGGCCTAAACCGATATCCCGGCGCTGGCGCCGGGAAGGGGATGTGCGGTGCCGGCGCTGCCTCTGCGGTAAGCCCGGGGCAGCGCCGGCCGGGAGGTTACTCTTTGGCGATCGGCGCGTCGTTTTCCGCAACCTTCGCGTCGCCCTGGATTGCCGCAATCCTCTGCTCAACCTCGGCAACCTGTTTATTGTTGTGCAGCAGGGTATAGGTCAGATCAAACTGCGCGCTGGCGCCCGGCTGCAGCTGCTTCACGCGTTTCTGCTCGCGCTCAATTGTCACCGGATAGGCATAGCTGGTGCCTGGCTCGATGCCGGTAACATAGCCCTGTTTTTGGCTATCGGTGTTTTTCCACAGCGTCAGGACCGGCAGCTGGCGGGTATCAAACTGAATTGACGCGCCTTTATCGCCAGCCTTGTTAACCACTGCCGCCAGCGTTTGGTGATGGTCATCGGCGAGCGGCTGAATGTTAAACACCATCTCGTCAAAGTCTTTGGTCGGGCCGGCATAGGTTTGCCACGTTTTCAAACCGGCTTTGGCATAGTCGTTGAACGGGCTGATGCTGGCCATCGGCGCAAGGAAACGCGCGCCTTCTTCGAGAATCGGCGTACCGAAATTGCTGTGGTAGATTATCTGATAATCATGCGGATAATCGGCATGGTTGGTTAAGACATCGTGCAGGCTGAAGCTGTTGCTGCCGGGCACGTAGCGCAGCTCGGTCATGGTCTGCAGATCGGCCTTCTTGAAGGTGCTCTCCTTTACCAGCCCGCGAATGCGAATTTCATACGGCGCGCTATCGGCAACCTCGACCTCAACCTGCGAGGCCGGCGTGTTCCCGGCTTTGCCGTGCAGGGTGTAAATCTGCCCGTCGGCGGTGACCGGATGACCGGTCCATTCGTAGCCGCAGCGCACCATCATCTCATTGAAACCTTCCAGCCAGCCCAGCCCGTTGCGGCTTTCCAGATTAATAAAGGCCGGGTTAACCACCTCTTTGACCGGCGAGTCCCAGCCCATCCGCGTGCCGAAACCTTCGATTTTAAGTAAATTCATCCCGCGAGTCGGGCTGAGAGCGATAGTCAGGCCGTCCTGGCTGCGAATAACGATAACTTTACTCCCCTCCTGCTTACCGCCATGAAGGACTTTTTGCTCGATGCTGAAATGGCGATCTTTTATCTTCAGCTGGTCACTGCTTACCTGCCAGTTTCCTTTCTCTATGCTGCTTTCAGCGCTTGTCAGCACCCAGGTTTTTGCCGCGACTTGCCCAGAGAACATCATCGCTACTGCGGTCAACGCTACTATTTTTTTCATTTTTCGTCCCTTTTTGCTGAATCGATATTGTTATCAATGAGGGAAATCTAATGGCTAGCGGCTGATGAAAATGTGAAGTGCCTCACCTGGTGAGAATATGCGCGATTTGCTGTTTTTAACTGCGACTTTAGTCCTGTTTTAATGCAATGTTTTATTATTTTTGCCGAAAAAATGTGAGTTTAAACATATTTAGCTTTAACGATTCAGCTTTTATTGCCGGCTGAGGCAGAAAAAAGTCACGTCTGCTGACGATCGGCAAAACGGCGTACAGGCAGGATAAAAACGCAGGCAAGCAGCAGGGATCAAAAGAGAAGGCAAAGAGAAGCAAAATAGGGGCGAAACAGGCGCAAAAAAAGCTGAAAGGCGCTGAACATAAGCCTCAGGACGGCCTGACGGCGGCGATAGCGGGAGAGCCCTGCGGGCGGCGGGGGAAAGCCAGCCTTCCCGGCAATGCGCACGCATGCCGGGCTACAGGTTAAACGTTATCAGGTAGCCCGGACAGGCGTGCCGCCTGCGGGAAAGCCAGGCGGGCGGGAGCTAAATTAGCTTTCGCCTTCGGCCAGCTCACGCAGATACTGGAAGATCAGGCGCGCGGACTTCGGCGGCTTGTTGCCTTCTTTCTCTTTTTGCGCGTTACGGATAAGCGAACGCAGCTGCTGACGGTCAGCTTCTGGCCACAGGTTCAGCACTTCCGGCACCGCGTCATCGCCATCGGCAATCAGGCGGTCGCGGATCATCTCCAGCTTATGGAACAGCGCAACCTGCTGGTTGTGGCGGTTCTTCAGCTTGTCCAGCGCCTGGCGAATCGGGTCAACGTCGCGGCTGCGCAGCATTTTGCCAATCAGCTGCATCTGGCGGCGGCGGCCCTCTTTCTTGATCCGTTGGGCAAGTTCAATGGCGTCGCGCAGGTCGGTATCGAGCGGGATCTTATCCAGCGCGTTTTTCCCCAGCTCTACCAGTTCCGCGCCAAGACGCTTCAGTTCTTCGGCGTCACGCTTAATTTCACTTTTACTGACCCAGATAATTTCATCGTCTTCATCTTCGACGTCATCACCGGGAACGTCGTCGAGCCAGTCATCGGGCTGCTTTGTCATCTCAGGCTCCTTAAAAAAGAGGCTAATGTTACCAGTTAAGGCGCGCACTGAAAAACGGTTCTCTGTTAGACTTCAATTAACTCCTTCCTACATTATGGCATTAGCGATGAAAGTCATCTCTCAAGTTGCACAGCAGCGTAAGGCGCTGGAAGAGGCCGTGACCACGGCGCTGGAACTGGCGGCAGGTAAATCAGACGGGGCTGAAGTCTCCGTCAGCAAAACCACCGGCATCAGCGTCAGCACCCGCTACGGCGAGGTGGAGAACGTAGAATTCAACAGCGATGGTGCCTTAGGCATCACCGTTTATCATCAGCATCGCAAGGGCAGCGCCTCCTCAACAGATCTTAGCCCGCAGGCGATAGCCCGCACGGTGCAGGCGGCGCTGGATATTGCCCGCTATACCTCGCCGGACCCGTTTGCCGGCGTTGCCGATAAAGAGCTGCTGGCCTTTGACGCCCCGGATCTTGACCTGTTCCACCCGGCGGAAGTGACGCCGGATCGGGCCATCGAGCTGGCCGCCCGCGCTGAACAGGTGGCGCTGCAGGCCGATAAACGCATCACCAATACCGAAGGCGGCAGCTTCAACAGCCACTACGGTATCAAGGTCTTCGGCAACAGCCACGGCATGCTGCAGGGCTACTGCTCAACCCGCCATTCGCTGTCCAGCTGCGTTATCGCGGAAGAAAACGGCGATATGGAGCGTGATTACGCCTATACCATCGGCCGCGCGATCGAAGATTTAGCGTCGCCGGAGTGGGTGGGCGACGAGTGCGCCCGCCGCACCCTTTCGCGCCTGGCGCCGCGCAAGCTCTCGACCATGAAGGCACCGGTGATTTTTGCCAATGAAGTGGCGACCGGGCTGTTTGGTCACCTGGTCGGCGCGATTGCCGGCGGCGCGGTATACCGTAAATCGACCTTCCTGCTTGACGCCCTCGGCACCCAGATCCTGCCGGACTGGCTGACCATTGAGGAGCATCCGCACCTGCTGAAAGGGCTGGCGTCAACGCCGTTCGACAGCGAAGGCGTGCGTACGGAGCGTCGCGACATCATTAAGGACGGCATTCTGACGCAGTGGCTGCTGACCAACTACTCGGCGCGCAAGCTGGGCATGAAGAGCACCGGACACGCGGGCGGCATCCACAACTGGCGAATCAACGGCCGCGGCCTGAGTTTTGAAAAGTTGCTTAAAGAGATGGGCACCGGGCTTGTCGTCACCGAACTGATGGGGCAGGGTGTCAGCGGCGTGACCGGCGATTACTCGCGCGGCGCATCCGGCTTCTGGGTTGAGAATGGCGAAATTCAGTATCCGGTAAGCGAAATCACCATCGCCGGAAATCTGAAAGATATGTGGCGTAATATCGTGACCGTCGCCGACGATATCGAAATGCGCAGCAACATCCAGTGTGGTTCCGTGCTGCTGCCAGAGATGAAAATCGCCGGGCAATAACGGCGTGTTATACCGGATTATTCAGGCCTCGGCCTGAGGAATAACGGGTATAGAAGGGCGCCCAGGTGGCGCCTTTTCCTTGTGCTTAAATAATAAAAAAGGAAGTGAGCAATGCGTAAAAAACTGTTAGCAGCGCTGGCTGTCTCAGCCCTGGCGATGGGTTCAGCGTCGGCGTTTGCCGCCGATCTGGGCGAGGATATGGATACCATCGCGCAGAATTTGCAGGTGGTGCAGAAGACCGCGGATGCCGGCGAGCTGAAAGCGGCGCTGACGAAGATGCGCGACGCCGCGGCCGATGCGCAGAAAGAGACCCCGCCGAAGCTGGAAGGCAAAGCGGCGGACAGCGCGGAGATGAAGGACTATCGCCACGGCCTCGATATCCTGATTGGCCAGATTGACGGCGCCCTGAAGCTGGCCAATGAAGGCAAGGTCAAAGAGGCGCAGGCCGCTGCGGAAGCGTTCAAAACCACCCGTAATACCTACCACCAGAAGTACCGTTAAGATCTTTTCCAGGAGGTATCAGCCGATACCTCCTGCACGTCGTCTTCGCATAAAACCCAATCCCTGTCACATTTTCCCGCTCTTCTCTGCCGCCGTTTCGGCCGCTTGCGCACGCTAATTTAATGACGTTCTTGTGACTCTCCTCACGCCGTTTTGCCGAAAACGGCAGATTTAGGCCAATTCTGTGCAATGGATCGCATCGTCCGGCGGCCTTTCCACTTCGAAGTGGAAAACAACTCGCTACAAACTCCTCACCCCCGGCGTTAGTTTTGTCCCCAGAGACATCAACGGGGTAAGACAAGTGAATAACGGAGCGGTAACACACGACGTAGGGGAGCAGGCAACGCAAACCGAGCAGCTGGCTGAGAAGATGCTGCAGCAGGTTTATACCCTGCTAGGTCGCCGTAACATCATCCCCAACGCCGTCCAGGAGCAGATGCTGACCTCCCACGTGCGGGCTATGGCCCACCGGTCAATTAGCGGCGAGCCGCTGCCGGAAGTGGATGCCAGCCTGTTTGAAGAGATTTCACAAGATTCAATGATGCTGGCCCGCGAAGTGGTCGCGCAATTCGGCAACCTGCCAGAAGAAGAGTCCTGGCTGCTGTCCGTCCACTTCGAAGTCGCAAAAGAAAACCTGTAAGGAGCTAAAAAATGGAACAAATCACCGTAGTAATTGGCGATCGCCTGGGTAAAGGACAGAAAGTTGCCGCCGGCGCGGAAAAAGCCGGAGCTCGTGCAGTCGTGGTACCGGGCGTTGCCGCTGATATGAAGCTGGGCGACGTGATGAAAGCAGAGAACGCCACCTTCGGCATCTCCTTCTGCGGCAGCGGCGGCGCAGGCGCCATCACCGCGCAAAACAAACATGGCTACAAAGCGAAATACGGCATGCGTTCCGTTGATGAAGGCGTCACCGCTATCAACGAAGGCTACAACGTTCTGGGCTTCGGCTTTATGGATAAAGAAGAGCTGGGCGAGCGCCTGGTAGAAGCCTGGAAAAAGAAATACGGCGCCTGAGTATGAAAGAGCAATTCACCACCACGGTGAGCGTTACGGGCAAAGGCGAGAGCAAGACAAGGGCGTTCGCCGATGCCCTGAACCACGTGCAGGCGGCGGTGATGAAAACCTCGCCGCACATCTTACTGCGTATTGAGCCACAGGATGTGGAGGTTGTTCATGCGCGTGAAGCGGTGCGTAAAGAAGCGTTTTTATTCTTCTTTTTGCGCCGTGAACGACGGACCTACAGCGTGGAGCTGAACGTCACCGTCAACGTGACCGCCATTAATCTCGATAAAGTGGATTTCGTCACGCAAACCTGATTCTCACCATAGGGTTAAACTATGTTCCTGATAATTTTAATAAAATCGCTCATTATCGGCGGCCTGGTCGGCGTCGGTGTGGGCGCCGGAGCGGCACGTATGTTTCATGCGCCCACCACGCAAGGGATGGGCGCATTTCGTACGTTGGGCGAGCTGAACTCCTGTGAAGGCGATCCGGCTTCCCACTTCTCCTTTGGCCTCGGCTTCTTCTTTAACGCCTGGGCTTCTTCCGTCGCAGCAGGCTCCTTCACCCAGGACGTCGATCACCGCATCATCCCTAACTGGGGCGCCGCGGCGCTGATGCTGAAAAACCGCAACGTCGGCGAGACGCTGCACGATCCGAAGAAGATGGCGATTGCCTGCGGCGTTATCGGCATGTTCGTAGTCTCCTTCCTTAACCTGACCGCCTCTTCCGTGCCGGAAGCGCTGCAGGTTACCGCCGTTAAGGTCCTGGTTCCCGCTGCTAACCTGCTGGTTAACACGGTGATGCCGGTTATCTTCTGGCTGGCGGCTATCGATGCCGGGAAAAAGTCGGGCTTCTGGGCCACCATTTTCGGCGGCGCCGCGCAGCTGATTATGGGTAACGCCGTTCCGGGTCTGGTGCTGGGCATCCTGATCGGTAAGGGCGTCGAAGAGAGCGGCTGGCACCGCGTCACTAAAGTGATGATGTCCGCCATTGTTGCACTGTTCGTGCTGAGCGCCTTCTTCCGCGGCTTCGATATTAAGACCCTGGAGTCCTTCCACCTGGGCGTACCGAACTGGCTGGATCTGATTCACAACTCGCTCAGCGGCAAATAACAGGAGCCTCTAAATGGAACAGAATAAAGGTTTTTGGTATGCCGACTGGTCGTTCCCGATCTTCGTTGGCCTGCTCTCCTCCGGCGTCTTCGCCGGGACACACATGTACTACCTCTACGGCATCGGCGCGTTTAACGAAGTGGCCTTTGTGGCCATGCTGAAAGCGGGCATTGATACCGGCGCCTACGGGGCGGTCGCGGCGTTTGGCGCCAGCTTCCTGTTTGCGCGCATCATTGAAGGTTCGCTGGTGGGGATCCTTGATATCGGCGGCGCGATTCAGACCGGTATCGGCCTCGGCGTGCCGGCGCTGCTGCTGGGCGCGGGCTTCGTCTTCCCGGTGGCCAACTTTGCCGCCTCGCTGGCTACCGGCCTGGCGCTGGGTCTCGCCGTCGGCTACATCATCATCCTGGCGCGTAAGTTCACCATCAATCAGAGCGACTCCACCTACGGTGCCGACGTCATGATGGGGGCGGGCAACGCCTCCGGCCGCTTCCTTGGGCCGCTGATTATCCTCAGCGCGATGACCGCATCGATTCCTATCGGTATCGGTTCTCTGGTGGGTGCCCTGCTGTTTTACATCTGGCAGAAGCCGATCACCGGCGGCGCCATCCTTGGCGCGATGATCCTCGGCTCCCTTTTCCCGATTGCAATTGGTTAAGTCCTGCGGGCGCGCGAGCGCCCGCTTTAACAGGAGAGACCCATGTTTGATTTACTCCTGCGCCGTGCGCGCCTCGTCGACGATACCCTGATCGATATCGCCATTCAGGACGGGAAAATTGCGGCGCTGGGCGAGATTAGCGCGCCTGCGCGCAAAACCATTGAGCTGGACGGCCGCTGCTACGCCAGCGCCGGCTGGATTGACTCCCACGTTCACTGCTACCCGAACTCGCCGATTTATCACGACCAGCCGGACAGCGTGGGCATCGCCACCGGCGTGACCACCGTCATTGACGCGGGCAGCACCGGCGCGGACGATATCGACGACTTTTATCAGCTGACCCGCAGCGCGGCCACCGAGGTCTTTGCGCTGCTCAACATCTCCCGCGTCGGGCTGATCGCCCAGAACGAGCTGGCCAATATGGCCAACGTCGATGCCGATGCGGTAAGCCAGGCGGTGAAGCGCCACCCAGACTTTATCGTCGGCCTGAAGGCGCGCATGAGCAGCAGCGTGGTTGGCGACAACGGCATTACCCCGCTGGAACGGGCGAAGGCGATGCAGCGCGAAAACGGCGACCTGCCGCTGATGGTGCACATCGGCAACAATCCGCCGAACCTCGATGAAATTGCCGACCTGCTGAGCGCGGGAGACATCATCACCCACTGCTATAACGGCAAGCCGAACCGCATTCTGACCGCGTCCGGCGAGCTGCGCGCCTCCGTGACCCGCGCCCTGAAGCGCGGCGTGCGCCTTGACGTCGGCCACGGCACCGCCAGCTTCAGCTTTGAGGTGGCGCGCCGGGCGATAGCGCTGGGCATCCTGCCGCAGACCATCAGCTCCGATATCTACTGCCGCAACCGTATTGACGGCCCGGTACGTTCGCTGGCGCTGGTGATGTCGAAGTTTCTCGCCATCGGCATGTCGCTACCGCAGGTGGTGGAGTGCGTTACCGCCAGCGCCGCCGACGGGCTGCGCCTGACGCAAAAAGGGCGCCTGGCCGTGGGCTACGACGCAGATTTAACCCTGTTTGCTCTGCAGCACGCGCCGACGGTACTGGTCGACGCCGAAAAAGAGAGCCTGCAGGCTGACAATATTCTGGTGCCGCTTGCCGCGATTCGCGCGGGCAAGGGCTATCTGACCGAACAAGGGAGCGCGGAAAATGCCTTCGATTTTTGAAAAGTACAATTTAAAACAGGTTATTAATACATCAGGCCGCATGACGGCGCTGGGCGTATCCACGCCGCGCCCGGAAGTGGTCGACGCCGTCATGAGCGGCATGAACCACTACTTCGAAATGAAGGACCTGGTCAATAAAACCGGCGAGTACATCGCCAACCTGCTGGACGTCGAAGGGGCCACCGTTGTCTCCTGCGCCTCCGCGGGGATCGCCCAGTCGGTAGCGGCGGTGCTGGTGAAAGACAGCAGCTGGCTGCTGGAGAACCTCCACGTCACGCCAATCGAAAACAACGAAATCGTGCTGCCGAAAGGCCATAACGTTAACTTCGGCGCGCCGGTGGGCACGATGGTGGCGCTGGGCGGCGGCAGGCTGGTGGAAGCCGGCTACGCCAACGAATGCTCCGCCGATCAGCTGGCGGCGGCGATCACCCCGCGCACCGCGGCGATCCTCTACATCAAATCGCACCACTGCGTGCAGAAAAGCATGCTCAGCGTTGAGCAGGCGGTGGTGGTGGCGCGTAAGCACAACCTGCCGCTGATCGTCGACGCGGCGGCGGAAGAAGATCTGCAGTGCTACTACAGCGCCGGTGCCGACCTGGTGATTTACAGCGGCGCCAAAGCAATTGAGGGCCCAACCAGCGGCCTGGTGATCGGTAAAACGCAGTACGTGGAGTGGGTCAAACGCCAGTCAGGCGGCATTGGCCGGGCGATGAAGGTCGGTAAAGAGGGCATTCTTGGCCTGACCTGCGCCATTGAACACTACCTGACGGCGCGCAAGGAGAGCGGCGATGAGATGGTGGCGAAGATGACGCCGTTCATTGACCAGCTCAACGCCCTCACCGGGGTGAGCGCGCGGGTGGTCTGGGATAGCGCCGGCCGCGATATCGCGCGGGCGGAAATTAAGTTTACTGAAGCCGTGACCGGCATCGCCACCGGCGAGCTGGTTGAGGCGCTGAAGCAGGGCGAATACGCCATCTACTTCCGCGGCTATAAGGCCAACGAAGGCATTATTGAGGCCGACGTGCGCAGCGTTACCGCACAGCAGCTGGAGATCGTCTCCCGCCGCATCGGCGAAGTTCTGAACATGGAGAAGAAAGCATGAAACTGACCCCGAATTTTTACCGCGATCGCGTGTGCCTGAACGTCCTGGCGGGCAGCAAAGACAACGCCCGCGACATCTACGAAGCGGCGGAAGGTCATGTTCTGGTCGGCGTGCTCTCTAAAAACTATCCGGACGTGGCGAGCGCGGTGGCCGATATGCGTGAATACGCCCGGCTTATCGATAACGCGCTGTCGGTGGGCCTCGGCGCGGGGGATCCAAACCAGTCGGCGATGGTCAGCGAGATCTCCCGCCAGGTGCAGCCGCAGCACGTCAACCAGGTCTTTACCGGCGTCGGCACCAGCCGCGCGCTGCTGGGGCAGAGCGAAACCGTCGTCAACGGCCTGGTGTCGCCGACCGGCACGCCGGGGATGGTGAAGATCTCCACCGGCCCGCTGAGCAGCGGCGCGGCGGACGGGATCGTGCCGCTGGAAACCGCCATTGCGTTACTAAAAGACATGGGCGGCAGCTCGATAAAATACTTCCCGATGGGCGGCCTGAAGCATCGCGATGAGTACCTCGCCGTCGCTCAGGCCTGTGCCCGCCACGATTTCTGGCTGGAGCCGACCGGTGGGATCGATCTGCAAAACTACGGCGAGATCCTGCAGATCGCGCTGGACGCCGGCGTCAGCAAAATCATCCCTCACATCTACAGCTCTATTATCGATAAAGAGAGCGGCAACACCCGTCCGGCGGACGTGCGTCAGCTGCTGGAGATGACCAGGGCGCTGGTTAAATAGTCATTGCCCTGCCGTCCCCCGAACCCCGCCGCAAGGGCGGGGCGGGGGACGGCCACCTTACCCTACCGAACCATCAAGGAGTCACTATGCCTGCCGCTCGTCACCTGCTTGTTGCTTCACTTTCCCTGCTCGCCGCCAGCACCTGCGCCCAGGCGCAGTACGCCTGGGTCGGCACCTACAACCCCAACGGTGAAGGACTGTATCGCTTTACCGTCGAGGCGAAAACCGGCGCGTTGAGCAACAGAACGCTGGTCAGCTCCCTGCCCAACGTCGCGCAGCTCACCGTTTCGCGCGATGGCAAAACCCTGTACGCCGCCAGCGAAGTGGAAAAGGGCGCGGTGCAGGCGTGGCGCGTGGGGGCTAACGGCGAGCTGAGCGAGCTAAACCAGGTCTCTTCCGGCGGGGCCGGGCCGGTTTATCTCTCCCTGACGCCGGACGGTCGCCATCTGCTGGTGGCAAACTACGTCAGCGGCACCACTGCCGTGCTGCCGGTGCAGGAAGACGGTCGCCTTGGCGAGGCGGTGGACGTGCATCAGGACCAGGGTCCGGCAGGCGCGGCGCGCCCTGCGGCGGCGGTTGAGGGCAGCTTTGCCATTAGCGACCATAACGGCCCCCACGCCCATATGATCTCGGCCGATCCCAGCGGGAAATACGTTTACTCCACCGATCTGGGGCTGGATCGGATCTATCAGTACCGGATGGACGGCGCCAGCGGCAAGCTGACGCCCAACGATCCGCCGTTTATCGCCGCGTCTTCGCCGGGAGCCGGGCCGCGTCACTTTGTCTTCACGCCGAAGGGCGACGGGCTGTGGCTGATTAACGAAGAGTCCTCTACGCTAACCTTCTATCATCTTGATAAGGCCAGCGGCCTGCTGCGCGAGGGCAAAACGATCTCCGCGCTGCCGAAGGGCTATAAAGGCACCAGCTTTGCCGCCGGCCTGGCGCTGAGCGCCGACGGCAGGCAGCTGTACGTGGCGAACCGCCTGCACAACAGCATCGCGCACTTTAGCGTGATGGCGGACGGTAGCCTGAGCCATCAGGAAGATATCTGGACGCGCGGGGACTACCCACGAACGCTCACGCTGGATAATCAGGGGCAATGGCTGTACGTCATGAACCAGCGTAGCGATAATATCACCCGTTTCAGCGTGGCGCCCAAAAGCGGCAGGCTGACCTTTGCCCCGGACTATACTCCGGTAGGCAGCCCGTCACAGATGGTGATATCCGCTCAACCTTGAGCCGTAAAGATGAAGGAACTGACATGCGATTTCCCAACCAACGTTTAGCGCAGCTGTTTAGCCTGCTGCAAAACGAAACGCTGCCGCAGGATGAACTGGCGCAGCGGCTGTCAGTTTCTACCCGTACCGTACGCGCCGATATCACGGCGCTTAACGCGCTGCTGCTGCCCTACGGGGCGCAGTTTATGCTTATCCGCGGCAGCGGCTATCGGCTCAACGTCGACGACCCGACGCTGTATCAGACGCTGGCGGAGACGGCGCCGAAGGCGCAGCATATTCCACGAACCGCGCAGGATCGCATCAACTTTTTGCTGATACGCTTTTTGACCTCGGCCTTTTCACTCAAGCTCGAAGACCTTGCCGACGAGTGGTTCGTCAGCCGCGCCACGCTGCAGAGCGATATGGTGGACGTGCGCGAACGTTTCCAGCGCTACCAGCTGACCCTCGAGACGCGCCCGCGTCACGGCATGAAGCTGTTCGGCAGCGAAGTGTCGATTCGCGCCTGCCTGACCGATCTCCTGTGGGAGCATGCGCAGCAGGGCGGACTGCCGCTGCCGGTCGATAAAGGCGGGCTGAGCGCCGAGGGTTCCGCCCGGCTGGCGCGCGAGCTGCAGGAGATCCTCACCCGCCACCACGTCCGTCTGACGGATGAGGGCGAGCGCTTTATCCGCCTCTACAGCGCGGTGGTGGTGCGTCGCGCCAGCGAGGGCTATCCGCTGGCGGAATTTAGCGCTGAAGACGTGGCGCAGAACGTGCGCGATGCCGCAAGGGAGCTGGTCGGGATGCTGCAGCAGCTGGCGGGGAAGGCGCTCTCCGCGGCGGAAGAGGAGTGGCTGTGCGTGCACCTTGCCGCCCGCCAGGTGCAGGACGTCGATCCGGGCACCATCAGCGCCGATGACGACGAAGCGCTGGTGAACTACATCCTGCGCTATATCAACACCCAGTATAACTACAACCTGCTCGATGACGCTCAGCTGCACGCCGATCTGCTGACCCATATTAAGACCATGATCACTCGGGTGCGCTACCAGATAATGATCCCCAATCCGCTGCTGGATAACATCAAGCAGCACTACCCGATGGCGTGGGATATGACCCTGGCGGCCGTCTCCAGCTGGGGGAAATACACTCCCTATGCGATCAGCGAAAACGAGATCGGCTTCCTGGTGCTGCACATCGGCGTCGGCCTCGAGCGTCATTACAATATCGGCTACCAGCGCCAGCCGCGCGTGCTGCTGGTGTGCGATACCAGCAACGCGATGGTGCGGATGATCGAGGCGACCCTGCAGCGCAAATATCCGCAGCTGGAAATTGCCGCCACCCTGTCGCAGCGCGAGTACGAGCAGCTTGCGGCCGTTGCCGAGGATTTCGTCATTTCCACGGTGCGCATCGGCGAAAAGGATAAGCCGGTGGTCACCATCGCCCCGTTCCCGACGGATTATCAGCTGGATCAGATCGGCAAGCTGGTGCTGGTGGACAGAACCCGTCCGTGGATGCTGGATAAGTATTTCGACGAGGCCCATTTCCGGGTAATCGACACCCCCATCGATCGCCAGACGCTGTTTGCCGAACTGTGCCAGCAGCTGCAGGAGGAGGGTTTTGTCGACGCCGGTTTTTATGACTCGGTTGTCGAGCGTGAGGCCATCGTCAGCACCATGCTCGGCGACGGCATTGCGCTACCGCACGCCCTGGGCCTGCTGGCGAAAAAAACGGTGGTCTACACCGTGATTGCCCCGAACGGCATGGTCTGGGGCGACGAAACCGCCCATATCATCTTCCTGCTGGCCATCAGCAAAAGCGAGTATGAAGAGGCGATGGCGATCTACGATATTTTCGTGACTTTCCTGCGCGAACGCGCGATGACCCGCCTTGCCGCCACCGGCAGCTTTGACGAATTTAAAACCGTGGCAATGGAGTGCGTCAGCCGCTTTTAAGCGCGGCTAGCGCAGATGGTGCACCACCTGGTTGCTGCTGCCGCGCCAGATAAGCATCGGGTCTTTTAGATCCTGCACGAACTTGCCGTCGACCAGCACGTTAATCAGGTCGACCACCGCCATCTGCGCGTCGTTAAGCTCCGCAATCCTGTAGCCCGTCCACATCCAGATATCCTTCCCGGGGCACTCGGCGCGAATGCGCTGCACCAGCGCGAGGATCTCCGATACGTTCTGCGGATGCAGGGGATCGCCGCCGGAGAGGGTGATCCCCTGGCGCTGAATGCGCGCGTCGTTGAGGTCGGCGATGATGCGGTCGGCCATTTCGGTGGTGAACGGCAGGCCGGAGTTGAGCCGCCACGTGCTCTTGTTATAGCAGCCGGGGCATTCGTGGACGCAGCCTGAGACGAACAGGGTGCAGCGGGTGCCGGGGCCGTTGACGATATCGACAGGGTAATACTGATGGTAATTCATTGTTTCCTCTTCTCATTTGACGCTGTAGCGGCGTTGGCTGCGCTCGTGCGCCCAGGTCACTTACTACAGTAAGCTCCCCGGGACTTGCTCGCTTGCCGCCTTGCTACAACGCCAACTGATTTGAGGAAACCCATATAGTGGCGGTAGCCCTGGATAAAAAGCGCTTTGCGGCGCGATCCGCGAGCGGCTCCTGAATGGTCAAACGGCTACTGATTGATCCCCTCTCCTCGTTGGGGAGAGGGGGAGGGGCTAAACCGCTCGGAATTAACCGATCTGCCCGTTGCCAAGGTGCTTAATGCGGCGTTTAACTTCTTCCTGCTTGCCGGCGTTGAACGGACGGGCGTCCGGGCTGCCGAGATAGCCGCACACTCGGCGGGTGACCGAGACGCGGGCCGCGTCGTGGTTGCCGCATTTCGGGCAGGTAAACCCTTTGCTGGTGCACTCGAACTCGCCGGTAAAGCCGCACTCGTAGCACTCGTCGATGGGCGTGTTGGTCCCGTAGTACGGCACGTGCTGGTAGCTGTAGTCCCAGACGTCTTCCAGCGCCTTCAGGTTGTGCTGAATGTTCGGGTATTCGCCGTAGCAAATGAAGCCGCCGTTGGCCAGCGGCGGGTAAGGCGCTTCGAAGTCGATCTTATCGTAAGGATTGACTTTCTTCTCGACGTCGAGGTGGAAGCTGTTGGTGTAGTAGCCCTTATCGGTCACGCCGCTGATGACGCCAAATTCGGCGGTATCGAGGCGACAGAAGCGATCGCACAGGTTTTCACTCGGCGTGCTGTAGAGGCTGAAGCCGTAGCCGGTCTCCTCCTTCCACTGCTCCACGGCGTCGCGCATGCGCTTGACGATGGCGATGCCTTTCTCACGCAGCGCGTCGCTATCGTACATATGCTGGTTGCCGGAGAGCGCGTTGATGGTTTCGTGAATGCCGATATAGCCCAGCGAAATCGACGCGCGGCCGTTTTTAAAGATATCCGCCACGTCGTCGTCCGCCTTCAGGCGCACGCCGCAGGCGCCTTCCATATAGAGGATCGGCGCGACGCGGGCCTTCACCCCTTCGAGGCGCGCAATGCGCGTCATCAGGGCCTTACGCGCCAGCTCCAGGCGGCTGTCGAGCAGTTTCCAGAAGGCGGCTTCGTCGCCCTTAGCTTCCAGCGCGATCCGCGGCAGGTTGAGGCTGATGACGCCGAGGTTGTTGCGGCCGTCGTGAACCTGCTCGCCGTCCTCGTTTTCCCACACCCCGAGGAAGCTGCGGCAGCCCATCGGCGTTTTAAACGAGCCGGTGACCTTCACCACCTGATCGTAGTTGAGGATATCCGGATACATGCGCTTGCTCGCGCACTCCAGCGCCAGCTGCTTGATGTCGTAGTTGGCGTCGCCGAAGCGGTGGTTCAGGCCGTCGCGAATGGCGAAGACCAGCTTCGGGAACACCGCGGTTTTGCGGTTTTTACCCAGACCGGCAATGCGGTTGCGCAGAATCGATTGCTGAATCAGACGCGATTCCCAACTGGTGCCGAGGCCAAAGCCAAAGGTGACGAACGGCGTCTGGCCGTTGGCGGTGTGCAGGGTATTCACTTCGTATTCCAGCGACTGGAAGGCGTCGTAGCACTCTTTCTCGGTGCGAGAGCGGGCGTACTCTTCGGCGTTCGGGATCTGCCACTCTTCGGCGATTTTACGATGCTTCTTGCAGCTCTCGGCCACGAACGGCGCCAGCACTTCGTCAATCCGGTTGATGGTAGTCCCGCCGTAAATATGGCTGGCGACCTGGGCGATGATCTGCGCCGTAACCGCCGTGGCGGTAGAGATAGATTTCGGCGGCTCGATCTCGGCGTTGCCCATTTTAAAGCCGTGGGTCAGCATGCCCTTGAGGTCAATCAGCATGCAGTTAAACATCGGGAAGAACGGCGAGTAGTCGAGATCGTGATAGTGGATCTCGCCGCGTTCGTGCGCCTGAACCACGTCGCGCGGCAGCAGGTGCTGGCGAGCGTAGTGTTTGGCGACAATCCCGGCCAGCAGGTCGCGCTGGGTGGGAATTACCTTACTGTCTTTGTTTGCGTTTTCGTTAAGCAGGGACGAGTTGGTTTGCTCTACCAGGCCGCGGATCTCCTGGTTCAGGCGGCCGCGTTTTTCACGCTCGATATCGCGATCGTGGCGATATTCAATATAGGCGCGAGCCAGCTGCTTCCACGGACCGGACATCAGCTGGTTCTCAACGGCGGTCTGGATTTCGTTAATATCGACCTGAGCCCGATTCTGCATTTGCTGGCTAACGACTTCTGCGACGGTGGCGCAATAGTCTGCGTCATCGACTCCCGCTGCTTTAGCTGCACGCAGAATTGCTTCTTTAATGCGCTCTGACTTAAACGGCATTTTGCAGCCATCTCTTTTCATCACATGCGGTGTCATGATCACTCCATACTTTATAGAACAGGTTATCCACAGAGGCGGAAGGTATACCGAGGTCGCGAGGGGCTATAGCTGCCGCCGTTTTCCTGCGGTTCCGGCCCGTTTTATCCACATCCCACCACCGCCTGATTACGATGGGCTGTGTCGACATAATAGACGATTAATACAATATGTAGGGCCGGGACGCATTTTAAGTTCTATATGTAGTGATTTGCATCAAAGATGTTTGCGATTTTATTGATGCAGGACAAAGTAAAAAGGTGAGAGTACGGATGGTGGGCGCTTGCGCTAAATGTAAATTTATCTGCCTAAAAAACAAGCATAAAAATGTCGTGACGCCGCCCGGACAGGCGGCAGGCGGCGTGGCTCAGGCAATCAGCGTATCGTTCAGCAGATCGACCAGCAGCAGCAGGGCGTAGCGGGCCAGCTGCGGGCTATCGGGGAGCGGAATAATCCCGGCGGCCATGTTGGCCAGGGCGTGGTTTTCCGGCGCCAGGGCGATGATGGTTACCCCCTGGGTTCGCGCCTGTAGGGTCGCGCTTTGCAAAATATTGTCCGCGCCGGCGGTGACCAGCACCAGCAGCAGGTGATCGTCGCTCAGCGTCGAAGCCGTCATGCGCATCAGGGCGCTGTCCTGGCACAGATTGATGGCGATGCCGGAGGGCAGCAGCTGGTGCTGCAGCAGCGTGGCGAGGGCAACATCCTGGGCGCCGAGCGCGAAGCAGTGCACGGCGCGCGCGGTCAGCAGGCGGGATTTGAGCTTCTCGACCGCCGCCTCCGAGGTCTGCGCCAGCTGCCGGGTCAGCGTATCGCCAAGATAGCTCAGCCTGTCGCGCCAGGCGGCGGGCAGGGCGTGGCTGTTCGGGCTCACCCAGCTGGTCCGACGCTCGCTGGCCTGCGCCAGCTGCTTGCGCAGATCGCGAATATCCTCGCAGCCAACGGAGCGGGCGAAGCGGGTGATGGTGGCCGGGCTGACCCCGGCGCTGGCGGCCAGTTCATCGATGGACGCGCTGGCGGTAAAGCTCAAATTTTCCAGAATAAACGCCGCAACGCGCGACTCCTGGGCGCTAAAGCGCACCAGCCCTTGCTGCAACTGACCTACGATATCCATCCTGACCGTCCCTTTCCCCAGAACATCACGTTGAAAATATTTTTCACTTACCGCCTGTGCCTATTTATAGCACCAGCCCAAGGTATTTCCTATGGTTTCGCCGTTAATCGGGCAAACGGCGCGAGCAATAATGATCAAAAATTACGTTTCGATCACATCGGTGAAAATTATTTTCATATAGCCTTCACTTTCACACAATCTTAACAATATATTCGCTGAGGCCCTAACGGGCGAGGTCATAAATCCATCTGGGGGAGAGGTCATGCAACGAATCGTTCTGTGCTGTGCAGCAGGTATGTCAACCAGCATGCTGGTCACGAAGATGAAAGCCGAGGCGCAGCAGCGCGCGCTGTCGCTGGATATCTACGCGGTGGCGGTGGCGGAATTTGAGCGCGAGCTGGCCAACGCCGACGTGATCCTGCTGGGACCGCAGGTGAAGTATGAGGCCGGACGCCTGAGCGCGCTGGCCGCCCCGCACGGAAAAGCGGTCGCGGTGATCGATATGGCCGACTACGGCATGATGCGCGGCGCGGCGGTGCTTGATAAGGCGCTCGCGCTGCTTAATTCCTGATTTTTCTCTCATATCCCTGAACCATCACGCGCGCTCACGTCGACCGCGCGCGGCTCTCTGCATGCCGAAAGAGGTCTCTATGCAAGCACTAAAAATTGCCGTCATTGGCGGCGGCAGTAGCTATACGCCGGAGCTTATTGAAGGAATTATCGTTCGTTATGAACAGCTTCCGGTCACGGAGCTGGCGCTGGTTGACGTTGAATCAGGCAGGGAGAAGGTGGAAATTATCGCCGCGCTGACGCGCCGAATGCTCACCCGCAAAGGTCTGGAGCACGTCATCGTCAGCGTCCACTTTGCGCTGGACGAGGCGATCCGCGGGGCCAGTTTCGTCCTGACTCAGCTGCGCGTCGGCCAGCTGGCGGCGCGGGCCGGCGACGAGCGCCTCGGGCTGAAGTACAACCTGCTGGGCCAGGAAACCACCGGCGTGGGTGGATTCGCTAAAGCGCTGCGCACCATCCCGGCGATCCTTGAGGTGGCGCGCAAGGTCGAGCAGCTGGCGCCGCAGGCGTTTATCCTCAACTTCACCAACCCGGCCGGGATTGTCACCGAGGCGGTGAGCCGCTACAGCAAGGCGAGGATTATCGGCCTGTGCAACGTGCCGATTAATATGCAGCACATGATTACCGGCATGCTGGGCGCGAAAGAAGAAGAGGTTAACCTGCGCTTTGCCGGGCTCAACCATATGGTATGGGTGCATAAAGTGATGCAGGGGCGCGAAGACGTGACCCGCAAGGTTATCGATATGCTGTGCGATGGTCAGGCGCTGTCGATGAACAATATCAAAGAGCTGCCGTGGCCGGCGCCGTTCCTGCGCGCGCTGAACGCTATTCCCTGCCCCTATCACCGCTATTTTTGGCTGACGCCGGCGATGCTGGCGGAGGAGATCGCGGCGGCAAAAACCAAAGGTACCCGCGCCGAGCAGGTGATGAAGGTCGAGCAGGAGCTGTTCGCGCTGTACGCCAATCCGGCCCTCGATGAGAAGCCGGAGCAGCTCAGCTTCCGCGGCGGCGCTTACTACTCGGAAGTGGCCGTGGAGCTCATCAACGCGATTCATAACAATCTCGGCAAAGAGATGGTGGTGAATACCCGCAACAACGGGGCGATTCACGGCCTGGACGATGACGCGGTGGTGGAAACCAACAGCATTATTGATGCCCAGGGCGCCCGCCCGCTGACCTTTGGCGCGCTGCCGCCGGCGATGAACGGCCTGACGCAGCAGGTGAAGGCCTTTGAGCGGCTGACCATTGAAGCCGCGGTACACGGCTGTCGCGATAGCGCGCTGCTGGCGCTGGTGACCAACCCGCTGGTGGGCAACGTCACCGACGCGCAGGCGCTGCTGGACGAAGTCTTAACCATCAACCGTCAATGGCTGACGCAATTTAACTGACCGTTATTTCCTTTGGGGATCGTCTTATGTCGAACACTACGTGGATTGAACGTTACGTCATGCCTGCGGCGCTGAAAATCGCCGGGCAAAAGCACGTCCTGTCGGTGCGCGACGGCATTATTTTGAATATGCCGTTTATGCTGATTGGCTCATTTTTCCTGATTTTCGCCTACCTGCCCATTCCCGGCTATGCCGATATGATGAGCGGCCTGTTCGGCGACGTCTGGCGCGATAAAATTCTTTATCCGGTCAAAGCGACCTACGACATTATGGCGCTGATATCGAGCTTCGGGATTGCCTACCGGCTGGCGGAGAAGTACCGCACGCTCGATCCGCTGACCGCCGGGGCGATGTCGCTGGTCGCCTTCGTGATGACGATCCCGCAAAGTACCCTGTTTACGCCGGTGCACGGCGCGGCGGAAGTGGTCAAAGGGGTGATCCCGGTCGGGCTGGTGGGCAGCCAGGGGCTGTTTGTTGCCATCGTGATTTCGCTGCTCTCCACCGAGATTTACCGCTTTGTCGCCGGCCGTAACCTGGTTATCCGCATGCCGGACGGCGTGCCGCCGGCGGTGGCGAAATCCTTCCTCGCGCTGATCCCCGGATTCTGCGTGCTGGCGGTGGTGCTGGCGCTGCGCCTGATCGTCGAAGCCTCGCCGTTCGGCGACATTAACAGCATGATCGCCACCATTATCGGCATTCCGATGCACCACGTCGGCGGTACGCTGCCGGGGATGATCTTCTCGGTTATCCTGATCGGCATTCTGTGGACGCTGGGCCTGCACGGCGATGCCATCGTGCTGGTGTTTATTCAGCCGGTGTGGCTGTCGAATATGTCGGAAAACCTCACCGCATTCCAGAACGGCCAGCCGATCCCGCATATCATTACGCAGCAGTTTTACGATCTGTGGATTGCCCCCGGCGGCACCGGGGCGCTGCTGGGGCTGGTGCTGTTTATGCTGTTCAGAAGCCGCAGCCAGCAGATGAAGCAGCTGGGGAAAATCGCCGCCCCCGGCGCGCTGTTTAATATCAGCGAACCGATGGTGTTCGGCATCCCGCTGGTGATGAACCCCTATTTCTTCCTGCCGTTTATCCTGACGCCGGTTCTGCTGGTGATTGTCTCGTACACCGCGATGGCGACCGGGCTGGTCGCTCCGCCGGCGGGGATTGCGCTGCCGTTTACCACGCCGATTTTTATTAGCGGCTATCTGGCAACCGGCGGGCATATTTCCGGGACCCTTCTGCAGGTGGTGAACCTGACGATTTCGCTGGTGGTTTACTATCCGTTCTTCCGGGCGTGGGATCGCCTGAAGGCGAAAGAGGAGCACGCTTCGACCCGCGAGGAGGCCGGCAGCGCGCTGTCAACGGCCGACAGGGCCTGACGACAAAGGCGCGTCGCCAGCTCGGGCTACCCTAAGGTAGCCCGGCTAAGCGCGGCGTCGCCTTACTCCTGCAGCCACCACACGGCTTCAAACGGACGCAGGGTCATGGCCGCCGGGCGATTCGCCGCTTCCGCGTAGTTGCTCATCACTACCCGCCAGTCGCCCTTCATCTCATCCGGCTGCCAGGTCTGGAATTCACGGCTCAGGTTAGCCACCACCACCAGCGTTTGCCCCTGCCACTGCCGGCGATAGCACCACAGAGACGGATGCGCCGGGCAAAGATCGAGATAGTCGCCCCAGGTCAGCACCGGCGTGCTTTTGCGCAGCGCGATCAGCTGCTGATAGGCATAAAACACCGAATCAGGATCGGCCAGCGCCGCCTCGGCGTTGATGTGGCGATAGTTATCGCACAATGCAATCCACGGCTCGCCTTCGCTGAAGCCGCCGTTCTCGCGGCCGCTCCACTGCATCGGCGTCCGGCTGTTGTCGCGGGATTTGCTGGCCAGAATCGCCAGCAGCTCGTCGGGCGCCTGCCCCTGAGCCGCACGCTCAATAAACATGTTGTGGCTTTCGACGTCGCGATAGTCGCTGATTCGCGAGAAGTGCGGGTTGGTCATGCCAATCTCTTCCCCCTGGTAGATATAGGGGGTGCCCTGCATCCCGTGCAGCACCATCGCCAGCATTTTGGCCGCCGGAACCCGATATTCGCCCTCGTCGCCGAAGCGCGAAACGATGCGCGGCTGATCGTGGTTACACCAGAACAGCGCGTTCCACGCGCGGTTGTGCATCCCCTGCTGCCAGTGGCTGAACAGCGCCTTTAGCGCCACGTAGTCAGGACGCGCGAGGCTCCATTTTTCGCCGCCGGGATAATCCACCTTCAGATGATGGAAGTTAAAGGTCATCGACAGCTCCTTGCCCTCCTGCGCCGCGTACTGCTGGCAGTGTTCCAGGGTGGTGGAGGACATTTCCCCGACCGTCATCAGATTGCGCGGGGTGAAGACGTCGCGGCTCATCTCCTGCAGGAATTCGTGCACGCGCGGGCCGTCGGTATAGAAGCGGCGGCCGTCGCCCTCGGCGTCGGACGGGAAGGTCTGGTCTTTCGAGATCAGGTTGACGACGTCGAGGCGCAGGCCGTCAACGCCGCGGTTGGCCCAGAATTCGCAGACCTTTTTTAGCTCCGCGCGCACGGCCGGGTTTTCCCAGTTGAGGTCCGCCTGCTCGGCGGCGAAGAGGTGCAGATAGTACTGGCCGCTTTCGGCGTGCCACTGCCAGGCGTTGCCGCCGAATTTGGAGCGCCAGTTGTTCGGCGGGACGGTGGGCTCGCCGTCGCGCCAGATATAAAACTGGCGGTACGGGCTCTCTCTCTTTAACGACTCGCGGAACCAGGCGTGGGCGGTTGAGGTGTGGTTAAGCACCATATCCAGCACGATGCGGATGCCGCGCGCTTTCGCCTCGGCCACCAGCTCGTCAAAATCATCCAGCGTGCCATAGGTCGGATCGATGGCGGTGTAGTTCGCCACATCGTAGCCGTTATCCACCTGCGGCGAGACGTAGAACGGGGTCAGCCAGATGGCGTCCACGCCGAGCTTGTGCAGGTAGTCGAGGCGCGCGGTGACTCCGCGCAGATCGCCGGTACCGCTGCCGGTCGTATCCTGGAAACTCTTCGGATAGATTTGGTAAATAACGCCGTTTTGCCACCAGAGGGGAAGGGTATTCATAGTGCTTTCCTGCTACAACGAGGGGGCGCTTTCGCGCCCCGGAAGGAAGATAAAATCAGACAATCTGCAAGGTGCCCTGGCGGAATTTGCGCTGGTACACGAAGGTCGTGAGAACAATCGGCACGACGACGGCGATAGCCATTGCCAGGCCGTAAACCTGCCAGTAGGTCGGCTGGATGGAGAGGATGCCCGGCAGGCCGCCGACGCCGATCCCGTTGGCCATCACGCCGTTCAGGCCGCACAGCAGCCCGGCGAGGCCGGAGCCGATCATGGCGCAGAGCATCGGGAAGCGGTACTTGAGGTTGATGCCGTACATTGCCGGCTCGGTGACGCCCAGGTAGGCGGAGATCGCCGCCGGGACGGAGATTTCACGCTCATTCTGCTTGCGGCTGGCGATAATAATGCCGACTACCGCCGAGGCCTGGGCAATGTTGGAGAGCGCAATCAGCGGCCACACCGGCGTACCGCCCATGCTCTGAATCATCTGCATATCGATAGCCAGCGTGGTCTGATGGACGCCGGTGATCACCAGCGGCGCATACAGGAAGCCGAACAGCGCGGCGCCAATCGGCGCGAAGCTACCGGTCATCAGGTGGCGCACCGCAAAGGCCACGCCGTCGCCGATCATGCGGCCAAACGGGCCGATAAAGGCGTGAGCAAGGAACACCGCCAGGATCAGGGAGCACACCGGGACGATGACCAGGTAGAGGTAGTCAGGCACGATGCGCTTCATGCGCGTTTCGATAAAGCCCAGCGCCAAGCCCGCCAGCAGCGCCGGGATCACCTGCGCCTGATAGCCCACTTTGGCGATGGTAAACAGGCCGAAGTTCCACACTTCCGGTACCTGCTGGCCGAGCATATAGGCGTTCATCAGCTGGGGAGAAACCAGCGTAACGCCCAGCACGATGCCGAGGATCGGCGTGCCGCCCATTTTCTTCACCGCTGACCAGCAGATGCCGACCGGCAGGTAGAAGAAGATGGCTTCGCCAATCAGCCACAGGAAGTCATAAATCGTTTTCAGCGACGGGTGCATTTGCGCCAGCGTCTGACCGTTGCTCATCGGCAGATCGCCGATTACGTTGCGGAAACCGAGGATCAGGCCGCCGCTGATCAGCGCCGGCAGCAGCGGGAAGAAGATCTCGGCAAAGTGCGAGATCAGCTGCTCGTGCCACTTCATGTTCTGCCGCGCGGCCTGTTTGGCCTGCTCTTTATCCGCAGAGGCCTGGCCGGTGGTGGCCAGCAGCGCCTTGTAGTAGTCGTCCACGTCCGTGCCGATCACCACCTGGAACTGGCCGGCGTTGGTAAAGCAGCCCTTTACCATGCGCAGCTGCTCAATATCTTTCGGCCTGGCGATGGCCGGGTTATTCAGCACAAAGCGCAGACGGGTAATACAGTGGCTGACGGTGGCGATGTTGTCGCGCCCGCCCACCAGTTCGATTAATTTATCGATGTCCTGCTGATTTACTTTACTCATTGTGAGGCCTCAAAACAGAGGGAAGAGATTGCGTAATGAACTGAGACGAATCCTAACCGCTCCGCTTCATTTGCAAAATGGGAACGTTCCCGAAACGCAGCCACGATCACATAAATCCTGCTGACAGGATTAAATCAGCGCCGCGGGAATGACGATTTGACGAGGGTTAGCGTTGCCGGCGATCTGTTCGATCAGCTGCCGCGCCGCCTGGCGTCCGGCCTCGGCGTAGCCCGGATCGACGGTGAGAATTTCCGGGTGCAGGAACTTCATCAGCGGCGTGCTGCCGACGCTGGCGATCTGCAGGCTGTCGATGCGCTGCTCCTGCAGGTACTTGCTGGCGCCAAGGGCGAGGGTATCGGTGGCGCAAAGCAGGGCGCTGGTGTCGGCGCCGAGGACGCCGGCGACGTTTTCATAGCCCTGCTTCATCGCCAGGCCCGGCAGCGCGGCGGTGGGCGTGAGCCGGTGCTGCCGGCAGAAATCGAGGTAGGCCTGATGGCGGCGCTGGCCGGTGGTGACGTCGCTGTGCGGCACCCCGAGGAAGCTGATATGACGATGGCCGCGATCGTAGAGGCGCTGCATCAGCATCCTCACCGCCCCGTCGTCGTCGTAGCAGACCGAGGCAAAGCCCGGCGCGTCGCGGGCCAGCAGCACCAGCGTTTCGCGCCACGGCGTGAGCATCTCTTCGGTAATGCCGGTAAAGCCAAACAGCACCACGCCGTCGACATGGCGGCGGGCGAGGATCCTGAGGTGCTCGCCAACCAGCGCCGGGGAGAACTGGCTCTCCATCATAATCGGATCGTAACCCTGCTCGTAAAAAGCGGGCAGCATGGTCTGCACGGCGAGGTTTTCCGACAGCGAGTCCAGACGGGTGACGATAATCGCCACCACCTTGTCGCTCTGGCCGCGCATCGCGCGCGCGGAGCGGGAGGGCGAGAAGCCGTGCTGCAGCATGACCGCCTCCACCCGCTCGCGGGTGCGCTCGTTGACGCCGCTTTCATTGTTGAGCACGCGCGATACCGTCGATTTGCCGACGCCGCTCAAGCGCGCGATATCTTTGATGGTCAGCCGGTTTTGCATGCAGGGTTCTCGCGGTGGTCCGATTAAATTGAGCCTAATGCTACTCAACCAGACCGCAATGAGCAAAGTCTGGTTTACGTCCGGCAGCGGATCGGCTGCCTCTTTGCGCCGCCTGTCGAAGCAGCCGCAGTGCCAGGCCGCGGCGGCTATTCCGATACAGATCACATTTTCGCGATTTCTTTGCGGGAATTTAACTTTTATATATGAAACCAGCAAAAAGCAACCTAACTATATTGCGCTGATATTAAATAATATTTTTGCCATCAATAGCCGTGCGGCCTTTTTGACTTTTACCTGTAAAAGCACGGGCGGGCGGGAGCGAAGATTCTATTTACTCACTCACAAACGGCGGCTTTTGCCGGCATCTTGCGGCGAATTGACGGGATCGCCACATCAATTACACTGCCGCTAACACCCACCTTTTCTGGAAAATGAGCGCAACGTAATGAAAAAATATCGTAGCCAGACGTGGTTTGGACGCAAGGATAAATCAGGGTTTATCGCCAGAAGCTGGTTAAAAAATCAGGGGCTGCCCAATGATATTTTTGATGGTCGCCCGGTTATCGGGATTTGTAATACCTGGTCTGAATTAACCCCCTGCAACGCGCATCTACGCGATCTTGCCGAGCAGGTCAAAATGGGCGTTCTAGAAGCCGGCGGCGTGGCTTTTGAGTTTCCGGTGATGTCGCTCGGCGAAGCGCTGATGAAGCCGACGACCATGCTGTTCCGCAACCTTGCCAGCATGGACGTTGAAGAGTCGATTCGTGGGAATCCCATTGACGGCGTGGTGCTGCTCACCAACTGCGACAAAACGACGCCATCCTGCCTGATGGGGGCCGCCAGCGTGGATTTACCGACGCTGGTGGTGAGCGGCGGACCGATGCTCAACGGTAAGTATCGCGGGGCGGATATCGGTTCCGGCACCGACTTGTGGAAATTTAGCGAGGACCTGCGTGCGGGCCTGATGAGCCAGGCCGAGTTTGACGAGGTGGAAAACGCCATGTCGCGCAGCCCCGGCGCCTGCAATACGATGGGTACCGCGTCCACGCTCTCCTGCATGGTTGAGGCGCTGGGCATGTCGCTGCCGGGTTCGGCCGCCATTCCCGCCGTTGACGCCGCGCGTCGTCGGGTCTCCCGGCTGTCCGGCCGGCGTATTGTCGAGATGGTGAAAGAGGATTTGTGCATGTCGCAGATCCTGACCCGCGAGGCTTTTCAGAATGCCATCGTCGTCAATGCGGCAATCGGCGGTTCAACCAACTTTATCCTGCATCTTCTGGCGCTTGCCGGGCGGATCGAGGTGCCGCTGACGCTGGAGGATTTTGACCGCTTTAGTCAGAACGTTCCCCTACTGGCAAACCTGAAGCCGTCGGGGGAGTTTCTGATGGAGGATTTCTACTACGCGGGCGGCGTTCCGGCGGTGATCGGCCAGCTTACCGACAAGCTGCATAGCCAGGTGCTGCAGTGCAATGGCAAAACCCTGGATGAAAACTACCGCGAGGCGGCGATTTTAAACGAGCGCGTCATTGCGCAGCGGCACAATGCGCTGCTGGATGACGCCGGAACGATTGTGCTGAAGGGCAACCTTTGCGCCGACGGCGCGGTGATAAAGCCTTCGGCCGCGACGCCGGCGCTGCTCAACCATACCGCGCGAGCGGTCGTTTTCGAGAACATCGAAGATTATAACCGGCGCATCAATGACCCGGATCTGGACGTGCGGCCCGACGATATTCTGGTGCTGAAGGGCGTGGGGCCAAAGGGCTATCCGGGCATGCCGGAAGTCGGCAACTTTGGCCTGCCGCTGAAGATCCTACAGCAGGGCGTGCGCGATATGGTGCGCATTTCGGACGGGCGCATGTCGGGCACCGCATTTGGCACGATTGTCCTGCACGTCAGCCCGGAATCGACCATCGGCGGAACCCTGGCGGTGGTGGAAAACGGCGACATGATTGAGCTGAACTGCCGCGAGCGCCGGCTGACGCTGCACGTCAGCGATAGCGAACTGAGCAGGCGTAAAGAAAACCGACCGCAGGAATATCCTGATTATCCCCGCGGCTACGCCAGCCTTTATATCCAGACGGTGCAGCAGGCGCACACCGGCGCCGACCTGAACTTTTTACCGGGTAAGTCAGGTAGTGACATTAAACGTGAACCCCATCCTGAATAATACACAGAGGAAATATTATGAGCCACGCCTGGTCAGATGATGAAACGTTATTTGCATTAGCAAAAGAAAAGCTCTTTGTTGCATTAGTGGGGGATATTCTGGATTCAATGGGATTGCTTCATCAGTTTTTATCGCCGCAGTTAAAACCGATTGATGCCAATATGGTTATTATTGGCCGGGCGATGCCGGTACTCGAAGCTGATTATTTCCAGCAAAGCGCCCCGGGCCATAATACGCTCAGCGAAAAGCCGTTCGGCTTAATGTTTCACGCGCTGGACGATCTGCAAAAGAACGAAGTTTATATTTGTGCGGGCGGCTCGCTACGCTATGCGCAATGGGGCGGGCTAATGTCGACCCGCGCCATGCAGTGCGGGGCGGCCGGAGCCGTCATTCATGGCTACCATCGGGACAGCAATGAAATTTTGAACCTCGGTTTCCCGGTGGCCTCCTTCGGCAGCTACGCGCAGGATCAGGGACCGCGCGGCAAGGTGGTTGACTGGCGCGTGCCTATTGAACTGGACGGCGTGCGCGTTGCGCCTGGCGACGTGATTTTTGGCGACCGCGACGGCGTGCTGGTGATCCCGGCGCAGGCCGTGGACGAAGCCTTCCACGGGGCGTTTGAAAAGGCTAAAGGTGAAAATGAAGTGCTGCACGCGCTGAGAAAAGGCATGAGTACCGTCGAGGCCTTTGATAAGTTCGGTATTATGTAAGCGTTATTTCAGGGGGCCTCACGCTTTTATTCTTCGAACACGGTTATATCGCACCATCATTATTTGATGAACTAAATTAAGGATGCAATTATGTGTTCTGCAGACGGTCGTATGGAAAGGGCGACGATAAAGAAAATTTCCGCCAAAATAATACCGATCATGGTGATGCTCTACGTGATTGCCTATATCGATCGGCAGAATATCGGTTTTGCCAAGCTCCATATGGCGGAAAGCCTGTCGCTGAGTGAAACCGCCTACGGCCTTGGCGCATCGTTATTCTTTATTGGCTATTTATTATTTGAAGTCCCGGGCAATATCATGCTGCATAAAGTGGGCGCCCGCCTGTGGTTTGCCAGGATAATGCTGACGTGGGGCGCCATTACGGTTTTAATGGCGTTTACCACCAGCGCCAGCATGTTTTACGTTTTACGCTTTTGCCTGGGCGCCGCCGAGGCGGGCCTCTATCCCGGCCTGCTTTATTATATGACCCGCTGGTTTCCTTTGGCGTATCGTCCCCGGGTTGTTGGCTATCTGATTATGGCCAGCCTCGCGGCGAACCTGATCGGAGCGCCGCTTAACGGCGCGCTGTTAAGCATTCATGGCATATTGAATCTTGAGGGCTGGCAGTGGATTTTCATTGGCACTGGCCTGCCGGCGCTGCTGTTTATTATTCCGGTCCTTTTTTGGCTGCCCGATACGCCGGAAAAAGCCCGCTTTCTGAGCGCGGAAGAAAAGGCCTGGCTTGGGGCGATGCTGCAACAGGAGCAGAGCCGGGACCGGGATCGCCAGGTGAACGGCGTGCTGAAAACGTTGAAAGACGCGCGGGTGCTGCTGCTGGCGCTGGTGCTGGGCTTTATTTCCTTTGGCGCCTATGGTCTGAGCTACTGGATGCCAACTATTGTGAAAGGGTTTGGCGTATCCGATATGACCAACGGGATGATCAACATGATCCCCTGGCTGATGGCGATGCTGCTGCTCTGGTGGATGACGCGCAATCCGGCGCGGACCTCCGATCCGGTGAAAAATATTGCCCTGCCGATGCTGGTGGCCGCGTTTTTTCTTGCCGGCAGCGCGCTGTTTATCGCCACGCCCTGGCTGAGTTTTTTATGCATAACCCTGGTTATTATGGCTATATTCTCAATTCAGCCCTGCTTCTGGACCCTGACGCGGTTTTTAGGCGGCTCGGCGGCAGCGGCCGGATTAGCGGCGATAAACTCGCTGGCTAACCTCGGCGGCTTCTTTGCGCAGAATACCGTTCCGGCAGTACGCGATCTGACGGGAAGCGTCAGCGCCCCGATGTACTATTTAGGCGGGTGTATGGCCATCGGCTGCGTGGTGACGCTATTGACGATTCGCTATCTGCACCGGCGCAGCGATGACCAGGATCCGCTGCATCATACCGATGCGCCACAGAAAGGAGCGTTATGACCGATTATCGAGCCCCGGCGCTAAGCCGGGGTTTACGCGTACTGGAATATTTGTCGGCGTCGGGCGTCCCCATGACGATGGGGGAGATTAGCCTGGCGCTCAGCCTTTCCTTTAACCAGCTATTCCGGATTATTCAGTGCCTGGAAGAGGAGGGGTACCTCAGGCAGGATGCCCGACGCTATTATCATTTGACCGATAAACTCCCCCTCACCGGCCAGTACCGCTATATCGAGCAGCTGGCGCAGTCGGAACGCTGCCAGCAGCTGATGAAAGACTTTACCTGGCGTACCAATCAGCCCTGCCACCTGGCCGGACTGCGGGACGATCGGGTGGTCGTTATCGCCCATCGTCACCCGGACTTCACCCCGGCGATTAGCGCCAGAGAAGGGTCGCTGCTGCATACCATCCGCTCAAGTTCATCGCTGGTGCTTTTGGCCTTCGCCAGCGACCAGGATAGCTGGCGTTTGATCCGCCATCACGCGCTGGATACGGCATTACGCGGGGAGATGGCCGAGCAGCTTGCGCGCATAAAATCCCAGGGCTTTGCCGAAATCCCCCACGATCGCATTATTGGACTGACGTCGGCCTCGTGGCCCGTTTTCGGACCGGATAGCTACGCCCACGCGGTGATTACCTGCCCGTGGTTCGATCGGCTGCCGGGAGACTATGAAGAGACAAAGCAGGCCCTGGGCGAAATGGCGACGGCGCTGGGGGATGCGCTTGCCGCGCTAATGCGTTCGCGATGCTGAACGCGTGATAAAAAGGCCTGAACGGCTGCGCGTATACGTTTGGTTTAGTTACGCGGGGTTACCATAGCCATCATTGCTACAAATAGATCGCTGGCCGCGGTATAATCCGCGCCGTTTTTTACTCACTTACCGGAGATTTTATGGACCCCGATCCCACTCCTCATCCTCGATGGAGTTATACCCCTTTCCGGTAAGCCTGCTTAGCACTGCTTTACCGGAAGCGTAAAGCAGTGACGTCCTTGATGTCCCTGCCATAAAAAAATAATGCCTGACAGGTAGGGTTTTACCGTGCCCGTCGATTTGCTGCGTTCGCCGTGCGAGCGCGGAGGGACTGTTTATGCTGAAAAATTTTACCCGGCAGCTGTTTGCGCAGCTTAGCCGCCACCTGCCACACCGCCTGGTGCAGCGCGATCCGCTGCCCGATGCCCGCAATCTGGCCAGCGCGCCGATCCCGGACTCGCTGGGCAAGCGCTGCCTGAACGTGGCGGCCATGGATGAAAACGAAATCTGGCGCGCCTTCGACAGCCACCCGGAAGGGCTCAACGCCGCCGAAGTGGCGCAAAAAGTTGCGGCGCACGGCGACAACCAAATCCCCGCCCAGAAGCCTTCGCCGTGGTGGGTGCATCTGTGGACCTGCTATCGCAACCCCTTCAACCTGCTGCTAACCGTGCTGGGCGTCGTCTCCTACTCTACGGAGGATCTGTTTGCCGCGGGCGTGATCGCGCTGATGGTCGGGATCTCCACGCTGCTCAACTTTATTCAGGAAGCCCGCTCCACCAGGGCGGCGGATGCGCTGAAGGCGATGGTCAGCAACACCGCCACGGTGCTGCGGGTGGTCAACGAGCAGGGCGAAAGCCGCTGGTGCGAGCTGCCTATCGACCGGCTGGTGCCGGGGGATATCGTTAAGCTCTCGGCGGGAGATATGATCCCGGCAGACCTGCGCATTCTCCAGGCGCGCGATCTTTTTGTCGCCCAGGCGTCGCTGACCGGCGAATCGCTGCCGGTGGAAAAAGTGGCCCGCAGCCGCGATCCGCTGCAGAGCAACCCGCTGGAGTGCGATACCCTGTGCTTTATGGGCACCAACGTGGTGAGCGGCACGGCGCAGGCGATCGTCTTCGCCACCGGCGGCGGCACCTGGTTCGGCCAACTGGCCGGACGGGTGAGCGAGCAGGAGAGCGAACCCAACGCCTTCCAGAAGGGCATCAGCCGCGTCAGCATGCTGCTGATCCGCTTTATGCTGGTGATGGCACCGGTGGTGCTGCTGATCAACGGCTTTACCAAAGGCGACTGGTGGGAAGCGGCGCTGTTCGCCCTGTCGGTGGCGGTTGGCCTGACGCCGGAAATGCTGCCGATGATCGTCACCTCGACCCTGGCGCGCGGGGCGGTGAAGCTGTCGAAACAGAAGGTTATCGTTAAACACCTCGACGCCATCCAGAACTTTGGCGCGATGGATATCCTGTGTACCGATAAAACCGGCACCCTGACCCAGGATAAAATCGTGCTGGAAAACCATACCGACGTTTCCGGCAAGGTGAGCGAGCTGGTGCTGAACGCCGCCTGGCTTAACAGCCACTACCAGACCGGGCTGAAAAACCTGCTCGATACCGCGGTGCTGGAGGGCGTGGAGCTGGACGCCGCCCGCCAGCTGGCCGAGCGCTGGCAGAAAGTGGACGAGATCCCGTTCGACTTTGAGCGCCGCCGGATGTCGGTGGTGGTGAGCGAGCAGGAAGGCGTCCATCAGCTTATCTGCAAAGGCGCGCTGCAGGAGATCCTCAACGTCTCGACCCAGGTCCGCTACAACGGCGACATCGTGCCGCTGGACGAGACCATGCTGCGCCGCATCCGCCGGGTAACCGACACGCTTAACCGTCAGGGGCTGCGCGTGGTGGCGGTAGCGACCCGCTATCTGCCGGCGCGGGAAGGGGACTATCAGCGGGCCGACGAGTCGGATCTGATCCTCGAAGGCTATATCGCGTTCCTCGATCCGCCGAAAGAGACCACCGCCCCGGCGCTGAAAGCGCTGAAGGCCAGCGGCATTACCGTCAAAATCCTCACCGGCGATAGCGAGCTGGTGGCGGCGAAGGTGTGCCATGAGGTGGGCCTCGACGCGGGAGAGGTGGTTGTCGGCAGCCAGATTGAAGCGCTCAGCGACGACGAGCTGGCGGCGCTGGCGAAACGAACCACCCTGTTTGCGCGCCTTGCGCCGCTGCATAAAGAGCGCATCGTGACGCTGCTCAAACGCGAGGGGCACGTGGTGGGCTTTATGGGCGACGGGATTAACGACGCCCCGGCGCTGCGCGCGGCGGACATCGGGATTTCCGTCGACGGGGCGGTGGATATCGCCCGCGAGGCGGCGGATATCATCCTGCTGGAAAAGAGCCTGATGGTGCTGGAAGAGGGGGTTATCGAAGGGCGCCGCACTTTTGCCAACATGCTCAAGTACATCAAAATGACCGCCAGCTCGAACTTCGGGAACGTCTTCAGCGTGCTGGTGGCGAGCGCATTTCTGCCGTTTCTGCCGATGCTGCCGCTGCACTTGCTGATTCAGAACCTGCTGTACGATGTATCCCAGGTGGCGATCCCGTTTGATAACGTGGACGATGAGCAGATCCGTAAGCCGCAGCGCTGGAACCCGGCCGAGCTGGGGCGCTTTATGGTCTTCTTCGGCCCGATTAGCTCAATCTTCGATATCCTCACCTTCTGCCTGATGTGGTGGGTGTTCCACGCCAACGTGCCGGAAGCGCAGACGCTGTTCCAGTCGGGCTGGTTTATTGAAGGGCTGCTGTCGCAAACGCTGATTGTGCATATGATCCGCACCCGACGCATTCCGTTTGTCCAGAGCCGCGCCGCGTGGCCGCTGTTCGCCATGACCCTGGTGGTGATGGTGGTCGGCATCGCGCTGCCGTTCTCGCCGCTGGCGGGCTATCTACAGCTGCAGGCGCTGCCGCTGAGCTACTTCCCGTGGCTGATTGCGATTCTGGCGGGCTATATGACGCTGACCCAGATGGTCAAAGGCTTCTACAGCCGTCGCTACGGCTGGCAGTAACCCTGGCTTCCTCCGCCCCTCTCCCGTTCATGGGAGAGGGCATTTATCTTAAACTTCATCAAGTTGTGAAGCCCGTCATGTCATTTCCTTGACGCTTTTTTTGGCGCATGTTAACCAAATGTTTTGCTTTTTTTTGGCCCGTCATCAAAAGGAAAACTCATGCTTAACACCCTGCGCTATGGACTGCTTACCAGCGGATTAATTCTCAGCGGCCTGGCCTGCGCCGCCCCGGCGGGCGATCTGCCGCTTATGCCCTGGCCGGCTCACGTCGAGCGTCCGCAGGCGCAGGGCGCGCTGGTGCTGAATAATCAGCTGACGCTAAACGTCAGCGGCGACGATTTGGGGGATGCCGCCGGCCGCTGGCGCGAGCGCATCGCCCGCCAGACCGGCTGGACGCTGGAACCGCAGCTGGCACCGGCGAAAGCGCCGACGATTAACGTGGTGATTGCTAAAAAGGTCCCGGCCATTCCGCGCCCGGACAGCGATGAAAGCTACCAGCTGAAGGTGACCGCCGAGGGCGTGACCCTCAAGGCGAACACCCGTTTCGGCGCCCTGCGCGGGATGGAAACTCTGCTCCAGCTGATCCAGAACGGCGCGGAGAATACCGCCATTCCTTACGTCACGATCGACGATGCGCCGCGCTTCCCGTGGCGCGGGCTGCTGCTGGACTCCGCGCGCCACTTTATGCCGCTGGAGGCCATTAAGCGGCAGATCGACGGCATGGCGGCCGCCAAGCTCAACGTCTTCCACTGGCACCTGACCGACGATCAGGGCTGGCGCTTTGCCTCCACGCGCTACCCGAAGCTGCAGCAGCAGGCCAGCGACGGGCTGTTCTACACCCAGGCGCAGATGAAAGAGATCGTGCGCTACGCGACGGATCGCGGCATCCGCGTGGTGCCGGAAATCGATATGCCGGGACACGCCTCGGCCATTGCGGTGGCCTATCCGGAGCTGATGAGCGCGCCGGGCCCCTATCAAATGGAGCGTCACTGGGGCGTGCTTAAGCCGGTGCTTGACCCGACCAAAGAGGCCACTTACGCCTTTGCCGAGGCGATGATCGGCGAGCTGGCGGCGATCTTCCCCGATCCCTATCTGCACATTGGCGGGGATGAGGTTGACGACAGCCAGTGGCGGGCGAATCCGGCGATCCAGAAGTTTATGCGCGATAAGGGGCTGGCGGACAGCCACGCGCTGCAGGCGTACTTCAACCGCCGGCTGGAGACGATCCTCGAAAAGCACCATCGCCAGATGGTGGGCTGGGACGAAATCTATCATCCCGATCTGCCGAAAAGCATTTTGATCCAGTCGTGGCAGGGGCAGGACGCGCTGGGAGAAGTGGCGAAGCACGGCTACCGCGGGATCCTCTCTACCGGATTTTATCTCGATCAGCCGCAGTACACCGCCTATCACTACCGCAATGAAATCGTGCCGCAGGGGCTGAACGGCGTCGACACCATTACCGATAACGACAGCGCCCAAAGCTGGAGCTTTGTGATGCCGCGGCTGAAGGGGAGCGCGGTGGAAGGCAGCTTCACGTTGGTAAAAGGCGAGAGCGGCTGGCGCGGGTTTATTGATTTTAAGGGCAAATCACGTCGGGCGGTGCAGGATATTGCGTGGCTGAACGATAACCAGATAACCTTCAGCGTCGATACCTGGATGGGGGAAACCCGGCCGGTGCTCACCGTCAATGACGATAAGCTTGGCGGCTACTTCCTGCTGGGCAACGCCCGCTATCCGGTGAGCGGGCAGCGGCTGGACGAGGTGCCGGAGGGGATCCCGCCGGTGGTTCCCGATGCCGAACAGCAGAAGAACCTGCTCGGCGGCGAAGCGGCGCTGTGGGCGGAAAACGTGGCGGCGCCGGTGCTGGATATCAAGCTGTGGCCGCGGGCCTTCGCGGTCGCCGAGCGGCTGTGGTCGGCGCAGGATGTCAAAGACAGCGACAATATGTACCAGCGCCTGCAGGCGATGGACGGCTGGTCAACGGTCTCGGTCGGCCTGCAGCAGCACGGCCAGCAGCTGGTGCAGTTCACCCGGCTGGCAAACGGCGGCAGCCCCCTGGCGCTGCAGATCCTCGCCCAGGCCATCGAGCCGGCGCACTATTACACGCGCCAGCATCTGAAATTCCAGGCCAATAATTATCATCAGTTTGAGCCGCTGAACCGCCTGGCCGACGCGCTGCCGCCGGAGAGCGACACCGTGCGCAGCCTTGACCGCTGGGCCGAAAGGCTGATTAGCGATGCGGAAGATAACGAAAGCGCGGACGCGCTGCGTCACGTCTTTACCCGCTGGCAAAATAATACCGCCGATGCGCTGGCGCTAACGGAAAATAGCTATCAGCTGGCGGCGATCGGCCCGGTGGTGCAGCAGGTTGATAAGCTGGCGACGCTGGGGCTGCGGCTGACGGACCTGGTGGCCCGTCAGGGTACGCTGGATGATAAGGAGTATGCGTCGGTGCAGGCGCAGCTGGATGAGGCGGCGAAAACCCAGGATGAGCTGGTGATTGCGGCGGTCTATCCGCTGGAGAAACTGCTGCGGGCAACGAAGGTCGAGTAGGGGAGATATGCCAGTGCCGGCCTTAAGGGCCGGCACTGTGGCAGAAGACTCTTGCCGTAGAGACCAGCGGCTTAGCCAGCGATCCCGTTCAGCTTTTCCATCACTTCATCGGACAATACTATTTGCGCGCTGGCCAGGTTCTCCTGCAAATGCTGCGGCGATGACGTGCCGGGGATCAGCAGAATATTGGCCGAGCGCTTGAGCAGCCAGGCGAGGGCGACCTGCATGGGCGTTGCCTGTAATTCGCCGGCGACCTCATCGAGCCGCGCGGACTGCAGCGGCGAGAAACCGCCGAGCGGGAAGAACGGCACGTAGGCGATGCCCTGCGCGGCCAGGCTATCGACCAGCTCGTCGTCCTGGCGGTTGGCAAGGTTATACATATTCTGAACGCAGACAATCGGCGTCATCTTTTGCGCATCGGCGATCTGTTTGGCGGTCACGTTACTCAGGCCAATATGACGGATTAATCCGCGCTCTTTCAGCTGAATCAGCGTTTCCAGCTCTTTTTCCAGCGAACCTTCCTTCGGCGTGTGGACGTCATGCATGCTGCGCAGATTCACTACCTGCATGGCGTCCAGCCCCAGATTCTGTAAGTTCTCTTCTACCGCACGGGTCAGCTCCTGCGGGCTGAAGGCCGGGATCCATCCGCCCTTTTCATCCCGACGAGCGCCAACCTTAGTGACGATGCTCAGGTCGTCGGAATAGGGATGCAGCGCTTTTTTAATCAGCCGGTTGGTCTCATGCGGGCCGTAAAAATCGCTGGTATCAATGTGGTTAACGCCGGAGGCGACGGCATCACGAAGAACCTGAATGGCCCGGGGCTCATCCTTCACCGGGCCAAAAACGCCCGGACCTGCCAGCTGCATTGCGCCATAGCCTAAACGGTTCACTTCGCGGTCGCCGAGGCGGTAAGTCATTGTGGGTTTTGACATGGTGCTCTCCTGTATGAGTGTGTTTCGATTGTATCGATGAATGCGCTGTGCAACTATCCAGCTAAATGAGGACAACCTGTACGAGGTGGCGCACAGTGTCGATGGATATGGGGTTGCTGCATGCGGTGGTAGAAGTGGCGAAGGCCGGGGGATTTCGCGAGGCCGCAAGGATCACCGGCAGCAGCGCGTCGCGGCTAAGCGATGCGGTACGTCGTGCGGAAGAGCAGCTTGGCATCAGGCTGTTCCATCGCACCACGCGCACCGTGGTGTTGACCGAGGCCGGCAGGGCGCTGATTGAGCGCCTGCTTCCGGCCATGAACGAAGTGGACGCCGCGCTGGATTCACTCAATCGCTATCGTAATACTCCCGGCGGCACGCTGCGGCTGAACGTGCCGGTCAGCGCCGCGCGGCTGGTATTGCCCTCTCTGGTGCCGGAGTTTATCCGCCGTTATCCCAATATTCAGCTGGAGATCGTCGCCGAAAGTAACGTCCAGGATGTGTTTCGTGACGGCTGCGATGCCGGCATTCGCTATGACGAGCGGCTCGAGCAGGATGTGATTGCTCTGCCTATCGGGCCGCGCCGTCAGCGATTTGCCGTAGCCGCCGCCCCGGCGTATTTAAGCCAGCACGGCAGGCCTACGCATCCACGCGATCTGATGCACCATCAATGTATTCGTGGCCGCTACGCCACGGGCGTCATGCCGGCGTGGGAGTTTGAGCGTGAGGGAGAGAGCTACAGCGTACAGGTGAATGGCCCGCTGGTGGTGAGCGTCGGTAGCGCAGTCGACCTGGCGGTTGACTCTGCGATTGCCGGTATTGGCGTTATCTATCTGTTCGAAGAGTGGCTGCGGCCCGCTATCGCCAGCGGCCAGCTCGAACCAATATTACAGCCGTGGTGGCTGTCGTTCTCCGGGCCCTATCTTTACTACAACGATCGTCGGCTGATCCCGGTGCCCCTGCAGGCGTTTATTGATTTTGTGCGCGAGATGAATGCGTCGTCATGAGATGAATTGCCGAAGATAACCCTCCCCGCAGCGGAGAGGGCTGAACAATCAGCGGCGAATCGCGATCGCTTCAATCTCAATCTTCACGTCTTTCGGCAGACGCGCAACTTCGACGCAGGAGCGTGCCGGGAAGGTCGCATCATGCTCGGTGAAAAACGCTTCATACGCGGCGTTCACGGTGGCAAAGTCGTTCAGGTCTTTGACGAATACGGTGGTTTTAACGATATCGCCCACTTTCAGGCCTGCCGCTTCAACGATAGCCTTTACGTTGTCCAGAGACTGGCGCGCCTGAGCGGCAACCTCTTCCGGTACGCTGCCCGTTTTAGGATCAACCGGGATCTGGCCGGAAGTGATGATCATGCTACCCAGATCAACACCCTGAACGTACGGGCCGATAGCTGCGGGTGCATTTTCCGTCGCGATAGTTTTAGACATGAGTTCTCCTGAATAACAGCTTAATTAAGAAGTGACGCGAAATCCTTCGGGTTGCATCGACGCGGCAGGAGGCGAGTCGCCTTGGGCGCTCACGCCGCCGACAAGGAAGCAGCTTGAAGGATAGCGCGTTAAGGACCCGGCCATTATAGGGAGCCGGGTTGCCAATACCAACCTCAATTAGTTGGCCAGAACCACATTATGTGAAAACTCTTTTTCACAATATTTGCACTTCAGCGCGATGTCATTTTCGCGTTTTTTCACCGCAAAGCTGGAGGAAACGGGCTCGGCGTGGCTGATACAGTTGCTGTTCGGACACACCAGCACGCTGTTAATCCGATCCGGCAGGTTAGGCCGCGATTTGCCGACCACCTCATAGTCGTCGATACGGTTCACCGTCGCATGCGGGGCGTACAGCGCCAGCTGGTTGACCTGCTCGTCGGTGAGGAAGGTATTCTCGATTTTAATCAGATCTTTGCGGCCCATTTCGCCTGACGGCAGGTTCAGGCCGATGGTGATGCGCTGGTCGGTTTCGGTCAGCTTAAACAGCGTCAGCAGCTTAAAGCCCACCTGCGCGGGGATGTGGTCGATGACGGTGCCACGCTTAATGGCTTCTACCTGCAGTTTATTATCGTGTGTCATGGTCGTTTCCCCTTACAGAGCCAGCTCGCTAGTCAGTACCAGTGCCAGTAACGCCTGGCGTGCGAAGATGCCGTTGCCGGCCTGCTGGAAGTACCAGGCGTGCGGCGTTTTATCAACATCGGTGGTGATTTCGTCAATGCGCGGCAGCGGGTGCAGCACTTTCATATTGTCGCGGGCGCCTTCCAGATCGGCGGCGCGCAGCACAAACTGCGCCTTCACGTTGGCATATTCCGACGGGTCGAGGCGCTCCTTCTGGACGCGGGTCATATAGAGAATATCGACCTCCTCCATGACCTCATCAATGGCGCTATGGACGCTCCAGGCAATCCCTTTCTCGTCGAGCATATCGAGGATGTACTGCGGCATGGCCAGCGCGTCAGGGGCGATAAAGTAGAAGCGGTTGCCGTTAAATTTCGCCAGCGCCTGGGTCAGGGAGTGCACGGTGCGGCCGTATTTAAGGTCGCCGACCATCGCCACGTTAAGGTTTTCCAGGCGGCCCTGGGTTTCCTGGATGGTGAACAGATCCAGCAGGGTTTGCGTCGGGTGCTGGTTGGCGCCGTCGCCGGCGTTGAGCACCGGAATGCCGCCGGAGAATTCGGTTGCCAGCCGCGACGCGCCTTCCTGCGGATGACGCATCACGATGGCGTCAACGTAGGTGCTGATGACCGAAATGGTGTCGGCGAGGGTTTCGCCCTTTTTGCCCAGCGAGGTGTTGCTGCTGTCGGAGAAGCCTACCACGCTGGCGCCGAGGCGGTGCATCGAGGTTTCGAACGACAGACGGGTGCGGGTAGAGGCTTCAAAAAAACAGCTGGCGATAACCTTGTGCTTCAGCAGTTCCGGCTGCGGGTGCGCTTTCAGCTTTGCAGCGGTCGCCAGGACCAGTTCAAGGTCTTCGCGGCTGAGATCGTTTATGGAAATGATATGTTTTTGATATAGCGGGTTAGCCATGTTTATCTCCTGACGCCTGGGCAAAAAAAAAGCCCCTTAAATAAGGGGCTTCGAGAATTCATTGAGCAACGGAAAGAAAAACGCTACGCCAGCGCCTGTTTTCAGACGCGGTAAGACAGAATGTCGTACGCAATAGACCATGCTTCCTCCCGGCAAATCGACCGGCATTATACGCAGCTCAAATTTCGGATCAAGCGATTCGTCCACAAACAGGTAAACGTTTGCTTCGATATCGCTGCGCCAGCGCAAAAAAGCGTTAAAAAGTGGTGGTATGGCAGTCGCAAGGGGCGTATAAAAACCGGAAATGAAAAGCTGTTTTATATTTGAGGGTTATTATGATCGTCGGCAACATTCACCATCTGCAGGCCTGGCTACCGGAGCCGCTGCGTCACGCTATCGAATACGTTAAGGCTCACGTCAGCGAGCAGACGCCGCTCGGTAAACACGATATTGACGGCAACAACCTGTTTTATCTCATTTCGCAGGATACTACCGAAGCGCTCAGCGAGCGCCGCGCCGAGTATCACGCGCGCTACCTGGATATCCAGATTGTGCTGCAGGGCGAGGAGGGGATGACCTTCAGCACCCGGCCCGCCGGGACGCCGGATATCGACTGGCTGGCGGATAAAGACATTGCGTTCCTCGCCGCCGGCGAACAGGAGAAAACCATGATTCTCAGCGCGGGAGATTTTGTGGTGTTTTATCCAGGAGAGGTGCATAAGCCGCTGTGCGCGGTGGGCTCGCCCGCCAAAGTGCGCAAAGCGGTGGTGAAGATGCTGATGGGCTAAGGGCCATCACTCCCCGGCCGCGCTGCGCTTGCCGGGGAGTGGCCGGACAGGGCGCACGCGCCGCCTCCGGGAGTCTTCGCGGGTTATTTACTCAGGGTCGCGACCATCACCGCCTTGATGGTATGCATGCGGTTTTCGGCCTGATCGAAGACGATGCTCGCCGCAGATTCAAACACCTCGTCGGTGACCTCCATGCCGCCGTGCAGGCCGAACTCGGCGGCCATCTGCTTGCCAAGCGCGGTCTGATCGTCGTGGAACGCCGGCAGGCAGTGGAGGAACTTCACCTGCGGATTGCCGGTCAGCGCCATCATGCTGCTGTTCACCTGATAGTCACGCAGCTGGGCGATACGCTCGGCCCATTTCTCTTTGGCTTCGCCCATCGATACCCAAACGTCGGTATAGATAAAGTCCGCGCCCTTCACGCCGGCGGCGATATCTTCGGTCAGGGTGATGTTGCCGCCGTGCTTTTGCGCCAGCGCTTGGCACTCGGCCACCAGGCTCTCTTCCGGCCAGCAGGCCGCCGGCGCGACGAGGCGCAGATCCAGCCCGGTAAGGGCCGCCGCTTCCAGCATCGAATTGCCCATGTTATTACGCGCGTCGCCGGCGTAGGCGAGGGTCATCTCGTTGAACGCTTTCCCCGGCAGATGTTCCTGCATGGTCAGCAGATCCGCCAGCAGCTGGGTAGGGTGAAATTCGTTGGTCAGGCCGTTCCACACCGGCACGCCGGCATATTGGGCGAGGGTTTCAACCACTTCCTGGCCGTGGCCACGGTACTGAATACCGTCATACATCCGGCCCAGCACGCGGGCGGTATCTTTAATGGACTCTTTATGGCCGATCTGGCTGCCGCTTGGCCCGAGGTAGGTGACGCGCGCGCCCTGATCGAATGCGGCAACTTCGAAAGAGCATCGTGTGCGGGTAGAGTCTTTTTCGAAGATGAGCGCGATGTTTTTGCCAGCGAGATGCTGGATTTCAATGCTGTTTTTTTTATCGGTTTTGAGCCGGGTCGCTAGCTTGAGCAGGGCGGTGATTTCTGCAGGTGTAAAATCAAGCAACTTCAAAAAATGCTTCTGATAAAACGTCGACATGGTTCCCTCGCATGGCTTAAGCCACTTATTGAATTAAAATTCACTTTATATGTATGAATATTCATTTTCAACCCCGCCGCACAAATCTTTCGCGCAAAGGTGGAGGCAATCACGGCGGTATGTGACAATAGAAGTAACTGCCGCACATTATGAGGAACGAGCCATGGCAAACCCGGAACTACTGGAAGAACAGCGTGAAGAAACGCGTCTGATTATCGAAGAGCTGCTCGAAGACGGCAGCGATCCGGACGCGCTGTACACCATTGAGCATCATCTCTCCGCCGACGACTTCGAAACGCTGGAAAAAGTTGCGGTCGAAGCCTTCAAGATGGGTTACGAAGTGACCGAGCCGGAAGAGCTGGAAGTCGAAGAGGGCGAAACCGTTATCTGCTGCGACATCCTGAGCGAGAGCGCGCTGAAGGTTGAGCTGATTGATGCCCAGGTTGAACAGCTGCTGACGCTGGCAGAAAAGTTTGGCGTCGAGTATGACGGTTGGGGCACCTACTACGAAGACCCTAACGGTGAAGATGGCGACGAAGACGATGACGAAGATTTCGTCGATGAAGATGACGACGGCGTACGTCACTAAGCCGCTGATGGATACGGCGGTATCTGCCGCCGTATAGCAAGGAATCTCGATGGACTACCCGCAAATACTCTCCCCCGTACTCAACTTCCTGCACTGCACCACCCCGCAAGCGTGGATTGATGAAGCCCGTAAGCCGGAAAACCTGCCGCTGCTGCTCACCGATCATATGGTCTGCGAGCTGAAAGCGGCGCAGAACGCCATGCTGCTGGTGCGTAAATATGTGGCGGATAAAGAGGGCGCCGACGAGCTGCTGGCCTGCCTGAAGCCGTACGAGGACTTTACCTATCGCTGGGGCCCGGAGCCGGATTTCGTCGCGCTGCATAAGCGGATCAATAAAAGCACCATGCCGCATACGGACGACCCGTGGGGACGCCAGCTGATTGACAGCATGGTGCTGCTGATTAAAGAAGAGCTGCACCACTTTTGGCAGGTGCGCGAGATCATGCAGGCGCACGATATTCCCTACGTCAAAATGACCGCCAGCAGCTACGCCCGCGGGCTGCGCCGGGAGGTGCGATCCCATGAGCCGGCGATGCTGATCGATAAGCTGATCTGCGGGGCCTATATCGAAGCGCGCTCCTGCGAGCGCTTTGCCGCCCTGGCGCCGTGGCTGGAGGAGAGTCTGCAGAAGTTCTACCTGTCGCTGCTGCGCTCCGAAGCGCGCCACTTCGAAGATTACCTGCGCCTGGCGCAGCAGATTGCCGGGGAAGATATCAGCGAGCGCGTGCGCCAGTTGGGCGCTGCGGAAGCCGCGCTGATCAACGCGCCGGAGGCGGAGATTCGCTTTCATAGCGGGGTGCCGGTGGCCGCTTAAGGCGGCGCTCCCGCAGCCGCGGCAGAATATGCTGAGGCGGGTCCCCGGTAAGCGCAGCGCGGCCGGGGAAGCGTAAACAACAAGACTCACTACAGCGTTTTAAGCATCCGCACTTCGCAGTCAACGTGGCCGGTATGGCCCAGCGGCCCGTCGATATGCTCGAAGCCAAGGTGCTCGTATAGGCCTACCGCTTCCTTGAGGAAGGCGGTGGTTTCCAGATAGCAGCGCCTGAATCCCTGCTCGCGGGCATGATCCAGCGCGAGCAGCGCCAGCTTTTTCGCCAGCCCCTGTCCGCGGGCCGAAGTCATAAAGTACATTTTCTGCAGCTCGCAGATATCGGGCTCGCTGTGGGCTAATGGCGCCACGCCGCCGCCGCCGACCACCTGACCATTCTGCTCCACCACCCAGTATGCGGAACCCGGCTGGCTGTAGAGCTGGAAAAGCTCATCCAGATTAGGGTCGGCTACCGTATAGCCTTTATCGGCGGTCAGCCCGTATTCGGCTGAAACCTGGCGAATAACGCCGGCGATAGCCGCATTGTCTTGCGCGGTGATCCGGCGCAGCGACACCGTGATGGTCGCGATGGTATTCATACGATTACTCATAGCAAAAATGGCGGATGATGCTGTTGTTAATAACATCGGAAAAGGGGGCAGCGCAAGCGCTGTTCAACGCGACGGACGTTTGTGCTGCAACCTGGTCGTTAGCGCGTGGGAATACGCGGTGATTGGGCCCCTTGCCCGGTCAGGCAAGGGGCAGAAGGTTACAGCGCGGCGATGACGGCCTGCTGTTCAACCAGCTTGGTTTTCGCTTCCGCGTAACCTTCCAGCTTTTCACGCTCTTTAGCAATGACCGCTTCCGGCGCGCGGGCGACAAAGCCTTCGTTGGAAAGCTTGCTTTCGATGCGGCCAATTTCCGCTTCGACTTTCGCCACTTCTTTCGCCAGACGCGCCAGCTCGGCGTCCTTGTCGATAAGGCCGGCCATCGGGATCAGCAGCTCGGCGCCGTCGATGATCTTGGTGACGGAAACCGGACCTTTGTCATCCGCAGGCAGAATGGTGATGCTTTCCAGACGCGCCATGGACTGCAGGAAGCTCTGGTTATCCGTCACGCGACGCACAGCATCTACGCTGCAACCACGAAGCAGCAGCTCCAGCGGTTTACCCGGCGCGATGTTCATTTCCGCACGGATGTTACGTACGGCAACGATCGCCTGCTTCAGCCATTCGGTATCGGCAAGGGCGGCTTCATCAACCTGAGACGCGTCATAGGCCGGGAACGGCTGCAACATGATGGTACGGTCTTCGTTCACGGTATTTAATTGGAAACGAAGTTCTTTATTCGCGATAGCATCAACACGCTGCCAGATGGTTTCGGTGATAAACGGAATGATCGGGTGCGCCAGGCGCAGCAGGCCTTCCAGCACGGTGACCAGCGTATGGCGGGTGCCGCGCAGCTCGGCCTCGCTGCCGCCGTTCATTACCGGCTTGGTCAGCTCCAGATACCAGTCGCAGAACTGGTTCCAGGTGAACTCGTACAGAATGCCCGCGGCGATATCGAAGCGGAAGTTATCCAGCGCTTCGCGGTACGCTTTGATGGTCTGGTTGAATTCAGCCAGGATCCAGCGATCGGCCAGAGAGAGCTCCATGGCGCCGCCGTTGAAGCCGCAGTCCTGATCTTCGGTATTCATCAGCACGAAGCGGCTGGCGTTCCACAGCTTGTTACAGAAGTTGCGGTAGCCTTCCAGGCGCTTCATGTCCCAGTTGATGTCGCGGCCGGTTGAGGCCAGCGCCGCCAGGGTGAAGCGCAGGGCGTCGGTACCGTGCGGCTCGATGCCGTCCGGGAACTGTTTTTCGGTGCGCTTAGCGATTTTTTCCGCCAGCTGCGGCTGCATCATGTTGCCGGTGCGTTTCTCCAGCAGGTCGGCCAGGGAAATACCGTCGACCATATCCAGCGGGTCAATCACGTTACCCTTGGATTTGGACATCTTCTGGCCTTCGTCATCGCGGATCAGGCCGGTCATGTAGACGGTCTTAAACGGAACCTGCGGCTTGCCGTTTTCATCTTTGATGAAGTGCATGGTCATCATGATCATGCGGGCAATCCAGAAGAAGATGATGTCGAAGCCGGAGACCATCACGCTGGTTGGGTGGAACTGACGCAGCGCGTCGGTGTTTTCCGGCCAGCCGAGGGTGGAGAAGGTCCACAGCGCGGAGGAGAACCAGGTATCGAGAACGTCGTCGTCCTGGCGCAGCGCGACGTCTGCGCTCAGGTTGTTTTCGCTGCGCACTTCTTCTTCGGTGCGGCCAACGTAGACGTTGCCTTCGTTGTCGTACCATGCCGGGATGCGGTGGCCCCACCACAGCTGACGGGAGATACACCAGTCCTGAATATCGCGCATCCAGGAGAAATACATGTTTTCGTACTGCTTCGGCACGAACTGAATGTCGCCGTTCTCAACCGCTTCCACCGCCGGTTTTGCCAGCACGTCGGCACGAACGTACCACTGGTCGGTCAGCATCGGCTCGATAACCACGCCGCCGCGATCGCCGTACGGGACGGTCAGGTCGTGCGGTTTAATCTCTTCTAACAGGCCCAGCGCATCGACGGCGGCAACCACCGCTTTACGCGCGGCAAAGCGTTCCAGATTCTGGAACTGGGCCGGGATCGCGTTAGGGTAGGCGTCAGATTCGTTGCCTTTGGTGTCGTACACCTCCGCGGTTTCGCGGATATCGCCGTCAAAGGTCAGGATGTTGATCATCGGCAGGCCGTGACGTTTACCGACTTCGTAGTCGTTAAAGTCGTGCGCCGGGGTGATCTTCACGCAGCCGGTGCCCTTTTCCATATCGGCGTGTTCGTCGCCGACGATGGGAATGCGGCGGTCAACCAGCGGCAGAATAACGAATTTGCCGATCAGGTCCTTATAGCGCGGATCTTCCGGGTTAACCGCCACGCCGGTATCGCCGAGTACGGTTTCCGGACGGGTGGTGGCGACCACCAGGTAATCTTTGCCGTCGGCGGTTTTCGCGCCGTCGGCCAGCGGGTAGCGGATGTGCCACATGGAGCCTTTAGACTCGCGGTTTTCCACTTCGAGATCGGAAATCGCGGTGCGCAGCTTCGGATCCCAGTTGACCAGGCGCTTGCCGCGGTAGATCAGGTCCTCTTTGTACAGGCGGACAAAGACTTCCTTCACGGCGTTGGAGAGGCCTTCGTCCATGGTGAAGCGCTCGCGCTCCCAGTCCACGGAGTTGCCCAGGCGGCGCATCTGACGGGTAATGGTGCCGCCGGATTCCGCTTTCCACTGCCAGATTTTATCGATAAAGGCGTCGCGACCGTAATCGTGGCGGGTTTTACCTTCTTCGGCGGCAATCTTACGTTCAACCACCATCTGGGTTGCGATACCCGCATGGTCGGTACCGGCCTGCCACAGGGTATTTTTACCCTGCATGCGCTGGTAGCGAATCATGGTATCCATGATGGTTTGCTGGAAGGCATGACCCATATGCAAACTGCCGGTGACGTTCGGCGGTGGGATCATGATGCAGAAGCTCTCCTGGCTTTCATCACCATTCGGTTTGAAATAGCCCTGCTTTTCCCAGTGCTCGTAAAGCGGCTGTTCGATATCTTGTGGGTTGTATGTCTTTTCCATTATTTCCAGGTTGCCGTGTTCAGGTTGAAACCAGCCATGCGGTACGCTTTATAGCGTTCGCGTGCCAGTTGTTTCAAAGAGTCTTCGTAAGGGACAAAGTCTATCACTTCTGTGAAAGCGGTGGCAAAATCTGCAAAGTTTACCCGCAGACTGATCAGGATGTCCCGCGGGCTGCTGTTGCGCTTTTGCGGCCAGGCGACCTCCACCGGCGCGCCACCTCTGGGGCCTTCTCCCGCCAGATTATGCGGGACAAAACTCTCCGGTGGCCGCGTCCACAGCGCTTCGTCGAGGCGAACCGCCTGCTGCTCATCTTCACAGGCGATCAGCACGCGCTTGCCGCTGCGCCAGCGCTCCGCGGCAATTTCACACACCAGCTGTTCGACGGCGCTTAAACCGTCCTGCTGCGCGTCGTTGTCCAGCAGATAAAAGGTTGCGTTCTTCATATCTCTACCCGTTGTCTTTCCCGTTGCCTCTTGGTTGGCCGCCTTTGGGCACCCCCGACCGCAGAGTGAACTATGCTGACGGAAGTGTGCGCCGCTCTGCCGCCGCGATGCAACTCGAAATCCATAGGGTACTGAATTCTAATTGCTCGAACTTACGGGCCGGATAAGCGTCGCGCCATCCGGCCTGCAAGATTACTCTTCGCCGGTAAAGCCGGCGCGGTTGAGCAGGAACTGCGACAGCAGCGCCACCGGACGACCGGTCGCGCCTTTGGCTTTACCCGAACGCCATGCGGTGCCGGCGATATCGAGGTGCGCCCAGTTGTACTTGCGGGCGAAGCGCGACAGGAAGCAGCCGGCGGTAATGGCTCCGCCCGGACGGCCGCCGATGTTGGCCATATCCGCGAAGTTGGACTCCAGCTGATCCTGGAACTCGTCGCCCAGCGGCAGACGCCACGCGCGGTCCCCCGCCAGCTCGGATGCGCCAATCAGCTCATGGGCCAGCGGATTGTGGTTCGACATCAGGCCGGTGATATGGTGGCCGAGGGCAATCACGCAGGCGCCGGTCAGCGTCGCCACGTCAATCACCGCTTCCGGTTCGAAGCGCTCAACGTAGGTCAGGACGTCGCAGAGCACCAGGCGGCCTTCGGCATCGGTATTCAGCACTTCCACCGTCTGGCCGGACATGGTGGTCAGGACGTCGCCCGGGCGATAGGCGCGACCGCCGGGCATGTTTTCACAGCCCGCCAGCACGCCGATGACGTTCAGCGGCAGCTGCAGCTCGGCCACCATACGCATCACGCCGTACACCGCCGCCGCGCCGCACATGTCGTACTTCATCTCGTCCATGCCTTCGGCAGGCTTGATGGAGATACCGCCGGAGTCGAAGGTCAGGCCTTTACCGACCAGTACGATCGGGCGGGCGTCTTCCGCCGGGTTGCCTTTGTACTCAATCACCGACATCAGCGATTCGTTCTGCGAACCGTTGCCGACCGCGAGGTAGGAGTTCATCCCCAGCTCGCGCATCTGCTGCTCGCCGATCACGCGGGTGACGACGTTTTTGCTGTAAGTATCCGCCAGCTGGCGCGCCTGCGAGGCCAGATAGGCCGCGTTGCAGATATTCGGCGGCATGTTGCCGAGATCTTTTGCCGCTTTGATCCCGGAGGCGATGGCCAGGCCGTGCTGGATTGCGCGCTCGCCGCTGGTCAGCTCGCGGCGGGTGGGCACGTTGAAGACCATTTTACGCAGCGGACGACGCGGTTCGCTTTTGTTGGTCTTCAGCTGATCGAAGCTGTACAGCGTCTCTTTCGCGGTCTCAACGGCCTGGCGAACTTTCCAGTAGTTGTTGCGCCCTTTGACGTGCAGCTCGGTCAGGAAACAGACCGCTTCCATCGACCCGGTATCATTCAGGGTATTAATGGTTTTTTGAATCACCTGCTTGTACTGGCGCTCATCCAGCTCGCGCTCTTTGCCACATCCAATCAGCAGAATGCGCTCTGACAGAATATTTGGCACATGGTGGAGCAGCAGCGTCTGGCCTGGCTTACCTTCCAGTTCACCGCGACGCAGCAGGGCGCTGATATAGCCGTCACTGATTTTATCGAGTTGTTCGGCAATGGGGGAGAGGCGACGCGGTTCGAAGACGCCGACCACGATACAGGCACTCCGCTGCTTCTCCGGGCTACCGCTTTTTACACTGAACTCCATGCACTACGCTCCTGAATCTTAAAGACAACGACGGTGGCTACGGATAGAATTGAAAGCTTTCGTAACTCATGTCCGCTGTTGTGGTGACTTCGTGTTAATCTTAACGTTATTACGGCCTTGGTTCGTCAGAAAAAAACCTGATACGCAGAACCGATGAGTCATTTAATCTTAGCGATGTTTTCGACGACCAAAGAGAATAAATGACGTTTAAGCCATGAAACAAGCAATTTTCCTGCAATAAGACGGGTTTTTACGGGCGTATTTATAGTGATAATCATAAGATATCTGGTTCGTGAGACGCTGAAAAGCCAGTTGGCGATCCTATTCATCCTGCTGCTCATTTTCTTTTGTCAGAAACTGGTCAGGATCCTCGGCGCTGCGGTAGATGGCGATATCCCGACAAATCTGGTGCTCTCGCTGTTAGGGCTGGGCATTCCGGAAATGGCGCAGCTGATCCTGCCCCTGAGCCTGTTCCTCGGGCTGCTGATGACGCTGGGCAAACTCTATACTGAAAGCGAAATCACGGTGATGCACGCCTGCGGCCTGAGCAAAGCGGTACTGGTGAAGGCGGCGATGATCCTCGCGCTGTTCACCGGCGCGGTCGCGGCGGTCAACGTGATGTGGGCGGGGCCGTGGTCGTCCCGGCATCAGGACGAAGTTCTGTCGGAAGCAAAAGCTAACCCCGGCATGGCCGCGCTGGCCCAGGGCCAGTTCCAGCAGGCCAGCGACGGTAGCGCGGTGCTGTTTATTGAAAGCGTTAACGGCAAGCGTTTCCAGGACGTATTCCTCGCGCAGCTGCGGCCGAAAGGCAACGCCCGTCCGTCGGTGGTGGTCGCCGATTCGGGCGAACTCTCGCAGCAGAAAGACGGCTCGCAGGTGGTGACCATGAATCAGGGTACCCGCTTTGAGGGTACCGCGATGCTGCGCGATTTCCGCATCACCGATTTCAAAAACTATCAGGCGATTGTCGGCCACCAGGCGGTGGCGTCGGATCCCGATGACACCGAACAGATGGATATGCGCACGCTGTGGCATACCCAGACCGATCGCGCTCGCGCCGAGCTGCACTGGCGCTTCACGCTGGTGGCGACCGTCTTTATCATGGCGCTGATGGTGGTTCCGCTGAGCGTCGTCAACCCGCGCCAGGGCCGCGTGCTGTCGATGCTGCCGGCAATGCTGCTTTACCTGGTCTTCTTCCTGCTGCAAACCTCGATTAAGTCGAACGGCGGCAAAGGTAAAATGGACCCGATGATCTGGATGTGGGGCATCAACCTGCTCTATTTCGCGCTGGCGGTGCTGTTGAACCTGTGGGATACGGTGCCAATGCGTCGCTTCCGTGCCCGTTTTAACAAAGGAGCGGCGTGATGCAGGCGTTTGGCGTACTTGACCGTTACATCGGTAAGACGATTTTCAACACCATCATGATGACGCTGTTCATGCTGGTTTCGCTGTCGGGCATTATCAAGTTTGTCGATCAGCTGAAAAAAGCCGGGCAGGGCAGCTACGACGCGCTGGGCGCCGGACTCTATACCCTGCTCAGCGTGCCGAAAGACGTGCAGATATTCTTCCCGATGGCGGCGCTGCTCGGGGCGCTGCTTGGCCTCGGCGCGCTGGCACAGCGCAGCGAACTGGTGGTGATGCAGGCCTCAGGCTTCACCCGTCTGCAGGTGGCGCTGGCGGTAATGAAAACCGCTATCCCGCTGGTTCTGCTGACGATGGCGATGGGGGAATGGGTTGCGCCGCAGGGCGAGCAGATGGCGCGTAACTACCGCGCTCAGCAGATGTACGGCGGCTCGCTGCTTTCCACTCAGCAGGGCCTGTGGGCGAAAGACGGCCACAATTTTGTCTATATCGAACGGGTTAAAGGTAACGACGAGCTGGGCGGCGTGAGCATTTACGCCTTCAACGATGCGCGTCGTCTGCAGTCGGTCCGCTACGCCGCGTCGGCGAAATTCGATAGCGAGAATAAGGTCTGGCGCCTGTCGCAGGTCGATGAGTCCAACCTCACCGACCCGAAACAGATTACCGGCTCGCAGATGGTCAGCGGCACCTGGAACACCAAGCTGACGCCGGACAAGCTGGGCGTGGTGGCGCTGGATCCCGACGCGCTGTCGATTAGCGGCCTGCATAACTACGTCACCTATCTGAAGTCCAGCGGTCAGGACCCTGGCCGCTACCAGCTCAATATGTGGAGCAAGATCTTCCAGCCGCTGTCGGTAGCGGTAATGATGCTGATGGCGCTGTCGTTTATCTTTGGTCCGCTGCGCAGCGTGGCGATGGGCGTGAGGGTGGTGACGGGGATTAGCTTCGGCTTTATCTTCTACGTGCTGGACCAGATTTTTGGCCCGCTGACCCTGGTCTACGGCATTCCGCCGATCATCGGCGCGCTGCTGCCGAGCGCCAGCTTCTTCCTGATAAGCCTCTGGCTAATGATGAGAAAAAGCTAGCGCACTTCCCCCTCTCCGGCGCGGAGAGGGGGCACTAACCTACCGTTTTCGCCCGCCGAGCAAGCTTCCCAGCATCCCCCTCACTATCTGATTCGTCACCTGACGCACCGCGCTTTTGGCCGCCGTTTGCACAATACCGTCGCGCTTGCCGCCGCGCGGGCCGGTGGTGCCAAACAGAATATCCTTCAGGCCGCCGAGCAGGCCGTCGTCGGCGCTGCTCTGCTGGCCTTTGGCCGGCGGCGCATCCTGCTGCTCGGTGGTGGCCTGTACCCCTTTTTGCAGCATTTCAAACGCCGACTCGCGATCGACCTCCTCCTCGTATTTTCCGTACAGCGCGGAGTGGTTAATCAGCCCGTTACGCTCGTCGTCCGTGACCGGCCCCATCCGCGAGCAGGGGGCGATAACCATCGCGCGCTCTACCACCGACGGGCTGCCTTTTTCGTCGAGGAAGGAAACCAGCGCCTCGCCGGTGCCCAGCTCCTGAATCGCCTGTTCGGTACTGAACGCCGGATTGGCGCGCATGGTTTGCGCCGCCGTTTTTACCGCCTTCTGATCCTTTGGCGTGAAGGCGCGCAGGGCGTGCTGCACCCGGTTACCCAGCTGGCCGAGCACCGCGTCGGGGATATCCGCCGGGTTTTGCGAAACGAAGTAAACCCCCACCGCCTTGGAGCGAATAAGGCGGATAACCTGTTCAATTTTATCGAGTAAAACCTGCGGCGCGTCGTTAAACAGCAGGTGCGCCTCGTCGAAGAAAAAGACCAGCTTCGGTTTGTCCAGATCGCCGGCTTCCGGCAGGCGCTCGTAGAGCTCCGAGAGCATCCACAGCAGGCTGGCCGCGTACAGCTTCGGCATCTGATACAGCTTTTCAGCGCTGAGGATATTAATCACCCCTTTGCCGCTGGCATCAACGCGCATCCAGTCCGCGATATCCAGCATCGGCTCGCCGAAGAAGTGCTCCGCCCCCTGCTGCTCAAGCGTCAGCAGGCCGCGCTGGATAGCTCCCACCGAGGCGCTGCTGATGTTGCCGTACTGGTTCTGGAAGCTTTTCGCGTTATCGCCGATGTACTGGGTAATGGCGCGCAGATCTTTAAAGTCGAGCAGCAGCAGGCCGCGGTCGTCGGCGATGCGGAAAATGATATTCAGCACCCCGGACTGGACCTCGTTGAGGTTCAGCAGGCGCGCCAGCAGCAGCGGGCCGAGGTCGGAGACCGTGGCGCGAAGCGGGTGGCCTTTCTCGCCGAAAATATCCCACACTACCACCGGGTTAGCGTGCGGCTGCCAGTCGCTGACGCCGATTTTTTCCAGCCGCGCCTGCAGCTTTTCGCTGCTCTGGCCCGCCTCGGCGATACCGGTGAGGTCACCCTTCACGTCGGCCATAAATACCGGCACGCCGATTTCGGAAAAGGACTCCGCCAGCTTCTGCAGCGTGACGGTTTTACCGGTCCCGGTAGCCCCGGTGATCAGGCCGTGACGGTTGGCCATTCCGGGGAGTAGATGCAGCTGTTTTTCCAGCGTACGCGCAATCAGCAGGGGTGAGCTCATGGTCGATTCCTCCATTTATCCTGCGTCGATTATAGGCAACCTGGCCGCAAAAAGACGCAGGGAATCGCCACTTTAGGGCGGAGTCGGCGTTTATTTTCTTCAGGCGCAGTGCTGCTGGATCAGCGCGATGCTCTGCTCAACCTCACGACGGATATCCTCTTCACGCCAGTTTGCCAGCTCCGGGGCAAACGGCTCGAAGGCGTAAACGCCCCGATAGCCGCGCGCCTCGAGGTTTTTGACCTGCTCGCAGGTCTGCAGCCTGTCGCGCGGCGTCAGCATAATGCGCTCATCGTCGGTGAGCTCCTCGCGCGGGCGGGTATCCTCGACGCCGGAGAGATGGACCAGGCCGATAGCGTCGATCTCCAGCTGGCTAAACTCCTCATCCGCCTGCGGGTAGAGATGGTGGTGGAAGGTATCGATCAGCAGCTTAAACGGCACGCGGGCATCGTGAATAAGCGTTTGCGCCTGCGCCGCCGAGCGCAGCGAGCTTTGCGGAAAGCCCAGCGGCTCAACCAGCCCGTTGATGCCGTAAAAAGAGAACAGCGGCGCCAGCTCGCGAAGCGCGCTCAGCGTCTCGTCGGTGGAGACCGCGCGGCCGTCGTTGAGCGGGCAGAGCACCAGCGACTTCGCGCCAACGGCCTGCGCCTCCTTCAGCAGGGATTCGGTCAGGCTGCGTACCTCCGGCGTACGGCAGTTGAAGGGATAAACCGCATTGATGGTCAGAATCTCAATATGATAGCGCTCGGCCAGTTCGCGCACCTGGCGGGCGCTGAGGTCGTCCGTCACCTTTGCGCCGGGGAGATCGTTGCGCAGCTCGACCTTGTTCAGCCCGAGGCTGTTCACCAGGCGAAAGAAGGACTCGATATTCAGAGAAGGGGCGATCTTGCGATTAATGCAGAAGCGGTGCTGGGCAATGGTCATTTTACTCTCCGGGAACAGGATGAAGTGGCTTCGTTCGATTACCCTCTAGTCAAAACGTTTATTCCAAAATTGGCAATACGTGAAATGGTGATTGTTTGAGCCGCCTCGCAAAATAGCGTGCGCAAAAGGGACGATACGCGCCGGGTCGAAGTGCCGCAGCGTCTGTTTCCGTGCGATCGCGCTTTCCTGCAGGAACAGAAGCGTTATTGCTGAAAATTGCGACCATTATCACCAAATTGGAATTTCATTTTATATCTGTGTTGAAATATAAATTTCATTTTACTACGGTTATAGCACAGCAAAATCGGAGATGGGCCGCAGCGTTGGCCTTCCACACCATGAGGCGAGAACATGACGATCACAGGAAACTTTATTGGCGGGCAGACCGTTACCAGCAGCAGCAATGAAACGATGCCGGTGTTTGACCCGGCGACGGGCAAAGTGGTGCGCGAAGTCACGCTCTCCACCGCCCAGGAGGTCTCTGACGCCATTCAGGTCGCGCGCGACGCGTTTGAAGGCTGGTCGCGCACCACGCCCCTGCGCCGTGCCAGGGTGCTGTTCAACTTTAAAATGCTGCTGGAACAACATGCCGAAGAGCTGGCGGGGATCATCGTGAGCGAGCACGGTAAGGTGTGGTCGGATGCGCTGGGCGAGCTGACCCGCGGCCTGGAAGTGGTTGAGTTTGCCTGCGGGATCCCGCACCTGATTAAAGGCGAGTATTCATCCGACGTCGGTACCGGCGTCGACAGCTATTCCCTGATGCAGCCGCTGGGCGTGGTGGCGGGGATTACGCCGTTTAACTTCCCGGCAATGGTGCCGATGTGGATGTTCCCGCTGGCGCTGGCCTGCGGCAACAGCTTCATCCTCAAGCCGCCTGCGCTGGCGCCTACCGCGGCGGTACGTCTTGCGGAGCTGCTCAAAGAGGCGGGCCTGCCGGATGGCGTCTTTAACGTGATCCACTGCAGCAACGAAGATGCTGAGCAGCTCTACACCGACCCGCGCATTGCGGCGGTCAGCTTTGTCGGCTCCTCCGGCGTGGCGGAGTATATCTACAAAACCGCCAGCGCTCACGGGAAGCGCGTGCAGGCCTTCGGCGCGGCGAAAAACCATGCGATCGTCATGCCGGATGCGGACCTCGATGCCACGGTGAACGCGATTATGGGCGGCGCGTTTGGGTCGGCGGGAGAACGCTGCATGGCGCTGCCGGTGGTGGTTGCCGTCGGCGATGAAACCGCGGACAAGCTGATTGCCCGCCTCCAGCCGCTGGTGCAGGCGCTGAAGGTCGGCCCTGGCTGCATGCGCGGCAAAGAAGAGAACGAAATGGGCCCGGTGGTTTCCGACAGCCATCAGAAAAAAGTGCTGGGCTATATTGATAAGGGCGTCAGCGAAGGCGCGACGCTGGTCGTCGACGGCCGTAAGCCGCGGGTGCCGGGTTACGATGAGGGTTACTATGTTGGCGGGACGCTGTTTGATAACGTGACGCCGGAGATGACCATCTGGCGGGAAGAGATTTTCGGGCCGGTGCTGGGGATTGTGCGCGTCGCCGACTATCACAGTGCGCTGGAGCTGGTGAACAGCCACGAGTTTGGCAACGGTAGCGCTGTCTTCACCAGCAGCGGTCATACCGCGCGTGAATTCGTCCATGACGTGCAGGCCGGGATGGTCGGGGTCAACGTGCCGGTGCCGGTACCGATGGCGTTCCACAGCTTTGGCGGCTGGAAGCGCTCGGTCTTCGGCGCCCTGAACGTCCACGGGCCGGACGGCGTGCGTTTCTACACGCGCATGAAAACCGCCACCGTCCGCTGGCCGGAAGGGCAGCAAACCGTATCTGAATTCAGCATGCCGACGTTAGGCTAATCGGCGAAGGAGAGCGCCATGTCGTTACTGGCTAAATCGCAAAAAGAGGGGCAGATCCAGCACATTACGCCGCAAAGCGCCGGCTGGCGCTATATCGGATTTGACGTCTGGATGCTGAAAAAGGGGCAGAGCGTGACGCTGGAAAGCGGCGAACGCGAGCTGTGCCTGGTGCTGGTTGCCGGGCTGGCTTCGGTCAAAACGACGAAGGCCGACTTCCCGGACCTCGGGCAGCGGATGTCGCCGTTTGAGCGCACGCCGCCGTGGTCGGTCTACGTGCCGCCGCAGGATAAAGTCGAGGTTACCGCCGATTCCGATCTCGAGCTGGCGGTCTGCAGCGCGCCGGGTAAGGGGAGCTTCCCGGCGCGGGTGATTCGCCCGCAGGACGTTGGCGTTGAGCATCGCGGCAAAGGGCGCAACCAGCGCCGGGTGCACAATATTCTGCCGGACAGCGCGCAGGCTGACTGCCTGCTGGTGGTCGAGGTCTACACCGATGAGGGGGCCACCAGCTCGTGGCCGTCGCACAAGCACGATACCGCGCTGCCGGGCCGCGAGACCCAGCTGGAGGAGACCTACTATCACCGCTTCGACCCGCCGCAGGGCTTTGCCTTCCAGCGCGTCTATACCGATGACCGCAGCCTGGATGCCTGCATGGCGCCCTACAACCACGACGTGGTGATGGTGCCGCGCGGCTATCATCCGGTGGCGGCGATTGCCGGCTATGACAGCTACTATTTGAACGTGATGGCCGGGCCGGATCGCCGGTGGCTGTTTAGCTGGGAAGAGGATCACGCGTGGATCAATAGCCCCGACTATCCTCGCCACGACTGATATGCCGTGAACGCGACGCAGGGCCGGTTAGATTTGCTAACCGGCCTTTTTTGTTGCCTGAGCGTTCCCGGTCGCGCGACCCGGGCCGACAACGGGCCGTAGGGGCGGGCGGGGCGAATTTGCACAATGTCGCCCGACTGGACGGGATGATAAGGCGTGCGGCGCCAGCCCGGATAAGGCGCCGACGCCGCCATCCGGGGAGAAGAGAGAACGTTTGGTCGTGGTCGCCCGGACGGGCGAGCGCGCCGCCTCCGGGGAGGCGGTGCCTCAGGCCTGCTGCTGGGCCTGCGGATCTTTACTGCTGTTGAGGGCCAGCGAAACCGCCAGCGTCTGGGCGAGGCAGAGCGAAGCCACCTGCGAGCGGAACCCGTCAACCTGGGCCTCGCGCACCACGAAGCAGACGTCGCTGAAGGCCGCGAGCGGGCTAACCTGGCTGTCGGTGATGGCAATCTGCCGCGCCTTGCGCTGAGCGCCGAGCTCAACCAGCTCAACCACCTCGCGGGCGTAAGGCGAGAAGCTGACCGCCACCACCACGTCTTTCGGGCCGACCAGGCTCAGCTGTTCGGTAAACATGCCGCCGAGTCCGTCGATCAGGAAGGCCTTGCGGTCAAGGTGGCGCAGGGCGTAGGTCAGATAGGAGGCGACGCTAAACGAGCGGCGCAGGCCGATAACGTAGATATTCTCCGCTTCCGCCAGCAGGGCTACCGCGCGCTCAAGATCGTCGCCCGAGGTCTGCATGGCAAGCTGCTGCAGCGCCTGGGTGTTGACCATGGTAAACATATTGAGAATTTCGGTCGGCGTTTCCGGCGGCGAGCTCTCATCGCTGGTGGTCTGGCGGAACAGGCGCGCGCGCTCGGTATAGTTGGCGGTCTCTTCCATCAGATGCTGTCTGAACATCTGCTTCATTTCGTTAAAGCCGCTGAAGCCAAAAGCGTTGGCGAAACGAATCAGGGTGGATGGCGGAACGTCGGCCTGCTGGGCAATAGAGGCTACGGTATCGAAAGCCACGCTATTGCTGTTATCCAGAATATAGCGCGCCACCTGTTTTAAGCGTTTGCTTAACGTCTCGTAGCGACGCCTGATCTCATCCTGCAGGATGGTAAGTTGGGTTGGATTATTGGCCATAAATTGCGCTCTGATGAAATGAAAGAAATATAACTTCCAGTGTACCAAATGAAGCGAATTTTTCATTTTTTGCGATGAAATACGCGATTCATTTCACGAAGAAAGCGAAAAAGCCCGCACCGGAGGGGGAAGGTGCGGGCTGAACAGGATTAGCCGCGGGCTTCGCGCCAGTAGCCGATAAGCGCCAGGTAGTTGCGTTTCACCTCATCGATCAGCGCCTCATCGCTAAGCTCGCCCTGCATCCAGCGGCGTGAAGGCTGACCAAAGATGGTACGCCCGACGGCAAAGCCTTTGATGATAGGGTGGTTCGCGGCCTCGGCGAATCCGGCGCGCAGGCGATCGGGCGGCGCGTCGAGGCCAAGGATCAGGATCCCGCGGCACAGGCTATCTTCGCGTTCGATCAGCGCGGCGATCTTCTCCCAGTTCGCGCTGGAGAGCGGCGGCAGTTTCCACCAGTCGGGCTGGATACCGAGCCGGTAAAAATGTTCCAGCATGGCGTAATAGTGGCGCTCGTCCTTATCCGGACCGCTTTCCGGCAGGATCACTTCCAGCAGCAGCTCGTGCCCGGACTTATTGCAGGCCTGCCAGACCTCCAGCAGCAGCGCATCCTGCTCGGCGCGCAGCGCCGCCGGGTCGGCCGGATGATAGAAGACCAGGCACTTAACCACCTGTTCCAGCGGCCAGTCGATCAGCTGAGAGCCGATATTACCGTGCTCAAGACGCAGCGGGCGAGAGCCCGGCAGCTCGATTGGCCGCCCGATCCACCAGCCTTTGCCGGTAATGGCGTTCAGCGCGCGCTGGCCGTAGGTGCCATCGGCGAGGATACCGCTGCGCCGATCGAGCCCGGCCTCCTGCGCCGCCGCTTCGGCTGCGGCCAGCAGCAGCAGCTTGAGCTGCGGGATGCAGGCCGTATCGCGACCGGTTTCCTGCACCAGTTCCGCCAGCTGCTTGCGGTGGTCAAAGGCGAAGATGCACAGCTCAGGCCACTGCTGGCGGCGGCTGGTCACCCGATGGAGATGGTTCAGGCGCGCGTCGAGGTCCGGGCGCGGGACCGATTCCGCGCGCAGCAGATAGTCATCCAGCTCCACTTTCGTCGGCATCGCCGGCGCGCAGCCGTGGCGAGAGACCACCAGCGCCCCGCAGGCGTTAGCGTAGCGGCAGGCCTGCTCCCAGCCCTCGTCGTTCAGCCAGCCGCGCAGCAGGCCGGACATAAAGGCATCGCCGGCGCCCAGTACGTTGAGCACCTCCACCCGCACGCCCTGCTGCAGCGGCACGCTGTCCCAACCGTCGGGGATCTCGCCTTCCAGCACCACGCAGCCCATCGGGCCGCGCTTGCACACCAGGGTGGCTTTAGTGGCGTGGCGGACGTTTTTCAGCGCCGTCAGCGTATCGGTGCTGCCGCCGGCAATATGAAACTCTTCTTCTGTACCGACCACTAAATCGAACAGATGTAGCACTTCCTGCAGCTGACGGGTGACGGAACCGGAAGCAATGAAACGCGTTTCACCGTCGCCGGGCGAGGTTAATCCCCAAAGAACCGGGCGATAGTCGATATCCAGCGCCGTCCGCAGGCCGTGGCGGCGGGCGTACTCCAGCGCTTTCAGCACCGCTGCGCGGGTGTTGGCATGCGAAAGGTGCGTACCGGTGATCGCCAGCGCCCGGGAGGAGGCGATGTACTCTTCCTTAATATCTTCCGGCGTCAGCGCCATATCGGCGCAGTTGTCGCGGTAAAAAATGAGCGGGAAGGTTTCCTGATCTTTAATCCCCAGCATCACCAGCGCGGTAAGGCGCTGCTGGTCGGTTATCAGGTATTCGGTATCGACCCCGGCACGGCTTAGCGTTTCCCGTAAAAAGCGGCCATTGTGCTCATCACCCACGCGGGCAAGCATTGCCGATTTTAATCCCTGAATGGCGGTGCCAAAGGCCACGTTGCCCGAGGAGCCGCCCAGATATTTAGAGAAACTGGCGACATCTTCCAGCCTTGCGCCAATCTGCTGGGCATAGAGGTCGACAGCCACCCGGCCAATACAGATGACGTCGAGCCGCTTTACTGCTGCATTCATAGCTAGGGTTTCCTTTTGCATGTCTGCTGTACGGAAGGGTCGATATCGACGAGGTCTCCACAAACAGCCTGAGAGTGAACGATTCCCCTTAGTTTGAGAAATAAATATTTCATTTGCAAATTGGATCGAAATTAAAAAACCAAAAGTGTGAGGGATCTACCACTCTGCGGCGCCGGGCACCATTATACAAAGGTTTGCCGGTGCCGGCTGCTCTTGCATGAAAAAGGGTGAGTAATAAGCATCTTTATACCTGATTTTTAAAAGGATATTGGCCTGTGGCGCGACGTGGAATGGGAGGCGGGTTGCGCGCCGATGTCGATGAAACGAGTGAAATGCGCCGAGAGTTTGATCCTTCTCGCAAAATGAAATGTTTTTTCTGTATTTATGTTTAATGAAAAAAATGTTTGCCTATAATCCAACAGTATTCCAGTGGCCGTTAACGATTTCCCTCTACCTCTTCCGGTATCGCCGCAGGGGCAAAAGCGCTAACCCACACACAAATACTGAACAATAAGGATTGTGCAACATGGGCAAACTGAGACTGACAATGGCGCAGGCGCTGGTGAAGTTCCTTGATAACCAGTATCTGGAAGTCGATGGCGAAGAGCATAAATTCGTCAAAGGTATTTTTGCCATCTTCGGCCACGGCAACGTGCTGGGGCTGGGCCAGGCGCTGGAGCAGGACAGCGGCGAAATGCGGGTATTCCAGGGGCGTAACGAGCAGGGGATGGCGCACGCGGCGACCGGCTTTGCCAGACAGTCTCTGCGCCGGCAGATCATCGCCTGCACCTCCTCCGTGGGGCCGGGCGCCGCCAACATGATTACCGCCGCGGCCACCGCGACCGCCAACCGTATTCCTCTGCTGCTGCTGCCCGGCGACGTCTTTGCGACCCGTCAGCCCGACCCCGTCCTGCAGCAGGTTGAACAGAGCTATGACCTGAGCATCAGCACCAACGACGCGTTTCGCGCGGTGAGCAAATACTGGGACCGTATTACGCGCCCGGAGCAGCTGATGAGCGCCTGTATTAACGCGATGCGCGTTCTGACCGACCCGGCAGAGACCGGCGCCGTGACCCTCTGTCTGCCGCAGGACGTTCAGGGCGAAGCCTGGGATTATCCGCTCTCTTTCTTTGCCCGACGCGTGCATCGGCTCGACCGTCGCCCGGCCAGCGCCGCGCAGCTGGCGGACGCGCTGGCGGCGATTAAGGCCAGCCGCAAGCCGCTGATTATCTGCGGCGGCGGGGTGAAGTACGCCGGTGCCGGCGAGGCGCTGTCCCGCTTTGCCGAACGCTACGGCATCCCCTTTGCGGAAACGCAGGCCGGGAAAGGCTCGGTGGTCTCCTCCCATCCGCTGAACGTTGGCGGGGTGGGCGAAACCGGCTGCCTGGCGGCCAACCTGCTGGCGAAAGAGGCCGACTTAGTGATCGGTGTCGGCACCCGCTTCAGCGATTTCACCACCGCCTCAAAATGGCTTTTCCAGCATCCCGGCGTGCGCTTCCTCAACGTCAACGTCAGCAATTTTGACGCCTGGAAGCTGGACGGGATCCCGCTGCTGGCCGATGCCCGCGAAGCGCTCACCGCGCTGGACGACGCGCTGGCGGGCGAGTCCTGGCAGGCGGAATGGGGAGCGCAGATCGACAGCGTTCAGAGCCGCCAGCTGAAAGAGACCCAGCGCGTCTATCAGGCGGTATGGCAGGAGGAGTCCTTCGTCCCGGAAATTGACGACCGCCTGGATCGCGATGCGGTGTACCGCGAATTCCGCCAGATCACGGATTCAACCTTAACGCAGTGCAGCGTGCTGGGCGTGCTGAACGAAACCCTGGCCTCCGACGCGGTGATCGTGGCGGCGGCGGGCAGCCTGCCCGGCGATCTGCAGCGCGTCTGGCGCAACCGGGCGACCAACACCTATCACGTTGAGTACGGCTACTCCTGCATGGGCTACGAGGTGAATGCCGCGCTGGGCGTGAAGCTGGCGCAGCCCCAAAGCGAGGTCTATTCGCTGGTGGGCGACGGCTCATTCATGATGCTGCACTCCGAGCTGGTCACCTCTTTACAGGAGCGCGCCAAGATCAACATCGTGCTGCTCGATAACATGGCCAACGGCTGTATTAACAACCTGCAGATCGAGCACGGTATGGACAGCTTCGGCACCGAGTTCCGCTACCGCTCGGCGGAGAGCGGGCGGCTGCAGGGCGGCCTGGTGCCGGTCGATTTCGCGACCATCGCCGCGGGCTACGGCTGCAAAACCTGGCGCGTCACCACCCTTGATGAGCTGCGCCAGGCGCTGGACGCCGCGCGTCGTGAAACGGTCAGCACGCTGATTGATATTAAAGTGCTGCCGAAAACCATGGTGCATAAGTACGGCAGCTGGTGGAACGTCGGCGTGGCCCAGACGGCGCTGTCCGAGCGGATCCGCAAAGTCGCAGAGCAGATTAATGAAAAACGCGCCGAGGCGCGGGATTACTAAAACAGAACACTTACCCTGAACCCTACAGAACCGCGGGAGAACACTATTATGTCACTCAGATTAGGCGTTATCGGCGCAGGCGCCATTGGTAAAGAGCATATCCGTCGCTGCACGCAGGTATTACAGGGGGCCACGGTGGTGGCCGTTTCGGACATCAATGCCGACAACGCGCGGGCGGCGGTTGCGCTGCCCGGCGTTCACGCTGAAGTCTACGCCGACGGCCACGACGTGATTAACGCCAGCGACGTTGACGCTATCCTGGTGACCTCATGGGACCCGACCCACGAAGAGTACACCCTCGCGGCGATTGCCGCCGGCAAGCCGGTATTCTGCGAAAAGCCGCTGGCGATGAGCGCCGAAGGCTGCCGCCGCATTGTCGATGCCGAAATAAAAGCCGGCCGCAGGCTGGTACAGGTCGGCTTTATGCGTCCGTACGATGAAGGCTACCTGGCGCTGAAAAAAGTAATTGATGACGGCGACATTGGCGCGCCGCTGATGCTGAAGTGCGCGCACCGCAACCAGAGCGTCGGCGAGAACTACACCACCGATATGGCGATCACCAACACCCTGATCCACGAGCTGGACGTGCTGCGCTGGCTGCTGAACGATGACTATCGCTCGGTGCAGGTTCGCTTCCCGCGCGCCACTTCCCACACCCACGCCCGGCTGAGAGATCCGCAGATCGTCTCGTTTGAAACCAAAAAAGGCGCCCTGATCGACGTCGAGGTTTTCGTCAACTGCCAGTACGGCTATGACATTCAGTGCGAAGTGGTGGGCGAAACCGGGATTGCGCGCCTGCCGGAACCCTCGGCGGTGCAGATGCGCAAGGCGGCGAACCTCTCAACCCCGATCCTCACCGACTGGAAAGACCGCTTTATCAAAGCCTACGACGTCGAGCTGCAGGCCTTTATCAACGACGTGCAGGCCGGCAGGCTGCAGGGCCCGTCGGCGTGGGATGGCTATGCCGCCTCCGTCGCCGCCGACGCCTGCCTGCAGGCGCAGGAAAGCACCGGGCCGGTCGCGGTCGCGCTGCCGGAGTGCCCGGCTTTCTATCAGCGCTAAGCGCGGCCGCGTCTGCGCAACCTATGCAAACAGGACTCGACGATGAAAATTGCCTTTGATGTGGATGTGATTAAAGACCTCGGGATTAGCGGGATGGTGCATCAGGTAGCGGAGTGGGGCTACCGCTATATTGAGCAGTCGCCGCACCCGCAGATTAACCCGTTCTATAAGCACCCGCGCGCCGGTCGCGAAGTGATTGCCGAGTACAGGCAGGCGCTGCGCGACACCGGCGTTGAGCTCTCTTCATTTATCTGCGTCTATCGCTGGTCGGGTCCGGATGAAGCGCGTCGCCAGGCGGCGGTGAAAAACTGGAAGCGGCTGATCGAAGTCGCGGTGGAGATGGGCGTCCAGGTGATCAACACCGAGTTCTCGGGCGATCCCAACCAGCCGGAGATCTGCGAAGAGATGTTCTATCGCTCGATGGAGGAGCTGCTGCCGATCTTTGAGCGCGAAGGTATTCGCGTCGAGATCCAGGCCCATCCGTGGGACTTCTGCGAAGAGAACAACGAAACCGTCGATATCGTGAAGTCGTTCCGCAGCGACAACGTGAAGTACGTGTACAGCGTGCCGCACACCTTCTTTTATGACAAAGGGAAAGGCGACGTGGAGAAGATGCTGCGCTACGCCGGCGACGATCTCTCCCACGTGCTGATCGCCGATACCCGCAACCATACCAGGCACTGCCGTTACATCGTTAACCCTCCGGGCGTTGATGCCGCCGTGCACCAGCACGTGGGCGTCGGCGAAGGGGACGTAGATTTCAACGCGCTGTTCCGCACGCTGCGCGAGATGAAATTTGCCGAACGGACGTTCAAAGTCGGCGGCGAGCCGATTGTGGCCGCCTCCCTGTTCGGCTACCCGGAGAAGATGAAGTACCAGGCAGTGGAAACCCGTGAACTCATCGAACGTGAATTGCTGCGTCGTTAAGACGCGGCGGCAGGAGCAACCTAATGAACAAAGATAATATCAAACTCGCTATCGCCCCGATCGGCTGGACTAACGACGACATGCCGGAGCTGGGCGGCGAAAATACCTTCCAGCAGATCGTCAGCGAAATGGCGCTGGCGGGCTTTAGCGGCAGCGAAGTCGGCAGTAAATACCCCCGCGATCCGGCGGTGCTGCAGCCGATGCTGGCGATCCGCGGTATCCAGATCTGCAACGCCTGGTTTAGCACCTTTTTTGCCGACGGGCAGCGCGAAAAAACCATTGATGAATTCGTTAACCATATGAATTTCCTCCATGCGATGGGGGCGAAGGTGATCGGCTGCTCCGAGCAGAGCGGCAGCATCCAGGGGCTGGACAAGCCGATTTTGGCCGACGCCAAGCCGTGCTTTAGCGAAGAGGAGTGGCAGCGGGTTGCCGAGGGCTACAACACCCTGGGGCGCCTGGCCGCGGAAAAAGGGATGCAGGTTTGCCTGCACCACCACATGGGAACCGGCGTTCAGACGACGGCAGAGATCGATAAGTTTATGTCGCTGGTGGATGACGGCGTCTTCCTGCTGTACGACACCGGCCACGCCTGGTACTCCGAAGGCGGCGAAGAGCCGATGCTGGCGATCCTCAAAAAATATCTGCCGCGTATCAACCACGTGCACCTGAAGGACGTGCGCCCGGCGGTGATTGAGCAGGTGCGCCGCGAGGGGCTTTCCTTCCTCGACGGCGTGAAGAAGGGCACCTTTACCGTGCCCGGCGACGGCACAATTGATTTCCGTCCGGTATTTAAGCTGCTGGATGATTTTGGCTACAAGGGCTGGATGGTGGTGGAAGCCGAGCAGGATCCGGCGCTGGCCAACCCCTTCGAATATGCGCTGAAGGCGCGGAAATATATTCGCGAAACGGCAGGAATTTAATCGTTGCTTCACTTCAGGCCATGCAGCAGCGTGGCCTGCTTTTTCCCGGCGCTGTGCGCTAATCAAATAAACACGTCAGTGAGGCCATCGCCTCTGCATTCAGACCAGAGCGGATCTCCCCCTACAAGGCAGGTTACTGGAGTCTTTTATGTCAAAGGAACAATATCTCACCCTCAACAGGGCCTCGGGGCCCAATAGCGACGCCCCGACCACGCCGTTTGTGAAGGTCGTTGCGCTGATAGCAACGCTCGGCGGTTTGCTGTTCGGCTACGATACCGGCGTTATCTCCGGCGCATTGCTGTTTATGGGCAATGAGCTGCATCTCACCCCGTTCACCACCGGCCTGGTGACCAGCTCGCTGCTGTTCGGTGCCGCGTTCGGCGCGCTGCTTTCCGGCTATATGGCCAGCGCGGCGGGTAGAAAGAAAATCATCCTCTGGCTGGCGGTTATCTTCGCCATTGGCGCCATCGGTACCGCGCTGGCGCCCGACGTGAGCTGGATGATTTTCTTTCGCCTGGTGCTCGGCGTGGCGGTAGGCGGCGCGGCGGCGACCGTGCCGGTCTATATCGCCGAAATGGCGCCGGCGAATAAACGCGGACAGCTGGTGACGCTGCAGGAGCTGATGATTGTCTCGGGCCAGCTGCTGGCCTATATCTCGAACGCCGGGTTCCACGCCGTGTGGGGCGGGGAGAGTACCTGGCGCTGGATGCTGGCGGTCGCCACGCTGCCCGCCGTGCTGCTGTGGTTTGGCATGATGTTTATGCCGGATTCGCCGCGCTGGTACGCGATGAAAGGGCGCCTGGCGGAAGCGCGCCGGGTTCTGGAGCGCACCCGCCGCAAAGAGGACGTCGAATGGGAGCTGATGGAGATCAGCGAAACCCTCGACGAGCAGCGCAATCTCGGCAAGCCGCGGTTCCGCGAAATTATGACTCCGTGGTTGTTTAAGCTGTTTATGATTGGCATCGGTATTGCCGTTATTCAGCAGCTTACCGGCGTAAACACCATTATGTACTACGCGCCAACGGTGCTGACGTCGGTAGGGATGAGCGATAACGCCGCGCTGTTTGCCACCATTGCCAACGGGGTGGTGTCGGTATTGATGACCTTTGTCGGCATCTGGATGCTGGGTAAAATTGGCCGCCGGACGATGACCATGATCGGCCAGTTTGGCTGTACCGCCTGCCTGGTGTTTATCGGCGCGGTGAGCTATTTGCTGCCGGAAACCGTCAACGGCCAGCCGGACGCGCTGCGGGCCTATATGGTGCTGGTGGGCATGCTGCTGTTCCTCAGCTTCCAGCAGGGGGCGCTGTCGCCGGTGACCTGGCTGCTGCTGTCGGAGATTTTCCCCACCCGCCTGCGCGGGATCTTTATGGGCGGGGCGGTGTTCTCAATGTGGATCGCCAACTTCCTGATTTCGCTCTTCTTCCCGATACTGCTGTCGTGGATTGGCCTCTCCGGAACCTTCTTTATCTTCGCCGGGATCGGCGTGTTTGGCGCGCTGTTCGTCATTAAATGCGTGCCGGAAACCCGCAACCGCAGCCTCGAGCAGATTGAGCACTATCTGCAGGACCGGCTTGATACCAGCGAAGAGCGCAGGGCCGCGCGTAAGATGTGGGCCGAATCCCAGGCGGATAAGGCCTAAGTCAGCGTTACCCCGGAAAATCCCCACAGGCGCCGCGCCGCCTGGCGGGGAGACGGGGCTGCGGGCCCGCGCTCCTGCAGCCCGCACCGGTGCCACGCGCCACCTCGGGTATTTTCTCCTCTCGCGCCGCCCCTGCAAGAACGACGGCCGGAGGATTTTCTCCGCCTCCGCCTCCGCTGCGCGGCGCTATAGATCAGCGCCGTTGCAGCATTATGTGATCCAGCCTGAAAAATCGGCACCTGCGTCCGCAACCCCATTTACCTTCCCTTTCCCGGCAGCATAGTATGATCGGTAAATAAACGAACGCTGTTCTATAATATAGAACAAAAATGTCGAGCAATGCATCAGCAAGGAGATCTCATGCAGCAGACCGTGCAGTTCTCGGGGATTATTCCGCCTGTTTCCACCATCTTTACCGCCGACGGCCAGCTTGATAAGCCGGGCTTCGCGGCGCTTATTGACGATACGATCGCCGCGGGCGTTGACGGCCTGTTCTTCCTCGGCAGCGGCGGGGAGTTCTCGCAGCTCGGCACCGAAGAGCGCAAGGCGGTTGCGGCGTTCGCCATTGGCCACGTCGATCGGCGGGTGCCGGTTCTGATTGGCACCGGCGGCACCAACGCGCGGGAGACCGTTGAGCTCAGCCAGCATGCGCAGGCGGCGGGAGCTGACGGCATTGTGGTGATTAACCCCTATTACTGGAAAGTGTCGGAACAGAACCTGATCCGCTACTACCAGCAGGTGGCGGACTGCGTGACGCTGCCGGTTATTCTCTATAACTTCCCGGCGCTCAGCGGCCAGGACCTGACGCCGGCGCTGGTCAAAACCCTGGCGGACTCACGCAGCAATATCGTCGGCATCAAGGACACCATCGACTCCGTGGCCCATCTGCGCAGCATGATCCTGACCGTGAAGGCGGCGCACCCGAATTTCTCGGTGCTCTGCGGCTACGACGATCACCTGTTCAATACGCTGCTGCTGGGCGGCGACGGGGCGATCTCGGCCAGCGCTAACTTTGCGCCGCAGCTGTCGGTGAAGCTGCTGCAGGCCTTTCGCGACGGCGACCTGGCGCAGGCGGCAAGCTATCATCAGACGCTGCTGCAAATCCCGCAGATCTACCAGCTCGATACGCCGTTCGTGAACGTGATTAAAGAGGCGACGGTCCTGTGCGGCCGGCCGCTGTCAACGCACGTGCTGCCGCCGGCCTCGCCGCTGAGTGAGGCCGGCAAGGCGCAGCTCAAAGCGCTGCTGCAACGGCTCAAGCTCTGCTGATACGGAAAAAGACGATGACCATCGACAAGATTTTCACTCCGCAGGACGATGCATTCTATGCGGTCACTACCCACGCCGCCGGCCCTCAGGGCGCGCTGCCGCTGACGCCGCAGATGCTGATGGAGTCGCCGAGCGGCAACCTGTTCGGCATGACGCAGAACGCCGGCATGGGCTGGGACGCCAACAAGCTGACGGGGAAAGAGGTGCTGATCGTCGGCACCCAGGGCGGCATTCGCGCCGGCGACGGCCGGCCGATCGCGCTGGGCTACCATACCGGGCACTGGGAGATTGGCCTGCAGATGCAGGCGGCGGCAAAGGAGATCACCCGCAGCGGCGGCATTCCCTTCGCCGCCTTCGTCAGCGATCCGTGCGACGGACGCTCCCAGGGCACCCACGGGATGTTCGACTCCCTGCCGTACCGCAACGACGCGGCGATCGTGTTTCGCCGCCTGATCCGCTCCCTGCCAACCCGGCGGGCGGTGATCGGCGTCGCCACCTGCGACAAGGGGCTGCCGGCGACGATGATCGCCCTGGCGGCGATGCATAATCTGCCGACGATCCTCGTGCCCGGCGGGGCGACGCTGCCGCCAACCTTTGGCGAAGATGCCGGAAAGGTGCAGACCATCGGCGCGCGCTACGCCAACCACGAGCTGTCGCTGCAGGAAGCGGCGGAACTCGGCTGCCGCGCCTGCGCGTCGCCGGGAGGCGGCTGCCAGTTTTTAGGCACCGCCGGGACCTCGCAGGTGGTGGCGGAGGCGCTGGGCATGGCGCTGCCGCACTCGGCGCTGGCCCCGTCCGGGCAGGACGTGTGGCTGGAGATCTCCCGCCAGTCGGCAAGGGCGGTGAGCGAGTTGGATAATCGCGGCATTACCACCCGCGATATCCTGACCGATAAGGCCATCGAAAACGCGATGGTGATCCACGCCGCGTTTGGCGGCTCAACCAACCTGCTGCTGCATATTCCGGCCGTTGCCCACGCGGCGGGCTGCACCATTCCCGACGTCGAGCGCTGGACGCGCATCAACCGCAAGGTCCCGCGGCTGGTCAGCGTGCTGCCCAACGGCCCGGACTACCATCCGACGGTGCGCGCGTTCCTCGCCGGCGGCGTGCCGGAAGTGATGCTGCACCTGCGCGATCTCGGCCTGCTGCACCTCGATGCTATGACGGTCACGGGCCAGACGGTCGGGGAAAACCTCGACTGGTGGCAGGCCTCTGAGCGTCGGCAGAAGTTCCGCCAGTGCCTGCTGGAGCAGGACGGCGTCGATCCGGATGACGTGATCCTGCCGCCGGAGCGCGCCAGGGCGAAAGGGCTCACCTCGACGGTGGCCTTCCCGGTGGGCAACATCGCGCCGGAAGGTTCGGTAGTCAAAGCCACCGCCATTGACCCGTCGGTAGTGGGCGACGACGGCGTGTACCGCCACACCGGCCGGGCGCGGGTATTTGTTTCGGAAGCGCGGGCGATCGGGGCGATTAAAAACGGCGAGATTGAGCGGGGCGATATCATGGTGGTGATCGGCGGCGGGCCGTCCGGCACCGGCATGGAGGAGACCTACCAGCTCACCTCGGCGCTGAAGCACGTGTCGTGGGGCAAAACGGTTTCGCTGATCACCGACGCGCGCTTCTCCGGCGTCTCGACCGGCGCCTGTTTTGGCCACGTGGCGCCCGAGGCGCTGGCGGGCGGGCCCATCGGCAGGCTGCGCGATAACGATATCATCGAGATCGTGGTTGACCGTCTTGCCCTGACCGGCAGCGTGAACTTTATCGGCACGGCGGAGGCGCGCCTGACGCCGGAGGAGGGCGCCCTGGCGCTGGCGGCGAGAGCGCCGCATCCGGATCTGCACCCTCACGATTTTTTACCGGACGATACGCGCCTCTGGGCCGCGCTGCAGTCGGTGAGCGGCGGCACCTGGAAAGGTTGTATTTATGATACCGATAAAATTATTGAGGTTATTAACGCCGGTAAAAAAGCCCTCGGCTTATAAATAATTAAGCGGTTAATTTTAGCCTGCGGAAAATATTCCGCGGGCGAATTTTAGTTGGCTTTAAAATCCTATTTATTGAGTATTTTGTTATTCAATAACTCGTTAAAAATAAAAGCTAAAAATATTTATTCAGTTTCCTCTTTATACCGACTTTAATCACAAAAACAAAAAAACATAATTCATAAATTAAAAATGGTCATTGCCGTAAAAACGAGCGGCTCATTACACTCTATTAACACGACAACGTGAATTAGGCACACGCATCACGGGTGTTTTCCTGACGACGCTGCGGGTATTTTTTTGCCCTCTTCAGGCCCCTGACGTTTGCATCATTCCACTCTCTGGGGTTGGGGATAAATATGCAATTAACCATGAAAGATAAAATTGGCTACGGGCTGGGCGACACCGCCTGCGGCTTTGTCTGGCAGGCGACGATGTTCCTGCTGGCCTATTTCTATACCGACGTCTTTGGGCTTTCCGCCGGGGTGATGGGCACGCTGTTCTTAATTTCGCGCGTGCTGGATGCCGTTACCGATCCGCTGATGGGGCTGCTGGTGGATCGCACCCGCACCCGCTACGGTCAGTTCCGCCCGTTCCTGCTGTGGGGGGCGATCCCGTTTGGCCTCGTCTGCATGCTGACCTTCTACACGCCGGACTTCTCCGCGCAGGGTAAAATCATCTATGCCAGCATCACCTATATCCTGCTGACGCTGGTGTACACCTTCGTCAACGTGCCCTACTGCGCGATGCCGGGGGTGATCACCGCCGATCCGAAAGAGCGCCACACGCTGCAGTCATGGCGCTTTTTCCTCGCCGCCGCCGGATCGCTGGCGATCAGCGGTATCGCGCTGCCGCTGGTGGGGATCATCGGCAAGGGCAACGAACAGGTGGGCTACTTTGGCGCGATGTGCGTGCTGGGGCTGACCGGCGTGGTGCTGCTGTACGTCTGCTTCTTTACCACCAAAGAGCGCTACACCTTTGAGGTGCAGCCGGGCGCTTCGGTGATGAAAGATCTCCGGCTGCTGTTCGGCAATACCCAATGGCGGATCATGTGCACCTTCAAAATGATGGCGACCTGTTCCAACGTGGTGCGCGGCGGGGCGACGCTCTACTTCGTCAAATACGTGATGGATCACCCGGAGATGGCGATGCAGTTTCTGCTGTACGGCAGCATCGCCACCATGTTCGGCTCGCTGGCCTCGTCGCGCCTGCTGGGGCGCTTCGATCGGGTGAAGGCCTTCAAAGGGATTATCGTCGTCTATTCGCTGTTAAGCCTGCTGCTGTTCTTTATCCCTGCCGAACAGATTGGGCTGATTTTCGCGCTCAACATCGTTTTCCTGTTCATCTTTAACACCACCACGCCGCTGCAGTGGCTGATGGCCTCCGACGTGGTGGATTACGAAGAGAGCCGCAGCGGCCGCCGCCTCGACGGCCTGGTGTTCTCCACCTATCTGTTCAGCCTGAAGATTGGCCTGGCGATCGGCGGCGCGGTGGTGGGCTGGGTTCTCGCCTTTGTGAACTACTCCGCCAGCAGCAGCGTGCAGCCGGTGGAAGTGCTCACCACCATTAAAATCCTGTTCTGCGTGGTGCCGGTGGTGCTCTACGTCGGCATGTTCATCATGCTCTCACTTTATAAGCTGAGCGACGAGCGCGTTGAGGCCATCAGCCGGCAGCTGCTTAAGCATCGCGCGGCGCAGAGTGAAGCCGTTCCCGGCGCCGCGGCCGCAGCATCTAACTAAGAGGGAGGAAATATGTATACGATTACTAACCCGATTTTGACCGGCTTCAACCCCGACCCGTCGCTGTGCCGGCAGGGCGAGGATTACTATATCGCGACGTCCACCTTTGAGTGGTTTCCGGGCGTGCGTATTTACCACTCGCGGGATTTGAAAAACTGGTCGCTGGCCAGCACGCCGCTGGATCGCGTGTCGATGCTGGATATGAAAGGCAACCCCGACTCCGGCGGCATCTGGGCGCCGTGCCTGAGCTACGCCGACGGCCTGTTCTGGCTGCTGTATACCGATGTCAAAATCGTCGACTCGCCGTGGAAAAACGGCCGCAACTATCTGGTGACCGCCCCATCCGTCGAAGGCCCGTGGAGCGAGCCGATTGCGATGGGCAACGGCGGCTTTGACCCGTCGCTGTTTCACGATAGCGACGGCCGCAAATACTACATCTATCGCCCGTGGGGGCCGCGCCACCACAGCGATCCGCACTGTAGCATCGTCATGCAGGAGTACTTCCCGCAGACGCAAACCCTGGCGAAGACGCGCAAAACCCTGTTTACCGGCACCGACCTGCGCTATACCGAAGGGGCGCACCTGTACCGCAAAGAGGGCTGGTACTACCTGCTGGTGGCGGAGGGCGGCACCGGCTACGAGCACGCGGTGGTGGTGCTGCGGGCGAAAAATATCGACGGGCCCTACGAGCTCTCTCCGGAGGTGACGCTGATGAGCAGCTGGCACCTGCCGGAGAACCCGCTGCAGAAAAGCGGCCACGGTTCGCTGCTGGAGACGCATACCGGCGAGTGGTATATGGCGTACCTCGTCAGCCGCCCGCAGCGCCTGCCCGGCGTGCCGCTGCTGGCATCCGGCGGGCGCGGCTACTGCTCGCTGGGGCGTGAAACCGGCATTACGCCCGTCGCCTGGCGCGACGGCTGGCCGGTTATCGAGGGCGGCAAGCACGCGGCGCTGACGGTGGCGGGGCCGCAGATGACCGAAAGCCAGGCGCCGGCTGAGCCGGCGTGGTGCGACGAGTTCGACGGCGCGACCCTCGACCCGGAGCTACAAACCCTGCGCATTCCCTTCGATGAGACGCTCGGCTCCCTCAGCGCCCGGCCGGGCTATCTGCGCCTGTACGGCAACGATTCGCTTAACTCCACCTTTACCCAGTCCACCGTGGCGCGGCGCTGGCAGCACTTTGCCTTCCGCGCCGAAACGCGGATGGAGTTTGCGCCGGAGAACTTCCAGCAGAGCGCCGGTTTAACCTGCTATTACAACAGCAAAAACTGGAGCTACTGTTTTGTCGATTTCGAAGAGGGGCGGGGCAGAACGCTGAAGGTGCTGCAGCTCGACCACAACGTGCCTTCCTGGCCGCTGCACGAGCAGCCGATCCCGGTGCCGGACGAGGTGCAGAGCCTGTGGCTGCGGGTGGACGTTGACCATCTGGTGTACCGCTACAGCTATTCGTTTGACGGCGAGAACTGGCACCGGGTGCCGATCGACTACGCGGCGTGGAAGCTGTCGGACGACTATATCGGCGGCCGCGGGTTCTTTACCGGGGCGTTCGTCGGCCTGCACTGCGAGGATATCAGCGGCGACGGCTGCTACGCTGATTTTGACTACTTCCGCTACCTGCCGGTAGAGGCGTAGGCCATCAGGCCGGGTAGCCCAGCGCTTTTGACAGCTGGCGCCCGGCCTCTTCCAGCTGCAGCCGGTAGCGGGTGAGCTCGTCGTCGTCCACCCGTGAGGTGAGGGTGGAGAGGCTCAGGGCGGCAATCACCCGCGATTCATGATTCCACACCGGTACCGCCACGCAGCGCACGCCCTGTTCGTTCTCTTCGCTGTCGAGGGCGTAGCCCCGGGAGCGGGTTTGCGCCAGGACATCCAGCAGCGCCTCGCGGGAGGTGATGGTCGCGGGCGTGAAGGCGGTGTACTGATAGCCATCCAGCAGGGTATTCAGCTCGGCGTCGCTCAGCCAGGCAATCAGCACCTTGCCGATGGCGGTGGCGTGCACCGGCAGGCGGCGGCCAATGCGCGAGTAGGCGATGGCGGCGAGCCGGCCTTCAATCTTTTCTATATAGACCCCTTCGCGGCCGTCGAGAATACCGAGATGGGTGGTCTGCCCGGTATGTTGGGAGAGTTCCGTCAGCCAGCCCTTCGCCTTCTGGCGGATATCCATTGAGCCCACCACAAAGTGGCCGCGCTCCACCAGCTTCATGCCGAGGCGGTATTTGCCGTTTTCCGGGTTCTGGTCGATATAGCCGTGCAGCTGCAGAGTTTTGAGCAGCGAATGGAGCGTGCTTTTGCTCAGGCCCATTTGCTTGCTGATGTCGGTGATTTTGAGCTCCTTCGCCTGGTCGTTAAACAGATCGAGGATCGTCAAGGCACGTTCAACAGACTGAATAATAGGCATTATGTACGACCATTCGCGCGGGGAGAGGGTGAAAAAGTACCTTTTTTGCGCTGAAAAATCAAACGGCTGGGGTGAAAATGCCTCGTCGCCCCGCTCGGCGCGGTGCGGCCGTCGGGGCGACGAGGTGGGGGCTTACTTTATCTCCGCGAGCGCGGTTTTATCCACGTACGGCTTCATCAGGGCATCGGCCTCTTTCTGCGCGGCCTGGGCCGCCGCTTCCGGGGTGACCTTCGCATCGTTGACGACCGCCGCCAGCTGGTTCTCCATCGCCTTACGTACGGCGACGGTTTCCCAGGTGGAGTACCACGGATGGGCGTATTTCAGCTGCTCCAGGGCGATGGCCGCGCGCGGGTCCTGCTGCAGATAGGCCTTCATTTCCGGCGTATCGTAGGCGGCTTTGCGCGGAGAGAAGTAGCCGGTGAAGCGGCTCCACTCGCCGTTGACCTGCGGGCTGACGAGGTAAGTGAGGAACTGATAGGCCGCCTTTTTCTGCTCGTCGGAAATGCCTTTAAAGCTCACAAGGCTGGCGCCGCCGATCGGTACCGCGCGCTGCTCTTTGGCCGGCAGCATCGCCACGCCGAGCTCGAAGTCTTTGCTGTTCTCGCGCATAAAGCCCAGCGCGCCGGTGCTCAGCATCGCCATCCCGACCTTGCCGGAGAAGAACGACGCGCTGATCTGCTTCGAGTTCAGCACGCCGGAGGGCATCACCTTGTCCTGATAGACCAGGTTCTGCCAGAAGCGCAGGGCGCCGATGGTGGTCGGGGCGTTGTAATAGACTTCGCCAGGGTAGTCTTCGTTAAAGTATTTCCCGCCGTTGGCGCGCACCAGCGCCGAGAAGATCCAGCCGCCGTAGTCGTCGTTGGTGGACGGCAGCATAATGCCCCACTGGCCTTTGCTCTCGTCGGTCAGCTTTTTGGCATCCGCCAGCATCTCGGCCCAGGTCTGCGGCGGCTGCTTGATCCCGGCCTGCTCGAACAGGGTTTTGTTGTAGTAGAGGATCGGCGTCGAGTTATGGAACGGAATGGCGTAAGTGGTGCCCATCACCTGGGCGTTTTTGTGCATCGCCGGCCAGAACTCGTTGACCAGGAAATCCCCGGCCTTCTGGTCGCCGTATTTGAACAGCTCGTCCATCGGCAGGATCTCATCCTTGAGCGCGAGGTCGGTGGTGAAGTTGGCGGACATAATCACCAGCGCCGGCGGCTGCCCGGCCTTCTGCGCCGACTCGGCTTTGATCTTGGTGGTGTCGTAGTTGCCGGTAAAGATCCCGCGCACTTCCACGTCCTGCTGCGAGTCGTTAAAGGCCTTGATGACGCGGGTCATCTCCATGGTCAGCTTGCCGTCTACCGGCGCCGGGAACATGAAATCGATCTTCTCTTTCGCCAGCGCCGTACCGCAGAGGGCAAGGCTAAGGCTGACGGTGATGGCCGCTAAGGGCTTAAGCATGGTCAATCTCCTGGAGTAAATTATGCTGTTTCTCAGCATGAAAAAGATGAATATCCCCGGGCGAGAAGCCGAGGATCAGCGAATCGCCTTTCTCCGGCACCGCGCCGCGATGGCGGCGGCTAAAGCGCAGGGTGCCGATGGGGGTGCTGACGTGGAGCAGGTAGTCGGCCCCCATCAGTTCTCGTTGCAGCACGGTGGCACAGAGGCGCAGATGGCCCTCTTCCACGCGATCGCTGATATGTTCCGGGCGGATGCCCAGCCAGACGCGGGACTCATCGCGATAGCGCGGCGGCAGCGGATGACGCAGCTCGCCGAGACGTACCTTGCCGTCGGCGCAGGGTAGCGACAGCAGGTTCATCGCCGGGGAGCCGATAAACCCGGCGACAAACAGATTGGCCGGGTGGGCGTAGAGGTGTTCCGGACGCCCGACCTGCTGCACGTGGCCGGCGTTCATCACCACGATACGGTCGGCCATCGACATCGCCTCGGTCTGGTCATGGGTGACGTACACGGTGCTGGTTTTCAGCTGCTGGTGGAGGTCCATAATGCTGTCGCGCACCTCGCTGCGCAGGCGGGCGTCAAGGTTGGAGAGCGGCTCATCCATCAGGAACAGCCGCGGATTGCGCACGATGGCGCGGGCCATCGCCACCCGCTGGCGCTGGCCGCCGGAGAGCTTCGCCGGCTTGCGATCCAATAGGGCGTCCAGCTGCAGCATCTGCGCGACGTTATCCACCCGCGGCTGCCAGCTGGCCTTCTCCTCCTTGCGCACCTTCATGCCGAAGGTGATGTTGTCGCGCACCGACAGATGCGGAAACAGGGCGTAGTTCTGGAAGATCATCGCGAAGTTGCGCTCGCGCGGCGACATATCGGTGATGTTCTGCTCGTGCAGCCAGATTTCACCGTCGCTGACCCGATCGAGCCCGGCCAGCAGGCGCAGCAGGGTGCTTTTACCGCAGCCGGAGGGGCCGACCAGCACCACGAACTCGCCTTCGTGAATATCCAGCGACAGGGCGCTGAGGGCCGGCTTGCCGTCGAAGCGTTTGGTGATATTTTGCAAACTCAGCATCGTGATTAGCGCTCTTGCGTCGGGCAGCTGATGTTTTCGTCATACAGCCACGGCCCGGCATAGTGCGCCAGCGAGTGCTGGTAGCTCACCCACTGCTCGCCCACCTGGCGATGCATCAGGCAGGAGGCCGGCGACATGTCGTAGTACGGGCGGGTATCTTCGTGGAAATAGGGCACCTGATGCACGGTTCCCGGCACGGTGGAGATAATCGCCTGGCGGTGCTGGGTCAGGGTCAGGCTGTGGTTGTGGCCGCAGAAAATGCGCGTCAGCGACGGGAAGCGCTCCACCAGCGCCAGCAGGCGATAGCCGTTTTCACAGGCGATGGGGTCCATCTGGGCGTTGCCCAGCGGCAGCGGCGGGTGATGCATAAATACCGTCGCCGGCTTATCGCCGCCGTCGAACAGCTGGGCTTCCAGCCATTTAATGGTCTCGTCGGTCAGCCAGCCGCTGGAGGTGCCGGCGCGGCTGGAGTCGATAAATAGCAGGCGGGTGGCAAAATCGTCCACCGCATAGCGCATGTTCTGCGGATCGCTGCCGAGCTGCGGGCACAGCGGATGCAGGTATTCGAGAAACAGCGCTTTGTCGTCGTGGTTGCCGGGAATGAGATACAGCGGGTAGTTCAGGCCGCTGAGGATCTGGCGGGCCGCCTCGTACTCCTCCGGGCGGCCGCAGTTGACGATATCGCCGCTGACCACCACCGCGTCCGGACGCTCCTGCAGGGCGTTGAGCTGGGAAACCACGTCGGCGTTGGCGGCATTAACGTCGATAAAGCCGTACAGCTTCTGGCCGTGGCTGCGGAAGTGGGTATCGGAAATTTGCGCTAACAGCATCAATAACTCCTTATTTGATCCCGGAGAAGCCGAAGCTTCGCAGGAACTGTTTCTGGAAAAGGATGAACGCCAGCATCAGCGGCAGGCAGACCATCAGCGTCCCGGCGCCGATGGTGCCCCACTGGCCGCCGGATTCGGCGCCCATGGCGAAGGAGACCAGCCCCACGGTCAGCACCTGCTTATCGGGATCGTTGAGCATCATCAGCGGCCACAGGTATTCGTTCCAGTGGTAGGTAATGCTGACGGTGGCGAAGGCCAGCACCGACGGCCAGGACATCGGCAGCAGCACGCGGAACAGCACCTGCCACCAGCGGCAGCCCTCCATCAGCGCGGCCTCCTCCAGCTCTTTGGGGATGGCGAGGAACGCCTGGCGCATCAGGAACACGCCGAAGGCCGAGGTGAAGTAGGGCATCATCACCCCGGTGAGGGTGTTGAGCAGGCCGAAGGTTTTCAGGGTCAGCATGTTCGGCACCATCATCACCACCGGCATGATCATCAGCTGCACCAGAAACAGCAGGAACAGGGTCTGCTTGCCGCGGAACTCGTGGCAGGCGAAGACGTAGCCGGCGGTGGTGATGGTCAGCAGCTGCACGCAGAAGGTGCCGAAGGTGAAGATAATGGTGTTGGCGTAGAGGCTCAGCCAGTCGGCGCTGGCCCAGGCGTCGCGGAAGTTATCAAGGGTCAGCGGCAGCCTGGGGAGCAGCGAGGCCATATCCTCACCGAAGGTGGTGGCGCTGAACGAGGTTGCCAGCATCCAGATAAACGGGCTCACCCACAGCAGCGCCAGGCAGCACATCAGCACGCTGAGGGTGAAGGGCTGCGAACGGCGCAGGCGCAGCCACAGCGGACGCGAGGCACCCGACGAGCGCACGGCCAGGGGCGAGATTTCAGCGCTCATGGTGGGCTCCTTTTTCCAGCAGTCTGAGGTTAAGCAGCGAGAAGGCGAACAGCCCGGCCAGCGTCAGGAAGGTGGCGGCGGAGGCTTTGCCGAGGTCGTGGGTATCCCAGGCCAGGTTCTGGATGTAGTAGAGCAGCACGGTGGTAGCGTTGTCCGGCCCGCCGCGGGTCATCACCGCCACGTGGTCAATCTGGGTGATGGAGTAGATCAGCGCCGTGGTGATGACGAAGCTCAGAGTCGGGCGCAGCAGCGGCAGGGTGACTTTAAAGAACATCTGGCTGCGGGTGGCGCCTTCCATAATCGCCGCTTCGCGGGCCGAGGCCGGGATGCTCTGCAGGCCGGCGAGGAAAAACAGCATGTAGTAGCCGGCAAACTTCCACACCCCAATCAGCGCCAGCGCCAGCAGGGCGGTGTTGCTGCGCCCCAGCCAGTTGTTGTTCATCGGGCCGACGATCTTCGCCAGGTAGTGGTCGAGCAGGCCGAGGCCGGGCATAAAGATAAACAGCCACAGCGCGGCGGCGCTGACCATCGGGATAATCATCGGGAAGAAGAAGGCGGTGCGCAGCCAGCGGTTGACGCGGTGGTTTTCGCTCAGCGCCACCGCCAGCAGCAGGGCGAGGGTCACGCCCGGCACCACCGTCAGCAGGATATAGAGCAGGTTGTTGGCCAGCGACTGCCAGAAGACGCTATCGGCGAACAGGCGGGTGAAGTTATCGAGGCCGACGAACTGCGCGCCGTCGCTGACCATCCGGGTATCGAACAGGCTGTCGTAGACCGATCGCCCCAGCGGGAACCAGGTAAAGAGCAGTAAAAACAGCAGCGAAGGTGACAGTATCAGCCAGGGGAGCCAGCTTTTTCTCATAACGGCGACGTCTCAATCGGGCATTGTCGAAGCACGGATTGTGAGAAGCTTTGACTGCAAAAGTATGGCGGGAAGATGACTATTTAATGACCGGGGGCGGAGCTGCCGGGTAGACGGGCCGCCCGGCGGAGAGGTTACAGACCGGCGCTCAGGTAGCGTACATGCGGCCTGAGCGCGGCGGAGATCGTCAGAAGTCGGCTTTCAGCACCACCCGATAGCGGGCCTTGCCTTCGCGCACGTGCTTGAGCGCCTCGTTGATTTGCGACATCGGGAACTGCTCGGTGATCGGCGCGACCTTGCTGCGCCCGGCGAATTTCATCAGCGCGCGCAGCTCGGACGGGTTGCCGGTCGCCGAACCGGAGATGCTGAGGTCGCCGCGGATCAGGGTAAAGGCGGGTACCGGGAACGGCTTCATCACCGCGCCGACGGTATGGAATTTGCCGCTGTAAGCCAGGGCTTCGAAGTACGGCTGCCATTCGAGATCCACCGCCACGGTGTTAATGATCAGGTCGAACTGGCCGGCCAGCGCTTTTAGGGCTTCAGGATCGCGGCTGTTGACTACGCGATCGGCGCCCATCGCCAGTACTTCCTGCTCTTTCGCCGGGTTGGAGCTGAAGGCGGTGACCTCCGCGCCCATTGCCCGCAGCAGCTTAATAGCGATGTGGCCGAGGCCGCCGATACCGATGACGCCGACGCGGCTGGTGGCGGTGACGTTGTGCATCAGCAGCGGTTTAAACACCGTAATCCCGCCGCAGAGCATCGGGCCGGCGGAGGCGATATCAATACTTTCCGGTAGCGGGATCACCCACTGCCAGTCGGCGCGCAGCTTATCGGCGAAGCCGCCGCGGTTGGCAATGGTTGGCACCGAGCCTTCCAGACATTTGATCTGGTGGCCGCTGATACAGGCGTCGCAGTGCCCGCAGCTGCGCGCCGTCCAGCCGATGCCGACCTTCTGGCCGACCTTCAGCCCTTTCTCCTGCGCCGCGCTGCCCAGCGCCGCGACGCGGCCAATGATTTCATGCCCGGCAACCAGCGGGTAGCTCGACATGCCCCATTCGTTGTCGATCATCGACAGGTCCGAGTGGCAGATGCCGCAGTACTCCACCTGGACCTCGACATCTTCCGGCCGGAGTTCGCCGGCGTCGTATTCCCACAGCGACAGATCGGCGCCCGCTTCTTTGGCGGCGTAGCTTTTAATTATGCTCATGACGGTTTCCTTGGGTTTGGCGTAGATAATCAGGAAGTGTAGAGCATTGGGGGTGGCGACGCCTGGCAGAAGGAGGTGTGGGGGAGGGGCGTGGGTGGGGCGAGAAACGAAGAGCGGCCAGAGTTCCCCCCGGCGGCGAGGGGAAGGGAGCGCAGGCTCAGGCCTTCAGCAGCAGCGCATTCAGCCAGGTTTCGCTGCGCTCCGGGCGCTTATCCAGGGTTTGCCACATCCGCGTGATGTCGATATCCGCCAGAGCGGCGACCAGCGCCGTGAGGCCCGCTTCATCGAGGTCGGTAAAGCGTCGCCCCTCTTTTTCGCGCTCGCCGGTCCCGTATTTAAACGAGACGTACCAGACGCCGCCGGGTTTAAGTGCCGTCGCCAGCCGCTGCATCACGCCGGGCAGCTCATCGCCAGGCACGTGCAGCAGCGATGCGCAGCACCAGATCCCATCGTAGCGCGCGGTTTCGCTGATGTCGGTAAAGCTGCGCTGACGGACCGGCAGCCCGCTGTAGCGCGCCGCCCGCGCCACCATTTCCGAGGAGGCGTCAAAGGCCTCGACCCGATAGCCCATCTCTGCGAAAGCTTTCGCATCGCGCCCGGAACCGCAGCCGGCATCGAGGATCAGCTCCGGCGGCGTTAGCGCCTCAACGAAGGGGGTATACAGGGAGGACATATCGACAGCGACGGTGGCGGTAAAAAAGCTGTCGGCGTTGTGTTGGTAATAGTTGATGGTCATCAGAAGATATCCGGCCCGGCGGCCTGGGGCTCCCATTCATGAAGCAGGGTAATACGCGCGGTATTCCAGGCGTTGTTTAAAAAATCATGCCGGCGCGCCGGCGTGCTCCCGGTCTGACGGATGAGCGTTTCACGCAGCGGCAGGTGGCTGGTAATAAAATATTCGTTCCTGTCGCGCAACCGGTAGAGTAATTTTTGCGACGGCACCCGCATAAACTTGCCCCGTTCGCCGCGGTTGCAGCTCCGGCAGGCGAGGACCAGATTCCAGACGCCGTTGATATTGCCCACCTCATGACGTGCGCTCCACGGGATAAAGTGGTCGACGTCGGCCAGGTTCTCGTCGCCGCTATCGAGGCTAACCGGCGCGTAGCAGTAGAAGCATCGTCCTTTTTGGTAGCCGTTGAGGCTGTCGCGACAGCTGGAGATGGCTACCCGACGGGCGCTGCTGGCGCTGAACAGCTGCTGTTCGGCCGCATCGTATTCGATGGCGATCAGGCTGCGGGAGACGTTCATCGCCCACGCCTGCTCGACCAGCCGCCAGCGGGCCTCGGTTTCATGGATCAGGTTCGGGTACTGCTGGCGTTCGGTCAGCCGGTAAAAGCTGTCGGTCAGGCGGATGCCCCTGTGCGTTTTGCGCTCGTCGATAAAAAAGCGCTTATCGATTTCGCCCTGATTGACGTTGTGAAACTTATCCAGCACCACGCTAAAGCCGAGCTTCACCGTGGCGGCGGTGAGCCGATCCTGGCTTATCTCCCGGCGGTTAAAGCTGTCGCAGGTATTAAGGAACTGGCTTCTGGTGGAGGTGATCTGCTTCGGCGCCTGCTGCAGATGGCGGCACAGATGCTGGCTGAAGGGCAGCGCCAGGTCTTCGAGCAGGATCAGGTCGCTGCCGTCGCGGCGGACGTCGTACAGGGCGTGGGCCAGCGCGAACTTATAGGAGGCGACGTTCTTGCCAAACAGAATAATGCCGCGCCAGTAGTTCTCCAGCGTGGGTTCGATCTGATAGAAACGCATAGCGGGCACCCTGTTATTGGGAAAGTATCGGCGTTATTACGCGAACCAATAACAGGATCTGATAACAAATGGCTGAAAATGTAAACCGCCCTGAGGCATTTGCAGTTTTTTGCGAGCAGGTTCGGAGATAAGTGCCTGAGAGAGCAGGGGAGCGCGCGGGTTAGCGCGGTAAAAGGCGGGTTACGCTGTTTTTTTCGACACTTAGCGTAGCCGGCATACGCTGTTGCTTGCATGGCAGCCAACGACAGGTATAATCCACAACGTTTCCGTATCCCTTCTGTGCCGGAGTGGCGAAATCGGTAGACGCAGTTGATTCAAAATCAACCGTAGAAATACGTGCCGGTTCGAGTCCGGCCTTCGGCACCATCGGAACATCAATAGACGTCAACGGACGTCTTTTTTTGTGCCTGAAATCCAGTATCCGCAAGGCTTTCCTCGCTTTTTCACTCAACCTAAGTCAACCTGATTCAATCTACATCAACTTACTGATGCGGGTACAACTGCGGGTATATCCCGGTTCGATTATGTTTGTACCCACACAGGACCCTTGAAAGGATACTCATCATGGCTCTGAGTGATGTGAAGGTTCGTTCGGCAAAGCCGGAAGCAAAAGCCTATAAGCTGACTGACGGCGAAGGCATGGTTTTGCTGGTTCACCCTGAGCATCTTGATGAGCGGCGATTGATGCTGCAATGGTGGGCGGATTATCTGGATGTAAATTGGGAGAAGGTGATTAGTCCTTTTGATTATGGGCATCATATATAAATAAACTTCATTTGTGCTTTGAAGGTAATTTGTGAGCAATGATTGAGAATTAATTAAGCAAATTATAGGATAAATTAAATAATGAAGTTAAGAAATATGCCATCTGTTTTCCTCACTATGCATGACCTGCATTTAGATGCGAACGAATTTTTGGATAATTGTAGTGATGAGGATTTTTTCAAGTTTAGGAGGGAAATTGAAGAGGCTCGAAAAAAATTCCCTATTGCACTATGTAGTGTGTGTTATCAATCAGTGGTTTTAAGAGGTGATGCGCATAGAACAAAGTTCTTTGCGCATACAAAAAATTCAGCCGATTGTCCTATAAAGACAACAACAAACTTAACTGAAGATGAGTTGCGTGCTCTAAAATACAATGGGCAAAAGGAGGGAGTGGCCCATAAAACAAACAAAGAAAAAATAGCGAAACTATTATTACTTGATGATTTGTTTGAAGATGATGTTAAAGTTGAAGCAACATTTCGTCAAGAGAATCATGTAGGGATTGCTAAGGAATGGCGTAGGCCAGATATAAGTTGCGTATTAAAGTATTCGAATATTCCATTGGTTATTGAACTACAGGTGTCAACCACATTTTTAGATGTAATCATAAATCGTGAGGCGTTTTATAGACGTAATGGGGTATATATATTATGGGTTTTTATATCATTTGATCCTGATAAGTTTACAACTTTAGATATAGCATATGGGAATTTTGCAAATGTTTTTGTATTTGATGCCGAGGCTAAAAGCGAGTCTGAAAAATTTCAGAAGCTCATGTTGAAATGTTACTATAGAAAGCCACATATTACTGAATTAAATACGATATCTTATGCCTGGGAGTGTGAGTTAGTTGATTTTAATATTTTATCATTCGAAGAGAAAAGTAAAAAAGTCTATTATAAAGATACTGAGTACATGAAGGAAACAGCAATAAGTGAAATTTATAATAGGGAGCAAGAAGTCAAAAGAATGCGAGAGCAGGTCGAGTTGGCACGACAAAATATGAATTGTTTAAATAGAGAACGGACTACTGAAAAATTTAATGAAACTACAAACAAAAGGCCTATAAACCATCAATATAAGAACAAGCAACATAGAGTTAATATTTCTTTATTAAAATCAGTACAAAATAGAAAAAACCATGAACTTGCTCAATGTAATAACTGTGGGTTTATTGGGGAAGTGAGAAAAATAGGAACGTCAGTATTATGTGCAAAGTGTTTTCAACCAGTTTAGGGTTGCTGAAACCATAGTTATTAATAACTATGGCTTCAGGTTGTTATTTAATATACTTGTGTGATTTTACCGAGAACCAACACATTTTTGCTCATGCGGATCAATATCAATAAGTTTATATTTTTGATTTTCTTTTAATTTAGTAAAGATTTTATTTAGGTTTGCAGTATTTGACTTATCTTTTGTGTCTTTTGATATACACATTATTGTCTGTTTATTAGATGATGCAGCATATGTAAGCAATGCAACCATGCTTTCTACATTCATTGCATGTTGGCCTGGTTCATCGAGTATTAAAAAGCCTGGGTGGTTAGCTGAAATATCCAAAAGAGTTAGATAGAATGCCCATTGGGCCCGAATGAAATCACTTGCGGAAGAACTGAGTCTTATTGTTTGAGTATCACGACCAGTAATAATTACAGGAAGTAGTCTTGATGGGGGTTTATTTTGAATTGCAATATGATAAATATGATTGCTAGTATAGTTGAAATACTCAGAACCTAGTAGTATCTTAAATTTCTCTAAAAAGAAGGCTATCTTGATATTATCTCTTTCGTCTGATGACCTAAGTGAGGATTTATGATCTTTTAATTTAGTAAACTCTACTACTAGATCTTTTAGATCTGTCTTTATAGCTTTAAATGAAGTTAGTAGTTTTTTATATTGTTCTATTTTTTGCGATATAGTTAGTTCGTTTAATATATCAGTTCGTAGGGTCGAGTCTTCAAAAGAAGAAATATCTTTTCTCAGGTTTTTTATTTCATTTTTCTTTAAAGAAATTTCATTGACCAAATAATTACTAATGTTATCGAACTTAGAGTCTAGCTCATTATGTTTACTGATATAAGATATGTAAAGATTTCTCTGGCTTTTGAGAAAAGCTATGGAATCTCTATAATTCATTTTTGAATTTGTAACATTTAATCTTGATTCAATATCAAGTTCGTGATCGCAAAGTGGGCATAAAGAAGATCTTTTATCTTCAGGTAGAAATGCATCTAACTTTAGAGCACTATCTAATCTATCTATTTCAATATCTAATTTATTTATTGATTCTTTATATTCATTTATTTTTTGTTTTTCTGATATCCGTTCTATATTTAATGTTCTAAGCTGTCGGTTTATTAACGAAATTTCTGATTGTAATTTTCTCTGTGCATTTTTAATTAACTCTGGTGTTAAAGACGATTTTTTTTCTTTTATTTTCTTTATGGTTAATGTTAGTTCATTATCTAATTCAGTTAATTCTTTTTCGAGCGTGATCCATTCTTTTTTATCCGTCGATATCTTACTCAATGAAGACATTGAAATGTTTTTTAAGTCATTACTATGGATATCCGTATTGATCCCTTTTAAGATAAAGCCTTTTTCAGAGGCTAATCCATCAATTTTTTCATATTTTTTATCCCACAATGATTTAATATTTTTCTCCTCTTGAACTAGAATATCCTTTTTAAATTCATTCTCTAAGCTTTCTAAATTTAAAAGAAATTCTATTAATTTTTGTTTAGCATCTTTTATTCCAAAATTAGGCATTTGAGCGAAAAAATCAGACCAACCTTTAGTTTGTTCAATTAAAGCACAAGGAAATATGTTTTGTAGGTATAAATGCTTTACTTGATCAGTATTTTCACTGTAGGTTTTAGGTAACTCTATCCCTAAAAAAAGAGTTAGCCATTTATAAAAACCTGAAGCTCTATCATGATCTCCGGAAGTGTGGACTAAATATGATTTAGTATTTCCATTCTCAGTAATTATTATTTTGTTTTTGTTTTCATCAATGTTGTTTTTTATATATCTTTTTAAAGTTGCAATTCTATTATTGTGACTGATTTCTAATTCTGCTTTGGATTCAGTGATGGTATAAGTTTTTCCATCATAATCGAATTCTCTAGTTATGCTTTTATCTAGTATTAGATTTCGATTTCCACCAAGCAGTTGCTCCATACCTAAGCAATAATAAATACAAGAAATAATTGTTGATTTACCACTAGAGTTATGTCCAGTAATGATATTCAATCCAGAATCAAAGTTATATGAAAAGCCATATTCTTCTACTGAACCAAAAACTCTAGCATGAAGATTTATACTATTTATTTTCATAAGATTACCAAAGCAGCTTGTTGTTTTGTAGTTTTTTAACTGTCAGTTTTTTGGTTATTTCTCTAGCTGATGTATTAATATCCTTAAATAATTCTTCATTAATCATTTCTTCAACATATGAATTTCCATTATCAGTTATTTTTACTGCCATTTTTCTGTTTTTATAATCAATGTCGAGTAATTCATAAGAGTATAATAACAATATTATTGGCTTGATTAATGTATTTACATTCCAAAGTTGAACATAATTATAATCTAAGTTCTTTGTCTTGTTTATGATGTTGTCGAAGGCAAAGCTTATGTATTCTAAATTGACGGATTTACTTTTTCCTTTTAAAGCGTAATAAATAGTAAATAATACTATTGAAGAATATATCTCATTTGTATTAGAGCTACTAGCTAAAATTCTTCGCTTATTTAATTTGATTTCTATCATGAGTCATCTTCCAAAAAGTCTAAATCACAATTAGCGAGCCAAAAAGCAATATCTTTATTACGCAATAAGAGTATTTCATCTTTTTGTAAACCGTGAGGGGATAGGCTATCGGACAAAATATTTAGATAATCAAGCTTAATATCTTGATATCCTTTATTTGCCTCTGCGCGGTTATTAACGTATAAAGTCATATCCTCTCCACCGAATACTTGGTGTGCGGTTGAGTAGCTAGTTTCAATATTTGGATAGTTAATCATCCTTGCTCGAGCAAAATTATTTCCAGAAAGCAGATTAAGGATTATTTTTTTCTTTTCTTGCTCAATTTTACTTGCAACGTGTAATACATTTATTTTTCTGTCTATATTTTTTTTGTATTTTTTATTCTCTTCTAAGTTTCCCCAGTCATGAATTACTGACTCTATATTTTCATCCTTTAGCATAAGCAAAGATTCTTTTAATATTGAACTGCCAAAATCATAATCATTGCTGTTATTTATTTTTAATGAATCGTGAATATCAATAAAACAAGAGGCGTTACTACATCTAATTTTTCCAAATAAACCATCATCAGGAATGGAGGATATAATACCTACTAATACTAATTGTTGATGAATTTTAATAAAAACACCCGCGCCCGATATTCCGTGTAGGGCGCTAGCCCCCCATTGGCCAGAAGAGTCTTCCATAATGCTTTTGTCAATATTTATATAATAATAAAAGTCGTCAAGTTTTTCTATTTGTTCTTTTGAATATAATGAAGCAGGGTTCTTATTAAGATGGCTTCGGCATCTGGATATTAATTCCAAATTTGGATGGGGTATTGGGTTAAAAAAACATATTTCTTCAAGATTGTTAACGTCCCCATCTAAAACTAGAAGTGCAATATCACGCTTCTTGCTTTCATTAATATTACCTCGTAGTTCATTAACTTTATAAATCCGTTTTTTTTCATCCATTATTTGTATTAAATGTCTATAGTCGGAAAGATTAAGAATTAATGGCTCAAGAACATGAAATGCTGTTGCTAGCATGATTTCATTATTGTTTTTAAATATAACAGCACATCCGATGAAATTATCTGATATATAAACGAATGCTGTTACTCTGCATAGGTTATTGATCTGGTAGCAAGTCATAAAATGATCTCATTGGTGACGATTTTGAAAATTTCAATATCAAGCTCTGCTTCATTTATGATTTCGAATTCTGATGCAGATTGATAATTAAAATAAAAATAAATCTTAGGGAATCCAGCGTTAATAGCATAACTGATTATCTTATTTATTGTCTCTATATCGGGGTGATTATAAGGACGGCTACCATCGGTAGAAATAATAAATCTATTGCAATTAATTAAGCTTAATAATTCCGATGTTGTATTATGTTTACTTCCATGATGAGATATTTTTATAATATCAAGATTTATTTTTTCTATCTGTTGGTTTTTAAGAAAAGTTTTTAATTGTTTTGAAATTATTCCAGGATGAGCATCCCCTAACATCAAGGCTTTTTTATTTTTATATTCAATAAGACATGCTATAGATGTTGAATTTAATAAATCATTGATTGGGTTTTTTACTAAATCATCTGGTGTTACTTTAATGTCAATTTTGAGCTTCTTTTTTTGCACCGATACAAACTCGTCGCCGTAATCTTTTTTATTTAATTCTTTCTCTATTTTTATCCATTCTTCTTTTAACATATAGATATGTTCTAATATTGGCGATAAAATCGTGATCTCGATATTTTTTAAAGATAACACATCTCCTGAAAATAGCGGTTTGCTTTTTAACTTAAGTGTGGATATAAGAGCCGATAGTGCAGATCCGTGGTGAAAACCAACTTCATCATTGTCTTTATATCGTATTAGATCTAATGTATTTCCAAAAAAAATCAAATCTGGATGCAGATCATTTCTTTGAGCTTTGGATAAAAATTTTAAAAATCCACCAATATGATCGTAGTCGATGTGCGTGAGTAAATAGAATTCAATATCTTTGATTGGAGGTAAAGAAGGATTACGGTTCTTCCTTAAAGTGGATGGAGTACCGCTATCAATGAGCATGTGGTTCCCCTCCCATGACAACAGAAGTGAATCTCCCTTACCAGCTTTTAAAATCCCTATTCGCATATCATCCATTACCCTAAGGAGTAAGATTAGCGTTAAAATTTGTTTAATGCTATCATCATTTGTTCTTTTTTTGAACTGTATGTATTTACACTGTTTTTATATTCAGTAATTAATGTTATATATATTGAATGTAGCTTAATCATAAGGTGTTCGTCTCTATTCATAATTTTGTTTTCATTAAATGAAATGCTATTTTTATTTCCTATGAAATATTTGTTCTTCTATTAATACGGAAGGGTATTATGAGTTAGTTAGGATGTGTAAGAATTATTTCATCAGTAAAAGATGGTTGATTATTATGAGTAGGGTAATTCAGTCCCTAAAATTTTCTTAAAAAGAATGGTTGATTTTTATCTAATGTAATATGTAATGGAGGTAGGCTCATATCATATTTTCTGCGTTAAAAATTAATGAGTTATAGTAACTATGAAGTCAAGTTATTCAAAGGAACTCAGCTTGCTTTAGTATTAGTTCAACAGCATAAAGTGTATTATCTAGGGGGGGCTTGTACTTATGATCTCTTCCCAGAAAACAGTACCCGTCTAAACTGAAGTATCCGGTCTTTCTTCCTGCTCACAGAGAGGCTTATTGCCATGAAAAAGACTCGCTAGACCGAAGAACAGATTATATTTACGCTGAAACCGGCACCCGCGTCGGGGAAGTCTGCAGAAAGATGGGCATTTCTGAGGCCACTTTTTACAACTGGAAGAAGAAATTTGCCGGTCTGGGCGTAACAGAATTCTGTCGTTTGCGACAGTCGGAGGATGAAAATCAGCGGCTGAAAAAACTTGTGGCTGATCTGAGTCTGGATAAAGAGATGCTGCAGGAGGTACTGAAGCAAAAGTTCTGAGGCCGGCTCAGAAGCGTCAGGCGGTGCATTTCCTGCGGGAGGCTTATCGTATCAATGTCCGGCGTGCTGATGCAAAGCAGAACCGTTTACCACTGACAGAGTCGGCGGGATGATCGGGCGATAACCCTGCGCATCAGGGAAATAGCAGAAACCCGGATCCGCTACGGTTGCCCGCGTATTCACATCCAGTTGCGACGGGAAAGCTGGCGGGTTAACCACAAGAAAACACACCAGATTTATTGTCTGGAAGGACTGAATCTGCGTCGAAAGCGTCCGCGCAGGCATGTCAGTGCAGCACATCGTCAACAGCGTCCCATTCTGACCGGTATCGATCAGTGCTAGAGTATGGATTTCGTGTCGGATAATCTGTTTAACGGACGGCGTTTTCGGGCGTTAACTGTAATGGATAATTTTAGTGGCGATCCAAGCCGGAAAGTCGCTGCAGGGCGAGGATGTGGTCGGTGTGATGGAAGGATTACGGGTACTGAGTAAACGCCAGCCTGTGCGTATTCAGACAGATAACGGCAGCGAGTTTATCTCGAAGAGTCTGGATAAATGGGCGTATGAAAACGGGGGTGACAAAGGACTTCTCCTGCCCCGGAAAGCCGACAGATAATCCGTTTATTGAATCATTTAACGGTAGTCTGCGGGATGAATGCCTGAACATTCACTGGTTCCTGTCACTGGAAGATGCACAATATAAACTCGACAACGGGCGCAGGGAATATAATCATGAGAGAACACATTCATCATTAAATGACATGACTCCGGCTGAATTTATCCGGAGCCTGCAAAAAGACGACGATCTCTGATTTATCACTGTACTGATTTTGGGCCAGGGTCAAAAAAACGGAAACCTCAAAAAGTGCGTGGAACTAAAATGGGTATGCTTACATGTCAGCTCAAAGCTTGTGAGTATATGCTTAGCTTAAACTCTGTCTGCATCTCAGCCAGGTTCCTGAAGAGTACATACATATCCTGATAAATTTCATTATTTGCCATAACCCATCTCCTATCGCCATAAGCTTGCTATCAACAAAATAAGGTTATTTAAAATAAAATCATAAAGTTAAAATGGACTGTCGGCTAAACAGCTTATACCCTAATCCGCATGTTATAAAATTGTATTGGGTGGTTTATGGCTCTACAAGGAAAGTTGATTTTAAATGGGGCAGACTATGCACCTTTCAACCTGTACGGCGTGGGCGTGTTCATGGCTTTTTCCGGTAACGGTGTTTATCGAAACAAGGGAGCGTGTAGCGCTGTAAAAGGGGATGGCCCGTTGCCTCCTGGCAAATATTGGATAGTTGATCGTGGTGCTGGCGGGCTCTTTTCAGGATTGAAAGCCAAAGGACAGGATACATGGAACAAGGTTAGGCACGGCGCAGAGTTTGGACGTGATGAATGGTTTGCTCTGTATAAGGATGATTGGGGCATTGATGACGGAACCTGGATTAACGATGTTTACCGTGGATTATTCCGACTTCATCCTGGAACATTATCCGAGGGCTGCATAACTATTGGCCATAACTCCGACTTCGCACAAATTCGCAATGCATTGATGAACACATCGCTTATTCAGGTTCCGTGTATGCGCTCTCTTATGGCTCGTGGCTGGGTTGAGGTAGTGGCTAATGGCAACACCAACACTTGCCCGTAGATGGGGCGTAAGATTGCTAAAGACGGCTCTATTTCTGCTGATCGGTATGGCAATAGGGAGAATATTAGGCAATCCAGAAATTTACATTAATCATGCAATTGCATCAAAGATAAGTGACCTTTTTTACGGCGATATTAACGCAGAAACCATGTATGACACTTATTTTTACCTTGACGTTCTAACGGTGGTTATTGCCACTACTGTTATTTATTTCATAACGATGAAGTTGATCAGAAAAATAAGGCGCAAATGAAATGCCAATCCCTCCGTACATATGGTTAAAGATGATGGCGGCGCAGACTGTAGTGGCACGCTGTCAGAAGGTTGTATCACCCTTTCACATGATTCAGATTTTGCCATGTTACGCAACGCGTTACTGAGAACACAGCAGGTAGATGTTCCTTGTATGAGTAAACTAAAAGCATACGGCACAATTGAGGTGATTGCCAATGGCAAAACATGCCCTTAGCTTGTTCATTAAGATAGCATTGTTTTCTGTGGTTATGCTGATTGTCTCTGAGGTGATTCCTTACGACGGTTTAGTCAGTTCAATCATTGCTCTTTTCGATTTCCGAAGTGCCAGTAATTTTACTCGTTTCATACTAGGTGAACCTGATTTAGAGATGTGGGAATCGTTACATATTTACTTCGCTATCCTGATTAATACCCTGATCAGTGTTCCTGTTATAAGTACGATTATTACTGCCTACAGCGGTGTTACACGAAAAGTGAGTCCGGCTCGCCTCCCTGAGGATTGGATTTTATCCACGCTGCGGCGTTTGGCTAAGTTATTTGCGTTCACGTTGTTGTTCTGGATGCTTTTCCGCTTTCTGCCTTACCAGATTTTTTTCCCCGATGGAGAAACATATTCAGCTCTCATTATTGCGGCAATCATGACTTTTAATTTGTTGCTAACGGTGGCTTGTTATGGGGTCGTTATGAATAAAATCACAACCAAAAGGAGTTTGTAAAATGCCTATTCCGGCTTATATGTGGCTTAAAGATGATGGTGGCGCAGATATTAAGGGATCTGTAGACGTTAAGGATCGTGAAGGGAGTATCGAGATTATTGGTTTTAGCCACGGTTTGAACATTCCGGTGGACGGTGCCAATGGTAAGATCACTGGCAAGCGATCGCACTCTCCGATGATGATTGAAAAGGAGTTTGATAGCTCCAGCCCGTATCTATATAGAGCCGTATCTACGGGGCAGACGCTGAAAAGCGCGGAGATTCGCTGGTATCATATTAACGATGCAGGGCAGGAAGAGTGCTACTTCATTATGACCCTCGAGGGCGTGAAGATTACAGGCGTGAATCCGGGTATGCCAAACGCTAAAATGGCTGGTAACGCGCAGATCAATCATATGGAATCTATTGCTCTTATGTACGATAGAATCACATGGCGCTATGTCGATGGTAACGTGCAGTATACCGACGACTGGAATGTGAGGGCTTAGTCAACGTTACTGAGGAAAGGCGTTTACACAGAATGATGTACAGGATCTTTTGGGAGACAGAAAGTAGTGCTCCTGTCTCCACAAATACTCACCAGCGCAGAAGCATTAATTCTTTATGTCCCGTTTCCCCGCAATCACCCCAATAAACTCCCGGACCTGCTTCTGCTTCCTCGCCGACAGCTTCTCCACCCGACGCATCGCTTCTTCCAGCTCGGGTTCCGGCTCAACCGCCGTCAGCACGATACAGCCCGCCATGACCCGAACCTCTACCTTCGCACCCGTCGCGAACCCGGCCGCCTCCAGCCACTGGCCCTTCATAACGATAGCCGGGATACGGGTATAATCCGGAAAGCGGCTCGCATAGCTCACGGTAAGCTGGCGCTTATTTTTCACCGGCGCTTCTGCATCGAATGAATCTGCAATACAATCGGTCTCAGTCATAATTGCTATTCCCACTTAATAGTGATTGTGATGAGCGATGCGGGTGTGTTGGCGCACATCCGCATTGCGTTAAATAACACCTGTAAACTTATCCAGTAATAAAGACAAAGTCCAGCGGATAATAAAACTTAATCGGCGCCTTCTGGCTTATTTTAAGATGCAGGGGAAGATATTTAATCTTTATGTGTTTAGCGCATGAATAGAATAAATGAATGGATTTGTTTTCTTATTAATAATGAAATGGTTTAACGTCAGATATTATTACCAACCATCGGGAAAAACGTCAGTCTCGCCGCCTCATCCTACGAATAAACCCGCTCGTCTCAGCGCTGATACCAGCCCGCCACCACTTCTGCCAGATCGTCCTCGACCGTATAAAAATAACAGGCCGGGATATTCAGCACTTCCGCCAGTCGGCAGGCCAGCGCGAAATCGGGGGTATGGATGCCGCGTTCATACTGGTTCATCCGTGCGCTCGCCGTCGCCTCATCGATACCCGCGAGGATACCCAGCTTCTGTTGGGAAAGTCCCGTTCTGAGACGGGCTTCTTTTAAACGGTGCGGCAGCATGGTGATCCTGAAAGGCTGGAAACAGAATCACGATTTTGGTAGCTGTTAGTTGAAAATGTACTAAGTATTACTTAGTGTTGTGGCGAGAATATGAACGACTTCACTAACGCAAAGGAATGAATGAGATGAACAGAACCGATATGCATCCGGCTGATATTATTGCGCAATTGAAAAAACGTAACCTGTCGCTGGCGGCGGTATCGCGCCAGGCGGGGCTGAGCTCGTCAACGCTGGCCAACACGCTATCCCGCCCCTGGCCCAAGGGCGAGTTTCTCATCGCCCAGGCGCTGGGGATCGACCCTGCGGAAATATGGCCGAGTCGTTACTTCGATCGGCAGGGCAACCCGATCGACAGAAAGAAGCTGATTCGTACAAAGTTCTGAACGATCCGCTTGCGAAGGTGCGGCCCGGGTACTCCGGGCGCTGCTGCTTCTCGTATGCGCGTCGGTACGTTCTTCACCGACGCATCTCTCTGAGATCGAAACGAATCGGGAGCGTCACGCTGAACGACGGCTGTCCCGCCCGGATATCATCCGGCGGCGGAGGCAGCGGGGCGGCCCGCTTCGCCAGCTGCTCCGCTTCCCGGTCCAGCGAATCCACCCCGCTTGAGCGGAGTAACTTTGCCGCCAGCACGTTGCCCTGACGATCCAGGGTGATGCTGATATACACCACCCCCTGTCGCTGCTGGCGGAGCGCCACGGCGGGGTAGCGCTTAAAGCGGCTCAGGTGTGCCAGCAGCTGCCCGCTCCAGTCCGAGCTCATCGGGTTCGCCTGCGGCGCCGCCATGTTCTGCGGCGCCGCAACCTGCCTGTCGTTCATCGAAGGCGGCGCGCTGGTATCCGCTGCGGCAGACGTTTTTGACGGCGTCACCTCCCGTTCAACCGCTGTTTTAGGCGGCGTCGGGTCTTTGCGCTTCGCGGGCTTGCTCTTTTTGACCGCCGGGGGCGTCTTCGGCTCCGTGCCCTGCGGAGACTGGGTCAGGGCTGGGCGGGTCTCCTCTTTCACCTCCTCCTTCTGCGTCACGGGCCGGCTGCTGGGGAGGGCGTGCGTCTGGAGTACCCCGGTCGGCATTTTCTCCGGGCTGGCGACGGACTGCGTCTGGCTGGACAGCATTAACACCACCATCGGCGCGGCCGCCGGTAGCGGCGGCCGCGGGCTGGACTGATAGCAAAGCCAGCCCAGCAGCATCACGTGAAGGAGCAGCGTCAGCAGACCTGCGAAAGTCCACCGCCTTCCCGCTCCCCGCTCCCATTCCTGGGGGAAAAGCGGGACAGCGGAGAGTGCGTTTTTATTTAACATGGAAAAGTTACCACCGGTACAGGAGAGCGTGTCGTCGCGAGCGCAATGCCGCGACGTTAATCAGCGTCGGATAACAAACAGGACACGCTGCCCGGCAGGAAAGGGCATGTCTGGTGGGAATAACGGGATATAACGCCATAAAAATATCATTATTAGAGTAAAGGACTTCAGGAGACGCTGACAAAGTACTTTGACAGATAGTTTATCTGGACCGGCAGGCTGTCAGGCAGTGAATCAAGAATGCGGTCGGTGTTATTGAGCGGGAAAACCCCCGACAGACGCAGGTTGGCGACCTCCGGCCGGCAGCGTATATAGCCCCGGCGATAGCGGCCCAGCTCGTCGAGGAAATCTGCCAGCCGCATATCATCGGCCACGATCAGCCCTTGTAACCAGGCCGGTTCCGCCGGTACCCGGTGCAGCGCGCCGTACCCGCGTTCATTGAGCCACAGACCGTAGCCCGCGCTGACGGTCACGCTCTGGCTCTCCACCGCCGGGCGGGCGATCAGCTGGCCGCGGTACACCGCAATATCGCTTTGCGTATCGCCCAGCCGGACCGCGAACCGGCCGTTGTGCGCGGCGAGCTCGCCCTGCGGCAGCCGCAGCCGCAGCAATCCGGCGTTTTGCGGCGACGTCACCATCATTTCTCCGTTCAGCAGCGCCACCCGCTGGCCGTCGTCGTGAGAGGTGACGTTGACCGCCGTTTGCGTGTTGAGCATCAGCTGCGTGCCGTCCGCCAGGGTCACCTTTTTCTGTTCGCCGATCGCCGTGCGATAGTCCGCCAGCCAGGGCCGCCAGAGGCTGTTCCCGGCGCCGATCCCCACCGCGCCGGTCAGCCCGATCACGGCAATGCTCTTCAGCAGCCGACGGCGCTGGGGGTTGTCCAGACGGGACAGGCTTTGCTGCGCAGCCATGCCGTTAAGCAGGGAGAAACCGGAGGAAAAGGCGCCGATCTGCTGCCATGCCTGGGCGTTTTCCGGCCGCGACTGATACCAGCGCTGCCAGTTTTCCCGATCCTGCTGGCTGGCCTCTTCCGACATCAGCTGCGTCAGCCAGATGGCGGCTTCGCGGGCGCTTTGTTCATTGAGAGTGGATGAAGGACTCATGCTGCTATCATGATGATAAGGCAAAGAAACATTGCAGGTTCGCGCGCTGCAAATACTGTTTGACCGAGCTGGCGGAGACCCGCAGCCGCTCGGCAATGTCGCAGTAGCGCATGCCCTGCAGATGGGCCAGCAGGAAGGCTTCGCGCACCGGCGCGGGCAGGCCGTCCAGCGCCTGGTCGAGCTTTTCCAGCATCTCGATCGCCTGCAGGCGAATTTCCGCCGACGGGGATTCGGCTTCCGGCAGCTCGCTCAGGGCCTGTAAATAGCGCTCTTCAATATGCTTGCGGCGGTAGTAGTTGGCTACCAGCCGGCGCGCCACCGTGGCTAAGAAGGGGCGGGGATGGCGAATGGTCGTGAGCTGCGGGCTGAGCAGGATGCTGATAAAGGTATCCTGCGCCAAATCTTCGGCATGCCAGGCGCAGCCGACCTTTTGCCGCAGCCAGTGGCACAGCCAGCCGTGATGTTCACTGTAGAGCTGCCGGGCAAACCCGTTAGCGATTGCAATATCTTTCCTGGCCATGCGGCATACCAAACGTGAGCGCTTTAAATGAAAATAAGAATCATTACTAATTAAGATAATGTAAGTTATGTGTCAAGAGATTGCTGATTATTTACATTAGACGGGGGATTCAGGCGGAGGGAAGCAGGGGAGCCGGCGGCTCCCCGTGGGTAAAAGGTCAGAAACGCTGGCTGACGCTGAATTTAATATTCCGCCCGACGCCGGACACGGATTCGCCGAGGTAGGGGTAATATTCGTGGTTGAAGAGATTATCCACCGCCACCCTGGCCTCAAACCCCTTCAGTGACGTGGGCTGCCAGGAGGCGAACAGGCCGTGCAGGGAGTAGCCGGCGGTTTTCGGCAGCGCCCATACGGAGGCGAGCGGATCGCCGTCGGCCGGGGAGCGGTCCTGCTTACGCACAAAGTCGCCGGTCCAGCCAAACGCCGCATCCCACTGCGGCACTTTTATCCCCAGCACCGCGTGGGCGGTGACCGGCGGGATTTCCGCGATCCAGGTCTGGTTGCCCCAGGGATCGCGCGGGGAGGCATCGCGCTTGCCGCGGATCGCGGAGTACGCGAAGCTGCCGAACAGGCGATCGCTGTCGTAGAAGGATTCAATTTCCACGCCTTCAATGGTGTAGCCCGGCAGGTTACGGTAGTTCGACAGCGGCTGGCCGCACTCCCCGCCGCTTCTGGCGGCGTCGCACAGCACCCCGCGACGATAGAAGATTTCATCCTTGCCGCGGTTGCGGAACAGGGTCGTACGAATTTGCAGGCTGTCTTTTTCCGTCAGCAAGTTGTTGAAATCCAGCACCGCACCTACCCGTATCCCGGTGATTCGCTCCACCTTCAGGTTGCGGCTGGTGCCGGGAACGTTGGAGCTGGCCGACTGAACCTCGTACTGTTCATCAATGACCGGCGCGCGCCAGGTGCGGCTGACGTCGGCAAACAGCGACAGGTTGGGCGTGGCTTTCCAGATCGCCCCCAGGTGCGGAGACCAGCCGGTGTAGGTGACGCTGCTGTAATCATGCCCGGCGGCAGGATCGCTATCGTTATAGCGCGGCGCGCGGTTGGGCTGGCCGGTATTGGTGACGTGATCGAAGCGCACGCCGGGGGTGATGGTCAGGCTGCCGTAGCTGACCGCGTCCTGCAGGTAGGCGCTGCGGGTTTCCTGCTCGCCCGCCGGCATATAGTAGGGCTGGAAATAGCCGTAGTTGTAGCTGGCGCTGTTCTTCTGCGCCGGGTAGTACATCAGCGTATCGCGCTTATGCTTATGCCAGCGCACGCCGAACAGCAGCTTATGATCGAGCGGGCCGCTGCTAAAGCGGCTCTCGTTGTTCATATCGAGCTGCTGATCGACATAGCTCACCCAGCTCTCGTTCCCCAGAGAACCCAGGTAGCTGTACTGCGACGCGGAGTCCGGCCGTTTATCATGCTGTTCGGTTTTCGAGTGGGCGTAAGATACCGTCAGGTTCAGCAGCGGCTGCTCTTCCGGCGCCAGGTTCCATTTTACCGAATAGTTGGTGTCCACCTGATCGCGATAGACCAGGATCCGCCGCCACGCCTCGTCCCGGCCGTAACGGTCGATATCCGCCTGGCTGGGGGCGCTAATATCGTCGCGCTTGGCGGCAAAAGGCTGCCAGCCGTCGGACTCGGAGCGCATTGCCGACAGGGTTAACGTCTGCGCATCGGTCAGATAGAGGTTCGACTTCACCAGCCACGAGGCCTGATCGTTGGAGGAGTAGGCAAAGCGCGTGCCGTCAGGCCGCTTGATATTGCCCCCGTCGCGCTTGCTGAAATAGACCAGCCCGTCGGCGAACCCTTCCTCGGTGCGGCCATATAGCGCGCCGCTGTAGATCCCCTGGCGGTCGTTGGTGTGATAGCTATATTTCAGCAAGCCGCCAAAATTCTCACCGGGCTCCAGCATATCGCCGGCGTCTTTGGTTTCCATCGTAATGGTGCCGCCAAACCCGCCGTTGCCGTTCAGCAGGTTGTGCGGACCTTTATCGACGTCAACGCGCTTGAGCAGCTCCGGCTCGATGAACACCGAGCCCTGGCGATATTTCTCGAACCCTTTGGGCGCGCCGTCCAGCACCACGTTGACATCTTCCATATCGCCCATCCCCCAGATGTTCAGACTCTGTCCGCCGGGGCGAGGCGAGCCGGCCATCGAGACGCCGGGCAGGCGGTCGAGCAGGCTGGCGACGTTATCGGCCTGCACGCGCGCGATGTCTTCCTGATTCAGGGTCGAGCGGCCGGCGGAGACGCTATCGCTTAAGCCGCTGACCACCGACAGCTCCGGGATCACCAGCTCCTCAAGCGGTTCAGCCGCCACCAGGCGGTAGCCGTTTGCCGTCTGCCGGGCGCTGAGACCGCTCCCCGCCAGCAGGCGGCTAAAGGCTTCTGAGAGGCCGTATCGCCCCTGCAGGCCGGCGGTGCTTTTCCCCCGGGTTTGCTCCGGCGTAAAGGTCAGAATGACCCGGGCGCTGCTGGCAAGACTTTGTAACGCCGGGGTCAGATCCCCCGCCGGAATGGCGAAAGTCTGAACATCGGCCTGCTGCGTCGGCTGCGGCTGCGCCTGGGCGGAGAAGACGGCGGTCGCGCAGGTGGCAAAGACCAGCAGCCCGCAGGCGGGCCTGAGCACTCTGCCGGCGGCCCGCTTTCTGCCGGATAGATGATTTGCGGCGTTTTTGTTTTTTATAGACATCGACTGGTTCCCTGAAAGTGTGAAACTGAAATCTCAGTAGAGAGGTCACGCGGGCGACAAAATCGGGCAGAGATTTAATGAAAAAAATTCTCATCTGGTGGCAAACCTGCGGGGCCGGCGCTATCCGCCGGCTATTTTCCCGTACGGCGGCCCGCCGGACGCTTGAACAGAGGACGATCCGCATGGCGTAACGGGTTGACAGTTTTACCTGATATTGATAATCATTATCAATTATTCCACGACGCGTCGACTCACCGGGCGGGTCGTTCCAGGGGGAGTTAAGAACATGTCATCACCCTCGATCGCGTCCTACGCCACCGACTGCTGCATCGTAGGCGGCGGCCCTGCCGGGCTGATGCTCGGCTATCTGTTAGCCCGGGCGGGCGTCAGCGTGACGGTACTGGAGAAGCACGATGATTTTCTGCGTGATTTCCGCGGCGATACCATTCACCCTTCCACGCTGGAGCTGATGCATCAGCTTGGTCTGCTTGACGATCTCCTGACGCTGCCGCACCAGCGCGCGGAAAACCTGTGGGCGGAGATCGCCGGGCGCAACGTGATGCTGGCGGACTTCTCCCGCCTGCCGACGCGCTGCAAATTCATCGCCTTTATGCCGCAGTGGGAATTCCTCACTTTCCTCGCCGAACGCGCCGCCGCTTTTCCCCATTTCACCCTGATAAAGTCGGCGCGGATGGCCGAGCTGCGCTATGAGCAGGGCCGGGCGTGCGGCGTGCTGGCGGAGACCCCGGAAGGACCGATCGACGTTTCCTGTCAGCTGGTTGTCGGCGCCGACGGGCGGGGTTCCGTGGTGCGTGAAAAGGCGGGGCTCAGCAGCCGATCGTTCGGTATGCCGCGGGATCTGCTGTGGATGAAGCTCACTAAGCGACCGGGGGATCCGCAGTGGTCGATGGGCCATACCGGGCCAAGGCGCAACTTCATCATGATCGATCGCGGCGATTACTGGCAGTGCGGGTATGCGATCGAGAAGGGAAGCTTCGATGCGATCCGGGAGAGCGGGCTGGAAAAATTCCTGCTGCAGGTGGCCGAGGTTGCTCCGTTTCAGGACGATCGCTTTCAGGAGATTGCCGGCTGGCAGCAGGTGAAGCTGCTGAGCATCCGCATCGACAGGCTGGAGCAGTGGGCGAAGCCGGGGGTGCTGTGCATCGGCGACGCGGCGCACGCCATGTCGCCTATCGGCGGAGTGGGCGTCAATCTGGCGATTCAGGATGCGGTGGCCGCGGCTAACGCCGTTAGCCTGCCGCTGCGCCAGCGGCGTTTGCAGCTAAAACATCTGCGGCGCGTGCAGCGGCGGCGCGATTTTCCCACCAAAGCCACGCAGTTTTTACAAATTAAAATGAGCCAGCGCCGGACGAAAAAACGCCGCGCGGTGGGCGGCTCCGGTCTGATGAGCTGGCTCAGCCGCCGCCGCTGGCTGCCGCGGCTGGCGGGGCGCATCATCGGCCTCGGGTTTCGTCGCGAAACGCCGCGTGGGTTTTAGCGGCAGGCGGATTGCTCCGCGGCGGCGGAATAGATACGCGGGCGCCGCCGCACGTTGTTGTAAGAGGTTGACCACATAGCCGTATTTCGGCCAGCGCTAATGATAGGGATTCCATAATGAGATGGCTGCTTTTGATAATCGCTTCTTTGTCACAGATCTCCTGCACGTTAAGAGTCGGGGATGAAAAATTGCTAAAAGGAGGTGCAATTGAATATCTTGAAAAACACTACAGCACGGCAACAAGAACGCCTTTTATCGGCGGGGCCATGTACGTCAATATGCGGCCCTATCTATATCCGATGGTCGTGAATTATTGCGTGGCGAACAACAATAAGATGGAGGGAAACTGGTGCGTGGATAGTAAAGGATTCCCACTTTTCAGGGTGCAAAATGATTCGGTCAATACGGTGGTGGCGTCGACGGGGAGCGCACTGATTACCATGCCCGGCGACGGCGGCTGGCTCAGCGTGATTGAAAGGAACAATATCATTTCCGATCGGGAGTGGCTGCAAACGGCTCAAGAAACCTATCATTTTAAGCCCGAAAATAGATAGTCACTATTTTTGTGCCGGGTTTAATACACCAAACGACGCCTGGGCGCCGTTTGGTGCGGTCGGTTAATCGCGGCTTTGCACCCAGAACGCGTGAATCAGGCCGGGAATATAGCCCAGCAGCGTCAGCACGATGTTAAGAATAAACGCCCAGCCGAATCCTTTACCCAGCAGCACGCCAAGCGGCGGCAGAATAATCGTTAAAACAATTCTCCAGAATCCCATATACGCTCCCTCTAAGTAAAATTAACCGTTTCCCTGATTAAGCTTAGTAATTCTGCCCGAGAGTGCCAGTTTGCCCTGGGGGTTACGCTCTCGGGCCTTTGGCATATGGCCTGCGGCCCTTCGTATTCATCGGAACAGGGGCCCTTGTCCGGCCCGTAGCACGTGAATTACAGCGGATGCGGTCAGCGCCCACGATAGCGGATACATCCTTAACCGCTTTAATCGCATTCGCGCGAAGGCATCCCATTGTACTGTGCGGTCGGTCAGGTCGCCGATTTTGCCTGGATGTTTTTGCCATCCGTTCTCCATATCGGCGGTTCGCTCAATCTTTTCCTCACCAGGCGCAGTTTGCCTTATTGTGAAAATTAATCTGCCATTAATTCGCATGGCTGAATATTCGGGGAGCTTATATTTATGAGACACGTCGGTATAAAAGTATCGCGTCTTTTAAACCTGAAGGCGGATGGCGTAAATGAAGTGCTTGCCTGGTGTAAATTATGTGTTTGATAATAGTTAAAGGTTGGCGTCGCTTCGTAACATCCCCGCTTTATGAGATCGCCTGCTATCAGGTAATATTTTCAGGATGCTGAAGCTGGCTGATATTTTCAGAAGGTTATTGAATGTTTTAATATGTTTCTGGCGAGTACGGCGTCCGGTGTCGCAATACTCCAGCTTCTTTTATCATTTGCGTTCGCCACTTCTATGCATCTTAGCCATCCAAAATGAAGGCGCAGGGACGGATACAGGCTGAATAGTTCGCCGGCAGATAACGATCCAAATTCATAATGGTATGATTTATCGGCTGAAATTATTAATAAATTAATCAGCCCGGCAACGTTTTTAAAACCTGACGGGATGCATTTAAATTTATAATTAGTTACATCAGTATCAACTTAGAAACAAGTTGATAATCTGTCTATGGATGTTGCTGAAATAAATAGATATCCCTCGCATTTTGCGTATTGCGATATGGATTTTCTACATCGGAACATAGTTAAATTCCGTTTGTTAATCTTTATTTGATCGGTTAATATTTGCGCGAAAAATTTTCTTCATTCGCAGAATATCTAACTCACTGATTTCAAAGACACTGGTAGCTAAGGGTGTAGTAATATGGATCGCACAGATGACATCCAAAGCTTTATTATTGGGGAGAGGGCTGCGTTCGTCCCTTCCCGGCGGGTGATTGTTGATAAGCTAAATGCAAAAGAAATTAAGCTACATCTTCCTGCCAGCTGCTGTCTGGAAAAGTTACTTCGTCGCCAGGGAGAGATTGTTTCTCAGGAAGAGCTGATCCTCTGCGGATGGGGAAGCAAGCGCAATGCCGGCGTGAGCCATAACACTTATTACCAGTGTATTTTACATCTCCGAAAATCCCTTGCAATTATAGGGTTTTCAGACGTTATTGATACGGTGCCAAGGCACGGATTGAGGTTTAATAATAGCGTAAAAGTAGCGTATCTGTATCCGGATGGAGATGTTGAGCTACAAATTGACAACAGTGTAAAAATCGACCCTGACGGCAAAGAGATCCTGGAGCTGAATAATATCACGGGTGAAATTCCAGCGCTGGCAGAAGTTGATGATACTCTGGCGGTGTTTAATCGTACGGCTGAGGTATTACACGCTCCGGCGGTAGATGAAAGCAAACCAGTCAGCAATTCGCAAAATAGTGATAGTAATAATGGAAATAAATGGTTAAGACATGCAGGGATTGCCTTCATAGCCGCGATGGCTGGATTGATGATGCTTAATCATCGCTCCGGGGCTGGCGGCGACGCTTTTTCTGACTATATCAAGATCTCTTCCGATGGCTGTACCCTATTTTCGGCAAGCCGGACATATTCATCCTCTGAGATTAAGGCAATCCTCGGCACTCTGGGGCTGTCATGTACGAATAACGAAGTCGTTTATTTTACCGCGTCACCCATGAATACGCGATTAAACTTAATGTATTGCCTGGCTTACGATAAAAACAATCAAAACTGCCGCTCGCTGACGGTAATGAAAAACATAAAGGTAAAGTGATGCGAACAAAGATATATTACCTGGCAACTTTACCGATCGCGGCGGTGTTTGCTGCAGTTTATTTCTTTAATATAGATGATTCAAATAATAAAGTTGTATGCCAGAGTCGTCATACCTTACTGCATGATGGTTTTCGTCTGGATTCAAATTTTGGCTTCATCCTGGCCAATGATAAAGGTGAGCTCACGGTGCACGCCATCGCCGCTGAGAATGGCGTGCAGTCGCAGGTTGGCAGAGTCATTAATTTTACATACGTGAAAAATAATGATGTTTACATACTTAAAAATCAGTATGTCGAGTATCTGAGTACCGATAACAGCAAAGGCAGCAATGTGGATTTTCACTTTCCTGCATTCTTTTATGAAGCAGGAAAAGAGCTTGCGCTGAAGATTGAGTACGATAAGTATCATAATCCTGTCATCTACTTACATAATATGCCGATGTTCTACTGTAAGAAATACAATCACGTTTAAATCATCAGGCAGGAATCTGCCGTCATGGTCGGTGGTCAAAGATCGCTGCGGCCTGAAAGGACGATGATGGCTCAGAGAGTTTTTTGCTTATGGCATACGTAGGCTGGCAAGGTCGAGAATATAAATAAATAGCTGTTCTGTTGTTCAAGTATTTTCACGTAAATATCCTTTTTGGGGTAAACGAAAAACAAAGGCTCATATTTCTCTAACCAGCTGTTGTTAACGGTTTCATCAGGGAAGACCACATTGTTAACCGAGTGCAGGTGATAAACGTTGTTGTGCTTTGCAATGTTGAAAAATATTTTTCGATTGAATTTGTTCGCCCCATTAGTCATGGAGCGGCCATTCATGCTGAGCATGCCGCTATCCTGGCTAATTCTGTACGTTAACGAGACATAGAGATTCTCGTCCGCGTGGTGCTGAACAAAGTTTGCTTTACATGTGAATTCAAGCGGCTGATAGCGCTGCCACAACGAATAACCAGCCAGTATTAAAGTTAAAAATAAGCATACACAAAGCACATACACCGATGCACGGTAATGTCTCATTCTAATGATCCTCGATAAAATAGTTTGAAATACAGTAGTTCGGGCTGGACATGGGTTTATTACAGCGAATCACCGAAGCCCTGGGCAGCATGGCGTATCTGCTGATATATACCCATGGGAACTTTTGGCAGTCAGATTTGAACTGAACGCCGTAGTTAAGCGCTTTCTTTCGTTCATCAGTATTATGAATATCTTTATTGAGGAACAGGTGGCAGCCATTGGTGTTGACGGTGAGCTGATAGTTTTCGAAGTAACGCTGGTCCTGGAAGTGGGTCACTATGACCTTGAGATCCGTCAGCAGGATAGAAAAGATAAGAATCGTGATGAGAAAAAAAAGCTTACTGAATCTGCCGAGGTCTCTCTTTTGCAGGTACAGCGGAGCGGGGATGTTGGGGGCTGAGGCCGGTATATCGGCAACGGACTCGACTGACTCCTGCGAGCTGCTGGCATGGCCAGAGTCCGCCTTGTTCAACTCTTCATAAGATGCGGACAATACCGTTTCATCGGCTGCCTGTCCGTCATCATTGTCTGACGCTGGCGGGTCCGTGGATTCCATGGCTTGAATCTGTGTATCAAGGGCCAGCGTTAAGCCAATACGCGGTATCGTTGTGATGGGGTCGCTGGTAAACCCAATTTCTTTCATCCCCTTTCTGAGTAGACAAATGTTTTGATAGTAGGTATTTGCTGACACAACGAGCCCGAGTTTTTCCCAAACGTTATACATAAACTCTTGCTGCGTCACAATTGTGCCGGATCTCTCGATTAATAATAATAAACAACGGCTTGCCGGAGAGTTCAGAACGACCATATTCGTGGGGGTGATAATATTCCTTAACTTGCGGGTCGTTGGGTGGAATTCAACAGTATTGTTAATAACGTAATATCTATGCATTAATTATATAGAACTCATTCAGCAGCAGGTGAGATTTATCCGGTAGATGCAGATAAAATTAAGATATTTTCACATTTAGATAAAAGTATAAGTGATAGATTAAGCGCTGCATACTCTGGCCCCTGGCGAAAATTCTTATTTATATAATTGCTTTGAATCAACGAGCCTGTCTGGTCGGGCTATCGCGGGCAGGATATTCCTTCCATCAATAACAGAAGTGAATCATCGGCTTGCCATTACGCGTCTGCATGGGCCTGACAGCAGATTGTCTGAAATAAGATTAAGTTAAGATCGATCCCAACATGACTTTTACTTTATGTTTTAACCCGGCGATGCGGTGAAATGATGGCGCAACGCTTTTGCCATCATTCAATAAAGTATTCGGAAATACACGAGGTCGATTGTGCGAAGGGTTTATTGCAGCGGATGATCGAGGTTCTGGGGAGGTCTGCACCTGTCGTCACGTATACCCAAGGGTAGTTCCGACAATCGCGGGTGATATGTTCGCCATATTTGCTGAGCATTGCTTTTTTCTGGCTGTCGGATGTCGGTTCTGCCGATAAAACATGGCAGCGTTGGGTCGAGGTTATCGTTTCATAGCCAGAAAAATAGCTTTCTTTTATACCCGCCATGTATGAGAGAAGTGTGGCCATCGCGGCGATTCCTGCCGCCAGAAGAACGCTATTTTTTATCGTGAAAACCGGCCTGCGTCTCTTAACGCTGATAAGCGTGGCTGGAAGGGGCTTACTGCCATCTCCCGGCCATGCCGGCTCATTTTTTAAGCCATATTCGCCGATGCTCATTGATGCGCGTTCGATCTCCTCGTGGCTAGTGTCTTTAACCACTGCGATCGATGTACTGTGGAACAGTTTCTTTGTGCCTCCTGAGCCAGGGGATGCGTCCGCGACTGATTGACGGATTTGCGTGCCGGAGGCCAGAGTTAGCCCAATCCGGGGAAGGGTGATGATCACATTATCCTCCAGCCCGGCATGGATAAGGCCTCTGCGGAGAATCGAGATATTCTGGTAATAGGCGTTGGCGGTGACTCGCATGCCGCTCTGTTTCCAGACGATATCCATAAAATCCTGCTGCGAGACGACACTACCTGCGTGATTAATTAATAGCAGCAAACAGCGTCCGGCGGGTAAATTCAGCGTAACCTTAAGGTCGGGTGTGTGGATATTACGTAAAGTGCTTGTCGCTGGCTGGAACTCTACGCATTCATTAATGATATAATTGGTGCGCAAGTCCGTTATTAATTTATATGATTTATTGCTGTCGTTTGCCATTTTATTTATCTCCTGGTAAAAGACAAGCATAAGCACGTGAACGTAATAACTGTAAAATGAATTTTGTTATTATTATATTATTTAAACATACTCTTTCGTGACGTCCGGTTAAGGCCCGCTAGCCCCTTCGTCCTGAGCCTTTCAAGGGAGCGCACAGGCCAGATATATAAAAAAGCGGCAATGAGCCAGGGCGGCATGAGGTCTCCTGAACTTCAGGGCTGGCCTAATTAATGATAAGGGCCTCGCGAGTCGTTTGGTTGCTGAGTCGGGCAGGCTGTTAACGTCCGAATGCGGAGGTTCATGCGGCAGGCGTTGGCAACGTTATTCAAAATACCCGTATCTACACCAATCGTTTAAGCCCTCTTGCTGAGGGCATTTTATACTCTGAATACCGGGATTAATCCTCCTGGATAACGACTTCCAGAACCGCTTTCACCAGTCCGTCAGAAATATCATTATTCATGCGGAAATAATCAGCGGTAAAGCTGATGTCCTGATTAAGACTCAGGGATGAAATAGTGTAGGCATCGGTATCGAAAAACTTCACCGGAGAGTTATCTTTTTTCAAAATAATCCCAACGTTATTGGCGCCACCGCCACCGCCCGGTATGACGGGGATGGTATTTTCCAGTACCCCTGGATCGGCGGCAACCGCTCCCTTCGGGTTAAACCAGTAGGTGAGTTTCTTACCTTGCATATCCGTTGGGCAGGAAATATTCATATCAATTGCTTTACCTTTGCCGGTTGTCGCACCGCGAGCAAGCGCCAGCAGATCGCTTTTGGCAATTCTTTGCAGATTGACCGTGGTCGGCCCTTTAAGCGAAATATTGCAGCTCTCATTACGAAAGGAAATTGCTCTATTTGTTTTGGGGTTTACCCAGTAGATAGCGCCTTTTCTTGCATATCCCGGGTCGGCCGGGTCTGCCACGCGAAACTCAATTTCGACGTTGATGTTGGTCGCCCCGCTGGTATCAATGGGGCCCGTTTTAACTAACCAGGCAGAAAAGTACGGCGTTGCGAGAAACTGCGCGGATTTATCATAAGGCGTTGGCCAGGTTCCTGCCTGTCCGACGATCTGTTTACCGATCCGGCTCGAGAATATATCGCTGAACTGAATACCGATACCGTCAACGCCGGTTTCATAAACGGGCATGCCGCGAAGGCTCATCCCCGGAACCTCTGGCCTGCTCACGGCGACGATATAATTTGCTCCCGGTCCGCAGGTATAGAGTCGGTGATGTAGATTCATCCCGCCTATCGTTCGGCTATAAAGGATTGCACCAACCGGAAGAGTCGGATCGGCTGATATCTTGGGGTACATCGTCATACCCTGACGCTCTTCTACGCCACCATTAGGACCCTCATTACCCGCAGAATTGGTATAAGAGCATAGCCGTGCAGCCGAAACCCCGCCGCAGAAAAATATTCCGGCCAGCAGTACAATCATTTTTTTCATTTCACTTATCTCTTTATGATTATTATCGACACAGGGCTTCAGTCTGGCTGACTCCGGAGTTTTTCTTCTGGCCGGCAGGCAAGGTATAGATGGCGGTACATTTCTGGCCCGCATTTTTACCCCAGCTGACCGTCAGCGCGCCCGTTGGCTGTAGGCCGGTCATATAAACCATGCCGGCGTCGCTCACGATGTTGGCCTGGGATTTAGCCGCGCTGGCAAGCGTGACCATTGCGCCAAAAGGCACCTCGCGGCCTGCGGGAGTTTTAAGCCGAATAAATGCCCGCTGCCCAATATTCCCGGCATAGTTTGCGCGCACGATGGCGCCGCGGGTGGGAACGACCTGCTGCGTGGTTTGCATCAGCTCCATATCGTCGCCAAAGGATGTGCTGTCCAGAGTGATATCGGTACTGCGGTAGGGGGTAAGATAGGGAACGATGGCGTAGCCGCGACTGTCCGTGACGATCGTTGAATCCGAGCTGAGCCTGACGTTGTCCAGACCTGGGGCCTGGATTAGCACGGCCGCGTTGCTGATATTCTGGCCAAACGTTATTCCGTTCGCATGCGCGATCAGGCTGCCGCTGGCACCGTAGTCGAACCGCCGGCTGTTGTTGTCGTAGCTGTAGCCGGCGTTGACGCTGCCGCGCGAGCCGTTATAGGTTCCCCTGAGGTCGCCGCTATAGTGCTCACGGTTGCTGTAACCCTGCTGGATGTCCCAGTCGAGATTATTGTTTTCCAGCCCGATGCCGCCTAAAGAAACGTACTGATCCGTAGAGCCTGGGGTACTTTCGGTGACCTGGTAGCTGGCATAGGTATTGGGCAGCCAGTTGCTCAGCGGGATGGAGATGGTGAGCGCGAGGCGCTGATCGTTTCGCACCTCATGGCTGGAGCTGAGCGTACCCCAGGTATAGCGGTTATAGCTATAGCCCAGATAATAGTTAACACCCCGCCAGCCGCCGTTATAGCCGAGGCTCAATGATTTATTTGTACGCTTGTTATCCCAGTAATCTTCGATGAGGGCGCTGATGGACAGGCTACCTCGCGATTTTCCCAGGCTCTGGTTAAGCGTCAGGTTAGTACGATTGCGTAAAGAGCGCGCCGAGTAATACCGTCCGTCATCGGAATAGGTATTAAGCACTTCGGAAAGGGTGTTAAACCCTTTTGTCGAGTAGCGATAGCCGGCAATAGTGAAATTGGTTCCGGTTTCGATAATATTTTTACCGTAGCGTATGCGCCACGACTGGCCGGACGTTTTATCTTCATAGCGTTTTTTCGACCATGCCTGGGTCACGTCGGCCGACAGAGCGCCCAGGTTGGCGAGGTTATACCCCAGTCCGCTGGAGAGAGCCTGATATTTTGCCGATGCCTGCACGCCGCCAAAAATGGTGGCGCTGGTTGATAAGCCGTATTTGGCCGTGGCCTGGGTAAAAGGGGTTTCATCAATGGTGCCGACGTAAGGGCGGTATTTCCCCGAGGTGATTTCATATTCGAACTGGTTCTCCCTCAGCATCACCGGCAGAGCCGCAAAGGGCACGATAAAGTTCTGCCTCGAGCCGTCGGACTCTTCAACCGTCACGTACAGATCGCCACTCCCGCCGCTGGGGTACATATCCGTAATTTCAAACGCGCCCGGCGCGACGTAGGTCTGGTAAACCTGATAGCCATTCTGCTTGATCACCACGCGGGCGTTGGTTTTCGCAATACCGCGGATCACCGGGGCGTAGCCGCGCATGCTCTCCGGCAGCATGCTGGTATCCGTCGCCAGCTGCACGCCGGAGAAGGGGACGCTATCAAATATGCCGGATAGAGAAGAGCTTTCGCCGATGATCAGGTCGCTGCTGATGGAGCGCAAGCTGCGCTGGAGATAAAGATAGGCGGAATCAAAATGAGCTGATTCCCCCTTACTTTTGTTCCACATGCCAAGGTTCCTGATGCGCCAGGGGCCGAGGTTTATCCCGGACTCCAGATTCAGGCCGTAGTATTCATTATCGCTTTTAAAATCCTGCGAACCGTTAAACTGGTAGTTCACAAACATGGCGTTTATGCCGTCATCAAACTTTTCCGGCGGGATATAGTCGTTGGCCACCGTGCTCATCGCGGCCTGAGGCGTGGATATATCCAGGCGCTGGGCGGTGAAATCGAAAATTGTTTTGCTGTCTGGAATAATATCGAAGTTGGCGCAGCCTTGTTCATTCTCTTTCAGCTCGGGGAATGATTTAACCCTGACGCCATACTGGGAGAGTGCGTCCAACGTAAAGCAGGGGATCAGGTTTAACTGTTTATCAAGCCTGCTGCGCTCGGTCGTAACAAATTTAACGTTTTTAGTTTCCAGGTAGCGGCCATTAAAAACGACGTCGACCCGATAGTCTCCCGGAGCCTGAGCGTTGACCGATTGATAAATCGACAGGTCGGGAACGCTGGATGCGTCACCTCCGTTGGCAGATGTAATAAATGCGGGATCAAAGAATTCACGTGCATTCACCGTAGTGTGAATGCTCGCCGTCATTATAGTAATAATCGCTATGCAGAGCGTAGATAGCCTGAAGCCATCTCTGTGTTCTATTGGCATAAAAACATCCATTTATAAATGCGAACTGTTTATGGCAATTTCGATGAATAGAGGGAACCTGCACCTCCATAATCATTGACTATTTTCCACGTTACTTTGGTAGCATTGCCGTTATCTTTTAGCGTTATAGCTTTTGAGGAGAAGGGCTCAATATATTTAATTTCTGCCTGGTATTCGCTGGCGCCAATCTGGACACTTCTAAAATAGAAGAAAAATGGCGTTGGATTTTTTATGGTGAGCTGCTTTCCGGCCCTGCGCCATTCTATTTTTTCGGCTTCGGTATTATTGGACAGCTCGGCTAACGCTTTTGGCCGGTAAATCAGCCGCATGCGATGGCGAACAGCGAGCTGAATGGTATTGTTGTTCACATAGGTATCATCCGACGGCGGAATGGCCATAATATTAAAAAAGTAAGACGATTCGCGATCGGTGGGAGCGCTGATGTTGCCAGTGGAGAATATACGGACGGTATTTTTCTGTTTCATCTCCAGGCGGAAAAGGGGAGGTGTGACCATAAATGCCGGCGTTTTTCCCTCTGGTGCTTCAACCCATGATTTGATCAGATAAGGCATCTCGTCTTTATTCTCAATTTGCGCAGATATCTCACGAGCGCCTTCTTTATAAAGATAGCGGGTTGATTCGATAACAATTCCTGCATGCGCAAAGCCGCTCAGTATCATGGCGAAGGCAATGATTGCCTTGATCATCATCTGGTACATTAGATTCCTTCAGCATTTAATTAAAAGGGCCCGCTGGATCAGCAGGCCCCTTAAACATTAATTAGATGGTGTAATCAATGGTAAAGGTTGCAACACCTTTAACCTGGCCTTCACCTACAGGGTTCGCCGCGTTGACTTTTACGTAGCCAGCAAGATATTCCAGGTTAGTCGTCTGATGTGGGGTATAGGCTTCAGCAACCGGAGTGCCATCGAACTTGATGCGGGTGCTGTTGAGCAGCTTCTGAATACCGATACCGATGTTTGTAGCTGCATCGGCACCAGTAATAGCGTTGTCCAGAATCTCAGGATTTGAAGAGGATGTACCGGTAACTTTCACGCTCAGGCCGGTAACGTTGTTTTCATCCGTGCCGCCGATCGCACAGTCTTTAACCTGAAAGCCAAACTTCTGGGTTTTAAATAAGGTATTAGCAGACTGACCGGTTGCTTCATTAGTGGTCACGGTCATTAACTTAACGATACCGTTGTTGAGGGTACCGGTCGGAGTCACGACGCAGGAAGTCTGAGAGTCTGCTACTTCACCCAGGATAGTCACTTCAGCCTGGTTCGTTGCCAAAGCCTGAGCACTGAAAGCGGTAGCGGCAGTAATAACCATAGCCAGAATTGTTTTTTTCATCCGTTTAATCCATTCATTTAAAGTTAAAATATTAATTACCGGAAAAAGAGGCTGAATATAGGCTTCAGCAGCTTAATCCCGTATGTATCCTTATATACTTACTCCGCAACCCTTACGGCTTGTATGGGTAAGTGCCGCTATATTAATCCCGGTCTGTTAAAATACTCATCTGATTTTTTTTCAATAAAACTTAATACACACAAAGCAGCGTTCGGTGAGGGTGAGTGATGGTTTTTCTTAACGACGGAAAGTCGGCTTATGGCGGGCTCTGGCGGGCTGGTTAACGTGAGGGGTTATCCTCATAGATAAACGGGCAGGTTAAACAAAGTTAATATCTACAAAGATTCTGTACGGTTTCATCATACGGGAAGAATCGGCGGCACTATTTTTTTTAGCGAAGGTATTAGTGAAACGCTTATAATAAGCGAGGTAAGATTATTATCCTGATGTTTATTATTCACGGTAGCGGTAATATCGCCGTTATTGCCTGCGGCAGTGCGTTGGCGGTTCTCTCATCCGGCAGATAAAAAGTTGAGATGACCACTGGCGCGACTTTAGGGCCCTGTCCTGGGGCTGTGAAGGTGCCGGCGATGCGGTCATTTTCTTTATTGTTTACTTTCTATATGATTGTTAATGATAGAGAAAATATCTTTATTTTTATGATTAAGGAAAATTAATAGCGCCTATCGCTGCGCCCCTGGCGCGAGAATTCGCCTGACCTGCTTCGTCATCCGAGCCGCGGTAAGCCGGGAACGCCATACCTGTTCTCAAAGGTTGTTGAGAGCGGATTAAGCCCTGATAATGAGGCCCCCTGTTGACCGGCGATTTTCTTATTCATATTTTTATTTCTTATTTAGATCTGAAGCCTGGATTATTCATGAAACTAAAGTTGTTTTTTTACGGGAAGTGCCGAAAATAGCCTCCCATCAACACAGCATATGTGATTGATAAATTTATACCATCTGGAACATACAAATTAAATATATAAGGAATAGTGATGAAAGTACTTTCTCTTGAAGAAATGAATGCCGTTTCGGGTGCCTACTCCTGGAGCAGCCCGTGGGATATTTTTGGCAATATTGGTGAAGCGGTAGTCAGCGCAACGCTTGGCGCGGTTGCCGGTTTTGCTGCGGGAGCCGTTATTGGTGGCACGCATGGCGGCGACGGCGGCGGGATCCTGGGTGTTGGGTCGATTGGTCAGGGCGTTGGTATGATCGTCGGCGGTATTATCGGCGGCATTACCTGCGGTATCGGTGGCGCGATTGTGGGTTATGAGGATACCTGGAAATATACCCAAACGCTGATCGAAGGTTACCTCGACGGCACCTTTAAACCATGATTTTGAATTGATTCCTCTTCTGGCCCGATGCGTCGGGCCTTTTTATATCAGGTCAGGTACTCATGGGTAAAAGATTGTTCAGACAGGAAGCGATAGAACATCAGCGAAGCTACTGGAAAGGACGCGTGATTCTGTTCGGCGGCGTTTCTCCGCTGATCGTTTCCGCATGCTGTCTTGCTTTTTTAGCTGTCATTATTGCCATGCTTTGTTTTTTCAAATATACCAAAAGAATTGATGTCGTCGGCGAGGTTATTACTCTGCCGCATCCTCTTAATATCTCCTCACCGCAGCTTGGCTCGATCTCGAAACAGTATGTTCAGGTGGGTGACGTTGTTAAGAAAGGCGCCGTGTTATTTGAGCTTGATGTATCCAAAAACACCGACGTCGGCAACGTCAGTGATACAAATGTTTCAATGGTGAAAGCCAAGATTGTCAATGCTGAAGATATCATCAAAAAACTAAAAGCTAACAAAGATGATTTTATTGGCACCACGCGTCGCCAGATTCAGCGCTACGAGCGCTCCCTCGATGAAACCGAGAAAATGCTGACGACGGCTAAAAAAGGTCTTTTACATATTGAGACGTCGCTCCAGAGCTATAGTAGCTACCTGCAGCGAGGGCTGATCAATAAAGATCAGTACAATAATCAGCACTCTCTTTTCGTCCAGCAGCAAAATGCGTTTCAATCATTATCATCGCAGAAAATGCAGATAGAGCTGCAGCTCACCCAGACCCGGAGTGATTTAACGGTAAAGACCGCTGAGCTTGATAATCAGATTACTTCACAATATAGCCAGCTGAGAGATCTGCAAACCCAGCTGATTGAAAACAGCGCGAGCGGAAGAATTTTAGTGAAGTCTACGATTGACGGCCGGGTGGAGTCGATAGCCGTTACCCGGGGTCAAATGATAGAGGCCGGCAGCAGCCTGGCTCAGGTTAAGCAGCTTACCGGTATTAACTATTATTTACTGCTGTGGCTACCCGATAACAGTTTACCTTATGTCAAAATCGGCGATACCGTAAATATCCGCTACGACGCCTTTCCTTCAGACAAGTTTGGTCAATTTTCTGGCAAGGTGATGTCAATCTCATCAATGCCGGTTACCCGCCGGGAATTATCTGACTATGGCAATAGCCAGGCTAACAGCAATACGTCGCCGACGCTCTACAAAGCTATTATCAACGTTAAAGAAAAAGAGTTTATTTATAAGAACAGAACGCTTGTGCTATCGAACGGCCTTAAGGCGAAGAGCATTGTGTTTACCGAGGAAAGGCCGCTGTATCAGTGGCTGTTCTCACCAGTATATAAAGTAGTACAGAGCCTGAAGGGACCCAACGATGAATAAAGACGTGCTTGATTTAATTTTTAGAAGGATTAACTTTTCAATCAGGAACAAAGTCCCGGTTATTATACAGTCCGAATCAACGGAGTGCGGCAATGCCTGCTTAGCAATGATTTGTGGGTTCTACGGCAAAGATATCGATCTGTTCAACTTTCGCAATATCTACGGCTCCTCATCCCACGGGACGACGTTAAATGCCCTGGCGACGGTTGCGCAGAAGGCTGGCCTGAAAACGCGGGCGCTATCCCTGGATATTGAAGAGATCGGCGAGCTCCGCCTGCCCTGCGTACTGCACTGGTCATTAAATCACTTTGTCGTGCTGGTTGCGGTAAAAGGTAAGCGTTTTGTTATTAACGATCCGGCGCTTGGCCGACGCGTGGTTCATCGTAAGGAATTATCAGAAAACTTCAGCGGCATCGCGCTTGAGGCATGGCCGGATAGCGGCTTCGTTCAGGAAAAGCAGCGCTCGCGGCTGAAGCTGCGGGAGTTAATGCACAACATTGTTGGCCTGAAGTCAGCGCTGACGAAAATATTGATGCTGTCGGTAGTCATTGAAACGGTGAATTTGCTGCTGCCTATGGGCACGCAGGTTGTTACTGACCATGTTATTACCGCACATGATGAAAACCTGCTGCTGGTCATCTGCGTCGGGCTAATGTTTTTTACGATTTTTAAAACCTGGGTCAGTATGCTTCGCGCGTGGGTTTCGCTAAAGCTGAATACGCTGACCGACGTGCAGTGGAAAACGAGCTTTTTCGATCATCTGATCGGCCTGCCGCTCGCGTTCTTTGAGAAGCGCCAGCTGGGGGACATACAGTCGCGATTTGCTTCTCTCGATACCATCCGCTCGACCTTTACCAACAGCATCGTCAGCGGAATTATTGACTCCATCATGACCATCGGCCTGCTTGTTATGCTGAGCCTGTACGGCGGCTGGCTGGTGTGGGTCGTGTTGGGGTTCACCCTGTGCTACGCCGCGATGCGCGCGATCACCTATAAATTTTATCGCGCCATCAATGAAGAGCTGATCGTCAAACGCGCGCGCTCGGGCTCGCATTTCATGGAAACGCTGTACGGCATCGCGACGATAAAATCGCTTAACCTGAAAAGCAGGCGTTCCCAGCACTGGCTGAATACCAATATCGATGTCAGCAACGCCGGTCTGAAGCAAACGCGTTTCGATATGCTGTTCGGTGGGATTAATACCTTCATTAACTCGGCCGATCAGGTTGTCATTTTATGGCTGGGCGCGCAGATGGTTATGGATAACACGATGACCATCGGTATGTATATGGCGTTTAACGCCTATCGCGGCCAGTTTGCCCAGCGCGCCGCGTCGCTTATCGATCTTACGATGCAGCTGAAAATGCTGTCGCTACACAACGAGCGTATATCTGAAATTGTCTACAGCGAACCGGAGGCCGAGTCGCCGGTAAGAAAGATTTTTGCCGATGATGTCGGCGTGTCTTTAGACGTGCAGAATTTGGCCTATCAGTACGACCTGCTGTCAAAACCCGTGTTTTCTAACGTCAATATTAGCGTGGCCGCTGGAGAGTCCGTCGCGCTGATCGGCGCGTCAGGCATCGGTAAGACAACGTTACTCAAAGTCATGTCTGGCCTGCTGACGCCGGAGCGCGGGGATATCTTTATCGGCGGTTTTGATATTAACAAAATCGGCATTAATAACTTCCGCAACAATATCGCCTGCGTATTACAGGAGGACCGCCTGTTTTCCGGGTCTATTGCCGATAATATTTCGGGCTTTGATGAGGAGATGGATCGGGCGCTGCTCGTTGACTGCGCCATGAGATGCAATATCCATGAAGAGATCCTGCGCATGCCGATGGGCTATGAAACGATTATCGGCGAGCTTGGCGCCGGGATCTCCGGCGGTCAAAAGCAGCGCTTGCTCATTGCGCGGGCGCTCTACCAAAAGCCGAAAATTCTATTTATGGATGAAGCGACCAGCCATCTCGATATTAATAATGAAAAGATGGTCAACGCGGCGATTGAATCTTTAAACATCACCCGAATTATTATTGCCCACCGTCCTTCAACCATCGCCAGCGCCGATCGGATTATTGATTTAGCGAAACTGACCTCGTTGCCACAGCAGCTTACTACGGAGACTATTTGATGAACATCTTAACGGGTATTAATACCGGAATAATTAAATCCCCTAACGCCGTGCTGGCGTTAGTCCTGAAGATGCAAAGCGTCCTGAGTGCGGAAACGCTGATGTACCTTCCGCCCGATCGGGTGCAGGACCTGGTATTTGCCGTTTTCAGCGGCTACCGCAGGCTACAAATGCTGTTTCGCGAGGACCCCGAGAGCATCAGAGCCCGCACCATCGCCGATACCGAGCGGTTAAACAGCCGTACGCTAGCCGTCACCCTTGATGAGATACAGAACCCTAACGTCGCGCTGCGGGTGACCGATTTTGTGATGAAATATCATCAGGAGAAGATCACATTTCTGTTCTTTTTGCAAAATGAGGAGGTGATATCCGTCGATCTGACGGTTACGCAGATGGAGTTTCTGCTCAACCTTTTGCTGGCAACGATACACAAGAGCGAGGACGCGGCGTTTATTTCTCTGGCCCTGCAGGCAAACGATTTTATTCCGTTCTATACCGTCAATTTTGCCAATATCGACAGCAGCGGGATTAACTACAATAAATTTAACGTGCCGGCGTGGAAACTCTCCGCCTTCAGCGATTTTTATTCACTGGTTATGATCGGCGACGACGGCGATATTCCGTGCGGGGCCATCATTAAAGCACTGCCGGGGCTTGAAGCGAGCCGGATTAAGGCGATCGGCGAATTATTACTACATCATAACCCGCTGCTGGCTCCCTACCGGCAGCGAGCGCTGACCTTTGAGTATCAAAAGCTCGATCCCCAGGTGAGAGAAGAGGAGATGGAGAAGCTGCTGCGGGCGCATATTCAGCATCGAGCCACGAAGATGTCGCCATCAACGTGCTAGCTCCTCCTGGCAGAGTGCGCGAGGGCGAGCGGGGCGGATAGCGATCCGGCCCGCTCGCCGCTCGGTTATGCCCGCTGCGCCGGGCGCCGGTGCCGGTACAGCCACATCAGCTTATAGGCCGCCGGAATGATAAACAGCGACAGCAGCGGGGCGGTGATCATCCCGCCAATCATCGGCGCGGCGATGCGGCTCATCACCTCCGAACCGGCGCCGGTACCCCATAAAATCGGCAGCAGGCCGGCGATAATGACCGCCACGGTCATCGCCTTTGGCCGCACGCGCAGCACCGCGCCGCGGTACAGCGCCTCGTCAAGTTTATCAGCGCTGAAGGTTTCCACGTTCTCCAGCGACGGCTCCGCTTCAATGGCGTGGCGCAGGTACATCAGCATTACCACGCCAAACTCCGCCGCTACCCCGGCGAGGGCGATAAAGCCGGTGCCGGTCGCCACCGACAGATGGAATCCCATCCAGTAGAGGAACCAGATGCCGCCGACCAGCGCGAACGGCACGCTGGCGACGATCAGCAGCGCTTCGCCAAAGCGACGGAACGCCAGGTACAGCAGGACGAAAATGATCATCAGCGTCATGGGGACCATCAGCTTCAGCTTCTGGTTGGCGCGTTCGAGCAGCTCAAACTGACCGGAGTAGGAGACGCTGGTCCCCGGCTTCAGCTTCACGCCCTGGGCGATGGCCTGCTGCAGATCGTGAACCACCGAAACCATGTCGCGATCCCGGGCGTCGATATAGATCCAGCTGGTCGGGCGGGCGTTTTCGGTTTTCAGCATCGACGGACCGGTCACCACCTTCACCTCCGCCACGTCGCCGAGGACTATCTGCTGCTTCAGCGGAGTGAGGATCGGCAGCTGGCGCAGGGCCTGCGGGCTATCGCGATAGCTCTGCGGGTAGCGGATGTTGATTGGGTAGCGTTCGACGCCTTCTACCGTTTCGCCCACCATCGCGCCGCCGATGGCCGAGGAGACGAACAGCTGCACGTCGCCGACGCTCATGCCGTAGCGGGCGGCCTGCTCGCGGTTGATATTAATGTTGAGATAGCGTCCGCCGACCAGCCGCTCCGCCAGCGCCGAGGTGACGCCCGGCACGGTGCGCGCCACCGCTTCAATCTGCTCGGCGCTCTCGTCGATATCGGCGAGGTTAGTGCCGGAGACCTTAATGCCGATCGGGCTCTTGATCCCGGTGGAGAGCATATCGATCCGGTTGCGGATCGGCGGCACCCACAGGTTGGCGAGTCCCGGCAGGCGTACGGCTTTATCCAGCTCCTCGACGATCCTTTCCATGGTCATCCCCGGGCGCCACTGATTCTGCGGCTTGAGCTGAATGGTGGTCTCGACCATCTCCAGCGGCGCGGAATCGGTGGCGGTCTCGGCCTTACCGGTTTTGCCGAACACGCGGGCCACTTCCGGCACCGTCATGATCAGCTTATCGGTCTTCTGCAGCATATCCGCCGCCTGCGAGGCGGAAATTCCCGGCAGGGTTGACGGCATATACAGCAGATCGCCTTCGTTGATCTGCGGCAGGAACTCGCCGCCCACCCGGCTGAGCGGCCAGATGACCGTCAGGATCGTTAGCGCCGCGACCAGCAGGGTCGCCTTCGGCCAGCGCAGCACCTTCAGCAGCAGGGGGTGATAAAGGCGGATCAGGAAACGGTTGAGCGGGTTGCTGCTCTCCGCCGGGATCCTGCCGCGGATCCACAACCCCATCAGGATCGGGATCGCCACGATCGCCAGCAGCGCCGCCCCGGCCATCGACCAGGTTTTGGTAAACGCCAGCGGGCCGAACAGCTTACCTTCCTGCCCTTCGAGGGTGAAAATCGGGATAAACGACAGGGTGATAATCAGCAGGCTGATAAACAGCGCCGGGCCGACCTCCACCGAGGCGTCGGTGATGATTTTCCAGCGCGTGTCGTTATCGGGCCGCTCTCCGGGATGCAGGTGATCCCACTCTTCCAGCCGCTTGTGGGCGTTTTCTATCATCACGATGGCGGCATCGACCATCGCCCCCACCGCAATCGCAATGCCGCCCAGCGACATGATGTTGGCGTTCAGCCCCTGGAAATGCATCATGATAAAGGCGAAGCACAGGCCGAGCGGGAGAGAGATAATGGCGACCAGCGCCGAGCGTATGTGCCACAGGAACAGGGCGCAGACCAGCGCGACGACGATAAACTCCTCCAGCAGCTTCATGCTGAGGTTGTCGATGGCCCGGTCGATCAGCTGGCTGCGGTCATAGGTGGTGACCACCTCAACCCCTTCCGGCAGGCTGCCCTGCAGGGACGCCAGTTTGGCCCTTACGGCCGAAATCACTTCGCGGGCGTTCTTGCCGGAGCGCAGGATCACCACGCCGCCGGCCACTTCGCCTTCGCCGTTCAGTTCGGCAATGCCGCGGCGCATCTCCGGGCCAATTTGTACCCTGGCGACGTCGCGCAGATAGACCGGCACGCCGTTGTCGCCGGTTGTCAGCACGATGTGGTTAAAATCGTCGAGGCTTTGCAGATAGCCGCTGGCGCGCACCATATACTCGGCTTCAGCCAGCTCGACGGAAGAGCCGCCGGCCTCCTGGTTGGAGGTCTCCAGCGCCGATTTCACCGCCGCCAGGGTAATGCCGTACTGGGTCAGCTTCAGCGGGTCGACCACAACCTGATACTCTTTGACCACGCCGCCCACCGAGGCCACTTCCGAAACGTCCGGAATCGTTTTTAGCTCATATTTTAAAAACCAGTCCTGCAGCGAGCGCAGCTCCGCGAGGTCGTGCCTGCCGCTGCGGTCGACCAGCGCGTACTCGTAGATCCAGCCGACGCCGGTGGCATCCGGGCCCATCTCGGCGCTGACGCCGGCCGGAAGCTTGCCCTGCACCTGGTTGAGGTACTCCAGCACCCGCGAGCGCGCCCAGTAGGGATCGGTGCCGTCGGCAAAAATCACGTAGACGTAGGAGGCGCCGAACTGCGAGAAGCCGCGTACCGTTTTGGCGCCCGGCACCGAGAGCATGGTGGTGGTCAGCGGCCAGGTGACCTGGTTTTCGACGATTTGCGGCGCCTGGCCGGGGTAGCTGGTCTTGACGATCACCTGCACGTCAGAGAGATCCGGCAGGGCGTCCACCGGCGTATGGACGATGGTCCACGTCCCCCAGATGCTGAGGAACAGCGCCCCCATCATCACCAGAAAGCGGTTGGCCACCGAGCGACGGATAATCCATTCAATCATTTGTCATCTCCTCAGTGCGCATGCGCCGCGCTATTCGGCACGTTCGGCGTCGCGGCGGCCGGCCTGGCGCGCATCCGATCCAGCGCGCCGGAGATATTGGCCTCGGAATCAATCAGGAACAGACCGCTGGCGACCACCTTCTCTCCTTCATGAATGCCGGAGCGGATCGCCGTCATATCGCCGGACTGCTGGAAGACCGCGACCCGTTTCGGCACGAAGCGGCCGTCGTCGCCCACGGTGATAACCCGCTGCTCCGCGCCGCTGTCGATCAGCGCTTTCGACGGGATCAGCAGCATCGGCTGACTCTGCGCGTTCAGCTTCAGCCAGGCGGTCATTCCCGGCTTCAGCGCCTCGTCCGGATTATCGACCTGCAGACGCAGCTGCAGCGTGCGGGTAGCCGCATCCACGCCGGGCAGCATGCTCCATTTGCTGATGGTGAAGACTTTGTCCGGCCATGCCGGAACGGAAAGGGCAAACTGCGAGGCGTCTTTAATCAGCCAGGCGATGGATTCCGGCACCGAGGCGCTAATCCACACCGGGTCCATGCCCTGAATTTTGGCCACCACGTTATCTTTGGCGATGTTCATGCCGGTGCGAAGATCAAAGGCGGTAATCACGCCGTCAATCGGCGCTTTAAGTGTGAAGCGGGTCTGAATTTTGCGCGTCGCCTTCAGGCGGCGGATATCCTCATCCGGCATTCCGGCGAGGCGCAGCCGCTCGAGGATCCCTTCCACCTGGGTGGCAGTGCCGCCGGTTTCCTGCAGCAGCAGATATTCGCTCTGCGCCTCGACCCAGTCGGGGATGGTCAGGTCGATAAGCGGGGTGCCTTTCTTTATTTTATCCCCGACGGTCAGCGGGTAGACCCTATCGATAAAGCCCGCCGAGCGCGCCTGAACGATGACAAACTGGTATTCGTTATAGCTGACGTTGGCCGGGAAGGTCCGGGCGTAGCTGAGCGGGCCGCGGACGACGGCGGCGGTTTTGACGCCCAGATTCTGGGTTTGCGTCGGGTCGATGCGTACGCCCGGCGCGGCTGAGGGCGGCGCCTCTTCATCGGCGTATTTGGCTACCAGGTCCATATCCATAAACGGCGATTTCCCCGGCTTATCAAACCGCGTATTGGGGTACATCGGGTCATACCAGAACAGGACTTTACGCGCCTGTCCGGCGGCAGGCTCCGCATCGCCCGCAGGGTGAGCGGGCGAAAGCCCGATATAGAGGCCCGCTGCAATAACGCCGCCAAGACACATACTGCTGATAATGAGCGCAGCGGTTTTAAGTTTTAGAGAGACCATCGTAATGCGCTCCGTGAACACCTTATTAGTTAACGTGGATATCCTGTAATAAGGAGAGATTGCCCTGCTGAATAAAGGTGAAGGCGACCTTATCGCCGGGCTTAACCGCGTTAAGCTGGGTTTGCGGAGTGATGGTGAAGCGCATGGTCATCGGCGGCCAGTTCACCGCCGGGATGGCGTCATGGTCGATGGTGACTTTTTTACCCTCCATATCAATGATTTTGACTTCGCCGGTGGCGCTGATGGCCTGCGCCTGCCCGGCGGCGGGCATCATTTCGCCATGCTGATGTCCGGCAGCCTGGGCGCCGGAGATCGCTGCAGACAGAAGAAGGCCCAAAATGACCGTTTTTGCGACATGATTCATGATTAACGCTCCTGATATTCAATAATGGTTTATTCCAGCCAGCCGCCGCCGAGGGCGGTAAAGAGCTGAATTTCGTTCACCTGGCGGGCGTAGTTGAGATCCAGCAGGGTTTGCTGCGTGGCGAACAGCGAACGTTCGGCGTCCAGCACTTCGATATAGCTGACCGCGCCGTGCTGATAGAGCGTGCCGGCGCGCTGGCGGGTGATTTGCAGGGAGGTGAGATAGCGCTGCTGGGCGCTGATTTGATCCGCCAGGCTCTGGCGCAGGGCCAGGGCGTCGGCCACCTCTTTAAAGGCGTTCTGGATTTTCTGTTCGTAATTCACCACCGACTGCTGCTGGCGGATTTCGGCGACGTCGAGATTGGCCTGATTACGCCCGGCGTTGAATATCGGCAGCTCGATTTTAGGGATGAAGTTCCACATCCCGCTGGCCGGATTAAACAGGCTGGAGAGGTCGGCGCTGCTGCCGGAAAGCGAGCTGGTTAGCGTAATCGACGGGAAGAAGGCCGCCCGCGCGGCGCCGATATTGGCGTTCGCCGCCCGCAGCCCGTGCTCGGCCTCTAAAATATCGGGGCGCTGGAGCAGGATCTGCGAGGAGAGGGCGGGCGGCAGCCTGACGCTGTGAATATCCCCCGCGGCGTCGGCCGTGTCGTCCGGCAGGCGCTGATAGCTGCCCAGCAGCAGCTGCAGGGCGTTGTTGGCCTGCGCCAGCTCGCCTTCCCGCCTGGCGATGTCGGCGCGGGTGCTTTCAATCACCCCGCGCGCCTGCTCCAGCGCCAGCACGCTACTGCTGCCGGTCAGCAGCTGTTTCTCTACAAAAGCGTAGGACTGGCGGTAGTTTTGTAACGTCTCGCGCGCCACGGAGAGCTGCGCTGCGGCCAGCCGCTGGTTGAAGTAGCTCTGCGAAACGTTTGAAATTAATAAGATGTGCACCGCGCGCTGGGCTTCTACGCTGGCGAAAAAGGTCTGTCGCTGCGCCTCGCTCATGTTTTTCAGGCGGCCGAAGAAGTCGAGATCGAAGCTGAGGTTCAGTCCGGCCTGATAGTCGCTGCTGGTGGTGGTATCGCCTTTAAGCTTTCCGCCGTAGGTGGTGCTGGCGGAGGCGTCGAGCTGCGGATAGCGGTCGGCATCGGTCACGGCGTACTGCGCCCGCGCTTCCTGCACTTTCAGGGTCGCCATGCGCAGGTCCCGGTTATTGACAAGCGCGGTGGCAATCAGCGATTTAACCTGCGGATCGGCGAAAAAGGCGCGCCAGCCGGCGTCCTGATAGCCCGCAGGCGGCGTCACCAGCTGGTTCTGGCTGAGAGAGAACTGCTGCGGCACCGGCGAGGGCGGCTGGCGGTAGTCCGGGGCTAAGGAGAGACAGCCCGTCAGAATAAAAATAACGCTGAGCGAAATAAGCTTTAACTGGCGCATAGTGGCAGGTTTATCGGCTATCAGGGAATGCCCTGTACTTTACGCAACGGCGTCTGTTTGACGCGTGACGGGAAAATGACAAAGCTGTCATTTTCCTGAGAATTCATTGCTATCCGGTTGGGCTCCTCTAAAATTGGAAACCCGCACCACAGTCGCGTGAAGGAGCAGGTGATGAAGATTTTGATCGTCGAAGATGAGATGAAAACCGGCGAGTACCTGACGAAAGGGCTGACGGAAGCCGGTTTTGTTGTCGATCTGGCGGATAACGGTCTGAACGGCTATCACCTGGCGATGACCAGCGATTATGACCTGCTGATCCTCGACATCATGCTGCCGGACGTGAACGGCTGGGATATCGTCAGAATGCTGCGATCCGCCGATAAGGGCATGCCGATCCTGCTGCTGACCGCGCTGGGGACCGTTGAGCATCGGGTGAAGGGGCTGGAGCTCGGGGCCGATGATTATCTGGTGAAGCCCTTTGCCTTCGCCGAGCTGCTGGCGCGCGTAAGGACGCTCCTGCGCCGCGGGGCGGCGACGATCGTTGAAAGCCAGTTCCAGGTGGCGGATTTAACGCTCGACCTGGTCAGCCGCAGGGTGACCCGCGCGGGCGCGCGCATCACGCTGACCAGCAAAGAGTTTACGCTGCTGGAGTTCTTTATCCGCCATCAGGGGGAAGTGCTGCCCCGTTCGCTAATCGCCTCCCAGGTTTGGGACATGAATTTTGACAGCGACACCAACGCCATCGACGTGGCGGTGAAGCGGCTGCGGGGTAAAATCGATAATGATTTTGAACCTAAGCTTATTCAGACCGTGCGCGGCGTCGGCTACGTGCTCGAGGTGCCGGATGGCGATTAAGCTGCTGCGGCGGCCCTTTTCGCTGGCGACGCGGCTGACCTTTTTTATCAGCCTGGCGACGATAGTGGCCTTTTTCGCCTTCACCTGGATAATGATCCACTCGGTAAAGGCGCACTTTGAAGAGCGCGACGCCCACGACCTCAGGCAGCTGGCCACCACCCTTGAGACGGTGCTCAACCACGCCGACTCTCCTCAGGCGCGGCGGCTGGAGATCTTAAAGAACGTGATCGATGGCTACGCCAACGTCTTTATTTGCCTCGATGACGGCAGCGGCCAGACCCTTTTCCAGTCACCGAACGGCCCGGACCTCAGCCATATTATGAGCACGCCGGGCATTGCCGCCAGGCTGCAGGATGGCAACGTTATCTCGTGGGTCGATCCGCATCCGCGGGCGTTGACCCACGATAACCACCAGATGCAGACCCGCTCCTGGCGGCTGATTATGCTGCCGCTTGGACGCGCGGCGGACGGCAGGCCGGCCTACCGCCTGCTGATGGCCCTGTCGATCGATTTTCATCTCCACTATATTAACGAGCTGAAGGCGAGGCTGATCTCGGCGGCGACGATTATCAGCATCCTTATCTTCTTTATTGTGCTGTTCGTGGTCTATCACGGACATAAGCCGATTCGCCGGGTCAGCCGACAGATTCAAAACATTACCTCCCGCGACCTCGACGTGCGCTTAAACCCGCAGTCGGTGCCGATTGAGCTGGAGCGGCTGGTGCTGTCGTTTAACCATATGCTGGAACGTATCGAGGATGTGTTTACCCGTCAGTCCAACTTTTCCGCGGATATTGCCCATGAGATCCGCACGCCGATAACCAACCTGGTGACCCAGACGGAGATCGCGCTCAGTCAGACCCGCAGTCAGAAAGAGCTGGAGGATGTGCTGTACTCCAATCTGGAAGAGTTCTCGCGGATGTCGCGGATGGTCAGCGATATGCTGTTTCTGGCGCAGGCCGACAACAATCAGCTGATTCCGGAGCTAAAAGCGCTGAATCTGGCCGACGAGGTCAGCAAGGTTTTCGACTTCTTTGAGGCCTGGGCCGAGGAGCGAGAAGTGGCCCTGCACCTTAGCGGCAGCGCCTGCTGGGTGGTTGGCGACCCGCTGATGCTGCGCCGGGCGATGAGTAATTTGCTCTCTAACGCCATTCGCTACACGCCGGGCGGCCGGGCGGTCACCGTTCATCTGACGGAGGCCAATGACCAGGTTCAGCTGATCGTTGAGAATCCGGGAACGCCGATCCCTGCGGAACATCTGTCGCGGCTTTTCGACCGCTTCTACCGCGTCGATCCCTCCCGCCAGCGTAAAGGCGAGGGGAGCGGCATTGGCCTGGCTATCGTTAAATCGATCGTCACAGCGCACCGCGGCAGCGTGGCGGTAGAGTCCGACGCGCGCTCAACCCGCTTTATTCTGACGCTGTCAAAACGGGCGTAATAAAAGCAGGTAATAAAAGCAGGCCATAAAAAGAAGCCTGGCGGTGCCAGGCTTTGGGAGGCTTACTCTTCGAAGTACCAGTAACCCTGGTTGATAAGGCGCGTTAGCTCGGCGATAAAGTCCGGGTTATGCAGCCCCTTGCCCAGCTCATCTTTACTCAGCGAGGTGTAGCGGCACAGCGCATCCAGGGCGTCGGCATCGGTGACTGCCAGCGCTTCGCTGTTCACAAAGAAGCTGTCGCCGATATGCAGGACGCGCAGGCCGCTCAGACGGGCCAGCGTTTCGCCGCCGTTGAGGGCATCAACAACCTCTTCTTCTGCATAAGGCGGCTCGGCCGGCGCGATGTCCAGATCGTGACGCGGGGTGGTGGCAAAGCGGCCAAACCACTGGGTAAAGTCCTCCGGCTGGCTAATCATGTCGATCATCATCCCGCGCAGACGGTCGAGCTCATACTCTTCAACCCGACCGGGATGTTCGCGACAGGTCAGGTCCGGATCGCTGTAGTGCTCGCCGCCGAGATCGTTTTCCAGCGCGTAGTCGGCAAAGCTGCTGATCAGGTCGCGACCGTTCGGCCCGCGGAAGCCAACGGAGTAGTTGAGCGCCGTTTCGTGGGTGATACCGTCGTGCGGGAATCCCGGTGGGATATAAAGGATATCGCCCGGTTCGAGGTCTTCATCAATAATCGGTGGGAAAGGATCGACGTGCAGCAGCGCCGGGTGCGGGCAGAACTGACGCATCGGCAGCTTGTCGCCCACGCGCCAGCGGCGGCTGCCCATGCCCTGAATAATGAAGACATCATACTGGTCGATGTGCGGGCCAACGCCGCCGCCCGGGACCGAGAAGGAGATCATCAGGTCATCAAGGCGCCAGTCAGGCAGCACGCGGAACGGGCGAACCAGCTCGGCGGCAGGCATATGCCAGTGGTTGACCGCCTGCGCCAGCAGCGACCAGCCGGTTTCGCCCAGGCCGTCAAAATGTTCGAACGGCCCGTTGCTGGCCTGCCACTGCTCGTTCACCAGGCTGACCAGCCGGCTGTCGACTTCCGGTTCCATGGCCAGACCCGCCAGCTCGTCCGGGGTGATCGGATCGACGAAGTTCGGGAAAGCATTCTTTAATACTACCGGCCGCTTTTGCCAGTACTTCTCTAAAAACTCAGGCCAGTTAATGTTCAGTTGATAAGCCATAGATTCACACCAGTAAGGAGAAACGGTCCTGATTATAGAAAGGTGTGAACCGAGGGCGCCTTGTCGTGAGTCAAAGCGGCTGCTTAATCCGCCGTTTATGGCTCCTCTACGCCAGCGGCTGCCGTCTGCGTGCGGGACGCCATACATTTTTTTAAAAAAAACTGCCTTGAGACGGAAATAGGCCGCAGGCCGCGCCAGTCCTGGATTTTAGCGGTGTCAGCTATTCGAGAGATGAACAGGAAAGTTCAAATAATGAGCGCTTGATAGGTTTTTTGTATTTTAAGGCTTGCCATACCAAAAGAACTCCCTATAATGCGCTCCCACTGACACGGCAAATGTGAACAACTTCACAGATTAAGCCGGTTAAGGTGAAGAGAAAAATCCTAAATTAAGGGTTGACTCTGAAAGAGGAAAGCGTAATATACGCCACCTCGCAACGGTGAGCGAAAGCCGCGTTGCACTGCTCTTTAACAATTTATCAGACAATCTGTGTGGGCACTCAAAGTGACATGGAT
>NZ_SNYG01000007.1:0-336121 GCF_004362605.1 Klebsiella sp. BIGb0149 | reverse complement strand
AGGACTTCGGCAATGTCAGCCATACCCATCGGGGCACCCGGGTGGCCGGATTTGGCTTTCTGTACCGCGTCCATGCTCAGCGCACGAATAGCGTTAGCAAGCTCTTTACGTGAGGACATTTTGACTCCAGTTCGGACTGTTGAAGGCCATACCCTTAACGACTTGACGAGAGCGCGTTTTGGGCTACGCCGGAAAAAAGTGACAACAATGTAACCCAAGCGACAAAACATGTACATGGAGCATCCTTTTGTGGTTTAAGAAATCTCCGGAACACGTTGTGCTGCCCCGGAATCCTCTCGCCCGTAACTCGCAATACTCTTTATAATTTGTGCAGGATGCGACATGCTTACCGTCGCCTTTTTCAGACAAAAAATCGTAAGATTGTGGAAGATAAAAAATGAAAATTCGCTCAACTATTCTTGCCCTTGGGATCGCAGCAACGCTTACCGGATGTCAGAACATGGACTCCAACGCCCTCCTCAGCTCCGGCGCCGAGGCTTTTCAGGCTTATTCTCTAAGCGACGCGCAGGTCAAAGCGCTCAGCGACCAGGCCTGTAAAGAGATGGATAGCAAGGCGACTATTTCGCCCGCCGGCAGCGACTACAGCAAGCGTCTGAATAAAATCGCCGCCGCGCTGGGAGACAATATCAACGGCCAGCCGGTTAACTACAAAGTGTATGAAACCAAAGACGTTAACGCGTTTGCGATGGCCAACGGCTGCATCCGCGTATACAGCGGCCTGATGGACATCATGAACGATAACGAAGTGGAAGCGGTTATCGGCCACGAAATGGGCCACGTTGCGCTGGGTCACGTGAAGAAAGGCATGCAGGTGGCGCTCGGCACCAACGCCGTTCGCGCCGCCGCCGCGTCGGCGGGCGGTATCGTCGGCAGCCTGTCCCAGTCTCAGCTGGGCGATCTTGGCGAAAAGCTGGTGAACTCGCAGTTCTCCCAGCGCCAGGAGTCCGAAGCGGACGACTACTCCTACGATCTGCTGCGTAAGCGCGGAATTAATCCGTCAGGACTGGCCACCAGCTTCGAGAAGCTGGCCAAGCTGGAAGCCGGGCGTCAGAGCTCAATGTTTGACGATCACCCGGCATCCCAGGAGCGCGCTCAGCACATTCGCGATCGCATGAAGGCCGACGGCATTAAATAATCCCGGTTCCCCTCTCTGCAGCGCCAGAGAGGGGAAAACGGCTTAATACAGCGTTTTCTGCGGCGGCCCGGCAAAACGCAGCGCGCCAATCTGCCCCATTTTGACCTCCACCACCGACGGCCCCGGCATCGCCAGCGCTTCGGTCATGACCGACTGGAAATCCTCCGCCCGCTCAACGCTCCACGCCTGCAGGCCGATGGCCTGCGCCAGCAGCGTGAAATCCGGAGTATGCAGCTCGTTGTAATACTGACGCCCGCCGAAATACTTATCCTGAATCCCGCGCATCACGCCGTAGCCGCCATCGTTCATGACAATCAGCGTGACGTTAGCCTTTTCCTGCGCCAGCGTCGCCAGCTCCCCCAGGTTCAGGCTCAGCCCGCCGTCGCCGACGAGGCCGACCACCTTCCGCTGCGGGTTAGCAATCGCCGTGCCGATCGCCATCGGCAGGCCCATGCCAATGGCCCCGGCCAGCGAGTGGATGTTCATTAACGGGCCGTGGGCGCGGAACAGACGGCTCCCCCACAGGCTGCCGGAAACGGTGATATCGCGCACCAGGATCCCGTCGTCAGGCAGCGCCTGGGCGATGGCGTCGTTCAGCTGCGCGTAGGCGCCGCACTGCTCGCGCAGCCCGCTATCCGCCAGCGCGACCGCCTCTTTGACCTGCGCATCCCACTGGACATTACCCCATTCACGCCCCTGCGCTTTTTCCGCCAGCGCCGCCAGCAGGCTGGTACAGTCGGCAATCAGCGTGTTATCCATCAGATAGTTACGGCTGGCCGCCGCCGGGTCGATATCAATCTGCACCCTTGGCGACGGTAGTTCGAGGGTCCAGGAGCGGGTTTCGTTGCTGCGCAGGCGCGAGCCCGCCACCAGGGTAAAATCGCACTGCGCCATCAGCGCTTCAACGGAGGGTGAATTGTGGAAGGCGCGCAGGCTGGCGCGGTGCGCGTCCGGCAGCACGCCGCGGCCGTGGGTGCTGGAGATCACCGTCATCCCGGCATCGGCCAGCTTTTTCACCGCCGCCGCGCTGCCGATAGCCCCGCCGCCCAGCCACAGCAGCGGCCGTTTAGCCTGGCGGAGCTGCGCCCACAGCGCATCGACGGTGGCGCTATCGGCCTTCGCCGCCGGAGCCGCTTTCAGCGCGGCGGTCACCAGCGAGGCCGGGATTTTCGCGCCCTGAATATCAATCGGGATTTCAACCGATACCGGACCGCACGGCGGCGTTTGCGCCTCCTGAATCGCCTTATGCAGGATAGCCAGCGCCTGATTAGCGTTGCTGATGCGGTACGCGCGCTTCGAGCTGGCCTTCAGGAAGGTCAGCTGGTCGCGGGTTTCGTGAATAAAGCCGGTGTCGGCATCGAGCCAGGTTTTCTCCACCTGACCGGTGAGGTGCAGCAGCGGCGTACAGGCGTTCATCGCCTCCACCAGCGCCCCTACCGCGTTGCCGGCCCCCGCGCCGGTGCTGGTCAACGCCACGCCCAGTCCGGAAAAGCGTCCGTGGGCGTCGGCCATGGTGACCGATCCGGCCTCACCGCGCGCCGGAACAAAGCGGATCTTTCCGCGCTGGCCTACCGCATCGGCGATCGGCAGGTTGTGAATAGAGATGACGCCGTAAATAGCCTCAACGTTGTACTGCTCCAGCGTTCTGGCGATGGCTTCGCCGACGGTTATCATTTCGCTCATTGCACACCCTTCTCTTAGTCGCACCAGTGGTTGACGCTATTACCCGTCGCCAGATAAATGCTCTTTTGTTGCATCCAGGCCTTTAGCCCCTGAATCCCTTTTTCGCGGCCCAGGCCGCTCTCTTTAAAGCCCCCAAAAGGGGTCGAAATGGAGAAAACCTTGTAGGTGTTGATCCACACCGTTCCGGCTTCCAGGCGATCGCTTAAGCGCAGGGCGCGTCCGCTGTCCCGCGTCCAGATCCCCGCCGCCAGGCCGTATACCGAATCATTGGCCTGCTGGATCAGCGCGTCTTCATCGCTGAAGCTCATCGCCACCAGCACCGGGCCGAAGATCTCCTCCCGGCAGGCGCGGGCCGCGTTGGTCAGCCCCTCAACGATCGTCGGTTGAAAATAGCTGCCTGCCGCCAGCGCCGGATCCGCCGGGATCTCGCCGCCGCACAGCACCCGGCCGCCTTCGCGTTTCGCCAGCTCGACGTACTCCAGCACGCTGTCGCGGTGCTTTTCATTAATCAGCGGTCCGACGTGGGTCTCCGCGCTAAACGGATGGCCGATTCTGAGCCCGCGGGTCAGCTCCAGCAGGCGCGCCATCAGCTGCGGATAGACTTTTTCATGCACAAACAGCCGCGAGCCGGCGATGCAGGCCTGGCCGCCGGAGCTAAAGATGCCGTAGCAGATGCCGCGCGCCGCCTGCTCGATATCGGCATCTTCCAGCACGATGGTCGGAGATTTGCCGCCGAGCTCCAGCGACGCCGGGATCAGCTTTTCCGCCGCCACGTGCGCCAGATGACGTCCGGTGCTGGTGCCGCCGGTAAACGAAATTTTGCGCACCAGAGGGTGGCGGGCCAGGGCGTCGCCAATCACCGATCCTTTCCCCGGCAGGACGCTGAGCAGGCCCGCCGGCAGGCCGGCCTGTTCGAAGATCCGCGCCAGCTCCAGCGCCATCAGCGGCGTGGCCTCCGCCGGCTTGAGGATCACCGCGTTACCGGCGGCGATCGCCGGGGCCACTTTTTGCATCTCGCTGGCGATCGGCGAGTTCCACGGCGTAATCGCCGCCACCACGCCCAGCGGCTCGTAGCGGCTGAGCGTCAGCAGATCCGCCTGCCGCGGGGTCGGCAGTTCGCCCTCCAGCAGCTCGCAGGCGGCGGCAAAGTAGCGGGCGCTGCCCGCCGCGCTCATCACCAGGCCTCGCGCCTCCGCCAGCGGCTTGCCGTTGTCGCGGCTCTGTATCCGCGTCAGCTCCTCAAGGCGGGATTCGATAATATCCGCCGCCCTATGCAGGATCTTTGCCCGCAGATGGGGCAGCATGCTGCGCCACGCCGACTGGCGCCAGGCGCTTTCGGCCAGCGCGATCGCCTCGTGCAGATCGTCAAGGCTTGCCGCATGCAGCGTGGCGTTGACCGAGCCGTCGGCCGGAAACAGGCTGTGCATCAGGTTGCCGCCGCCGTAGCGCCAGCGACCGCCGATAAAAATCTTTAACTCATCCATCGTCGCCTCTTTGCGCTATGCCAGTTCGCGGCAGGCGCGAACCGCGCTCAGTGCCGCCAGGGTGGAGGTTTTTGGGTTGCTGGCGAGCGGCAGTCCGCTGAGCTCCAGGTGGAACTCGCCAAACGCGCCCTGTACGTACAGCGTGTGGGTATTGCGCCGGGTCATCGGATCGACCATCAGCTGTACCCGGGTATCGTCCATCCCGATGCCGCCCAGCGCCACGGTTGCCGCAACGTTGGCGTTCGCCGGAAACAGGCGGGCCGCTTCGCGCGCGCTGCCTTCAAAAAAGATCTTTGCTTCACTGACCGCGTTGAGGTCGATGAGCATTTCCGCATAGCTGCCGCGCCAGCTGGCCGGGCTTTTGCGCGACCGATAGGTCACCTGCTCAAGACCGCCCTCTTTCGCTGCCGCCAGGCCGTCAATACCGGCCACCGCGCCGGAAAGCAGGGTTAGCCGGCCTCCGGCGCCGTTGAGGCGTTTTTCCAGCTCGCTATCCGCCAGCGCGCCGGTAGAGATGACCACCAGATGCCAGCCGCGCCTGAGAATGGCTTCGCCAAACTGCGCCACCGCCTGCTGGCTGGCGCACTCCAGCACCAGATCCGGGGTTTGCGTACAGGCCTGCGGGTCCTCCAGCACCGCTACCGCATCGCCGAAGCGCTGGCGGATCGCCGCGTGGTGCGCCTCGCGCGCCACCACCCAGCCCAGGGCAACCTGCGGCGGCAGCCGTTCAATCACCGCCTGCGCCATTGCGCCATAGCCGATGAGCATGATCTTTTTCATCTCAACTCCTTACAGATGACGGCAAAAGCCGCCGGAGACATCCAGCGCCGCACCGGTGGTAAACGACGCCAGCGGCGAGGCGAGGAACAGCAGCGCCTGCGCCGGCTCGTTCGGCCTGCCGAGGCGCGCCATCGGGATCCCGCGCTTGCGGGCGATATCCGCCGTCCACTCGGGCCAGCTCTGGCTCCTGTCCGTGCGGTTTTCAAAGCGCCGCTGCCACTGTCCTGACTCCACCATGCCGAGCAGAATGGAGTTCACCCGAATGCCTTTGGCAACCAGGTCCTTCGACAGCGTCAGGGTCATGTTGAGCAGCGCCGCGCGCGCCGCGGAGGTGGCAATCATGTGCTCCTCCGGCTGCAGCGCCAGCAGCGAGTTCACGCAGGTGATCGAGGCGATATCCGAACGCTCGAGCTGCGCCTGAAAGGCCTTCACCGGGTTAATCACCCCGAACAGCTTGAGCTCCGCCTCGTGCAGCCACGCCTCCCGCGGCGTATCGGCGAAGTGCGCCACGTACCCCTGGCCGGCGTTATTAATCAGCATGTCGGCACCGCCAAAGCGCGCCGCGACCGCGTCGGCAAAGTCCTGCACCTCGTCTTCTTTCAGCACGTCGCAGCGGTAAGAGAAGACGTCCGCGCCGGGATATTCGTTTTGCAGCGCCGCATGGGCGCTGGCGAGCCGGTCCGGATTGCGGCCGCAGAAGGCGACCTTCGCCCCTTCCCCCAGCAGCAGGCGCAGCGTTTCAAAGCCAATTCCTGACGACCCGCCGGTGACCACCGCTACGCGCCCCTCAATTTGTGCATTCATCGCGCACCTCTTCCCCTACCCGTAAAAGCTGTTGATTGAAAAATATGTCGTTATCGAGATAGCTGGCGTGCCCCGCTCGCGGGATGCCGACGTACGGCATGCGGTAGCGCAGCGCCAGGCCGTGCACCAGCTCCGGCTGGGTAATGGCGTCCTGCTCACCGCACCACGCCTCAAAGCGGCCGCGAAAATCGCCAAGCCAGCGGTGAATATCGTCATGGGCCAGCATCCACGCCGCGGCCAGGTAGCCCTCGGCGCGCAGCCTGCGCATCCCGGCGGCAACGACGGCAACGTTGGCCTCATCGCTACAGGGGTGCAGCAGCTTCGCCGCCCGGCCCTGCGCCATCGCTTCGCCGCCGGCGGCCATCTGCTGCCGGCGGCCCAGCCAGATTTTTTCACGCTGCGCGGCGTCCGCCCGGCCGTAGCCCTGCGCGGCATCGGCCAGAACCAGGCGCAGAACGCGCCCGGGGTACTTTGCCGCAAAGGCGCTGGCTACCAGCGCGCCCAGCGAGTGGCCTACCAGCACCGCCCGCTCAACGCCGGCGCGGTCGAGCAGCTGCGCCAGGGCTTCGGCATAGTCGCCGGCATCCGCACGCTCGGCCGAGAGCATCGGGCTTTCGCCATAACCGGGCATATCCCAGGCCAGCACGCGGTAGCCGGGCAGCGCCATCTGCTTATGCCAGGAGGCCGCGCCGGAGCTGATACCGTGCAGCAGCACCAGCGGCGTGCCGCTCCCCTGTTCACGAAAACCCGTCATACCGCCTCCTTAACCGCGCTTCACTTTTGACAGGGGATGATCTTCCGGATAGGTCGGGATATTCGGCTTGCGGGTGCCGAGCATCACGCACATCAGCGCTTCCTCCTCGCCGTGGTTAAACAGCCCGCGGTAGATCCCCGCCGGGACGGAGATCAGGTCGCGCTCGCGCAGCACGGTTTCGGTGTAGCTGTCGCCGTCCTGAACCATCAGGGTTATCTGCCCCTTGAGCATGAAAAACACCTCTTCGACGTCATCGTGCAGGTGCAGCGGCCCTTCGCACTTAGCCGGCAGCACCATGGTGGAGAAGGTGAAGTTCTCCGCCGCCACGGTATTGGTGTCGTTGGCGACGCCGGTGGCGCCGGTGCCGATGTAGCGCATCTGGGCGCGGCGGTATTTCGGGTCGAAATCGGCCTGGAACTTCAGCGCGTTCCAGTCATATTTGCGTCCTTCAAAGCGCGCGATACGCGACTCAATCCACTCTTCCATCGTCAGGTGCTCAGGCTTGAGGCCCTGTTTTGCAGTTACGCTTGAATCTGTCATCGTCTTCTCCTCAGTAACGTCTTAGCAGCGGCAGCAACAGGAGACAGCCTACGACCGCCATCACCGCCAGAAAGATCAGTCCGGAATCCATGCTGTGGGTGAAGGCGATAAGCGCGCCCATCACCGCAGGCGACAGGGCGCCGGCAAAGTTTCCCAACCCGTTGAAAATCCCACCCGCCGTGGCGCTGACCCGGGGATGGGTCGCCTTCGCCAGCAGTGCAAAAATATTGGGGGCGCCGGTTCCCCACATGAAGGTGCTAAAGCTCATCGCCGCGATAACCGTTAGCGGAGTGGTGAAGTGCATCACCGCCGCCAGGCCAACCGCCGCTCCGGCCAGCGAGATAAAGCAGGCGGCCGCGCGTTTATCCACCCGGTCTGAAAGCCACGCCCCGATGATTTCGCCGAGCAGCATGGCGATAAACGGCATCGACGATAGCCAGCCGGCGTGCTCCAGGTGGATACCCTTGCCCTTAATCAGGTAGCCGGGAAGCCAGCCGTTGATGCCCCACAGATAGGCGAGGAAGGCGATATTGAAGACGCAGATCATCCAGAAGTGCGGACTGACAAACAGCTCCCGGCGGGCGCTACGCCGCTCTTCCTGCGAGCTGGCGGCCGCGGAGGTTTTGCCCTCCAGCTGGATGCCGCGCAGGCCGATACGGACAAAAATCAGCACCGGCGCCGTCAGCATCGCCATCGCAAAGAAGGTGCTTTGCCAGCCGAAGGTGCTGAGCAGCCAGATGGAGAGCGGGAAGCCGATGGCCGCGCCGACCGGCGTCCCGAGCAGCCACAGCATGGTGGCGCGCGCCTGCAGACGCTGGGGGAAGGTGTGGCGCACGATGGCAAAGGCCAGCGGAAACAGCGGCCCCTCGGCGATGCCGAGCAGCACGCGCAGCACGATCATGGCGCTGTAGCTGTGGGTGAATCCCATCATCACCATTAATACGCACCACACCACCATCATGCCGGTGAGCAGGCGCAGCGGCGCGATGCGGTCGCCCAGCCCGCTGAGCAGAACCGAGGAGAAGCCGTAGCTCAGTAAAAAAGCGCTCATCAGGATGCCGAGGCGGGTGGTATCAAAATCGATGCCCATCGCCTGCTGAAAATGGCTATCGGAAAACAGCGCCGCAATGCTGATTTTGTCGAAGAACGCCAGCAGCACGCAGGCCAGTAACGACAGCGGAATGGCCCAGCGAACCGCTTTTTCAGGCGCGTGGACGCCCTCACCGCCCGCCACGGAGGGCGCGGTGTTGGTCTCTAATGTGGTCATCTCTCCCCCTTAAGGGTGCGCGGGTGTTATCGCAATGACATCAGCGAAAAGGTCAGATCGTCGAGCGGCACGGCGGAAAGATCCCTCCCCGCCGCCATCCAGCGCTTCGCCAGCTTGACGGTGCGCGCATCGTTAAACGCCACCAGCTGGCTGAGCCGGCCGTCGCTATCGAGTGAGAAAAACAGCGGCCCTTTGGGATCGCGGCGAACCACCGTCCGGGTTCCCGGCTGGGGGATCCCGAGGATCTGAATATTGTGCGCGTATTGATCCGACCACAGCCACGGCGCTTCATCGTAGCCCTCGGCCTGCGGATCGAGCATCGCTTTTGCCGTCGCCACCGCCTGATTCTGGGCAAAGGCCCACGACTGAATGCACAGGCCGTACTGGTGATGGCGGGCGACATCGCCGGCGGCGAAAATAGCCGGATCGGCGGTTCGTCCCTGGGCATCGACCACGATCCCGCGATCGACCGGCAGGCCCGCCTCCTGCGCCAGCTCCAGATTAAGATCGACGCCGATCCCCACCACCACCGCATCGAAGGTCTGACGTCGGCCGTCGCAGCGGATCACCGGCAGGCCGTCGCTATCTTCGAGGCCCAGCGCACCGCACCCCGTGCGGACGTTGACCCCCCGATCGCGGTGCAGCCATTCCAGCTCCTGCGACACCTCGCCGCTTACCGAGCGCATGCACAGCGCCGGCTGCTGTTCGTAGAGCGTGACCTCGACGCCGCTTTTGCGCGCCGAGGCGGCAATCTCGAGGCCAATCCAGCCGCCGCCGACGATCGCCAGCCGGGTGCTGGCCGCCAGGCGCTGCTTCAGGCGCCGGGCATCCTGCCAGTGGCGCAGGGTGTAGACCTGGGGATGCTGCGCCCACGCCTCGCCGGGCAGGCGGGCGCGGCCGCCGGTAGCGATCAGCAGGCGGTCGTAGGTCAGCCGCTCGCCGCCGCTCAGGCGCACGGTTCTCGCCTCACGATCGATGGCCTCCGCCCGCTGCGGGCGGTACCACTTCAGGTTCAGCGCCTGCTGAGCTTCTGCGCTAAACAGACGCGGCAGCGCCGGTTCGGCCTCCAGCAGCGCCGCCTTCGACAGCGGCGGGCGTTCGTAAAAATCCCACTCCTCCTCGGCGATGATGCAGATCTCGCCGTCGAAGCCTTCATCACGCAGCGTTTTTGCCGCCCAGCCGCCGGCCTGGCCGCCGCCGATAATCACTATCCGCACCGTCATACCGCCTCCGGCTTTTTCTGCTGGCGGCGGGTGTCGTGGTCGATACCGCCCTCCACCGCCCACTCGGTAAAGGAAACCAGGGAGTGTTCCAGCTCGCGCGGCTGCCAGTTTTCCGTCAGATAGTCGTCGTTGGTGTAGTACTCAAACGCCCCGCCGGTCGGGCTGTTGACGTACCAGAAATAGGCCGAAGAGACCGGGTGGCGGCCGGGGCCGATAAAGGTGCTCCACTGGCTTTTGTTCATTGCGATCCCGCCGCCGATCACTTCGTGGATATCGCGCACCGTAAAGGCGACGTGGTTAAGGCCGCGCCTGCGGGTCGGCAGCTGTAATAAGAAGAGATTGTGATGCCCGCCGCGCACGCCGCAGCGCAGGAACACCGCGCGGTTGATATAGCGATCGGACACCTGGAAACCGAGCACTTCGCGGTAAAAGCCCTCTACCGCCGCCAGCTCCTCCACGAAGAACACCACGTGGCCGATGTTGATCGGCTGGGCGCGGTCATAAACCGGACTCGGCGTATCGATCCGCCGCACGTCGCCCCACTGGTTTATCGGCTCAACGTCCAGCTCAACCGGCGTCTGCTGGCTCACCTGGACGCGCAGCGTCATGCCGTTCGGATCCTGGCACTCGAGGGCGCCGTCCACTTCGCGAAAGGCCGGCTGCTGCGCCAGCTTCGGCCGCAGCGCCTCCAGCGCCGCCCGGTCCGCCACGCCCCAGGTCATCCGGCGCAGGGTATTGCCCGCCTCAAAAGCGGGCGGCAGATCCGGGCTGTTGATCGGGTTGAGCATGACCTGGGCGCCGCTCAGGGTGGTAAAACCCCGGCCGCCGGCATCGCTCGTCAGGCCAAAATCACGCATAAATTTGGCGCTATGGGTCAGGTCGTCGACGCCAAATTCCAGCTTTTCAATTCCGGTTACACTCATCGTTCGTTGCCTCTTTACCGTTCGGTCGCCCGGATTTGGGCGTAAAACATGCCCGACGCAGCCAAGCGCCTGCAGTTAACGTATTGATTTAAATAGCCTGAGCTAAATGCCCGAGGAAGCCTGAAATTTTGTCCGCCGCCATGCTGACATCGTTTTGCAGCCGCTCGCGATCGGCCTGTGGGATCTCATCCGACGGCACCAGGATACTCACCACCGCCGCCACCCGTCCGCTGCGATCGTAGACCGGGTAAACGATGGAGGAGATCCCGTGACGGTAGAAGGACTCGCCGATCACAAAGCCCCGCGCCTTATCCTGCTGCACCATCTGCCACAGCGCTTCACGGTCGTGAATTTGCCCCGGCGTATTGCCCGGCAGCCGCTCGTCAGGGAACAGCAGCTCGAACTCGCGGCGGGAGACATCGGTCAGCAGCATGCGGCCAAGCGAAGTGCAGTGGACCGGCAGCCGGGTGCCGATGCTGACCTGATTAATGCGCGAGCCGGCGGCGCTGACGCGGGCGATGTAGATGATGTCCCGCCCGTCGCGGATCGCCAGGTGGCTGCTGCACTGGCTGGTATCGCGCAGCTGCTCAATCACCGGCTGACCGACCTGCGCCACATCCAGGGAGGCGATATATTCAAAGCCCAGACGCAGGACGTTCATCCCGAGCGAAAAGGTATTGGTGCGCGGATTGCGCTCCAGAAAGCCCATATATTCCAGCGTCTGCACCACGCGATAGGCGGTCGCCTTCGGCATATCCACCAGCCGATGCAGCTCGGCGAAGGTCAGATCGCGATGCTGCTCGCCAAACGCCAGCAGCAGCTCCAGCCCCCGCTCCAGGCCCGGCACCAGGTACTTCACTTCCCGCTCGTTTGCCATACCGCCTCGCCTCTTTAGTTAAAAACAAATCCGCCGTTGACCGGGATCAGCTGTCCGGTGATAAACCGCGACAGCTCGCTGAGCAGCCACACCACGCTGCCGGTAACATCCTCCGGCTGCTGGGCGCCGCTCAGGGCCCGGCCGTTCTCATACAGCTGATGACGTTCAGCCGGAACGTACTCGGTGGCCTCAACGCGGGTCAGCCCCGGGGCGATAGCGTTAATGCGAATGCGCTTCTCGCCAAGCTCCCGCGCCATTGAGCGGGTCATGGCGATCACCGCGCCTTTGCTGGCGACGTAGGCCATCAGACGCGGCGCGCCCCACAGCGCGGTATCCGACGCCACGTTAACGATCCCGCTGCCTTCACGCAGCAGCGGTACCGCCGCCCGGGTCACCAGCCAGGTGCCTTTGACGTTAACCGACATCACCCGATCCCACAGATCCGGATCGTAATCGATCATATTTTTGCCGCCGACGCCGGTGGCCATCGCGGCGTTATTCACCAGTCCGTCAATAGGACCTCGTTCGCCAATCGCGCTAAACGCCTGCGCGATTGAGCGCGGATCGGCCAGATCGATAGCGTAAGACTCGACGGCAAAACCTTGTTCACTGAGCCCATGCGCGCTCTCGGCCAGTTGGCCCTCGAGGATGTCGCACATCACCACCTTCGCCCCCTGCTCCGCGCAGGCTTTGGCGAAGTGATAGCCCAGCCCGCGCGCGGCCCCGGTCACCACGATACGTTTTCCGTTCAGCAGCCCGTTCATCAGGCGGCGCCCTGCTGTTCTTCGCGCGCCGCCAGCTGCTCTTTGGCCGCTTTTTGCATCATGCGGCGCAGGCGCGACAGCCCGACGTCGTGCTGATAGAGATATTCGTGGTCGCGGGCGTTCGGCGCCAGGCTCTCCAGCACCACGCGATCCTGCTCGAGCACTTCCCAGTGCAGTTTTTCCAGGCGGTTGCGGTACATGAAGCGCCACATATCGCGCTGCCAGCCCTGCACGCCGCGGATACGCCAGAAAAAGACCCGACAGTTGTCGTTATCTTCCGGCACCACCATGCCGACGATAAAGAAGTGGCCTCCTGGCCCAAAGCGTTTCTGATACGGGATCGACAGGCGCATCCAGCAGGCGCCGCTATTGCCGAGCTCTACCCAGTCAAAGTTGACGCCGCTCTGCCCCTTCTTCTCAAAGATAAAGCCGGTTTTGGTCGGCTGCAGCACCATGTCCGCTTTACGCTCCCCTTCCGCCATCGAGTGCGAAGAGGAGTGCAGATAGGTACCGTGCATCGGGTCCATGACGTTTTCCAGCGCGTACTGATAGTTGCATTTCCACGCGGCGGTGCAGAGGAAGTTGCTGTATTTGTCGCCGTTAGCCAGCTCTTCCGGGAAGCTCAGCTCATCCGGCTGCTGGTTCGCCGTGGCGCCAAACCATAAGAAGATCGCCCCGTGCGCTTCCTGAACGCTATAGCTGCGCACGCACTGCTGGCCCACCAGCGGACACTTGTCGACCGCCGGGACATCTTTTACTTCGCCGTTTCCCGCCACTTCCACGCCGTGATACCAGCAGGCGATGCGGTCGCCGAGGTTCCAGCCCATCGACAGGCGCGCGCCGCGGTGCGGGCAGCGGTCTTCCAGCGCCTGCAGCTGGCCGTCTTTATTACGCCAGATAACGATCTGCTCGCCGAGGCGGGTGATGCCCACCGGCGCGGACTGCACCTCCCAGCTTGCCAGCACCGGATACCACAGGCCGCGTAAACCTTTATCGAGATAGTTTTGTACCGTTGTCGTCATCGCTGTGTCCTCAGTATCCGTTTACCTGCAAAAAAGCCTCGAAGCTGGCCTCGCTCCACGGTTCGCCCTGCTGGTCGTGCATCCGCAGGTCGTTCAGCCCGTCCACCAGCTGCGTCAGGCTCTCTGCGCCCTGCTCAAACAGCCCTTCAAGGGTGGCGATAAGCTGCAGCTCCCAGCTCTCCGGAACGCGGCTGCGGGTCTGCCAGATAAGATTGGCGTAGTCGCCAGGCCGGTGGATATTGCCGTTTCCGCCCTCGGCGGGCGGCGTAAACTGGCGGCTTTCCGGCAGCGCCGGGTTGAAGTTCAGGGTTTCGCTCATGCCACGCTCTCCTCGATAAAAGTAATCTGGATCTGATTGTCGAATACCCGCACCGGGTAACGATTGAGGCTACGACCGCCCGGACCGTGCAGGCACTGACCGGTTTTCACATCGAATACCGCTTCGTGCAGCGGGCATTCAACCTTGCCGTCTTCCACAAAGCCCTGGCTTAACAGCGCGTAGGCATGGGGACACACGTCCTCCAGCGCGTAATACTCGCCATCAATCAGATAAATGCCGATCTCTTTACCGTCGATATTGCCGCTATAAGGGAAATCTTCCTGTACCTGCTCTGCGTCACATACGCCTATCCAGCTCATCACGATCCTCCAGGCTTTGTTTCATATATGAAACTCTGTTTCTTATTTAATACGGTCAATATAAAAGCGTTCAATCTTTCGTCAAGCGGCAATGTGAAGGATTTGTTAACCGATCGTGATTTAATTATCTAAGTGTGCAATCGATCACGAAAAATTGCGGCAATATGAAATTGTGATATTTAAAAGGGGGCGTGAAAATAAATTAAGCAGGCGCTTAACTTTTCGAAAAAGACTATTGACTTCTTTTCCATACAATCATTAAAAATGATAAAGCCGGCTAAACATCAAGTTTCACTGGTGAAACACTTTTCAATCAATATCTTTTAAAACAATGAGTTTCACCTGTGAATCATTTTACATACGTGACTATCACCGTTATTTAAAAATAGCGCCTTTGATTCATAAATGACCGGGAGAAAAGAATAATCATGACCGCAAGATGGCAGGGAACAATCGCGCTACTGTTGTTAATTATCATCTCTTATATTGACCGGGTAAATATCTCAGTGATGATACTTAACCCCGAATTTGCGGCCCACTTTCAGCTAAATGAAAACAGAATGTTACAGGGAATGCTGATGACCTGCTTTCTCGTGGGCTATGGGCTGTCGGCGCTACTCTTAACGCCGGTAATTGAAAACCGGCTGCACTATCGGCAGGGGCTATTAATCAGCATCGCTATCTGGGCCGCGGTGTGCGCCGTTTCTCCGCTGCTCGGCTCGCTGTTCGGAATGCTGATCGCCCGCGTTATTTTAGGTATTGCGGAGGGGCCGCTATTTTCACTTAAAACGCGCTTTATCAGCGACAGCTTCGCCGCCGGCGAGATCGGCAAACCGAACGCGGTTACCGCGCTCGGGGTCTCGCTGGGGCTGGCGGTGGGCTTCCCGCTGGTCACTTTTTTAATTGAGCATCAGGGGTGGCAAGGCTCTTTCTACAGCCTGGCCGCGCTGAACCTGCTGCTCGGCGGCGGGCTGATCTGGCGCTTCCTGCCGGCTCCTGCCGCGGCGGCGCAAAGGTCTCGCTCCGGCTTTAAGCAGACGTTTCAGCTGGCCTGGCGTACGCCGCTGCTCGGCTGGATCCTGCTGGTCGAGATCGCCACCCTCAGCTATCTGTGGGGCAGCAGCGCCTGGCTGCCGGCGTGGCTGCGCGACGAGCATCACTTCTCGCTACAGGCCACCGGCGTTCTGGCGGCGATCCCCTTTCTGCTCAGCCTGGGTTCAAAATTTCTTGGCGGTGTGCTGCTCGATAAAATGCGTCCCGAGCAGGCTCCGCTGCTGTTTATAAGCGGCGGTCTTCTGACGGCCTGCTCGATACTGGCGCTGATGCTCAGCCACCAGCCGGCGTGGCTGGCGCTGTTTATGCTGTCGGCCAATATCTTTTGGGGGCTTCAGGGGGCGGCGATACCGGCGGTGGTGCAGCATCACGCGGCGAGGGAGGCGGTTGGCAGCGCCTACGGCATCATTAACGGTATCGGCAATATCTGCGCGGCGTTTATCCCGCTGCTGATGGGGCTGGTGATGAAGTCGGTTGGGTCGGTCAGTTCAGGATTTTCGGTACTGGTGGCGTCACAGGTCGTTACCCTGCTTGCCGGAAGCGTGCTGCTGCTGCGCATGCGTCGCGCAGCAGCAGTGAGCGCTTAGGGCTTATTCGCCCTTTTTCGCCGCCTGGATATAGAGCATTTCCAGCGCCAGGGTCGCCGCCGCCAGGGCGGTGATCTCGGACTGATCGTAGGCCGGAGCCACTTCCACCACGTCCATGCCAACGATGTTCAGATCCTTCAGGCCGCGCACCAGCTTGATCGCGCGGTCCGAGGTCAGCCCACCGATCACCGGCGTACCGGTGCCCGGCGCAAACGCCGGATCCAGACAGTCAATGTCGAAGGTCAGGTAGACCGGCATATCGCCAACGATCTGTTTGATCTGAGCGATAACGTCGTCAGCGCTGCGATCGTTGACCTGGCCCGCGTCCAGCACGGTAAAGCCGTTGTCTTTGTCAAACTCGGTGCGGATACCGATCTGCACCGAGTGGTTCGGGTCAATCAGGCCTTCGTTCGGCGCGGTGTAGAACATGGTGCCGTGGTCAAACTCGCAGCCGTTGGCGTAGGTGTCGGTATGGGCATCGAAATGCACCAGCGCCATTTTACCGAAATGCTTAGCGTGCGCGCGCAGCAGCGGCAGGGTGACGAAGTGATCGCCGCCGAAGGAGAGCATACGTTTCCCGGCCGCCAGCAGCTTCTCAGCGTGGGCCTGCAAACGTTCGCTCATGTCGCGCGCGTCGCCGAAGGCGTAAACCAGGTCGCCGCAGTCGACAACGTTCAGACGTTCACGCATGTCGAAGTTCCACGGGAAGCGGTTGCCTTCCCAGGCAAGGTTGGTGGAAACCTGACGGATCGCCGCCGGGCCGTGACGCCCGCCCGCGCGGCCGGAGGTTGCCGCATCAAAAGGAACGCCGGTGATCACCCAGTCGGCGTCGCTGTCGTACGGCTGGAAGTTCAGCGGCAGACGCAAAAAACCAAACGCGTTAGAGACCAGGGAATTATCGTATTGATGACCTAAAGTGCTCATGGGTGTGACCTCTTTTTACAGGCGATAGTGTTAAAAATGCACATAAAAAAACCCCTCCGCGTCGTTAGGCCCGACGAGGAAGGGTTTGAATAGGGTGACTGCTTGTTGGGCGAATTATCGCCGTTAATGCCTGCGGGTTCAAGTCGGTATCGCGTTTGTGCGACCTGATGCCCCCTCCTTCACAAGAGAGGGCGCGCAGCATGTTACTCGTCTTCCAGGTAAGTGTAGCCGTACAGGCCCGCTTCGAACTCTTCGAGGAACTGCTGCTGCAGCGCCTCGTCGAGACCGGAGTTTTTCACCTGATCGCGGAACTGGGTCAACAGCGTGTTCGGATCCAGCTGCACGTACTGCAGCATATCCGCCACGGTATCCCCTTCGTCGGAGAGCTCAACTTCAACGCTGCCGTCAGGGAAGACGAACACGTCAACCGCTTCGGTATCACCGAACAGGTTGTGCATGTTGCCGAGGATCTCCTGGTAGGCGCCAACCATAAAGAAGCCCAGCATCGGCGGGTTATCAGGATCGTATTCCGGCATCGGCATGGTGGTGGCGATCCCGTCGCCGTCGACGTAGTGATCGATAGCGCCGTCGGAGTCGCAGGTGATATCCAGCAGCACCGCGCGGCGCTCAGGCACCATGTTCAGCCCTTCCAGCGGCATCACCGGGAACAGCTGATCGATACCCCACGCGTCCGGCATCGACTGGAACAGCGAGAAGTTGACGTAAATTTTATCCGCCATCCGCTCCTGCAGCTCGTCAATGATTGGCCGGTGCGCGCGGTTGCTCGGGTCGAGCTGTTTCTGCACTTCGTGACACATGTTCAGATACAGCTGCTCCGCCCACGCGCGCTCCTGCAGGTTGAAGGTGCCGGAAGAGTAGCCGATATGAATATCGTGCAGGTCCATCTGGCTATCGTGCAGCCATTCGCGCAGCGAGCGGCGGTTGCCGGTCTCGTGCATCTCGAGCCAGGTTTCCCACATGCTCTGCAGCGGGCGCGCCGCATCTTCCGCAGGCGGGGTCGCCTCGGTGTATTCGTTGCGCTCAACGCCGATGATGTTGGAGACCAGCACGGTATGGTGCGCGGTGACCGCACGCCCGGATTCGGTAATCACCGTCGGGTGCGGCAGGCCGTTCTCTTCGCAGGCGTCGCCGATCGCCCAGATGATGTTGTTCGCGTACTCGTTGAGGCCGTAGTTCACCGAGCAGTCGGACTGCGAACGGGTGCCCTCATAGTCCACGCCCAGGCCGCCGCCGACGTCAAAGCACTGGATATTGACGCCCAGCTTATGCAGCTCGACGTAAAAGCGCGAGGATTCGCGCACGCCGGTGGCGATATCGCGAATGTTGGCCATCTGCGAGCCAAGGTGGAAGTGCAGCAGCTGCAGGCTTTCCAGATGCCCCGCCGCGCGCAGAATTTCAACCAGCTGCAGAACCTGCGTCGCCGCGAGGCCGAACTTGGATTTCTCGCCGCCGGAGGACTGCCATTTACCGGAGCCCTGCGAGGCTAAACGCGCGCGGACGCCAAGACGCGGCACCACGTTAAGGCGTGCGGCCTCTTCCAGCACGATGGCGATTTCCGACATCTTTTCGATGACCAGATAGACCTTGTGGCCCATCTTTTCGCCCACCAGCGCCAGGCGGATATATTCACGGTCTTTATAGCCGTTACAGACGATCACGCTGCGGGTCATGCCCGCGTGCGCCAGCACCGCCATCAGTTCGGCCTTTGAACCGGCTTCCAGGCCCAGCGGCTCGCCGGAGTGGATCAGCGACTCAATCACGCGACGATGCTGGTTAACCTTAATCGGATAGACCAGGAAATAGTCGCCGTTATAGCCGTAGGACTCGCGCGCGCGCTTGAAGGCGGCGTTAATCGAGCGCAGGCGATGCTGCAGGATCTGCGGGAAGCAAAACAGTGCAGGCAGGCGCTGCCCCTGCGCTTCGCGCGCTTTAACTAATTCGGCAAGATCGACGCGCGCTTGCGGTACGTCAGGATCCGGGCAAACGCTGATATGGCCCAGCTCGTTGACGTCGTAGTAGTTATTACCCCACCAGGCAATATTATAAGTACGTAGCATTTTGCTAGCTTCCTGGGAGCTCATCGCCACCTCCTGCATAGAACGTAGTACACCCTGTTCGCCTGCTGACGAAGGCGAAACCATAGACATGTCGTCAGACATAGCGAACCTCAATTTTTAATCATAAGTGTAAGACAGTTAACTACTATCGCAGTCCAAAGACGCGATAACAACCCATGAACAGTCCTAAACCCCAGCAGATAGTGCTGGCGCTGCGGCTGCGCGACCGGTTTCTTCTTCATATGATAATAAAACACGTACCCGAACGTAGTGTGACAGTCCGGAGAAACCACGAGAAAACCCTTGCAATAGCGGCAAGAGAGCCCTTGTTCAGTTTTCTGACGACCTTCCGGCCCTGGAATCCTGAGAAGCGCCGAGATGGGTAGAACATCGGCAGGTGTGCATGCAAGAGATGCAGATTGCGGGATAGTGACGCGCGACGGAACGACGCGACGAATCAGGTGAAAAACGTGGGTTCATTATCTGGTATCACCTCCACACTGCCCCGAAACGGGCCAGCGACAAGCCAAAGCTATCTATCTGGCAGCAGGCGCAAAGGCCGCTGCGGGATTCTGTCAATACAGAGTGCTTAACCCGGCTGGAAGTGGCGTCACGAGGTACTCTTCGTGCGCTGTCATAATGAGCCGTGCGCGGCGTTTTATACCGAGAAGCAGGCTAAAATGCAAAATAAAAATATGCGCGTTGCCGCATCTGGCAGGAAAAATTTCCACCGACTATTGCGCATAAATGCGATGCGCATCAAAAAAGTCTGGAAATGGGATTAAGATTTGACCTAAAATAGCCGTCCAGAAGTTAATCCGTCTATACTGATTAACACTCAGACTGCTCGTGTCACTACCTGCAGGCTTTGGTAGAATCATCCACCAAAGCTAATCCACACAACAGTATGAGCTATACGAATACTCCACAGGTAAAATAAAACATGGCAAAACACCTCTTTACGTCCGAGTCCGTATCAGAAGGGCATCCAGACAAAATTGCTGACCAAATCTCCGATGCCGTGCTTGACGCGATCCTGGAACAGGATCCGAAGGCCCGCGTCGCGTGTGAGACCTACGTCAAAACCGGCATGGTTTTGGTTGGCGGTGAAATCACCACCAGCGCATGGGTTGATATCGAAGAGATCACCCGTAATACGGTTCGTGAAATTGGCTACGTGCATTCCGATATGGGCTTTGATGCCAACTCCTGCGCCGTGCTGAGCGCAATCGGCAAGCAGTCTCCGGACATCAACCAGGGCGTTGACCGTGCCGATCCGCTGGAGCAGGGCGCGGGCGACCAGGGCCTGATGTTTGGCTATGCCACTAACGAGACCGACGTGCTGATGCCGGCGCCGATCACCTATGCTCACCGTCTGGTGCAGCGTCAGGCTGAAGTGCGTAAAAACGGCACGCTGCCGTGGCTGCGTCCGGATGCGAAGAGCCAGGTGACCTTCCAGTATGACGACGGCAAAATCGTCGGCATCGACGCGGTGGTACTGTCGACCCAGCACGCGGAAGATATCGATCAGAAATCGCTGCAGGAAGCGGTGATGGAAGAGATCATCAAGCCGGTTCTGCCGACCGAATGGCTGAGCAGCGCCACCAAATTCTTTATCAACCCGACCGGTCGCTTTGTTATCGGCGGCCCGATGGGCGACTGCGGCCTGACCGGACGTAAAATCATCGTTGATACCTACGGCGGCATGGCTCGCCACGGCGGCGGCGCGTTCTCCGGTAAGGATCCGTCTAAAGTTGACCGCTCCGCGGCTTACGCAGCGCGCTATGTGGCGAAAAATATCGTTGCCGCAGGCCTGGCCGATCGCTGTGAGATTCAGGTTTCCTACGCAATCGGCGTGGCTGAACCGACCTCTATCATGGTGGAAACCTTCGGCACCGAAAAAATTGCGACCGAGCAGCTAACGCTGCTGGTGCGCGAATTCTTCGACCTGCGTCCGTACGGCCTGATCCAGATGCTGGATCTGCTGCACCCAATCTACAAAGAAACCGCGGCATACGGTCACTTTGGTCGCGAACATTTCCCATGGGAAAAAACCGACAAAGCCGCTCTGCTGCGCGAAGCTGCCGGCCTGAAATAACCGCGCGCTTTACCGTTTCAAAGGCCAGCCTCGTGCTGGCCTTTTTCTTTACCTCTTCCCCCCACTGCGCTCCGTGCTCCGCCGCCACCGGCTCCTGCAACACCAGATAATGAAAGCGATTACATAAGATTGGCAGCCATTCGTTAGCTCAGGTTCAGCGTTAATGAAGCAATCTGTCACAATGTTACATACTGTTTCAGGTAAGTCTGATTTGTGCTTTTTGTCGCGTCGACTAAACTCAAATATTACATTGATTTATATAAATATTTATTGATTACGTTTCTTTACCTTAGTGTAAGCGATTACACAGCCGTGATTGCAATCACATTTTTTTGCTACGCACTCCCCTACTCTAAGCAGCGACAGAATCAATAACTCAACTGGAGGGCGTTATGCCTGACAACAAAAAACAAGGGCGCTCGAACAAAACGATGACGTTCTTTGTCTGTTTCCTCGCCGCACTGGCTGGCCTGCTTTTTGGCCTTGATATCGGCGTCATTGCGGGTGCCCTACCCTTTATTGCCAACGAGTTTCAGATTACCGCTCACACTCAGGAATGGGTGGTGAGCTCCATGATGTTCGGCGCCGCGGTCGGTGCGGTCGGCAGCGGCTGGCTCTCCTTCAAGCTGGGCCGTAAGAAAAGCCTGATGATCGGCGCCATCCTGTTCGTTGCCGGCTCGCTGTGCTCCGCCGCCGCGCCGAACGTTGAAGTGCTGCTGATTTCCCGCGTACTGCTCGGCCTGGCGGTAGGCGTCGCTTCCTACACCGCCCCGCTGTACCTGTCCGAAATTGCGCCGGAGAAAATTCGCGGCAGCATGATCTCGATGTATCAGCTGATGATCACCATCGGTATTCTCGGCGCCTATCTGTCGGATACCGCGTTTAGCTACAGCGGCGCATGGCGCTGGATGCTCGGGGTCATAATCATCCCGGCCGTTCTGCTGCTGATTGGCGTTTTCTTCCTGCCGGACAGCCCGCGCTGGTTTGCCGCAAAACGCCGCTTTGTCGACGCTGAGCGCGTGCTGCTGCGCCTGCGTGATACCAGCGCGGAAGCCAAACGTGAGCTCGATGAAATCCGTGAAAGCCTGAAGGTCAAACAGTCCGGCTGGGAGCTGTTTAAAGAGAACAGCAACTTCCGCCGCGCGGTGTTCCTCGGGGTTCTGCTGCAGGTGATGCAGCAGTTCACCGGGATGAACGTCATCATGTACTACGCGCCGAAGATTTTTGAGCTGGCGGGCTACGCCAACACCACCGAGCAGATGTGGGGCACGGTCATCGTCGGCCTGACCAACGTGCTGGCGACCTTTATCGCGATCGGCCTGGTTGACCGCTGGGGCCGTAAGCCTACGCTGATCCTCGGCTTTATCGTCATGGCCGTCGGCATGGGCGTGCTGGGCAGCATGATGCATATCGGCATCCACTCCACGACCGCGCAGTACTTCTCCGTGCTGATGCTGCTGATGTTTATCGTCGGCTTCGCCATGAGCGCCGGCCCGCTGATCTGGGTCCTGTGTTCAGAAATCCAGCCGCTGAAGGGCCGCGATTTCGGCATCACCTGCTCCACGGCTACCAACTGGATTGCCAACATGATCGTCGGTGCGACCTTCCTGACCATGCTGAACTCGCTGGGCAGCGCGAACACCTTCTGGGTCTATGGCGGCCTGAACATCCTGTTCATCTTCCTGACCCTGTGGCTTATTCCGGAAACCAAAAACGTTTCGCTGGAACATATCGAACGTAACCTGATGAAGGGCCGTCCGCTGCGTGAAATCGGCGCTCGCGACTAGCCATCACCGCGCTTCCTCCCCCCGCGGGAGGAAGCTTCTTCTTGCTCTCCTCTCCTCACCGCACTATCCTCTGGCGCTATGAAGACGCCCCGAATTCCCATCGCTACGCAGCAGGCCGTAATGCGCAGCCTGCGGGAAAAACTCGCCCTCGCGAACCTCAAGCTTGAGCGCCGCTATCCGGAACCCGCGCTGGTCTATCAGCAGCGGGGAACCTCCGCTGGCACCGCCTGGCTGGAGAAGAATGAAATTCGCCTCAACCCGGTGCTGCTGCTGGAGAACCAGCAGGCGTTTATCGATGAGGTCGTGCCGCACGAGCTGGCGCACCTGCTGGTGTGGCAGCATTTTGGACGCGTGGCGCCGCACGGCAAAGAGTGGAAGTGGATGATGGAAAACGTGCTGGAAGTGCCGGCCCGCCGCACCCACCGCTTCGAACTGGACTCCGTGCGGCAGAATACCTTCCCCTACCGCTGCCGGTGCCAGCAGCACCAGCTTACCGTTCGCCGTCACAACCGCGTGACGCGCGGCGAAGCCACCTACCGCTGCGTTCGCTGCGGCGATCTGCTGGTCGCCGAAGCGTAAATATCGGCTATAACTGGAAATTTTCTGATCTGACTGATTGCATCTGACAATCGCATTCGCTACGTTGCGGGCTCGTTTTGACACGGAGTTCACGATGTCCCGTACTCATATTTTTGCCGCAGCGCTTTTGACTGCGGCCTGTGGCGGTCAGGCTATGGCCGAAGGAATCAATAGTTTTTCCCAGGCAAAAGCCGCCGGAGTGAAGGTTAACGCCGATGCCCCCGGTGACTTCTACTGCGGCTGCAAAATCGACTGGCAGGGTAAAAAAGGCGTAATCAATCTACAATCCTGCGGCTATAAAGTGCGTAAAAACGAAAACCGCGCCGGCCGCGTCGAGTGGGAGCACGTCGTCCCGGCGTGGCAGTTTGGCCACCAGCGCCAGTGCTGGCAGGACGGCGGGCGTAAAAACTGCGCCAAAGATCCGGTATACCGCAGGATGGAAAGCGATATGCACAACCTGCAGCCGGCGGTTGGCGAAGTCAACGGCGACCGCGCTAACTATATGTACAGCCAGTGGAACGGCGGCGAGGGCCAGTACGGCCAGTGCGCGATGAAGGTCGATTTTAAAGAGAAGGTCGCCGAGCCGCCGGCGCGCGCGCGCGGCGCGATTGCGCGGACCTACTTCTATATGCGCGATAGCTATCAGCTCACCCTTTCCCGCCAGCAAACCCAGCTTTTTACCGCCTGGGATAAGACCTACCCGGTCACCCGCTGGGAGTGCGAGCGCGATGAGCGTATCGCTAAAGTTCAGGGCAACCACAATCCTTACGTCCAGCAGGCTTGCCAGGCGCAAAAGAGCTAACCTACACTAGCGGCAATTGTTAATTTGCAGGTCCCGCTATTCTCCCGCCGCGGCGGGGAACCGGGGGCCTGCACGAAGAACGGAATATCAAGCATGCGCACTCCCCGCATCCACCACCCTGAGCCGATTATCGTCGGTAGCCAGATAGCCCTTTCCGACGACGCGGCGAACCACGTTGGCCGCGTACTGCGAATGGGTAAAGGCCAGGCCATTCAGCTTTTTGACGGTAGTAATCAGGTATTTGCAGCCACAATCGTCGACGCGGGCAAGAAAAACGTGACGGTTGAGATCGTCAGCAGCGAGCGTGACGACCGCGAATCGCCGCTGCATATTCACCTCGGTCAGGTCATGTCGCGCGGCGAAAAGATGGAATTCACCATCCAGAAATCGATCGAGCTTGGGGTAAGCCTCATTACGCCACTGTTTTCCGAGCGCTGCGGGGTTAAACTGGATGCCGAACGCTTGCAGAAAAAGATCCAGCAGTGGCAGAAAATCGCCATTGCCGCCTGCGAGCAGAGCGGCCGCAACGTGGTGCCAGAGATTCGCCCGGCCATGCAGCTGGAGGCCTGGTGTGCGGAGCAGGATGATAGCCTGAAGCTGAACCTGCACCCTCGCGCCAGCGCCAGCATCAACACGCTGCCGCTGCCGGTCGAGCGCATTCGTCTGCTGATTGGCCCTGAAGGAGGGCTGTCAGCGGAAGAGATCGCGATGACCGCTCGTTACCAGTTTACTGATATTCTGTTGGGACCGCGCGTTCTGCGTACAGAGACAACTGCGCTAACCGCCATTACCGCGCTACAGGTGCGTTTTGGCGACTTAGGTTGAAGCGTTAACGGAGAATAATAATGATCAAGCTCGGCATCGTGATGGACCCCATCGCAACCATCAACATCAAGAAAGACACCAGCTTCGCCATGCTGCTGGAAGCCCAGCGTCGTGGCTACGAACTCCATTACATGGAGATGAACGACCTGTACTTAATCAACGGCGAAGCCCGCGCCCGTACGCGCACGCTGAGCGTAGAGCAGAATTACGATAAGTGGTACGAGTTCAGCGGTGAGCAGGATCTGCCGCTGGCGGATCTCGACGTGATTCTGATGCGTAAGGATCCGCCGTTCGATACCGAGTTCATTTATGCCACCTATATTCTGGAACGCGCGGAAGATAAGGGCACGCTTATCGTCAACAAGCCGCAAAGCCTGCGCGACTGTAACGAGAAGCTGTTTACCGCCTGGTTTGCCGACCTGACGCCAGAAACTCTGGTCACCCGCAACAAGGCGCAGCTGAAAGCCTTCTGGGAAAAGCACGGCGATATTATTCTCAAGCCGCTGGACGGCATGGGCGGTTCCTCTATTTTCCGCGTGAAAGAGGGCGATCCTAACCTGCCGGTGATTGCGGAAACGCTGACCGATCTGGGCAGCCGCTACTGCATGGCGCAGAACTATCTGCCGGCCATCAAGGACGGTGATAAGCGCGTTCTGGTCGTCGACGGCGAGCCGGTTCCCTGGTGCCTGGCGCGTATTCCGCAGGGCGGAGAGACGCGCGGCAACCTGGCCGCCGGCGGTCGCGGCGAAGCCCGTCCGCTGACCGAGAGCGATTGGGAGATTGCGCGCCGCGTCGGCCCTACGCTGAAGGCCAAGGGCCTGATTTTCGTCGGCCTGGATATCATCGGCGATCGCCTGACGGAAATTAACGTCACCAGCCCAACCTGCGTACGCGAGATTGAGGCCGCCTTCCCGATCTCCATCACCGGGATGCTGATGGACGCCATCGAGAAGCGCCTCGCTAAGTAATCCGCGGCTTATGGATGAGCCGGTTGAAAACGCAGCGTCCTTGTTGCATCCGCAACCGGCCAGCTTGCTTCAACGAAAGCTTAAGAGTAAAGGGGCCAACGCCCCTTTACTCTTTTGCTCTTTTGTTCTTTTGTTCTTTTGTTCTTTTGTTCTCTTGCACTTTGCTCCTTGCTCTTCGCTTTTTACCCTTTATCTTTCGCTTTTTACTCTTCGCCCTTTTCGAACCGATAATCAGCCAAACTGATTCAACGAAAGATTTCAGGTTACAGGAAGGCGGCGACGCAGCGAGCGCCCGGGAGCATAGTTTACTATGTGACCGGGGCGAGTGAGGAAGCCAACGCACCTGTAGCGTGAAAGATAAAGTTGAATCGACAGGGCGGCACTTTGCCCGCATACTGAGTGCTGCTTTTTGAACCACCAGGAACAGAACCTCTGACAATGAATTTACAGCATCACTTTTTGATTGCCATGCCTGCTCTTCAGGACCCTATATTCCGCCGCTCCGTGGTTTATATCTGCGAGTACAACGATGACGGTGCCATGGGTATTATCGTCAACAAACCGCTGGAAAATCTGCAGATTGACGGGATCCTCGAGAAGCTAAAAATTGTCGCTGAGCCGCGCAATCCCGATATTCGCCTCGATAAGCCGGTCATGCTTGGCGGCCCGCTGGCGGAAGATCGCGGCTTTATTCTGCACTCGCCGCCCTCTGACTTCTCTTCCAGCATCCGTATTTCCGACAATACCGTGATCACCACGTCGCGGGACGTACTGGAAACTCTCGGTACCGATAAGCAGCCGAGCAACGTTCTGGTGGCGCTGGGCTACGCCTCCTGGGAAAAGGGACAGCTGGAGCAGGAGCTGCTCGATAACGCCTGGCTCACCGCCCCGGCGGATCAGAATATTTTGTTTAAAACGCCGATTGCCGATCGCTGGCGTGAAGCGGCAAAACTGATTGGGATCGATATTGTGACGATGCCCGGCGTTGCGGGGCACGCATAATGAGTGGAACCTTACTGGGCTTTGATTTTGGCACCAAAAGCATCGGCGTTGCGATTGGGCAACGCATTACCGGCACCGCCCGCCCGCTTCCTGCGCTCAAAGCACAGGACGGAAAGCCGGACTGGAACGTTATCGAAAAGCTGCTGAAAGAGTGGCAGCCTGAAGCCGTTATCGTCGGCCTGCCGCTGAATATGGACGGCACCGAGCAGCCGCTAACCGCGCGCGCGCGCAACTTCGCCAATAAAATTCACGGCCGCTTTGGGGTCAAGATAACCCTGCACGACGAGCGTCTGAGCACGGTGGAGGCCCGCGCGGGGCTCTTCGAGCACGGCGGGTTTCGCGCCTTGAATAAAGGCAGCGTCGACTCCGCCTCGGCGGTGGTTATTCTGGAAAGCTACTTCGAGCAGGGTTTTTAAGCCCCGACATGATGGCGCCGAGCCGGCGCCATCATCGTGACGACCTAGTGACGGAGATGCTCGTTAGCCCAGCTCACCGCCTGGGTACGATTCTTCACGCTCAGCTTGCGAAAGACGTTATAGAGATGAGTGCGCACCGTATTCTCGCTAATGAACAGCGCCCGGGCGATATCCATATTGGTCGCACCGCAGCGCAGTTCGTTTAAGATCTCACATTCCCGTTCCGTCAGCGGCGAGCTTTCCGCCGGCTCCGATGCATGATTCGCAGCGTACATCGCCGGGTGCATCACGCTCAATTCAGCCGTCTGTTCGCCGTTCAGCACGGCCTTAACGCCCTCAATTAAACGCGAGACGTCATCGTCATGGCGGAATACGCCGTATAGCGCGGGCCACTGCGCCATCTCATAGAGCTCATACTTTTGTGCGCTGTTGATAATCAACAGGCGCGGGCTCTCTGCGTGCGATCGAATAATATCTCGCCACACGCCGTTCAGCTTTTTATTCGACACGGCAATATCAAATAATATTACACAGTCTTTCGCTAAGCGCTGCGTCAGCGGCTTATTGATATTATGCAGAGTTACTGCGATCGATAGGGTTTCCGCCAGTCCGCTGACAAAAGACTGACTCTGAATCGAGGGATGAGTAATAAAGATAATCTGACGAGAATGAGCGCAATTACCTGATAAATTAATCACTTAAAACTCTCCTTAGCAAGCATCCACCATCATAGTGGTTAAATGAATTAAAAACAAAAAATCACATATTCATTAATAAACTGAAATAAATTTACATATTAAAAAAATATTTCATGGGAATCATCCTATCCCCACAAACAGCATAAGGTGAATTCATTAAAAGTGTCAAAAGATAATCTTATTTTTTTCCCATTTCTGCGAGGATAATGCCTAAGCCAATTCCAGACACTCATTATTTTGACGTAGTTATTTACGCTTGCCTATATTTAAAATCAATATCAAAGAACATTAATAAAACATTATGATAACAACAAACTGGCAGGATGACTGAATATAAAACCTCCGGCTACAGGCGACCTGCGGAGACACGCTGTTGAAAACTTTGCGTAAAAGTCTGCATTCCGCTCTGCTGTCCGGTCTGCATAACGCCGGGCAGCTGATGGGTTTTACCCTCACGGATCAAATTAGCCACCGCCGGGGTATTTACCAAAAGCTCGAATAGCGCAACTCTACCGCCAGATATATCCGGTAATAATTTTTGTGCCAGTACGGCGCATAAACTTCCCGCCAGCTGGCCGCGAACCTGCTCTTTTTCCTGGGCAGGAAAAACGTCAACCAGGCGCTCAACCGCCTGCGCCGCGCCGCGGGTATGCAGCGTGGCCATCACCAGGTGCCCGGTCTCCGCCGCCGTCAGCGCCAGGCGGATGGTCTCGCTGTCGCGCAGCTCGCCCAGCAGAATGACGTCCGGGTCCTGGCGCAGCGCCACCCGCAGCGCCGCCGCAAACGACGGCGCGTGGCGGCCAATTTCACGCTGCTGGACCAGGCAGCGCTCGCTGCCATGGACAAACTCCACCGGATCTTCAAGGGTCAGGATATGGCCGTCGAGGCGCTGATTGAGATAGCCGACCATCGCCGCGAGGGTGGTCGATTTACCGCTGCCGGTGGCGCCGGTCACGAGGATCAGCCCGCTCTCTTCATTGAGCAGCTCGGCTATCGCGGCGGGAACGCAGAGCGCATCAAGCCGCGGGCAGGCTTCCGGCAGCAGGCGCAGCGCCAGCGACAGCCCGCGCGTGTGGGCGAATGCGCTGGCGCGAAGGCGCGGCCCGCCGGGTAGCGCCAGCGCGAAATCAACCTGTCCGCTGGCATGCCACTGCGCCTGCTGATCGTCATTGAGCCACTGCGCGAGTATTTTGCCGATCTCCGGCGACGTGAAGGGCGCGGGCTCCAGCCTCCCCTGACGACGCCAGCGCGGCGCCGAGGCATTGCACAGGTGTAGATCGGAGACGTTATGCTTTACACTAAGGGCCACTATTTCTTCCAGCTCCATAACTCATCCTCGGAATATGAACGATATTGCGCATAACCTGGCACAGGTCCGGGACAAAATCTCAGGCGCTGCCGCTCGCTGCGGCCGCTCGCCAGAAGAAGTTACGTTGCTTGCAGTCAGTAAAACCAAACCTGCGAGCGCGATCGAAGAAGCGGTGGCTGCCGGTCAGGTGGCTTTCGGTGAAAACTACGTTCAGGAAGGCGTGGAAAAAATTCGCCATTTTCAGGATGCCGGGGCTCACCATCTGCAGTGGCACTTTATTGGCCCGCTGCAGTCCAACAAAAGCCGTCTGGTGGCGGAGCATTTCGACTGGTGCCACACCGTCGACCGGCTGAAGATCGCCGCCCGCCTTAGCGAGCAGCGTCCGGCGCATCTGCCGCCGCTTAACGTGTTGATTCAAATTAATATCAGCGACGAGCAAAGCAAATCAGGGATCCCGCCTGAGGAGCTGGATGCATTGGCGGCAGAGATCGACGCCCTGCCGCATCTGCAGCTGCGCGGATTAATGGCCATTCCGGCCCCTGAGTCAGAGTATGTAAGGCAGTTTGCCGTCGCCCAACAAATGGCGGTAGCATTTGCGCGACTGAAGGCGCACTACCCTGCGGTCGATACGCTGTCTCTGGGAATGTCGGATGATATGGAAGCCGCTATCGCGGCGGGAAGCACTATGGTGCGCATCGGTACCGCAATCTTCGGTGCGCGCGACTACAGCAAAAATTAAGGAATCTGAGGAACGCCATGAAGACGTTGACTTTCCTGCTTTCAACGGTCATTGAACTCTACACCATGATCATGTTGTTACGCGTCTGGATGCAGTGGGCACGCTGCGACTTTTACAACCCCTTCTCGCAGTTTGTGGTGAAGGCAACCCAGCCTGTCGTTGGGCCGCTGCGCCGTATTATCCCGGCCCTGGGGCCGCTCGACAGCGCCTCGATGCTGCTGGCCTTTATTCTCTGCGTCATCAAAGCCATCGTGCTGTTTATGGTGGTCACCTTCCAGCCGATCATCTGGATTTCCGCGCTGCTGATCCTGATTAAGACTATCGGCCTGCTGATTTTCTGGGTGCTGCTGCTGATGGCGATTATGAGCTGGGTAAGCCAGGGCCGCAGCCCGGTTGAATACGTGCTGATGCAGCTCGCCGACCCGCTGCTGCGCCCTATTCGCAAGCTGCTGCCGTCAATGGGCGGGATCGACTTCTCGCCGATGGTGCTGGTTCTGCTGCTGTACGTGATTAACATGGGCATTTCCGAACTGCTTCAGGCAACCGGTAACGTGCTGCTTCCGGGGCTGTGGATGGCGCTATGAGTGCCGTCGAAGCCTGCGCCGACGGGCTGGTTTTGCGGCTGTATATTCAGCCCAAGGCCAGCCGTGATAGCATCGTTGGTTTACATGGCGACGAGCTCAAAGTCGCCATTACCGCCCCGCCCGTTGATGGTCAGGCAAACGCCCATCTGATTAAGTTCCTCGCCAAACAGTTTCGCGTCGCGAAAAGCCAGGTGCTTCTTGAAAAAGGCGAACTGGGCCGGCACAAGCAGATAAAAATAATTAACCCGCAACAGATCCCGACTCAGGTCGCGGCGCTGACAGAATAAGAGCCTGGCTCTATACAGGATTAATCATGCAAAAAGTTGTTCTCGCCACCGGCAATGCCGGAAAGGTCCGCGAGCTGGCCTCGCTGCTGGAAGATTTTGGTCTGAATATCGTTGCTCAAACCGAGCTGGGAGTCGATAACGCCGAAGAAACCGGGCTGACCTTTATCGAAAACGCCATTCTGAAGGCGCGCCATGCCGCAGAGATTACCGGTCTGCCGGCGATTGCCGATGACTCCGGCCTGGCGGTCGATGCGCTCGGCGGCGCGCCGGGGATCTACTCCGCGCGCTACTCCGGCGAAGGCGCCAGCGACCAGCAGAACCTGGAAAAGCTGCTCGCCGCCCTGGGCGACGTTCCCGACGATAAGCGCCAGGCGCAGTTCCACTGCGTGCTGGTCTACCTGCGCCATGCCGCGGACCCAACGCCGATTGTTTGTCACGGTAGCTGGCCGGGCGTGATTGCCCGCAGCGCGGCAGGCAGCGGCGGCTTTGGCTACGATCCTATTTTCTTTGTTCCGTCTGAGGGTAAAACCGCGGCGGAGCTGAGTCGTGAAGAAAAAAGCGCGATATCCCACCGCGGGCGCGCGCTGAAACTGTTACTGGAAGCATTACGTAATGGCTAATTTGCCACCTCTGAGCCTGTATATTCACATCCCGTGGTGCGTGCAGAAGTGCCCGTACTGTGATTTTAACTCGCACGCATTGAAGGGCGAGGTGCCGCACGACGACTACGTGCAGCACCTGCTCAACGATCTGCGGGCCGACGCGCACTACGCCCAGGGCCGTGAAGTCAGGACTATTTTTATCGGCGGCGGTACGCCTAGCCTGCTCTCCGGGCCGGCGATGCAGACGCTGCTTGACGGCGTTCGCGCCTGCCTGCCACTGGCCGCCGACGCCGAGATCACCATGGAGGCCAATCCCGGCACCGTGGAAGCCGATCGCTTTGTTGAGTATCAGCGCGCGGGGGTCAACCGGATCTCCATCGGCGTGCAGAGCTTTAGCGAGGCAAAGCTGCAGCGCCTGGGACGTATTCACGGCCCTGACGAGGCGAAACGCGCGGCGCACCTGGCCACCGGCCTCGGCCTGCGCAGCTTCAACCTTGACCTGATGCACGGCCTGCCGGACCAGTCGCTGGATGAAGCGCTGGACGATCTGCGCCAGGCCATTGAGCTCAACCCGCCGCACCTGTCGTGGTATCAGCTGACGATTGAGCCGAATACCCTGTTCGGCTCCCGTCCGCCGGTGCTGCCGGATGACGATGCGCTGTGGGATATTTTTGAACAGGGGCATCAGCTGCTGACGGCGGCAGGCTATCAGCAGTATGAAACCTCCGCCTATGCCAAACCCGGCTACCAGTGTCAGCACAATCTTAACTACTGGCGCTTTGGCGACTACCTCGGCATCGGCTGCGGGGCGCACGGTAAGGTGACGTTCCCTGACGGACGCATTCTGCGAACGGCAAAAACGCGCCATCCGCGCGGCTACATGGAAGGCCGCTACCTTGAGCGCCAGCACGACGTCGAGGCGGCGGATAAGCCGTTCGAGTTCTTTATGAACCGTTTCCGCCTGCTGGAAGCCGCGCCGCGCGCCGAGTTCAGCCGCTATACCGGCCTTGATGAGAACGTGATTCGCCCGCAAATTGCCGCCGCCATCGCCCAGGGCTACCTGGCTGAGGACGCGCACTGCTGGCAGATAACCGAGCACGGCAAGCTGTTTTTAAACTCGCTGCTGGAGCTGTTCCTGAGCGAAGATTAAGCATCCGGGCGGCCCTTCGCCGCCCGTTTTTTTTCCCGCACGCCCCCTCTTCTCACCGTTGTTTTTCCCTCCGCGCTTCGGTCAAAGCGCCTGCTCCTTTTTTATTCAGATCTTTGCAGCCAATCACAAATACACATCGATATTTTTCCATTTCTTGACTCCTTTTTTGCACGGTGGTAATCCTGCTTCATCGGTTGAGCAAATGTAAAACCGAAGTATCCTACATGTGAATTATTGGTAACTCTTATTAAAAAAGTCTTTATGACGTCGGCCCATGCCGGCGGGCTCAAGCATATAAAAAAGAGGGTAAGGCAATGAATTACCGTAAAGTTTTTATCGCACTTGCAACAATATCCACCGGCATTACCGCTTCAGCACAGGCAGCGGAATCCGCCACGGTCGCGTTTTTAATGCCCGACCAGGCATCGACGCGCTACGAGCAGCATGATTTTCCCGGCTTCAAGGCGGAGATGAGCAAACTGTGCGCCGACTGCAAGGTCATTTATCAAAACGCCAACGCCAGCGCCACCCTGCAGCAGCAGCAGTTCAACTCGGTGATTGCCCAGGGCGCGAAAATCATCGTTCTCGATCCGGTGGACTCTTCCGCCGCCGCTGCGCTGGTCGCCAACGCCCAGGCGCAGGATGTCAAAGTGATCGCCTACGATCGCCCCATCCCGGCGAAACCGGCAGATTTCTACGTCTCGTTTGATAACGAAGGGATTGGCTATGCCATCTCTAAATCCTTAACCAGCCATCTGAAAGAGATCGGCGTGCCGCAGGATGCCGGCGTGCTGCAAATCAACGGCTCCCCTACCGACGCGGCGGCGGGGCTGATCCGCGACGGTATCCACCGCGGCCTGAAGGAGTCGGGCTACAAAACCCTGGCAGAATTTGATACGCCGGAATGGGCGCCGCCAAAAGCGCAGGAGTGGGCTGCCGGGCAGATAACCCGCTTTGGCGACAAAATTAAAGGCGTGGTTGCCGCCAACGACGGCACCGGCGGCGGGGCGATTGCCGCCTTCAAAGCCGCTGGCGTACAGCCGGTACCGCCGGTCACCGGCAATGATGCCACCATCGCCGCGCTGCAGCTCATTATTGCCGGCGACCAGTACAACACCATCTCCAAACCGTCTGAGATCGTCGCGGCGGCGGCGGCAAAAGTGGCCGTTGAGTTTATTCAGGGTAAGAAGCCGCAGGCCAGCACCACCCTGTACAACACCCCTTCGCAGCTCTTCACCCCGGCGGTGATCACCGCGAAAAATATTAAAGCGGAAATCTTCGATAAGAAGATCCAGACCTACGCTCAGGTTTGTACCGGCGAATACGCCGCAGCCTGCCAGAAGTTAGGCATCGAAAAGTAATTTTGCCACGCGCCCGTCATCCAACGGCGGGCGTAGTTTCGCAATAGTTGAGGTCTCTTCCATGTCGCAAGAACAAGAGAAAATATCCACGGCCGGGCAGCCGATCCTGAAGCTCAGCAACGTCTCTAAACACTTTGGCGCCGTCTGCGCCCTGGCGGATATCGAGCTGGAGGTCCACGCCGGTGAAGTGGTGGCGCTGGTGGGCGATAACGGCGCGGGAAAATCTACGCTGGTCAAAATCCTCGCCGGCGTTCATCAGCCCACCGACGGCACCATTGAGTTCGACGGCAGGGTCGTCACGCTTGATAGCCCGGGAAAAGCGCTGGAATACGGCATCGCCACGGTTTTTCAGGATTTAGCCCTGTGCGAAAACCTGGACGTGGTGGCCAACCTGTTTTTAGGCCAGGAGATCTCGCCTTTACAGCTGGATGAGGTCGCCATGGAGGTGCGGGCGTGGACGCTGCTGCAGGAGCTGGCGGCCCGAATTCCGTCGGTGCGCGAACCCATCGCCTCGCTCTCCGGCGGCCAGCGCCAAACCGTCGCCATTGCCCGCTCCCTGCTGATGAATCCAAAAATCATCATGCTGGATGAGCCGACCGCCGCCCTCGGCGTCGCCCAGACGGCGGAAGTGCTCAACCTGATCGAGCGCGTTCGCGAACGCGGCCTCGGCGTCATTATTATCAGCCATAACATGGAAGACGTGCGGGCCGTTGCCGATCGCATCGTGGTGCTGCGCCTCGGGCGCAATAAGGGGGTCTTCACCCCCGACGCCACCAACCAGGAGCTGGTCGCCGCCATTACCGGTGCAACGGAAAACGCCGTGTCGCGCCGCGTTGAACGTAAATCACAGTTAAGTTCTTCGGGAGTGATTTAATTTTATGAACAGCAAGACAGAATCCCGCCCGGCCCTGGATCGCAGCGATGAGCGCGTCCAGCACAACGATGGTCTGTTCGGCGTGGTGCGTGCGCAAATCAACCGTATCAAGACCGGCGATCTCGGCACCGCCCCGGTGATTGCCGGGCTGATCGTTATCTCCCTGGTGTTTACCTGGCTCAACCCGGTGTTTATTGCGCCGAATAACCTGGTTAACCTGCTTTTTGACTGCGCTACCGTAGGCTTTATCTCGCTGGGGATCGTCTGCGTGCTGATGCTGGGCGAAATCGACCTTTCCGTCGGCTCGATGAGCGGCCTGGCCTCGGCGATTGTCGGCGTCCTGTGGGTCAACGCGGGCTGGCCGGTCGCCGCGGCTATTGGCGTCGCGCTGCTGTGCGGTATCGCCGTCGGCCTGATATACGCCCTGCTCTATAACCGCGTCGGGATGCCGAGCTTCGTAGCGACGCTCGCCGGCCTGCTGGCGCTGCTCGGGATGCAGCTGTACATTCTCGGCCCCAGCGGCAGCATCAACCTGCCCTACGCTTCGCCGCTGGTTCGCTTCGGCCAGCTGATGGTCATGCCGGGCTGGTTCTCCCATACCATGGCGCTTCTGCCCGGCCTGGCTCTGCTGACGTTTGGCCTGAAAACCCGCGTACGCCGCCTGCAGGCTAACCTCTCCGCGGAGTCCGTCAGCTCGCTGCTGCTGCGCGCGGTGCTGCTGACGGTGATTTTTGAGGCCGCCGTTTTCTACCTCAACCTGGGCCGCGGCGTGCCGTGGATTTTCGGTCTGTTTGTCGCGGCGGCGATGGTGCTCAACTATGCGCTGAAGCGGACAAAATGGGGACGCTCGATGTTTGCGGTCGGCGGCAACCGCGAGGCCGCGCGTCGTTCGGGGATTAACGTCAGGGCCATTTACGTCAGCGCCTTTGTGCTCTGCGCGACGCTGGCGACGTTCGGGGGGATTCTGGCGGCTTCACGCCTGGCCTCAGCCAGCCAGCAGGCCGGTACCGGCGACGTTAACCTCAACGCCATCGCCGCGGCGGTGATCGGCGGCACCAGCCTGTTTGGCGGGCGCGGCAGCGCCTGGTCCGCGCTGCTGGGGATCATCGTTATTCAGTCGATTTCGAACGGTCTGACGCTGCTGAATCTGCCCTCATCGCTGCGCTATATCATTACCGGCTGCGTGCTGGCGATTGCGGTGATTATCGACTCGCTGGCCCGCCGCTCGCGCGTATCGCACGGACGTGCCTAATCGGGACGATTAAAGAGAGTATTGCGCGGTCCGGACGTTGCGGGCCGCGCAATGAATAGGTTATTTCAGTGAACTCACCAGCGTCTTGCGGCTATCTTCAAGGGAAACCACCCGGCTGCAGACGTCTTTGCCAAACTGCTGGAAATCCGCCTCCTGGTTCTTCCACTCTTCCTGAATCGCCGTTTGTAGGCCGCCAAGGCTGCCGAGGATCCCCTGCAGCGGGTTACCGCCGCCCTTGAGAACCGCCTTCGCGCCCATTTCGTTAATGCTGTCCTGCAGGATGCCGCCCATCGCCTGATTGACCAGCTGCTGGCCGTCGGCGCGGACCTGATCGATCGCTTTATAGTGGAAGGTCAGCCCATCGCTGCGACGTTCAATAATACGATTCATCTGCGTTTTTAGCTGCGCGTCCAGCTTGGTCAGACGACCGTGCATGCTGCTGCTGGTTCCCACCTGTTCGGTGATGATTTTATCCAGCGCCTTGCGGCCTTTTTCAACCCGCGCGCGGGCGCCGTCGTCAATCCACGGCAGGCTGCTGCGCAGGCCGGCCTGATAATCCTGAGCCTGCTCGCGCTGGGCCGCGTTCAGGGAATACTGTTTTCCGTTATAGGTCAGACTACCGTCCGGCATAATCACCAGATCGCCGTTCTCCCCTTTCACCTGCACCTTCTGCGGGCTGAGGATCACGTCGTCGCGCGGCGTGACGCTACACTGGTAGTCCGCATGCGCGGTCAAAGCGGTGACGGACAGCGCCACCGCCAGCAGCATTTTGCGCATCATAAAGCTCCCTTCAGACAAAACGGGTCGGCAATTGCCGACCCTCGTCAAACTTAGTCCCACCAGATGTCAAAAAGTTCGCTGGTGCGCACGTCGGCAAGCTGACGCTCTTCCAGCCACTTGCGGACAATGGCCTGGTGCTCTTCGGTGCATTTACCGATTTCCTGCAGGCAGATCAGACCTTCCCAGGAGAGGTAGCCGCTGCCGTCAAACGCCAGCTTGTTCGGCTCGATCACTTCATTGATCAGGTCGTTCACGGTCTGGTCGATATGCTCTTCGCTGCTCCCGTCCGGGAAACGCCAGGCGACGGAGAAGCCCACTTCCTGAAACTCGTCGATATGCATTTTCTTACGCAGACGACGGCTACGATTCTTTGCCATTATTTCACCCTCTCGAACATTAAGTCCCATACGCCGTGGCCAAGACGATGGCCACGCTGTTCAAATTTGGTTACCGGGCGCGATTCCGGGCGCGGTACATAGTCGTTGCTTTCCGACCGGTTGCGGTAGCCGTCGAGCGACGACATCACTTCCAGCATATGCTCGGCATACTGTTCCCAGTCGGTCGCCATATGGAAGACGCCGCCGAGCTTGAGCTTGCTTTTAACCAGTTCAGCGAACGGCGCCTGCACGATGCGGCGCTTATTATGCCGCGCTTTGTGCCACGGGTCCGGGAAAAAGAGCTGCACCATATTAAGGGAGTTATCCGCGATCATGGTGTGCAGCACTTCGACCGCATCGTGACACATCACGCGCAGGTTTTGTACACCCTCTTCCTCAGCGGAAGCAAGGCACGCCCCGACGCCCGGAGAGTGTACTTCAATCCCGAGGAAATTCTGCTCCGGTTTCGCCCTGGCCATCGCCACCAGCGAGGAGCCCATGCCAAAACCGATCTCTAAGGTGACCGGCGCCTCGCGGCCAAACAGCGAAGCTAAATCAAGCGGCGCATCGGTGAACTCAACGCCCATCACCGGCCAGATATTATCCAACGCGTGCTGTTGCCCTTTGGTCAGGCGGCCCTGGCGGCGGACGAAGCTACGAATGCGGCGCAGAGGGCGGCCGTTTTCATCGAACTCCGGAGATATGACGTCGTTTTTCATAAAGGTTAGGTCTGCTTGTGAATGTGTGCGGAAAACGGGCATTATCCAAAGTTACCCGACGGATGCAAGGGTTTACAGCCTCTCGCCCTTGTGCTGCAATCTGCCACCCTGTTATCGCAATTCCGGAGCTGCAGCTTTGACTTTTCTCGCCGCGCAATTTTCAGCCCAGGTGCTGGAGTGGTACGACAAATACGGGCGTAAAACCCTGCCATGGCAAATCGGCAAAACGCCCTACAAAGTATGGCTCTCCGAGGTGATGTTGCAACAAACGCAGGTGGCAACGGTAATCCCTTATTTTGAACGCTTTATGGCGCGTTTCCCAACGGTTATCGATCTGGCCAACGCCCCGCTGGACGAAGTCCTGCATCTGTGGACCGGCCTTGGCTACTACGCCCGAGCGCGTAATTTACATAAGGCGGCGCAGCAGGTGGCCAGCCAGCACGGCGGCGAGTTCCCGCAGACCTTTGACGAAGTGGCCGCCCTGCCCGGCGTCGGACGCTCGACGGCGGGCGCCATTTTATCGCTCTCTCTGGGTAAGCATTTTCCGATTCTCGACGGCAACGTGAAGCGCGTGCTGGCCCGCTGCTATGCGGTAAGCGGCTGGCCGGGAAAAAAAGAGGTAGAGAAGCAGCTTTGGGGGATTAGCGAAGAGGTGACGCCGGCCAAAGGGGTCGAGCGTTTTAACCAGGCGATGATGGATCTCGGGGCGATCGTCTGCACCCGCTCGAAGCCTAAATGCGCGCTGTGCCCGCTGAATAACGGCTGCGAGGCCTACGCCAATAATTCATGGACTCAATATCCCGGCAGGAAACCGAAGCAGACCATTCCGCAACGCAGCGGCTATTTTCTGCTGATGCAGCACGGCGAAGAGGTGTTTCTCGCCCAGCGCCCGCCGGTAGGTCTGTGGGGCGGATTATTCTGTTTTCCGCAGTTTGAAGACGAAGAGGCGCTGCGCGAGTGGCTGGCACAGCGGCAGATTCAGGCCGATAATCTGACGCAGCTGACCGCGTTTCGCCACACTTTCAGCCATTTCCACCTGGATATTGTGCCGATGTGGCTTACAGTGCACTCATCAGGCGCATGCATGGATGAAGCTGGCGCACTCTGGTATAACTTAGCGCAGCCGCCGTCGGTCGGCCTGGCGGCTCCCGTGGAACGCCTGTTGCAACAGCTTAAGGCCAGGGCGCTGGTATAGCGTTCAGGCGAATTAAAGAGGATTAATCATGAGCAGAACTATTTTTTGTACTTTCCTGCAGCGCGAAGCGGATGGCCAGGATTTCCAGCTCTACCCGGGCGATCTCGGCAAACGCATCTATAACGAGATCTCCAAAGAAGCCTGGGCCCAGTGGCAGCACAAGCAGACCATGCTGATCAACGAGCAGAAGCTCAACATGATGAACGTAGAGCACCGCAAGCTGCTGGAGCAGGAGATGATTCAGTTCCTGTTTGAAGGGAAGGATGTGCATATCGAAGGCTATACGCCGCCGGAAAAACGGTAAGGGCCTGACGGCTTTTACCACCACCAACACAACGCACGCTCCCGGAATGATGAAAAAATATTTAGCGCTAGCGCTCATTGCGCCTCTGCTCGTTTCGTGTTCCAGCTCGAATAAAAAGGGCGCCGGGTATGACGAAGCGTGGGTAAAGGACACCAACGGTTTCGATATCCTGATGGGCCAGTTCGCCCACAACGTCGAAAATATTTGGGGTTATAACGAAGTCCTGCTCGCCGGGCCGAAAGACTACGTTAAATATACCGACGGTTATCAGACCCGTAGCCATATCAACTTTGATGAGGGTACCATTACCGTCGAGACTATCGCCGGTACCGATCCCACCGGCCGTCTTCGTCAGACCATCATCAAAACGCTGCTGATGGGCGACGATCCGGGCTCCATTGACCTCTACTCCGACGCCGACGATATCCAGATTTCGAAAGAGCCGTTCCTCTACGGCCAGGTGGTGGATAATCACGGCGATCCGATTCGCTGGGAGTGGCGCGCGTCGCGTTACGCCGACTATCTGCTGCAGACCCGGCTGAAAAGCCGCAGCAACGGCCTGCGGATGATTTACAGCATCACCATCAGCCTGGTGCCGAACCACCTCGATAAGCGCGCGCATAAGTATATCGGTATGGTGCGCCAGTCGGCGCGGAAGTACGGCATTGACGAGTCGCTGATCCTGGCAATTATGCAGACCGAATCCTCCTTCAACCCTTACGCCGTCAGCCATGCCGACGCGCTGGGCCTGATGCAGGTCGTCCAGCACAGCGCCGGGAAAGACGTGTTCCGCTCCCAGGGGAGATCGGGCCTGCCGAGCCGCAGCTTCCTGTTCGATCCGGCCAATAATATCGACACCGGCACCGCGTATCTGGCGATGTTGAACAACGTCTATCTCGCCGGCATCGACAACCCCACCTCGCGGCGCTACGCGGTGATCACCGCCTATAACGGCGGCGCGGGGAGCGTACTGCGGGTCTTCTCCAGCGATAAGGTCCAGGCTGCCAATATCATTAACAGCATGACGCCGGGGGACGTCTACACGACGCTCACCACCCGCCACCCCTCAGGGGAATCCCGCCGCTACCTGTATAAAGTCAACACGGCGCAGAAGTCCTACCGCCGCAAATAGGGACTTTGCCCTCTACCCGGCTCTCGGCACGCGCGAGAGCCGGGATCGTCTCGTGCCATTTCACCGCCCGCCATACGAAAACGTTATTTGCATCACAATCTAATCTGCAAATTAATATGGATTGCATTTATTTGCGGAAGGTAACAAAACATGATGGCGCTTGCTGATAGAATTTCATCAAATCGTAGTCCTGAATGTAACCATAACAACATCTCCCCCGCTTACTCGTGAGGAAAATAACATGAACCTTAAGCTGCAGCTTAAAATATTGTCGTTTCTGCAGTTCTGCCTGTGGGGTAGTTGGCTGACTACGCTAGGCTCCTATATGTTTGTGACGCTTAAGTTTGACGGAGCGTCGATCGGTGCCGTATACAGCTCTCTGGGTATTGCCGCCGTGTTTATGCCCACGCTGCTGGGCATCGTGGCGGATAAGTGGATCAGCGCCAAGTGGGTGTATGCGCTTTGTCATCTGGTCGGGGCGGGGACGCTGTTTATGGCGGCTCAGGTCACCACGCCGGGGGAGATGTTCCTGGTTATTCTCCTCAACTCGCTGGCCTATATGCCAACGCTGGGGCTGATTAACACCATTTCCTACTATCGTCTGAAATCCGCCGGTATGGATATCGTCGCCGATTTCCCGCCTATCCGTATCTGGGGAACCATCGGTTTTATCATCGCGATGTGGGCCGTCAGCTTCGCCGGCTTCGAGCTGAGCCATATGCAGCTTTATATCGGCGCAACGCTCTCCGTCGTGCTGGCGCTGTTCACCCTGACGCTGCCGCATATCCCGGTCTCTAACCAGCAGAAAAACCAGAGCTGGAGCACCATGCTGGGCCTGGACGCATTTGCCCTGTTCAAAAACAAACGGATGGCGATCTTCTTTATCTTCTCCATGCTGTTGGGCGCAGAGCTGCAGATCACCAACATGTTCGGTAATACCTTCCTGCACAGCTTCGACAATAACCCGCTGTTCTCGGGCAGCTTTATCGTCGAGCATGCGTCGGTCATGATGTCGATTTCGCAGATCTCCGAAACCCTGTTTATCCTGACCATTCCGTTCTTCCTGAGCCGCTACGGCATCAAGAACGTCATGCTGATCAGTATCGTGGCGTGGATGCTGCGCTTTGGCCTGTTCGCCTACGGCGACCCGACGCCGTTCGGCACCGTGCTGCTGGTTCTGTCGATGATTGTCTACGGCTGCGCCTTCGACTTCTTCAACATCTCGGGTTCGGTGTTTGTCGAGAAAGAGGTGAGGCCGGAAATTCGCGCCAGCGCCCAGGGGATGTTCCTGATGATGACCAACGGCTTCGGCTGTATTCTTGGCGGCGTGGTGAGCGGGAAAGTGGTGGAGATGTATACCACCGACGGCATCACCAACTGGCAGCCGGTATGGCTGATCTTCGCCGGATACTCGCTGGTTCTGGCCTTCGCCTTCGTCGCGCTGTTTAAATACAAGCACGTCAGAGAGCCTGCCGCCGTCCAGCAGAGCGCCTGATAGCAGCCCGGCGGCGCGACGCCTGCCGGGCTACAAAACGCCACGCCCCGCGCTCGCGCCGGGGCGTTTTTTTATGCCTTCAGCACGTTGCCGTACAGCCGCTTAATGCCGTCAGGATCCGTTTCGCTGTAGACGCCCTGCAGCTCCGGCGAGAAGCCGGGCAGCATATTGACGCCCTCCTCCAGCGCGAGGAAGTAGCGCAGCACCGCTCCGCCCCATACCTCGCCCGGCACCACGCACAGCACCCCCGGCGGATACGGCAGCGCCCCCTCCGCCGCCACGCGGCCTTCGGCCTCGCTCAGGCGCACCAGGTCAACGTTACCGCGGATAAACTCGCGGTTCGCGTCCTGCGGATTCATCACGACTCTCGGGAAGCTCCGCTTGCGGAACATCTCTTTTTGCAGGTCCTTTACGTCGAAGCTGACGTACAGATCGTGCATCTCCTGGCATAGCTCGCGGATAGTGTAATCACGATAGCGTACCGGATACTTGTTAAAGATGGTCGGCAGCACGTCGGCCAGCGGGGTATCGGCTTCGATATGCTGTTCAAACTGCGCCAGCATCGCCACCAGCTGCGCCATTTTTTCAGCGCTCTCGGCCGGGGTCAGCAGGAACAGAATCGAGTTCAGATCGCACTTCTCGGGCACAATGCCGTTCTCGCGCAGGTAGTGCGCCAGAATCGTCGCCGGGATCCCGAAGTCGGTATATTCGCCGCTTTGCGCGTCGATGCCCGGCGTGGTCAGCAGCAGCTTGCAGGGATCAACGAAGTACTGATCGCCCGCATAGCCCTCAAAGCCGTGCCAGCTGGCGCCCGGCTCAAAGCTGAAGAAGCGCCGCTCGCGGGCGATGGCTTCGGTCGGATGATCCTGCCACGGACGCCCGGCCACCGTCGGTGGAACAAAGGGCTGAAACATCTTACAGCTGGCGAGGATCGCCTTACGCGCTTCGATACCCAGCGCCACGCACTCTGCCCACAGCCGGCGGCCGCTTTCGCCTTCATGAATTTTGGCATTCACGTCGAGCGCCGCAAACAGCGGGTAAAACGGGCTGGTTGACGCGTGCAGCATAAAGGCGTTGTTCAACCGCTTGTGCGGGCAGAATCGTGCCTGGCCGCGCAGGTGGTTATCCTTTTTGTGGATCTGCGACGTTTGCGAGAAACCGGCCTGCTGTTTGTGCACCGACTGGGTGACAAAGATGCCCGGGTCTTCCGGCGTCAGATCGAGCAGCAGCGGCGAACAGTCGGCCATCATCGGAATAAACTGCTCGTAGCCGACCCACGCGGAATCAAACAGGATGTAGTCGCACAGGCTGCCAATTTTATCCACCACCTGACGGGCGTTGTAGACGGTCCCGTCGTAGGTGCCAAGCTGAATCACCGCCAGGCGGAACGGCCGCGGCGCATCGGCCTTTTCCGGCGCCACTTCACGGATCAGGTTGCGCAGATAGCCTTCATCAAAGCAGTGGTCATCGATGCCGCCGATAAAGCCGAACGGGTTGCGCGAGGCCTCCAGATAGACCGGCGTGGCCCCGGCCTGAATCAGCGCGCCGTGGTGGTTGGATTTGTGGTTATTACGATCGAACAGCACCAGGTCGCCGCGGGTGAGCAGCGCGTTGCTGACCACCTTGTTCGCCGCCGAGGTGCCGTTAAGGACGAAATAGGTTTTGTCGGCGTTAAACACCTTCGCCGCGAACTTCTGCGCGTGCTTGGCGGAGCCTTCGTGGATCAGCAGGTCACCCAGCTTGACGTCGGCATTGCACATATCGGCGCGGAAGACGTTCTCACCAAAGAAGTCAAAGAACTGACGGCCCGCGGGGTGTTTTTTAAAAAACGCTCCGTGCTGATGTCCCGGACAGGCAAAGGTGCTGTTGTCCATCTCGACGTACTGGGTCAGGGTATTAAAGAACGGCGGCAGCAGGTTGTCTTCATAGCGGCAGGCGGCCGCTTCCAGCTCCAGCCACTCCTGCTCTTTGCCGGTCATCACCGCCGCGACGCCGTCAGGTTTTGCCATTTCGCTGTCGCTTAGCAGATAGACCGGCAGGTTAAACCCGCTACGCTTAAGCAGAGAGAGGATGCCGCTGCGGCTGTCCGCTGCGGTAATGACGACTGCCGCCACATCGGTAAAATCGGTACTGTCCAGCGCGACCACGCGACGGTGGGTGGACAGATGGGGGACCAGCTCGCAGCTGGCGGCAATGTGCATTGATTTCATTAGCGCGAATACCCGTTTCCGGAGAGTAAAAGGCCTCAGACAAGGCGTTCACGCCTTGTCCAACGAAATGTCAGGGTCCGACTGGATTCCAGCTCCGACCGCCCGACATCAGTAAAAGCAGACCGGGTCCGCTTTTACTGTTGTCCTGCAGTGAGCATACGCTGCCTTCACCGCATGAGGGGAAGAGGATCGAGACTAAGAGTAGCAAGATGAGGCGGCTTGCGCATCCGCGCGCGGCGGCAATGCGTTGGTGATGCGATCATCCCGGCGGCCTCATAGTTGAAGAGAAGAAAATTCGCGCAATAATGTCACCTTTGCCATACCCAGGCAAGATCAATTGCATATGCAGTCACACCACGGTTCCACAAGCGTTTACGCCGTGACAGGTTCATAATAATGCACTTATTAGGGATAATTAGCGGGAGCACACTGTGGTTACAGGACCTTTTATTAACGCCGGTGCGGTGCTGTTAGGCGGCATTATTGGCGCACTTTTAAGCCAGAGATTGCCGGAGCGCATCCGCACAGCGATGACCTCTATTTTTGGCCTCGCCTCTTTGGGCATCGGTATTTTATTAGTGATTAAATGCGCCAACCTGCCGGTGATGGTGCTCGCCACCCTTCTGGGCGCCCTGCTTGGCGAAGTGTGCAATATGGAGAAAGGGACCAACGCTTTGGTCGGCAAGCTCCAGCAGATATTTTCGCCCAAGGGCAAGCGGCGGGTTGCCGCCCATGACTCTTTTGTTCAGAGCTACGTCGCGATTATCGTGCTGTTCTGCGCCAGCGGCACCGGGATCTTCGGCGCGATGCGCGAAGGCATGACCGGCGACGCCAGCATTCTTATTGCCAAAGCGTTCCTCGACTTTTTCACCGCCACCATCTTTGCCTGTTCTCTCGGCATTGCCGTCGCGGCGATAAGCGTCCCGATGCTGGCTATTCAGCTCACCCTGGCGGCCTGCGCGGCGTTAATTATGCCTTTGACGACCCCGATGATGATGGCTGATTTCAGCGCCGTTGGCGGAATGCTGCTGCTGGCGACCGGGCTGCGCATCTGCGGCATCAAGATGTTTGCGGTGGTCAATATGCTGCCGGCGCTGGTGCTGGCCATGCCGCTGTCGGCTGCCTGGAGCCTCTTTTTCGCCTGAAGGTGCGTGCTTTTAATGCAATGTGGTGATAGATTGTCCATCCTGCGTTGATTTGATGAAATTTCGTTGACGCAGCGAGGCGAATCGGTTTTAATGCGCCCCGTTGCCCGGATAGCTCAGTCGGTAGAGCAGGGGATTGAAAATCCCCGTGTCCTTGGTTCGATTCCGAGTCCGGGCACCACTATTTAAAGAACCCGCCCAAAAGGCGGGTTTTTGCTTTTCTGCGGCCGGACTCTCCATCAAACTGCGTTCGATTATTCGCCGCCAGCGGCTCACCCCTGCGGGGCCGGCGCGACAGGCTCGCCGTTCAACGCCTTCGGCATTAGTCCGAGTCCAGGCACCATTATTCTTCTTTTATGCTTCCCTGTGAATTTTTATGTATATGTAATTCAATACGTTAGATTAAAAGTCTTCCCCGATGCGTTTTGATTTATCCCTTCGTATCCGGAAAATTTTGGGTCAGATTACGGGTCGTTCAGTTCGATGAACGATGGAGACCCTCACATAGCCCTGAATGACAGTAAAATCCGCGCAGCCAAATATCTCGCAAAATCCTACAAACCTTCCGATTCACAAGGCCTGTACCTGACGATATCCGCCAACGGCGCTAAGTTATGGTATTTCCGCTATCGCTTAGGCGGTAAGGAAAACCGTCTGGCCTTTGGTCCCTATCCGCAGGTGACGCTGGCTAACGCCCTCGAAAAACGCGATGCAGCGCGTAAGCTGCTGGCGTCCAGCCTCTGCTCTTCCCTGCTCAGCAACCCGCCTGGCGCCAGGACCCAATCTCCATGCCTTTCTGCGTTCCAGTGAACTACGCCTCGCCCGCTGGGATGAGTTCAACCTGAAGGCCCATATCTGGACGGTGCCTGCAAAGCGTGAGGCCGTAAAAGGCGTGAGATTTTCAGAGCGCGGTGCAAAAATGAAAGATGAACATCTGGTGCCTCTGTCGCATCAGGCGGTTGCCCTGCTGAAACAGATTCAGGTGATTTCCGGTGAGTCGGTGTTCGTTTTTCCAGGCGCACATACACTGGACAAGCCGCTGAGTGAAAATACCATCAACAAGGCGCTGCGCGTGATGGGCTATGACACCAAAACCGAAGTATGCTGCCACGGCTTCAGGATCATGGCCTGTAGCGCCCTGAACGAGTCCGGGCGCTGGTCAAAAGACTCCATTGAGCGGGCAGATGAGTCACAAAGAGCGCAACGGCGTACGGGCTGCTTACGTGCATAAGGCAGAACATCTGGAAGCCAGAATCGAAATGATGCAGTGGTGGTCTGATTATCTGGAAGTCAGCCGGGAGGGATATGTTGCGCCCTATATTTATGCACGACAATATCAGGTGCCATGAGAACAGATTTTTTATAAGCAAGGACCGGCTGTTATATCAAATAACCCCCGGCTATTGTGGATCAGTAATTCAGGACACACCTAAACCCTATTAATACTAAACAGTGAACATGGGGTGATGAATGATCAAAACTCGTCGGACTATCCTGGTCTTGTGATCCACTAGACGTTCATCATCTGCGGGCAGCCGGACGCTGTGATCAGACGCCTGGAGCTGGCAGTGCTGCGGTGAGCTCTGGGTACACGCTCGTAAGCGGCCCTACGGCCCGCTTACGCGGAGATATGCCCCGACTGCGACTGACACTCCGACCGCGCACAGCAGCTCCCGAAGCGTTATCCGCGGGTGTGGCTTATCAAGGCGGGGATGGGGATTGACAGAACCTATCAAACAGCTGCCAGCTACGCCGGGCTTCTGCGGACTGACTTCTGCGCCCTCTTTAACTTTTTCTCCCCACCTTCTGTGCCGCAGAGCGGCATACCCCGGCTGACAAATACGAATGCGTCTCATCTGTTGACAGGGCTGCTGGAGAGAAGTAAGGTAAACAAATACTGTATGCATATACAGTATTTGTTACACTCAACCAGAAAAAGGACCTCACAATGGCTGAACAGAAGACAAACGCCCTGGTACTGAACGGCGTAAACGACGACATCACCGAACTCAAATCCCTCACAACACTGCGCAAGCGCCTCGTCAGCGACGGCGAAATCGTGTCAAAATCAGTCAACGGATTCCGGCTGGCCGGCGCCGGTAAATGAAAAAGAGCAGCCGTTGTATACACCAGAGGCAAATGAAGCTTATCGCAAAGCAGAGGAGGGTAAATGATGTTGGACCTTGAAGGTATTTATAAAAACGAGAGCGTAGAAGACGTTCTTTTGCACTTCGCCTTGCGAACACCCTACCCGACTATCGATCGGATGTATGTAAATTATAAATTTGATGTAATTTCTAATGGTGAGTTATTGAGAACCCACCAACGACTGTTTAAAGAAGGTAAGTTGAAAAAAACTGGTAATCCTCTACCAGAAAAAGGTCCAAACTGGAAAGAGCCAAAATTCGTGACTGAAAAAAAATACGGCATTAAATAATTTTTCCGTTTGACATTGAGCCAGCAGATTTATTGCTGGCTCTCTTTTTGGCTCCGTGGGGTCTGAAGGGCTCTGTCGCATTAAGAAGTCACATTCTACGCCCCGAAACTGTGTCAAGAAGGTCCCCTCATCTTTTGGTGAGGGGGTAGAGCAGATTTTTCCTTTATACGCATCGGGTTCGTACATTTCGGTAACAATGGCATTCCGTATTTGTGCTGCATATACGACTATTTTTGAATGCTCCGGGGGAACTGTTGGAGACCGTAGGTCACCTAAAAGATCATCAACTTCCGCTGATTTATCGTTTCCGGGCATAACCCTGACTTTTGTTTTTTGAGTATGGTTTGAACAGGCTGTTATAAGTAGCACCAGGGTGAGTATTGACGCTGAGAACGCTCTTAAATACATGTGAAAACTCCAGTTTTCATCTCCAGGTAACCATCGGGCGAGATCGCCCCCTCTTTTCCTACTTCTGTGCCGCAAAGCGCCATACTCCGGATGACAAATACGAATGACTCTCATCTGTTGACAGAATGTCTGTACGGGAGTAAAGTGCAATAAACACTGTATATATATACAGTATTTATAAAAAATTAACCCACTGACCAGCGAAAAAAGGACCTCATAATGGCTGAACAGAAGACAAACGCCCTGGTACTGAACGGTGTAAACGACGACATCACCGAACTCAAATCCCTCACAACACTGCGCAAGCGCCTCGTCAGCGACGGCGAGATCGTGTCAAAAGCCGCGAACGGATTCCGGCTGGCCAGCGCCGGTATTCAGGCAGCCAGCAACCTGTATTCAGAGCTCTACCATTATGAACGCCTTGGTAAACACAGCCTGATGGGAATGCATGTTTATAATTCTGGTCAGCACGCCTGGTACGAATTTCTGCATACGGGAAATGCCTATACAAACGGGACCTGGAACAGCGGTTCCGATATCAGGATGGAAAATAAACCCAGATGCTGACAATGGCAGAATATATCTAGAAACAGGTGATTTATGAACAAAATGGCAATGATTGAGTTAGCAAAAAGTTTTTTGACTTCAGAAGTTACTGCTTTGCAATTTTCTGAAAATATATGTATTGAAAGGCGAAAATTGTATGGTGTGAAGGAACAGGAAAAAAACATTCTGAATTGCGGCGAAGAACTATTTATGGTTGCCGAATTATTTAATCCTGATGCTGATAAAGCAGATTATGAACTCGACGAGCAGGGTTTACGAAAAGAAGTAAAAGCCACACTGGAAAAGTTTAAGCTTCTCTAATTAAATAAATTTGAATCAACGTCGAGAGGGTTCATAATTCTGAACCCTCTCTTTTTTAGTACATAAATCATCCCGCTTTCGAGTAAAGGGGGATGTATCGTCACCACCACGTTCCCGGCGGCGGACCTTCCGCCGCTGCAGGACTTCATCTACTGGCAGCCCGATGCGACCGGAAGTGGTGTTGAAGCGATTTATGTAATGCTGGCGAAACCCCCGGTGGAGTTCCTGGAGGTTGACCTGTACAGTAATTTCAGGGGCCGTTCGCGTCAGCGCAGATATGAGGCTGACCATATGCCATCGTCTGCGGCCGTTCGCGCTGCGTTATTGCGTGATAACCCGCGACTCAGCAAACAGTTAGTGGATGAAATGGCTGAAGATGTTGCTGCTATAGTTCTCCCTAAAGAAGTACATCAGAAGCTCAGCGAAACTTACGGCGGGCGTAATACACCGGCACAAATTGACCTTGATTCACGCAACCTGCGGGCGGCAACTGATCGTAATCTGGATGCGATAAAACCGGCATTAAAAGAGCATGGAGCAACAGAGGCCCAATTAGACAAAGACACTCCGCAGTATAGAAATTATATTGAAAAAGGAATATTAAGATGAGTAAAAGACTAATTGATTTCGCTAAATATTTCGTAGAATCAAAAATTGACGCAACAAACTTTGCAGAACCATATATGCTTATGTGGAAAGAAGATAGAGATACAAAAGCGCTTTCTATTGATGGTAAAGAAATTGATGAAGCATCATCAACAATATTCTGCCTTGCTGATTGTTTTAATCCTGATTCAGATCGTGAAAATTACGAACTGGATACCCTCCGTATCTTTATACATGCTGTTTTTAAAGCCTTCATGAGCCTTAAGGTTGTTTGCACACATAGTCATATAACGGCCGTTATAATCTTTCGTTGTGGCAATATCGATCGTTGTTTTGTCTGTAATCCCATCATGGCGATTACCCCCATTTCCGCCAGAGCCTCCACCATAGCTGGACGAGCCCGAATTACCATCATAACTGTGAATCGGACCGTAAGGTGTATTATGGTCATTCCAGCCTGGTCCCTGATTTGAATCTTCGATACCCATTTAAAAATCCTCTTTGACGTTAATAAAAACAGAACTAAATTAACTGTATGTTTATACAGCATTGAGATGCTACTCCTCGAATTGTTCCCATGTCAACAATAGGGCAATGCTTTTTTTCGTCCTCTGTTAACTGCGCGTTTGATCACCAATTTTAGGCATTGAAACATCTGGCGGATTCTGTTGCTCAGTAGCATACTGGCTGTACATATATAGGTCTTTCCCGATCATGGTGGGAGACTCAGAACCCCATATTTAATCTGCCGTAATGGGGCATCACTGCGATTCTGAAGCGCTCTTTGTTCCTGTATCCTCTGGACTTGATCATAAGCAGCCGTATTACACTACTCAGTGATTCTGCGTTGCCGTTTGAGACCCGATGCTTCGATCCCATAAAGCCTTTCCGTAACATCCTGGCTGCGCTTCTCAGCAGTGGCACTCCCACGTCTTTTGCCATGCCCATCTATTCCAGCCACAACCGTTTGTTGTGTTCATCGTATTGTCGGTTCCAGAGTTCCCAGGCCAACTCTTTCATTGTCCAGCATCGACTGGTACCGGGTAGGACCATCTGCGCTGCCTCGAGCTATTCTGCTATGTCGGAAGTTGGACTGACCCCACCCCGGTAGACGATCCTGCCCTATAGTTTGAGCATAGGGGGAGCATATGAGCACACCACGATTTACAGGTATCCGACAGAATCGAGCCTAAGGAACTCACTGGACTAATTTACCGCACTGCTATCCCAGCATTTTGATATTCAAACAAAAATACGGATCAAACAACGGGTCTTGACAAGCGGTTGTGAAAAAAATTCCATTAAAAACAGTTCAATAGATAACTGAATGTTCCCGAGTCCGGGCACCACTATTCAGAGAACCCGCCCAAAAGGCGGTTTTTTGCATTTCTGCAGCCGGACTCTCCATCGAACTGCGTTCGATTATGTTTAAGTCATGACATAACAATAAAAATGCCAATACTGCTCTTTCTTGCCGGCAAGAGGTGAAATAAACAATATTTGTTTAACTTCAGGAGCAGCCCGCAAGGCGGCGTGCATCTGTTTGCATCACCGCGTAGCGCAAACGGTCAAGGAGGCCCACGGTCATCCGGCCGTCGAATCCATGCCTGCGGGGCGGACACTAGCGTTATTTAGCAGGGTCATTTCGAAAATTGTCATCGCCAAGGCCGCCAATAAACGGCAGACGTACACGTAACGGCGTGAAATCCAGCCCCACGTTCAGCCCCAGCAGGTTGAGTTCAAATCCCTCTTCAGCTCCCAGCGTAACGCCGGCAATCCCCAGCACCGACACCTGTACCCCGCGTCCGGATGGCGGGAGGCCGATGGGATCCAGCAGCGAGCGAAAATCTTTCCCCACCGCGTTGGCGGGCATATCCAGCTTGAGTGCAGGCACCTCGCGCCCAATATGGGCAATAAAGGTGTTACTGTTGGGCCCCGGCCAGGCGTGGTAGGTATCCGGCCAGGGATAAGAGGCAATGGCCGCGACAATCTGCGGAATCATGGCTTCGGCCTCTTGCCCCCGGTGTTCCACCAGCAAACGGGGCTTCGCACCGAACCAGTAGCCATCCGGTGGGTTGCGGTTGCGACGCACCTTTTCCCCTCCTCCCCAGCTAATCACTTCGTAACGGCTATATTCCGTCTCGCCGGCGCGTTTATAGATGATCCATGGGTGTACCGCCACCACGCCTCTCCATCCCCAGGTCGGCGCAGCGTAGACCTGCACAATGGCCAGCCTGGCGTTTTGCTGAGGATCGGGCGCCAGCCCCGCTGAGTCACGACGGGCGGACCACCAGCCTTCCTGCGGTCGCTGCTCCCGCTGGTGCATCGCCTGGGCCAGGCTGGCACCAAGCGAGAGCAGGATGATGCAAAGAAGACTCAGACAAACGATTTTTACGATCATGGCAGCCTGTATTCAGGGAGGAAACATCCGTATGCGCGATTATTGTACTGATTGCGCTGCGCATCAAGGCAATTGGGCTGCGCGGAAGGGCGACGTTTCCGCAAAAAACGCTGCCGGGGTGCTTTTCACCGAAACGCCGCCCCAGCGCTGCTGGCTACATAGATTTTTTTACTTCATCCTTTTTTTTCATTGCCATCGCATCTCCGTGCTTTTTCTCCTTCTTCATCATGGTGTCTGGATGTTTATCCGCCTTCATCATCATGGTTGCGGAATGATTATCGGCCTTCATCATCGAGCCGGAATGAGGATCGGCTTTCATCATGGTGGTCGATGACGTTTCGCTCGTCGAATCTGCCGCATAGCTCACCGCCGCGAAGCCCATAGCACAGACGGCTGACAGTGCGAGAATAGTTAATTTTTTCATCCTGTTTTCCTCAGTGATTGTCGATATACCCGCGATACCGTCACCGACTATGCGCCACACCAGTTCCCCAAAGCCTCACGTAAATTTAAATAAAATGTGATATTTCGATCGCCGCAGAGGGAGTTGTGTAAGCTGAAGGAATAGACGGCAAAACGGGGGGTTTAATATGACAGGCGTAACCGCAAAAAAAATCCTGGTCGTCGAAGATGACGCCGATATTGCCGACCTTCTCGCCCTTCATCTGCGCGATGAGGGCTATGACATTACCCACGCCGGTGATGGTAATAAGGGCGTCACCCTGCTGGAAAACGGCGGCTGGGATGCCCTGATCCTCGACCTGATGCTCCCCGGTATCGATGGGCTGGAGATCTGCCGTCGGGCGCGTAATATGGCCCGCTATACGCCCATCATTATTATTAGCGCCCGCTCCAGCGAAATACACCGCGTGCTTGGCCTGGAGCTGGGGGCCGATGACTATCTGGCAAAACCCTTTTCGATGCTGGAGCTGGTCGCCCGCATCAAGGCCCTGTTTCGCCGTCAGGAAGCGATGATCTCCGCCATGAGAATGGATGCCGGAGTGCTGCGCTTTGCCGGCCTGGTCATCGATCCGATCGCGCGTGAAGTGCATCTGGACCGCAAACCGGTGGAACTTACGCCGCGCGAATTCGATCTGCTCTATTTTTTCGCTAAAAACCCCGGCAAGGTCTTCTCGCGCATGAGCCTGCTCAACCAGGTCTGGGGCTATCAGCATGAAGGCTACGAGCATACGGTCAATACGCACATTAACCGCCTGCGGATCAAGATTGAACGTAATCCGGCGGAGCCGGAGCGCCTGCTAACCGTCTGGGGAAAGGGGTATAAATTTTCCCCTGCGGTCGAAAGCGCAACATAAGCAGCCGGTCGTAAAATATCTCTTCTCCCGATGTCGGCCGGCTGCTGGCCGGAAAAAATGCCGCCCCGTAGGGCGAACCGCGCCCCCTGACGGCGACGCGCCAGGAAGTCATTAACCCTTCACCAGCACCGGTTCGCTATTCCACAGCGCCGGGAAGTTTTTTTTCAGCTGCTCAACTTTGGGCTTGTCGTTGATAACAATGTACGGATAGTCCGGATTGTCGTTGAGGAAGTTCTGATGATATTTCTCCGCCGGATAGAAGCTGGCGCGCTCTTCAACCTGAGTCACCAGCGGCGCGTTGAAACGATGGCTGCCGTTAAGCTGGGCAATATAGGCCTTCGCCACCCTCTCCTGCGAATCGCTCATCGGGAATATCGCTGAGCGATACTGCGTACCGTAGTCCGGCCCCTGGCGGTTCAGCTCCGTCGGGTTATGCGCGACCGAGAAGAAAACCTGCAGCAGCTGGCCGTAGGTCACCTGCTGCGGATCAAACGTAATCTGCACCGACTCGGCATGGCCGGTCATACCGGTACTCACGCTATCGTAATAGGCGGTGCGGGCTTTGCCGCCGGCATAACCGGAAGTGACGTTAGTGACGCCCTTAACGTGCTGAAAAACGCCCTGCACGCCCCAGAAACAGCCGCCGGCAAGGACGGCGGTTTCCAGGCGCGTCGACGCAGGCGCCTCATCCTGCAGCGGCGCTGGAATAACTACCGCGGATTCAGCTTCGGACCAGGCGACGTTCTGGAACGCCAGCGCACCAACCACCAGAGCCGAAGCGCCTAAGGCACGGATACAACGGGTCATTTTTTTCATCTTCATAGCCACCTGTATTAACCAAATGTGAAAGCGTAGGCGTTGACGTCCGGATCGTTAAACTCAATGCTGAAGGTGTGTTCACCCACCCCATCGGACCCACGAACTAGCTGATACAAACGCTGCTCCGTCACCGTACCGCTACCGTCGGCGGCCACGTCGACACCGTGCATTTTTCCGGGAGCCTGACCGTCAACCAACACCTTAAAGCGAACGGGTTTGCCGTCTTTGCCCGGCCCCAGAACCAGATGCAGGTCGCGAGCGTGGAACTGATAGGCAATCCTGCCGGTGCCGCCGTTCAGCGTGATATGCTCGTCGCCAATCGTCCAGCGCCCCTCCAGCCCCCATGAATCCAGGGGCAGAGCCGCAATATGGTAATCAGCAGGCCGATCTTCGCTGACCTTATCGGAGGCAAAGTTTGCTCCGCGCGAATAGCCAAGGTAGGTTTCCGGAGAAATATTGCTCTGACCGCTGGCGGCCTGTTCGACGCCCGTCGCGGAAACCGTACTGACGCTGGTATCGACATTTTTCGCCCCCGCCTGACGCAGCAGCTCCTGAATCACGCGTTCGGAGCGGTCATAATCGCCTTCGCCGAAGTGTTCATAGCGGATATGCCCGCTGGCATCGATAAAGTAGTGCGCTGGCCAGTACTGGTTATTAAAGGCGCGCCAGATGCGGTAGTCGTTATCGATCGCAATCGGATACGTGACGCCCAGCTTTTTCGCTTCTTTCTCGACGTTGCTGGTATCTCTTTCAAAGGCGAATTCCGGCGCGTGCACGCCAATCACCACCAGCCCCCGATCGCGATACTTCTCCGCCCAGGCTTTAACGTAGGGCAGCGAACGCAGGCAGTTGATACAAGAGTAGGTCCAGAAGTCCACCAGCACGACTTTGCCGCGCAGCGCTTCCGGGGTCAGCGGCGGCGAGTTCAGCCACTGCACGGCGCCGGTCAGCGGCGGCGCCAGCCCCTCATCGCTCAGCAAAGACGCAATACCGTTATCAGCCGTACTGGCTACCGCGCTGGCGGGAGTCGCCGCAGGCGTCGCGGCATTTTTGCCGCTGTCCGGAGAGAGCTTTTGTATCAATGCCCGCTCAATACCGCCGGTTGATGCCGTCGAAATCCGCGCCAGCACGCCGGTATCCAGCCCGAAGCCAATCGCCACTACGCCCATCAGCATCCCGACGCCGAGCGCGCGGCGGATCCACTCCCCAACCCCCAGCGAGCGCTTCATGGTGGCAAAGACTTTACCGCCAATCAGCAGCGCCAGCGCCAGCGAAGTCGCCGCGCCGGCGGCATAAGCCAGCAGCAGCAGGGTGGAGTTGATGTTCGCCCCCTGCAGAGCTGCGCCGGTCAGCACCAGACCGAGGATCGGCCCGGCACACGGCGCCCACAGCAAACCGGTGGCAATACCCAGCAAAAACGAGCTGCCGGCGCCGGAGGATTTACCGGCGGTAATCCGATTTGACAGGGTGTTCCCGGCAGAAACCAGCGGATGCATGATCCGATCCGCCAGCCGGGGAAACAGCAGCGTTATGCCAAATAGCGCCATCAGCACCAGCGCGGCGTCACGACCGTACTGGTTGGCCGCCACCACCCAGCCGCCGCCCACGGCAGCCAGCGTGGCGAACAGGGTAAAAGTTATCGCCATTCCCGCCAGCAGCGGCAGACCGGTGCGCATAAAGGACCGATCCGAACGGGCGAAAACAAACGGCAGCACGGGTAAAATACAGGGGCTGGCGATAGTCAACAGCCCCCCAAGATAAGCAAGAAAAATAACCAGCATAATCAGCGTCCTTATTGTGGACCGTGGGGGCTATATTTTTTCCGGTCTAAACAGCAGCGCATCGCCATTCATGCAATAGCGCAGTCCGGTCGGCGCGGGGCCGTCGTTAAACAGGTGGCCCAGATGCCCCCCGCAGCGGCGGCAGTGAATTTCGTCGCGCACCATGCCAAATGAGCTATCGCGGCTCTCTGCCACCGCGTCATCCAGCGGCCGCCAGAAGCTGGGCCAGCCGGTATGGCTGTCAAATTTAGCGGCGGAGGAGAAAAGCGGCAGCCGGCAGCCGGCGCAGACGAAAGTGCCGCGCCGGTGTTCATCGTTCAGCGGGCTGGAATAAGGTCTCTCGGTTCCCGCCTCCCGCAGGATGTAATACTGCCGGGGCGTCAGGAGCTTCTGCCACTCCTGCGGGCTATGGGTTATGGCAAACTTTGCCCCCGCCGGGGCGGCGGTCGCTGTGCCATCCGCGGCAAACAAAGAGGGGAAGCGCCCTGCCGCCAGGATGCCAGCCACGACCGCGCCGCCTCCCAGCAGGAAATTTCGTCGGTTTAACATCATCGCCCCGCGTTCTGTGAAAAAGGAGTGATGCCAACTTACAGGGGGAGTTCTTATCAAATCCTCCCGAAACGTTCACAAATTTGTGATAACTTTCGCCGGGCAGGGAGAGGTGGGATCGCTACTGTTTGTATTTCTTGAAAAACAGACGATGAGAGAATATTAAAAAATTATATTTGCGCCTAAATTTGGCTGGCGCCCGCCGGCCACAGAGGCCGAAGCCGGCAGAGCGTCGCCCCAAACGCCGCAGGAGAGGCGGCCCTTCAGGGGAGCGTCAATTCATGGCATATCAGCAAGAGCGGCCGTTTGTTTTTGCCGGTTATACAGACAGAGAGATTTCACCGTTTGCACCTTGCCTTTATCGACTCTTTTACCGGAAATAATAAGCGCCGAGTAGCCGACGTCATCACTAAAATCGATGCGCGGCCCGGCCACCTTTTTATGCGGCAGGTCGCTCTGCGCCAGGCAGGCGCGCTGGATGGCCCTATCAAATTCTTTCCACGCCGCCTCTGAGGAGGCAAATGCGCCTGCCGGAAGCAGTAACAGGGGAGCCAGGGCGATAAGAGGTAATAATTTCATACGGATATCTCCAATATAAGGGGAGCGAGTACCGGTAGCGTAAAGAGCGTGCCAACAATATAGCTCATCTTTTATTTTCAACGGCCGCCGAGGACGGATTATTTCGCCTTGCCGGCAGTTCGCCCCTTATTAAGCATCTCTTTTTCAGACGTTAATTCCAAACGGCGCCGGTATCGGACCGGCGATAATGCGGCAATTTGGATAACAGCGCGTGTCCCACGATGAGTTCGTGAACGGACGCGCTGGCGGGGTAAGCTCAGGCCCGACCCGCGGCTGGCTGCTTACCGCTCCGCGGCCGGGCTCACGGCGCTACTGCACACATAGGTCGGCAGCGAGCCCAAAATAAAGAGATAGCTACCGTTCTGCAGTTCATGAATGCGCATATAGATGTTTTTTGCCGGATAGACGAAAAACAGGGGCTCATATTTTTCCAGCCAGCTATCCGGCACGCTATCGTCCGGAAATTTAATATTGTGCTCTGATATCAGGTAGTAGGCGCTGCCCCTGCGCGTCACCAAAAACGATATTTTACGGTTAATGATTCTGCCCGGCTCCCCCTGCACGTGGCCGTTGATGCTGAGCGTACCGCTCTTCCCGTCCACGATGTAATTCATCCACAGAACGAGGGTCGTATCCTGATGATGCTGGACAAAGCTCACCCGACAGGAAAACGGCGCAACATAATAGCGGCGCCACAAAAAATACCCCGCCAGCACGCTGCCGAGCAGCAGGCAAAAGCAGGACAGGTAAAGCACCTGACGATGATGGGCCATGCTAGCGATCCTCAATAAAATAGTCAGAAATGCAGCGGTTTGGATCCTTCATCGACCGATCGCACCGAATGACGGAGGCGCGAGGCAGCCGGGCGTATCTGCCGATATACACCCACGGATAGTTGACGCAGCCATCTTTAAATTGCCCAACGTAGGCCAGCGCCATCGCCCGTTCATCCTGCGCCTGGATGCTATTTGCCAAATAAACCCGGCACGCTCCCACCGTGCTCAAAAAGTAATAATCATCGATAAAAAAATTGCTCCGGGAAAAGCTGTGATTAATCACGCCTGCACCGCTGAATAATAAAACCACCAATAATGCTTTCGCCCACCAGCGCATACGCCGCGGTGAATAAACCGCTATTGTAGGCTGCGCTGTAGGTTCAGCCAGCGAAACGCTCGCCTCATCCGAACGCGCAGTATCATATTCATATTCATGTTCCTCTGACGCTGGCCGCGGAACCTCTTTAATCGTTATCGTCGTTTCGCTGGCCAGCGTTAATCCAATACGTGGAATTGTAACAATCGGATCGTTCTGGAAGCCTATTTTTTTCAACCCTTTGCGTAGAACCGAAATATTCTGATAATAGGTATTAGGTGAAACCAGCATCCCTCGCCTTTGCCAGACGATATCCATGCACTCCTGCTGAGTCACAATAGTGCCGGCCCGCTCTATTAATAATAATAAGCAGCGCCCCGCCGGTGAATTGAGTACCACCACGCGATCCGGATTGCTGAGATCGCGCAGCGTGCCGTCCACGGGATGAAACTCAACCATTTCATTGATAATATAATGCTTGTGCATACAATCGGCGAAAAATCTCCGGTGAAAGCATGTCGGAAGTGCCCGGGTCTTATCACCATATGGATGAGAAGAGAGGGATCCATCTCCTTTCTGAGGGGGTAATATGGCCGATAAATTTGGTGCTGTATATCACAACCGCTGGCGAAATATCTTATTTTCCTGTCATTGCTCTGCAGGTTAACTGAAGTACAATAAACGCTAACCCCGCTATTCATCCTTTTCTCAGCCGCCGCCCGACGGGTGCGAACGTCCTTATCTTATCTTTTCTTAAGAGCCTATCCCACCAGGCGTAATTGGCGAAGCCAGTTTGAACACGGACAGCGCGGAGAAACCGGAGCGTACACGTAGTACGTGAGGATTTCGAGCACTGCCCAGGTTCCAAATGGCAAGTAAAATAGCCCTAATGGGATAGGCTCTAAGTCCTTCTTATCTTCACTCAACCTGCGACCGCAGGCCTCTCCTCACGCCCTGCCCGTTCGCTACGGTGCCTTACCTGGAGTAGAAAAAACGCCAACAACAGGCTGATGTGAAAAGAAAAGAAGAAGGCATCACATGGCTCAACACGCGCCTGATGCATTGAGGAAAAGCAATAATAAGCAGTGCAAAAAAACCGTCCGCCTCCGGGAATTGAGGACAGTTCGTCCGCAGTTAAGCCAATATCGATTGGCGAACGACCTCACCGGACGGCTGCGCGCTCTGCAATTAATATAACTTAAGATTAATTGAGATTACCTTCTCATCTCCCGAGGTATAGTAGTTCTACAAAGTGAAAGGCTTAATTGCTTCGAAAATACAGGAATACAGGTTGATACCTGTCAAACGCACACAGGCTGACCTCCTTACTATTATAAATCGAGGGAATAACATGGCGAATAAGCTTGAACTACAGCAGCATTTAAATGTTGCGTTAATCGGCGGAGATCGCTTCGCACGCGGTGGCATCACCGCCTTATTGCAAGGAATGTATGCTGACATTCAAATAACAACATCGATAAATGATTACCAGCACCTTGACGATCTTTTAGCAATGACCCCAATTGACGTTATTTTTATCTCCGGGATAGAGAAACACCATACCGGAATGGATTGCCTGGCGTATATAAAAACGATTAAAGCCAGCTATCCTCGGGTGCTTATATACATGTATTCCGCAGCGGTAAATTCATCACTGTGGGTCCACGGCGATATTGATGCCTATATTTCGCTACAGGATCCACTTTATCGCTGGCGAACCTGTTTATTAAAAATAGCGGAAAACCACGCTCAGCCCAAAAAGAAATCAATGGCACTTTCGCTAACACCAGGGGAATGGAGGGTATTGAAGAAACTGAGAAATGGACTGGATATACGTTATATCGCAGAAATAGAGAAGCTTTCATACCGCCGCGTCAGCGCGTTAAAAAGCTCAGCAATAAGAAAACTCGGACTCAGGAATAAAACAGATTTACTGGTATTTTTAACCAGCTAGAGCTGCTGCCTTCAGGGTCAATCTCGTCATAATAAAACTATGGAATCAGAAAAATGAAAGCTTACTTAAATAACAAAACTCTGCTGGCGCTGGGCATTGCGGCGCTGCTGCCTGCGGGCTCCTCTCTGGCCGCCACCGCCAGCGGCGGCACCGTAAACTTCAGCGGTAGCGTCGTGACCTCGGCCTGCGCCATCAGCGCCAACAGCGCCAATATTGACGTCGACCTGGGTGAAGTTCGTACCGCCACGCTGGCCGCGGCGGGCAGTGAAGCCAACACGGCAAAAGCCTTCACCATCACCCTTGAAGATTGCGAAATCGCCGATACCTCCGCCGGCACCGAGGAAGATCCGATCCCGGCGACTACGGTTGCCGTCACCTTCACCGGCACCCCGGATAGCACCGATGCCGATGGCCTGGCCGTCGGCTCAAACGGCAGCAGCGCCTCGGCGCAAAACGTCGCCATTCGCCTGTATGACGAACAGGGCAACGTCGTGAGGCTGGGCGAGTCCGCCGCGCCCGTCGAGCTGCGCAGCGGCTCGAACACCCTGAACTTCAGCGCCAAATACTACTCCCCGCAGGGCAACGCCACGGCTGGCGATGCCAGCGCTGTCGCCACCTACACCGTCACCTATTCGTAATCCTCTGGCCCGGCCGCGCTGCCGGGCCAGGCTCAACCTTCAGGAGAGAGACGCTATGCGCTCATTTACATGGATTTTTCTGCTCGGCTCGCTGTGGTCATCCGTAGCCTGCGCCGGCGGCGTGGGGCTGGGCGCAACGCGAATGGTCTACCTCGGCAGCGCCAACCAGTCGATGCTGCAGGTCAGAAATACGCATCCCGACGCCTCATTCCTCATTCAGTCATGGGTCGAGGATGAGAACAATCGGCGCTCCAACGATTTCGTCATTACGCCGCCGCTGTATGTTTTAAAACCGGCCACCGAAAGCGTAGTGAAAATAATGTTTAGCGGTAAATCCCTGCCGCAGGACCGGGAAACGCTGTACTGGATTACGGTCAAAGCCATTCCGCAGCAGTCCAAAAGCGCTGCCAGCAATTCGCTGCAGTTTGCCTCGGCCAACCGCATTAAAGTTTTTTACCGCCCGGAGGGGCTGCAAAGCGGCGCCAGCGAGGGCTGGAAAAAAATAACCGCCGACTACCGTGCGGGCAAAATTACGCTCAATAACCCAACGCCCTATTACCTCACCACCGTCAATCTAAAAGTCGATGGCAAGCCGGTGCAGCCGACGATGGTCCCGCCAAAAGCAAGCGTCACCCTGGGCGGATCGTTCAGTCAGGCAGGCACTTTTAGCTATCAGACCATCAATGATTACGGCGCATGGACCCCTGCCGTCAGCCTGTCGTTGAAGCGGAAATAAAATAAGAAAGGTGCGATCGCGTGAAAGCAAAAATCGTCTGTGCCCTGATGATCTGCCATGCCGTTCGGTATGTCTCTGCCGCAGAGAACGATTTGCAATTTAACTCTGCGTTCCTCAACGGCGAAAGTGGAAATATTGCCGACCTCTCATGGGTCAATGCCGGGAGCGCCTTACCGCCGGGCGAATACAACATTAACGTTTATATCAATAAAAATTACGCCTTCACCGGAAACGTCAAATTCAGCGTTGATAAAAATGCGGCCCAGGAGGACGCCCAGCCCTGCGTCACGCCGCAGCAAATTGCCGCCCTGGGCATTGATAGCCGCCTGGCCGCGGAAGAGCTGCTGCCGCTGACCCGGCAATGCTATTTTTTGCATCACGCGTTCCCCGGCGCCAGCTTTGACTTCGACCAGAAGACGCTGACGCTCAATCTCAGCCTGCCGCAGAGCTATATGCGGAATCTACCGCGTGGCTACGTCAGCCCTGAGAGCTGGGAAGCCGGGATCCCTGCCGCGTGGCTGAACTATGTCGTTAACGGCACCAACAATGAGTACCGGGGCGATCGGCGTACCCGCGCCCGGCAGCTATTCGTTAGCCTGAACAGCGGCGTGAACCTGGGCGCCTGGCGGCTGCGTGATTACACGACCTGGACCAAAGATGCGAATACGCTTAGCCACGTCCAGACCTGGCTGCAGCGGGATATCCCCGCCCTGGGAGCGCAGGCGTACGCAGGGGAAACCTACACCTCCGCTCAGGTTTTTGACCCCGTTGGCCTGCGCGGCCTCGCGCTGAAAACCGATGATAATATGCTGCCTGCCAGCCTGAACGGCTATGCGCCGGAGGTTCGCGGCATCGCCCGCAGCAGCGCGACCGTTACCGTCCAGCAGAACGGCAACACCATTTATCAAACCAGCGTCCCCGCCGGGGAGTTCATGCTGAAAGACCTCTACCCCACCTCCTCCGGCGGCGATTTGCAGGTGACGATTGAGGAGAGCGACGGCAGCAAAACGCAATATACCGTGCCGTTTGCCAGCGTGCCGAACCTGGTGCGCAGCGGGCAGATAAAATACGCCCTCGGCGCCGGGAAGCTTCGCGCCGTCGGCAGCCAGAACACCCCGACGTTTGCCCAGGGAGAGCTGTTTTTCGGCTGGGAGTACGGCCTCACCTTTTACGGCGGCGCCCAGCTTGCAGAGCGCTACAGCGGGCTCGCGCTGGGCATTGGACAAAATCTCGGGCGCTTTGGCGCGTATTCCGTCGATGTGACCCACGCGCGCAGCATACTGGCCGACGATCGACCCTACGCCGGGGACTCCGTGCGTCTGCGCTACAGCAAGCTGCTGAACGATATCGGCACGCGCTTTAACTTCTACTCCCTGCGCTACTCGACGCAGGGGTTCTATACCCTCAGCGATACCGCCTACAAGGGAATGACGGGCGGCACGGCAAAGCAGGTCACCGGGGCAGACGGCGCCGTCACCACCAGCTATGAAAACCTGTATAACCTGCATATGTCGCGCAAGGCCAAAAATCAGCTGCTGCTGTCGCAGCCAATGGGCAGTTTTGGCTCGCTTTCGCTGTCGTGGGATCGGCAAACCTACTGGCGCACCGCCAACAAAACGCAAAGCATCCAGTTTGCGTGGAACGCGATGGTTCACAACGTCTCCGTCGGCGTGAGCGTTCAGCGCAGCACCAGCCTGTACGATAGCCATAAAGATAACATCGTGGCGATGTCGCTTTCCGTGCCGTTCGGCAACCCGCAGCAGGCTACCCGGGCGCGTTTTACCACCACCCGCGCGGACTCAACGGGGGCCACCGGTAGCGCGGGCGTCAGCGGCTACGTCCCCGGACAGGAGAGCCTGTTCTATAACGTCAATCAGCGCTACGGCGCGCAGCAGCGGTACGGCGGCGATGCCGCACTGCAGTATGAGGGCCAGCGGGGCGATTACAGCCTCGGCTACAGCTACTCCAGCGACTCCCGCAACCTCAGCTACGGCATGAGCGGCGGCGCGGTGCTGCATGAAGATGGCCTGACCCTCAGCCAGCCGCTGGGGAATACCAACATCCTGGTCAAGGCGCCGGGGGCCGGTAGCGTGGCGGTGCTTAATCACAAAGGCATCAAAACCGATAGCCGCGGCTATGCCGTCATTCCTTACGCCACGCCATATCGCGTCAACCAGGTCGCGCTGGACGTCACTACCGCCGGAAACGACGTTGAGCTGGAGAACGCTATCGTCAGCAAAACGCCGACCGATGGCGCGCTGGTGCGCGCAACCATCGTCACCCGCCGCGGCGCGAAGGCCCTGTTCACCATCGGCTACCGCAACGAGATGCTGCCGTTTGGCACCGTCGTCACGCTCGCCGATGAGCAGGCCAGCGGCATCGTGGGGGACGGTGGCAGCCTTTATCTCGCCGGCCTGCCGGCGGAAGGCACGCTCAGCGCCGTCTGGGGACAGGGCAGCGACAAAAGGTGCGTCGTTAAATATCGCCTGAACCCGCAGGATTACAGTGCCCGCACGGGCCTTTATTCACAGGAGGCACGATGTCAGTAGCCGCCCGCCTATCAGGCATCGCCCTGCTTATGGCCCTCGTCACCCCGGCTCTCGGCTATGACGTGCTGGTCTCCGTTACCGGAAACCTGATCGGCAATACCTGCGTGGTTTCCGCCGATTCAGTAGAACAAACCGTCCCGCTGGGCGCCATCGGCATAAAGCAGTTTCGCGCGCCGGGGGCGGTCAGCAATATCAAACGGGCCTTCACCCTAACGCTGGAAGAGTGCGGCCCGACCTTTGTCGGAGTGAAAATCCGCTTTAGCGGCACGCCGGATGAACGCAACCCGCAGCTGATTAAGACGGACGACGGCGGAGCGAGCGGCGTGGCGGTGCAAATCCTCGATAAAGACGGGGAGCTGATTCCGCTGGAGGCCCAAACGACGGCCTACGGCACCTCGGGAGATGAACGCGTGCAGATGACATTTTATGCCCGGCTGACGGCCAACGGCGCCGCCGTCAGCGCCGGAGACGTTTCCGCCATCGCCACCTGGACTACGGAGTATCAATAATGCGTTTCTTACTGCTTGCCTGCTGGCTGTGCGTCAGCGCGAAGGTTTTGGCCCTCAACTGGGTATCCGACATTACGCTCTCGCCCCAGTCGATGACCTACACCGGCCCCGCGGACTCCGTTATGCCGGGAAATATTATCGGCTCAGCGTGGAGCGCCACGGCCAGCGTGCAGCAGGTGTTCTGGTGTGGATACCTGTTCGTCTGCACCAAAGGGACCCTCGAACCCGGCAGCAGCGCCGTGTCGGCAGGAGTATCCGTCAACGTTGATGGCGTAATCTATAGCGTTTTTGAAACCGGCATCCCCGGCATCGGCTACATCCTCGGCCTGAAGGATTTTAGCGGCACAACCTACGTGCCGCTGCAAACCGGCGTGACCCAAAGCTATCCCGCCGATGGCACCAACGGCCTGGCTTTTGATTTAGGCTGGTCGGCAAAATTGACGTACGTTAAAACCAACACCGCGCTGAAGTCGGGCGTGTACCAGCTCCCTGCCATCAGCGCCGCGATCCTGACGGCCTATAATAACGAGGTCAAAACGGCGCAGGTGATCATCAACCCGACGACCGTAACGGTGACGGCCAGCGGCTGTACGGTGAGCACCAAAAGCGCCAGTATCGATCTCGGCGCGCCGGATATGCGTACGCTGCCCAGCATCGGCAGCACCTCCCCGTCGGGCTCGTTTAGCGTCAGCCTGACCTGCGACGAGCAGGTAGCGCTGTATGCGGTAATGACGGATCAGACCACGCCAACCAACGACTCCTCCGTGGTAACCCTGACCAACGACTCCACCGCCTCCGGCATCGGCGTACAGTTCTTTTATAACGGCAGCGGCCCGCTGATGATGGGGCCGGACAGCTCCGCAGCGGGCACCGCAAACCAGTTCTTTATCCAGACCACCACGGCGAGCCAAATCCTGTCGCTGCCGTTCCAGGCGCAGTACGTCCGCACCGGTGAGCTGGTGCCGGGCAGCGCCAACGCCCTCGCGAGCATTACCTTTTCCTATCAGTAACGCCGCCGCGCCCTCTTATTTCGACACGTCGGCGGCGAAATACTCGTTGGAGATCCGCTGCCAGGTGCCGTCGGATTTAATACCCGCCAGCGCCGTATTGATAGCCTGACGCAGATCCGGATTCCCCTTACGGATTAATACCGCTTCCTGCTCGGTATCGGCCCGTTCGGCCACAATTTTTACCGGGGCGTCGGGTTTATGCTTTTTGAAATCGAGGAATGAGAGGTTGCTGTTGATGGTCGCATCCGCCCGTCCCTGCGACACCAGCGCAATGGACTGGTCAAAGCCGTCGGTGCCCACCACCTCCGCGCCATTTTCTCGGGCAATCTGCGCGTAGTTACTGGTCAAGGTATGCGCCGATTTCTTGCCTTTTAAATCGGCAAAGGTATGAATATCGGCGTTTTTCTCATTGACGATCAGCACGGCCTTCGGGGAAATGTAGGGATCGGAGAAGTCATACTTCGCCTCTCTCTCGGGCGTAATGGATACCTGGTTTATCACCGCGTCGTAGCGCTTAGCGTCCAGGCCGGCCACCAGGCCATCCCACTTACCTTCAACGAACTCGGCCTTTACGCCAATCCGTTTGGCAATTTCACGCGCGATATCAACGTCAAAACCCACCAGCTTCCCCGCGGTATTGTGGTAGGTAAACGGGGGGAAGGTCCCTTCGGTGCCGACCTTAAACACGCCCGCCGTTTTAATCTTTGCGAGGTCGTCCTGCGCCACCGCCGCATGCGCCACGCCCAGCTGAATAGCGGTAGCCAGTAGTGCCGTCATCAGTACTTTCATCATTAACTCCTTAATCTGCTATGCCTTGTTGTTGTTTTAAATCTCCCAGGAATCGGGAAACGTTTCGGTTAATGTGGAAATAAAAAGCTGGGTCCGGGTTTTCTTCGCGCGGGTAAAAATATCCCGCGAGCTGCCGCTCTCAACGATCTGCCCGGACTCAAGAAACACCACCTGGCTGGCGATACTGGCGGCCAGGCGCAGATCGTGCGTGGCCATCAGCATGGTGGTCCCCTCCTGTGCCAGCTGACGCAAAACCGCAATCACCTCCAGCGAAAGCTCGGGATCCAGCGCTGAAGTTGGCTCATCGCAGAGCAGAACCTTGGGTGAAGGCGCCAGCGCCCGGGCAATCGCCACCCGCTGCTGCTGGCCGCCGGACAGCATCGCCGGCCAGGCATGACGCTTATGCAGCAGCCCCACCTTCGCCAGCAGCGCCTCGGCGCGGGCCCTCGCCCGTTCGACGGGCCATTTCTGCACCACAATCAGCCCCGTCATAATGTTTTCAAGTACCGTCAAATGAGGGAACAGCTGAAAACTCTGGAAAACCATCCCGGTTTGCTGGCATATACGGCGGATATCCTTTCTCTTCGGCGCCGCATCGGCGGAGAACGTAATATTCTCCTGGCCAATAGTTAATTTCCCGGCCTGCGGCAGCTCGAGCAGGTTAATGCAGCGTAATAGCGTACTTTTGCCGCTTCCCGATGGCCCAATAAGCGCGGTAACGCTCCCTTCGGTAATATTTAACGAAATATCCTGCAGGACCTTTTGCCCGGCAAAACTTTTCTCAAGCCCGGACAGGGTTATCATTATTATGCTCCTTGCCCGAGATGTTTTTTTCTAACCGGGCCTCGAGCCTCGATTGCAGATACGACAGTACCGAGCTGATTAATAAATAGATAAGGGCGGCTTCGGTATACAGAATTAACGGTTGATAGGTCGCGGCGGCAATTCTCTGGGCCGCTAAAAATAGCTCCGGTACGGTAATAACCGACGCCAGCGAGGTATCTTTCACCAGCGAAATAAAAGTATTCGATAACGGCGGCACGGCCACCCGCGCGGCCTGCGGCAAAATAATATGGCGTAGCGACTGCCACCAGTTCATGCCGATCGAGTGCGCGGCCTCCCACTGCCCCTTAGCCACGGAAAGCAGCGTCGCCCGGATAACCTCGGAAGTGAAGGCCCCGACGTTCAGCGTAAAGCCGATCACCGCGGCGGGAAAAGCGTCGAGGGTGATCCCGATACCCGGCAGCGCGTAAAAAATCAGAAACAGCTGCACCAGCAGCGGCGTGCCGCGGATAACCCAGACGTAGAAACGCACCAGCAGCCGCAGCGGTCGCGGCCCGTACAGCCTGATAAGCGCCACGATAAACCCCAGCCCGAGGCCGAGGGCAAACGAAATTAACGTAATGGGGATAGTAAAAACCAGCCCGGCATACAGCATCGGCCAGAATGAACTTATCGCTAGTGATATAAACTCAGGCACATCTCACCTTTTCTTCCGACGCCTCATTAATAAGCCCGGACGTAATCGCAAATCGCTCTAGTTGAATAAAAGGTTATCATGCGCCTGGGCCCTGACGTATCTATCAAAAACGGTATTGAATAGCCGGCTTTGTTATTTGTTTTCAGCCAACAGCTATGCATCGGAAAAGTAAATCACGCACGCCATCCTGATATTTTCGGCTATGTTTTTTTTAACCATCCTTTGCTGAAAAATGCATTTGCGTCGGCGCCAAAAGGCATTAATTGCTGGAAATTACGCCAAAAACGCTATTTTTCAGATATCAATACACCCAGGCGGCTAACAACCTTTCCCTCCGGATGGCCAAACAGCATCTTATATTCCATTTTGCTCTTATGGACGGTTAAATATTCTTTAATTTGCCAAATTCACAGACCTACCATTCGTCATCTCGATACGAATGGGTAAATAGTCATGTCACTCTTTCATTCTGTTAGCGATCTTATCGGCCACACGCCCCTGCTCCAGCTGCACAAGCTCGAAACCGGCCCCTGTAGCCTGTTCCTCAAGCTGGAAAACCAAAACCCCGGCGGTTCTATTAAGGATCGCGTCGCGCTGTCGATGATTAACGAGGCCGAGCGTCTCGGTAAGCTGCAGCCCGGCGGTACGATTATTGAAGCCACCGCCGGCAATACCGGGCTCGGCCTGGCGCTCATTGCGGCGCAAAAGAACTACCGCCTGATCCTCGTCGTCCCCGACAAAATGAGCCGCGAGAAGATATTCCATCTGCGGGCGCTGGGGGCAACGGTGCTGCTCACCCGCTCCGACGTCAATAAAGGCCATCCGGCCTACTATCAGGATTACGCCCGTCGCCTGGCGGAGGAGACGCCGGGGGCGTTCTATATCGATCAGTTTAATAACGAGGCCAATCCGCTGGCGCATATCAGCACCACCGCGCCAGAAATCTTCGCCCAGTTGGACGGCGATATCGACGCCATCGTCGTTGGCGTCGGCTCCGGCGGAACCCTCGGCGGGCTGCAGGCGTGGTTTGCCGAACACTCGCCGAAAACGGAATTTATTCTTGCCGATCCGGCGGGATCGATCCTCGCCGATCGGGTAGAAACTGGCCGCTCCGGCGAGGCGGGATCGTGGCTGGTTGAAGGGATTGGCGAAGACTTTGTTCCACCGCTGGCCCATCTCGATGGCGTGCATACCGCCTATCGCGTCACCGACCGGGAGGCGTTTGCGACGGCGCGGGCGCTGCTGCAGACCGAGGGCATTCTTGCCGGCTCTTCAACGGGCACGCTGCTGCACGCCGCCCTGCGCTACTGTCAGGCGCAGACCACCGCCAAACGCGTGGTGACCTTCGCCTGCGACAGCGGCAACAAGTACCTGTCGAAAATGTTCAACGATGACTGGATGCGCCAGCAGGGGCTGCTGACCCGCCCCTCGCGCGGCGATTTAACCGATTTTATCGCCCTGCGCCATGACGAAGACGCCACCGTCACCGCCGCGCCGGACGACACGCTGGCCGCCATCCTGGCGCGCATGCGCCTGTACGACATCTCCCAACTGCCGGTGCTGGAAGACGGCCGCGTCGTTGGCATCGTCGATGAGTGGGATTTGATTAGCCACGTCGAGGGCAACAGCCAGCGCTTTGCGCTGCCGGTCAGAGAGGCCATGACCCGCAACGTCGAAACCCTCGATAAACGCGCGCCGGAAAGCGCGCTAAAAGCCATTTTCGATCGCGGCCTGGTAGCCGTCATCGCCGATAACGATCGTTTTCTCGGCCTGATCACCCGCAGCGACGTGCTGACTACCTGGCGTAACCGACTTGAACACTAAGGATCGTCCATGAAAAACTTAAATACATTGAGCGTCCACGGCGGCACCTTTAATGATGCGCACGGCGCCGTCATGCCGCCCATTTATGCCACCTCCACCTTCGCACAGCCGGCCCCCGGGCAGCATACCGGCTATGAGTACTCGCGCAGCGGCAACCCTACTCGCCACGCGCTGGAAACGGCCATTGCCGAACTGGAGAGCGGCTCCCGCGGCTACGCCTTTGCTTCCGGGCTGGCGGCGATTTCCACGGTGCTTGAGCTGCTGGATAAAGACAGCCACCTGGTGGCCGTCGACGACGTGTACGGCGGCACCTGGCGGCTGATCGAAAACGTCCGCCGCCGCAGCGCCGGCCTGCGGGTCAGCTGGGTCAAACCCGACGACCTGGCGGCGATTGAGGCGGCCATCCGGCCGGATACGCGAATGATTTGGGTTGAAACGCCGACCAACCCGCTGCTCAAGCTGGCGGACCTCGGCGCCATCGCGGCGATCGCCCGGCGGCACAATCTGATCAGCGTCACCGATAACACCTTCGCCTCGCCGGCCATTCATCGTCCTCTCGAACTGGGGTTTGATATCGTCGTGCACTCGGCGACAAAATATCTCAACGGCCATTCCGACGTGGTAGCTGGCCTCGCGGTGGTCGGCGACAACCCCGAGCTGGCGGACCGGCTCGGGTATCTGCAAAACGCGGTGGGCGGCGTGCTCGACCCCTTCAGCAGCTTTTTGACGCTGCGCGGCATCCGCACCCTCGCGCTGCGCATGGAGCGTCACAGCAGCAACGCGCTGGCGCTCGCCGAATGGCTGGAACAGCAGCCGCAGGTGGAAAAGGTGTGGTTCCCGTGGCTGGCGTCGCACCCGCATCATCAGCTGGCGCGCAGGCAGATGGCGCTGCCTGGCGGGATGATTTCGCTGGTGGTGAAAGGCGACGACGGCTACGCAGAGCAGGTTATCGGCAGGCTGCGCCTGTTTACGCTGGCGGAGAGCCTCGGCGGCGTGGAGAGCCTGGTCAGCCAGCCGTTTAGCATGACCCATGCTTCCATTCCTCTGGAGCAGCGGCTGGCAAACGGCATTACACCCCAGCTCATTCGCCTCTCCGTTGGCATTGAGGACGCGCAGGATCTGATTGCCGACTGGCAGCAGGCGCTGCGGGCATAAACAAAAAACCCGCCTGTCGGCGGGTTTGACTTTTGGCATTCCGGCCGCGCGCCATCGCACTTAGCTAAACAGCTTGCCTTTAAGCAGGTTCATGCCTTCAGACAGCAGATCCTGCTGCGCAGGCGCTTCGCCCTGCGGAGATAAGCCATCGACAATTTTCGGCAGATACTCGGAGATAAGCGACGAGGCGGTCTGCGGGTCGATCCCGAGCCTCGCCCCGAGTTCCTGCAGCGCGGACGATCCGAACACCGAGGTGACCTGGTCACTGGAAACCGGAATATTGCCCTGCTGGCCGATCCAGGATTCAACGATCTCACCCAGGCCGCCGCTGCGGAATTTTTCGAGGATCCCCTGAACGCCTCCCTGCTGCTGGATCCAGGCCATGATTGCCTGCAGCTGCTCCGCTTTACCGGCCTGGCCGCCGAGCATACCGCCAATTTGATCAAGTAGTCCCATTACCGACTCCGTAACAATAGAGCGTGCATAACGCCGATTTTCCCGCCTTACTTATTCGGGATAATCAGCACCTGTCCCGGATAGATCTTGTCGGGATGCTTTAACATCGGCTTGTTGGCTTCAAAGATCCGCTGATAGTCATTCGCCGATCCGTACACGGTTTTAGAAATAGCGCTCAGCGTGTCGCCGGATTTCACGGTGTAGTAGCGGCTCTCGGCGCCGCTCTGCGTGACGCTCACGTTGTCGCTGACCTGGGCAATGCCGGTGACGTTACCCACCGCCACCATAATTTTCTCTTTATCTTCCTGCGATCCGACGTCGCCGGTGACCGTCGCGGTGCCGTCTTCAGCCACGGTGATGCTGACCTTATCCGCGCCGGGGAGATTAAGCCCATCGATATGCTTTTTCAGCTTATCGGCCTGGCTCTCTTTGTCCCCGCCCGAAACGGCATCCCAGATTTTCTCGCCCGCTTCTTTCACAAAACTCAATAAACTCATACCAATCTCCTTTTAGCAGAAGTGATCTATGAAGAACGTTCATCAGACCAGACCAGATAATAATAGTTCATAAATGGCGCCCGACCTCGGTCAGCGCGTGCTCGACAAACCGGGTCAGCTTCGGCAACGGACGAAGATCCTGACGCCAGAGCAGATGCACCGGGCGCGGTTCGGGGGTATAGGTCTCAAGCACGCGGACCAGTTTTCCGCTGGCAAGATCCTCCCCCAGCAGCACTTCCGGCTGCAGCAGCAGGCCGGATCCGGCGATGGCCGCCATCCGCAGGCCGTAGCCGTCGTTGCAGCGGAGGATCGCATCGCGCCGCCAGCGCACCTCTTGCGTGACGCCCGGTAGCTTCCACTCGTTGCGCGCGGTCCACACCGTATGGGAGAGGCAGAGATGGCCGGCAAGGTCGGCCGGCGTGAGCGGCGTGCCGTGGCGGCTGAGATAGGCAGGGGCGGCGCAAATCACCATCCGGTAGGCGCAGAGATATTTCGCCACCAGGTCGGTTTGGTGAATGTCGCCAATGCGGACAGCCAGATCGAACCCTTCATCCACCAGATCGACCAGCCGGTTGGTCAGATCGAGCTCCACGCGCACGTCCGGCCACTGCTGTAAGAAGGTGGCCGTCAGCGGCGCCATGACGCAGGCGCCAAATGAGGTCGGCGCGCTGATGCGCAGCGTCCCTGCGGGCGCCAGCCGCAGTCGCTCCACCGAGCTTTCGGCAATTGAGACCTGCTCCAGAACGCGTTTCGCCTCTTCATAGTAGACCCGCCCGGCGTCGGTGAGGCTCTGGCGGCGGGTGTTGCGCTCAAGCAGGCGCGTCGCCAGCCGGCGTTCGATGAGGGCAATATATTTGCCCACCATCACCGCCGACATCTCCAGGTGCGATGCCGCCTCGGTAAAACTGCCGTACTCCACCACGGCGATAAACGTTTCCATTCCGCGCAGCTTATCCATATTGCGAACCTCAGGTTAGTAATCATCTAACTTTTTGCCAGTTTATCCGATATCCATTTCATTAAAGAATAGAGGCTCACAACTTATCAGGAGTCAGCCATGAAAATCGTCGTTATAGGTGCCAGCGGTACCGTAGGCCGCGCGGTCACCGCAGAGCTCAGTCGTCAGCATGAAGTCATTCGCGTCGGTCGGTCTCAGGGCGACCATCAGGTTGATATCACCTCTCAGCAAAGCGTCCAGGCGCTGTTTGAGAAAATTGGCCGGGTTGATGCGATTGTCTCGGCGAGCGGAAGCCTGTTCTTTGGCCCGCTGGCCACCATGACCGACGACAATTTCAACCAGGGTCTTCAGGACAAGCTGCTGGGGCAAATCCGCCTGGCGCTCACCGGCCAGCACTATTTGAACGACGGCGGTTCCATCACCCTTATCAGCGGCATCGTGGCGCATGAGCCGATCGCCCAGGGCGTTAATGCCACGACGGTTAACGCCGGCCTGGAGGGCTTCGTCCGCGCCGCGGCCTGCGAGCTGCCGCGCGGGATCCGCATCAACCTGATCAGCCCCACGGTGCTGACCGAATCAGCCGCCGCCTATGACGGGTTCTTCCCGGGCTTTATCAGCGTCCCGGCCGCGACGGTGGCCCAGGCGTACCGCCGCAGCGTGGAGGGAGTCCAGAGCGGTCGGATATACACCGTCGGCTACTGATAATTCGCCCGTCGCTAATAACCCGCCACGCTGGCGGGTTATTATTTATCTCTGCAGAGGCTATTTCTTCGCCGTTAATCCGCTCAGCGCCGGCGCCGCGTGTTTTAAATATTGATCCATCGCACACTATGAATAAATGAATTTTAATGTGAACAACTTCGCATATTTAATTTCCGCGCCGCAGGCAACCGCTGCCGGCAGTAACAGGCAATCCTATGATTTACCTCAGATTATATTAAATATCTTTCGGAATTATCGTCATTATCTGGCGAATTAAAGCGGCTGCCATATTCCCTACAATAAATATGCCTTTGCTTTTATTGCCGACCCTCAATCATTCCACGCCGCATCCGCCGGCTCGCAGAATTATCTGACTTAAATTAGCCGCCCAGATTGTTAAATATAAAACAAGCTGGGGAGCAGCATAAACGTCTAAAAATAAGCGGGAGATGGCCGACCGTTAACCACAATCAGGCCCCGGGTCCCGGGTAAAGCACTTTTTTTATATCGACGTTCGACATTTTTAATAATTTCAAAAATGATACGAGATTGTGAGAATAGTAAACGAAATGTTATGATGAGTAGATTAGCTGTACTCCTCATTGGAATATCAATCTAACGCTGATTTATACCCATGATGCTTCAGGCGACTTCGTTGTTGGCTGCGTTCGCTCAGCTAGCGGCCTGCTGTTGCCCGAATCATTCACGGTATAGACCCACAGTGATGAGAGAGCACCATGACTAAACATCAACCTGTCAACGTTGAAAATCTCGAAAGCAATACCATCAGACCTATCCCTCTTAATATGCGACACGGCAAACCGGGCGATCTGTTTACCATCTGGTTTGGCTCTAACATCATGCTATTAACCGTTATCACCGGAGCGATGTCGGTCACTATTTTCCATCTCTCTTTTTTCTGGTCTGTCGTTGCGCTGTTTATCGGTAGTCTGGTCGGCGGTCTGTTTATGGCCCTGCATTCCGCACAGGGTCCAAAGCTCGGCGTACCACAAATGGTGCAAACCAAGGGCCAGTTTGGCTCCTATGGTTCGGTGCTGGTGGTGTCCATTGTCGTATTAATGTATATCGGCTTTACCGCCTCCAGCCTGGTATTAGGCGGGCAGTCCATGCACGCCATCTATAAGCCGATGAACTCCGACGTGGGGATTATTATCGTCGGCGCCCTGAGTCTGTTTGCCACTATTTTTGGCTATAAGATCATCCACTCCTACGCCAGAATTATGTCGTGGATATCCGGGATTGTGCTGGCCGCAACCTTTCTGTGGATCGTCTTTGTCCACGGGCTGCCGGTCGATTTTCTCGATCGCGGCGGTTTCAACAAGGTCGGGTTCCTCGGCGCGGTCTCGATTGCCGCGCTGTGGCAGCTGGCCTACGCGCCCTATGTCTCTGACTACTCGCGCTATATGCCTTACAGCACCAACGACAAAAGCGTCTTTTACGCCAGCTACTTTGGCTGCATCTTAGGCTCTTATCTGCCGATGGTTCTCGGCGTGCTGGTGGCAACCAGTATTGGCAATGATGATATTATTCAAGGCATTATTGACCTCACCGGCGGCTTCGGCGCGGTGGTTATCGTGGTGCTGGCGCTGGGGATTGCCGCCACAAACTCGATGATGCTGTACTGCGGGGTGCTCTGTACGCTGACCCTGGGCCAGACCTTTATTGACGGCTGGTCGCCGATGGCCCGCGCAAGGATAATTACCGCTATCCTCACCATGCTCCTTGAAATAGCGCTGGCGATCTACGGCCAGGAAAACTTCCTGTTAATCTATACCAACTTTATTACCGTCCTGCTGTATGTCCTGGTGCCGTGGACGGCAATTAACCTGGTGGATTATTACCTGGTTGCGCACGGCGAATACGATGTCGAATCCTTCTTTAAGCGCGACGGTGGAATATATGGCTACTTTAATGCTACCGCCATCTTCTGCTATTTATTGGGGATATTAGTTGAGGTGCCGTTTATGTCGACGGCGATTTATACCGGCCCGATTGCAACCGCATTTGGCGGGGCTGATTTATCATGGATTATTGGTCTGCTGGTGGTCTCGCCGGTCTATTACTCCCTCTCTAAAGCCAAGGCGGTGAAGAGTATCGCCCTGGTGAAAGAGAAAGTTTAGCGCTTCGCTTTATTTCCCCTAAATAAGTCGAGCTTCAGGCAGGCGGCAGGCGAAGGCTCCGGCCATGCGGCTTGAGGGATGGCGGGAATATCAGTACGCATTGCTGACTCCGGATTAACCATCCGGAGTTTTTTTATCTCTGGACGGCGACGAAGCAGGGTACGGGGCAGAGCAGGAACAGGAGGAAGGTGGGAAAGGAGCAGGTCGGGGGAGAGACAAAAAAACGCGCCTTAATACCGGCGCGTAAACGTTAAGCCAGCGCCATCCAGCGGCGCAGATTACCCAGCATCGTCAGGCACTTCTCCAGCTGAGTGAGGGCAATAAACTCATCCGCCTTATGCCCTTGATCCATACTTCCGGGCCCGCAGATAAGCGTGGCTACGCCCGCTTCATCGAACAGACCGCCCTCGGTACCGAAGGCAACGGTGGAAAACGCCTCGCTTTGCGCCCACTGCGCCAGCCAGCCGGCAAATTCCGACTGCGGGTCGCTGAGCAACCCCGGATAGCGGCTGAGCGGGCTAAAGGTAATATCCGCCTGCGGCGCCACCGCCCGCATCGACGTCAGCAGCTCGCCTGCGGCGTAGCCGTGCAGCTCGGCGAGGGTCGGCTCGAGCGAGACGTCCGGCAGATGGCGAATTTCAAAATCAAACTGGCAGCTTTCCGGCACGATATTGAGCGCCGCCCCGCCGTGAATCACCCCAACCTGCAGCGTGCTGTAAGGCGGGTCAAAGCGGCTATCCCGGGTTTGCGCCAGCGTTTCGCCGAGCGTTCCTAAACGGCTAATCAGCTTTGCCGCATACTCGATGGCGTTGACGCCGCGGGGCGCGTAGGCCGAATGGCAGGCCTTGCCCTGCACCGTACAGCGCATAGCCAGCTTGCCCTTATGGCCGTAGACCGGACGCATCTCCGTGGGCTCGCCGATAATGCACAGCGCCGGCTTGTCCTTTGAGGCTTTAAGATGGTCCACCAGGCTGCGTACGCCAAGGCAGCCGACCTCCTCATCGTAGGAAAAGGCCAGATGCAGCGGCATGCGTAAAGGTTGGGAGAGGAAGTCGGGAACGGCGGCCAGCACGCAGGCGATAAAGCCTTTCATATCGGTGCTGCCGCGGCCGTAGCAGAGGTCGTCGCGCAGGGTGAGTTCAAACGGAGGCACCGTCCAGCGCTGCCCGTCAACCGGGACCACGTCGGTATGGCCCGAGAGCATCACGCCCCCCGGCCCCTGCGGGCCAAAGCGGGCGTAGAGGTTGGCTTTTTTGCCTCCCTCATCAAAGAAAAGCCGCGTGGTAATGCCATAGCCGCGGAGATACTCATCGATATAGTTAATCAGCTGCAGATTCGATTCGCGGCTGGTGGTGTCGAATGCCAGCAGCGTCGCGAGGATCCGTTTCAGGTCGCTATTCATCACCCGGTACTCCGTAACTGGGGGCCTCCCGCGGGTCGAGCGCGCGCGTAATATAGGCCTGCATCTGCGGCTCATACGCCAGCCACAGCGCGGTAAGCTCGCCAATCGGATCCTGTTCGTGCCAGTCAACCCGCAGGTCAACCAGCGGCCAGGAGTAATCATCCACGACTTTTACCGCCGCAGAGTGCACCGGCCCGGCCTCGCCGCCGAGGGCCAGCCCCGCCTGGAGAGCGGCCAGCAGGCGCGTCGCCATCTCCCCTTCGGCCTGCTGGAATTCGGCAACCATCGCCTCAACCACCGCGCTGCTGGCGAGCATATTGCCGCCGGCGATACAGTTTACCCCTTCGGCAACGTGATAGATGCCGAGAGTTTTATCGCCGCTAAACGAGGCCGTTTCCCCGCTGGCGTTGATGGCGATAATCTGCCGATAGCGGCTGAAATCATCCTCCGCCAGCGCCTTACGCAACGCCTTTTCCGGCACCAGCCCCTGCTCCAGCTGGGAGAGCGTTAGCTGACCGAGGGCAGGCAGGGTAATGTTCTGGCTGGATACCGCGCCGACTCCCGCCAGCAGCCACGGGCAGCGGGCGCCGACGGCAATACTGGAGGAGCTTATGGCGATGCCAAACTGCCCGGTTTCCGGGCAGAATGCCGCGATAGAAAACGTCATGGCGGCTCCTTATTTCACATAGCCATCGGGGATTACGGCGATCACGTCAATTTCCATCAGCCACTGCGGCTGCGCCAGGCCTGAGATAACCAGCCCGGTAGAGATGGGAAACACGCCCTTCAGCCACTTGCCGACTTCCTGATAGACCGGCTCGCGATAGCGCGGGTCGATAATATAGGTGGTGGTTTTCACAATATGCGAAAGGTCGCTTCCGGCCTCTTCCAGCAGCTGCTTGACGTTTTTCATCGCCTGCTCGGCCTGAGCCTGCGGATCGCCCAGCCCCACCAGATTGCCTTCAAAATCCGTGCCCACCTGGCCGCGGACGTAGACGGTGTTACCGGCGCGTACGGCCTGGCACAAATCGTTGTCCAGGGTCTGATTGGGATAGGTCTCTTTGGTGTTAAACATGCGAATACGGGTATGTGTCGGCATCATTTTTATCCTGATTAAGAGCTACAGTTCAGCGCTGACCGGCATCCCGGTACTGGCTGTATTTCCGCTGGGTCGCGATATGGTCGGCGATGTGCTTCGCGTCGTGCCAAACGCCCCAGATAAAGGTCGACCCCCGGCGCGACAGCCACGGCAGGCCGAGGAAATAGACCCCCGGTTCGCTGGAGACGCCGCGCTGGTGCTGAGGGCGATTCTGCGCGTTAAAGGCGTTAACGTTGAGCCAGCCGTAGTCCACGGCGTAGCCGGTCGCCCAGATGATGCTCGTCACGCCGGCCTGCGCCAGGTCCAGAGAGAGGATCGGCGACGTCATGCACGCCGGGTCGGCTAAGAATTCGCGCGCCGCGGGCTCCGGCGGCAAATCGAGGCCGTTGGCCGCAACGTAGGCGTCAGCGGCGTCCAGCAGCGAGAGGTAGTTTTCATCGCCGCGGCGGATGTTGTCGCCCAGGTCCGGCTGGAAGGTGGCGACGCCGGATTCAAACGCCTTCGTCAGCCCGACCAGGGTGATGCCGCGCTGCGCCAGCTCGCGAAAATCCACCGTCCGCCCGCCGTGGGCGCCGCTCACCGCGATGGTGACGTGCTCTTTCCCCGGCTCGCTGGCGGGGGCATCCCACAGGCCCAGCACCCCCAGCCACCAGCAGAAATCCCGGTTGCGGTAGGCGCGCGGCGGCCGGTCGTGGGCGCCGACGGAGAGATAGACCTCGCGGCCCGCGCGCTGGAGCTCATCGGCAATCTGCACGCCGGAAGAGCCGGCGCCAACCACCAGCACCGCGCCGGCGGGCAGCTGCTCAGGGTTGTAGTATTTGGCGGAATGGATCTGATGAATGTCGCCCTCTTTCGGCGCGATCGGCGGAATGACCGGCTTCTGGAACGGCCCGGTCGCGGCAACGATGCGCTGCGCTTCGATCACCCCATCCGTGGTTTCAACGGTAAATCCGGGACGTCCGCTGTTGCGAACCGCGCTTTTTACCTCCACGCCGGTACGCACCGGCAGGGAGAATTTCCTGACGTAATCTTCAAAGTACTGCGCCACATCGTCCTTGGGAATAAAGCTATCCGGCTGGCCGCCTTTAAACTCCATTCCCGGGAAGCGGTCGTGCCACGCCGGGCCGTTCGCCACCAGCGAATCCCAACGCCCGGTACGCCAGGCCTCAGCGATGCGGTTTTTCTCGATAACCAGATGCGAGATCCCCTGCAGGGTCAGATGCTCACTCATGGCAATACCGGCCTGACCCCCGCCAACAATCAGCGTATCAATTTGTGTTTTTTCTACGGTCATAAATGTGTCCTTCGAATGGAGTTCAATCGCCAGGAATAAACCACTGCGCAGGACCGAGGTTAATAAACAGTAACAAACAGGTAAATTATTATAAATTTAGAACCTGAGAATAAAATAGTGATGCAGAATGCAGCGCCTTGAATCTACAAGATAAACCAGATTTTAGCGTAAATTATTCGCCGGATAATTTTGTGCTTAGCGCTTATTTATCGATGCGGCGGGAGGCAGCCTGCGAGGATATAAAAAATATATGCAGAGTATCGTTTTTTTATATTCAGAAAATATGCCGCCAAATATAAAAAGACCCGCACGGGCGCGGGTCTCTGAGCTGAATAAAACTCCGGTCAGGCCACCCGCGCCACCTGCTCCGGCGGGCTGAGCACCGCGTTGCGGCAATATTCCATAAACAGCTTGGCGGGGTTAGTGGGCTCGCTGCTGCGCAGATGGGCCATCACCAGCGTCGAATTGGCCATCTCATCCTGAATCTCGACGCAGCGCACCTGCTGCCCATCGTAGGTGATATCAGAAACCGGGCGGGTCACCAGAACCGAAAAGCCCAGCCCCTGGCCGACCATGCAGCGCACCATCTCAATCGACGGCGAACTGTAGGCCACCTGAGGATTGTAGCCTTTGTCTTTGAAAATACTGATGAAATAGTTACGGCTGGGGACAACGTCCAGCAGCACCATCGGCAGGTGGCTCAGTTCCGACAGCTTGACCGACGCCCGCTGCGCCAGCGGGTGATTTGCCGGCAGCAGCGCGTAGGGCTTTTGCGGCGCGTTCAGGCTCTCGGTCTGAATCGAGACATCCAGCTCGAGATCGTACATAAACGCCAGGTCAAAGCGACCGCGGTGCAGGCCGTGGGCAATTTCATGCTGCTCGCCATCGTAAATTTTAATGGTGATATCCGGATAAATGGTCTTAAACCCGGCGATCAGCGACGGCAGGTAGAGCGGCGCCGCGGTCTCGAAACAGCCGATAGAAACAATCCCCGACACCAGCTCATTATCCGCCCTCGAGTTTTGCTCGAACTGGTACGAGAGCCGGAGCAGTTCCTTCGCTTTCTCATAGAAGCGCTGCCCGCTGGAGGTCATGGAGACCCCCTGCGCATGGTGGCGAATAAAAAACTGCTGCTCAAACATATCTTCCAGGGTTTTCACCGCGATGGAGATAGAGGGCTGCGCGATATGGAGCTGCCGGGAGGCTTCGGCAATGCTCTCCGCTTCGACAACGGCAACAAAGTATTTGAGCTGTTTCAGGGTGAAATGGGGCATGCGATACCTTATTTTTTGTTGGCAAAGAGATGATCTGAATAGGATTAAACGATGCTCCCCCTCGGGCGCAACCCCGCCGACAAATAAAGATCAACAATCCGACATCGGTCAGGTTTTTACAGAAAATTAACATGGAGGCGTAAAGAAAACGACGGCGCCGTCACAGGCGGCGGCTTTAGGGCGGCGGCTAAAAAAGGCCGGATATATTTTTTTAGTTCCTTACAGACCAATCTAAGAACATTAAATATGGTTACGAATAGCATAACCATCGACCGTCAAAAACCGGAACTAAAAATAAAAACGATTTAATTACATGACATTAAAATCACTAATGGTGAATTCTTTTGAGCCACATCACACAAAGCGTCATCGCCAGGATCCGCGCATCGGCGGCTCCCTGCCAGGCTAACAAAGTTTTTTATGGAGGTTACCTAGATTTTTAGTCCTTTCTCACTTCTCCCCCCTCCGGCATCATGAATTAACGGCAACAAATAAATAACAATTACGCAACACGATAACGGAGAGGCTTATGACCGACAGAAACTTTTGGCACAGCAGGCTGCGGGAGCAACGCTTTATCAGCCATGCCATCGTCGATGGCCAGCCCTACGTCGCCCAAAGCCGCCGCGTTTTCCCGGTTATCAACCCCGCCTCCAACGCGCTGCTCGCCGAGGTCACGGCGCTTCAGGCAGAGGATATTGCTGTCGCCGTCCGGTCCTCCCGTAAGGCCTTTGACTCAGGCATCTGGTCAGGGCTCTCCGCGCAGGAGCGCAAGGCCGTTCTGCTGCGGCTGTCGGGGCTGATCCTCGAACATCGCGAAGAGCTGGCGCTGCTGGAGAGCGTCAGCATGGGCAAACCGGTCAACGATGCGCTAAACGTCGACGTCCCCGGCGCGGCGCACGTTTTCTCGTGGTATGCCGAAAGCGTGGATAAAATTTACGACGAGGTGGCCCCCGCCAGGAAAGGCTCTCTCGCCACCATCACCCGCGAAGCCATTGGCGTCGTGGCGGCCATCGTGCCGTGGAACTTCCCGCTCGACCTTGCCTCGTGGAAGCTCGGCCCGGCGCTGGCGGCCGGCAATAGCGTGATCCTCAAGCCGTCGGAGAACTCGCCGTTTTCAGCGCTGCGTCTGGCGGAGCTGGCGCTTGAGGCGGGCCTCCCGGCGGGCGTGCTGAACGTCGTCACCGGCCTGGGGACCGAAGCCGGCAGCGCCTTAGGCCTGCATAACGACGTCGATACCATCACCTTCACCGGCTCAACCGCCGTCGGCAAAGCCTTTATGGCCTACTCCGCGCAGTCCAACCTCAAGCAGGTCTGGCTGGAGTGCGGCGGCAAAAGCGCCAATATCGTCTTCGCCGACTGCCAGGATCTCGATCTGGCCGCTGAAAAAGCGGCTTTCGGCATCTGCTTCAACCAGGGCGAGGTCTGCTCGGCTAACTCTCGCCTGCTGGTCGAGCGGACGATTTACGCCGAATTTATCGCTAAGCTGCAGGAAAAAATGCAGGCGTGGGCGCCGTCTCATCCCTTCGAGCCTGCAGCCAAAATGGGCGCCATGGTCAGCGCGGCGCATGCGCAAAAGGTGATGAGCGCCATTCGCGCCGCCGAGCGTGCCGGCGCCCGCGTCCTCATTGGCGGTCGCGAGATTGAGATCGACGGCGTCGCCAACTACGTGGAACCGACGCTGATTGAAGCCGCGGATACCGCCTCCTCCCTGTGGCAGGAGGAGATTTTCGGCCCGGTGCTTGCCGTTATGCCTTTTGACGACGAGCAGCAGGCCGTCACCCTCGCCAATCAGCACATCTACGCCCTCGCCGCCTCGGTGTGGACCGACGATCTCCATCGCGCCCATCGCGTTGCCGGAATGCTTAACGCCGGGACCGTCTCGGTGAATACCGTCGACGCGCTGGACGTCAGCGTGCCGTTTGGCGGCAATAAGCAGTCTGGCTTTGGCCGCGACCTGTCGCTGCACGCCTTTGACAAATTCACCAGCCTCAAGACGACCTGGTTCCAGTTTCGCTAGCACCCGGCAGCTTTCGCATTTTTAGATTCCGTTTACAGGAGAGAGAAGATGACTACCCCGAATAACCCGCAACGCAGCACCCCGGACTACCAGAGCGCCGATGCCGCACACCATATCCACGCCTTTCTCGACCAGAAGGCGCTGAACGCCGAGGGGCCTCGCGTGATGGTTCGCGGGGAGGGTCTGTACCTTTGGGATAACGACGGCAACAAGTACCTCGACGGCATGTCCGGCCTGTGGTGCACCCAGCTCGGCTACAGCCGCCAGGATCTGGCGGATGCGGCGGCGGCGCAGTTCGCTAAGCTGCCCTATTACAATATGTTCTTCCACACCACCCACCCAACGGTGATCGAGCTCTCCGAGCTGCTGTTCAGCCTGCTGCCGCCGCACTACAGCCACGCGATTTACACCAACTCGGGGTCTGAATCGAACGAAGTGCTGATCCGCACCGTTCGCCGCTACTGGCAGATCCTCGACAAGCCGCAGAAGAAGGTGATGATTGGCCGCTGGAACGGCTATCACGGCTCAACCCTCGCCGCCACCGCGCTGGGCGGGATGAAGGCGATGCACACCATGGGCGGCATGATCCCCGACGTGGCCCATATCGACGAGCCCTACTGGTACATGCACGGCGGCAGCCTGACGCCGCACGAGTTTGGCCTGCGCTGCGCCGGTCAGCTCGAGGAGAAAATACTCGAGCTGGGCGCGGAAAACGTGGCCGGTTTTATCGCCGAGCCGTTCCAGGGCGCGGGCGGGATGATTTTCCCGCCGGAAAGCTACTGGCCTGAGATCCAGCGCATTTGCCGGAAGTACGACGTCCTGCTGTGCGCCGATGAGGTCATTGGCGGCTTTGGCCGCACCGGCGAGTGGTTCGCGCATCAGTACTTCGGCTTCGAGCCGGATACGCTGTCCATCGCCAAAGGTCTGACCTCCGGGTACGTGCCGATGGGCGGCCTGGTGCTGAGCAAGCGCATGGCGGAAGTGCTGGTTGAGAAAGGCGGCGTCTTCGCCCACGGTCTGACCTACTCCGGCCATCCCGTTGCCGCCGCCGTGGCGATTGCCAACCTGAAGGCGCTGCGCGACGAAAACCACGTCACCAACGTACGCGATAACACCGGCCCGTATCTGCAGAAAACGCTGCGGGAGGTGTTCGACAATCACCCGCTGATCGGCGAAGTTCAGGGTACGGGCCTCGTCGCGGCCCTGCAGTTCGCGGAAGATAAAAGCACCCGCCGCCGCTTCGCCAATGAGAACGAGCTGGCCTGGCGCTGCCGCACCATCGGTTTTGAAGAGGGGGTCATTATTCGCTCGACGCTGGGGCGGATGATCATGGCGCCGGCGCTGATCGCCGGACGTAGCGAGCTGGACGAGCTGGTCGAGAAGACCAAACGCGCTATCGACCGTACGGCGAAGGAAGCTGGCCTGCTGTAAACCCTGCCCGTTGCCGAAGCGATGATTCCCCTCGTCGAAGGCCTGCCGGCCTGATAAACCCAACGCCCGCACTCCCGCGGGCGTTCTCGCGCCGCCGACGATGTAACAAATTCGTCATAATTCTCTCCACGCCGATGATCTGCGCAGCACGATGCGGGATCGGCAAAATTTTACGCTACACTAAAAGAAAAAAAGAAATTATATTTCAAAAAATCAGTAAACTCGACCGCATAACCGTTGGCGATGGCTGCTATTACCATAAAAAGTAGTTGATCTGATACGCACAAGCTCTTATTTTGCTTGTCAGTTTTTCAAACGAGATAAAACGATGCCTACTATTACAGCCGGTAGTATGAAAGAAGCAAAAGAATTAATTAACTGCGGGAAATATAAGGAAATAGTTCTTAACTTTGATATTGATGCCGATGATTTTTTCACCCTCGCGACATCCCAGCACGCCACCAAAATCACCATCTCCGACAAAAACACCCACTCACCGGTAAAATTAGAAAAATAATTAAAAACCTCTGAGGTATTTCTTATGTTGCTATTTATTGGCACAGCGGCAGTTGCTTTTCTCTCTTCATTAATGCTGATCTGGCTTGACGATCGCATCAGCGAGCAGGATTAACCTCCGGTGCGCAGCTCCCCCCTCTCTTATTTTACATGCCCGTGTGCGCTCATCGTGAAGCGCTACGGGCTGTTCCTGCAGCACCCGATACCCTCAGCTTCAACGATCCGTCACTCGCCGTTGTGTGGAAAGCGTGAAGGCTCCGCGCCGTCTCGCGACGCGGAGTGAAAGCGCGGTAATTACAGCGATTTCGCCAGGCGTTCGACGGCGGTCAGCAGACCCGCTTCCGACACCGTTGAGTAGGAGAGGCGCAGCGTGCGGGTATCCGGATTGTCGTTATAGAACGCTTCGCCCGGCACGTAGACTACGCCGTTTTCGAGGGTCTTTTTCATCCATTGCATGGTATCGAACGGATAGCGGAAGCGGGCCCACAGGAACATACCGCCTTTGGGTCGGCTGAACTCCAGATGCTCGCCAAGCTGGCTCTCCAGGGCATCGGCCAGGGCGACGCACTTCTTGCGATAGTCTTCGCGGATCAGGGCTATCTGGTTCTCCAGGCGGTTCATCGCCAGGTATTCCGCGGTGATCACCTGCGACAGCATGTTGGTGTGGAGATCCGCCGCCTGCTTGACGATCACCGTCTGCTGCGCCAGCCAGTCCGGCATCACAATCCAGCCGATGCGCATGCCCGGGGCGAGGATCTTGGAGAACGTCGAGGTGTAGACCACCTGGTCTTCACAGCCGAGCTCCTGCGCGTACTGATACAGCGGGCGGCGGACTTCGTCGGTAAAGCTGATTTCGCCGTAGGGATCGTCTTCGATAATCACGAAATCATGCTGCTTCGCCAGCTCAACCACCCGACGGCGGCGATCGGCGCTGAGGGTTTTTCCGCCCGGGTTGCCGAAGGTGGGCACCAGGTACACGGCCTTGACCTTCGTCGTCTCCAGCAGGTCCGCCAGCTGTTCCACCAGCATGCCGTCGTCATCGGTATCGACGCTGAGGATATTCGCCTGAGCCAGCTGGAACACCTGCAGCGCGGCCAGATAGGTTGGGCGCTCGACGACGATCGCATCGCCCGGATCGAGCAGCGTACGCGCGACGATATCCAAAGACTGCTGCGAACCGGAGGTGATATAGACATGGCTTGCCGGACAGGCAACGCCGCGCGCCCGACACAGTTCGCTGACGGCCTGACGCAGCGGCGGATAGCCTTCGGTCAATCCGTACTGGAACGCATCGTTGAAACGCCCGCCCATCGCCTGCTGCACCGCCAGATTCAGACCTTCGGTATCAAACAGCTCCGGAGCCGGGATCCCACCACCCAGAGAGATAACGCCGGGGAGTTTACTGTGCTTGAGAAGTTCGCGGACGGCGGAGGGCTTGAGTTCACCCGCGCGGGCGGCGAGTCGCCGATCGTGCATATTATTTTCCTTTTTTGTCTGTCTTGTTGTTGTGGTTTGTTAACTATTTAGTACCAATTTTTACCCAAAATCCCCGGCAGCGCTACGCTTACCGGGGATTTTGCGGCCCCTGCGATTCGGCGCCGGCGGAACTATCGTCTATCGTTGTCTTTCAGCACAATTAGCGGTTCAATATCGCTCTCTTTTTTGACCACCAGCGAATCATCGCCGCGCAGACAGGTGCCGCCATAGTTACCGCCAACGGTAAAGGTGCATACCTGGATGTATTTACCATCCACTTTCGGCAGGCACCACAGCTGCTGGTAAATATTTTTGCGATCGACAAACTGCCCGCTGGTCTTATCCAGCACCTCGTCGTCGGGACTTATCAGATCGATATTGTTGCCGCAGCGCCCGGAGATGGGCTTAATCGCGTAGCCGGTTTTCGCCAGATCGTCGTTGACGACAAAATCGGTGTCCAGCAGATAGCGATGGTTCGGGAACAGCGACCACAGCACCGGCAGAATCGCCTTGTTGCCGGGGATCACCGTCCACAGCGGTTCGAATACCAGCACCTCGGGGCGCAGCAGGACATCAATCAGCCGCACCTCGTTTTGCGGATGGCCGGTGCGGATCGGCACCGCGGCGTACTCGTCGGCGCTGACCTCGCGCACCTGCTCGATGGCGGTTTCCCATGCCCAGGTTTTCCAGACGCAGTTAACCAGCCGCCCGTCACCGTCGATCAGCTGCCCGGCGGCATCCCAGCGCAGCTCATCGAGGCCAAAGAGGATTTTGCTCTCGAATCCGGCCTGGGTGAGCGAACGTTGGATAAACAGCGCGTGGTAGTTCTCCTCCAGATCCTTATCCTGCATGATGTGCACAAAAGGCCGCGCCCGGCTGTGCTTCCACGCGCCCGCCAGCTCATCCAGCAGATCTTCCGCCGGGTTATGCCCGCTGCCGTAGTAGCCCTGCTTCAGCCACTGTTCGAGGATCAGCCCACCTTCGGTATGGCAGGAGGCGGAGTCGGCGTTGTACTCATAGACCTTCAGCCCGCGCTCGTCCATGCAGAAATCCATGCGGCCGGTAATCATATGGTGGCGACGTCGCTGCCATGAGAGGCGCAGACGCGGCCAGAGAATTTTGGGGATATCGAACAGCGCCAGCAGGCTGTCGTCTTTCATCACCTTATCGGTGGCGTGCAGGTACATCAAATGCAGCTCGTTGGTTGCTTTGATCAGCTCCTGCTCGGCGCTTTCGGTAATGGTGAAATACTGGTAAGGGTCGGCGTTAATAAAGTGGCCGTTGGCGTCAACGTAGGCTTTCTGCAGCGTATCTTTCTCGTTTAGCCACTTGCCGCGAAACTGCCCGTTGTTCGGCAGCCGGGCGCCGCGAATGGCCATCGCTTCGCCCGGCAGCACCGGCTGCGCCAGGCTGTGCTCGGTATCGGCGGTCTGGATCATCCAGCCGAGGATCTGAGTGTCCGTAAAGGTATCTTTGAGGGTGTAGATGCCGTTCTGCACCTCGAGGGTTAATTCACGGGTCCACTGCTGGCCCTGCGGCAGCGGCGTGTGGATAACGTTTTGCTCGGCGATCCTGACCTTATTGCCCACCAGTTGCGTAATCACCGCCACGTGGCCGGTATGCTTGAACTCGCCGCCCTTCTGCCAGATCAGCAGGGAGCCGGCCATCGGCGGACGGCGCGAGCCGTTGGCAAAAGCCTGCAGCGGCAGAATATTGTCGTTAACCACTTCGCGCAGAAAGCGCAGGGAGAAGATTTCATACGCCATGCCGACGTCGGTGAAGACAAAACCGTAGGTGAGAAACAGGAAGCGGCGCGCGAACTCAACGCACTGCCATTTGTGCCCCATATACTCATTATTGATATAGCTGCGGAACGTGGCGTCATCCGGATAGTCTTGCGGATTTAAGCTGCTGTAGTTCGATGAATAAATTGCCACGCCGCCCGGCGCGTAGCCTAACAATGTACCAAAAGGGGCATCACTGCTTGTCGATCCTTTGCTCATTAGCCTGACCTCAAATTAATGCAGCCCGGGCAGTTGGCGGAACAAAACTCCCTCTTCTTATCCTGCCGCAGGCACTTACCAGACAGAGGTGGAATAATGATACCACTCATTCGGTTTGCGAATTGTGCCCTTACGGAAAATAACCCTGCGCCGCAGGGCAAAAGTGATATCGTTTATCTGAGATATAACAACAAATCGCGAATTAACGTCAGGAGTTGATTATGAGCACACAACCGCATCTGCAAGCGCAACCGCTGGTCTGGGGACATGGCCCGCGTACCTTCGAGGTTTTCCTGGAGCCAACCTGCCCCTATTCGGTACGCGCATTCAATAAGCTCGACGACCTGCTGGACGAGGTTGGCGCGGATAACGTGACCATTAAAATTCGCCTGCAGTCCCAGCCCTGGCACATGTTCTCGGGGGTCATCGTGCGCTGTATTCTGGCGGCCTCCACCCTGCCGCACGGCAGAGAGCAGGCGCATAAGGTGCTAAAAGCCGTGGCCGACCATCGCGAAGAGTTCGAATTTACCGATCACTGCAGCGGGCCGAATATGAACGCCACTCCGCAGCAAATCGTTGAGCGTATCGAGCGCTACAGCCACGTTCTGCTTTCCGCGGCGTTCGCCCGCCCTGAGCTGCAGGCGGAGATCAAATGGCACAGCAAATATGCGCGCCAGAACGGTATCCACGTGTCGCCGACCTTTATGGTCAACGGGCTGGTGCAGGCGGATCTCGGCAGCGGCGACGATATCAGCGTCTGGGCCGCGCGGATAATGGCCTGATTTAGGGCGCTGCTCCGGCGAGCGTAACGCGGCCGGGGAAGCCGTCCGGGAATATCGCCAGCGGGTGAATAAGCCTCACACTGTTAAATCCTTAATACGCCACCTGCTACACTCCCTGAACACCTCACTACAAAGGCAGACCAGCATGTCAGAGAATAACTACCAACCCCCGAAAGTGTGGGAATGGAAGCAGAACAACGGCGGCGCGTTCGCCAACATCAACCGTCCTGTCTCCGGCGCAACGCATGAGCAAGAGCTGCCGGTCGGCTCGCATCCGCTTCAGCTTTACTCCCTGGGAACGCCTAACGGCCAGAAGGTGACGATCCTGCTGGAAGAGCTGCTGGCGCTGGGCGTGAGCGATGCGGAGTATGATGCCTGGCTGATTCGGATCGGCGAAGGCGATCAGTTCTCAAGCGGCTTCGTTGCGGTGAACCCGAACTCAAAAATCCCGGCGCTGAGCGATCGCTCAACCACCCCGCCAACGCGCGTGTTTGAGTCCGGCAGCATCCTGCTTTATCTCGCGGAGAAGTTCGGTTTCTTCCTGCCCAAAGATCCGGCCGGGCGCACCGAAACGCTGAACTGGCTGTTCTGGCTGCAGGGCGCGGCGCCGTTCCTCGGCGGCGGCTTTGGCCACTTCTTCAACTACGCGCCGGTGAAAATCGAGTACGCCATCGACCGCTTCACCATGGAAGCCAAGCGTCAGCTCGACGTGCTGGATAAGCGGCTCGCCGACAACCGCTACGTCGCCGGAGAAGAGTACACCATCGCCGATATGGCTATCTGGCCGTGGTACGGCAACGTGGTGCTCGGTGGCGTCTATAACGCCGCCGAATTCCTCGACGCCGGCAGCTATAAAAACGTTCTGCGCTGGGCACAGGAGGTAGGCAGCCGTCCGGCGGTTCAGCGCGGGCGGATCGTTAACCGCACCAACGGTCCGCTAAACGAGCAGCTCCACGAGCGCCATAGCGCCAGCGACTTCGATAGCCAAACCGAAGACAAGCGCCAGGCATAAGGCCATCCCAGCCGAAGGCTTCGGCCTTCGGCTATTAGCGCTCCAGGCGGTATCCCGCCATAAAGTAGCGCATCGCGGTGCAGGAGCTCCCCTCCTTAAAGAAATCCATAATCATGTTCCTGTCCAGACCGTAGCGGCGGGTCAGGATCCCGGCCTCCCACGCGCTAAGCTGGCGGTCGCCGGTTTTTTCAAACATCCGCTGAGAATAGCCGAGCACAAACCCGCGCTTATAGTCGGTACAAAAATTTGCGGCACCGCTGGCGCTGTCGGCCTGAGCCGCCTGCAGACCGGCCATTAAACCTTTACCAAAATGGTTATCCATCGCGTTCCCCTCAATCGTTATATACAAAATTATATAGCGATTTTTTAAGCAAGGGGTAGCGCTATTTCAGCCGATCGCGCTAGCGCAAATACTTCTCAAACCAGGCCAGGGTTCTCTGCCACGCCAGCTCCGCCGCTTCCCGGTCATAGCGCGGCGTGGAGTCATTATGAAACCCGTGATTAACCCCCTGATAAATATAGGCCTCATAGACCTTATGCTGCGCTTTCAGCGCCTCTTCATAGGCCGGCCAGCCCTGGTTGATGCCGCTATCGAGGCCGGCGTAGTGCAGCAGCAGCGGCGCCTGAATCCTGGCGACTTCGTTGAGCGGCGGCTGCCGGCCGTAGAACGGCACCGCGCAGGCCAGCTCCGGGATCGCCACCGCGGCGGCGTTGCTGACGCCCCCGCCGTAGCAAAAGCCGGTGATGCCGACTTTCCCCGTCGCCTGCGGATGCTTCGCCATAAACGCCACCGCGGCAAAAAAGTCGTTCATCAGCTTCACGGGATCGACTTTCTGCTGCAGCTCTCGCCCCTCATCATCATTGCCGGGATAGCCGCCGACGGAGCTCAGGCCGTCCGGCGCCAGGGCGATATAGCCCGCCTTCGCCACCCGTCGGGCAACGTCTTCAATATAGGGATTGAGGCCGCGGTTCTCATGCACCACCACCACCGCCGCGGCTTTGTCGGCTATCTTCGTCGGCGTCACCAGGTATGCGCGCACTTCGCCATGCCCGTCGGGAGAGGGATAGTGAATATACTCCGGGCGGATATCCGGGTCGGTAAACGCCACCTGCTCCGCCAGGGCATAGTTGGGTTTCAGCAGGTTAAACAGCGCCAGCGCGGTCATTCCGCCGACGGCATATTTCCCCGCCAGCTGGAGAAACTCACGTTTGCTGATTTTGCCGTGGGCATAGTAGTCGTAGTACTCGAGCAGCTGCTGCGGGAAATCTTTGGCGGTCAGTCGCGTCATCGCGTGTTCTCCGTAGGTGAAGGCCCTTTAAGCAAAGCATAAGCTCGCCGGGACGCCAGAAATCTCGCGCAGTGTGATCCAGCAAACGCCTCATCGGCGACTTAGCGTCTAAAGTAGAACGTCGTTTTAAATAAAAAAGGAGAGATCATGTCCTGGTTCGCTAACCCTGGTCGCTACGATCGGATGCAGTATCGCTACTGCGGCAAAAGCGGCCTGCAGCTGCCCGCGCTGTCGCTGGGCCTGTGGCACAACTTTAGCCACGGTAACGCGCTGGATGACCAGCGCGCCCTGCTTCGCAAGGCCTTCGATTTGGGCATTACCCATTTTGACCTGGCCAATAACTACGGGCCGCCGCCCGGCAGCGCCGAGGAAAACTTTGGCCGCCTGCTGCGCGAGGAGTTTGCCGCCCACCGCGACGAACTCATTGTTTCGACCAAAGCCGGATATTCCATGTGGCCGGGGCCCTATGGTTCCGGCAGTTCGCGTAAATATCTGCTGGCCAGCCTCGACCAAAGCCTGCAGCGCATGGGGCTGGATTACGTCGATATTTTCTATTCTCATCGCGTTGATGAGAACACGCCGATGGAGGAGACCGCCGCAGCGCTGGCGCAGGCGGTGCAGAGCGGCAAGGCGCTGTACGTTGGCATCTCCTCCTATTCGCCGGAACGCACCCAGCAGATGGCGGCGCTCCTGCGCGAGTGGAAAATTCCGCTGCTGATCCATCAGCCCTCCTATAACCTGCTTAACCGCTGGGTCGATAGCAGCGGGCTGCTGGATACGCTGGAGGAGAACGGCGTCGGCTGCATCGCCTTTACGCCGCTGGCGCAGGGCCTGCTGACCGGCAAGTATCTCCAGCAGATCCCGGAAGGTTCGCGAATGTTCTATGAAGGGAAGCGGGATCGCGGCCTGACGGAAACGATGCTCAGCGAGCCAAACGTCCGAAGCCTGCGCCTGCTGCAGGAGATGGCGCACGGCCGCGGTCAGAGCATGGCGCAAATGGCGCTGAGCTGGCTGCTGAAGGATAGCCGGGTGACCTCGGTACTGATTGGCGCCAGCCGTCCGCAGCAGCTGGAGGAGAACGTAAAGGCGCTGGAAAACCTGACCTTCAGCGCCGAAGAGCTGGCGCAGATCGACCAGCACGTGGCGGATGGTCAGCTAAATTTGTGGCAGGCTTCGTCGGACAAGTAAATCGCTGGCCCGGCGGCTAAACGCGGCCGGGCAGACAGGAGCTAGTGCTTCACTTTGGTCAGGCGATCGAGATAGCCCATCACAAACGCCGACAGCACGAAGGTCAGGTGGATAATGACGTACCACATCAGCTTATTGTCCGGTACGTTTTTGGCATCCATAAACACCCGCAGCAGGTGGATCGAGGAGATCGCAACGATGGAGGCCGCAACCTTGTTTTTCAGCGAAGTGGCATCCATTTTTCCCAGCCAGCTGAGCTTCTCTTTGCCCTCGTTGATATCCAGCTGAGAGACAAAGTTTTCATAACCCGAGAACATCACCATCACCAGCAGGCCGCCGACCAGCGTCATATCCACCAGCGACAGCAGGGTCAGGATCAGGTCCGACTCCCCTACGCTGAAGATATGCGGCAGGATGTGGAGGATCTCCTGAAAAAATTTTATCGACAGCGCCACCAGTCCCAGAGAGAGACCAAAATAAACCGGTGCCAGCAGCCAGCGTGAGGCGTACATGGCATTTTCCAGAAAGCGTTCCATAAGACCCTGTAAGTTAAAAAAAACGATCGGCATTATATCGCAAGCCGCCAGCGTGATTGCAACATCCGGTCAGCGCCGCGGATCGGCAGAAATAAAAAAGGCCGGCACAAGGCCAGCCTCCTGGGGAGATGTCGGTGAGGGCTACTGCGCTTTAACGGTCTCTTCGCCCACCAGACCAATCTTCAGATAGCCCGCCTGGTGCAGGGTATCCATGACCTTCATCATCGTCTCATAGTCCACGGTTTTATCCGCGCGGAAGAAGACGGTGGTGTCTTTCTTACCTTCAGTCAGCGTATCCAGCGCGCCGATCATGTTCTCTTCGGTGACCGGATCGTTGCCGAGGAACATGGCTTTATCCGCCTTCACCGACAGATAGATCGGCTTTTCCGGACGCGGCTGCGGCTGGCTGGAGGAGGCGGGCAGGTTGACCTTCACATCAACCGTCGCCAGCGGGGCGGCCACCATAAAGATAATCAGCAGCACGAGCATGACGTCGATAAACGGCGTCACGTTAATATCGTGCATTTCGCCGTTATCATCGAGGTTTTCGTTAAAATGCATCGCCATAAAGCATCAACCTACTCGTAATTTCTGCGCGGTACGCACCGGCGCAGTGCCGCTGGCGCTGAGGTCCAGATCGCGGCTCTGCAGCAGCAATACCTGGGCGGCGACGTCGCCGAGGGTGGCTTTGTAGCTGCCGATCATACGGGCGAAGATGTTATAGATAACCACCGCCGGGATAGCGGCAAACAGGCCGATTGCCGTTGCCAGCAGCGCTTCCGCGATGCCCGGTGCGACAACCGCGAGGTTGGTGGTCTGAGTCTGGGCGATGCCGATAAAGCTGTTCATGATGCCCCAGACGGTACCAAACAGGCCGACGAACGGGGAGATGGCGCCGATAGTCGCCAGATAGCCGTTTCCACGGCCCATATAACGGCCGACAAACGCCACGCGGCGCTCAAGGCGGAAACCGGTACGCTCTTTAATGCCTTCGTTATCTTCGACGCCTGCCGACAGCTCAAGCTCGTTCTGCGCTTCGTTGATAAGCTGCGTGCTGAGGCTTTTAGGATGGAAAGCGTTGGCGATATCGCTGGCCTGATCGAGGGAGCGCGCTTCGCCGAGAAGCTGCTGTTCGCGCTTGAGGCGGCGCTTGCTGGAGAGGATTTCCGCACCCTTGCCGAAGAAGATAGCCCATGTGACTATCGACGCCAGAATCAGGCCGATCATCACGACCTTAACGACAATATCGGCATGATGATACATACCCCAAACGGAAAGATCCGCCTGCATCAAATTATTACCCACTCTGAGTCTCCAGGACGTAAATCACAAAATCTGAGCATAATAATATCAAAACGGCATCGAATTGATAGTGGTTCTCATTAGTATTTACACTGTGCAGCAAATCACGTTTATTTTCCTTGCGCTTACGCAGTAAAAAAGCGGCCGCTGGGGGATTTGGTAAAATTTTTGCCTGTATCCGTCGTTAGCCGGTACAGGTCCGGGTATTCATGCTAGTTTAGACGTCCAGACGTATAAAAACAGGCAAAAACATGGCTGACAAACATCTTGATACCGCTCTGGTCCACGCCGGGCGCAGTAAAAAATATACTTTAGGATCGGTAAACAGCGTGATTCAGCGCGCTTCATCGCTGGTGTTCGACACCGTCGAAGATAAAAAGCACGCCACCCGCAACCGGGCGAAGGGCGAGCTGTTTTACGGCCGCCGCGGCACGCTGACCCACTTCTCGCTGCAGGAAGCCATGTGCGAGCTGGAAGGCGGCGCCGGCTGCGCCCTGTTCCCCTGCGGCGCGGCGGCGGTGGCCAATACGATTCTGGCGTTTGTTGAGCAGGGCGACCACGTTCTGATGACCAATACCGCCTATGAGCCGAGCCAGGATTTTAGTACCAAAGTGCTTGCCAGACTCGGCGTGAGCACCGGCTGGTTCGATCCGCTGATTGGCGCCGATATCGCCCGTCTGGTCCAGCCGAATACCCGCGTGGTGTTTCTCGAATCTCCGGGTTCAATCACCATGGAGGTCCACGACGTTCCGGCGATCGTCGCGGCCGTGCGCAGCGTTGCCCCGGAGGCAATCATCATGATCGACAACACCTGGGCGGCAGGCGTGCTGTTCAGGGCGCTGGATTTCGGCGTCGATATCTCGATTCAGGCCGGCACCAAATACCTGATTGGCCACTCCGATGCGATGGTCGGCACCGCGGTTGCCAACGCGCGCTGCTGGGACCAGCTGCGTGAGAACGCCTATCTGATGGGGCAGATGCTCGACGCGGATACCGCCTATATGACCAGCCGCGGCCTGCGCACCCTCGGCGTGCGCCTGCGTCAGCACCACGAGAGCAGCCTGCGCATCGCCGAATGGCTGGCGCAGCACCCGCAGGTGGCGCGGGTCAACCATCCCGCGCTGCCGGGCAGCAAAGGACATGAGTTCTGGAAGCGCGACTTTACCGGCAGCAGCGGCCTGTTCTCGTTTATTCTCAACAAGCGGCTGAACGACGCCGAGCTGTCCGCTTATCTGGACAACTTCAGCCTGTTCAGCATGGCCTACTCCTGGGGCGGTTTCGAATCGCTGATCCTGGCTAACCAGCCGGAGCACATCGCCGCCATCCGCCCCGAGGCGGAAGTCGATTTCAGCGGCACGCTGATTCGCGTCCATATCGGTTTAGAAAATGTTGACGATCTGCTGGCGGATTTAGCGGCGGGCTTCGCGCGTATCGTGTAAAGTGACGGCCAGTGGCAATAATTGCGGACGTTCTGCTAGAGGCGGCCGCTTTTGTTGCGCCCGGGATCAAGGTGTTCGGGGCTCTTCAGGAGTACACTAGTCAAAAATACGGTACCACTTAGGAAAGTCCATGGTTGTTATTCAAGAGATTGTCGCCGCGCTCTGGCAACATGATTTTGCCGCATTGGCGAACCCTCACGTTGTGGGCGTTGTATATCTGGTCATGTTCGCGACCCTGTTTCTCGAGAACGGTCTGCTGCCGGCCTCGTTTTTACCCGGGGACAGCCTGCTGCTGCTCGCCGGCGCGCTGATTGCAAAAGGCGTCATGGACTTTGTGCCCACCCTCGCCATTCTGACGGCGGCGGCCAGCCTCGGCTGCTGGCTGAGCTATATTCAGGGGCGCTGGCTCGGCAATACCGAGACCGTTAAGGGCTGGCTTTCCCATCTACCGCAAAAATATCATCAGCGTGCGACCTGCATGTTCGATAAGCACGGGCTGCTGGCCCTGCTGGCCGGACGCTTCCTGGCCTTCGTCCGCACCCTGCTGCCAACCATGGCCGGTATTTCCGGGCTCTCCAACCGCCGCTTCCAGTTCTTCAACTGGCTCAGCGCGCTGCTGTGGGTCGGCGTGGTCACCGGGCTCGGATATGCGCTCAGCATGATCCCTTTCGTCAAGCGCCACGAAGATCAGGTGATGACCTGCCTGATGATCCTGCCTATCGCTCTGCTGGTTGCCGGCCTGCTGGGTACGCTGGTGGTGGTCATTAAGAAAAAGTTCTGCAGCGCGTAATAAAGCATCAATAAGGGAGGAGCCCTCCCTTATTCTCCCCCCTCGGAAACCAGCCTGCCGTTGAGTAACGTCAGCTGTCTGTCCGCCAGCGCCGCCGCTTCTTCCGGCTCGTGCGTCACCAGCACCACCGTCACCGCATGGCGCCGCAGGGAACGCACCACTTCCCATAGCCGGACACGGGTCCCGCGATCGAGACTTGAGAAAGGCTCGTCCAGCAGCAGCAGCCTGGGGCGGGAGATCAGCGCCCTCGAGAGCGCCGCCCGCTGCTGCTCCCCACCGGAAATCTGCCGCGGATAGCGCTCCGCCAGGTGAGCGATGCCCATCTCTTCCAGCAGATCCGTCTGCTCCTTTTTGAGCCGTGGAAGGCCCGCCGCGTACTGCGCCAGCGCGAGGTTACCGCGAACTGTCAGGTAAGGAAAAAGGTAAAGACGCTGGTTGAGATAGCGGCACGGCCTTTGCCAGGGCGGCAGGTCGTCAAGGCGCTGGCCGGCAAGATAAATTGTTCCCTGATAAGGGATCGCTCCGGCAATCGCGTTCAGCATGGTGGTCTTGCCGCTCCCGGACGGCCCGGCGATCGCCACGCAGCTTCCCTCTGGCACGCGGAAGCTTATCCCCTGCAAAATCCGTGTGGTGACATCTTCAACGCGCAGCATACTCTCTCTCTTTATAGAGTCGTTGGATCCGGTGCAGAATCACCAGCAGCAGCCCTGCCAGCGCAATCAGCAGCAGCGAGCAGCCGATCGCCAGTGAAAAATCACCGCTGGCAATATTCAGGTACACCGCCATGGGCAGGGTTTCCGTTTTAAAGCGGATCGCCCCTGCCAGCATGAGGGTCGCACCAAACTCCCCCAGCGCCCTGGCCAGCGCCAGCACGCCGCCGCTCAGCAGGGAGGGCCAGCACAGCGGGATTTCAACCAGCAGCAGCGTGCGGACTGGCGTCAGCCCAAGGTTATGCGCCGTGGCGATGAATGCCGGATCGAGCGATGAGAACGCGGCGCTCGCCGCCCGAACCACTATCGCGCTGGCAACGTAGGTCTGGGCGATAATCACGCCCAGCGGAGAGAAGAGCAGCGCGGAGAGCTGCGGAAATATACCGCTCAGCGGCCCGCGCTGACCCAGCAGCAGCAGCAGCCCAATGCCGACGATCAGCGGCGGCGTCACCAGCGGAATATCCAGCAGCGCGTCGATAATACCTTTCCCACGGAAGGCGGTTCTCGCCATCACCCACGCGGCAGGTATCCCGATCAGCAGCGCCAACAGAAGCGAGAGTAAGGCGGTGCCCACCGACATGGCGATGGCAAAGTGCAGCTCCGGCTCCTGCAAGACCTGCATGAGGGTGGCAAAGTCCAGTTCGAATACCAGCGACAGCAGCGAGCCGACAACCAGCGTCAGCAGCAGACAGAGCGGCGCAAACATCAGCCCGGCCAGAGAACTCACCTGACGATTAGCCATCCTGGTTTACTTTGCCAGCGGCAGATAGCCGAGGTCGGTAAACGTTTTTATCCCCTGCGCGGAGGTAAAAGCGTTCGCCAGCTGACGGGCCTCCTCGGGGTGCTGACTGGTCCGCAGCACCGCCAGCGTTGCCACCTCATCTGGCGTATTCGCCGGCACCGGCAGCAGAACCAGCTGCTGCTGGTTTTTGACCGCATCCGTTCTGCCGATAACCGCGGCGTCAACGTCGCCGTTCAGCAAATAGAGCACCAGCTGTTTGATCGTCGCGGTGCGAACCACCACCTTCTGACGCAGCGCTTCGCCATATCCCGTGGCCTCCAGCAGCTTCTCGCCGCTTTTGCCTAACGCGATGCTTTGGGGATCGCCCATGCCAATTTTCAGCGAGCTATCGGCCAGCGCGGCATAGGAGTCGATGCCCGCCGCCTTATCTTTGCGCACGGCCATTACCGGGGTGTGGTGCACGAGGGGGAAGGCGGCCTCCACTTTCCCCTGCAGCCGGAGTTTTTCGACGTAGTCGGCCGAACCGGGGAGGAAAAGATCGCCCTGCTGCGTAAGCTGATAACGCGTCAGGATCTGGCCGGAGCCGCCATACTCGACGAGCACCGTATTGCCACTCTCTTTTTCATATCTGGCGACAATTTGATCGACCGGGGCGCGCAGTCCGGCCCCCGCGTACAGATGCAGCTCAGCGGCAAAAGCGAGCTGGCTACCGAGCGCCGCCAGAGCGATAACGATCCACTTTGTTATTTTCATATCCCATTTTCCCTGCGTATTGATAGCGTCAATTGATTAACGGTTGCATGGCGTTATCCGCCAAACGCTGGCGCACTACGGCGCCTAAGCGCCTGCCGATGACATTCCCCGGCTCGGACGAGCGGCTGGGCAAAAATCATTCGCTATATAAGCAGATATATACCGACCAGGGAGTTGGCCAAAATCAAAAGAGAGGTTAAAAACAGAGCGCAGGGGTTAAAAAAGGGAAGAAATTTGCGTCGCCGGCGGCAGGAAACAAATAAAACCAGCCGTGGCCGGAACCGGCTTCACGCCGGCGCGCCTTCCCGAAGCGTGCGTTTCCTGTTACATCCCCTGAATCGTTCTGATCCGCGCCGCATCTTCGCCCGGCGTCATGCCAAAATAGCGCTTAAACTCCCGGCTGAACTGCGACGCGCTTTCGTAGCCCACGCGCATCGCCGCCGCGCTGGCCTTCATCCCGTCGTGGATCATCAGCATCCGCGCCTTATGCAGGCGATAGCTTTTCAGATACTGCAGCGGCGAGGTGCTGGTGACCGATTTAAAATTGTGATGAAACGCCGAGACGCTCATGTTGGCCTCCGCCGCCAGCTGATCGACGCTCAGGTTCTCGGTGTACTGGCTTTCAATACGCTTGAGGACGCGGCTAATCAGGCTGAAGTGCGTTTGCCGACTCACCAGAGCCAGCAGCGCCCCGCCGCACGGCCCGGTCAGCACGTAGTAGAGCATCTCGCGAATAATCTGCTTGCCCAGGATGCGCGCATCCAGCGGCCGCTCCATCACGTCCAGCAGCCGTTCAGCGGCGCACAAAATCTCCTCAGAGAGCGCCGCCGAGTTAATCCCGCTCGACGCCACCGCCGGCTGGAAGCGCTCATCCTCGCCAATATCCATCAGCAGCTCCTGCAGCTGCAGAATATCCACGTTCAGTCGCAGCCCCGCCAGCGGAACCTCCGGCGTCGCGAAGGTTTCACACTCAAACGGCAGCGGCACCGTCAGCAGCAGATATTCGTTGGTGTCGTAACGAAAAGTCCGTTCATTTATGTAACCAATTTTATGACCGGAAAAGAGAAAAACGATGCCCGGCTGGTACATCACCGGCGTGCGCGTCCCCGGCTGCGTGCCGTACAATAACCGAATATCAGGCAGCAGCTCGCTGAGGTTTTCTTCGTTATCTTTCAGCTTGTTAACCTTTTCCGTTAGCAGCTGACATATCTGGGCACGCTTCATTTACGGTGACTCTCCAGTCGTTTTTCCACCTCTCTATTGTGCGCACTCCGCTGCCTTTTCTCCAGCCCCACGGAGAAATGGGCAAGACATCGGCAGGAATGTGCATTGAGGGGAACGGATGACGGGACCACAATGTTCGTCATCTGGCCGGGATATCTTCTCCGCCGGCAGTTTTCTCTTATTGAGGTGATGAGCAATGAATAATTTCGATCTGTATACCCCAACCCGTATCCTGTTTGGTAAAGGTGCCATCGAAAACCTGCGCGATCAGATCCCGGCAGGGGCCCGCATTCTGGTCACCTACGGCGGCGGCAGCGTGAAAAAAACCGGCGTCCTGGATCAGGCCCTGAGCGCGCTCAGCGATTTTGAGGTGCTGGAATTCGGCGGTATTGAACCGAATCCGTCCTACGAAACGCTGATGAACGCGGTCAAAATTGCCCGTGAACAGCAGATCACCTTCCTGCTGGCCGTCGGCGGCGGCTCCGTGCTCGACGGGACGAAGTTTATCGCCGCCGCCGCGCACTATGATGAAAGCGTCGATCCGTGGGAAATCCTCGAAACCTACGGTAAAAACGTCAAAAGCGCCATCCCGATGGGCTCCGTGCTGACGCTGCCGGCGACCGGCTCCGAGTCCAATAAAGGCGCCGTCGTGTCGCGTAAAACCACCGGCGACAAGCGCGCCTTTATGTCTTCCCACGTGCAGCCGGTGTTTGCGATCCTCGATCCGGTTTACACCTACACCCTGCCGCCGCGTCAGGTTGCTAACGGCGTGGTTGACGCATTTGTCCATACCGTTGAGCAGTACGTGACCTACCCGGTTGATGGCAAAATCCAGGACCGCTTTGCCGAAGGCATTCTGCTGACCCTGATCGAAGATGGCCCGAAAGCGCTGCAAGAGCCGGAAAACTACGACGTTCGCGCCAACATTATGTGGGCCGCGACCCAGGCGTTAAACGGCCTGATCGGCGCCGGCGTGCCGCAGGACTGGGCAACGCATATGCTGGGACATGAGCTGACCGCCATGCACGGCCTTGACCATGCCCAGACCCTGGCCATCGTTCTGCCGGTGCTGTGGAATGAAAAACGTGATACCAAACGCGCTAAGCTGCTGCAGTACGCCGCCCGCGTGTGGAATATCACCGAAGGTTATGAAGATGAGCGTATCGACGCGGCCATCGCCGCAACGCGCAATTTCTTCGAGCAGCTCGGCGTACCGACTCGCCTGAGCGGCTACGGTCTTGACGGTAGCTCTATCCCGGCGCTGTTGGCTAAACTGGAAGAGCACGGTATGACTCAGCTCGGTGAAAACCAGGATATCACTCTCGACGTCAGCCGCCGTATTTACGAGGCTGCACGCTAATTCTCCCCTGCTGATACGCCCTCTCCTTCGGGTCATCGGATGCGAAGGAGAGGAGTTTAACTACCGTTTTTAGCTATTTCGTCCAGACTTAATGCTACCCCTTAGCGAAATGTACCCCGCTAAGTTTCATTAACAGGAGGAAGGCATGACACATCCAACCGTGATAAAACTGCACGACGGCAACCTGATGCCACAGCTGGGCCTCGGCGTGTGGAAAGCAGGCAACGAGGAGGTCGTCTCCGCCATTCACAAGGCGCTGGAAGTCGGTTATCGCTCTTTTGACACCGCCGCCGCATACCAAAACGAAGCCGGCGTCGGCAGCGCGCTGAGCCAGGCTGACGTCCCTCGCGATGAGCTGTTTATCACCACCAAGCTATGGAACGACGATCAAAAACGTCCGCATGAAGCCCTGCAGGAGAGCCTGAGCAAGCTGCAGCTCGACTACGTCGATCTGTATTTAATGCACTGGCCGGTTCCGGCGATCGACCATTTTGTTGAAGCCTGGAAGGGCATGATTGAGCTCCAAAAACAGGGGCTGGCCAAAAGCATCGGCGTCTGTAATTTCCAGGTCCACCACCTGCAGCGGCTGCTTGATGAAACCGGCGTCGTGCCGGTGATTAATCAGGTAGAGCTCCATCCCCTGCTCCAGCAGCGCCAGCTGCACGCCTGGAACGCGACACACAAAATCCAGACCGAATCCTGGAGCCCGCTGGCTCAGGGCGGCGAAGGCGTATTCGATCAGAAAATCGTCCGCGAGCTGGCCGATAAGTACGGCAAAACGCCGGCGCAGATTGTCATCCGCTGGCATCTCGATAACGGCCTGGTGGTGATCCCTAAATCGGTGACCCCTTCGCGTATCGTGGAGAACTTTAACGTCTGGGACTTCCGTCTTGATAAAGACGAACTGGGAGCAATGGCGAAGCTGGATATCAACAAGCGCCTCGGGCCAGACCCTGACCAGTTTGGCGGCTAACCTTTCTTCCTGACCGCAGAGCGGTTTTTCGGTTATCCCGGAAGGTGGCGCAGCGGCCGCCCGCTCCGGGCGACCTCATCCCTTTATTCCATCTCCCCGGCCAGCCTTGCGCTGCCGGGGCACTTCATTTTAGCGGGACGCAGAGCGAACGCGTTTTTTCGCTCCGCTGGCCGGCGTCTGCCGCTGATGCTCAACCGGCGTATGCTTGGTCAAGGCCGGGCGGGTATGGCGATTCTGGCGACGCGCTTCACGCATCTCGTCCAGCGTTGGCGCAGGCACCAGGCAGTCGCGGCGTGAGCCGATCAGGTGCTTTTTACCCATCGCCTCCAATGCCTGGCGGATCAGGGCCCAGTTTGCCGGATCGTGGTAGCGCAGCAGCGCTTTATGCAGGCGGCGCTGCTTATCCCCTTTCGGTACCACCACGTCTTCGCTTTTATAGCCAATCTTGCCCAGCGGGTTCTTGCCGGTGTAATACATGGTGGTTGAGTTAGCCAGCGGCGACGGATAGAAGTTCTGCACCTGATCCAGACGGAAACGGTTTTTCTTCAGCCACAGCGCCAGGTTCACCATATCTTCATCGCGGGTGCCCGGATGCGCGGAGATAAAGTACGGGATCAGATATTGCTCTTTACCCGCCTGTTTTGAGTAGCTATCGAACAGCTCTTTGAAGCGATCGTAGCTGCCCATTCCCGGCTTCATCATCTTCGACAGCGGGCCTTCCTCAGTATGCTCAGGGGCAATCTTCAGGTAGCCGCCCACGTGGTGGGTCGCCAGCTCTTTGATATAGCGCGGATCCTCAACGGCAATGTCGTAACGCACGCCGGAGGCAATGAGGATTTTCTTGATACCTTTCAGATCGCGGGCGCGGCGGTAGAGATTAATCGTCGGCTCGTGGTTGGTATCCATATGCGGGCAGATGTCCGGATAAACGCACGACAGGCGACGACAGGTCTGCTCCGCGCGCGGCGACTTGCAGCGCAGCATATACATATTGGCCGTTGGGCCGCCGAGGTCGGAAATGACCCCGGTGAAGCCCGGGACCGTGTCGCGAATCGCTTCGATTTCGTTAATGATCGAGTCTTCGGAACGGCTCTGGATAATGCGCCCTTCGTGCTCGGTTATCGAACAGAAGGAACAGCCGCCAAAGCAGCCGCGCATAATGTTGATAGAGAAGCGGATCATCTCATATGCCGGGATGCGGCTATCGCCGTACGCCGGGTGCGGAACGCGCTTGTACGGCAGTGCAAACACGCTGTCCATCTCCTCCGTCGACAGCGGAATGGCCGGCGGGTTAACCCAAATATAGCGCTCGCCGTGCTTTTGCATCAGCGCGCGCGCGCAGCCCGGGTTGGTTTCATGGTGGAGAATGCGCGACGCGTGGGCGTACAGCACCTTATCCCCTTTGACCTTCTCAAAGGACGGCAGCAGAACGTAGGTTTTTTCCCACGGCTTCGGGCGCGGCGGCTGAACGGTGACCTGTTTCACCTCCTGCTTTGCCGGCTCAACGGTTTTGTTATCCGCGCACGGCAGATCTTCGCCGTACGGATGCGGGATCGGATCGATTTTACCCGGCGTATCGAGACGGGTAGAGTCGACGCCGCTCCAGCCCGGCAGGGCTTCTTTCACCATGATAGCGGTGTTGCGCACGTCGCGGATCCTGGCGATCGGCTCGCCTGCTGCCAGACGGTGCGCCACTTCTACCAGCGGGCGCTCACCGTTGCCGAACATCAGCATATCGGCCTTGGAATCAACCAGTACCGAGCGGCGCACGGTATCGGACCAGTAGTCATAGTGCGCGGTACGACGCAGGCTGGCCTCAATGCCGCCGAGAATAACCGGGACGTCTTTCCACGCCTCTTTGCAGCGCTGGGTATAGACCAGGGTGGCGCGATCCGGACGCTTGCCGGCGACGTTGCCTGCGGTATAGGCGTCGTCATGGCGCAGCTTGCGGTCGGCGGTGTAGCGGTTGATCATCGAGTCCATGTTGCCGGCGGTGACGCCGAAGAACAGGTTCGGTTTACCGAGGCGCATAAAGTCATCTTTATTGTTCCAGTCCGGTTGGGAAATAATCCCAACGCGGAACCCCTGCGCCTCCAGCATGCGGCCGCAGATAGCCATGCCGAAGCTTGGGTGATCGACGTACGCATCGCCGGTTACCAGAATGATGTCGCAGCTATCCCAGCCAAGTTGATCCATCTCTTCGCGTGACATGGGTAAAAACGGCGCGGGGCCAAAACAGGCGGCCCAGTACTGCGGCCAGGAAAATAGGTCACGATCCGGTTGGATCAGGGATATTGCGCTCATATTGCTTCCGGGAAAAAAATGATAAAAAAATAACCAAAGGGCGGCGATTATAAGCCGGATTGACGCAGGAAATGAAGGGGGATTTTCTCATACCCTAACCGTTGTCCGGTTAGGGTTGCGGGCGTTACGGCGCCGGGTTAACCAGGATCTGGCCAATCGAGCCGCGGTCGGCGAGCTCCAGGGTCTGGCTAAGGAACTGGAACGGGAAATGCGACCACGACGGCTGCGTGTAGTACACCAGCAGCTCCACCTGCCCGTCGATCCAGACGGTATCTTTCCAGCCGCGGTCTTCCGGGAACGGCGTGGAACCGTTGACGTTGCGCACCTGGAACATCACCCCTTCGATATGGAACGACTGCGGCCGGTCGGCGCGTACCGTCCAGCGCTCCCAGGTGCCCTGCTGGGCGGTAATATCAATGCGCTGCGGATCCCATAGCTGGCCGTTAATTCCCGGATCGTCGCCGAGCGAGATGTCGCGGCTGCGGATCGGCGTCCCGGTCAAAATCTCCGTCGGCAGCAGGCGCACCGGCAGGCTGTCGGTAACCAGCGGCAGCAGGCCCGTTGGGCGCAGGGTTAACAGCAGCGTCGAAATCAGGATGCTCGAGGGCTCGAAGAAACCGCGAATGCGATCGACGATGCTCGCCGCCTCGCCGCAGGTAATCGACACCTCATCGCCGTTGGTCATATCCACCAGGATCTCACGCCGCTCGCCGGGAGCCAGAGAGAGCTGCTTCAGCGAGACCGGCGCCGGCAGAAATCCCTGATCGCCGGAGATAACGTGCAGCAGTCGACCGTCGCTCATTTGCAGCTGGTAGCGGCGGGAGTTAGAGGCGTTCAGCAGGCGCAGACGCACCCAGCCGCGTGAAACCTCCACGTACGGGCCCTGTACGCCATTCACCAGCAGCGTATCGCCGACGAAGCCGCCGCTGCCCGGCTCGCTGTATTCAGGCGTACCGAAGTTATCCAGCCGCTTATCCTGAATAATGATCGGAAAATCATCCACGCCGTAGTGGTTAGGAATGGGAAGGTTTTTGCTGATCTCGTCCTCCACCAGCCACATCCCCGCCAGGCCGTTGTAGACCTGCTGGGCCATATGGTTTGGCGTATTCGCCTGGTACCACAGGGTGGAGGCGCTCTGGCGGATAGGCAGCACCGGCGCCCAGTCGGCGTTCGGCGACATCATGCGCGCCGCGCCGCCGATCAGCGGGCCGGGAACCTGCAGGCCGCGGATGGTCATGGCGACGTTTTCAGTCAGCCGGTTGCTGTAAATCAGCTTAACGTCATCGCCGTTCCAGACGCGAATGGTCGGCCCAAGATAGCGGCCGTTCACGCCCCACACCGACGCGCGGGTGCCCGGCGTAAATGACCAGTGCGCGCGCTGCAGGGTTAAAAACAGCGGCTGGCCGCGGCGGGACTCGAGCAGCGGAGGAACCGGCAGTGCTGGCTGTTGGCCGGCGGCATGTGCGTTCAGCGGCGCGGCGCCCGCGCACAGCGCTACGCCTGAAACCTTAATAAACTGACGCCGACTGAGTGACATATTAACTCCATGAAATACTGACAAATCAGAAAGGGAATTCGTTTCCCGCTAGCACCGGCTCGCGTTACCGCGGCGTTTCCTGTTTATTGCTTACCCGCGGCTTCACGTTCAGCCACTTCGCGATCCAGCTCTTCAATCTTCGCTGCCATCAGCTCGCGGCAGTGTTTCGCCAGCGCGCGCACGCCGTCTTTACCAAACCCGCTGGTATCAACCGGCGGCAGCATTTCAACAATCACCAGGCCGTTATTCAGGCGATTGAGCTTAATTTTATTCGATGTATTAGAAACGCATACCGGAATAATCGGCACGCCAGCGGCGATAGCCGCGTGAAAAGCGCCGGTTTTAAACGGCAGCAGGCCGCGGCCGCGGCTGCGCGTTCCTTCCGGGAACATCCAAAAAGATATTTTGCGTTTTTTAAACGTATCCACCACCTGGGCGATGGTTCCGTGCGCCTTGGTCCGGTTATTACGGTCGATCAGCAGGTTTCCCGTCAGCCAGTACAGCAGGCCAAAGAACGGCACCCACAGCAGGCTCTTTTTACCCACGGTGACGGTAGGCGGCTGCACGATGTTTGCCGCCGTCACCATATCATAGTTGTTCTGGTGATTAGCGATGTATATCGCGTTGCCGTAGCTTTCCGCACCGGCGGGCTTGCGCGTTTCCACCTTCAGGCCGAATACCGGAGAGAGTCGACCAAAAAGATGACCAAAGGTCGCCACGTGTTTCGGGTTACGCGGGCTGAACAAGCAGTAAATACAGCCAAATATGCAGACAAAGATACAGTAAATAACAACGATAATTAGTCGAAAAATAAATAGCATAGCTACCTCTAAAACCCAAACCGCCGAGAATAATACCCGTTATACCGCAGGCTGCTTGCGCGCAGGCTGCCCTGTCCGGCCCTTGCGGACCGCCGCTGGTATTAATCAGGATACAGATTCGTTATTCGCCCGTTGAAGACGCCGGGAGCGACTGACTACCCCGGCATATCTTGAATGATTTTGCGTCTATTGTTAATCGCAACGGCCGAATAAACAACGATTTGGCGGCAAATGTTAACACCCTCCTCCCTGTGGAGGCGGGTGCCCGTATTACTCTTCGCTATCGCCCGCCGAGGCGCGATGAGGCGAATCAACGTCCACGCGATCGATTTTCTGCAGCCCGCGCATCAGCGAACCGCGGCGACCGCGCTCGCCGGTGACTTTTTGCAGCTCTTCCGGACGCAGCTTGATCTTCCGTTTGCCGACGTGGATCGTCAGCGTACTCTGCGGCGGCAGCACGAACAGGTGCGCCAGGCCATCCTGCCCGGAAGCGGCATCCGCAGACGGAATATTGATGATTTTATTGCCTTTGCCTTTCGACAGCTGCGGCAGATCGCTGACCGGGAACATCAGCATGCGCCCGGCAGAGGTGATGGCCAGCAGCATGTCGGACTCGTCCTCAATGACCAGCGGCGGCATCACCCGCGCATTTTCCGGCAGCGAGATCAGCGCCTTACCGGCGCGGTTGCGCGCGACGAGGTCGTTGAAGGTGCAGACAAAGCCGTAGCCGGCGTCGGAGGCCATCAGCAGCTTCTGGTCGTCGCCTTCCATCAGCATATGTTCGACGCTGGCACCCGGCGGCAGCGTGAGCTTGCCGGTAATCGGCTCGCCCTGGCCGCGGGCCGACGGCAGGGTAATCGGATCGATGGCGTAGCTGCGCCCGGTGGTATCAATAAACACCACCGGCTGATTGCTCTTGCCCTTCGACGAGGCTTTCCAGCTGTCGCCGGCTTTATAGCTTAGCCCCTGAGCGTCAATGTCATGACCTTTGGCGCTGCGCACCCAGCCCATTTGCGACAGCACGATGGTCACCGGTTCGGACGGCAGCATATCGTGCTCGCTCATCGCCTTAGCTTCTTCACGCTCGCGCAGCGGCGAACGGCGGTCATCGCCAAACGCGTCGGCGTCGGCCTGCAGCTCTTTCTTCAGCAGGTTATTCATCTTGCGCTCGGACGCCAGAATAGCCTGCAGACTATCGCGCTCTTTTTCCAGCTCGCCCTGCTCGCCGCGAATTTTCATCTCTTCCAGCTTGGCGAGATGGCGCAGCTTCAGTTCGAGGATTGCTTCCGCCTGCGTTTCGCTGATGCCAAAGCGCGACATCAGCGCTGGCTTGGGCTCATCTTCGTGGCGGATGATTTCGATAACTTCATCGATGTTGAGGAACGCAACCAGCAAACCTTCGAGGATGTGCAGGCGCTTGAGCACCTTCTCCAGACGATAGTTCAGGCGGCGACGGACGGTATCGCGACGGAAGGTGAGCCACTCCGTCAGGATCTCCAGCAGGTTTTTGACCGCCGGACGGTTGTCCAGGCCAATCATATTCAGGTTGATGCGGTAGCTTTTTTCGAGATCGGTGGTCGCGAACAGATGGTTCATGACCTGATCCATATCCACGCGATTGGAGCGCGGGACGATAACCAGGCGGGTCGGGTTTTCGTGATCCGACTCGTCGCGCAGATCGTCAACCATCGGCAGCTTTTTATTGCGCATCTGGGCGGCGATTTGTTCCAGCACGCGGGCGCCGGAAACCTGATGCGGCAGGGCGCTAATCACCACCGCGCCGTCCTCTTTTTTCCACACCGCACGCATGCGAACCGAACCGCGACCGTTCTGATAGATTTTGCGGATCTCGGCGCGCGGGGTAATGATTTCAGCTTCGGTGGGGTAGTCCGGCCCGTGAACGATATCCAGCAGTTCGTCGAGCGAGGTCTGCGGCTTTTCAATCAGGGTGATGGCCGCTTTGGCCACTTCGCGCAGGTTGTGCGGCGGAATATCTGTGGCCATCCCCACGGCGATACCGGTGGTGCCGTTGAGCAGAATATTCGGCAAACGCGCAGGCAGCATTTTCGGCTCCTGCATCGTACCGTCAAAGTTAGGCACCCAGTCAACGGTTCCCTGACCCAGCTCGCCCAGCAGCAGCTCCGCATACTTTGACAGGCGGGATTCGGTATAACGCATCGCGGCGAAGGATTTGGGATCGTCCGGGGCGCCCCAGTTGCCCTGACCGTCCACCAGCGGGTAGCGGTAAGAGAACGGCTGCGCCATCAGCACCATCGCCTCATAGCAGGCGCTATCGCCGTGCGGGTGATATTTACCCAGCACGTCGCCGACGGTGCGCGCGGATTTTTTGAATTTAGCGGTGGCGTTCAGACCCAGTTCGGACATCGCATAAACGATGCGCCGCTGGACCGGTTTCAGGCCATCGCCAATGAACGGCAACGCCCTGTCCATGATGACGTACATGGAATAGTTCAGGTAGGCGTTTTCCGTAAATTCATGCAGCGCAAGGCGCTCTGCCATATCGCTCATTAATCGTGAATCCTCAATCTGGGTACCGACCGTTCGGACGGCAAAACTACCCGCGATAATACCCTATCTAACGCCCTGAGTCACAGGGCGTTAGACCGGTTGAGGATTCTGCTACGCGGAGCGGCGGCGGCGGCCCGCTCAGAGGCTTTACGGGGCGACTTTGCTTATCTGCTTCACGTCGATTTCCACCGAGTTCCAGTCCTTATCGACCTCACCCTGAATTTCCACCGTATCCTTCGGGGTCACGGTGACGCCATTCCAGCGCTTGTGGTCAATATCGACATTCACCGTCCCGGAGGCATCCTGGAATTTATAAAGATCGTCGGAGATGCGCTCAACAATTTTACCGCGCAGGGTCACCCAGGTGTCGTCACGCAGGGATTTGGCATTCTCCACCGTCGTCACGCTGCCGTTCGGGCCCACAAAGCCGCCTTTTTGCGCGGTTGTCTGGCTGGTTTGCGCGGCGCCAGGGCCGGAAAAACCACCCTGCTCGGCGGCCAGCACCGGCATAGAAACTAAAGCAACGATTGCGGTAATTGCGGCGATTTTCTTCATGATGTGTTCTCCCTTTGTGTTGATATCGTCACCATTAGGCCTGGCAAAACTTAACAACTTCTTAAGCGGAAAAAAGAAATTTTATTGCTGTACAGAGGGCGCCGCAACGCGTTTTACTGCGCGTACATCCGCGAGCCACAGGAGCAGGCCAATGCGTATTTTACTGGTGGAAGACGACAAACTCATCGGCGACGGCATCAAGGCCGGGCTGAGCAAAATGGGCTTCAGCATCGACTGGTTTACGCGTGGCGAAGAGGGAAAAGCCGCGCTCTACGCCGCTCCCTATGACGCGGTCATCCTCGATCTGACGCTGCCCGGCATCGACGGTCTCGATATCCTGCGCGAATGGCGCGATAAAGGTCACCACCAGCCGGTGCTGATCCTCACCGCGCGCGATGCGCTCAGCCAGCGGGTTGAGGGGCTTCGGCTCGGCGCCGATGACTATCTGTGTAAGCCTTTCGCCCTTATCGAAGTCGCCGCCCGTCTCGAAGCGCTTATCCGTCGCGCCCACGGCCAGAGCAGCAGCGAGCTGCGCCACGGAAACGTCACCCTCGACCCCGGCCGCCTGACGGCCACCCTGGCGGGGGAGCCGCTGGCGCTGAAGCCCAAAGAGTTCGCCCTGCTCGAACTGCTGATGCGTAACGCCGGGCGCGTGCTGCCGCGCAAGCTCATTGAGGAAAAGCTCTATAGCTGGGACGACGATGTCTCCAGCAACGCCGTGGAGGTCCACGTACACCATCTGCGCCGCAAGCTCGGCAGCGAGTTTATCCGCACCGTCCACGGCATTGGCTACACCCTGGGGGACGCATGAAGCGGCTGGGTCGGCTAAGCCTGCGCGTTCGCCTGACGCTGCTTTTCTTCCTGCTCACCAGCCTGGCATGGGGAATAGCCTCGCTTATTGCCTGGCAGCAGACCGCCCACAAGCTGGATAAGCTGTTTGATACCCAGCAGCTGCTGTTTGCCCGCCGTCTGAGCGCGATGAATTTCGCTGAGCTGCATACCTCTCCCCCGCAGGTGCGGGCGAAAAAGAAGGTCAGGCATGGCCACCTTGACGACGACGCGCTGGCATTCGCCATTTTCACCACCGACGGCAACATGGTGCTGCACGATAGCGAAAACGGGCAGGATATTCCGTGGGATAACCGACGAGAAGGCTTCAGCGACGGCTACCTGCGTAACGATGATGATGAGTGGCGCTTTCTTCAGCTCACCACCGCCGACGGCCGCTACCGCATTGTCGTCGGCCAGGAGTGGGACTATCGCCGGGAGATGGCGCTGGATATCGTCACCTCGCAGCTCACCCCCTGGCTGGTGGCGCTGCCGCTGATGTTCCTGCTGCTGATCGTCCTGCTCAGCCGGGAGCTGGCGCCGCTGAAGCGGCTCGCCCGCACCCTGCGCCTGCGCGCGCCGGATTCGGCGGAATCGCTTAACGTCGACAGCATCCCCAGCGAAGTCCGTCCGCTGGTCGATGCGCTGAATCAGCTGTTTGCCCGAACTCACGACGCCATGATCCGCGAGCGCCGCTTTACCTCCGACGCCGCCCACGAGCTGCGTAGCCCGCTGGCGGCGCTGAGGGTGCAAACCGAGGTCGCCCAGCTGTCGATGGACGACCCTCAGGGGCGTGAAAAGGCGCTGGCGCAGCTGCACGTCGGGATCGATCGCGCTACCCGGCTGGTCGATCAGCTCCTGACGCTGTCGCGCCTCGACTCCCTGGCCGCGCTCGAGGACGTGGATAGCGTCGCCATCGACGAGCTGCTGCAGTCGGCGGTGATGGAGATGTACCATCCGGCACAGCAGGCGGGCATCGAGCTGCGTCTGCATCCGCACGCCGCACGGGTGACGCGCGTGGGTCAGCCGCTGCTGCTTAGCCTGCTGGTGCGTAACCTGCTGGATAACGCCGTGCGCTATAGCCCGCGCGGAAGCCGGGTGGATATCATCCTCGACGCCCGCGGATTTCGCGTTTGCGATAACGGCCCAGGTATCAGCCCCGAAGCGCTGGCACGTCTCGGCGAGCGCTTTTATCGCCCTCCCGGCCAGGATGAGCCGGGCAGCGGGCTGGGGCTGTCTATCGTCCGGCGTATTGCCGCCCTGCACGGCATGACCGTCACCTTCGGTAATGCTGCCGACGGCGGCTTTGAAGCGCGGGTCGGCTGGTAGCGGGATTATTGCGAAAAAAGCAAAAGACTTTGCACATTTTGCTCATTTTACCGTCTCGCCCTGCGGGGTAAAATAATCGACAAAATTGAAACGCCAGGGATAAAAAATGAGCAACATTCTGATTATCAACGGAGCGAAGAAATTCGCTCACTCTAACGGCCAGCTGAACGACACCCTGACCGAGGTCGCGGATGGTTATCTGCGCGACGCCGGGCATGATGTTAAAATCGTCCGCGCCGAAAGCGAATACGACGTTAAAGCAGAAGTACAAAATTTCCTCTGGGCCGACGTCATCATCTGGCAAATGCCGGGCTGGTGGATGGGCGCGCCCTGGACCGTGAAAAAGTATATCGATGATGTCTTCACCGAAGGCCACGGCTCGCTATACGCCAGCGACGGCCGCACCCGCTCCGATGCCGGCAAAAAATATGGCTCAGGCGGTTTAATTCAGGGCAAGCGCTACATGCTCTCCCTGACCTGGAACGCCCCGATGGACGCCTTTACCGATGAAGAGCAGTTCTTCCACGGCGTCGGCGTTGACGGCGTTTACCTGCCGTTCCACAAAGCCAACCAGTTCCTCGGCATGACCGCCCTGCCGACGTTTATCGCCAACGACGTGATTAAAATGCCTGATGTTCCGCATTACATCGCAGAATATCGCAAGCATCTGGCGCAGATTTTTGGTTAACTAAAGATCTATAAACAGAAGGAGTTGAGTACATCATGTTGACAGTGATTGCAGAAATTCGCACCCGCCCGGGCCAGCACCATCGCCAGGCGGTGCTCGATCAGTTCGCCAAAACGATTCCGCTGGTTTTACAGGAAGAGGGCTGCCACGGCTATACGCCGATGATCGACCACGCCGCAGGCGTTAGCTTTCAGAGCACCTCGCCCGATTCCATCGTGATGGTGGAGCTGTGGGAAAGCGTGGCGCATCTCGAAGCGCACCTGCAAACCCCGCATATGAAAGCCCACGGCGAAGCGGTGAAGGGCGACGTGCTGGAAGTCAGCATTCGCATCCTGCAGCCGGGCGTTTAAGTCAATAAGTAAAACCGCTGGCCTGCGCTATGACGGCCAGCAAAAAGGGAGCCGCTGGCTCCCTTTTTTGTATGATTACCGCTGCCGGCCGGCCAGCCGAATCAGGCTTCAATATCCGCCATATCGCCTTTTTCCTGCAGCCAGTTGCGACGATCTTCCGAGCGCTTCTTGGCTAACAGCATATCCATCATCGCGTTGGTCTGCTGCTCGTCCTCATCGCTGATAATCAGCTGAACCAGACGGCGGGTATTGGGATCAAGCGTGGTTTCACGCAGCTGCATCGGGTTCATTTCGCCCAGCCCTTTAAAGCGCTGAACGTTCGGCTTACCCTTCTTGCGCTTGAGCTGCTCAAGTACCCCGGCTTTCTCTTCTTCCGTCAGCGCGTAGTAAACCTCTTTGCCGAGGTCGATACGGTACAGCGGCGGCAGCGCCACGTGGACGTGTCCGTGCTTGACCAGCGTGCGGAAGTGCTTAACGAACAGCGCGCAGAGCAGCGTGGCGATGTGCAGGCCGTCGGAGTCCGCATCCGCGAGGATACAGATCTTGCCGTAGCGCAGCTGGCTCAAATCATCGCTATCCGGATCGATACCGATCGCCACCGAAATATCGTGCACCTCCTGCGAGGCCAGCACTTCATCCGAAGAGACTTCCCAGGTATTGAGGATCTTGCCCTTCAGCGGCATGATCGCCTGATACTCGCGGTCGCGCGCCTGCTTGGCAGACCCGCCCGCAGAGTCCCCTTCCACGAGGAACAGCTCGGTACGGTTGAGGTCCTGAGCGGTACAGTCCGCCAGCTTGCCCGGCAGCGCAGGGCCGCTGGTCAGCTTCTTACGCACCACCTTCTTGGCCGCGCGCATCCGGCGCTGGGCGCTGGAAATCGCCATTTCGGCCAGCAGCTCCGCGGCCTGGACGTTCTGGTTCAGCCACAGGCTGAAGGCGTCTTTTACCACGCCGGAAACAAAGGCTGCGCACTGGCGCGAGGAGAGGCGCTCTTTGGTCTGGCCGGCGAACTGCGGATCCTGCATTTTTACCGACAGCACGTAGGCGCAGCGATCCCAGATATCCTCCGCCGAGAGCTTGACGCCGCGCGGCAGAATATTGCGATATTCGCAGAACTCGCGCATCGCCTCCAGCAGGCCCTGGCGCAGGCCGTTAACGTGCGTCCCGCCCTGCATGGTCGGGATCAGGTTGACGTAGCTTTCGGTTAACAGCTCGCCGCCTTCCGGCAGCCACAGCAGCGCCCAGTCGACCGCTTCGGTTTCACCGGAGAAGTTGCCGACGAACGGCTGTTCCGGCAGCAGCGGCAGGCCGTTCACCGCTTCGCGCAGATAGTCCGTCAGGCCATCTTCATAGCACCAGCGCTGCTCGCTGTTGTTCACCAGGTCACGGAAGACGATCTCCACGCCGGGGCACAGTACGGCTTTGGCTTTGAGCAAATGGGTCAGGCGCGATACGGAGAAGCGCGGGCTATCGAAGAAGCTTTCATCCGGCCAGAAGTGGACGCTGGTACCGGTATTACGTTTGCCGCAGGTGCCGGTGACGTGCAGCTCTTCAACCTTATCGCCGTTCTCAAACGCAATGCTGTAGACCTGGCCATCGCGGCGTACGTTAACCTCAACGCGCTTCGACAGGGCGTTGACCACCGAAATACCCACCCCGTGCAGGCCGCCGGAGAACTGGTAGTTCTTACCGGAAAATTTGCCGCCGGCGTGCAGCCGACACATGATCAGCTCAACCGCCGGAACCCCTTCTTCAGGATGGATATCGACCGGCATTCCTCGCCCGTCGTCGATAACTTCCAGCGATTGATCGGCATGAAGAATGACTTCCACGCGTTTGGCGTGGCCGCCCAGTGCTTCATCCACACTGTTATCAATAACTTCCTGACCAAGATGGTTAGGACGTGTCGTGTCGGTGTACATTCCCGGGCGGCGGCGAACCGGCTCTAGCCCGGTGAGTACCTCAATGGCATCAGCGTTGTATGAAGATTGCGTCATGGTGTGTATTCGTAGGTAGTCCAGGAATGCTTAGCGCAGGCCCAGAAAATCGATAATCTGAGTGAAATGATCTTCAAAGCCGACAAATGCATGATTGCCGCCCTCCTCTACCGTCTGCCGACATGAGGCGTAATAGCCAACGGCCTGGCGATAATCCAGCACTTCATCGCCCGTTTGCTGTAACAGCCAGAGTAAATCAGGCGATTCCAGCGGGTCGATTTGCATGACTTTGAGATCGTAAATATGGCGAGACTCTAGCACATATTGCTGCCCCGTGTACGGATTCTCATTGAGGCCGAGGAAATTGTTCAGCAGCTCAAACGGGCGTACGGCCGGGTTTACAACCACCGTTGGCAGCATAAAACACTGCGATAGCCAGGTTGCGTAGTAGCCTCCCAGCGAAGAGCCGACAACGCCCAGCGGTTCCCCGCCGTGCTCGAGTACGATCGCTTCCAGCAGCTCCGCCGCTTCAGCGGGGTAAACCGGCAGCTCCGGCACCACCATGTTAATTTCAGGATAATTTTGCGCCAGCCACGCCTTCAGCGCCGTCGCTTTAGCCGAGCGCGGCGAGCTGTTAAATCCGTGCAGATAGAGGAGCGTAGCCATCAGTATCCTTCTGAAGCGATATCCGGGTGAAATTTCACGCCGCTAAGGCGGCAAACTTCGGTCGTCAGGGTGCCGTCGGGATGCAGATCCAGCCAGCGCCAGCCGGGAGAAACGGTATCCAGCGTGAAGTTGTCGCAGTGCGGCTTAAACTGCACGCAGGTTGACGGCGTGGCCATCATGCGTCGCCCGCCCCAGTTGAGATCCAGCTCCTGATGAATATGACCGCACAGCAGATGCCTGACGCGAGGAAAGGCGGCCAGAGCGCGATCGAGCGCCGCGGCGTTGCGCAGGCTATGCTGATCCAGCCAGCTGCAGCCCGAGGCGAGAGGATGATGATGCAGCAGCAGCAGCGTATAGCGTTCCGGCTCTGCCGCGAGCTTGTGCTCAAGCCACTCCAGCTGAAAATCGCTTAATTCACCGTGGGGAACGCCGAATACCTGGCTGTCCAGCAGCAGTACTTGCCAGCGTTCGCCGAGCAGAACGCGCTTGGCGGAGGAAATGCCTGATTCCTGCAGCGTGCTGTACATTGCCGGCTGAAAGTCATGATTGCCCGGCAGCCAGACGCAGGGCGCAGCAAAACTCGCGATACCCTCAGCGAAGTGCTGATAGGCCGCGGCCGAGTGGTCCTGTGCCAGATCGCCTGTCGCGACAATCAGATCGCACTGGCGCTGTGAGGCGTGGATGGCATCCAGCACGGCCTGATAGCTTTCCCAGGTATTGATGCCTAACAGCGTTTCATGTTTTTCAGCAAACAGGTGAGTATCAGTAATTTGTAATATCCTGACTCTGGCCTCACCAGCCAAAGGAAGGTTTAACAGGCTTTCCAAATGGTGTCCTTAGGTTTCACGACGCTAACAAACCGGAATCGCCATCGCTCCATGTGCTAAACAGTATCTCAGCCAGTCGGCTAAGAACTGGTTAATTTGATGCTTTTCGTCGCGTTGATGCAACTTTTTATTAGGATAATCATACCGCGCTTTGAAGCGAAAAATCTGCTGACTCGAACACACTTCGGCCACCATCGCGTCATGATACAGTCGTACCGTCATGGACGGTAAACTCCAGTAGCTCACCGCCGGCGCCGTTTGCTCAATCGACACCAGTGTAGTGTAGCGGGTCGACTCAACGATCGTTAGCCGGTACTGCGCACTGCCCACCTGGTAGCCCGCCATATCGCCCACTGCGTCGGTTCGAGGCAGCAGGCGGCGCAACTGGGCAAAATTGGTTTCACACAGGCGCATCATTTCAGGGAAGTCAGGCGTATAACGCTTCATTTTGACCACTCATTACGTAAATTGTGATAGTGCAGCTGCAGCCATTGCAGCGCGATGACAGAAGCTGCGTTGTCGATCTTCCCTTCTTCTACCCACTGATAGGCCTGCTCCCTGCTGACCACATGAACCCGAATATCCTCATTTTCATCCGCCAGGCCGTGGATGCCTTTTGCCGTCGTCGCATCGACTTCCCCCACCAGAATCGACAGCCTCTCGCTGGTGCCGCCGGGGCTGGCCAGATAGCTCAGCATCGGCTTTATCCGTCCAACGTCAAGGCCCGCCTCTTCCACCGCTTCACGCCGGGCGACCTCCTCAGGCGTTTCGCCCTCTTCAATCATGCCGGCCACCATTTCGAGCAGCCACGGGCTCTCGCTGGTGTCATAGGCGGCAATGCGAATCTGCTCGACCAGCACAACTTCATCACGTATCGGGTCAAAGGGTAGCAAGACGGCGGCATGCCCGCGCTCAAAAATTTCGCGCGTCACTTCGCCGCTCATCCCGCCGTTGAACAGGCGGTGGCGAAAGCGGTATAAATCCAGCGAAAAAAAACCACGATAAAGCGTTTCGCGTGCAATAATTTCTACATCGTTTTTAGCGAAGGTAATTCCCTGCTTGTTGGGCTTGCTCATTGTCGGTGTCCTGCGAATTCGAAAGTAGGGATTTATAAGCCGTTTGGCTACCGTTTTACAGTCCGTATGTTAGATTGGTGCAAATTACCGCCGGATGGCACGTAACGCCAACTTTTTACGGCGGCAGACTCTATACAATCAGCAGATATATTTAGCTTTTGGGCAGCGCTTTATGCTTCACAACAAGGAATGCAAATGAAGAAATTTTTCCCCATCCTTATCGGCCTGGGCCTGACTGGCTTCAGCGCCATAAGCCAGGCAGAAAACCTGATGCAGGTTTATCAGCAGGCGCGCATCAGCAACCCTGACCTGCGTAAATCAGCAGCCGATCGTGATGCTGCATTCGAAAAGATCAACGAAGCACGTAGCCCGTTACTGCCTCAGCTCGGTCTGGGTGCAGATTATACTTATACCAACGGCTATCGCGACACCAATGGCCAGGACTCCAACGTCACCAGCGGCTCGCTGCAGCTTACGCAAACGCTGTTCGATATGTCAAAATGGCGCGCCCTGACGCTGCAGGAAAAAGCGGCCGGTATTCAGGACGTCACCTATCAGACCGATCAGCAGACGCTGATTCTGAACACCGCCACGGCCTACTTTAACGTGCTGAGCGCCATCGATACGCTCTCCTATACCGAAGCGCAGAAACAGGCGATCTATCGTCAGTTGGATCAGACCACCCAGCGTTTTAACGTCGGCCTGGTTGCCATTACCGACGTGCAGAACGCCCGTTCCCAGTACGACTCCGTGCTGGCCAACGAAGTCACCGCGCGTAACAACCTCGACAATGCGGTAGAAGCGCTGCGTCAGGTGACCGGCAACTACTATCCGCAGCTGTCGTCGCTGAACGTTGACGGCTTCAAAACCAACAAGCCGGAAACGGTGAACGCGCTGCTGAAGGAAGCGGAAAACCGCAACCTGTCGCTGCTGCAGGCTCGCCTGAACCAGGACCTGGCGCGCGAACAGATTCGCCAGGCGCAGGATGGCCATCTGCCGACGCTGGATTTAAATGCCTCTACCGGCGTATCCAACTCCAGATATAGCGGTTCCAATAATTCGACGCCAGACAACGATGCCGGGCAGAACAAAATCGGCCTGAGCTTCTCACTGCCGCTGTATCAGGGCGGGATGGTTAACTCGCAGGTGAAACAGGCGCAGTACAACTTCGTCGGTGCCAGCGAGCAGCTGGAAAGCTCGCACCGTACCGTGGTGCAGACCGTTCGCTCTTCCTTTAATAACATCAACGCCTCAATCAGCAGCATCAACGCCTACAAACAGGCCGTGGTCTCTGCCCAGAGCTCCCTTGACGCGATGGAAGCCGGCTATTCCGTTGGTACGCGTACCATCGTTGACGTGCTGGATGCGACAACTACGCTGTATAACGCCAAGCAGCAGCTCTCAAGCGCACGTTATAACTACCTGATTAACCAGCTGAACATCAAGTCCGCGCTCGGTACGCTGAACGAGCAGGATCTGGTTGCGTTGAACAATACGCTGGGCAAAGCTGTCGCGACCTCACCGGATAGCGTTGCGCCGGAAACCCCGCAGCAGGACGCCAGCGCCGACGGCTACGCCAGCAGCGCGGCGCCAGCGGCTAAACCGGCAGCCGTTCATACCACGAAAACCAGCGGCGCGAATCCTTTCCGCCAATAACCTTCGTTGCGTCACCGCGCCCCGCTTAGCAGATTCCGCTAAGCGGGGCGTTAAACGTAAGGCAACGTAAAGATCTCCTCCTTTCCGCTCCTTTCCGCCCCTGGTCGCTTCATTTTCCACCACTCATCCTCTATCCTGAGCGTTAACAAACCGCCATACCACTGGGTCCAGGAAGACAAACATGAAACGGACAAAAAATATTAATCATGCCTCGTTCCGCAAAAGCTGGAGCGCTCGCCATCTGACGCCGGTCGCGCTCGCCGTGACGGCCGTCTTTATGCTCGCCGGCTGCGAAAAAAGCGACGAGACGGTTTCTCTGTATCAAAATGCCGACGACTGCTCTGCGGCCAACCCTGGCAAAGGCGCAGAATGCACCACCGCCTTTAATAACGCGACCAAAGAAGCTGAACGTACCGCGCCAAAATACGCCACCCGTGAAGATTGCGTGGCGGAGTTCGGTGAAGGCCAGTGCCAGCAAACGCCGGCTCAGGCAGGCGTCGCGCCGGAAAACCAGGCTCAGGCACAAAGCAGCGGCAGCTTCTGGATGCCGCTGATGGCCGGCTACATGATGGGCCGCATGATGGGCGGCGGCATGGGCGCGCAGCAGCCGCTGTTCAGCTCGAAAAACCCGGCCAGCCCGGCCTATGGTCAGTACACCGATGCCGGCGGCAAGAGCTACGGCGCCGCGCAGCCGGGTCGTTCTATGAACGTACCTAAGACGGCCATGGCGCCGAAACCTGCGACCACCAGCACCGTGACCCGCGGCGGCTTCGGCGAGTCGGTGGCGAAACAGTCCGCCATGCAGCGTAGCGCCGCAGGGACCACCTCATCCAAACGCTCAATGGGCGGCTAACACTCATGGAAAGAATCAGCATCACGGAGCGCCCGGACTGGCGCGAAAAGGCGAATGAATATGGCTTTAGCTTTCATACCATGTACGGCGAGCCGTACTGGAGCGAAGAGGCCTATTACAAGCTGACCCTGGCGCAGGTTGAGAAACTGGAAGACGTTACCGCCGAACTGCATCAGATGTGCCTGCAGGCGGTAGAAACCGTGATCGGCAGCGATGAGCTGATGGCCAAATTCCGCATCCCCAAACACACCTGGGGCTTCGTGCGCCAGTCGTGGAAAACCAACCAGCCGTCGCTCTATTCGCGCCTCGACCTGGCGTGGGACGGCGTTGGCGAGCCCAAGCTGCTGGAGAACAACGCCGATACGCCAACCTCGCTGTATGAGGCGGCGTTCTTTCAGTGGATTTGGCTGGAAGATCAGCTCAACGCTGGCCAGCTGCCGGCAGGCAGCGACCAGTTCAACAGCCTGCAGGAAAAGCTGATTGAGCGCTTTACCGAGCTCCGGGAACAGTTTGGCTTCCAGCTGCTGCATATGGCGTGCTGCCGCGATACCGAAGAGGATCGCGGTACCGTACAGTATCTGCAGGACTGCGCGGCCGAAGCCGGTGTCGCCACCGAATTCCTCTATATCGAAGATATCGGCCTCGGCGAAAAGGGGCAGTTTACCGACGTTCAGGATCAGGTCATCGGCAATCTGTTCAAGCTTTATCCGTGGGAGTATATGCTGCGCGAGGTTTTCTCTACCAAGCTGGAAGACGCCGGCGTACGCTGGCTTGAGCCGGCATGGAAGAGCATTATCTCCAACAAAGCGCTGCTGCCGCTGCTGTGGAAGATGTTCCCGAACCACCCTAACCTGCTGGCATCCTGGTTCAGCGAAGACGCGCATCCCGAAATGGAGAAGTACGTCATCAAGCCGATTTTCTCCCGCGAAGGCGCAAACGTGTCGATCGTTGAAAACGGCAAGGTGGTGGAAGCGGTTGAAGGCCCGTACGGTGAAGAAGGTACCATCGTCCAGGAGTTCTATCCGCTGCCGAAGTTTGGCGATAGCTATACGCTGATCGGCAGCTGGCTGATCAACGATAAGCCAGCCGGGATCGGCGTTCGCGAAGATCGGGCGCTGATCACCCAGGATCTTTCACGCTTCTATCCGCACATTTTTGTCGAGTAGTCTCCTGCCCCGGCGGCATTACGCCTGCCGGGGCATCTCCATTTCCCCGCTACGCGCCGACCAGCACTGACAGCATGCTTAACGACCCCATTTCCATTCCTTCTACCGGCACGGAAATCGGCTCTTCACCGTCCCAGGCACCCAGCACGTACAGCAGCGGCAGGAAGTGTTCCGCCGTCGGGTTTGAGAGCGATCCGCCCTCGTGCGTCAGATAGTTCACCAGAGGATGCTGCTCCGTCGGCCCTTTCCAGGTCAGGTTCGTTTTCACATACTCGTTGAACGATTCCGCCCAGGGATACGGCGTGCTTTCGCCATGCCAGCGCGCCGTGCGCAGGTTATGCACCACGTTACCGCTCGCAATCAGCATAATGCCCTCATCGCGCAGCGCCGCCAGCCGGCGCCCCATCTCCAGATGCCAGGCCGCCGGCTTGCTGCTGTCGATGCTCAGCTGCACCATCGGAATATCGGCATCCGGATACATTTTGATGAGCACACCCCACGAGCCGTGGTCGAAGCCCCAGGCTTCTTTATCCAGCGTCACCGGCACGGGTGCCAGCAGCTCAACCAGGCGCTGCGCCAGCTCAGGAGAGCCCGGAGCCGGATAGTGCGTATCGTACAGCGCCTGCGGGAAGCCGCCAAAATCGTGGATCGTTTTCGGAGCTTCCATCGCCGTGACGCCGGTACCGCGCGTAAACCAGTGTGCGGAGACCACCACAATCGCCCGCGGACGCGGTAGCGTTTCGCCCAGATGCCGCCAGGCGCGAGTATAGATGTTATCTTCCAGCACGTTCATCGGGCTGCCGTGGCCTAAAAACAACGCTGGCATTCGGGTAAGGGACATGATGATATCCTTGAGTAGAGGAGATTTGATGCCTTCACATTACGCGTTTTTGCATCAGGATAAACTCAGATAAGCATGATGATCATCATCAGAAAATTTGAATGTAAGCCGCGGTAAAGACGTCATTTCCCTCTCGCTGCCATCGGGTAAGATGGATATTATAAATGATAATCATTATCAAAGGAGCTGAGTGATGTCATCCCCCCTCATATTGACCCTGCTGGCCGGTAGCGCGACCTTTATCGGCGCGATTTTCGGCGTACTGGGCCAAAAACCGTCCAACCGTCTGCTGGGTTTTTCTCTCGGTTTCGCCGCCGGGATCATGCTGCTTATTTCGCTGATGGAGATGCTGCCCGCCGCGCTGAACGCCGAGGGGATGTCGGCGCTGCTCGGTTACGGCATGTTTGTTATCGGCCTGCTGGGCTACTTTGCGCTGGACCGTATGCTGCCGCACGCTCATCCGCAGGATCTGATGTCGCCCGGCGTCCCGCGCCCGCGCAATCTGCGCCGCGCCGCCATTCTGCTAACCCTCGGTATTAGCCTGCACAACTTCCCGGAGGGCATCGCCACCTTTGTGACGGCCAGCAATAACCTGGAGCTGGGTATGGGCGTCGCGCTGGCGGTCGCACTGCATAACATTCCGGAAGGGCTGGCGGTTGCCGGCCCGGTGTATGCTGCAACGGGCTCGCGCCGCAAGGCGGTTTTCTGGGCTGGACTCTCCGGAATGGCCGAGATCCTCGGCGGCCTGCTGGCCTGGCTGATCCTCGGCAGTCTGGTGTCGCCGGTGGTGATGGGCGCCATTATGGCCGCCGTCGCCGGGATTATGGTGGCGCTGTCGGTTGATGAGCTCATGCCGCTGGCAAAAGAGATCGATCCGCAAAGCAACCCAAGCTATGGCGTGCTGTGCGGTATGTCGGTGATGGGATTTAGCCTCGTGGCCCTGCAGGCGATGGGCATTGGCTAGCGCCAAAAACAACAAAGCCCACGGTTAAGTGGGCTTTAGAGTACAGCGAAGCCGGATTAGCTGGCTTTACGCTCGTGCTCGCGGCGATAGGCCACCAGATCTTCAATGGTGACCACGGCCATATTGTGCTGCTGAGCAAATTCGATGCACTGCGGCGCGCGGGCCATCGAGCCATCGTCGTTAGTCAGCTCACACAGAACCCCCGCCGGCTTGAAGCCTGCGAGAGTTACCAGATCGATAGTGGCTTCGGTGTGGCCGCCGCGGGTCAACACGCCGCCCGCCTGCGCGCGCAGCGGGAATACGTGGCCTGGACGATTCAGGTCAGAAGGTTTTGCGCCATCGGCAATCGCGGCGCGCACGGTGGTGACGCGGTCGGCAGCTGATACGCCGGTCGTGACGCCTTCTGCGGCTTCGATGGTCACGGTGAAGCCGGTACCGTAGGCGCTGGTGTTATTTTCCACCATCATCGGCAGGTCGAGCTGCTTGCGGCGTTCATCGGTCAGGCACAGGCAAACAATACCGCTGCCGTGGCGAATGGTCAGCGCCATCTGCTCAACGGTCATGGTTTCGGCGGCGAAAATCATATCGCCTTCATTTTCACGGTCTTCATCGTCAAGTACCATCACACCGCGGCCTTCGCGCAGTGCATTTAGCGCGTGTTCTACACGTTCAAAAGCGGTACCAAAAGAGGAAAGGAGCGTCTGATTCATGGTAAAAAAACCTCATTAAAATTATGGTTACCAGAATCAGGGCAGTCTTAGGAGTGCCGGTTAAGCGGCAAAAAAGTCAACGCAAGCGGATCGCAATCCGACTGAGCCGTTACTCTCTCCCATCCGGACTCTAACCGTCGGCCCCGGAATTACACCGGATCTGCTGACCTTTTTGCTTTCGCAAAAAGCGCTCGCGGGCTTTCAACGCTATGGTTGATTTACCGCCGGTGGGGAATTTCGCCCCGCCCTGAGAATAAGCGAGATAACTATAACGCTATTGATTATCCTCGGCAATGCATAAGCTTCAAACATTTCTGGTTTATAGGCGGCGCCGATCGCACTACAATGGACGGTAAATCGACCAGAGCAGGAAACCACCATGATTGACCCGAAAAAAATTGAACAAATCGCCCGCCAGGTCCATGAATCGATGCCGAAAGGCCTTCGTGACCTTGGGGAAGACGTGGAGAAAAAAATCCGTCAGGTGCTCCAGTCGCAGCTGACCCGCCTCGATCTGGTCAGCCGTGAAGAGTTTGACGTGCAGACTCAGGTGCTGCTGCGCACGCGCGAAAAGCTGGCGTTACTCGAACAGCGCATCAGCGATCTGGAAAGCCGAACGGCCGCGCCGAGCGTCGAAGAGAAGCAGTAAAAAAACGGGCCATCAGGCCCGTTGTTGTATCAGTGTTCCAGCTCTGTCGCCGGCGTCTCTGGCTGGCTAACCTGACGACAGTAGAGCGCATACCGCTGGCAAAACCATTCACGATGATCCTCATCCATATTGCCGACAATGGCCTCGAGATCGACAACGTGGCCCTGCGCGTGCATCCTGGCAAAGCTCAGCGCCAGAAAGTCAAAATTCTTCATTGAATACAGTTCGTTATGGTTCATCCGCATACTCCTTCAGCCGTGGGTGTTCTGAGTGGTCATATGCTTTACTGACTTCAGTATTTATCCTTACGTTAACTTTTTTTGCGCGAAAAATGCGCAAAACAAGAACAATTATTGCGCTGAATCATTTACGCCATCAATTAAATAAAAAAGGCCCGCGATCGGACGATCGCAGGCCTCTTTAAGTACGGCTTTCTCACTACCCTCCCGGCCGCACGATGCTTACCGGGACGATGGTCGAGCCGCCGCTCGGCGGGGAAATATTACTTCCCGCTATCTTTCTGGATCTTTTTGATAATGTTGGTGGTCGAACAGCCATCTTCAAAATTCAGCACCAGCACCTCGCCGCCGTTTGCCCAGACCTCTTCGCTCCCGGCAATCTGCTCTGGCTTATAGTCACCGCCTTTCACCAGCAGATCCGGCAGGATCCCGGCGATCAGGCGCTGCGGCGTGTCCTCTTCGAAAGAGACCACCCAGTCAACGGCCTCCAGCGCGCCCAGGACGATCATCCGCTGCTCCAGCGGGTTCACCGGACGGGACTCCCCTTTCAGACGTTTTGTCGACGCATCGCTGTTGACCGCCACAATCAGGCGATCGCCCAGCTTGCGCGCGTTTGCCAGATACGAAACGTGGCCCGCGTGCAGGATGTCAAACACGCCGTTGGTCATCACCACTTTCTCGCCGCGCTTGCGCGCCGCGGCCACCGCCTGCCTGAGCTCTTCTTCATTCATCACGCCAAAACCGGTCTCAGCGCGCCCGCGTACCGCGTTTTCCAGCTCGATCGGTGAAACGGTTGAGGTGCCCAGCTTGCCGACGACCACGCCGGCCGCCGCGTTGGCGAAATAGCACGCCTCTTCCAGCGTATTGCCTGAGGCGAGGGTCGCCGCCAGTACGCCAATCACCGTATCGCCGGCGCCGGTGACGTCATACACTTCCTGCGCCTGGGTTGGCATATGCAGCGGCGGTTTGCCCGGCTGCAGCAGCGTCATGCCCTGCTCGGAGCGGGTCACCAGCAGCGCGGAGAGTTCAAAATCAGCAATAATCTTCAGGCCGCGCTCAACGATTTCCGCTTCGTCCTTACATTTCCCCGCCACCGCTTCAAACTCAGAGAGGTTCGGGGTCAGCAGGGTGGCGCCGCGATAGCGCTCGAATTCGGTGCCTTTCGGATCGATCAGCACCGGGACGCCCGCATCCCGCGCCAGCTTAATCATCGTCTGCACGCTGGCCAGAGCGCCTTTTGCATAGTCAGAGAGGACCAGCGCCCCGATAGAACCCAGCGCCTGCTGAATACGTTCGTGCATGGGCTGCGGATCGACGCCGGAGAAGCCCTCTTCAAAATCGAGGCGGATCAGCTGCTGGTTGCGCGACAGCACGCGCAGCTTGGTGATGGTCGGGTGGGTCGGCACCGAAACGAAGTCGCACTTCACGTTGACGTCGGCCAGCGCTTTACTCAGCGCGCGGGCGGCATCGTCAATCCCGGTCAGGCCCACCAGCCGCGAGGTCGCACCGAGCGACGCGATATTCATCGCGACGTTTGCCGCGCCGCCGGGACGCTCTTCGATATTTTCCACTTTCACCACCGGCACCGGGGCTTCAGGGGAAATACGGCTGGTGGGACCATACCAGTAGCGGTCCAGCATCACATCGCCAACCACCAACACTCCTGCTCGTTCAAACTCCGGCAGCGTTACTTTCATTACTCACTCCTGCGAGATGCAAACTTTGCGCGCGATAATAGCACACCCGGTTTTTTAGTTAAGCTATCAACCACTTCTGCCAGCTGGCGCTAACCTGCTCACGTTCATGAGCAAAAGCCTCCGGCGCGACGTTGCCCGGCTGCTCCTGCAGCGCCAGATGGTGCAGCGCATCGCGCAGCGTGGTGTAGGCATGGGTCAACGCCCGAGCCTCTTCTTCATCCATAATGTCGTTCTGCGCCAGTAGCTCCAGAATGCGCACATTATCGGACCAGCGCGTCAGCTTCGGCTTGTCGTGGGCATAGCGTAAGACCAGATACTGGGTGATAAATTCAATATCGGTGATCCCGCCGGCATCAGCTTTGATATCAAAGCGATCGCGCTGCTTATTGCCAAGATGGGCGCGCATTTTTTCACGCATTTCCCGTACCTCGGTCTGCAGCGTCGCCCCCTCGCGCTGGCGGGTGAGGATAGCGCGACGAATCTCATCAAAGCGGATCTGCAGCTCGGGATCGCCGTAAACCACCCGCGCGCGGACCAGCGCCTGATGTTCCCAGGTCCAGGCTTCATTTTGCTGATAGTCGGCGAAGGAATCGGTGGTGGTGACCAGCATGCCCGCGGCGCCTGACGGACGCAGGCGGGCATCCACTTCATAGAGGATCCCTGAAGAGGTGCGGGTGCTGAAGAGATGCATAATGCGCTGCGCCAGCCGCAGATAGAACTGGCGGCCGTCAATCTCGCGTTCGCCGTCGGTCATGGCCTCCGGCGGGCAGTCGTGGAGGAATACCAGATCCAAATCGGAGCTGTAGCCCAGCTCCCAGCCGCCCAGCTTGCCGTAGCCGACGACGGCAAAGCCGCGCCCCTGACGGTCGCGCAGGTGCGTCGGCTGGCCATAGCGCGCCACCATCTGCATCCACGCCTGCTGGACAACCGCATCGATCATCGCCTCGGCCAGCCAGGTTAAGTGATCGCTCACTCTCATCACCGGCAGCGTACCGGCGATATCCGCAGCGGCAATGTGCAGCAGCTGCGCCTGCTTAAATTGACGCAGTGCCTCCAGCTGCTGCTCTTCGTCCTCTTCCGGTACGCGCAGTAAATACTGGCGCAGCTCATCGCGATAGGCGTCGGTCGCCGTCGGCTGATAGAGCGTATTCGGGTCCAGCAGCTCGTCCAGCAGCAGCGGGTGGCGCGCCAGCTGGCTGGCGACCATCGGCGAGGCGGCGCACAGGGAGATCAGGTGCTTGAGCGCACCGGGGTACTCGCTGAGCAGCTCAAGATAGGTCGTGCGGGTCACGATACCGGTCAGCAGCGGCGTAATGCGCGCCAGCGGCACCGGCGCGTCCGCTCGCGAGCACACTTCGCTGAGCAGATGCGGCATCAGCTGATCCAGCACCTGCCGTCCGCGCGGGCCAATGGTGCGCCTGTCGAGCTCTTTGCGGAAATCGGCGATCAGCGCCAGCACGCTGCGCCGGTCGGTATCATCGAGGTGCGCCAGCGCCGGGCTGGTGTCATCCTCCTCCAGCGCGTCCTGCCACAGCTCGCGCCAGTACTCGGCAAGCTGTTCATCAGGCGACTGCGCTTCGTCATCGCCAATCAGATCGTTGAATACCCGCCTGACGCTGGCCATTTTCTCTTCCAGCTGCGCGCTGAGCGTCGCCCAGTCGGCAACGTGCATTCCCCACGCCAGGCGAGCGCGGTTGAGCTCATCCTGCGGCAGGGTTTGCGTCTGCTCATCGTTGATGCTTTGCAGCAGGTTTTCGAGACGACGTAAAAACAGGTAGGCCTCGCGCAGCCGGGAAGCATCGCCTTCCGGCAGCAGATGCAGCTCCTCAATAGCCGCCAGGGTTGGCAGCAGCGCCCGCAGCTGCAGCGCGGGCTCGCGGCCGCCGCGGATCAGCTGAAAGACCTGGACGATAAATTCAATTTCGCGGATCCCGCCGGCGCCGAGCTTGATATTGTCCTTCAGCCCGCGGCGGCGAACCTCGCGGGCAATCATCCCTTTCATATTACGCAGCGACTGGATCACGCTGAAGTCAATATAGCGGCGGAATACGAACGGCCGCAGCATGGCGCGCAGCTCGCTGGCATAGATGCCTTCGTTATCGCCCATGATCCGCGCCTTAACCATCGCATAGCGCTCCCAGTCTCGCCCCTGCTCCTGGTAGTAATCCTCCAGCGCGGCGAAGCTCAGCACCAGCGGGCCGCTGTCGCCAAACGGGCGCAGGCGCATATCCACGCGGTAGACAAAGCCGTCCTGGGTGGCCTGATCGAGGGCCTTAATTAAACGCTGGCCGAGGCGGGTAAAGAACTGGGCGTTATCCAGCTCGCGACGCCCGCCGCGGGTTGCGCCGTGCTCCGGCCAGGCAAAAATCAGGTCGATATCGGAGGAAAAGTTAAGCTCTCCTCCGCCAAGTTTACCCATCCCGAGGATCAGCAGCGGCTGCGGCTTACCTTCGGCGCTGCAGGGCGTGCCCCACTCCCGGCAGCAGGCGGCGTATAGCCAGTCCCTGGCGGCGACAATCAGCGTCTCCGCCAGCGCGCTAAGCTGCTGCAAACTACTCTCTTCGCTGACCAGCGACAGCGCCTGCGCCCAGGCGATGCGCACCATAATCCGGCGGCGGAACAGGCGCAGCTCGCGCATCAGCGCCGCTTCGTCATTCACCTCCGCCAGCGCCGCCTGCAGCCAGTCGGCATAGTGACGCCACTCATCCGCTTCCGGCGGCGAGCTCTCCAGCTCAGCCAGCCACTGCGGCTGGGCGATCAGGCTCTGCTCGACGAAATCGCTGAACGCCATAACCGACTGCGCCTGCGGACTTAACGTGGATAATGGAAAATCCGCTGGTAGTCGGTCTACAACCGTCTGCCAGTGCTGCTGTAACTGCGAAGAAAGCGGCATTATAGGGGTCTCCCTGGCCTGAAATTATCGTTTTCCACTATGCAGCCAGAACGGTTCCGCGGCCAGCGCCTGGCGACGGAAATATTCAATGACGCTGCTGTCCCGGTGCTCAACGGCCCGGCGAAGCTCTTTCCAGTTTTCCAGCCACGGCGATGCGGCGTCGGCGTAAGCGCCGGCTAACAGCTGAACAGTGTCGATCTCGCGCGCCAGCCGCGGAAGCTGACCTTCATACTCGTCGCCCAGCGACTGCAGGAAGGCATTCTTTAATTCTGCCGCCGCACGCGAAAGCTGAATATCGGCAAAGCGTTTAAAAGATCCGGCAATTTTCTTCTGCCCATTTTCGTTGAGGAACTCGCGCCAGCCGCGGTTTACCAGCCATTCCGTCAGCGTCAGCCTGGCGCTGACTGCGGCGATGCTGAACAGCGCCGCCTGCGCATTTTCGGCCTCAGACAGCGCCGCTTCCGCTGCGCTCAGCTGCTCGCGCAGCGCCGCGCTGGCTTTACGCGGCACGATACCGCCAAACAGCGCCAGCGTATGGCGCAGGCGGGCAATCGCGCGCAGAATTTCGCCTTTTGCCGCCGGGTTGCCGCGGCTCAAGACTTCATCATGATAGAGCCAGTGGGCCAGGGCATTTTCCAGCGCCGCCTCCATTCCCTGCTCGACGCTGGCCTTCGCGACTGTCGGCAGGATATCCAGCGCGATCGGCGACCGTTCGCCGTTGCCCTGGGCCAGATGGTAGCCTCGCGCCGCCTTGCTCAGGCTTCCCTGACGCAGCGCGCCGGTATCCAGCAGACGACGGGCGAGGGTCAGGACATCGGCGGTATTGCCGGACAAAAGCTCCAGCTCCAGTTCACAAATCGCTTCCTGATGCTCACCGGCCTTTACCTCGCCGCGATCGAGGGCGATCTCAATCTGGCTATCGCCTTCGCTGACGACCCATTTTTCACGTTCAAAATCAGTGCTGAAGAGCGGCTGTACGCTGTTCTCCAGCTCGGCAGGCAGTTCGCCCTGCGGCCAGACTTCCGCCGGCAGCAGGCTCAGGGCCAGCTCCGGTTTCTCCAGCGGGATGTTGTACTCCGGGCGCTGATGCAGCCCACCCACCACTCGTCCGGCAATTTTCAGGGTCATTTCGTAGCGACCGCGATCGCCGCGAATACGCAGACCCATATCGTGACGGCGCAGCCAGTTATCCGCCGTTTCATAGTAAATATTGAGCAGCTTTCCTGCGGGCGTATGCTGCGCATTGAGCGTATTAAGGTGCTGACGCAGTGTTTCCACACCGCTGTCGGAGACGATAAATTTTAATTCGATTTCTTGCGCCATAACTGAATTCTTCCGCTTCTGTGCTCTGCAGGGAAAATACGGCGAACTAACGCCGATATTTCTTGTCAGTAGATAATATTTTGCGGCGAATCGCCATGCAATGCGCAATTTGCCGGGCCACCTCCTGGATGTTTCCGATTGTGGCGGAAAACTTTGCGTCGCTATGGTGATGCCACTACTATCGTTCAACTTTTTATGACCAAACGATGACCTGATGCCTAAATTACGCCTGATTACGATAACTTTGCTGGCGCTTAGCGCCGCTACGGCGGTTCATGCAGAAGAAAAACGCTATGTTTCTGATGAACTGAACACCTGGGTCCGCACCGGTCCTGGCGATAATTATCGCCTCCAGGGAACCATTAATGCCGGGGAGCAGGTCTCTCTGCTGCAAACCAACGACAGCACCAATTATGCCCAGATCCGCGACGGCAACGGCCGCACCGCCTGGATCCCGCTGAAAGAGCTGAGCAACGAGCCCAGCCTGCGCACCCGCGTACCGGATCTCGAAAATCAGGTTAAGACCCTGACCGACAAGCTAAATAACATCGACACCACCTGGAACCAGCGCACGGCGGACATGCAGAAAAAGGTCGCCGGGAGCGATAACGCCATTAACGCCCTGAAAGATGAGAACCAGAAGTTGAAAAATGAGCTGGTTGTCGCGCAGAAAAAGGTCAATGCCGCCAATCTGCAGCTTGATGATAAGCAGCGCACCATCATCATGCAGTGGTTTATGTACGGCGGCGGCGTGCTGGGCGTCGGCCTGCTGCTTGGTCTGGTGCTGCCGCACCTGATCCCGAGCCGCAAGCGTAAAGACCGGTGGATGAACTAATTCGTCTTCTCTGCCAGACTTACGTATCATCCAGCGCAAAGTGGATACGGGAGAAGCAGGCGTGAAGATTTATTTGGTCGGCGGTGCCGTCCGGGATGCATTACTCGGACTACCGGTCAAAGACAGAGATTGGGTGGTGGTGGGCGCCGCGCCCTCAGAGCTGCTTGACGCGGGCTACCAGCAGGTAGGCCGCGATTTTCCCGTGTTCCTGCACCCGCAAAGCCGGGAAGAGTACGCCCTGGCGCGAACCGAGCGTAAGTCAGGCGCCGGCTACACCGGCTTCACCTGCTACGCCGCGCCCGACGTCACCCTCGAACAGGATTTGCTCCGCCGCGACCTGACGGTTAACGCCCTCGCCCAGGACTCGGACGGCCAGATTATCGACCCCTACGGCGGCCAGTCCGATCTGCGCCAGCGCCTGCTGCGCCACGTTTCACCGGCCTTTAGCGAAGATCCGCTGCGCGTTCTGCGCGTCGCGCGCTTTGCCGCCCGCTACGCCCATCTCGGGTTCCGCATTGCGGACGACACCATGGCGCTGATGCGCGCGATGGCCGATGCCGGCGAGCTGGCGCATCTGACCCCGGAGCGGGTATGGAAAGAGACCGAGGGCGCGCTGGGCACCCGCAATCCGCAGGTCTTTTTCCAGACCCTGCGCGACTGCCGCGCGCTCGGCGTGCTGTTCCCGGAAATCGAGGCGCTGTACGGCGTACCCGCGCCGGCCAAATGGCACCCGGAAATCGACACCGGCCTGCATACCCTCATGACCCTGAGCATGGCGGCGATGCTGTCGCCGGAAATCGACGTGCGTTTCGCGACCCTGTGTCACGATCTGGGCAAGGGGCTGACGCCGAAAGCGCTCTGGCCTCGTCATCACGGCCACGGGCCGGCCGGCGTCAAGCTGGTCGAGCAGCTTTGCGCCCGCCTGCGCGTCCCGAATGAGATCCGCGACCTGGCGAAGCTGGTCGCCGAGTTCCACGATCTGATTCATACCCTGCCGATTCTGCAGCCCAAAACCCTGGTCAAGCTGTTCGACAGCATCGACGCCTGGCGCAAGCCGCAGCGGGTGGAGAAAATTGCCCTCACCAGCGAAGCCGACGTCCGCGGCCGAACCGGCTTCGAGGCCTGCGACTATCCCCAGGGGCGCCTGCTGCTTGAAGCGTGGCATGTCGCCCGGTCGGTATCGACGAAAGAGGTGGTCGCACAAGGATTTAAAGGGCCGGAGATTCGCGAGGAGCTGACGCGTCGGCGTATTGCGGCCATCGCGCAGTGGAAGGAAGAACGCTGCCCTCAGCCAAAAGACTGAGGGCCAGGGTCTTAGAAGAAGACCACGTAAACAACTGCCGCCACGATAAAGCGGTAGATTGCGAACGGGATAAACGAAATACGTTTAATCAGCTGCAGGAAGGTTTTAATCGCAATCAGCGCCACGATAAACGCCATAATAAAGCCGACGGCAAACATCGGAATATCGCTGGCGTTCAGGAAGCCGATGCTTTTATAAACGTCCAGCACGGTGGCGCCCATCATCATCGGTACTGCCAGCAGGAACGAGAACTCAGAGGCCGCATAGCGGCTCACGCCCATCAGCATACCGCCGGAAATCGTCGCGCCGGAGCGAGAAAAGCCCGGCCACAGCGCCAGGCACTGGAAGCAGCCAATCACGAACGCCTGACGATAGGTCATATCGTCAACGCCTACCGCGCGCGGCTCCTTCGGCTTCAGCACCTCAGCGGCAATCAGCAGCACGCCGCCGACAATCAGCGCGTACATCACGTTTATCGGGTTGAACAGCGACTTAATGGTGTCGTGGAATATCAGGCCCAGCACCACCGCCGGGATCATCCCCAGCAGAATATGGATAAGCGACAGGCGACCGCTGCCCTGCCCTTCATGCGCAGGTGGTTTACCGAAATGGATACCGATCAGGCCAAACAAACGACGCCAGAACATCACGACAACGGCAAGAATAGAACCTAACTGAATGACCACCTCAAATGTATTTGCAGTATCACCTTCAAACCCCAGCAGATGGCCAACAATAATCATATGGCCAGTACTGGAAACAGGTAAAAACTCTGTCAAACCCTCAACCACACCCAATATTGCCGCCACCAGCAGCGAGTGTATATCGCTCATCCAATAAACCCTTTAAAAGTAAAATGAAAAAACCAGGCACTACGAGCCATGCCATCAGGCGTCATTGGGGCAGCCAGCTAGGCCTCGGACGGCGCGTCAATTCCGGAGCGTACACGGAGTACGCGAGGAATTCGAGCCCCGTTCGAGGAGAAGATGGCAAATAAAATAACCTGATGACCGGCACTAAGACCTGTATAAGCCCAAATTGTTTAATCAATATGACCTTAAAAGTTTTGTTTCAGATTAAGGCCACGCTCAATGATGACGCCGACGTTGGCCGCGCGGGCAACCGCTCCCGGCTTGCTGACTTTAATTCGCACCCACGGCGAGGAAAATTTTGCCAGCAGCAGATCGGCAATCTCTTCAGCGACGCGCTCCACCAGCGCAAAGCGGCCCCCTTCAACGTGGTTGATAACCAGTTCGCTAATATCGGCATAGCTAAGGCAATCGCTCACATCATCGCTGGACGCCGCTTTGCGGTTATCCCACGCCATTTCGATATCGAACACCAGCTTCTGTTCAATGGTTTGTTCCCAGTCATAAACACCAATAGTGGTGATTACCGAAAGTTGCTCTATAAATACAATATCCATCACGACCTGCCTGCTTTTTGGCTAAACCGGATACCACTTCCGGCGAATTATGCGTATTATCCACAGATGCAAAGACATCCCCTAAATAATTTGCGTTGCAGCAAGGCGGCGGCGCAGCGAGCTTCCGGGAGCATAGCATCACTATGTATCCGGGCGCGCGAGGAGAGCCAACGCACCGGCCGCGCCAAGGATGACGGGGATAAAACGACACTTTCAAAATGGAACAGCTGATGAGTGCAATCGCGCCTGGACTCGTTATCCTTGCCTACCTCTGCGGCTCAATTTCCAGCGCCATTCTGGTTTGCCGCCTCGCCGGCCTGCCCGACCCTCGCGATAGCGGCTCGGGCAACCCCGGGGCGACCAACGTCCTGCGGATTGGCGGCAAGGGAGCGGCCGTAACGGTGCTTATCTTCGACGTGCTCAAAGGCATGCTGCCGGTCTGGGGCGCATGGGCACTCGGACTGACCCCTTTCTGGCTGGGCCTGGTGGCGATCGCCGCCTGCATTGGTCATATCTGGCCGGTGTTCTTCAATTTTCGCGGCGGCAAGGGCGTTGCGACCGCCTTCGGCGCCATTGCGCCCATCGGCTGGGATTTAACCGGCGTCATGGCCGGAACCTGGCTACTGACCATTCTCCTCAGCGGCTACTCTTCGCTCGGCGCCATCGTCAGCGCGCTTATTGCGCCGTTCTACGTCTGGTGGTTCAAGCCGCAGTACACCTTTCCGGTATCGATGCTCTCCTGCCTGATCCTCCTGCGCCATCATGACAATATCCAGCGCCTGTGGCGCCGTCAGGAAACCAAAATCTGGGCCCGGCTGAAGAAGAACAGGAAAAAACCGCAGCAGAAATAACCGCCGCGCCCGGCGCCGCCGGGCACGATTTTCCCCGACAATATCTTTTGATTCCCCGTCCTGACAGCCAATCATTCCACCACGCTGTCGATTCAAAGATAAACCTTTCGCAACAATCACTTAGTTATGTCTTATAACCAAAAATGATTTATTGGCCCGCCCGGCGATGTTTACTCTGAATCTCCTGATAAGACACAACAGAACAATAATATGACAGACGTAATCAATTCGGCGCCGATTGCAGCGGCAGGGGCGCCCGACGGCGAAGTTAAATGGATACGCGGCGCGGCGGACGTTTCGCGCCTGATTAACGAGGGCAGCAGCGGGCGCAACAACGCGCGCATCGTCATGGGCATCGCGCTGGGCGGCATTTTTCTCGATGCCTACGATCTCGGCTCCCTGGCCTTTGGCCTGAAGGACATTACCCGTGAATTCAACCTGACGCCCGCCGGCACCGGCATGGTGGCCTCAGCCATCACCTTCGGCGCCATCGTCGGCGCGCTGCTGGGCGGCTATCTGACGGATAAAATCGGCCGCTACCGCGTCTTTATGGCGGATATGCTGTTCTTCGTGGTTGCCGCAATCGCCTGCGCGCTGGCGCCCAACGAATACGTCCTCACCGGCGCCCGATTTGTCATGGGGCTCGGGGTGGGTATTGACCTGCCGGTGGCGATGGCCTTCCTGAGCGAATTTTCTAAACTCAAAGGGCCAGGCAACAAAGCCGCCAGCGTGGCCATGTGGTGCCCGACCTGGTACGCCGCCATCAGCGTTTCGTACCTGCTGGTGCTGTTTTTCTACGCCGCGCTGCCGGAAAGCCACAGCGACTGGCTGTGGCGGCTGATCCTCGGCTTCGGCGCAATCCCCGCGCTGGTGATTATCGCCATTCGCAGCCGCTATATGAGCGAGTCGCCGGTTTGGGCCGCCAATCAGGGCAACCTGCGTGAAGCGGCCTCGATTCTGCGCCAGGCGTACAATATCAACGCCCACGTGGCGCAGGACGCGCTGGATAAACCGGCGCCGGTGGTGAAAAAAGCGCAGTGGAGCAACTATTTACGCCTGTTCCAGGGGGTTTACCTGCGGCGTACGACCCTGGCGACGCTGCTCTCGGTGGTCTCGTCATTCGCCTATAACGCCGTCGCCTTCGGCCTGCCGGTGATTATCTCCAGCTTCTTCGTGCAGTCGATGCTAACCACAATCCTGATCTCGCTGGCGCTGAACCTGCTCTTCGCCTTCGTCGGCGGGCTGCTGGCGGTACGCCTGGTGCCGCGCCTTGGGGCATGGAAAATGTCGCTGGCGGGATACGGCTGCCAGCTGGCGGCGCTGCTGGGGCTGGCGCTGATTGGCCGCCCGGAAGGCGCCGCCGAAGGGATCGCCGCGGTCGCCATGCTGGCGCTGTTCCTCTTCGGCCAGGGCTTTGGCCCCGGCGCGCATACCATGACCTTTGCCTCGCTGAGCTACCCAACGTCGCTGCGCGGCGTTGGCGTCGGCCTCAACCAAACCCTGATGCGCAGCAGCTCAACGCTGTCGCTGTTCCTCTTCCCGCTGCTGGTCGCGGCGCTGGATACGCGCGTCTTTTGGGTTATCGCCGCGGCGCCGCTCATTGGCCTGCTGTCGCTGCTGGCCATCCGCTGGGAACCGTCGGGCTACGATATCGACGCCGAGGATTATCAGGATAAATAGCGTTACCCCCGGGCGCTCGCGCTGAGCGCCTTTTACCCACCGCCCCTCAACCGTTCAACATGTAGCTATCCCGCCTGCGGGGGAAGGTCCAGGGATGGAGCCTATCCGCAGCCGGCGGCGGTTTACAGGGATAATAAGCATAAGCTTTTCATATGATCGGGATGCTTTGCGGCCGATCAATACTCATCGCTGCTGTTTTTTCTTGAGTTTGCAGGGGCGCAACATTGCACAGCACCGTGTTACCACAGACAAAAAAAGGCTGGCAGGCTACGCTGGATCTCCGCTTTCAATCTATCGGCGATAAAACGGTCCTGACCTCTTCCCGTCACGTTGGCCCGTTAACCGTCCAGCGCCCTTTTTATCCCGAAGAAGAAACCTGCCACCTCTATTTATTGCATCCGCCTGGCGGCATCGTTGGCGGCGATGAGCTGACGATTACCGCCGCCCTCGACGGCGGCAGCCACGCGCTGATGACCATGCCCGGTGCCAGCAAGTTTTACCGCAGCAGCGGCGCGCAGGCGCATCTGCACCAGCGCTTCACCGTCGCGCCGCAGGCTATTCTTGAATGGCTGCCGCAGGACGCCATTTTTTTCCCCGGCGCGCGGGCTAATCTGCAGACCACCTTCCATCTTTGCGCCACCAGCACCCTTTTAGCCTGGGATCTGCTGTGCCTCGGCCGCCCGGTGATGGGCGAAACCTTTAGCCACGGCACCCTCGCGAACCGGCTGGAGGTGTGGGTTGATGAGACGCCGCTGCTGGTAGAACGCCTGCGTCTCGCCGACGGCCAGCTGGCCTGCATCGCCCAGCGGCCGTGGATAGGAACGCTGCTGTTCTATCCGGCCAACGAGACCCTGCTCGACGGCGTACGCGAACGGCTCGCCGGGCTTGCCAGCTACGCCGGCGCCAGCCTGACCGACGGCCTGCTGACGGTCCGATTTTTAAGTGATGATAATTTGCTGTGCCAGCGGGCGATGCGCGATATCTGGCAGTTTATGCGCCCGCATCTGACCGGGAAACCCCCGGTTCCTCCCCGAATCTGGCTGACCTGAGAGAACGCTATGGAACTGACCCCCAGAGAGAAAGATAAGCTGCTGCTGTTTACCGCCGCGCTGGTGGCGGAGCGCCGCCTGGCCCGTGGGCTGAAGCTGAACTACCCGGAAGCGGTGGCGTTAATTAGCGCCTTTATTATGGAGGGCGCCCGCGACGGCAATAGCGTGGCGGCGCTGATGGAAGAGGGCCGCCACGTCCTGAGCCGCAGCCAGGTGATGGAGGGCGTGCCCGAAATGATCCCCGATATCCAGGTCGAAGCCACCTTCCCGGACGGCTCGAAGCTGGTCACCGTCCACAATCCGATAATCTGAGGTTTCGCGATGATCCCAGGTGAGTACCAAGTGAAGCCCGGCCAGATAGCCCTTAACGTTGGCCGCATGACCCGCAGCATAATCGTTGAAAACCACGGTGACCGGCCGATCCAGGTGGGATCGCACTATCACTTCGCCGAAGTGAATCCGGCGCTGAAGTTCGACCGCGAGCAGGCGACGGGCTATCGCCTGAATATCGCCGCCGGTACCGCGGTCCGTTTTGAACCCGGGCAAAAGCGAGAAGTGGAGCTGGTTGCTCTTGCCGGCTCCCGCGCGGTGTACGGCTTTCGCGGCGCGGTGATGGGAAAACTGGAGGCAAACGATGAGTGAAATTTCACGCCAGGCCTATGCCGATATGTTTGGCCCCACCACCGGCGATAAGGTCCGCCTTGCGGACACCGAGCTGTGGATCGAGGTCGAAGACGATCTCACCACCTACGGCGAAGAGGTGAAGTTCGGCGGCGGAAAGGTGATTCGCGACGGCATGGGCCAGGGACAAATGCTCTCAGCGGAGTGCGTCGATCTGGTGCTGACCAACGCGCTGATCGTCGATCACTGGGGGATCGTGAAGGCGGATATCGGCGTCAAAGAGGGGCGCATCTTCGCCGTTGGCAAAGCGGGCAACCCGGATATCCAGCCTGACGTCACCATCCCTATCGGCGCGGCGACGGAAATCATTGCCGCCGAAGGTAAGATAGTCACCGCCGGCGGCGTCGATACGCACATCCACTGGATCTGCCCGCAGCAGGCGGAAGAGGCGCTGGTCTCCGGCGTCACCACCATGGTCGGCGGTGGCACCGGACCGGCGGCGGGCACCCACGCCACCACCTGCACCCCCGGGCCGTGGTATATCTCGCGGATGCTGCAGGCCGCGGATAGCCTGCCGGTCAACATCGGCCTGCTGGGTAAAGGCAACGGCTCCAACCCGGACGCGCTGCGCGAGCAGGTGGCGGCAGGGGTGATTGGCCTAAAAATCCACGAGGACTGGGGCGCGACGCCCGCGGCTATCAACTGCGCGCTGACCGTCGCCGATGAGATGGACGTTCAGGTCGCGCTGCATAGCGATACCCTCAACGAGTCCGGCTTTGTCGAAGATACCCTGGCGGCGATTGGCGGTCGTACCATCCACACTTTCCATACAGAAGGCGCCGGCGGCGGCCACGCGCCGGATATTATTACCGCCTGCGCGCACCCCAATATTCTGCCCTCTTCGACTAACCCGACGCTGCCCTACACCGTCAATACCATCGATGAGCATCTCGATATGCTGATGGTTTGCCATCACCTCGACCCGGACATCGCGGAGGACGTGGCGTTTGCCGAATCGCGCATTCGCCGGGAAACCATCGCCGCCGAGGACGTCCTGCACGATATCGGCGCCTTCTCGCTGACCTCTTCCGATTCGCAGGCCATGGGCCGCGTCGGCGAGGTAGTGCTGCGCACCTGGCAGGTCGCCCACCGCATGAAGGTTCAGCGCGGCCCGCTGGCGGAAGAGCGCGGCGACAACGATAACTTTCGCGTTAAGCGCTATATCGCTAAATACACCATTAACCCGGCGCTGACCCACGGTATCGCCCACGAGGTCGGCTCGATTGAGGCCGGCAAGATGGCGGACCTGGTGCTGTGGTCCCCGGCGTTCTTCGGCGTGAAGCCGGCGTGCGTGGTGAAGGGCGGGATGATTGCCATCGCGCCTATGGGCGATATTAACGCTTCGATTCCCACCCCGCAGCCGGTGCACTATCGGCCGATGTTCGGGGCGCTGGGCAGCGCCCGCCATCGCTGTCGGCTGACCTTCCTGTCGCAGGCGGCGGTAGAGAGCGGCGTGGCGCAGCGCCTCAATCTGCACAGCGCCACGGCCACGGTGAAGGGCTGCCGAACGCTGCAGAAGGCCGACATGATCCATAACGGCCTGCAGCCCAATATTACCGTCGATGCGCAAACCTACGAGGTGCGCATTGACGGGGAGTTAATCACCAGCGAACCGGCAGAAGTGCTGCCGATGGCGCAACGTTACTTTCTGTTTTAAGGAGTCCGGATGCTGTATCTGACCCAACGCGTGGAGACGCCGGCGCAGGCAACGGCCAGCGTCACGCTGCCGATTGATGTGCGGGTAAAAAGCCGAATCAAAGTCACCCTTAACGACGGGCGCGAAGCGGGCCTGCTGCTGCCGCGCGGCCTGCTGCTACGGGGCGGTGACGTCCTGAGTAATGAAGAGGGCAGCGAGTTTGTCGCGGTCATTGCCGCCGATGAGGGCGTCTCCGTCGTGCGCTGCGAAGACCCGTTTACGCTGGCGAAAGCCTGCTATCACCTCGGTAACCGCCACGTTCCGCTGCAGATTATGCCCGGCGAGCTGCGCTACCACCACGACCACGTGCTGGACGATATGCTGCGCCAGTTCGGCCTGCAGGTGAGCTTCGCCCACCTGCCGTTCGAACCGGAAGCCGGCGCCTACGCCAGCGAGAGCCACGGGCACGCCCACGGCCATCATCACGATAGCGGCCACGACCACCATCACGGGCACGGTCACTAAATGCCGTCGCCGGAAAAACGCCTGCGGCTGATGCAGCTGGCCAGCAGCAACCTGCCGGTCGGCGGCTATAGCTGGTCGCAGGGGCTGGAGTGGGCGGTAGAAGCGGGCTGGGTGGCCGATACTCCGGCCTTCGAGCGCTGGCAGCTGCAGCAGATGGAGCAGAGCTTTTTTACCGTCGACCTGCCGCTGTTCGCCCGCCTCTATCGCGCCTGCGAAGATAACAACCTGGCCGAGGCTCAGCGCTGGGCGGCGTACCTTCTCGCCTGCAGGGAAACCCGCGAGCTGCGCGAAGAGGAGCGTAATCGCGGGGCGGCGTTCACCCGACTGCTTGCCGACTGGCAGCCGGAGTGTCCCAAAGAGTGGCGGATGCTGTGCCAGCAAAGCCAGCTTGCCGGGATGGCCTGGCTTGGCGTGCGCTGGCAAATTAGCCTCCCCGACCTGGCGCTGAGCCTCGGCTACAGCTGGATTGAGGGCGCGGTGATGGCCGGCGTTAAGCTGGTGCCCTTTGGGCAACAGGCGGCGCAGCAGCTGATCATCCGCCTGTGCGATCGCTATGCGGCGGATATGGCCAGCGCGCTTGCCGCCCCGGACGAGGCGATCGGCTCCTCCACGCCGCTGACCGCCATCGCCTCCGCCCGACATGAAACGCAGTATTCCCGATTATTCCGTTCTTAGGAGAAAGCATGAACAACTACAAACATCCGCTGCGCGTGGGCGTCGGCGGCCCGGTCGGTTCCGGGAAAACCGCGCTGCTGGAAGCGCTGTGTAAAGCCATGCGCAATACCTATCAGCTGGCCGTCGTCACCAACGATATCTACACCAAAGAAGATCAGCGCATCCTCACCGAAGCCGGCGCGCTTGAGCCGGAACGGATCGTCGGCGTCGAAACCGGCGGCTGTCCGCATACCGCCATCCGCGAAGACGCGTCCATGAACCTGGCGGCGGTGGAAGCACTGAGCGAAAAATTCGGTAACCTCGAACTTATCTTCGTCGAAAGCGGCGGCGATAACCTCAGCGCGACCTTTAGCCCCGAGCTGGCCGATCTGACCATCTACGTTATCGACGTGGCGGAAGGGGAGAAAATCCCGCGTAAAGGCGGCCCGGGGATCACCAAATCGGACTTCCTGGTGATCAACAAAACCGACCTTGCACCGTATGTGGGCGCCTCGCTGGAAGTGATGGAGCGCGACACCATGCGGATGCGCGGCGAGCGTCCGTGGGCCTTTACTAACCTGAAAAGCGGCGACGGCCTGCAGAGCATCATTGACTTCCTCGAAGACAAAGGCATGCTGCGCCGCTAGGCCGTGCACCATCCGGACGCGCCCGCGCCCGGATGGTGCATTCGACGCCCTCTTTTTATCCTCCCCTCCCTCACGGCCCCTGCGGCGCCTGCTCTACGAAGTGGCATAAGGTTTGCTAATTACAGTCATACCTGACCATTAAGGAATGACTATGTCGTCACTGGATATAAAAACTGAGCTACCTGCGCAAACCGGCACAGCCGGCTCCCGTGAAACATTAGAAGATTACACCCTGCGCTACGCTCCGCTGAGCTTTCGTCGCTGGGGGCCAGGCGTCGTCGCCGTCACCGCGCTGGGCGGCATTGCCTATCTGGCCGACTTTTCTATCGGCGCCAGCATCGGCATGGCGTGGGGCACCACCAACGCCATTTACTCAATTCTGCTGGCCGCGCTGGTGATTTTCCTGACCGGCATTCCGCTGGCGATCACCGCCGCCCGCTATAACATCGACCTCGATTTAATCACCCGCAGCGCCGGGTTCGGCTATTTTGGTTCGGTCATTACCAGCATCATTTTTGCCGGATTTACCTTTATCTTCTTCGCCCTTGAGGGCTCGATTATGGCGCAGGGGCTGCTGGTTGGCCTCGGGATCCCGCTGTGGATGGGCTACCTCATCGCCACCCTGATGGTGCTGCCGCTGGTCGTTTACGGCATGAAGGCTCTGACCCGTCTGCAGGTCTGGACCACGCCGCTGTGGCTGGTGCTGATGGTCGTGCCGGTGGCCTGGCTTATCGCCAAAGACCCGGAGCTGGTGGATGGCTTTATGAACTTTGCCGGCAAGAACGACGCCTCGCGCGTGGATTTAACCGCCATTATGCTGGGCGCCGGGGTCTGCCTGTCGCTGATCATGCAGATCGGCGAGCAGATTGACTATCTGCGCTTTATGCCGCCGAAAACGGCGGAGAATAGCAAAAGCTGGTGGCTGGCGGTCTTTTCCGCCGGTCCGGGCTGGGTGGTGCTGGGGGCGATCAAGCAGATTATTGGCGCCTTCCTCGGCTTCTACCTGCTGACCCGCTTCCCGGCGGTACATAACACCGAGCCGGTTCAGCAGTTCGTCAGCGTCTTTGATAACATGGTGCCCGGCTGGCTGGCGCTGACCCTGGCCGTGGTGCTGGTGGTTATCTCGCAGATTAAAATTAACGTTACCAACGCCTACTCCGGCTCGCTGGCCTGGACCAGCGCCTGGACGCGCACCACCCGCAGCTATCCGGGGCGGATCGTCTTTGTTGTCGTCAACCTCGCCATTGCGCTGGCGCTGATGGAGGGCGATATGTTCAGCGCCCTGTCGTGGATCCTCGGCTTTTACTCCAACTTCGCCATTGCCTGGGTTGTGGTGGTCGCCACCGATATTACCGTCAATAAAGGCCTGCTGAAGCTGGCGCCGGCCCAGCCGGAGTATCGTCGGGGGATGATCCATAACGTTAACCCGGTGGGGGTGGTTTCCTTTGCTCTCGCCGCCGGGCTCTCTATCTGCGCGTTCTTCGGCCTGCTCGGCGCCACCCTGGCCCCGTTCTCGCCGCTGATTGCGCTGGTTATAGCGCTGGTGATGACGCCGCTGATGGGTATCCTGACCCGCGGGCGCTACTACATCAAACGGTACGATGACGGCATTGCCGAACCGCGCTACGACGCGCAGGGGAACGCCTCCACCACCGTGTATCGCTGCGTGACCTGCCGGGAAGAGTACGAGCGTCCGGACGTGATGCACTCGGCAAAACATCAGGGGGCGATTTGCTCGCTGTGTAAGAGTATGGAATAGCGCAAAAAGTCAGGCCGACGCGAGGTCGGCCGGTGAGCAGGATCAGGCCGCCGGCAGCTCGGCGAGCGGCCAACGCGGACGCACGGTGACGCCGAGGTCGGGCTTCGCGCCGGTCCGCAGGCGCACCATTCCGGCATAGGCGATCATCGCGCCGTTATCGGTACAGAACTCGGGGCGAGCGTAGAACACTTCCCCGCCGCGCTTTTGCATCATCTCGGCCAGCTTCGCGCGCAGCGTGCGGTTGGCGCTCACGCCGCCCGCCATCACCAGGCGCTTAAAGCCGGTCTGCTCCAGTGCCCGACGGCACTTAATCATCAGCGTATCCACCACCGCATCTTCAAACGCCCGCGCAATATCCGCCCGGGTCTGCTCGTCATTTTCATTATTGCGGATGGTGTTGGCGGCAAAGGTCTTCAGGCCGGAGAAGCTAAAATCCAGCCCCGGGCGATCGGTCATCGGCCGCGGGAAGACAAAACGGCCTTCGCTCCCCTGGGCGGCCATTTTAGAGAGCATCGGGCCGCCGGGATAATCGAGCCCCAGCAGCTTCGCGGTCTTATCGAACGCTTCCCCTGCCGCATCGTCTATCGATTCACCCAGCAGCTCATACTGGCCAATGCCGGTCACGCTAATCAGCTGGGTATGACCACCGGAAACCAGAAGCGCTACAAAAGGATAGTCCGGCGGATTATCTTCCAGCATCGGCGCCAGCAGATGCCCTTCCATATGGTGTACCGGGATCGCCGGGACGTTCCAGGCGAACGCCAGCGAACGGCCCACCGTGGCGCCAACCAGCAGCGCGCCGACCAGCCCCGGTCCGGCGGTGTAGGCAACCGCATCGATATCTTTCGCCGTCAGCCCGGCCTCTTTCAGCGCCGCCTGGATCAGCGGCACCGTTTTACGCACGTGATCGCGCGAAGCCAGCTCAGGCACCACGCCGCCGTAGTCAGCGTGAAGTTTCACCTGACTATACAATTGGTTGGCCAGCAGGCCTTGCTTATCGTCGTAAATGGCGATGCCGGTTTCATCGCAGGATGTTTCAATACCCAGTACACGCATGTCTTGTTTTACCTCGCTCTAATACCGCGCAGTTTAGGACCAATGCGGGTTGATGTATACCCTAAGAATTGCAGGCAGCAGCGCGACGAGGGCAGGGGCCCGCAAGGGATACGCGGCCAGGGCCGGCGGTAAAAGCCTGGCGCGGGACGCTCGCCGAGGCGGCGGACATAAAACTTTGTTCGCCCCGGCAAGAACCCTCGTGTATACTCCTCACCCTTATAAAAGTCCTTTCAAAAAGGGCGCAGGTGCTTTACAAAGCAGCAGTAGTTGCAGTAAAATTCCGCACCATTTTGAAATAAGCTGGCGCTGATGCCAGCAGCAAACCGAATTAATCAAAGGTGAGAGGCACATGCCGGTAATTAAAGTACGTGAAAACGAGCCGTTCGACGTAGCTCTGCGTCGCTTCAAGCGTTCCTGTGAAAAAGCAGGTGTTCTGGCGGAAGTTCGTCGTCGTGAGTTCTATGAAAAACCGACTACCGAACGTAAGCGCGCTAAAGCTTCTGCAGTGAAACGTCACGCGAAGAAACTGGCTCGCGAAAACGCACGCCGCACTCGTCTGTACTAATCTGTTGAGGGCTACAGCCCTCAATTCAGGCTGAGTTGTAAGTTGTAAGGCCGTGCTTCCGGAAGGAATGCGCGGCTTATTTTCGTTTATGCATTAGCATATACACTCACCCCTTCAGGATGCACCAAAGCAGCATAAGAGCGAATCCCGGGAGCTGACTGACGTCGGCGGCAGGGGCGCATCGGCGCTGAAGCAGCTTGTTGGATAAGGTGTATAATTACGGGGCCTATGGCTGGACGAATCCCACGCGTATTTATCAATGACCTGCTGGCGCGAACCGACATCGTCGATCTTATCGACGCGCGGGTAAAGCTCAAAAAGCAGGGCAAGAACTACCACGCGTGCTGTCCATTTCATAACGAAAAAACCCCCTCTTTTACCGTCAACGGTGAAAAACAGTTTTACCACTGCTTCGGCTGCGGTGCGCACGGCAACGCCGTCGACTTCCTGATGAACTACGACAAGCTCGAGTTCGTGGAGACGGTCGAAGAGCTGGCCGCCATGCACAACCTTGAAGTGCCGTACGAAGCGGGCAACGGACCCAGTCAGATTGAGCGCCATCAACGGCAAAGCCTCTATCAGCTGATGGATGGTCTGAATGCGTTTTATCAGCAGTCTTTGCAGCAACCCGCCGCCGACCCCGCGCGCCAGTATCTGGATAAGCGTGGTTTAAGCAGCGAGGTCATTGCGCGCTTTGCGATTGGCTACGCGCCACCCGGTTGGGACAACGTTTTAAAACGTTTTGGCGGCAATCAAGAAAACCGCCAGTCGCTTATCGACGCCGGCATGCTGGTGACTAACGATAAGGGACGCAGTTACGACCGCTTCCGCGAACGGGTGATGTTCCCGATCCGCGATAAGCGAGGCCGGGTAATTGGTTTTGGTGGTCGCGTGCTGGGTGATGCCCTGCCGAAGTACCTTAACTCCCCGGAAACCGATATTTTCCATAAAGGTCGTCAGCTGTACGGCCTGTATGAAGCGCAGCAGAACAACGCCGAACCGCCGCGCCTGTTAGTTGTCGAAGGCTATATGGACGTCGTAGCGCTGGCGCAGTACGACATTAACTATGCCGTCGCGTCCCTTGGCACCTCGACGACAGCCGACCATATTCAGCTGCTGTTCCGGGCGACCAATCAGGTCATCTGCTGTTACGACGGCGACCGGGCGGGCCGCGAGGCAGCATGGCGAGCGCTGGAGACGGCGCTGCCGTATATGACCGACGGCCGCCAGCTGCGCTTTATGTTTCTACCCGACGGCGAAGACCCGGATACGCTGGTGCGTAAAGAGGGTAAGGCCGCGTTTGAAGCGCGGATGGAGCAGGCTCAGCCGCTCTCCACGTTTTTATTTAACAGCCTGCTGCCGCAGGTTGATTTGAGCACCCCGGACGGGCGCGCGCAGCTCAGCACGCTGGCGCTGCCGCTGATCACGCAGGTTCCGGGTGAGACGCTGCGCATCTATCTGCGCCAGGAGTTGGGTAACAAGCTGGGGATTTTAGATGACGCCCAGCTTGAACGTTTAATGCCAAAGCTGACAGAAAATGGCGCACCGCGCCCTGCTCCACAGCTAAAACGCACGACCATGCGTATACTGATAGGACTGCTGGTGCAAAATCCGGATCTGGCACCGCTGGTACCGCCTTTAGCGGGCCTGGATCAGCGTAGAATGCCGGGACTGGGCTTATTCAGCGAACTGGTTAACACCTGTCTGTCTCAGCCAGGTCTGACCACCGGACAACTTTTAGAGCAGTATCGCGGCACAAATGAGGCCGCCACCCTTGAAAAACTGTCGATGTGGGACGATATAGCAGATAAAGATATCGCGGAAAAAACCTTCACCGACTCGCTCAACCATATGTTTGATTCACTGCTTGAACTGCGACAGGAAGAGTTGATAGCTCGCGATCGCACGCACGGCTTAAGCAGTGAGGAACGCCGGGAGCTCTGGACTATCAGCCAGGAGCTGGCAAAAAAATGAATTGCACGGCTTAAGTGCCGAATATCGTTCGGGAAGCCCCCGACAGCCGCGCTGAGGCGCAGCGGCAATAATATAAGTACGCCCTCGCTTTAAATGCTGGCAGTTTGTCTGCCAACACCAATCAAACGAATTAAGTGTGGATACCGTCTTATGGAGCAAAACCCGCAGTCACAGCTGAAGCTTCTTGTCCAACGTGGTAAGGAGCAAGGCTATCTGACCTATGCCGAGGTCAATGACCATCTGCCGGAAGATATCGTCGACTCCGATCAGATCGAAGACATCATCCAAATGATCAATGATATGGGCATTCAGGTGATGGAAGAAGCACCGGATGCCGACGATCTGCTGCTGGCCGAAAACAGCAACAACACCGACGAAGATGCAGAAGAAGCTGCTGCACAGGTTCTGTCCAGTGTTGAATCAGAGATCGGACGCACGACCGACCCGGTGCGCATGTATATGCGCGAAATGGGTACCGTGGAACTGCTGACCCGCGAAGGCGAAATTGACATCGCTAAGCGCATCGAAGACGGGATCAACCAGGTCCAGTGCTCCGTTGCCGAATATCCGGAAGCCATTACCTACCTGCTGGAACAGTACGATCGCGTTGAAGCTGAAGAAGCGCGTCTGTCTGACCTGATCACCGGATTCGTCGATCCGAACGCCGAAGAAGACATGGCGCCAACCGCCACGCACGTCGGCTCCGAACTGTCTCAGGAAGAGATGGATGACGACGAAGAAGATGAAGAAGAAGAAGAAGACGACGACAGCAGCGATGACGACAACAGCATCGACCCAGAGCTGGCGCGCGAGAAATTCGGTGAGCTGCGTACGCAATACGAACTGACCCGCGATACCATCAAAGCAAAAGGCCGTAGCCACGCCGCAGCACAGGAAGAAATTCTCAAGCTGTCTGAAGTCTTTAAACAGTTCCGCCTGGTACCGAAACAGTTCGATTACCTGGTCGGCAGCATGCGTAGCATGATGGACAGAGTGCGTACTCAGGAACGCATCATCATGAAGCTGTGCGTCGAACAGTGCAAAATGCCGAAGAAAAACTTCATCACGCTGTTCACGGGCAATGAAACCAGCGAAACCTGGTTCAACGCGGCTGTCGCCATGAACAAACCGTGGTCTGAAAAGCTGCACGACGTCAAAGAAGACGTTCAGCGCGGCCTGATGAAGCTGCAGCAGATTGAAGAAGAAACCGGCCTGACCATCGAGCAGGTTAAGGATATCAACCGTCGTATGTCCATCGGTGAAGCGAAAGCCCGCCGTGCGAAGAAAGAGATGGTTGAAGCAAACTTGCGTCTGGTTATTTCTATCGCCAAGAAATACACCAACCGCGGCCTGCAGTTCCTCGATCTGATTCAGGAAGGTAACATCGGCCTGATGAAGGCGGTAGATAAGTTCGAGTACCGTCGCGGCTACAAGTTCTCCACCTATGCAACCTGGTGGATCCGTCAGGCGATCACCCGCTCCATCGCGGATCAGGCGCGCACCATCCGTATTCCGGTGCATATGATTGAGACCATCAACAAGCTCAACCGTATTTCTCGCCAGATGCTGCAGGAAATGGGCCGCGAGCCGACGCCGGAAGAGCTGGCCGAGCGCATGCTGATGCCGGAAGATAAAATTCGTAAGGTGCTGAAAATCGCCAAAGAGCCGATCTCCATGGAAACGCCGATCGGCGACGATGAAGATTCGCATCTGGGTGATTTCATCGAGGATACCACCCTCGAGCTGCCGCTGGATTCCGCCACCACGGAAAGCCTGCGCGCTGCCACCCACGACGTTCTGGCTGGCCTGACCGCTCGTGAAGCGAAGGTCCTGCGTATGCGTTTCGGTATCGACATGAATACCGACCACACGCTGGAAGAAGTGGGTAAACAGTTCGACGTTACCCGCGAACGTATTCGTCAGATCGAAGCGAAAGCGCTGCGCAAGCTGCGCCATCCGAGCCGCTCTGAGGTTCTGCGTAGCTTCCTCGACGATTAATCGTCAGGCAGTAAATGCAAAAAGCTCCCCGCGGGGAGCTTTTTTTTGCCCGGCGTTTACCCCCAGGCGCGAGGCTATAGCCCGCGCGTCGCCAGCGCATCGTCAAGCTCGCGATACGCCTCCACCAGCTTATCGAGCGTCGCCCGATTCAGTCCGCTGGGATTCGGCAGCACCCACAGCTCGGTCGCCCCGATGGTCGCCTGCTGCCTGCCCCACTTCACGCTGCGCGCCTGAAACGCCTTCTCAAAGGCCTGCTTGCCGAGAACCGCCAGCGCCCGCGGCTGATACTCCTCTATTTTCCGCACCAGCTCTCGCCCCCCGCTGCGCAGCTCCTGCAGCGCTACTTCGCTGGCCTGCACCGTCGGACGCTCCACCAGCATGGTGATCCCGCAGCGGGTGTCGAGCAGCTGGAGCTCCTCTTCCGGCTTCAGCAGCCGGTCGGTGAAGCCCGCCTGGTGAATCACCTTCCAGAAGCGGTTTCCCGCGTGCGCGAAGTGAAAGCCGGTATGGGCGGAGGATTTTCCCGGATTGATCCCGCAGAACACCACCCGCAGGTTCGGTGCCAGAATATCGTTAATCATCTTATCCCCTGCTCAATAGCTAAAAGGTAATTATAAAGGATTGAAAATGCGTTGTTTATAAAAACAGCAGCCGCGCGTTTTAGGCTGGATTGCATCTGCCAGTTACTTTATAATCCCTCGCCACGGCCCCTTAGCTCAGTGGTTAGAGCAGGCGACTCATAATCGCTTGGTCGCTGGTTCAAGTCCAGCAGGGGCCACCAGACAAGAAAAGGACTTAACCATGAAAATGGCTAAGTCCTTTTTATTTGCCCGCTCGCCTGCAACCCGTTCGGCCAGCGGCTGGCGCTCGTCAGGATTCGGTCAGCGCCAGATGCAGGCGGTCGGTCAGCGGCTTCAGCAGATAGTTCATCAGCGAACGCTCGCCGGTGCGGATAAACCCTTCAACCGGCATGCCGGGCCGAATCGTTAATCCCTGCAGCTTGTCCATCCCCTCCCGCGTGACCTTAACGCGGAGCGCGTAATAGGGCTTCCCGGTTTGTTCATCGACTAAGCGGTCCGCGCCGACCATCGTGACCTCCCCCGCCACGCGCGGCGTGGTGCTCTGATCGAAGGCCGAAAATAGCAGCTCCACCGGCAGGGCCTGATGCACCTTATCGATCAGCTCGACCGGCACGCGGGCTTCGACCTCCATCGGCGAATCCTCCGGCACGATCTCCATCAGCTGCTGCCCGGCCTGAATAACGCCGCCCTCGGTAAATACCGCCATGCCGACCACCGTTCCCGCCACCGGGGCCCGAATCTGCGTATCCTGCAGATCGGCCTGCGCTTTCTCCAGCTGGTTTTTCAGCGCGGCGATCTGCGCCTGGCCGTCCGCCAGTTGGGTATTGACCTCTTTAGCGTACTCATCCCGACGCTGCTGCGCCTGCAGCCGCAGCTCGATCGCCTGCCGCTGCAGACGTCCGATGCTGCCGTGGGTTTGCGAAATATCCCCTTCCACGCTGGCAAGCTCCCCCTCCATCGACAGCAGCTGATTGCGCGCCACGTAGCCCTTCGCGGCCAGCCCGCGTATGCCGGAGAGCTGCTCGTTGAGCAGGCGCTTTTGCTGCTGCTTGCTGCTCAGTAAAGACTGCATCCCGCTGAGCAGCGCCTGGGTACCGGCCACCCCTTCATCAATGGCCGCCAGCTCGCTGCGCAGGGCCGCGCGGCGGTTAACCAGGAGCTGACGCTGAAGCGCCAGCTGCTCCACCACCTCCGGTTCCTCCCTGACCGCCGCCAGCTCGGGCAGCAGCACGATCTCGCTCTCCCCCGTTCGCTCCGCCGCCCAGCGCGCCATCTGCAGCTGCAGGCTGCGCAGCTGGCTTTGCAGCGCGTCGCGTCGGGTTTGCGTGGTCACGGTATTCATCACCACCAGCACCTGGCCTGCCTGCACCTTCTCGCCGTCGTGGACGCGCAGCTGCGCAATCACCCCGCCGCCGGGATGCTGCACCGCTTTGCGATTTCCCGTCACCACCACGCTGCCGGAAACCGGCACGCCGCGATCGAGCGGCGCGAAGCTGGCCCAGCAGAGAAACCCGCCGAATCCGACGATCACCAGCCATAATCCCCAGCGTAAATAGGCGCGTTCGCTGAACGATCCCTCATACCAGGCCAGCTGCTCGGACTGCGTCAGCGCTCTCATCATTTCCCCTCAGCGCGTACCAGCGGCGACACCGCGGTATAGCCCACGTTAAAACCGCCGTGCCGGCCCGCGCCGATCGGCGTTACCGCGCCGGAGGTCGGCGCGCCGGCCATGCCCGGCAGCTTTTTCAACACCTCGGCGCTCGGGCCCTCGTGCTGCATTCTGCCGCCGGAGAGCACCAGCAGGCGATCGGTAATCGCCAGAATCGCCGGTTTATGCGTCACCAGTACCACGCTTTTTCCTTTCTCTTTCAGAGTCAAAATGGCCTGCTGCAGCGCCGCCTCGCCCTCTTTATCGAGGTTGGCGTTCGGCTCATCCAGCACCACCAGGGCCGGTAGGCCGTAAAGCGCGCGGGCCAGCGCCACCCGCTGGCGCTGGCCGCCAGACAGGCCGCTGCCGCCTTCGCCCAACACCGTGTCATAGCCCTGCGGCAGGCGTAAAATCAGCGCGTGGATGCCGGCCATCTGCGCGGCCAGCACCACGCTATCGGCATCCACCTCGCCAAAACGGGCGATGTTTTCCGCCAGCGTTCCGGCAAACAGCTGGATATCCTGCGGCAGATAGCCGATATGCGGACCCAGCGCCGTTTTATCCCACTGATGGATTTCAGCATCGTCCAGCCGCACGCTGCCGGATAGCGGTTTCTGCACGCCGACCAGCTGCTTCATCAGCTGCGTTTTACCCGAACCGGATGCGCCAATCACCCCCAGAACGGTGCCGGCAGCCAGCGAAAACTGCAGCTGCATCAATATCGGCTGACGGCCTCCCGGCGCCGTAATCGTCAGCTGCTCAACGCGTAAATGTCCCTGCGGCGCGGGCAGCGGTAAACGCTCGGGCTGCGGCGGATTCGCGGCCAGCAGCACCTGCAGCCGCTGCCAGGCTTCGCGGGCCGCCAGCCACTGCTTCCAGCTGCCGATCAGCTGATCGATAGGCCCCAGCACGCGGCCAATCAGGATAGAGCCGGCAATCATCATGCCGGAGGTGATATCGCCGTTGACCGCCAGCAGCGCGCCGCAGCCGAGCATCAGCGACTGCAGGGCCAGGCGCAGCGTGCGCGTCAGGGAGGTGATCAGCGCCATTCTCTCGCTGCCGCGGCTTTGCAAATGTAAAAACTCGGCGTGCCGGCAGCGCCAGCGCTGACGCAGCGTTTGCAGCATCCCCATCGCTTCTATCGCTTCGGCCTGCCGCAGCTGGCCGTTGGCCCGCTGGCTGGCGTGGAGCGCTACCTTTCCCGCCCGCTCCAGCAGCGGCTGGCTTAAGCGCAGATTGAGCCAGGCCAGCGCCAGCAGCAGCGCCGCGCCGAGGGTCGCCAGAACGCCAAGCCACGGATGCAGCAGATAAACCACCAGCAGATAGAGGGGAAACCAGGGGGCGTCAAAAAAGGCGAACAGCGCGCTGCCGGTCGCGAACTGGCGTAAACTGGTGAGATCGTTTAACGCCTGGCCTGCCAGGACGTTGCCGGTTTTTAGGTTGGTGCCAAACGCGGCGTCAAAAACCCGCGCGTTGAGACGCATATCCAGCTGCGCGCCGAGGCGGATGACCAGCCCGCTGCGCACCCATTCCATCAGGCCAAGAAACAGCAGCAGCCCGACGATCATTAAGGTCAGCATCGTCAGCGTCATAAGGTTGCCGGACGGCAGTACGCGATCGTAGACCTGCAGCATATACAGCGCCGGCGAGAGCATCAGAATATTGATCGCCGCGGTAAACAGCGCCACGCACCAGAAGCCGCGCCGGCAGGTCGCGAGCGCCGCCAGGATCTCCTGCCGTCCCGCCTGAGGCACCTGAGTTTCGCTCATTCTTTCTCCTGCCTGAACCGTTTCCCCGCCGCAGCGGGGAAACGGAAGGGTTAAGCCGCCAGCAGGTCCGTATGGTCTGCGGTTGCCGATGTGCCCACGACCGCCGCGATCTGATCGAAGGTCGAGTCGATGCTCAGGTTGTACTGGTCAAGGATGCCGTTCAGCGCCGTTTCCAGCGCGCTGGTATCGCCGGACATCAGGCCATACACCACCTCATGCACGATGCCGTCATGACCTTCGGACTGCGCGCTGCTCAGGCCGAGCCCGCTGAAGCTAACGTCCAGCGCCTGGATGTTGTACGGCGAAGAGCTGCCGCCCTGCAGGCCATCGCCGAACGACAGGCCGTCAAGGGAGCCGTACAGCGTGTGCGCCGGGTCGGCAAACAGGGTATAGGTTAGGTTTCCTTCCGCCACGAATGAGGTGATGTTGTTCGCGGTGCTGGTGATAGCGTACTGGCTTCCGGACAGCGAACCGCCGTAGAAGCCGCCGGAGTTGCTATCGTCCACGTTACCGTTGGTATGGTTAACGTCACCAAACGTGGCTGACCATTCAGCCAGATAATCATGAATGCTATAGCTGCCTACAGAGCTGTCGTAATCCACTGAAAATGCCATATTGGTCTCCTGATATTACAGATATCGCGGCCTTTTTACGTGCAGAGCACGCCCGAACTGCGCCGCGTCATACGGGGGTTAAAAGCGGTATTCGATGCCACCCTGCACGGTGCGTCCGCGGCCTAAGGTGTTGCCCAGGGTTTCGCCGTAGCTGACCACGTAGGCGCGGTTGGAGACGTTCTCCACGGAGCCGCGCAGCGTCAGGTTGTCGGTCACGCGATAGCTGGCGTAAAGGTCAAACAGGGTGTAGCGCGGCCAGTCGGCCAGATAGGGGTAGTTGGTCGGCACGCTGTGATCCTGATAGCCCGGCGCAAAGCGCACCGTGACGCCGGCGTCGAGCTTGCGGTCAAAGGCGCGACCGCCGAGGGTAAACGAGCCGCGATCGCCGGGGAGAAACGCGGCGGAGCTAAACTGGCTGCCGCCGTCGCAGGTCACGAAGTTGTTCGCCTCATCATTATCTTCCCAGTACCAGTTATTGGCGCTGCCGGCGCCCTGCTGCTTCCCGCCCAGCCACGCTTTCCGCGAGCAAAATTCGTTTTTGCCGATCATGTGCGTGTAGGTGAAATCGGTATAAACAAAGCCCGCATCGTAGTTCAGCTGATACTCGATCCCGCGGAAACGGGTGGTGTTGAGGTTATTGACGTACGCGGTGTTGCCCAGCCCCGGCTGGGTGATGCCCGGCTTTTCGCGGTTAATCGCCATGCTGATATAGTTCGACACCTTGGTATCGAAGTAGGCCACCTTGACCGCCAGGCGATCCTCCTCCTGCAGCAGACCGCCTTTCAGCAGGTTCACCCCCACTTCCCAGGCGCGGGAGCGTTCCGCCTGCAGGAACGGGTTGGGATACTGCGTGGAGTCGCCGTGGGCGCTGCCGCTGGTCAGGGTTTCGGTAATCGCCGGCGGACGCCAGGAGCGGCCGTAGGTGGTATACAGCTCCAGCCAGTCGACGCCCGGCTTCACCGCCAGCGCCAGCGTCGGCGACACCCGGGACTCTTCGCGATCCACCGCCCATTCGTGGTAAGAGCTGGAGATGAGACAGCCGCTCAGACGACGCGAGGTGCAGGGGTTATCGATGGTGTAGGTCGCTTCGGGATAGTTCATGCCGGTGGTGCCGCGCAGGCGATAGCGGTCATAGCGCAGCCCGCCCTCCACCGTCAGCCAGTCGTCGTACTCGTAGGTCAGCGTCGAGAACAGGCTGAATATCGACCGGTTTCCGCCGGGCGTCACGCCCTCCATATCCTCAGACGTTGAGCGGCTGGTGGCTTTGTCATAGTAAAACTCGGCGCCGTAGTTCGCCTTCAGCCCGTGCGCCGGGGCCAGCGAGAAGTGCGAGGTGTTTTGCAGCTGGGCGCCGTAGGTGCGCAGGCGGGTTTGCGTCCAGTAATCCGCCGTCGTCCCGCTGCCGTAAGTATCGCTGTTCGAGTCGGTATCGACGTAGTAGAGCTTGGCGTGCAGATCGAGCCAGTCGCGATCGTAGGGCGCGAGGCTGTAGTCGAGGGCGACGTTGCGCGCCATCACCACGTCGTAGCCACTCTGCTTCCAGCCCAGCGTCCGGTCATCGCCTTCGCCGACGGCGGTCAGGGTGCTGGCCGTCGGCGAGCTCACCTGGGTTTGCAGATAGCTTAGCTGCAGGCGCTGGTTAGAGGGCAGATTCCAGCCTACCTTCGCCATCCGCGACAGCATCTTGTAGCGACTGTCGGTAATCTGATTGTTTTTTAAGGCGCTGGCATAGCGATCGTAGTTGCCGGTGTCGTTGTTGACGCGGATGTCGCCGATATCGCCTTTATTGCCCGGCCAGTAGTCGCCCAGGTGGCGCTCGCTGGCGGCCAGCAGAATATCTCCCGTTTCATTGCCCCACGCCAGCGCGCCGCTGCCGATAAAGCGGGTACCGTTATCGCCGGTGCTGGCGTGCAGCTTGCCGCCCAGCTCTTTGCCGTCATAGATAAAGTCGCTGGCGTTGAGGGTGTTAAAAGTGGCGATGCCGCCCAGCGTGCCGGCGCTGCCCATGCCGCCGGTGGTGCCTTTTTCGACGGTGACCCCGCTCAGCAGCTCCGGATCGATGTACATGGTGCCGTTACGCTGACCGTGGCCGCTTTTCTGGAAATTCTGCCGCATCCCGTCGATGTTCATGTTGACGCGGCCGTAGTCCTGCATCCCGCGAATATTCACCGACAGGGCCGGATCCTGCTGGCTCACGCTGGAGTAAACGCCGGCGGTCTGTTCGAGGATATCCGCCGCGTGCCGCGCCGGCCGGTCGTCCATCTTCTTGCGGTCGATAACGCTGACGGAGCGGGGCTGTTCATAGACCCAGTCATCCGCAGAATAATTTAAGGTGGCGGTAACGGTTAAGGTATCGTCGCTTACCGGCCCGCCGATGCGCGATTCATCGGCGCGCCGCGCGCGGAGAATAATCTGCCCGCCGGCGGTAAATTCCGGCGCCACGGCGTTGTTGCCAATCAGCTGGCGCAGCGCGGCGGCGATCGGCATCGTGCCGTTCAGCGGCTGCGACTTCATCCCCTGCACCGTACTGTCTTCAAAAAAAATCTGCACGCCGGACTGCTCGCCAAATCGCAGAAGCGCGCTTTGCAGGGATTGAGGGGGAATGGCGAAGGTTTTGTTCTGTTTTACCGCTTCCGTTGCCGCCGCTGCGGCCTGGCTCAGCGCCGGCGCGGTCAGCGCTAACGTCAGCGATATGGCAAAAGCAAGGCGACGGCGGCTTTTGCAAAATTGGGGCTGTAATGGGTGCATGTGTGTACTCGATTATCGTTGATAATGGTAATCAATCTCATTCAACAATAAAGACGAACGACGTACACAAACCCGTAAAAATTTTTTAGAAAAAGTAAAAATATAAAAATGGGCCCACAAAAACGCCCGCACAATCTAGTACAGAAGGGTCATTCCCGGCAGCGTCATCTGCTTCGCCCCCAGCGTCTGGCGCAGGGTTTCAACGGCGCGTTCAGGCTCCTTGAGCGCGAAGGCGCCGCTGACGGTCCGCTTTCTCAGCGCCGGATTGACGACGATAACCCGCTGGCTCTGGTAGCGATTTATCCGCGCCACCGCCTCGCCTACCGGCAGCCCGTCGATAATCAGCCAGCCGCGCCGCCAGGCGAACTGCGCCGGCGAAACCGGCCGCCGCGTCAGGCGATTATCGGCATAGCGCGCGCCCTGCTGCTCATCCAGCACCAGCGATTGCCCTTTATAGCTGACCCGCACGCTGTGCTCATGCACCGCCACGTCCGCCCCGCTGCCGTCAAGATCGACGCTGAACTGCGTCCCTAGCGCCTGCGTGACGCCGCCGTTCGCCTCTACGCGAAAGGGCCGCGTCTCGCGGCTGCTCAGCGGGGCGACGGTAAACCAGGCGTTGCCTGACAGCAGCGTAACGCGCCGCTCCCCGGCGTTGAAATGCAGCTCGATGGCGCTGCGGCTATCGAGATCGACCCGGCTGCCGTCCGGCAGCGTCACCTGGCGAATTTCGCCGGCGGCGGTGTAATAATCGGCCTGCCAGCGCAGCCAGGCGTCGGGAAGCATCAACAGTACCGGCAGGGACGCCAGCACCACGACGGCGGCCGTCGCCCAGGAGCGCCAGCGGGGACGAACGCTCGCCGCCGGCGGGACGGGCAAAGGTACCACCGTGGCAGAGGGCCCATCCGCTTCGCGGGCGGTCGGCGTCGCTCGCGGCAGCGTCCCGAGCATAAGCCACAGCTGCTGCGCCTGAATCAGCGCGTCGGCGTGCTGCGGATCCGCCTCCCGCCACGCGGCCATCGCCCGCTCCTCATCGTCGGTCAGCGACCGCTCGGCCATTTTCACAGCCCATAGCGCGGCCTGCTGACGTATTGCCTCACTCAACTGACTCATTTCACTGCTTCCTGACTATCCGGGTTAATCATTAAGACGTTTGAACCAGGTAAAACCCGTAAAAAAAATGCCATTATTTCTGTATTCCGCACATCAGGGTTGCCAGCGCCTGCGCCAGATGTTTTTCTACGGTGCTGAGCGATACGCCCAGCCGCGTCGCAATCTCCGCCTGCGGCACTCCTTCGAGCCGGCTGAGGCGAAAAATAGCCTGCGTCCGTTCCGGCAGGCTCAGCAGCTGGCCGACAATCCGCTCAACCTGCTGCTGGTCAATCGCGCGCTGTTCAGCGCCCGGATCGTCGCTGGGAAAGTGGGCCATCTCATCATCGCTGAATGCCATGGTTTGCCGCCGCTGCAGCTGACGGTAATGATCGAACAGCAGATTCCTCGCCGTACGGAACAGATAGGATTCGCTGTCCTGAATTTTTCCCTGTGGATAGTGTTCGAAGAGGCGGGCAAAACTCTCCTGCATCAAATCGTCGGCCAGCTGCGCATCGTGCAGCTGGCTTTTCAGATACGCCAACAGCGGCTGGGCATGACGCTCAAACAGCACCTGCAGCTCAATATTGGACATTAACTTTTCCCTGAAGAGCCTGCATCAAAGCCACTATAAATCACATAAATGATTCTCATTTTCAATAAGCTTTTTAGCCGCCGCTGCGCCGGAAGCGTTCAAAGGGAGGCTGGCGCCGGCCGCCTGCGCCTGGACAGGCTGGTGCGAGAGGCCGCCATCATGGCCTGTTGTTCAGCGCTGCTGCGGGTCTGCTGGGCGGATAAAGCGGTGGGTTCCGTTTTCAGGCGGCGCTGGCGGGACGGAGGTTCCGGCGGGTTTGCTGGCGATCCCGCCAGCAAACCCGCCGCGCGGGCTTAGCGCTCGTCGGCTTCCTCCAGCGGGACGATGCGCCACTCGTTAGGCTGCTGTCCGGGGGAAATCCACATCGGCACCACGTTACCGAGCCGGATGCCGTAGGGCGTACCGAGCGCATAGCGGCGCAGCACCCGAAACACGCCGGAATGGGCGATAATTAACGGACGCTCGTACTGCGTCAGGATCGTATTTAGCGCGCCGGTCACCCGGTGGCAAAACGCTTCCCAGCTTTCGCCGCCCGGCGGCGTCTCCTCATACGGCGGCTGCTCCGTCCACGGCCGGCGCTCTAACTCCCCCCAGTCCCGCTCGCGCAGATCGTCGAACACCGTATAGGGCACGTCGGGGAGCGCCAGCTCGGCCGTTTGTCGCGCACGCAGCAGCGGGCTGACGGCGACGCCGTTCCAGCGATAGCGCCCCAGCAGCGGACGAACCTCCTGCGCCTGCAGCTCGCCCTCTTCGGTGAGCGGTGCGTCCGCGCTTCCGCCGATTAATTTATCCCGATTAAGGGCCGTTTCGCCGTGGCGAACGAAGACAAAAGGCTTACAGATTATTGGCATAGTTCCATCTCGATCGTCGGATGAGTCATGATTTGGCAGCCCAGCGCCTGCTGCCACAGAAGCGGGCTCTCAATGGCGGTAAACAGCGGCATAAAGTAGCGGCAGGAGAGCTGAGAGATCAGCGTTTGCAGGCAACTGACGGTGGGGTGCACGTTCCAGCGGCAAAAATCAACGTCGCCTGCCAGCCGCTGCTGGCGCGCAAGCTGGTTGAGGTGGCCGGTAAACAGGGTTCGATGTTGAAAATCCTCCCGCGCCCGCAGCGCGCCCGCCATGCCGCTCATGCCGTCGGGGTCGGCGGCCAATACCAGCGGCGCGTGGGGCGAAAACACCGGAAGCGCCGCGGCCAGCGCCCGCAGCTCCGCGGCAACGCCATGCTGCAGGCTGCCATCGTCATGCTCCGCCATCTGCACCAGCATGCTCAGGCAGGCGGCGTCCATGGCAACGTTCGGCCGCCGCTCGCGGGCCATAAACAGCGCCAGCTCGGCGGCGCGTCCGGAAGGCGGCACCGGGCAGAGGGTCGGCTGCGACAGGTACGCGCGCAGCTTTTCCCGCTGCCGGCTTTGCGGCACATCGTATAAACCGTAGGAGGCATCCACCAGCGCCAGGCGCGCGGGCGGCGGAACGTCAAAGCGGAACAGCAGGGATTCCAGACTAATATCGCCGCTGTAAAACAGGCCGCCCGCCACGTTCAGATGGAACCACATCCCGCCCCAGGCGTGGCCGCAGCTGCCGGTAGTGACGGTTATCTCGCCGAGGGAGAACTGACCGCGCACCGCCACCGGGCGGACGTTGCGCCCCGCGGGCAGCGCCTGGGCGGTGACGGCGCTGCAGTAGATGGGAATTTCCGCCGGCAGACGGCTCAGCCCGGCAATATGATCCACATGATCGTGGCTGAGCAGAATCGCGTCGATATCCGCCGGAACCGGCCACGGCGCCTCATCCGGCTCCAGGGCGCCGCCGGCATCCAGCAGGATGCGCTGGCGCGGCGTGCTCAGCAAAATGGCCGCCGGAGCCTTGCGGCCCAGGCCGCTAATCACGTCTATCTTCACGCCGCCTCCAGACGCCAGCCCTGGATCAGGCGAACGCGGACGCTCTGCTGCGCCCGCAGCGGCGAGTGGTGGAAGGCGCTCAGCGGCTGCCCGTCCGCCAGACGCAAATCAACTAAATAACGCTCTCCCTGATAGATACAGCTTTCCACCTCCGCGCTCAGTCCGCTCTCCGCGAGCTGCACGTGTTCCGGGCGCACCAGCACCGGCTGCGCCGCCGCATGCTGACCCGCGGAAAATCCCTCATGCAGCAGGGCGCAGTCCAGCTGGCGCTGCTGGCCGGGTATCGCCAGCGACAGCACCTGCCCCTTACCGATAAAGCGCGCCACCCAGGCGTTTTGCGGCTGCTGATAAAGCTCCTGCGGCGCGCCCCACTGCATGAGCGCGCCCTGATGCATCACCGCGATGTGGCTGGCCAGCGCCATCGCCTCCGCCTGGTCGTGGGTCACGTAGACAAAGGTGGCGCCGGTACGGCGGTGAAATTCCCGGAACGTCTGCTCCATCGTCGCGCGCAGGTGGCGATCGAGGTTCGCCAGCGGCTCATCCAGCAGCACCACCTGCGGTTCGGAGACCAGACAGCGCGCCAGCGCCACCCGCTGACGCTGGCCGCCGCTCAGCTCCTGCGGCGAACGCCCGGCATAGGCCCCGAGCTCAACCACCTCCAGCGCCTCCATCACCCGCTTCTGCCGGGCGGCGCCGTTAACTTTACGCAGCCTGAGCGGATAGCCGACGTTCTCCGCCACGGTCATGTGCGGCCACAGGGCGTAGGACTGAAACACCATCCCCATATCGCGCTGCTCCGGCGGCAGGTGGACGGCGCTATCCGCCAGCAGGCGATCGCCCAGCAGCAGACGCCCGTCGCTCAGCTGCTCGAGGCCGGCAAGAATGCGCAGCGTGGTGGTTTTGCCGCAGCCGCTCGGTCCCAGCAGCGCGGTAAAGGCGCCCTGCGGGATGGTCAGATTGAGTTCCCGCACCACGGTCTGGTTGCCAAATACTTTGCTGAGCCGCTCCAGCCTCAGTTCTGCCATGGAATCACTCCTTTGGGTAAATATCGTCCGAGCGCGCTGAGCAGCAGCATCACCACCGCCACCAGCGCTACCACCAGTACCGACACCGCCGATGCCAGCACCTTATCCCCGCTCTCATCAAGATTGAAAATCATCACCCCCAGCGTCTCTTTCCCGGCGCTCCACAGCAGCGCCGATACCGTCAGCTCGTTGACGGCGGAGAGGAACACCAGCAGCGCGCCGGCAAACGCCGCCGGCGCCATCAGCGGCAGCACGATGTGGCGCAGGCGCTGCGAAACGTTCGCTCCGGCGAGGCTGGCGGCCTCCTCCATCGCCGGGTCCAGCTGCAGCATGCTGTTGTGTACCGGCTTCAGGCAGACGGTGAGAAAACGGGCAAGATAGGCGAAAAAGATAATCGTCAGCGTCCCGATGAGGCTGATATTCAGCAGCGGCAGCGGGCGGGCAAACAGCAGAATGCAGGCAATCGCCAGTACCACGCCGGGCAGGGTGTAGGGAATATCGATAAGGTTGTGCAGCCAGCACAGCGGCCGGGAAGGATGGCGCACCAGCAGCCACGCCAGCGGCAGGCTGAGCAGCATCAGCACCGCCGCGGCGCTAATAGAGAGCAGCATGCTATTGCTCAGCGCCCGCCAGGTGGCGCTCTGCGCATCAACGACGCCGCGCCAGGCGGCAAAGGTCAGGGTCTCGCCGTTGAGCGGCACGCCGAGCGTCGGCACCAGCGAGGTGGCGATCAGCGCCAGCAGCGGCGCCACCAGAATAGCGAACAGCACGACGCCCAGCAGCGCCTCCGTCGCCAGCCGCCATTTCCCCAGCGAGAACCCCAGCCCACGCCCCGCCATGCCGATCAGCGGCAGCGCGTAGCGCCGCTGCATGTGGCCCTGGACGATAACGATCCCGATCGCCAGCACGCCCATCAGCACCGACAGCGCCGCCACCTCGTTGAGCATCGACGGGCCGAAGCTGGAGAGCGTCTGGTAGATATAGACCGGCAGCACAAATAAAGAGATCGGGATCCCCAGCATCGCCGGAATGCCGAAGTTGCCGAGCGCGGAAACAAAAGCAATCGCCGCCCCGCCCCATAGCGCCGTGCGGCACAGCGGCAGCACAATATCGAAAAAGACCCGCCACAGCGAGGCGCCGTTGAGCCTGGCCGCTTCGATATGCTCTTTCGGCAGGCACTGCAGCTGCGTGCGCAGGGCCAGAAACACCAGCGGCGCATGCTGAATGCCGAGCAGCAGGGCGATGCCCTCGGCGGAATAGAGCGGATTAGCGCTGCCAAATCCCGGCGCCAGACCGATGCTGTTGAGCAGAATGCTGCTCGGCCCGAAGAGCTGCAGCCAGCTCAGGGCGGTGACCTGCGGCGGGATCATCATCGGCAGCATAAACAGGAACACCCACACCGGCTTAAAGCGGATATTGGTCAACGCCAGGCAAAAGGCGAACAGGCTGCCAAGCAGCAGCGAGATCAGCGTGCCCAGCCCGCTGGTATACAGGCTGTTATACAGCGCGCTCCAGGTCGCGGGGTTGCTCAGCACGCGCCACAGGCTGCTGTCGCTGCCCTGCCGCCAGTCGAGCAGCGCCGCAATGAGCAGGCGCAGGCTGGGCAGCAGGCTGACCAGCGCCACGAGGCATAATAATAGCCACAGCAGCCCCTTCAGGGAGCTGCCGCCGGCGTTTTGCCTCAGGGTCATATCGCTCATCAATTAACGGCTGCCGAACAGGTCGGCAAAGCGCTTTTTGTTCGCCTCGGTATCGGCCAGCGCTTTGGCGGCGTCGAACGGCATCAGCTTAATGCTGTCGCGCGGCGGGAAGCCCTTCGGCACCGGCAGAGAAGCATCGGCCGGCAGATAGCCCTGCTGCAGCACCAGCCTCTGCCCCTCCGTCGAGAGTAAGAAGTCGATAAACGCCTTCGCGGCCTGCGGGTTTTTGGCGTTCTTCAGCATCGCTACCGGCTCGGTCACAATGCTGACCCCCTCTTTCGGGAAGGTAAACTCGATGGGCGCGCCCTTGGCCTTTTCGCGAATGGCCATGTAGTCCACCAGCACGCCGTAGGCCTTGCTGCCGGAAGCGATGGCGTTCATCACCGCGCCGTTGCCGCTTTGCGGCATCGCGCCGTTCGCTTTTAGCTTCTCGTAGTATTGCCAGCCGAGGTCGGGTGCATTCATCAGCGTCGCCTGATGGATCTGCGCCGCGCCGGAGTAAAGCGGGCTGGGCAGCGTGGTCATGTTCTTCAGCTCCGGCTTGAGGAGATCCAGCCAGGAGGTGGGTTTAACCGGCGCTTTAGTATTCCAGGCGATGCCGGTGGTGATCAGCTTAGTGCCGTAGTAGTAGCCGTCTTTATCGTACAGCTGAGCGTCAAAGCGGGCGGCCTGCGGCGAGCGATAGCCGGCCAGTAAGTTCTGCTGCTTCAGGGCTTCCATAGTGACGCTATCGGCGATCAGCAGCACGTCCGGCGCGGCGGCGCCGGCGGCGAGCTCGGCCTGCAGGCGGGCGGTCAGCTTGGTGGTTCCGTCACGGATCCATTTCACTTCAATATCGGGATGCGCTTTTTCAAAGGCGCTGACGGTGGTCTGCGCGTCTTCGTTGGGCTGGCTGGTATAGAGCGTCAGCGTCGATTTGGCAAAAGCCGATGCGCTCATGATGGTTAGCAGCATCGCCGCCAGCGCGTTTTTTTTATTCATCGTTCCGTCCCCGGTGTTTTCGTTGCGACGATTAAAACAGGGGAATCTGACAAAAATATGACCACCTTCTTTCGTAGTCATAGCTTCACATTGCCGCGCTAGCATGGCCGAAAATAGCGTGGCAGGAAGGGAATATGACACCGGAAACCCGTCGCAGCGCCATTGTCGCGCTGGTGACAGAACGCGGCGAAATCAGCATTGAAGCGCTCTCCAGGCACTTTGGCGTCTCGCTGCAGACCATACGCAGCGATCTGCGTGACTTAACGGCGCAGGGGCTGCTGCTGCGCCGCCACGGCCTGGTCGCGCCTTTCGCGCGCGAAAACATCGCTTATCAACAGCGGGAGATCGTCAATATCAACGGCAAACGCTGGATTGGCGAGCAGGTTGCGCGGCTGCTCTGCGGGGCGCAAAGCTGCTTCCTCGGCACCGGCACCACGGTGGAGATGGTGGCGCGCGCCCTGCCGAAGAGCGTTTCTCTCGCCGTCTTCACCAATAACCTGCACGCCACGCAGCCGCTCAGCCAGCTTCCCGACTGCGCGCTGACGATAGCCGGCGGGCGTATCCGCAAGCGCGATCTGGATATTATCGGCGGCGACGCCATGGCGTTCTTTAGCCGCTATCGGGTGGATATTGGCGTGGTCTCCGTCGGCGGCATCGGCGACGCCGGCGAGCTGTACGATTTTAACGATGATGAAGTGGTGGCGCGGCGGGCGTTAACCGCCGGCGCGGACGTCACGGTGCTGGCGATCGACAGCACCAAGTTTGGCCGCACGGCGCTGTGCCGCAACGGCCACGTCGGTGATTTTGACTACGTCGTCAGCGAGCGCCCCCCGACGGCGCAGCAGCGGACGGGGCTGGCCCAGCGCCGGACGCAGTGGCTGTGCCGTGACGCCGCCGGCGGATAGGCGCCTACTCCAGACGTTTACGCTTAAACTGGCCGGCGTCGATGTCATACTGCTTCATCTTGCGCCACAGCGTGGTGCGCCCGATATTCAGCAGCTGCGACATCTCCTGGACCCGGCCGCTGGTCACGCGGGCGGCGTGGATAATCGCCTCTTTTTCAATGGCGCTAAACGTCAGGCTGGCGGGGAGCAGCGAAGAGGAGGTGTCGGTGCCGGTACGTTCGGTAAACAGGTACTCCGGCAGATTGCTCAGGCGAACGTGCCCGTTGTCGCTGCTGATCGCGACGTTTTCAATAATGCTGTTCAGTTCAAAATCATTCCCCGGCCAGGAGTAGTTCACCAGCTGCGCCAGGGCGTCATCGTCCACCTTCAGGCGCGACGAGAAGCGCTTTTCCAGGCTCCGCAGACGGTTATGCACCAGCGAGGTGATGCTGTTGCGCCGCGCCCGCAGCGGGGGAATCACGATCTCAAACGAGTGCAGCGCGTAGTACAGCTGGCGGCTAAAGCGGTTCTGCTCCACCAGGTTGGCGAGGTCGACGGTGGTGGTGGCGATCACCTTGACGTCCACCGGGATCAGGCGCCGGGCGTCGAGGCGGGTTAATACGCCCTGCTTAATGACCTGCAGCAGCGCGGACTGCAGCTCCGGCGCCAGATACTCGATTTTTTCCAGAAACAGGGTGCCGCCGTTGGCCAGCTCCAGCCGGCTCAGGCGGCCGTTTTCGTCGTCGGTCGGCGCGCTGCCCATAAAATCCTGCCCGAGCGCGCCGTCGGCGTACAGCTGGCAGTTCACCGCAATATAGGGGCCGCCCGCCCGCTCGCTTTCATTATGGATGGCCTGGCTGAGCAGCTCTTTGCCGACGCCCTCTTCCCCGCACAGCAGCACAGGAAAAGCGCCTCTCGCCGCCTGGCGGCCAAAATGAATCAGGCGCCGGGTTTCCGGATCGTCCGCCGACATCTGCTCAAAGGTGTGGCTCACCTTACCCAGCTGGCTGGTCATCAGCTGGCGCATCTGTTCCACCGGGTGCAGCAGCAGAATAAAGCTGTTGCCCTGCTCTTCGACAATCGGCTTCAGCGTGATCACGGCATCGACAAACTGGTGCTGGCTTTCGAAGGTGACTTCCACATGATTCAGCCCGCGCGCGTGCTTAATCGCCCTGCGCAGCAGCGCCGGCAGCGTCACCAGCTCGTTAATATTGCGTCCCTGGCTGGCCTGCACATCGAGATGCAGCAGCGTCGCGGCCCGCGCGTTGAGAAACTGCAGAACCCCCTGCTCGTTCCACGCCATCACCCCGTCATCCATGCTTTCCAGCAGGCCGTACATCTGATTAAGGTGCCGATTGGACTCGGCCAGCAGGCTGTCGGTGAGCAGGGAGTTCCCCACCTCGCGGGCAATCGCGAGGGTCAGCGATAAATCCGACGTCGCCTGCTGCTCCGTCAGGCAGCACAGCGAGATAGAGCCAAACAGCCGGCCGTGGTTATCAAACACCGGCGTCGAGCTGAACGACCACGGCCGCAGCGCCTGCTTAAAGTGGCTGTCGCCGGCGGTTTTTACCGGCTGTCCGAGCATGGAGGCCAAAGAGAGCGCGCAGCTGCCGATAATGCTTTCCGCGCAGTAGCTGCCGTCACGAAAGCCCAGCTCAGCAAGCTGGTCAAGGGTTTGCGGATCGCCGCAGCGGCTGAGAATACAGGCGGACTCATCGAGGATAAACAGCCCGCAGGGACGGCTATCCATAAACTCCCAGGCATCCTCCAGCGCGGCCTGGCCAATCGTCAGCAGCGCGGTCTTGCGCCGACAGATGGATTCAAACGTCAGCCCCTGCGCCTGGTGCGGCGCCTGCCAGGTTTCCCGCTGCATAAACTTGCTGCAACGATGCCATGACTGGGTTATCACCGAAGAAAAGCTCTGAGTCTGCGCAGTCATATCCGTTTCCGCTGTGTTAAAAACGACAACCCCTCCGGCAGAAGCTGCCGAAGGGGAGAAGAGGTCTCTTTACTCTCCAGAGAAGAGACTTACCGGCACGCTATCACCGCGCCAGCCACTGCTGCCCCAGCAGGTCGGCGGTCAGAATCGCGGCGTAGACGCTGCTGGCGGTCACCGGGAACGGCATATTGTGGATGGTTTCGCCCGGCGCGCAGGTCGCCTGCGCCACGGCCGCAATTTTCCCTTCAATGCCCTCCTTCACGCCCATTTGCGCAAGGGTCACCGGCAGGCCCACTTTCTGGCAGAAGTTCAGCACCGTTTCAATCTCTTCCAGCGGGCTGTTTTGCAGCACCAGCTGGGTCAGGGTACCAAACGCCACTTTTTCACCGTGGTACAGATGGTGGCACTCTTCCAGAATGGTAAAGCCGTTATGGATCGCATGCGCCCCGGCGAGGCCGCTGCTTTCAAAGCCGATACCGCTGAGGTAGGTATTGGCTTCCACGATGCGTTCCAGGGCATCGGTCACCACCCCCGCCTGGGCGGCAAGACGCGCCTTTTCACCCTCGGCCAGCAGCGTATCATAGCACAGGCGCGCCAGGCTCAAGGCCGCCGCCGTGGACTGCCCGCCCGCCATGCTGGTTGCCCTGGCATCAAAACAGGCCTTCGCTTCAAACCAGGTGGAGAGCGCATCGCCCATCCCGGCCACCAGCAGGCGCACCGGCGCTTTGGCGATAATCGCCGTATCCATTACCACCATATCCGGGTTTTTCGGGTAGATCAGATACTCTTCAAACTCGCCCGCTTCGCTGTAGATAACCGACAGCGCACTGGTTGGCGCATCGGTCGAGGCGATGGTGGGGATAACCACCACCGGCAGCTTCTGGTAAAAACCGATGGCTTTCGCCGTATCAAGGGTCTTGCCGCCGCCAATCCCCACAACGCCGCGGCAGCCGTGCTGCTGCAGAATCGCGATCAGGCGGTTGATTTCCGCATGGCTGCATTCACCGTTAAAGCGCTCGGCATGGCAGCTGATGTTGTGGCTGTGCAGGCCGTTCAGCACCTTGTCTCCCGCCAGCTTCATGACGAAGTCGTCGGCAATCACGAAAAAGCTGTCCGCCAGGTTTTTGGCGTACTCGCCAAACAGCGTGGATGCATCAGGTCCCTGGAGATATTTGGCTGGAGATTGAATAACTTTTAGCATTCCTTTCATCCTCAAATAAGTGCATTTTTTTACATGATGAGCTCTATGAGCTCTGGCGCCGCTGCGTTCAGCCTTCTACTAATGAGGGAGACGGGAGCGCTGCCGGAGCGATGCAATCACTGTAGGGCGAGCGGAGAACAAAAAAATATTTCGCCTTTTTGTTCTGATATGGAACAGCAAAAATATTTTTGCGTTTCATATTGAAACATTAATCGCGGTGAAACGCCGGGATTGCGATCCCGATCCGCCCGTTCAGAGAAAATTTGCGCAGCAGGCAGCATAGCGCACCGGGAAATCGGCCCCTGGCCGCGAAAAAAAACTAAAAACCCGCTTCGCCATCGCCGCTTATCCGCCTCGCGGCGGTATGAAAAAAACCGCTCTGGGTCGCATTTTGCTTTTTTTTTCACAATAAACGTTTCATTACGGAACATTTATCAGCAATCACGTTCCGGAATGAAACCCTCTTCGGGCAGATTTTATTTTTCGCTAACTCAGCCAGAATCACTACATCGCCGGACAGCGCCTATCGGCTGGCGAACCCCTACACGATGACCGCCTCCGCCAGCAGAGAGGCGGCATCGAACCACTGCGACGGAGCATAAAGATGAAAAAACTGATTAACCGTGTCGAAGATGTCCTGAGCGAACAGCTGGCGGGCCTGGCGAAGGCCCATCCCCAATTAACGCTGCATCAGGACCCGGTGTACGTCACCCGCGCCGATGCGCCGGTTGCCGGCAAGGTGGCGCTGCTCTCCGGCGGCGGCAGCGGACATGAGCCAATGCACTGCGGCTACATCGGCCAGGGCATGCTCTCCGGCGCCTGTCCCGGGGAGATCTTCACCTCGCCGACGCCGGATAAAATGTTTGAGTGCGCGATGAATATCGACGGCGGCGAAGGCGTGCTGCTGATTATCAAAAACTACACCGGCGATATTTTGAATTTCGAAACCGCCGCCGAGCTGCTGCATGAGAGCGGCGTCAAGGTCACCACCGTGGTGATCGATGATGACGTGGCGGTGAAGGACAGCCTCTATACCGCCGGTCGCCGGGGCGTAGCCAACACCGTGCTGGTTGAAAAGCTGGTGGGCGCCGCCGCCGAGCGCGGCGATTCGCTGGAAGCCTGCGCCGAGCTGGGCCGCAGGCTCAACAACCTCGGCCACTCCATCGGTGTCGCCCTCGCGGCCTGCACCGTTCCGGCCGCCGGGCAGCCCTCTTTTGAGCTCCAGGATAACGAAATGGAGTTCGGCGTCGGCATCCACGGCGAGCCGGGGATTGACCGCCGCGCCTTCAGTTCTCTCGACCAGACCGTGGACGAAATGTTCGCCACCCTGCTGGAAAACGGTACCTACAGCCGCACCCTGCGCCAGTGGGACCCGGCCAAAGGCAGCTGGCAGGACGTCCAGCAGAGTAAAAAAGCGTTACAGAGCGGCGACCGCGTTATCGCGTTGGTCAATAACCTCGGCGCCACGCCGCTATCGGAACTGTACGGCGTCTACAACCGCCTCGCCGAACGCTGCGAGGAGAGCGGGATCGCTATCGCCCGCAGCCTTATCGGTAGCTACTGCACATCTCTGGATATGGTGGGCTTTTCCATCACCCTGCTGAAAGCCGACGACGAGACGCTGGCCCTGTGGGATGCCCCCGTCCATACCCCGGCGCTGAACTGGGGCCATTAAGGAGCACAACATGTCACTGAACAGAACGCAGATCGTTAACTGGCTCTATCGCTGCGGCGAGATCTTTACCAAAGAGCGGGATTTTCTTACCGGGCTGGATAAAGAAATCGGCGACGCTGACCACGGCCTGAACATGCATCGCGGCTTCAGCAAGGTGGTGGAAAAGCTGCCTTCTATTGCCGATAAGGACATCGGTTTTATCCTTAAAAATACCGGGATGACGCTGCTTTCCAACGTCGGCGGCGCCAGCGGCCCGCTGTTCGGCACCTTCTTTATCCGCGCGGCCCAGGTAACCCAGGCGCACCAGAGCCTCAGCCTCGACGAGCTGTACCAGATGATGCGCGAAGGCGCGGACGGCGTGGTCAACCGCGGCAAGGCGGAGCCGGGGGATAAAACGATGTGCGACGTCTGGCTACCGGTCGTTGAATCGCTGCGCCACTCCAGCGAACAGCATCTGTCGATGCACGCCGCGCTGGATGCCGCCTGCAAGCAGGCGGAGATCGCCACCCGCTCCACCATCACCATGCAGGCCCGCAAAGGCCGCGCCAGCTACCTCGGCGAGCGCAGTATCGGGCATCAGGATCCGGGCGCGACCTCGGTGATGTTTATGATTCAGGAGCTGGCTGCGGCAGCCAAAGAGTAAGGAAAAAGCGATGGTAAACCTGGTGATTGTTTCTCATAGCGCCCGGCTGGGCGAAGGAGTCGGAGAACTGGCCCGGCAGATGTTAATCGGCGACGGCTGCCGGCTGGCGATCGCCGCCGGGATTGACGATCCCGAGAGCCCGATCGGCACCGATCCCATTAAGGTGATGGAGGCGATTGAATCCGTTGCCGACGCCGATCACGTGCTGGTGATGATGGATATCGGCAGCGCCCTGCTGAGCGCCGAGACGGCGCTGGATCTTCTCGATCCCGCTATCGCCGCGAAGGTTCGCCTCTGCGCGGCCCCGCTGGTCGAAGGTACGCTGGCGGCAACGGTCAGCGCGGCGACCGGGTCAACGATCGACAAGGTTATCGAGGACGCCATGAACGCGCTGGAGGCTAAGCGCGTTCAGCTGGGGTTACCGTCGCCCGCTCAGGCCGCCCCTGAGGCGATCCCCTTTGCCGGAGATGACGACGCGCGGTCGGTTTCGGTGGTGATTAGCAACCACAACGGCCTGCACGTTCGCCCGGCCTCGCGCCTGGTGGCGGCGCTGGCCGGCTTCAACGCCGATCTGCTGCTGGAGAAAGGCGGCAAGTGCGTGGCGCCGGACAGCATCAATAAAATCGCGCTGCTGCAGGTGCGCCGCGACGACCGGCTAAGGCTGCTGGCCCGCGGGCCGGATGCCGAGGCGGCGCTGGCCGCATTCCAGGCGCTGGCGGCGGAGAACTTTGGCGAGCAGCCGGGCGCGGCCCCGGCGGCGGCCGTCCCCTCCACCGGGCGCGTCCAGGGAAAGGCGCTGCTCTATCCCCTGCCGCATGCCGAGCCGCGGCGGCGAAACAGCGCCAATAGCGCCAAAGAGCAGCGGCGCCTGAAGCAGGCTATTGAGCAGACGCTGGCGGATCTCAACGCCCTGACCCGCCTGGCGGAGGAGCGCTATTCCGCCGATATCGCGGCCATTTTCTCCGGTCACCACACCCTGCTCGACGACCCGGATCTCTATGACGCCGCCTGCGCCATCCTGAGCAAGGAGCAGTGCTGCGCCGAGTGGGCGTGGTACCAGGTGCTGGTCGATCTCAGCCAGCAGTATCGCCAGCTGAGCGATAGCTATCTGCAGGCGCGCTATATTGATATCGAAGATCTTCTCCACCGCACGCTGCGCCATCTTCAGGGCCGCAGCGAGGTGCCGCTGGCGGTGAATGAACCGGTGATCGTCATCGCCGATGATATCTTCCCTTCAACCGTGGTGCAGCTCGATCCCCGGCAGGTAAAGGGGATCTGCCTGCAGGAAGGCAGCGACGTCTCCCACGGCGCGATCATCGCACGCCAGGCCGGGATCGCCTGCCTGTGCCAGCAGGGTGAGACGCTGAAAACGCTGCGCAGCGGCGATGCCATCACCCTCGATGTCGCCGAAAGGCGCATTATCCGCGGGTAGCCCCGCTGACCTCACGCCGGAGGCGCCGCCTCCGGGGATTTTGTTTTCGCTCAACCTCCAGGAACCGTTATGTCTCAATTCTTTTTTAATCAGCGCACCAGCCTCGTCAGCGACGTTATTGAAGGGGCGATTATCGCCAGCCCGTGGAACAATCTGGCGCGGCTGGAGAGCGATCCGGCGATCCGCGTGGTCGTGCGCAGCGATCTGAATAAGAGCAACGTCGCGGTGATCTCCGGCGGCGGCTCCGGCCACGAGCCGGCCCACGTGGGCTTTATTGGTAAAGGCATGCTCACCGCCGCCGTCTGCGGCGATATTTTTGCCTCACCGAGCGTCGATGCGGTGCTGACGGCGATCCAGGCCGTTACCGGCGAAGCGGGCTGTCTGCTGATCGTCAAGAACTACACCGGCGATCGCCTGAACTTTGGCCTAGCGGCGGAGAAAGCGCGTCGCCTGGGCTACAGCGTCGAGATGCTGATCGTTGGCGACGATATTTCGCTGCCGGATAACAAACATCCGCGCGGCATTGCCGGGACCATCCTGGTGCATAAGGTGGCGGGCTACTTCGCCGAACGCGGCTACAACCTGGCGACCGTGCTGCGCGAGGCACAGTACGCGGCGAACAACACCCGCAGCCTCGGCCTCGCGCTCTCCAGCTGCCACCTGCCGCAGGATGCCGGGACGGCCCCGCGCCACCATCCCGAACAGGCGGAGCTGGGGATGGGCATTCACGGCGAGCCCGGCGCTTCGGTTATCGCCACCCAGAACAGCGCGCAGATTATGCGGCTGATGGTGGAGAAGCTGACCGCGGCCCTGCCGGAAACCGGCCGTCTGGCGGTGATGCTCAATAATCTCGGCGGCGTGTCGGTCGCGGAAATGGCGATCCTCACCCGCGAGCTGGCGAACACGCCGCTCCATCAGCGTATTGACTGGCTGATTGGCCCGGCTTCGCTGGTCACCGCCCTGGACATGAAAGGCTTCTCGATTACCGCGATCGTGCTGGAAGAGAGCATTGAGAAAGCGCTGCTGTCCGAGGTGGAAACCGCCAGCTGGCAGAAGCCGGTCCAGCCGCGCGCCGTCGGGGTCATGCCCTGCTTGCTGCGCAGCAGCCGCGTGGAGTTCCAGCCTTCAGACCATAGCGTCGTGGCGGGCTACGTCGGAACGGTGACCGCAACGCTGTCCGACCTTGAGGTCCACCTCAACGCGCTGGATGCCAAAGTCGGCGACGGCGACACCGGCTCGACCTTCGCCGCGGGCGCGCGCGACGTTGCTGACCTGCTGCATAGCCAGCAGCTGCCGCTCGCCGACCTCGCCACCCTGTTTGCGCTGATCGGCGAACGCCTGACCGTGGTGATGGGCGGCTCCAGCGGCGTGCTGATGTCTATTTTCTTTACCGCCGCCGGACAGAAGCTGGAACAGGGCGCCGGCGTCGCCGAGGCGCTCAACGCCGGCCTGGCGCAGATGAAGTTTTACGGCGGGGCGGACGAAGGCGATCGCACCATGATTGACGCGCTGCAGCCGGCGCTGGCCTCGCTGCTGGCCGCGCCCGACAACCTGCAGGCGGCGTTTGCTGCGGCCGAGGCCGGCGCGGAAAGCACCCTCCACGCCAGCAAAGCCAACGCCGGGCGCGCGTCGTATCTCAACAGCGACAGCCTGCTGGGCAATATGGACCCGGGCGCTCACGCGGTGGCGATGGTGTTTAAGGCCCTGGCGGAGAAATAGAAGCAGTCAGATATTCCCGCAGGCGCCTGCGGGAATACAGGGCATTTTGGCAATGCGGCCCGGACAGGACGAGCCGCGGCCCGGGACTTCATAGCATCCGCTTATTTACTGTGCCAGTAGGCCTGGGAGCGCACCAGCTGCGGGTCGATCTCTTCCCCTTTAAAGCGCTCAAGCAGCGATTTCACCACCGCGCCTTCGCCGGTCACCCAGATAAAGTAATCCTCAGCCGGGACGCTCACCTGCGCCAGACGCTCGGCCACCGCGGCGGGGTTATGGCCCACCACCCACTCGATATTGAAGCCAGCAAACTCCGCCAGATAGTCTTTATAAGACTCATCGCCAATGGTGACGATCGCCGTAACCTGCGGCCGAACCGGCAGCCGGCTTAATGCCTGCAGGCGACGAAGCAGCGCGGGCATCCCTGACTCATCGCCAACGTACAGCTGCCAGGCGTAGTCTTCCGGCACCACCAGCGAACCGCGCGGCCCGCCAATCACCAGCTTATCGCCGACGCTTGCCGCCAGCGCCCAGCGGCTGGCGATACCGCCGTCATGAATAAAGAAATCATAGGCCAGCTCGTGGCGTTCGGCATCGTACAGCGGCGTGTAGTCGCGGCTCGCCGGGCGCACGCCCTCACCCCAGTTAATGCCTTCATCCGTCACCTGCGGCGGCGTAAAGGTCGCGCCCTCCCGCGGGAAAAAGAGCTTGGTGTGGTCATCAAAACCCTGCGAAACGAAACCATCCAGCGCGTCGCCTCCCAGCACGATGCGCTGGAAGCCAGCGCTCACACGCTCCACGCGCAGAACGGTGAGCTCGCGGAAACGGAGCTCGTTTTGTACGCGCTGCGGGTACTGCGTTTTTTTCATTGTTGTCATCATCGGCGGCCTTCTTGAAGTTAAATAGATATATCTAAACTTGATGCAAATGATAATGATTGCCATCAAAAAAGAATGCAAGATCTTTTTTGATATAGTCAGACTAAAAGACATAAAAATCCAAAAAATGAAATAAATACATTAATTATCAATAAATTAAATTACACACAATAATTATCATTGCCACGATAAGACATTTAGATATAAATTAGATATATCAAAAATCAACAGGAGATAACAATGCGAAATCATCATGAAGAGGACCACGACTCGCGCGAGCACCACGCTGAACGCGGCGGGCGCAGAGGCGGCGGGCGGCGCCAGCGCTTCTTCGGCCACGGCGAGCTGCGGCTGGTTATCCTCGATATCCTCAGCCGCAGCGCCAGCCACGGCTACGAGCTGATCAAAGAGATAGAGACCCTGACCCAGGGCAACTACAGCCCGAGCCCCGGCGTTATCTACCCCACCCTCGACCTTCTGCAGGATCAGGGGCTGATCGGCGTTGAGGAGGAAAACGGGCGTAAAAAAATCTCGATTAGCGAAGACGGCCGCCGCCTGCACGTGGAAAACCAGCAGTCCCTGGTAGACATTCGGGAGCGTCTTCAGGCGCGGATGGTCGGCTGCGAGCTGCGTAAAAATCCGCAGATGAAACGGGCGCTGGAAAATTTTAAAGCCGTGCTGGATTTGAAAGTGAATCAGCAGGCCATCAGCGAAGCGCAGCTAAAGCAGATTATTGCCGTTATCGACCGCGCGGCGATGGAAATCTCCCAACTCGATTAAGCCGTCGCTGCCCGCCAGCCGGCCCTCTTCTGCCCCAGCGTTGGGCAAAGCGCACCGCGGCGAAGCACGCGGCATAGAGCCCGCAGAGCGCATGCCGCGCCCGCTCAGGAGTAAAGCATGCCAAAAATATCGCCGGAAGATTAAATATTGCGCAATTGCGCTTTCACGCTGCGTTTATCCCGATTTTCAGCTCCTGCACCGAAGTGGCGTAATCCCTGCAATACTTAATTCAGTATCATGTGATACGCCCATCCCAGGAGCCCACTTTGAACAGGTTACCTTCCAGCGCATCGGCTCTGGCCTGCAGCGCACACGCACTGAATCTCATTGAGAAGCAAACGCTCGATCATGAGGAGATGAAAGCACTTAACCAGGAGGTCAGAGAGTACTTTAAAGAGCACGTGAATCCGGGGTTTTTAGCGTATCGAAAATCTGTTACCGCTGGCGGGGATTACGGAGCCGTAGAGTGGCAGGCGGGAAGTTTAAATACGCTTGTCGACACTCAGGGACAAGAGTTTATTGATTGCCTGGGTGGCTTTGGAATTTTTAATGTAGGGCACCGTAATCCAGTCGTTGTTTCCGCCGTAGAGCACCAGCTCGCTAAGCAACCTCTTCATAGTCAGGAACTGCTCGATCCGCTGCGGGCCATGCTCGCCAAAACGCTGGCGGCCCTGACGCCGGGCAAGCTGAAATACAGCTTCTTTTCCAATAGCGGCACCGAGTCGGTCGAAGCGGCGCTGAAGCTCGCTAAAGCCTATCAGTCTCCGCGCGGCAAATTTACCTTTGTGGCTACCAGCGGCGCTTTCCACGGCAAATCGCTGGGCGCGCTGTCCGCTACCGCCAAATCGACGTTCCGTAAGCCGTTTATGCCGCTGCTGCCGGGATTCCGTCACGTGCCGTTTGGCGACATCAACGCCATGCGCACGCTGCTCAGCGAGTGTAAAAAAACCGGCGATGACGTCGCGGCGGTGATCCTTGAGCCGATCCAGGGCGAAGGTGGGGTGATCCTGCCGCCGTCGGGCTATCTCCCCGCGGTGCGTAAGCTGTGCGACGAGTTTGGCGCGCTGCTGATCTTCGACGAAGTGCAGACCGGCATGGGCCGCACCGGCAAAATGTTTGCCTGCGAGCATGAAAACGTTCATCCGGATATTCTGTGCCTTGCCAAGGCGCTCGGCGGCGGCGTGATGCCGATTGGGGCGACGGTTGCCACCGAAGAGGTCTTCTCGGTGCTGTTCGACAATCCGTTCCTGCACACCACCACCTTCGGCGGTAACCCGCTGGCCTGCGCCGCGGCGCTGGCGACGATCAACGTTCTGCTGACGGAGAATCTGCCGGCGCAGGCCGAGCAGAAAGGCGATCTGCTGCTGGACGGCTTCCGCCTGCTGGCTCGCGAGTATCCGGAGCTGGTGAACGAAGTCCGTGGTAAAGGGATGCTGATGGCCATTGAGTTCGTGGATAACGAAATCGGCTATGACTTTGCCAGCCTGATGTTCCGCCAGCGGGTGCTGGTGGCCGGCACCCTGAACAACGCGAGGACGATCCGCATCGAACCACCGCTGACCCTGACCCTTGAGCAGTGCGATCTGGTGCTGAAAGCGGCGCGGAACGCGCTGGCCGAGCTGCGGGTGTCGGTGGAAGAAGCCTGACGATAGCCAACAAAAAGCCCGGTGGAAGCGATATTCACCGGGCTTTTTTACGCCTGCCGTTCAGCTTTCCGATGCTATTCCGGCAGCAGGCCCACAAAGCTGCGCTTCTGCCGCGGCTGCGACATCATTTCATCCAGCTTCTCGACGCAGGCCAGGTAGTGCGGCGTTTTTTTGTGCGCCAGCACCGCGTCCTCATCTTTATAGGCCTCATAGATAAAGAACCGCGTCTTGACCTCCGGGTCCTGCAGGACGTCGAAGCGCAGGTTGCCCGGCTCCTGCAGGGCCCCTTCATGGTTCGCGCGAAAGACGTCGAGAAACTCGTGCACCCGCTCCGGCTTGATATTGATTTCGACCAGCGTCACGTTCATTTCAGCTCCCCCTGCTTCTCCTCCTGCCAGAACTGATACGCCTCGCGGGCGCTCATATTCTCGTGCACCACTTTCTTCACCGCCCTCAGCATCGCGCGCGGCGCGCTGGACTGGAAAATATTGCGCCCCATATCGACGCCGGACGCGCCCTGGTCAATCGCCCGCCAGCACATCTCCAGCGCCTCCTGCTCCGGCAGCTTTTTGCCGCCGGCGATCACTATCGGCACCGGGCAGCTGGCGGTCACTTTTTCAAAGCCCTCTTCAACGAAATAGGTTTTTACGAACTGCGCCCCCATCTCGGCGGCGATGCGGCTGGCCAGTGAGAAATAGCGCGCGTCGCGGGTCATCTCTTTACCGACCCCGGTAACCGCCAGCACCGGCATGCCGTAACGGTTCCCGGCATCCACCAGCTTAATAATATTGCCGATCGACTGATGCTCGTATTCGCTGCCGATATAGACCTGTGCCGCGACCGCGCAGACGTTGAGGCGCAGCGCGTCTTCCATCGTCACCGCCACGCACTCGTTGGAAAGCTCGCTGAGGATCGAGTTGCCGCCGGAGGCGCGCAGCACCACCGGCTTATTGGTGGCCGCCGGTACCGTGCTTCTTAGGATCCCGCGGGTACACATCAGCACGTCGGTCTCAGCAAACAGCGGGGCGATGGAGAGATCGATCCGCTCCAGCCCGGTGGTCGGCCCCTGAAAATAGCCGTGGTCGAAGGCCAGCATCACCGTGCGGTTGCTCTGTGGGTTAAAGATGCGCGCCAGCCGGGACTGCATCCCCCACTCCAGCGATCCGCAGCCCTTCAGCCCGTAGAGCGCGTTCTGCTGCGGTCGGTCCAGGCCAAAGTTTTTCCCCTCTTTGATATCGTCTAAATCTGCCATTTCATCCCCCGTCAGAAATCGTAGTTGTTGATGTTCTCTTTGGTGAACACCACGCGCTCCGGCAGCAGCACGATGCCGTTGCCTTTCGCCTCATACTGATAGCCCTGGACGCTGTTTGGCTCGACCTTCAGCGTTCCGATATCTTTTACCTCCACGCTGTCGCCAACGTTAAGATCGCCTTTTTTCAGCAGACGATCGGCGACGTTAACCGCAATTTTCCCCTGCTGAACCACATCCCACAGGCCGAAAGCCTTCACCGTGCCGCGCTCGACGTACGGGCGCATAACGTTCGGGGTGCTAAAGCCAACAATCGCCACCCCCTGACGCTTGAGGTTCTCCGCCGCCTGCGCCGCCGCCGGGAGCGCGTTGGCGTCCGGGGCGATAATGGCGTCGAGATCCGGGTAGGCTTTTAAGATGCCCTCGGCGGTTTGCAGCGATTTGGTGGCGTCGTTATAGCCGAACTGGGTGGTCACCACTTCCCACTGCGGGTGCTCTTTGGCAATCTTCGCTTTGGCCTCTTTGACCCACTGGTTCTGGTCGGTCACCGTCGGGCTGGAGTAGAAGAACGCCACCTTAGCGGCCGGTTTGGTTACCTGCTGCGAGGCCATATCCACCAGCAGGCCGCCGAGCTGCTGCGGGGTGCCCTGGTTGATATAGATGCTGCGGCATTCGGGTTTGGTATCGGAGTCCCAGGTCAGCACCTTCACGCCGCGCTGCATCGCGCGCTTGAGCGCCGGACACAGGCCGTCCGGCGACACGGCGGAGACGATAATCGCGTTGTAGCCCTGGTTGACGAAGTTGTTGATCAGCTGCACCTGGCCGGAGACGCTCGGTTCGGTCGGGCCGTCGTAGGTCACGTCGACCCCCAGCGCCTTGCCCGCCTCTTTGGCGCCGTTGCCGCCGCTGGTAAAGAAGCCCACGCCGACGAGCTTAGGAATAAAGGCAATGCGGTCTGCGGCCTGGGCGGTCGCCACGCTCAGCGCCAGCGCCAGGGCGCTCGTTTGCAGGATTCGTTTGGTTTTCATCGTATGTTTATGCTCCGATTGTTTTATGCGCGAGAAAGGCGTCGCCAGGTCATTCGCACCCATTCACGGTGCAGGCTCAGCGAGCGCCCCATCACCACCACAACCAACAGCGCCCCTGACAGCGCGCTCGACACCTGGTTGGGGATGCCGACCATCTGTAAACCTTGTTGTAAATATCCCACCAGCAGCGCCGCCAGCGCCGTGCCGATAATGGAACCTGACCCGCCGTAGATATTCGCCCCGCCAAGCACCGCGGCGGTCAGCGCCGGCATCAGCAGATCGCGGCCGATGTCCGATCGCGCCGAGCCAAAATAGGAGACCATCACCAGCGCGGCGATGGCCGAGGCCACGCCCACCAGGCCATACAGCACGTACGGCATGCCGTTCACCGACAGCGCGGCATAGCGCGCGGCGCGCGGGTTTTGCCCGAGCAGAAACAGGTGGCGGCCAAAGCGCCCGCGGTGGGCCAGCAGCCAGAAGAAAAAGGTGATGACGATAAACAGCACCAGCGGCAGCGGCAGGCCCAACAGGGTCAGGTTGGCGAAGGCGGTGAAGGCGTCGGGGAAGCCGCCAATCCCTTCATAGCCGGTCGCGCCCGCCATGCCGGAGAGCAGCAGCGCCCCGCCGCCGTAGAGGTAGAGGGTGCCGAGGGTGATCACCAGCGGGCTGATGCCGGTGTAGTGGATCAGCGCCGCGTTAATCAGCCCGCACAGCAGGCCGAGCGCCAGGGTGAGCGGAATGGCCAGCCCCAGCGGCCAGCCCGCCTGCATCATTACCCCCAGCGCGATGGCGCACAGGCCGATGGTCGAGCCGAGCGAAATATCGATCCCGCCGCTAACGATCACCAGCGTCAGCGGCAGGGCCACAATGCCGATACAGATAAAATCGCTGGTGCTGAACAGCAGCATATTGATATCCAGCATCCGCGGGTTAATGGCCCCGAACAGCAAAATTTCCACCACCAGCAGCGCCAGCAGCGCGCTTTCCCAGCTGAGCTTCATCACGCCACCTCTTTGTTTTTACGCTTTGTGAACGGGGCCACGCCCTTTCCCCCCTTATTACCGGGCTGAAAGCGGGCATATTTCAGCGCCCGCTGGTGGCGGCTCAGCGCCTGGCGCAGCCGCCCGTCGAGCACCAGCACGCCGAGCAGCACCAGGCCGGCAATAAAGTCGTTCCACCACGCCGGGAGCCTGAGCAGCACCAGCACGGTATCAATCTGAGTAAGGAAGAAGGCGCCGAGAAACGCGCCGATGAGCGTCCCGGTGCCGCCGAGCAGGGAAATACCGCCGAGCACGCAGGCGGCGATGGCCTTCATCTCCAGCCCGCTGCCGGTCTGGTTGGGCACAAAGCCAATCTGGGCGGCAAAAACGACGCCGGCGCAGGCGGCCAGCATGCCGTTAAGGGTGAAAGCGATCATCCGCGTGCGGTTGACCGCCACGCCCAGCTGGCGCGCGGCGGTGAGATTATCGCCGACGGCGTAGAAATCGCGGCCAGCGGCGGTGCGCGACAGCATCCAGGCCCCGGCCAGCAGCAGCGCCAGCACCAGCCAGCCCAGCGGCGAGACGCCGATAAACGCCGGTTCCGAAAGCGACTTGAGGCTATCCGGCAGGCCTTCGATCCATTTGCCGCCGGTCCACAGCAGCATCACCCCGCGATACAGCCCGAGGGTGCCAAGGGTGGCGACAATCGCCGGAATACGCAGACCCACCACCAGCAGGCCGTTAAAGGCCCCCGCCAGGGCGCCAATCGCCAGCGCAAACGCAATCGCCGCCGTCAGGCCATAGCCGCCGTTGAGCGCCACGCCCACCGCGATGGCGCTCAGGCCGACGGTGGAGCCGACGGAAACGTCGATGTTGCGGGTCAGCATCACCAGCGTTGCCCCGAGCGCCAGCAGGCAGAGGATCTGCGAGCTGGCGAAGATCATGCCCAGGGTCTGCAGGCTGAAGTAGGCCGGGTTGAGCGCCACCAGCCCGGCAAACAGCACCACGATGGCGAGAAAGGCGCTCAGTTCGCGATTTTTCAATAACGTTTTCATGCCGCGCCTCCAAATGCCAGCGTCATCATGCGTTCAACGGTCACCGCCCGGCGCGCCAGCTCGCCGCTCTGTCGGCCCTGATGCATCACCAGCACCCGGTCGGCCAGGCCAACGAACTCGTCCAGATCGCTGGAGATCATCAGCACCGCCACGTTCTGCGCGGCGACGCTTTTCAGCAGCTGGTAGATATCGGCGCGGGCGGAAACGTCCACGCCGCGCGTCGGCTCGTCGACGATCAGCAGCAGCGGGTTGGCCTCAAGGCAGCGCGCCAGCAGCACCTTCTGCTGGTTACCGCCGGAGAGGGTGCGCACCGGCTGGTCGCTATCGGCAAATTTGATCCCCAGCGCCCGGTGATAGCGCTCCACCACCGCCGCCTCGCGTTTATTCTGCTGCCACAGCGACGGCTGGTTAAACATCACCGTGTTCCAGCGCACCGGCGCGTCGAGAAACAGCCCGGAAACCTGGCGGTCTTCCGGCAGATAGACCAGCCCGGCGGCCAGCCGCGACCGGGTGCTGGCGTTGCTGATATCGCGGTTCTCCAGCCAGACCCGCCCCGCGCGCGGCGGCCGCAGGCCGTAAAGGGTTTCGGCAAATTCGGTGCGTCCGGATCCCACCAGCCCGGCGAGGCCGACGATCTCCCCGGCGTAGATCTCGAGGCTAAGATCGATAAAACCCTCGCCGGTGAGATCCTCCACCCGCAGCACCGGGAAGTCCTGCGGCTGGGTACGTCGGTTGCCCGGCAGCGCCAGCCACAGCTTCTGCGTATCGCTGAGGGCGTGCTCCCGGTCGACGGGCGTCATGGCGCTCACCAGCTGATTGTCGCTGTAGTCGGCGGTATGCCCGCTCAGCACCACCGCGCCGTCGCGCATCACCGAGACGTGGCTGGCGATCTGGCGGATCTCCGGCAGCTTGTGCGAGATAAAGACGATGCCGACGCCGAGATCCTGCAGCGCGCGGATCTGGCAAAACAGACGCGCCGTTTCGCCCGGCGTTAAGGAGGCGGTGGGCTCGTCGAGGATCAGGATCTGCGCTTTGCGCATCAGGCCGCGCAGGATCTCGACCATTTGCTGATCCGCCACCTCAAGGGTGCTGGCCGCCGCGTCGAGATTCAGCTGGCAGCTGAGCTGCTGCAGCTTTTCCTGCAGCTGCGCGGCGCTATCGGCGCGCTTCGGCAGACGGAACAGAATGTTTTCTCGCACCGTCAGGTTGGGAAACAGCATCGGCTCCTGCGGCACCAGATAGACGCCCTGCTGATGGGCCAGCGCGGGGGTCAGACGCGTAAAGGTGCTGCCGCCTAGGGCCAGTTCGCCGCTGTCGGGGGTTTCTACGCCGGCGACAATCTTCATTAGCGTCGATTTCCCGGCGCCGTTGCCGCCCATCAGGGCATGTACCTGGCCGGAAAATAACGTGAAATCAATCGCCTTCAGCACGCTAATGCCGGAGAACTGTTTGCAGATTTGGCGGGCTTCAAGCAGTGGCTTCATTATCACGCCTCGGTTTGAACAAATGATTTTTTAATTTAATAATGTTCAAAAGCGTAGACCCTGAACTATATTTACAACCGTGCGAGGATCACAGTTTTATGCTTTAGATCGTTTGGACAAAACCAGCGAACAGCCAAAGATCGGTTTTGCCGGCCGGCTCACATTTTCCGACCGTGCAATAGCGAACATATGATCTAAATTTTTATAAGAGTTCACTTTATGAGCGAAAAACGCATTACGGAAGAGAGCCGCTACGCCGGGCTGGCGTTAGCCGAGGAAGAGCTGGTGGCGCGGGTGGCCTGGTGCTACTACCACGACGGCCTGACGCAGAACGACATTGGTGAACGCCTGGGGCTGCCGCGGCTGAAGATCTCCCGGCTGCTGGAGAAAGGCCGCCAGTCCGGGGTGATCCGCGTGCAGATCAACTCCCGCTACGAAGGCTGCCTGGCGCTGGAGACCGAGCTGCAGCGGCGTTTCGACCTCAAGATTGCGCGCGTGCTTCCGGCGCTGAATACCCCGCCGATGAACACCCGCCTGGGGATCGGCGCGGCGCAGTCGCTGATGGGCGTGCTGGCGCCGGGGCAGCTGCTGGCGGTCGGTTTCGGCGAGGCGACCATGAGCTGCCTGCAGCATCTGAGCGGCTTTATCAGCTCTCAGCAGGTGCGGCTGGTGACCCTTTCCGGCGGCGTGGGCCCTTACATGACCGGCATCGGCCAGCTGGACGCCGCCTGTAGCGTCAGCATTATTCCGGCGCCGCTGCGGGTCTCCTCCGCCGACGTCGCCGAGATCCTGCGTCGCGAGTCGAGCGTGCGCGACGTGATCCTCGCCGCCACCGCGGCGGATGCGGCGGTGGTGGGCATCGGGGCTATCGACCAGCGCCGCGACGCCACCATCCTGCGCTCCGGCTATATCAGCGAAGGCGAACAGCTGATGTACGCCCGCAAAGGAGCGATAGGCGACATTTTGGGTTATTTCCTGCAGGCCGACGGCAGGCGGGTTGAGGGGCTGGAAATTCACCGGGAACTGCTCGGCGTGACCCTCGACGAGCTGGCGCAGCTGCCAACTATCGTCGGCGTTGCCGGAGGAACGGAAAAAGCGCAGGCGATTTACGCGGCTCTGATCGGCAAGCGGATTAATGGCCTGGTAACGGAAGAGACAACAGCACGCGCGGTGCTCACGCTGGCCTCCTGATGGCCCTGCGCCGCGCAACACCAGCGAGGCGCATGTCATGAGTTACCTGTTAGCGTTAGATGCCGGGACCGGCAGCATTCGGGCGGTGGTTTTCGATCTTGCGGGGCGCCAGGTGGCGGTCGGCCAGGCCGAATGGAAGCACCTGAGCGTGGAAAATGTCCCCGGCTCGATGGAGTTCGACCTGATCACCAACTGGCAGCTGGCCTGCCAGTGCATCCGCCAGGCGCTCGCCGCCGCTCACCTCAGCGCGGCGGATATTCAGTCCGTCGCCTGCTGCTCAATGCGCGAAGGGATCGTTTTATATGACCGCAACGGCGAGGCCATCTGGGCCTGTGCCAACGTCGATGCGCGCGCCAGCCGCGAGGTGGCGGAGCTCAAAGAGATCCACGATTTCCGCTTTGAGTCCGAAGTGTATGAGGTTTCCGGCCAAACCCTGGCGCTCAGCGCCATGCCGCGCCTGCTGTGGCTGGCCCACCATCGCCCGGATATCTATCGCCAGGCGGCCACCGTCACCATGATCAGCGACTGGCTGGCGGCAAAACTCTCCGGCGAGCTGGCCGTCGACCCGTCCAACGCCGGCACCACCGGGATGCTCGATCTCTTCAGCCGCGACTGGCGTCCGGCGCTGCTGGATATGGCCGGGCTGCGCGCCGATATCCTCTCGCCGGTGAAAGAGACCGGCACGCTGCTGGGAGCGGTCACCGACGCCGCGGCGCAGCAGTGCGGGCTGCGGGCTGGCACGCCGGTGGTGATGGGCGGCGGCGACGTGCAGCTGGGCTGCCTCGGCCTCGGGGTGGTACGCGCGGGGCAAACCGCGGTGCTGGGGGGCACCTTCTGGCAGCAGGTGGTCAACCTGCCGCAGCCGCGTACCGACCCGGAGATGAATATTCGCGTCAATCCCCACGTCATTCCCGGCATGGCCCAGGCGGAGTCGATTAGCTTCTTTACCGGCCTCACCATGCGCTGGTTCCGCGACGCCTTCTGCGCCGAAGAGAAGCTGGTGGCTGAGCGCCTCGGCGTTGACGCTTACTCCCTGCTGGAGGAGATGGCCAGCCGGGTGCCCGCCGGCTCTCACGGGGTGATGCCGATCTTCTCCGATGCGATGCATTTTAAGCAGTGGTACCACGCCGCGCCGTCTTTTATTAACCTCTCCATCGACCCGGAAAAGTGCAATAAGGCGACCCTGTTCCGCGCGCTGGAAGAGAATGCGGCGATCGTCTCCGCCTGCAATCTCGCGCAAATCTCCCGCTTCTCGGGGGTCACCTTCGATAGCCTGGTGTTCGCCGGCGGCGGTTCGAAAGGCGCGCTGTGGAGCCAGATCCTCAGCGACGTCACCGGCCTGCCGGTGCGCGTCCCGGTGGTGCGTGAGGCCACCGCCCTCGGCTGCGCCATCGCCGCCGGAACCGGCGCCGGGCTGTTCGACGATATGGCGGCGACGGGTGAAAAGCTGGTGGGCTGGCATCGGGTGTTTACCCCTGATCCAGCGCACCGCGAGCTCTATCAGGAGATGATGAGCAAATGGCAGTCGGTCTACGCCGACCAGCTCGGGCTGGTGGACAGCGGGCTGACCACTTCCATGTGGCAGGCGCCGGGGCTCTCTCCGACAGCGCCTCGCCAGCGGACGTAGCCCACCGGCTACCGCGCCATCGCAGAGAGCCGATGGCGCGGCGCCGCGCATCATTCTTTGAATCCCATCACAATCGCCGCACTCCCCTTTTCCCTTTTTTCCCACGACGGCTAAATTAGTAACTCATCCGACCACATAACAATAATGTTACATATTCGTCACTGGAAGCCATTATGAGCCACTATCCGTCGTTATTCGCTCCGCTCGACCTGGGCTTTACCCAGCTTAAAAACCGCGTGCTGATGGGCTCCATGCATACCGGGCTGGAGGAACACGCCGACGGCGCGGAACGGCTGGCGGCCTTTTACGCCGAGCGCGCGCGTCACGGGGTCGCGCTGATTGTGACCGGCGGTGTGGCGCCTGCCGCCTCCGGCGTTACTATGGCCGGCGGCGCGGTGCTCAACGACGCCAGCCACCTCGCGCATCACCGGCACATTACCGACGCGGTTCACCGCGAAGGCGGCAAAATCGCCCTGCAGATCCTGCATACCGGCCGCTACAGCTACCAGCCGCAGCTGGTGGCCCCTTCGCCGCTGCAGGCCCCCATTAACCGCTTTACCCCGCATGCCCTGAGCCACGACGAAATTCTGCAGCTGATCGACGATTTTGCCCTCTGCGCCCAGCTGGCGCGGGAAGCAGGCTACGACGGCGTCGAAGTAATGGGCTCGGAAGGCTACCTGATCAACGAATTTCTCGCCGCGCGCACCAACCACCGCGACGACGGCTGGGGCGGCGACTACGCTCAGCGCATGCGCTTTGCCGTCGAGGTCGTGCGGGCCGTGCGCCAGCGCGCGGGTGACGACTTTATTATTATTTATCGCCTGTCGATGATCGATCTGGTGCACGACGGCAGCACTCTGCCGGAAGTGATTACGCTGGCAAAAGCCGTTGAGGCGGCGGGAGCGACGATTATCAACACCGGCATCGGCTGGCACGAGGCGCGCATTCCGACCATCGCCACGCCGGTGCCGCGCGGCGCCTTTAGCTGGGTGACCCGCAAGCTGAAAGGCGCGGTGTCGATTCCGCTCATCACCACCAACAGAATTAACGATCCGCAGGTGGCGGAGGCGATCCTCGCCCGCGGCGACGCCGATATGGTATCGATGGCCCGCCCCTTCCTCGCCGACGGTGAATTCCTGACGAAAGCGCAAAGCGGCCGGGCGGATGAGATCAATACCTGCATCGGCTGCAACCAGGCCTGCCTCGATCGGATCTTCGTCGGTAAAGTGACCTCCTGTCTGGTTAACCCGCGCGCCTGCCACGAAACCCTGATGCCGGTCATCCCCGCCGCCGCGCCGAAACGGCTGGCGGTGGTTGGCGCGGGCCCCGCCGGGCTGGCCTTTGCCGTCAACGCCGCCTCGCGCGGGCACCATGTGACGCTGTTCGACGCGCAAAAGGAGATCGGCGGCCAGTTTAATATCGCCAAGCAGATCCCCGGCAAAGAGGAGTTCTATGAAACCCTGCGCTACTACCGGCGGATGCTGGATCTGACCGGCGTCGATCTGCGGCTGAATACGCCGATCGACGCCGATCGGCTGATGGCGTTTGACGAGACGATCCTCGCCACCGGTATCGCGCCGCGGATGCCGGATATCGACGGCATTACTCATCCGAAGGTGCTGAGCTATCTCGACGTGCTGCGCGATAAGGCGCCGGTGGGCGAGAGCGTGGCGATTATCGGCTGCGGCGGCATCGGCTTTGATACCGCGATGTACCTCAGCCAGCCGGGGCCCGCCACCAGCCAGGATATTGCCGGGTTCTGCGAGGAGTGGGGAATTGATACCAGCCTGCAGACCGCGGGCGGACTGCGGGCGGAAGGCGCCCGGCAGCCGAAAAGCCCGCGCAGGATCGTCATGCTCCAGCGTAAAGCCGGTAAACCCGGCGACGGCTTAGGCAAAACCACCGGCTGGATCCACCGCGCCACCCTGCTGGCTCGCGGCGTGAAAATGATCCCGTCGGTAAGCTATCAGAAGATCGACAATGAGGGGCTACACGTAACCATCGGCGGCGAAGCGCAGCTGTTCAGCGTCGATCGGGTGATTATCTGCGCCGGCCAGGAGCCGAAGCGCGAGCTGGCGGATCCGCTGCGGGCAGCGGGGAAAACGGTGCATCTGATAGGCGGCTGCGACGTGGCGACGGAGCTCGATGCCCGCCGCGCGATTGCCCAGGGAACCCGACTGGCGCTGGAGATTTAGCGACGATCGCCCGGCGGCGCAGCGCCTTTGCGGGCAACCGCCGCCGGCAGGTCAGTGAATCAGCGCAGCCTGCGCGCCTTCACCGCTTTCAATACCACGAACTTATTGTTGGTGGCGACGGTGGTGCAGTTGCCGAAGATTTTCTTCAGCTTATGGAAATAGTCCAGGTGACGGTTCGCCACAATGTACAGCTCGCCGTTGATCTTCAGGCAGCGGCGCGCGTGGTGGAACATCTCCCAGGCGATATTATCCGTCAGCGCATGCTTCTGGTGGAACGGCGGGTTGCACAGCACGGCGTTGAAGCGGAAAGGCTCCACGCCCGACAGCGCGTTGTTAATCATAAATTCGCAGCGGTCCAGCGCTTCCGGCATGTTGGTTTCAACGTTCAGGCGGCTGGAGGCAACGGCCATCGGCGATTCATCCACAAATACCACGCTGGCCTGCGGGTTTTTCTCCAGCAGCGTCAGGCCAACCACGCCGTTGCCGCAGCCGAGATCGACAATCTCGCCTTCGAGGTTGGAAGGAAGATGCTCAATAAAGAAGCGTGCGCCAATATCCAGCCCGGTACGGGAGAAGACGTTCGCATGGTTGTGGATTGTCCAGTCGGTGCCGTCCAGCTTCCAGCTGAGGGTCTCCGGCGCATCGGCCAGCGCGGGCGCGCTGAAGGTGCAGTTAATCAGGCGCGCTTTCTTCCAGGCCAGAGTCGTGGTGGTCGGGCCCAGCACCTTTTCAAACAGCTCCAGCGTCGAGGTATGGATATCCCGCGCCTTGGCTCCCGCGATAATGCGGGTTTGCGGCGTCACCACCAGGCGCAGCGCGCGCAGCTGCTGCTCCAGCAGCGCCATCGTTTTCGGCACTTTTATCAGCACCACGCCCGGCGCCTGCGGATATTCGGCGGTGCTGTCGAGAAACTTAACGCTGGATTCAGCAATATCGTTATGGCGTAAGTTCTCGCGGGTGGCGAGCTCGGTGAGGTACGAGTCGCCGATGCTGTAAGGCGTATGTTCGGCCAGCGCGCAGCTCAATGCGCCGAAGGTGTCGTTCAGAATCAGGACCGGGCCGTTAATCTCCGTATCGTCCAACTGCTGCAGCAGGTATTCATCCGCCGCTTCCCACGCCAGCAGCGGGTTAACGTCGTCCGTTTCCGGGAAACGTTTCAGTGTCAGTGAACGGAAACCGTTGTCTAAGTGGCTCATCGGCCCTCCTGAGTGGTAAAATTTTGGCGTTATCCCTGAAAAGGGTGCGTGAGTATACCCTTTTTATTTTTTATTTGGGGCTTTGATGAGTCAACTAACTTACCTGCAGGGCTATCCGGAGAGTTTACTCTCCCAGGTGCGCACATTAATTGCCGAGCAGCGCCTTGGCGCGGTGCTGGAAAAACGCTATCCGCAGAGCCACGACGTCAACAACGATAAGGCGTTGTATCAATATACCCAGGATCTGAAAACCCGCTTTTTGCGCGGCGCGGCGCCGGTGAATAAAGTGATGTATGACAGCAAGATCCACGTGCTGAACAACGCGCTCGGCCTGCATACCGCCATTTCGCGCGTGCAGGGCGGCAAGCTGAAGGCGAAGGCCGAAATTCGGGTCGCGACGGTGTTCCGCGACGCGCCGGAAGCCTTTCTGCGGATGATTGTGGTTCACGAGCTGGCGCATTTGAAGGAAAAGGACCACAACAAAGCCTTCTATCAGCTCTGCTGCTATATGGAGCCGCAGTACCACCAGTTGGAGTTTGATACCCGCCTGTGGCTAACGCACCTTTCGCTAAATCGTTCTGCGCAGTAGCGCACTGGTTTTGTCATGATGGCATGCTAGAGTGACAAAAGGTTCCCTTTCACGGAGTTCGTCAACCTTTATGATACGTTTCGCAGTTGTTGGCACAAACTGGATAACCCGCCAGTTTGTCGATGCCGCCCATGAAACCGGCAAGTATAAGCTCACCGCCATCTACTCCCGCAGCCTTGAACAGGCGCAGGATTTCGCTAACGATTATCCGGTGGAACACCTGTTCACCTCGCTGGACGATCTGGCGCAGAGCGACGCCGTTGACGCGGTGTATATCGCCAGCCCGAACTCCCTGCACTTCCCGCAAACGCATCTGTTTTTGACGCATAAAAAGCACGTGATTTGCGAAAAGCCGCTGGCCTCCAATATCCGCGAAGCCGAAGCCGCTATCGCCGCCGCGAAGGAAAACCAGGTGGTGCTGTTCGAAGCCTTTAAAACCGCCAGCCTGCCAAACTTCCAGCTGCTGCAGCAGTCGCTGAGCAAAGTGGGCCGCCTGCATAAAGCCTTTATCAACTACTGCCAGTACTCTTCACGCTATCAGCGCTACCTCGACGGCGAGAACCCGAACACCTTCAATCCGGCCTTCTCTAACGGCTCGATCATGGATATCGGCTTTTACTGCCTGGCCTCGGCGGTCGCGCTGTGGGGCGAGCCGCGCGCCGTCCACGCCAGCGCCAGCCTGCTGGAGAGCGGCGTCGATGCCCAGGGCACGGTGGTGCTGAACTATCCTGATTTCGACGTCACCCTGCACCATTCGAAAGTGAGCGACTCGACGCTGCCGAGTGAAATCCAGGGGGAGGCCGGCGCGCTGGTTATCGAGAAAATCTCCGAATGCCAGAAGGTGTGCTTCATTCCGCGCGGCGGGAAAGCCCAGGACCTGACGCAGCCGCAGCATATCAATACTATGCTGTATGAAGCGGAAGAGTTTGCCCGGCTGGTTGAAGCCAATCAGGTGACTCACCCGGGGCTGGAGGTTAGCCGCATTACGGCGAAGCTGCTGAGCGAGATCCGCCGTCAGACCGGGGTCGTTTTCCCGGCGGACAGCCAGCCTGCGGCGTAAAAGAGTGTAAGGTGCCGTCAGCGACCATTGACGCCATTTATGACTTGTAATACTTTGTTACGCGCAAAGGGGAGTAACTTCCTTGCTGGTGGATCGTCATTACGATGCGTGTTAAAGCGCATCCGGTCGCCGGGCAACGGTAAAAGGCCGCGTCCTGTGGGCGAGTTCTTTTACCGTTGTAAGTGAGACCTTGCCGGAAGGCGAGGTCTATGCATAAACACGCAGCGGCTGCCGTCTTCCGACGTCAGCCGTTTTGTTTTTATGTAAGGAATATCGTAATGAATAGTGTCGGCACACCGTTGTTATGGGGCGGATTCGCTGTTGTCGTAGCGATCATGCTGGCTATCGACCTGCTGCTTCAGGGACGTCGCGGTGCGCATAGCATGACCATGAAGCAGGCCGCGGGCTGGTCAATTTTGTGGGTCACGCTCTCCCTCCTCTTTAACGCCGCTTTCTGGTGGTATCTGGTACAAACCGAAGGGCGCGCGGTCGCCGATCCGCAGGCGCTAGCCTTCCTCACCGGCTACCTGATCGAAAAAGCCCTGGCCGTCGATAACGTCTTTGTCTGGCTGATGCTGTTTAGCTACTTCGCCGTCCCGCCTGCGCTACAGCGTCGGGTGCTGGTATACGGAGTTCTGGGGGCGATCGTGCTGCGTACGGTGATGATTTTCGCCGGCAGCTGGCTTATCTCCCAGTTTGAGTGGCTGCTCTATATCTTCGGCGCGTTCCTGCTGTTTACCGGGGTGAAGATGGCGCTGGCGAAAGAGGATGATTCCGGCATCGGCGATAAGCCGCTGGTACGCTGGATCCGCAGCCACCTGCGGATGACCGACAAAATTGAGGGCGAGCACTTCTTTACCCGGCAAAACGGCGTGCTGTTCGCCACGCCGCTGCTGCTGGTGCTGATCCTCGTGGAGATAAGCGACGTCATTTTCGCCGTCGATAGCATTCCGGCTATTTTCGCCGTCACCACCGATCCGTTTATCGTCCTGACCTCGAACCTGTTCGCGATCCTCGGCCTGCGCGCGATGTACTTCCTGCTGGCAGGCGTGGCGGAACGCTTCTCGATGCTGAAATACGGCCTGTCGATCATTCTGGTCTTTATCGGTATCAAGATGCTGATCGTCGATTTCTACCATATCCCGATCGGCGTTTCGCTCGGTACGGTAGGCGGGATTCTGGCACTGACGCTGCTGATTAACGCCTGGGTCAACCAGCAACACGATAAGAAAAAGCGGCTGCAGTAAGCCGCTCATGGGCCGGATGGAGTCTCCTTTTCCCCCGGCCCTTCGCCTTCATCGCGCATTATTTTACCAATGTCACAAAACCGTTAAAATACAGTTAAAAAATCAGATCTCGCCGCAATTAGCAGCATTTTACGCTTCCTCCCTCGCACTGTTTCCGTATACTCAACCAGGCAAACATTTACTTACATCCGGACATAAACGTAACAAATAATACGCCCCGGAACGGACAGCAACATCACTGGAAGGAATAAATCATGACGACTCACACTCCCCCATCGGGCCTGCTGAAGCGCCTGTCCCAGGGTAGCCTGGTGAAACAAATTTTACTGGGTCTGGTTCTCGGCGTGCTGCTGGCGCTGGTGTCAAAACCTGCCGCCATCGCCGTTGGCCTGCTGGGTACGCTGTTCGTCGGGGCGCTGAAAGCCGTCGCGCCGGTACTGGTTCTGATGCTGGTAATGGCCTCTATCGCCAACCACCAGCAGGGGCAAAAGACCAATATTCGCCCCATTTTATTCCTTTATCTGCTGGGCACCTTTAGCGCCGCGCTGATCGCGGTGCTGTTCAGCTTTGTCTTCCCTTCTACGCTGCAGCTGACAACAGGGGCCACGGATATCACCCCGCCTTCAGGTATCGTCGAAGTTATCCACGGCCTGCTGATGAGCATTGTGGCGAACCCGGTTCATGCCCTTATCAACGCCAACTATATCGGGATTCTGGTGTGGGCGGTTGGCCTCGGCTTTGCCCTGCGTCACGGTAACCAGAGCACCAAAAACCTGGTCAATGATTTCTCCGATGCGGTGACCTTTATCGTCAGGCTGGTGATCCGCTTTGCGCCAGTCGGCATTTTTGGGCTCGTGTCATCCACGCTGGCAACCACCGGTTTTTCCGCCCTGTGGGGCTACGCTCAGCTGCTGCTGGTGCTGATTGGCTGCATGGCGGTCGTCGCGCTGGTGGTTAACCCGCTGCTGGTTTTTGTGCAAACCCGCAGGAATCCCTATCCGCTGGTCCTGATGTGCCTGCGCGAAAGCGGCGTGACGGCATTCTTTACCCGCAGCTCGGCGGCCAACATCCCGGTGAACATGTCGCTATGCGAAAAGCTGAATCTCGACCGCGATACCTATTCCGTCTCCATTCCTCTGGGCGCAACGGTGAACATGGCCGGGGCGGCCATCACCATTACCGTGCTGACGCTGGCGGCGGTAAATACGCTGGGCATTCCGGTTGACCTTCCCACGGCGCTGCTGCTGAGCGTCGTCGCCTCGCTGTGCGCCTGCGGTGCTTCCGGCGTGGCGGGCGGTTCGCTGCTGCTGATCCCGCTGGCCTGCAACATGTTCGGTATTCCCAACGAGATCGCCATGCAGGTCGTGGCCGTCGGCTTTATTATCGGCGTCCTGCAGGATTCCTGCGAAACCGCCATTAACTCCTCCACCGACGTGATGTTTACCGCTGCGGTATGCCAGGCGGAAGATGCGCGTTTAGCGAAAAACGCCCTGCGCGGCTAATCCCGGCGGCAGTGAAGGCCTGTAAAACAAAACGGCGTATCATCATCTGATACGCCGTTTTTGCATCGCCTTCCCTTTATTTCAGACCTTCCCGGTCGCTCAACGGAGCCAACGCCGTGACGGCGTGAAGAACGACGGGGAAATTAGAGGGTGACGCCGCTTTTAAAGATCGCCAGCTCGCGGAAGTCATTGCGTTCGTTGCAGGTCTGCCTGCCGCTGGCAATCTCGGTGATGGTGTCGACAAACTCCTCCAGCAGCTGCGGCATGGCTTTACCGTGAATCAGCTGGCCGGCATCAAAGTCAATCCAGTGTTTCTTTTTCGCCGCCAGCTCGCTGTTGGTGGCGATTTTTACCGTCGGCACAAAGCCGCCGTAAGGCGTGCCGCGCCCGGTGCTGAATAGCACCATGTGGCAGCCGGCGCCGGCCAGCGCGCTGGTCGCCACCGCATCGTTGCCCGGGGCGCTCAGCAGGTTCAGGCCGTGCACCTTCAGGCGCTCGCCGTAGCGCAGGACGTCCACCACCTGGCTGGAGCCCGCTTTCTGCGTGCAGCCCAGCGACTTATCTTCGAGGGTGGTGATCCCGCCCGCCTTGTTGCCCGGCGACGGGTTCTCATAAATCGGCTGGTTGTGCGCAATGAAGTACTGCTTGAAGTCGTTCACCATGGTAACCAGCTTGTCGAAGGTCGCTTCATCGCGGCAGTGGCTCATCAGCAGCCGCTCGGCGCCGAACATTTCCGGCACCTCCGTGAGTACGGTTGTGCCGCCGTTAGCAATCAGGTAGTCAGAAAAACGCCCCAGCATCGGGTTGGCGGTGATCCCCGACAGCCCGTCCGAGCCGCCGCATTCGAGGCCAAACTTCAGCTCGCTGAGCTTACCCGGCTCGCGCTTGTCCTGGCGCATCGCCTGATAAAGCTGGTGGAGATGTTCGATCCCCGCTTCCACTTCATCTTCCTGGGCCTGACAGACCATAAAGCGCACGCGCTGCGGGTCGAAATCGCCCAGCGTCTCCCGGAAGGCGTCGACCTGATTATTTTCACAGCCGAGGCCAATCACCAGCACCGCGCCGGCGTTGGGATGACGCACCATGTTTTGCAGCATGGTGCGGGTGTTGATATGGTCATCCCCCAGCTGCGAGCAGCCGTAGGTGTGGCTGAAGAGGAAAACGCCGTCGGTGCCTTCCGCATCCTGGGTCTCTTTCAGGAAGCGATTCTGGATCTGACGCGCGATGCCGTTGACGCAGCCAACGGTCGGCAGGATCCACAGCTCGTTGCGCACCCCGACGTCGCCGTTAGCCCGACGATAAATCTGCACCTCGCGATCGGCGGGCTGCGCCGACGGCTCGGCGAGATCCGGTTGATAGCTATACTCGTCAAGGTCGCTCAGGTTGGTCCGCGTATTATGGGCGTGAATATGCTCCCCTGGCGCGATATCCGCCAGCGCATGACCAATAGGCAAACCATACTTAATGACGTTTTTTCCCTTCGCAATGCCGCATAGCGCGAACTTGTGCCCGCGGACGATATCCTGGCTTAGCGTCACCACCGCATCGTCGATAGTGACCGTCGTGCCTGCCGCCATATCAGCCAACGCCACCGCGACGTTATCCTGCGAATGGATTTTAATGTATTGCATATCAACCGACCTCTGGTCTTAGTTCAGTTCAATGGCGAAGTAATCACGCGCATTGTTAAAGCAGATGTTTTGCACCATCTCGCCCAGCAGCTGAATATCCGCCGGCGCTTCGCCCGCTTCGACCCAGCGACCGATCATCTGGCACAGGATGCGGCGGAAATATTCATGACGCGTGTAGGACAGGAAGCTGCGGCTATCGGTCAGCATGCCGACGAAGCGGCTCAGCAGGCCAAGCTGAGCCAGCTGGGTCATCTGGCGCTCCATGCCATCTTTCTGATCGTTGAACCACCAGCCGGAGCCGAACTGCATCTTGCCCGGCATCCCCTCGCCCTGGAAGTTGCCGATCATGGTACCCAGCACTTCGTTATCACGCGGGTTCAGACAGTAGAGGATGGTTTTCGGCAGCAGGTTCTCTTCATTCTGCTTGCTCAGCAGCTTCGACAGCTCTTCCGCCATCGGCCGATCGTTGATGGAGTCGAAGCCAACGTCTGGCCCTAACAGCTTGAACTGACGCTGGTTATTGTTACGCAGCGCGCCGATGTGGTACTGCTGTACCCAGCCGCGGCGGGCGTACTCTGCGCCGAGGAACACCAGCACGGCGGTTTTGAACTGCGCGACCTCGCGCTCGCTCAGGACGGCGCCGGTCAGGCGGCGGGCGAGGATACTATCCAGCTCGGCCTCGCTGGCTTCGGCAAACAGCACCACGTCCAGCGCGTGGTCAGAGACTTTACAGCCGCGAGCCGCGAAGTGATCGAGACGCTTCGTTAACGCAGACTGCAGGTCGGCAAAGCGGCGAATATCGGTATCGGAGACTTCGCCCAGCGTCGCCATGTAGTCACCAAAGGTCGCCTGTTCGATATTAAACGCCTTATCCGGACGCCAGCTCGGCAGAACTTTGGTGGTGAAGCTCGCGTCTTTTGCCACCGCCGCGTGGTGTTCCAGCGAATCAACCGGATCGTCGGTGGTCCCGACCATTTTCACGTTCATCTGCTGCATGATGCCGCGGGCAGAAAAACGCTCCTCCGTCAGCAGCGCGTTGCACCGATCCCAGATCTCATCGGCGGTAGTCGGAGACAGCACCTTACCTGTAATACCAAAAGGACGACGCAGCTCAAGATGCGTCCAGTGGTATAACGGGTTGCCAATGGTATGCGGCACGGTGGCGGCCCAGGCGGCAAACTTCTCGCGATCCGACGCATCGCCGGTACACAGGCGTTCAGCAACGCCGTTAGTGCGCATCGCGCGCCATTTGTAATGATCGCCTTTCAGCCAGATGTCATACAGATTTTTAAAACGATAATTTTCGGCAATCTGCTGCGGAGGCAGATGGCAGTGATAGTCGAAAATCGGCTGATCTTTGGCGTAGTCATGGTACAGACGGCGGGAAAATTCGGTATCAAGCAGAAAATCTTCAGTCATAAACGGTGTCATTTTCTTTTCCTCTTCGCCCCTTTGGGGAGCCCTTCAGATGATTGACTATCATGCTGTCAAAGTTATCACACCAATTTCCAGAGGCTGAAATCTTTTTCGTGAGTTAGATCAATAAACGCTGACAAAAAAATTACCGCCAAAGGAGTAAAAGCTTCCCCAGGCCGCGCCAGTACTGGCTTTGCTCGCAGAGAATAATACCCCCATAAACTTTCCCACTTTTGTGACGGCACTCAACCTTTGAAGTTGTATGACAAGTTATCTTGCTTTCGTCGAAACATATGAACCGACGGAATGTATTACCGATGACAACAGGCATCGGATTGAACGGTATGGATGCCGGATTAAACATAACGATTGATGGCAAGGTTCGGGCCATACGGGTTTCCCACCCTGAGCCCTCCGTTCTCCCTCTTCATCTCTGTTACAGAACTGAAGATGGCCGCACACGCTGCGGATATAAAATAAACGATGAGGTTTTACATGCGTAAAATTAAAGGGTTACGTTGGTATATGATCGCACTGGTGACATTGGGCACCGTGCTGGGGTACCTGACGCGTAACACTGTGGCTGCGGCTGCGCCAACTCTGATGGAAGAGTTACACATCTCCACCCAACAGTATTCCTATATCATCGCGGCCTACTCGGCTGCTTATACCGTTATGCAGCCTGTTGCGGGCTACGTGCTGGATATTCTGGGTACCAAAATTGGCTACGCCTTCTTCGCTATCGCCTGGGCTATTTTCTGTGGCTCAACGGCGCTGGCAGGCAGCTGGGGCGGATTAGCCCTGGCGCGTGGCGCCGTGGGTGCCGCTGAAGCCGCCATGATCCCCGCGGGGCTGAAGGCCAGTTCGGAATGGTTCCCGGCCAAAGAGCGCTCTATTGCCGTTGGCTATTTCAACGTTGGCTCATCGATCGGGGCGATGATCGCGCCGCCGCTGGTGGTCTGGGCGATTGTGATGCACAGCTGGCAGATGGCGTTCATCATCTCCGGCGTCCTGAGCTTCGCATGGGCCATGTCGTGGCTGGTGTTCTATAAGCACCCGCGTGACCAGAAAAAATTAACCAGCGAAGAGCGCGACTACATCATCGGCGGCCAGGAGTCTCAGCATCAGACCAACAACGGTAAGAAGATGTCGCCGTGGCAGATCCTGCGCAACCGTCAGTTCTGGGGTATCGCCCTGCCGCGCTTCCTTGCGGAGCCGGCCTGGGGGACCTTCAACGCGTGGATCCCACTGTTCATGTTTAAAGTGTATGGCTTTAATCTGAAAGAGATCGCCATGTTCGCATGGATGCCGATGCTGTTCGCTGACCTCGGCTGCATCGTAGGTGGCTACCTGCCACCGCTGTTCCAGCGCTGGTTTGGCGTCAACCTGATCGTCTCGCGTAAAATGGTCGTCACCATGGGCGCCGTCCTGATGATTGGCCCGGGTATGATTGGCCTGTTCACCAGCCCGTTCGTGGCTATCGCCCTGCTGTGCGTCGGCGGCTTTGCTCACCAGGCGCTGTCCGGGGCGCTGATTACGCTCTCTTCCGACGTTTTCGGTCGTAATGAAGTGGCGACCGCTAACGGCCTGACCGGTATGGCGGCCTGGATGGCGAGCACCATGTTTGCGCTGGTGGTCGGCGCGCTGGCGGACACCATCGGCTTTAGCCCGCTGTTTGCCGTGCTGGCGGTCTTCGACCTGCTGGGCGCCGTCGTCATCTGGACCGTACTGAAGAACAAATCGGCGGACGACGACGACCCCACCCCGCTCAGAACCAGTAAACCGGTGACGCAAAGCTAGCGTCTGCACCGCAAGATTGACCCGCTGAAGCCGCCTCTATAAAGGCGGCTTTTTCATGCCTGGCAGTGGTGGGATGCGCGTAAAAGTGGTATAACAAATCCAATATTGTCGCCATCTTCCGGGAGCGAATATGGAAATCACAGAACCACGTCGTTTGTATCAACAGCTGGCCGCAGAGTTGAAGGCACGTATTGAACAGGGTGTCTACCTGGTGGGCGATAAGCTGCCCGCAGAGCGGTTTATTGCCGACGAGAAAAGCGTTAGCCGTACCGTGGTTCGCGAAGCCATTATCATGCTGGAAGTCGAAGGCTATGTGGAAGTGCGCAAAGGCTCGGGCATTCACGTTATCTCCAATCATCCGAAGCACCAGCAGCCCATCGACGAGACCCTGGAGTTCGCCAACTACGGCCCGTTTGAGCTGCTGCAGGCCCGGCAGCTGATTGAGAGCAATATCGCCGAGTTTGCCGCCACCCAGGTGACCAAGCAGGACATCATGAAGCTTATGGAGATCCAGGAGAACGCGCGCAAAGAGAAGTGCTTCCGCGATTCCGAGTGGGACCTCCAGTTTCACGTTCAGGTTGCGCTGGCGACCCAGAACTCCGCCCTTGCGGCAATTGTCGAAAAAATGTGGACCCAGCGCGTGCACAACCCCTACTGGAAAAAGCTGCACGACCATATCGACACCCGCACCGTCGATAGCTGGTGCGACGATCACGACCAGATCCTTAAAGCGCTGATTCGTAAAGATCCGCACGCTGCGAAGCTGGCGATGTGGCAGCATCTGGAAAATACCAAACTGATGCTGTTCAACGAAACCAGCGATGATTTTGAATTCAACGCCGATCGCTACCTGTTTGCGGAAAATCCGGTTGTTCACCTCGATACCGCCGCCAACGGCGTAAAATAAGCGATTATCCTCATTCCGGGCCGGCGCCCAGCGTCTGCCCGCCATCCTGACCAAGTAAGCAAACATCTATAGTGTCAGCCTGTGTAAAGACACTCGCCACTCGCCGCCGCAATCAGCAAAATCAACAAGCAACAAACTGCAATTTATCTGCCGTAAAGTCAGCGGTTTTGTTACAATTAGATGCATTTCGTCGTTCTGTAGCCCACATTTGCTTATGTTTATCTGATGCACAAAACAATTCAGGGTGCGTTCAGAGGGCAAAGAAAGAAAAACCCGGCAACGTGGGGCTGGTTTTTCCGCGCAAAAGTAGCCTGGAACGACCTGAAGAAGATGATGCCAGACAGGGATCCGTTCAGACCGCATCAGCAGCGACCATAATCCAATAACAACCTATGTCGCTATATTTACACTGCGTTCAGACGTACCGTTAACCGATGTACCAGGAATCGTGAATGGAACTATTAACCCAATTGTTAAATGCTCTATGGAGCCAGGATTACGAAACTCTCGCCAATCCCTCCATGATTGGCATGCTGTATTTCGTCTTATTTATGATTTTATTCCTCGAAAACGGCCTGCTTCCGGCCGCTTTTTTACCGGGCGATAGCCTGCTGGTTTTGGTTGGCGTCCTGATTGCTAAGGGCGCAATGGGCTTCCCTGAAACGCTGCTGCTGCTCACAACGGCCGCCAGCCTCGGCTGCTGGCTGAGCTATATTCAGGGCCGCTGGCTAGGCAACACGCGGATTGTGCAGAACTGGCTTTCGCATCTGCCCTCGCACTACCATCAGCGCGCGCACCATCTGTTCCATAAGCACGGGCTTTCCGCACTGCTGATTGGCCGCTTTATCGCTTTCGTTCGTACCCTGCTGCCGACGATTGCCGGCATCTCGGGGCTGAACAACGCGCGCTTCCAGTTCTTTAACTGGATGAGCGGCCTGCTGTGGGTACTGATTCTGACCTCTCTGGGCTACCTGCTGGGCAAAACGCCGGTATTCCTGAAATATGAAGATCAGCTCATGTCCTGCCTGATGCTGCTGCCGGTGGTGCTGCTGGTATTTGGCTTAATCGGCTCGCTCGTGGTGATGTGGAAGAAAAAACACAGAAGTCGGGGCTGATGATGGTTAAAAAACGCCCTTCTCTGCGTAAGTTGGGTTGGATGCTGGGCGGTTCACTTTTGCTGTGCGCTCTGTTCTGGCTGTGGCTGGCGGCGCAACAGCAGGAAGCCACCCTCGCTATCCACCCCGTAAGTCAGGATGTTGGCATGCCGGACGGTTTTTCCGTCTGGCACCATCTTGATGCCAACGGCATTCGTTTTAAAAGCATCACGCCGCAAAAAGATGGCCTGCTGATCAAATTTGATTCCAGCGCCCAGGGAATAGCGGCGAAAGAAGTGCTGGGACGCGCCCTGCCGCACGGCTATATTATTGCTTTGCTGGAGGAAGATAACACCCCGACAGCATGGCTCTCCCGCCTGCGCGATACGCCACACAGGTTTGGATAATTTCCAAAATTCTGAATATTTTCACGCAGTTTGGTGATTTCCTGTTTTCCTTACTATGCTTAAGACTGCGGGAGCCACCGGGCTGACGTTAATCAACTGGATCGGGTCTATCCTACGGATATGCCCTCACACAATGGAAGGTAGCATCCATGAAACACCGCATCGCTTTGATCCTGGTTTTAACTTCGCTTAGCTCCAGCGCCTTTGCCATCTCCCCCTGTCAGGAAAAAGAGCAGGATATCCAGCGGGAGATTAGCTATGCCGAGAAACATCACAATCAGAACCGTATTGATGGCCTCAATAAGGCGCTGCGTGAAGTTCAGGCCCACTGTAGCGACAGTAAGCTTAAAGCCGATCATCAGCAAAAAATCGCTAAACAGCGGGAAGAGATTAACGAGCGTCAGCGCGATCTGCGCGAAGCCGAACAGAAAGGCGATGCTGAGAAAATCAGCAAGCGCCAGCATAAGCTTGATGAAGCGCAGCAAGAGCTGAAAGCGCTTGAGTCACGTGAGTACTAGTATGTATATGGACCACTCTACAGGAGAGAAAGATGCCTAAAGATAACGTTGCAGACGACCTGCGTGCAGAACTGAAGACTCTGGCTGATACCCTGGAAGAAGTGCTGAACTCCTCCACGGATAAATCGAAGGAAGAGATAGGCAAGCTGCGTAGCAAAGCAGAAAGCGCGCTGAAAGAGAGCCGCGTACGCCTGGGTGAAACCGGCGATGCTATCGTCAGGCAGACCCGTGAAAGCGCCGCGCGCGCCGACGAGTACGTTCGCGAAAATCCGTGGACCGGCGTAGGTATTGGCGCAGCCGTTGGGCTGGTGCTGGGTGTCCTGCTGACGCGTCGCTAATTATGGCGGACTCTCAACGCACGCAAGGACCGGGTCAGAGCGTTTTCGGCATCGGCCAGCGCATCGTATCGCTGCTGGTTGAAATGGTGGAAACGCGTCTGCGTCTGGTGGTCGTGGAGCTGGAAGAAGAGAAGGCTAACCTCTTCCAGCTGTTCCTGATGCTGGGGCTGACCCTGCTGTTCGCCGCGTTCGGCTTAATGAGCCTGCTGGTGCTCATTATCTGGGCCGTCGATCCGCAGTATCGCCTGAACGTCATGATAGCCACTACCGCTGTGCTGCTGCTCGCTTCGCTGATCGGCGGTATCTGGACGCTACGCAAGGCCCGGCGTTCGACGTTCCTGCGTCATACCCGCACGGAGCTGGCTAACGACAGAGCGCTGCTGGAGGATGATTAACCGTGAGCAGTCAACAGGAACGTGAGCGGCGCAAGACGCTTCTGCTGCGCCAGATCCAGCAGCAGCGGCTGGATCTAACCGCCAGCCGCCGCGACTGGCTGGCGGCCACCGCCCCGCTCGACCGAGGCTGGCTGACGCTGCAAAACCTGCGCTCGTGGGCGATGGTCGGCAGCGGCATCATGGCCATCTGGTCCGTTCGCCATCCTCGCTTTCTTCTGCGCTGGACCCGGCGCGGCGTCGGTGCCTGGAGTACCTGGCGCATGGTCAGAGGCCTGCTGCGCCAGCAATCATCGCGCCAAGGCGCACCGCGCTGAGTTCCCCACCTGCTTTGTTCTCAGGACCTTAACCGGTCCTTTTATTTGCCTGTCTCCCGGGCAGTTGCTCAGAATTCTTGATAAAGATCTACAGTTTTCCTTGCTAACAATTCCCTCAACGTCTCGCTAATATTCACTCCATCGACAGCAACCCCGCGTAACTACGCAGGATTGCACCAAAAAACAAAACCGCCGCCCTTTGGGTTTTCTGGAGTAAGAAATGAAAAAATTAGAAGATGTTGGTGTACTGGTAGCACGTATCCTGATGCCAATCCTGTTTATCACCGCAGGCTGGGGAAAAATCACCGGATATGCAGGCACTCAGCAATACATGGAAGCGATGGGCGTCCCGGGTGCATTACTGCCGTTAACCATTCTGCTTGAGTTCGGCGGCGGCCTGGCCATCCTGTTCGGCTTCCTGACCCGTACGACCGCGCTGTTCACCGCCGGTTTTACCCTGCTGACCGCGTTCCTGTTCCACAGCAACTTTGCTGAAGGCGTGAACTCGCTGATGTTCATGAAAAACCTGACTATCGCAGGCGGCTTCCTGCTGCTGGCTATCACCGGTCCAGGCGCATTCAGCATCGACCGCGTGCTGAATAAAAAATGGTAAGCACACTATACTGAATCAAAAAGCGAGGAGATATCTCCTCGCTTTTGCTATCTACAGTCTGAAGGAGGAAACAATGGGACAATTAGTCGACGGCGTCTGGCACGATACCTGGTATGACACCAAATCCACCGGAGGACGATTCAAGCGTTCCGTTTCGGCCTTCCGCAACTGGCTGACCGCCGATGGCGCACCCGGGCCGAGCGGCGATGGCGGCTTCGCTGCCGAAAAAGATCGCTATCATCTGTACGTCTCCCTCGCCTGCCCCTGGGCGCATCGCACCCTGATTCTGCGCAAGCTAAAAGGCCTGGAGCCGTTTATCTCCGTCTCGGTCGTCAATCCTCTGATGTTCGAGAACGGCTGGACGTTCGATAGCAGCTTCCCGGACGCCACCGGCGATACGCTGTATCAGCACCAGTTTCTCTATCAGCTCTATCTGCATGCCGATCCGCAATATACCGGGAGAGTGACGGTGCCGGTACTGTGGGATAAAAAGCAGCAAACTATCGTCAGCAACGAATCAGCTGAAATTATTCGTATGTTCAATACCGCCTTCGACGGGCTTGGGGCGACGGCCGGCGATTACTATCCGCCTGCATTGCGCGAGAACATCGATGAGCTGAACGGCTGGATTTACGACAGCGTGAACAACGGCGTTTATAAAGCCGGGTTCGCCACCAGCCAGCAGGCTTATGATGAAGCCGTTGATGGCGTATTTGCTTCGCTGGAACGCCTGGAGCTGATCCTCGGCCAGCACCGTTACCTGACCGGCAGCCAGCTAACCGAAGCCGATATTCGTCTGTGGACCACCCTCGTGCGCTTCGATCCGGTGTATGTCACCCACTTTAAGTGCGACCAGCGGCGCATCAGCGATTATCCTAATTTGTACGGCTTCCTGCGCGACATCTACCAGATGCCGGGCATTGCCGAGACCGTCGATTTTGGCCATATTCGCAACCACTACTATCGCAGCCATAAAACCATCAATCCGACCGGAATTATCTCCGTCGGTCCGCAGCAGGATCTGCATGAGCCGCACGGCCGTGACCTTCTTTTCCGCTGATATATCGGGCGCCCCCAGCGGCGCCTGAAATTTCACAGCCGCGATATTTACCCGCCTTTCATTCCCGTCTATTCTTATTACGATCGCTTTAAAAACAAGTGATTGACGGCTAATCGAGGCATAGACATGGACTGGTATCTACAGGTAATAAGAAACTATATTGGCTTTGGCGGTCGCGCCCGTCGTAAAGAGTACTGGATGTTTATTCTGGTCAATATCATCCTCACCGGCGTGCTCAGCGTTATCGATAAAATGCTGGGCTGGCAGCGAGCGGGGGGCGAAGGCATCCTGACGACGATTTACGGCGTGCTGATCTTTTTGCCATGGTGGGCGGTGCAGTTTCGGCGTTTGCACGACACGGACCGTTCGGCGTGGTGGCTACTGCTGCTGCTGATCCCGGTCATCGGCTGGCTAGCGATTCTGGTCTTCAATTGCCAAAGCGGAACGCCCGGAAATAACCGCTTCGGGCCCGACCCAAAACCCCTTTCATAGCTCATTATGCGCACCGCCTTCGCGCGGTGCGCAGCGCTGATTTACTTCCCGGTAAACAGTCTGGGAATTTCCCGCAGGCACCAGGATTTGGCCTCGCCCATACTATCGCGGCGCCAGGCCATAATAATGTCAATCTCATTGGTATATTCCGGGCTGACAACCCGTAAGCGCCCTTCGGCGATATCCTGCTCCACCAGCGGATAGGGCATGGTCGCCACTCCCAGCCCTGCCAGCAGCGCCTGGCGCTTATCTTCAATGGTGCTGACCGTTAAACGCGGCTGCTTGTCGAGCAGCTGCACCGTCAGCACCGGACGTTCACGCGCGGTATCCGCTACCGCCACGCCGCGATACTTCACCCGCGTGACTTCGGAAAGCGGCTCCGGCTCCTGATGAATAGGGTGATTCGGCGCGGCAACGTAGACGTTCAGCACCGAATAGAGCTTACGCGAGTTAATTTCCGACGAAGAGCGAAAATGCATATCCGGCGCAACGACGATATCCGCCCGGCCCTGCTCCAGGCGCTCCCATGCGCCGGCGAGCACTTCGGTAATCACCGAGAGCTGCGTGTTGGATTTGGTCGCCAGCTTTTCAATCAGCGGGAAAAAGTCGCTGGTCGGCACCAGCGCTTCGGTGACGATGGTCAGATGGGTTTCCCAACCGCGGGACAGCGCTTCGGCATCGGTGGTGAGCTTATCCGCCGCCTCCAGCAGGACCCGTCCGCGCTCCAGCAGCATGCGGCCGACGTTGGTGAATTTTGTTCGATGACCGGAGCGGTCAAACAGCACCACGTCCAGCTCCTCTTCCAGTTTTTGCATCGTGTAGCTAAGTGCAGAAGGGACGCGTCCGAGCTCGTCAGCCGCGGCGGCAAAGCTCCCGCGCCGGTCGATCGCATCCATTACGCGCAACGCTTCCAGCGTTAATGCTCTCTCTCTGGCCATAGCACTCTCGTTCAGGAAATTTGAATATACCGGGCAGAATATCTGGCTAACAATACAGCGTCCATACCTTTACCATTGTTTTAGTGTAAAGAGAGGTCAAGACAATGATTACTACCCGAACAGCCAAACAATGCGGACAAGCAGATTTCGGCTGGCTGCAGGCCCGCTACACCTTTTCCTTTGGACACTACTTCGACCCTAAACTGTTAGGCTACGCCTCCCTGCGCGTGCTCAACCAGGAAGTTCTGGCACCGGGCGCATCGTTTCAGCCGCGTACCTACCCGAAGGTCGATATCCTGAACCTGATCCTGGAAGGGGAAGCGGAGTACCGCGATAGCGACGGCAACCACGTGCAGGCCAAAGCCGGCGAAGCGCTGCTGATTTCGACCCAGCCGGGCGTCAGCTATAGCGAGCATAATCTGAGTAAAGATTGTTCGCTCACGCGGATGCAGCTGTGGCTGGACGCCTGCCCGGAGCGCGAAAATCCGCTGGTACAGAAGATGAGTATCACCGAGGGTCCGCAGCAGCTGCTGGCCTCACCGGACGGGGCGCAGGATAGTTTGCAGCTACGCCAGCAGGTCTGGATCCATCATCTCGATCTGGCGAAAGGCGAGAGGATTAACGTGCAGCTTCACGGACCGCGCGCCTATCTGCAGTCTATTCACGGGACCGTGCACGCCGTCGCGCATGAAGAGGAAAAGCAGGCGCTGACCTGCGGCGATGGCGCCTTTATTCGTGATGAAGCTAACATTACCCTCGTTGCCGATACGCCTTTGCGCGCTTTACTGATAGATTTACCGGTGTAAAAACGGGAGTCATGGAGCTTATCAGTGAGTAAGAAGAAACCGAAGAAGACCGCATCGCCGATTCAGCCGACCTTGCCGGAAACAACCAACGTCGTCGGCTTTGGCTACGAAGAGATGCTGAGCGAGCTGGAGGCTATCGTCGCCGATGCGGAGATACGACTTCAGGATGAAGAAAACGCCGCCTGATGCCAAAAATCGGCTCCTGCCGGGGCCGACTCTGCTTTATCCCGCCTGACCAGGCCATTTTTACCTCCGCCGTGCGGCTTTGATAAGCCATATCCGGCAGCAGAAAGCGCAAAACCCCGCCGAGGCGGGGTTTTTGTCGAATGAGTTGAAGCTGGCCGCTAAGCCGCGTTCTTTTCATGAAGAGCGTCGTGGACAGTCATTCGCCTTCTGTCCCATCCTTTTCTTTCTGCTTCATTCTTTGTTCAGAAAGCAAAAACCCCGCCGAGGCGGGGTTTTCTGAAGAGTTGAAGCTGACCGATAAGCCGGGTTCTGTCGTGGACAGTCATTCATCTAGGCCAGCAATCGCTCACTGGCTCAAGCAGCCTACCCGGGTTCAGTACGGGCCGTACCTTATGAACCCCTATTTGGCCTTGCTCCGGGTGGAGTTTACCGTGCCGCGAACTGTTACCAGCCGCGCGGTGCGCTCTTACCGCACCCTTTCACCCTTACCTGATCCCGCTTGCGCGGGCCATCGGCGGTTTGCTCTCTGTTGCACTGGTCGTGGGTTTCCCCCCCAGGCGTTACCTGGCACCCTGCCCTATGGAGCCCGGACTTTCCTCCCCTCCGCCCGTCTCCCCCCGAAGGAGGACGACGACGAAGCGGCGACTGTCTGGTCAGCTTCGGCGCGAAGTATAGAGGGTTTGCTGCCGGTTGTCATCCCTCCATCGCCATCCCGGCCCGCAATGTCGCGGCGATGTTGCGCGACGCGCGATAAATATTGTCCGATGCCCCGCGAAAGGCCTCCTCCAGCGTCGTAATATTGGTCAGCACGCTGAATACCGCGTCGATGCCAAACTGATGCACCACGCCAACGTCGCGGGTCAGGCTGCCGGCAATGCCAATCACCGGCTTATGGTACTTCTTCGCCACGCTCGCCACGCCGACCGGCACCTTGCCGTGGATGCTCTGGCTATCAAGCCGCCCTTCGCCGGTCACTACCAGCGAGCAGTCGAGGATATGCTCTTCCAGATTCAGCGCCTGGGTGACAATCTCGATCCCGCTGCGCAGTTCAGCATTGAGGAACGCCATCAGCGCAGCCCCCATGCCTCCGGCGGCGCCGGCTCCCGCCACCTGTTTCACGTCCACGCGCAAATCGTTTTTTATCACATCGGCATAGTGTTCAAGATTGCGATCCAGCTCGAGGATCATCGCTTCGCTCGCCCCCTTCTGCGGGCCAAAAATACGCGAGGCACCCACATCGCCAGTTAGCGGATTGGTCACGTCGCAGGCTACGCGGATGGCACATTCCTGCAGCCGGGCGTCCAGACCGCGGAGATCGATGGCATTCAGGCTGGCGAGGCTCCCGCCGCCGTTGCCAATCTCGCTGCCGTTAGCATCGCGAAGGCTGGCCCCTAGCGCCTGCACCATGCCAGCGCCGCCATCGTTAGTGGCGCTGCCACCGATGCCGATGATGATATTTTTCGCCCCATGATCCAGCGCCTGGAGAATCAGCTCGCCGGTCCCGCGCGATGTCGTCAGCAGCGGATTGCGCAGCGCCGGCGGAACCAGGCCCAGTCCGCTGGCGGCCGCCATCTCGATAAACGCCGTTTTACCGTCGCCGGACATTCCCCAGCTGGCGTTCACCTTTTCACCTAACGGCCCGGTAACCAGAGCGGTATATTCAGCGCCCTGCGTGGCGGCAATCATGGCCTCAACGGTGCCTTCACCACCGTCGGCAACCGGGACGGAAACATACTCCGCATCGGGGAAAATTTCCCGAAATCCTTTTTCTATTGCCTGAGCTACCTCAATGGCAGAAAGGCTTTCTTTATAAGAGTCTGGGGCGATTACGATTTTCATAGTTATGTAGCCTGACAGTGCCGCGCAAGGCAAGAATTACAGGGCGCGTTTCACGCCCTTCTTGTTAGCGAGTGACTTCCACTTTCGCCAGTTTTTCGTAATAGCATGCCAGCGCGCTGTGGTCGGCGGTACCCAGACCATCGGCACGCAGCGCCTGCATCATTTCCATCACCGCCGCCGTCAGCGGCAGCTGAGCGCCCACGCCGTGGGATGTATCCAGCGCGTTGGCCAGGTCCTTAATATGCAGGTCGATGCGAAAGCCTGGTTTGAAGTTACGATCCATCACCATCGGCGCCTTCGCATCCAGCACGGTGCTCCCCGCCAGGCCGCCGCGGATAGCCTGATACACCAGATCCGGATTGACGCCCGCTTTGGTGGCGAGAGTCAGCGCTTCAGACATCGCGGCAATATTCAGCGCGACGATCACCTGGTTGGCGAGCTTCGTCACGTTGCCTGCCCCCACTTCGCCGGTGTGCACGACCGAGCCGGCCATCGTCTTCATCAGGTCGTAGTATTTATCGAAGATAGGCTTATCGCCGCCGACCATCACCGACAGCGTGCCGTCGATCGCCTTCGGCTCGCCGCCGCTTACCGGCGCATCGAGCATATCCACGCCCTTCGCCTTCAGCGCTTCGCTAATTTCGCGGCTGGCCAGCGGCGCGATGGAGCTCATATCAATCAGTACGGTGCCCGGCTTCGCGCCTTCAATGATGCCGTTTTCACCCAACGCTACGTCTTTCACATTCGGGGAGTTCGGCAGCATCGTGATAATCACATCGCACTGCTCGGCAATCGCCTTCGCCGTAGCCGCCGTTTCTGCCCCGGCAGCCATCACTTCAGCAACCGCTTCAGGATTACGATCGGAAACCACCAGCGAGTAACCGGCTTTCAGCAAGTTTTTGCTCATAGGCTTGCCCATGATGCCCAGGCCAATAAAACCAACTTTCATCGTCATAACGTTCTCTCTCTTTTGATCCCGAGGGTTATTTTTTAAAAGAATCCGCAAGCTTCTGCGTGGCGGAGCGGAATGCGCCCAGGTCGCTGCCGACGGCAACAAAGGTGGCGCCCCATTCCAGATAACGGTGCGCATCGGCCTCTACCGGCGCCAGAATGCCGCTCGGCTTACCGTGCTTTTTCGCACTCGCAAAAATCTGCTGAATCGCGCGCTGAACGTCAGGGTGAGAGGCGTTGCCGAGATGGCCCAACGCCGCGGCCAGGTCGCTTGGGCCGACAAAAATGCCGTCAACGCCTTCGGTTGCCGCGATGGCATCGACGTTATCTACGCCCTGCTGGCTCTCAATCTGTACGAGGATGGTGATGTTTTTGTTGGATTGCGCGAAGTAGTCCGGCACGGTGCCAAACATGTTGGCGCGGTGAGAAACGGAGACCCCGCGGATACCTTCCGGCGGATAGCGGGTGGAGGCCACCGCGTTCACCGCCTCTTCTTTGCTTTCCACAAACGGGATCAGGAAGTTGTAAAAACCGATATCCAGCAGGCGCTTAATAATCACCGGCTCGTTGGTCGGGACCCGCACAACCGCGGCGCTGGCGCTGCCCTTCAGGGCCATCAGCTGTGGGATAAAGGTCGTAATGTCGTTTGGCGCATGCTCGCCGTCCAGCACCAGCCAGTCAAAGCCCGCAAGGCCTAAGACTTCGGTGCTAATGGGGCTTGCCAGCGCAGACCAGCAGCCAATCTGCACCTGGTGCGCAGCCAGCGCTGCCTTGAATTTGTTCGGGAAGATATCGTTATTCATCGCTTATACCTTGTCACTTAACCGTGAATTATTTTTGCAGTTCCATACGTTTGATGTCGCCAACAATGAAGAGGTAGCAAACCATCGCCATCAGAGCTGAACAACCGACAAACACCAGCGCTGCGTTAAATGAATGCAGCTCGCTGACCAGATAACCAATGACCAGCGGAGTAACGATGGAGGCCACGTTACCGAATACGTTGAAGACCCCGCCGCACAGACCAACAATCTCTTTCGGTGCGGTATCAGAAATGACCGGCCAGCCGAGGGCGCCAAAGCCTTTGCCGAAGAACGCCAGCGCCATCAGGATGACCACCAGCGCGGTGTTATCGGTGTAGTTACACAGAATAATGGTTGAAGCCAGCAGCATGCCGAGAACGATAGGCAGCTTACGGGCCAGCGTGATAGAAAAGCCGCGTTTAATCAGATAGTCAGAGAACACGCCGCCCAGCACGCCGCCGGCAAAACCACACAGCGCCGGGATGGATGCCACCAGCCCCACTTTCAGAATCGACATCCCCTTTTCCTGCACCAGGTAAATCGGGAACCAGGTGAGGAAGAACCAGGTGATGGTGTTGATAAAATATTGGCCGAAGAATACGCCCAGCATCATGCGGTTGGTTAACAGCTGCTTGATATAGTGGAGTTTCGGACCGCTGGCGGTATTGCCGCCGGGCTTTTTATGGTCCATATCCACCACCGCGCCGTTGTCAGAGATGAACTTCAGCTCCTCCTTTGACATCCGCGGATGGTCGGTCGGGTTATGAATCAGCTTTACCCACAGGCCGGTGAGGACAAAACCGATGACCCCCATCACGGTAAACACGTGCTCCCAGCCCCAGGCGAAGGTTAACCAGCCGAGCAGAGGCGAGAACAGCGCCAGGGAAAAATATTGCGCAGAGTTAAAGATAGCGGAGGCGGTACCGCGCTCTTTGGTCGGGAACCAGGCCGCAACGATGCGGGCGTTAGCCGGAAATGACGGCGCTTCAGAAAAGCCCAGCATAAACCGCATAATAAACATCGAAATCCCGGCCCAGGCGATGGGAAATACGTCCACAAAGCCCTGCAGGAAGGTAAACAGCGACCAGAAGAACAGGCTGTAGGTGTAGACTTTCTTCGAGCCAAACTTATCGAGCAGCCAGCCGCCGGGGATTTGCATCAGCAAATAGGCCCAGCCAAAAGCGGAGAAAATGTATCCCATCGACACGGCGCTGAGCTGAAGCTCTTCTGCTACTGCGGTTCCGGCAATGGAGAGCGTTGCGCGGTCGGCATAGTTTACGGCGGTGACGATAAAGATTATCAGCAAAATTAAATATCGGGTGGGGAAACCTTTTTTTGTTCCTTCAACCGTATCAAGTATCATTTTATTTACCTCAGGTGCTCGAGAAGTTATTTTATTATTATTTAAGCGTTATGCTAAAGATGTCTTTTAAATAAAAACAAACATCAAATAGCCAGTCTGGCGTAATGAAATCGTCATTCAGTATAAACAGCAGGCATCGGCCGCGCATTGTGCAAAAGCACAATTAATGAGGGTTATATAAATATTACTTTGCACATATGCATATAATAATGGGCGCTAATGCACATATTTACGCTTTGATGCCGCTGCTGGCGCGGCTATCGCGATAATGAGTGATCGCCGTCACATTTTTGATCGCTAACTCCTGACATTCTAATTCCACAATACTGAGAACATCCTCAATTATATTTTATATAGAGCTAACTATTTTATTATCCCCACCTGGCTGGAGAATACTGGACAATGGCCGAGATCGAAATTAGACAACAATCGCCCAGCGCGTTTTATATTAAAGTACACGACACCGATAATGTGGCAATTATTGTCAATGATAATGGCCTGAAAGCGGGAAGTTGTTTCCCGGGCGGGCTGGAGCTGATTGAACATATTCCTCAGGGCCATAAGGTGGCGCTGGTGGATATTCCGGTTCACGGCGAAATCATTCGCTATGGCGAAGTCATCGGTTACGCCGTCCGCGATATCGCGCGCGGCAGCTGGATTGACGAGTCCACGGTAGAGCTACCCAGCGCACCGCCGCTGAATACCCTGCCGCTGGCGACCAAAGTCCCGCAGGCGCTGCCCGCGCTTGAAGGCTATACCTTTGAAGGCTATCGCAATGCTGACGGCAGCGTCGGGACCAAGAATCTGCTCGGCATCACCACCAGCGTGCACTGCGTGGCCGGGGTTGTCGATTACGTGGTCAAAATCATCGAACGCGATCTGCTGCCGAAGTATCCGAACGTCGATGGCGTGGTAGGACTCAATCACCTGTACGGCTGCGGCGTCGCCATCAACGCGCCGGCGGCCGTGGTGCCTATCCGCACTATCCACAATATCTCGTTGAACCCGAATTTTGGCGGCGAGGTAATGGTTGTTGGCCTGGGCTGCGAAAAGCTGCAGCCGGAGCGCCTGCTGCAGGGGACGGAAGATGTTCAGCCCGTTGCCGTTGATAGCGCCAGCATCGTGCGGCTGCAGGATGAGCATCACGTGGGTTTTCAATCCATGGTCGACGATATTCTGCAGGTTGCGGAGCGTCACCTGGCGAAGCTCAACCAGCGCCAGCGCGAAACCTGCCCGGCGTCCGAGCTGGTGGTCGGCATGCAGTGCGGCGGCAGCGACGCGTTTTCCGGCGTCACCGCCAACCCGGCGGTCGGCTATGCCTCCGACCTGCTGGTACGCTGCGGCGCGACGGTGATGTTCTCAGAAGTCACCGAAGTCCGTGACGCCATTCATCTGCTCACGCCACGCGCAGTGAACGAGGAGGTCGGTAAACGCCTGCTCGAAGAGATGGCCTGGTACGATAACTATCTCGATCTCGGCCAAACCGATCGCAGCGCCAACCCCTCCCCGGGAAATAAAAAAGGCGGCCTCGCCAACGTGGTGGAAAAGGCGCTGGGCTCTATCGCTAAATCGGGGAAAAGCGCAATTGTCGAAGTGCTATCGCCGGGCCAGCGTCCGACGAAGCGCGGGCTGATATTTGCCGCCACGCCCGCCAGCGATTTTGTTTGCGGTACCCAGCAGGTCGCATCCGGCATTACGGTTCAGGTGTTCACCACCGGCCGCGGTACGCCGTACGGCCTCGTCGCGGTGCCGGTCATTAAAATGGCAACCCGCACCGAGCTGGCGAACCGCTGGTACGATCTGATGGATATTAACGCCGGGACTATCGCCACCGGCGAAGAGACTATCGAAGACGTGGGCCTGAAGCTGTTTGAGTTTATTCTTGACGTCGCCAGCGGCCGGAAGAAAACCTTCTCAGACCAGTGGGGGCTGCATAACCAGCTGGCGGTGTTTAACCCGGCGCCGGTAACCTGATCCCCGGCAGGGTCAGCCCTCTCTGCTTCAGGAGAGGGCTGCAGAATGACGCTTCAGGCATTCACTAAAATAACATCTATTCCATGCTTACGTAGCGCTTCCAGGCTTTCTGCAGGGATGCCTTCATCGACGATAATCATATCAATACGCTGAGTATCAATGATTTTATGCAGGCTGGAACGGTTGAACTTGCTGGAGTCCGTCACGACAATAATACGCTCCGCCACTTCACACATCCGGCGATTGAGCCTGGCTTCATCCTCATTATGCGTGCTGACACCACGTTCCAGATCGATAGCATCCACGCCGAGAAACAGCATATCGAAGTGGTAATTCTGTAAAGACTGCTCGGCCTGGTCGCCATAAAACGACTGCGACTGGCGGCGCAGATGGCCCCCGGTCATCAGCAGCTCTACTCCTTCCGCCTCCAGTAACGCATTGCCGACGTTCATGCCGTTAGTCATCACAATCACATCAGCATGCTGGCGCATCAGGCGAGCTATTTCATACGTGGTGGTGCCTGAGTCAAGGATGACGCGGTGGCCCGGCTGAATCAGCTTAACGGCCGCTTTGGCAATATTGTGCTTTACCGCGGTATTCAGCGAGCTTTTATCCTCAACAGAAGGTTCCACGCCCGGCGTACTGCTATCGCAAATCAGAGCCCCGCCGTAGGCACGAACCGCAATGCCCTGCTTTTCCAGAAACGCCAGATCGTTGCGGATCGTAACCGTGGAGACACCAAACAAAAGGGAAAGATCGTTAACCTGCACGCTTCCCTGCTGCCGCAACCGCTGAATAATTTGCTCTCGCCTTTCGCTGGTCCCGGCGAGGCGCTTCTCTATGGAAGAATCGGTGCCACTCATAAGCATTCCCTAAACTAATCTTTCATTTCATTTCGATTTGCCTATTAACACCTTTCTTTTAGCGGAATGCAAGCCCCGCAACGCGGTTAAGGGGGAGATACCTTGACGCTGAAACCTTTCATTATGTTTCTTTTGTGAAACAGATCGGAAAACTATTATCTTTCGTTTTATTTTTACAGCACCATGACGCAGTATTAAATGAAACAAAACGAAAGATTAATGTCATTACCATCCGAAATGGAGAGGAAAGTGAAACATCTTACAGAAATGGTGGCACAGCATAAACGAGGGAGCACAAGCGGGATTTATGCCGTCTGTTCCGCGCATCCACTGGTACTCGAAGCGGCCATTCGTTACGCCCGGGCCCAGCAGGCTCCGCTGCTGATCGAAGCCACCTCCAATCAGGTGGATCAGTTCGGTGGCTATACCGGCATGACGCCCACTGACTTCCGCGGCTTCGTCTGCCAGCTTGCCAGTTCGCTCGATTTTCCCCAGTCGCAGCTGATCCTCGGCGGCGATCATCTCGGCCCTAACCGCTGGCAAAACCAGCCCGCCGCGCAGGCGATGGCCAATGCCGACGATCTCATTAAAAGCTACGTCGCCGCCGGCTTTAAGAAGATCCATCTCGATTGCAGCATGTCCTGCGAGGGCGATCCGCTGCCGTTAACCGATGAGATCGTCGCCGATCGCGCCGCCAGACTGGCAAAGATTGCAGAAGAGACCTGTCGTGAGCACTTTGGCGAATCCGACCTTGTCTACGCGATCGGTACCGAAGTGCCCGTCCCAGGCGGCGCCCATGAAACGCTTACCGAACTGCAGGTCACCACGCCTGATGCGGCGCGCACGACGCTGGAAGCGCATCGCCATGCCTTTGCAAAGCAGGGGCTGAGCCATATCTGGCCGCGCATTATCGGCCTGGTGGTTCAGCCCGGCGTCGAATTCGATCATATCAACGTTATCGACTATCAGCCGCAGGAAGCCGTCGCGCTGAGCGCAATGGTGGAAGCTTATGACACCCTGATATTTGAAGCCCACTCCACGGACTATCAGACGCCGCAGGCGCTTCGTCAGCTGGTGAAAGATCACTTTGCCATTCTCAAAGTCGGCCCGGCGCTCACCTTCGCCCTGCGCGAAGCGCTGTTCTCGCTGGCGGCGATAGAGGAAGAACTCCTGCCCGCGAAAGCGTGCTCCGGCCTGCGTCACGTGCTGGAAAACGTCATGCTCGATCGCCCGGAATATTGGCAAAACCACTATCACGGTGACGGCAATGCGCGGCGCCTGGCGCGCGGCTACAGCTACTCCGACCGCGTCCGCTACTACTGGCCGGACAGCCAGATCGATGAGGCCTTTGCACGCCTGGTGCGCAATCTTGCCGACTGGCCGATTCCGCTGCCGCTCATCAGCCAGTATATGCCGTTGCAGTACATCAAAGTTCGCGAGGGCGATCTCAAGGCAACACCGCGGGAGCTCATCATCGACCATATTCAGGACATACTGCAGCAGTACCACGCTGCCTGTCAGGGCGTTACGTCCCATAACGCATAACAACGAAGAGGAAAACGCGATGCCAAACATTGTCTTAAGTCGTATTGATGAACGTTTGATCCACGGCCAGGTGGGCGTCCAGTGGGTTGGATTTGCGGGAGCGAACCTGGTGCTGGTGGCCAACGATGAGGTTGCTGAAGATTCGGTACAGCAAAATCTGATGGAGATGGTGCTGGCGGAGGGGATCGCCGTCCGCTTCTGGTCGCTGCAAAAAGTGATTGAAAATATCCACCGCGCGGCCGACAGGCAAAAAATTCTGCTGGTCTGTAAAACACCGGCTGACTTCCTCAGGCTGGTGGAGGGCGGGGTTCCCGTCACGCGGATCAACGTAGGAAATATGCACTACGCCAATGGCAAACAGCATATTGCCAAAACGGTTTCTGTAGACGCGAACGATATTGCCGCGTTTAACGGCCTCAAGGCCGCCGGGGTGGAATGCTTCGTTCAGGGCGTTCCAACAGAACCCGCTTTGGATCTCTTTAAACTACTCTGAGGGATTCATAATGGAAATCAGTCTGTTGCAGGCTTTTGCATTAGGTATTCTTGCCTTTATTGCCGGCCTGGATATGTTCAACGGGTTAACCCATATGCACCGTCCGGTGGTCCTCGGCCCGCTGGTGGGCCTGATTTTGGGCGATCTGCATACCGGTATTTTAACCGGCGGCACGCTGGAGCTGGTCTGGATGGGGCTGGCCCCGCTGGCGGGTGCCCAGCCGCCAAACGTGATTATCGGTACTATCGTCGGTACCACCTTTGCCATTACCACCGGCGTGAAGCCTGATGTCGCCGTCGGCGTCGCCGTCCCCTTCGCCGTCGCGGTACAGATGGGAATCACCTTCCTGTTCTCGGTAATGTCCGGCGTGATGTCCCGCTGCGACCGCATGGCGGCAAACGCCGATACCAGGGGTATTGAGCGGGTGAACTATCTGGCCCTGCTGGCGTTAGGGACCTTCTATTTTCTCTGCGCCTTCCTGCCTATCTTTTTCGGGGCGGAACATGCGAAAACCGCCATTGATGTGCTACCGGAGCGCCTGATTGACGGCCTCGGCGTGGCGGGCGGCATCATGCCGGCTATCGGCTTCGCCGTGCTGCTGAAAATCATGATGAAAAACGTCTATATCCCCTACTTTATCATCGGCTTTGTGGCCGCAGCGTGGCTGAAGCTACCGGTACTGGCGATTGCCGCCGCGGCGCTGGCTATGGCGCTCATTGACCTGCTGCGCAAATCTCCAGAACCGGCTGCGCCGGCGGCACAGAAAGAGGAATTCGAAGATGGCATCTAATCAAACCACTCTGCCAGGCGTCTCCACATCCGAAGGGACGCTGCTTTCCGGCGTGAATGAAAACGTCTACGAAGACCAGACCCTCGGTGCGGAGCTGACGAAAAAAGATATTAACCGCGTCGCCTGGCGCTCCATGCTTCTGCAGGCCTCGTTCAACTACGAACGTATGCAGGCGTCCGGCTGGCTGTATGGCCTGCTGCCGGCGCTGAAAAAGATCCACACCAACGAGCGCGACCTGGCACGTGCCATGAAAGGCCATATGGGCTTCTTCAACACCCACCCGTTCCTGGTGACCTTTGTCATCGGCATTATCCTCGCGATGGAGCGCTCCAAGCAGGACGTCAACAGCATTCAGAGCACCAAAATCGCCGTCGGTGCCCCGCTCGGCGGGATTGGCGATGCGATGTTCTGGCTGACGCTGCTGCCGATTTGCGGCGGCATTGGTGCCAGCCTTGCGCTGCAGGGTTCTATTCTCGGCGCGGTGGTGTTTATTGTGCTGTTTAACGTGGTGCATCTCGGATTGCGCTTTGGCCTGGCACACTACGCTTATCGTATGGGCGTGGCGGCGATACCGTTAATTAAAGCCAATACCAAAAAGGTCGGGCATGCGGCGTCAATCGTCGGGATGACGGTGATCGGCGCGCTGGTGGCAACCTATGTTCGCCTCAGCACCACCCTGGAAATTACCGCGGGTGATGCGGTGGTGAAACTGCAAACGGATGTTATCGATAAGCTGATGCCGGCGTTTCTACCGCTGGTTTATACCCTGGCCATGTTCTGGCTGGTGCGTCGCGGCTGGAGCCCGCTGCGCCTCATCGCGCTCACCGTCGTCCTGGGCGTTGTGGGTAAATTCTGCCACTTCCTGTAAATACAAAGAGGTATGCAATGTTAGGTATTATTTTGACGGGTCATGGCGGTTTTGCCAGCGGTATGGCAATGGCGATGAAACAGATACTGGGCGAGCAGTCGCAGTTTATCGCTATCGATTTTCCAGAGACTTCAACCACCGCACTGCTCACCTCGCAGCTGGAGCAGGCGGTAGGCCAGCTGGGCGCTGAAGATGATATCGTTTTTCTGACTGACCTTCTGGGCGGTACGCCATTTCGCGTGGCCTCAACGCTGGCGATGCAAAAACCAGGGAGTGAAGTGATTACCGGCACCAATCTGCAGCTGCTGCTGGAAATGGTCCTGGAACGCGAGGGCCTGAACGGTGAGGCGTTTCGTCTGCAGGCGCTGGAGTGCGGGCACCGCGGATTAACCAGCCTGGTCGACGAGCTCGCGCGCTGCCGCGAAGACAAACCGATAGAGGAAGGGATATGACGCAGATTCTGCGCGCCAGACGACTGCTAACCGAGCAGGGCTGGCTTGCCGATCATCAGCTGCGTATTGAAGCAGGGGTCATCACCGCAGTCGAGCCTGTCCCCGCCGGCGTAACCGCTCGCGACGCCGATCTCCTTTGCCCGGCTTACATCGATATTCACGTTCACGGCGGCGCGGGTATTGATGTGATGGACGAGGCGCCGGACGCGCTCGACCGGCTGGCAATACATAAAATGCGCGAGGGGGTCGGTGCCTGGCTGCCGACTACCGTCACCGCGCCGCTGCCGGCCATCCACGGCGCGCTGGAACGCATCGCCCGGCGCGTACTTTCCGGTGGTCCCGGCGCGCTGGTGCTGGGCAGCTACCTGGAAGGGCCCTACTTCACCCCGCAGAATAAAGGCGCCCATCCGCCTGAGCTGTTCCGCGAGCTGGATGTCGCCGAGCTGGATACGCTCATTGCCCGCTCGCGGCAAACGCTGCGGGTGGTGGCGCTGGCGCCGGAGAAGCCGGGGGCAATAGCGGCAATTCATCATCTTAAACGGCATAGCGTGCGGGTGATGCTGGGCCATAGCGCCGCCACCTATGAACAAACCTGCGCCGCATTCGCTGCCGGAGCCGACGGGCTGGTGCACTGCTACAACGGGATGAGCGGATTACATCACCGTGAGCCGGGCATGGTCGGCGCCGGGTTAACTACGCCGCAGGCTTGGCTGGAGCTGATTGCCGACGGGCATCATGTTCATCCCGCCGCCATGCGTCTGTGCTCCTGCTGCGCCGGGCAGCGCATGGTCCTGATAACAGATGCGATGCAGGCAGCCGGTATGCCCGATGGCCGCTATTCGCTCTGCGGCGAAGCGGTGGAAATGCGCGGCGGTATCGTACGAACGGCCTCCGGTAGCCTGGCAGGCAGTACGCTCTCGCTTGATGCGGCCGTTCGCAACATGGTCGAACTGGCGGGAGCTGCGCCGGAAGAGGCCATTCATATGGCTTCGCTGCACCCCGCTCGCCTGCTGGGTATTGACGATCGGCTGGGATCGTTACGCACGGGAAAATGCGCGAACGTTATTGCGCTAAACGACGGGCTACACCTTCAGCAAATCTGGATTCAGGGCCAGGCTCTCCCCCTTTAGCCCTTTCATTATGCGTCATATTGGCCTTCGCCCTCGTCGCGCAAGGCCTTTCTTTTTCTTTCTAAAAGAACGTAATCCCGTACGATTATTTAATTAAAAACAATTATTAATCATATAGATATATGTATTCATTGTTTACCGATCACAGTTTTCGTTTTATTTCTTGTTTCTTTGATTGAAGTTTCGATTTCTTTCATATAGATTTTATCTAGCTGATTACATGAATAAGTGAAACGAAACGAAAGATAGCGACAATTTTGCCAGCGTCTGATGTGGAATTCACACGACTAAGGACTGTGTTATGCCTGAAACCTATACCGCTACCTCCGCCGCGACCGGCACCTGGACAGAAACCGAAATCCGCCAACAGCCCACCTGCTGGATCCGCTCGCTCACCAACATCGACAATCTCCGTTCGGCGATCGACGACTTTCTTGCGCCATTGCTGCGTAAAGACGACCTGCGGATCGTTCTGACGGGAGCAGGAACCTCCGCCTTTATCGGCGAGATCGTTGCGCCCTGGCTGGCGCGCCATACCGGAAAAAACATCAGCGCGGTGCCAACGACCGACCTGGTCACCAATCCGATGGACTACCTCAACGCCGAACACCCGCTGCTGCTGGTCTCCTTCGCCCGCTCTGGCAATAGCCCGGAGAGCGTTGCCGCCGTAGAGCTGGCCAATCAGTTCGTCCCGGACTGTTACCACCTGTCGATTACCTGTAATGAATCCGGCAGCCTGTATCAAAACGCGGTAAACAGCGACAACGCCTTTGCGCTACTGATGCCGGCGGAAACGCACGACCGCGGCTTTGCAATGACCAGCAGTATTACCACCATGATGGCGAGCTGCCTTGCGGTGTTCGCGCCCGAGGCGATCGGCAGCAGAACCTTCCGCGACGTGGCGGATCGCTGTCAGACGATCCTCACGTCGCTCGGCGAATTTAATAACGGCGTATTTGGCAATGAGCCGTGGCGACGGATCGTCTATCTCGGCAGCGGCGGATTACAGGGCGCGGCGCGCGAATCTGCCCTCAAGGTCCTCGAGCTGACCGCCGGTAAGCTGGCGGCGTTCTATGACTCCCCAACCGGCTTTCGTCACGGGCCGAAATCGCTGGTGGATAACGAAACGCTGGTGGTGGTATTTGTCTCCAGCCATCCCTACACGCGCCAGTACGATCTCGACCTGCTGGCCGAGCTGCGTCGCGATAAACAGGCAATGCGCGTGGTGGCAATTAGCGACGAATCAAATGCCGTTATCGCAGCGGGTCCGCACATTCTGCTGCCGCCTTCCCGCACGTTTATCGACGTCGAGCTGGCTTTCTGTTTCCTGATGTATGCCCAGGTATTCGCCCTCACGCAGTCCATCAGCGTTGGTAATACTCCGGACACCCCATCCGCCAGCGGAACGGTTAACCGCGTGGTACAGGGCGTTGTTATTCATCCATGGCAGGCGTAAGAGGATCGCATCATGAGCATTATTTCAACTAAATATCTCCTTCTGGATGCCCAGGCAAAAGGCTATGCGGTGCCGGCATTTAACATTCATAACGCCGAGACGATCCAGGCGATCCTCGAAGTCTGCAGCGCCATGCGATCGCCGGTGATCCTCGCCGGCACGCCGGGCACCTTTAAGCATATCGCGCTGGAGGAGATCTACGCCCTGTGCAGCGCCTACGCCACCACCTACGACATGCCGCTGGCGCTGCATCTCGATCACCATGAATCGCTGGACGATATCCGCCGCAAGGTTAACGCCGGCGTGCGTAGCGCCATGATCGACGGCAGCCACTTCCCCTTCGATGAGAACGTCAAGCTGGTGAAATCAGTCGTCGAATTCTGCCACCAGCATGATTGCAGCGTAGAGGCCGAACTCGGTCGCCTGGGCGGCATGGAAGATGACATGAGCGTGGACGCAGAAAGCGCGTTTCTGACCGACCCGCAGGAAGCAAAACGCTTTGTCGAGCTGACCGGCGTTGACAGCCTGGCGGTGGCTATCGGCACCGCTCACGGACTTTATACCAAAACGCCAAAAATTGATTTTCACCGTCTGGGGGAGATTCGCGACGTGGTTGATGTGCCCCTGGTCCTGCACGGCGCGAGCGATGTCCCTGACGAGTACGTGCGTCGCGCCATTGAGCTCGGGGTCTGCAAAGTCAATGTGGCAACCGAGCTGAAAATTGCGTTTTCCGGCGCCGTAAAACAGTGGTTCGGTGAACATCCTGATGGCAATGACCCACGCTATTACATGCGTGTCGGTATGGATGCCATGAAAGAAGTGGTAAAAAGCAAAATCAACGTCTGCGGTTCAGCGAATAAATTAGCGATCTGTTCGCCATCCGTTTCGTAAATTAAACATAATTATATTATTTCAACAACGCGTAACTCACAGCCTATATCGGCAGGAATTACTAATATGAGTACTCCAAATATTTTATTAACCCGGATTGATAACCGCCTGGTACATGGCCAGGTTGGCGTCACGTGGACATCAACCATTGGCGCTAACTTACTGATTGTCGTCGATGATGAAGTCGCAAATGACGATATACAGCAAAAGCTGATGGGCATTACCGCTGATACCTATGGCTTCGGCATCCGTTTTTTCTCAATCGAGAAAACAATCGCGATCATTGCGAAGGCGGCCCCTCATCAGAAGATCTTTCTAATCTGCCGCACTCCGGCCATCGTCAGAAAGCTGATCGAAGGCGGCCTGTCGTTGAAAGACGTCAACGTAGGAAATATGCATTTCTCTGAGGGGAAAAAACAGATCAGCAGCAAGGTATATGTCGATGATAGTGATTTAGACGACCTGCGATTTATCAAGCGCAGCGGTATTAATCTATTTATTCAGGATGTTCCTGGTGATGCGAAAGAGGGCATTCCTGATTAATTGCAGTGTCTCGATATTCTAATAGCGAAAGTCACCATTACGAGGCAACAAAATGCACGAAATTACACTCCTTCAGGGAATATCCCTGGCCGCGTTAGTTTTTGTTCTTGGGATAGATTTTTGGCTGGAAGCGCTGTTCCTTTTTCGTCCGATTATCGTCTGTACTCTTACCGGTGCGATTCTTGGCGACATCCATATCGGGTTGATCACCGGCGGTCTCACCGAGCTGGCTTTTGCCGGCCTGACGCCTGCCGGAGGCGTGCAGCCGCCAAACCCCATTATGGCAGGCGTAATGACGACCGTCATCGCCTGGACAACCGGGGTGGATGCGAAAACCGCAATTGGTTTAGGGCTGCCGTTTAGTCTGCTGATGCAGTACGTCATTCTGTTTTTCTACTCGGCATTTTCACTCTTTATGTCAAAGGCCGATAAGTGCGCGAAGGAGGCGAATACGGCGGCGTTTTCCCGTCTTAACTGGACGACAACGCTCATTGTCGCCTGTTCCTATGCGGCTATCGCCTTTCTCTGCACCTATCTTGCGCAGGGCGCGATGCAGGCGCTGGTAAAAGCCATGCCGGCCTGGCTGACGCACGGTTTTGAAGTCGCTGGCGGCATACTGCCTGCGGTCGGTTTTGGCCTCCTGCTGCGCGTTATGTTCAAGGCGCAGTACATTCCTTACCTCATCGCCGGCTTCCTGTTCGTATGCTATATCCAGGTCAGTAACCTGCTGCCGGTCGCGGTATTAGGCGCCGGGTTTGCGGTCTATGAATTCTTTAATGCCAAAGCTAAAAATGCCGCGCAGGCGCAGGCAGCAACCCAGAAAAACGATGCAGAGGATTACAGCAATGGGATCTGAAATCAGTAAAAAAGACATTACTCGCCTGGGGTTTCGTTCCTCTCTGCTTCAGGCCAGCTTCAACTATGAGCGTATGCAGGCCGGTGGGTTTACGTGGGCAATGCTGCCGATCCTGAAGAAGATCTACAAAGGCGACAAAGAAGGCCTCAGCGCCGCCATGAAGGATCATCTGGAGTTCATTAACACGCACCCTAACCTGGTCGGCTTCCTGATGGGTCTGCTGATTTCAATGGAAGAGAAAGGTGAAGACCGCAGCACGATAAAAGGGCTGAAAGTCGCGCTTTTTGGTCCTATCGCCGGCATCGGCGACGCCATATTCTGGTTCACCCTGTTGCCGATTATGGCCGGGATCTGCTCCTCCTTCGCCAGCCAGGGCAACCTGCTGGGGCCTATTTTGTTCTTCGCGGTCTATCTTGCCATCTTCTTCCTGCGCGTGGGCTGGACGCATGTCGGCTATTCTGTGGGGATAAAAGCGATAGATAAAGTGCGGGAAAACTCGCAGATGATCGCCCGCTCGGCGACGATACTTGGGATCACGGTCATTGGCGGTCTGATTGCGTCCTACGTGCATATTAACGTCGTCACCACCTTTGCCATCGACGCCACGCATAACGTTGCGCTGCAGCAGGACTTTTTCGACAAGGTGTTCCCAAACATCTTACCGATGGGCTACACCCTGCTGATGTATTACCTGCTGCGCGTGAAAAAGGCGCATCCGGTATTGCTGATTGCCGTCACCTTTGTGCTGGCGATTCTGGGCTCCGCGCTGGGGATTTTGTAAATGAGCAGGATAGCTTTTCAGGAGCTGAGCGATTACCGTGCGCTGAGCGAGGAGGTCAGCGAGCGATTGCTGGCGCTCATTCAGCGTAAGCCCGACGCGGTAATTTGTCTGGCGACGGGCGCTACGCCGCTGCTGGCCTATCAAATGTTTGTTGAAAAGGTGCAGGCACAAAAAACGGATACCAGTCAGGTTACCTTCGTGAAGCTCGATGAATGGGTTGGGCTATCGGCCGATAGCCCGGCAACCTGCGAAGCGTTTTTGCAGCAGCAAATTATTCTGCCGCTCGCCGTCACGCCCGATCGCTATATTTCGTTTGCTTCCGATAAGGCTGACGAACGGGAATGCCAGCGGGTTGTTGAACAGATTGCGCGGTGTGGCGGTTTAGACCTTTGCCTGTTGGGGATAGGTAAGAACGGTCATTTAGGACTTAACGAACCGGACGACTTCCTGGAACCCGCCTGCCATATTACCTATCTCGATGAGCGCACCCGCCTGCACGATATGCTGAAACAGGCATCAGCTCCCGTCGAGCAGGGGGTAACCTTGGGTCTTAGGGATATTCTGGCGGCAAAAGAGGTATTACTGCTGGTAGCCGGTGAGGGAAAACAGCAGGCGTTCGCCGCGTTCAGAGAAGGAAAAGTATCAACCCGCGTTCCGGCATCGTTCCTGTGGCTACACCCGCAGGCAACCTGTTTGTACTGCGCAATGTAAGGCCAGCCGGGCGGCGCCACGCCTGCCCGGCTTATCGAGTACAGAGCAAACTACTCGCCCTGCTGCTCCAGCGCGTGCTTATACAGCGCGTTTTTCTTCACACCGTGAATTTCAGCGGCCAGCGCGGCGGCTTTTTTCAGCGGCAGCTCCGCCTGCAGCAGGGCCAACGTCCGCAGCGCGTCCGCAGGCAGGGCCTCTTCCTGAGCCTTGAACCCTTCGACGATCAGCACCATTTCGCCCTTACGGCGGTTCTCATCTTCCTTCACCCACGCCACCAGCTCGCCGATCGGCGCGCCGTGGATAGATTCCCAGGTTTTCGTCAGCTCGCGCGCCAGCACCACGTAGCGGGACTCTCCCAGCACTGTGCAGATATCTTCCAGGCTTTCCAGCAGGCGGTGAGTGGACTCATAAAAAATAATCGTCCGCGGCTCTTCTTCCAGCGCCCTCAGCGTATCGCGGCGTCCCTTCGATTTTGCCGGCAGAAAGCCTTCATAGCAGAAGCGGTCCGACGGCAGGCCCGCCGCGCTCAGTGCGGCAATCGCCGCGCACGGCCCCGGCAGCGGCACGACGCGGATATTGGCCTCGCGGCAGGTGCGCACCAGATGATAGCCGGGATCGTTGATCAGCGGGGTCCCCGCATCAGAGACCAGGGCGATGTTTTGCCCGTCCTTCAGCTTTGCCAGAAGTGTTTCAGCTTTTTGCTGCTCGTTATGGTCGTGAAGGGCAAATAACCGGGCGTTAATCCCAAAGTGCTGGAGCAGTAAACCGGTATGGCGGGTATCTTCTGCAGCAATTAAATCAACGGCTTGCAACACCTCCAGCGCACGCTGCGTGATATCAGACAGATTACCTATCGGCGTGGGCACGATATAGAGCTGCCCCTGAGAATTATCTGCTGATTCGTGTTGTTTCATTGTCTCGTCCGTATTGCCGAATTAATATTGAGCATTGAGCCAAAAAAATATCACTGGATACATATGGTACCGTCAACATTTCTTCGTTCTAAACCCGCGCGTTGTCTGCCCGTACTGCTGGCTGCTCTGATCTTCGCTGGCTGCGGCACCCATACCCCGGATCAAAGCACGGCGTTTTTACAGGGTACGGCACAGGCAAACTCCAGTTACTACCTGCAGCAAATGCAGCAAAGCGCGAATGATAGCAAGACCAACTGGCAATTACTCGCCATTCGTGCACTGCTGCAGGAGGGCAAAAAGCAGCAGGCCATCGATCTGTTCAACCAGCTGCCGGCTAACCTCAACAAAACGCAGGCCCGCGAGCAGTCGCTGCTGGCGGTAGAAGTGAAGCTGGCCCAGAACAATTTCCCGGGCGCTCAGGCGCTGCTCAGCAAGCTCGATCCGGCAAGCTTTGAGACCAACCAGCAGCCCCGCTACTGGCAGGCGCAAATCGATGCCAGCCAGGGACGCCCGTCAATTACCCTGCTGCGCGCGCTTATCGCCCAGCAGCCGCTGCTAAGCCAGCCGAAACAGCAGCAGAAGAATATCGACGAGACCTGGAAAGCGCTGACCTCGATGACCCAGGATCAGGCCAACGCGCTGGTTATCAATGCCGACGAGAACGTCCTGCAGGGCTGGCTGGATCTGCAGCGTATGTGGTTTGATAATCGTAACGATCCGACCCTGCTCAAAGCCGGAGTGAAAGACTGGCAGACCCGCTATCCGCAGAACCCAGGCGCGAAGATGCTGCCGACGGCGCTGGTGAACATGCAAAATTATAAGCCGGCATCAACCAATAAAATCGCCCTGCTGCTGCCGTTAAACGGCCAGGCGGCGGTATTTGGCCGCACGATACAGCAGGGATTTGAGGCGGCGAAAAACGGCGCTCCGGCGGTTGCCGGAAGCGCGGTGCCTGCGCAGGTCGCGCAGGCGGCAAACGCCGCCGGGGGCGAGGTAGTCAGCCCGTCGCAGGCGGAAATCAGCGATCTCACCGCGGCAAACGCCGCGCAGGCGCCGGTACAGACGCCGGCAGCGGACCAGGCGACGCCGCCGGCAGCAGAGCCGGTCACTGCGCCAACCGCCGCTCCGGCGGCCGCACAGAGCGCGACGCCAGCGGTAACGCCAGCCGCCACCAGCGATGCGCCTGCCGATGCCGCTCAGCCGCCGGTGACGGCGCCGCAGGCCCAGACGGTTGCCTCAACCCCGGCTAACCCTGCTGCCGAACTGAAAATCTATGACACCACCAGCCAGCCGATGAGCCAGCTGCTGGCCCAGGTGCAGCAGGACGGCGCGACCATCGTCGTCGGGCCGTTGCTTAAAAACAACGTCGAAGAGGTCATTAAAAGCAACACCTCCCTGAACGTCCTCGCGCTGAACCAGCCGGAAAAAGTCGAGAACCGCGCCAATATCTGCTATTTCGCCCTCTCCCCGGAGGACGAAGCGCGCGATGCGGCACGCCATATTCACGATCAGGGCAAGCAGACTCCGCTGCTGCTGGTTCCGCGCGGAGCGCTGGGCGATCGCGTGGTCAGCGCCTTTGCCAACGAGTGGCTTAAGATTGGCGGCGGCACGGTTTTACAGCAGCGTATTGGCTCAACCTCCGAGCTGAAGTCCAGCGTCAACGGCGGTATCTCGTTGACCGGTAGCCCGGTGTCCACCCTGCCTTCCGCTCAGGATAGCGCGCTGGGTAGCCCGAGCGACGTGCCGGTCAGCAGCGGCGGCAGCGTCGATGCCGCCTGGATCCTCGCGACGCCGGAACAAATTGGCTACATCAAACCGATGATTGCCCTGCGCAACGGCAGCCAAAGCAACGTGACCCTGTACGCCAGCTCTCGCAGCGCTCAGGGCACCGCCGGCCCGGACTTCCGCCTGGAAATGGACGGCCTGCAGTACAGCGAAATCCCAATGCTCGCCGGCAGCAACCCGGCGCTGATGCAGCAGGCGCTGTCCGCCGTGCGTAACGACTACTCGCTGGCTCGCCTGTACGCGATGGGCGCCGACGCCTGGTCACTGGCCAACCATTTCTCGCAAATACGTCAGGTGCCGGGATTTGAGCTGAACGGTAACACCGGCGATTTGACGGCCACGCAGGACTGCGTGATCAACAGGAAACTGTCATGGCTCAAGTACCAGCGCGGACAGATCGTCTCAGCCAACTAGCCAAACGAACCGGCGACGCCTGGGAAGCCCAGGCCCGCCGTTGGCTGGAAAGCCAGGGACTGCGTTTTATCGCCGCCAACGCCCGCGAGCGGGGCGGCGAGATTGACCTGATAATGCGCGACGGGGCGGTTACCGTCTTTGTCGAAGTGCGCTATCGTCGTAGCGCAGGCTACGGCGATGCCGCCTCCAGCGTCACGCTGAAAAAGCAACAACGACTCCTCCATGCCGCGCGTCTGTGGCTCTCCCGACATAATGGGAGCTTTGATACTGTGGATTGCCGTTTCGATGTGGTAGCCTTCACCGGAAACGACATCCAATGGCTGAAAAACGCCTTTGGCGAATAGCGTAAACGAATTTAAGGGATCCCGTGCTCGATAGAATTAAAGCCTGCTTCACTGAAAGCATTCAAACCCAAATTGCAGCAGCGGAAGCACTCCCGGACGCCATCTCCCGCGCGGCGATGACCCTCGTGCAGTCACTCCTCAACGGCAACAAAATCCTCTGTTGTGGCAATGGCACCTCTGCCGCCAACGCACAGCATTTTGCTGCCAGCATGATCAATCGTTTCGAAACGGAGCGCCCTGGTTTACCTGCCATTGCACTAAATACCGATAATGTGGTCTTAACGGCAATAGCCAACGATCGCCTGCATGACGAGGTTTACGCCAAGCAGGTGCGCGCGCTTGGGCACGCTGGTGATGTACTGCTGGCGATCTCCACCCGCGGCAATAGTCGGGATATCGTGAAAGCCGTCGAAGCGGCCGTCACTCGCGATATGACCATCGTTGCGTTAACCGGCTATGACGGCGGCGAGCTGGCCGGCCTGCTGGGTCAGCAGGACGTCGAGATTCGCATTCCCTCGCATCGCAGCGCGCGTATTCAGGAAATGCATATGCTTACCGTCAACTGTCTGTGCGATTTGATTGATAACACGCTTTTTCCACACCAGGACGAATAAGGAGAACACATGAAGGCTCTCTCGCCCCTCGCCATCCTTCTTTCTGCGCTACTGCTTCAGGGATGCGTTGCCGCAGCAGTCGTCGGAACGGCAGCAGTCGGCACCAAGGCCGCAACGGACCCGCGTACGGTCGGCACACAGGTCGATGACAGTACGCTTGAGCTACGCGTCAACAGCGCGTTGTCGAAAGATGAACAAATTAAGAAGCAGGCCCGCATTAACGTCACCGCCTATCAGGGCAAAGTCCTGCTGACCGGTCAATCTCCGGTGGCCGATCTCTCCGCGCGCGCGAAGCAAATTGCGATGGGCGTCGAAGGAACCACGGAAGTCTTTAACGAAGTGCGTCAGGGTCAGCCGATCGGACTCGGCACCGCCTCTTCGGATACCTGGATTACCACCAAGGTTCGCTCCCAGCTGCTGGGCACTGACCAGGTGAAATCATCGAACGTGAAGGTGACCACCGAGAACGGAGAAGTGTTCCTGATGGGGCTGGTAACCGACCGCGAAGGTCGCGCTGCGGCGGACATCGCCAGCCGGGTCAGCGGCGTTTCTCGCGTCACAACCGCGTTTACCTACCTCAAGTAAACACCGCATCCCGGGCGACACCCCCTCAGCGTTGTCGCCCGGAAAATCATCACAGTAACGCCAGCCCGCCCACAATCGCGCCGCACAGCGCCACCAGCCCGCCGGTCAGCCAAAGGGCCTTCGCCGGAAACGCCTTATGCAGCATAATCAGCGACGGTACGCTGACCGCAGGCAGAGTGATCAGCAGAGCCAGCGCCGGCGCAACGCCCATTCCCGCCAGCATCATGGTCTGAACGATAGGGATCTCCGCCGCCGTCGGGATAACGAACAGGCAGCCGGCTATCGCCATCGCCAGGACCCAGAACAGGGTGTTACCGATCGCGCCGTCGGCGTGCGGGAACAGCCAGACGCGCGCGGCGCCCAGCGCCAGCACCGCCAGAATATAGACCGGGATCGTGTTCCAGAACAGCGTCCACAGCGCCCGCAGCCAGCGGCTAAAGAAACCGCCCTCGGCAATTTGCGGGGAAACGTCGGGCACCGCCGCCGGCTGAGTCGCGGCCTCTTTCACCCATTTTTGTACCAGCGTCGCCACCACCAGCACGGTCGCGAGACCGGCCACCAGGCGAATCAAGGCAAACTGCCAGCCGAGCACAAATCCCATAAACACCAGCGTCGCCGGGTTCAGCAGAGGATTACCCATCCAGAACGCCAGCGCGCCGCCCATCGACACCTGCTGTTTACGCATGCCTGCCGCCACCGGCGCGGCGCAGCAGGTGCACATCATGCCGGGCAGCGAGAAAATCGCCCCCAGCAGCGTACCGCGAAAACGCGATTGCCCCAGCGTGCGCAGCAGCCAGTTGCGCGGGATCAGCACCTGAATCAGCGAGCCCAGCAGCACGCCCAGCACCGCCGCTTTCCAGACCGCCAGGAAGTAGACCAGCGCGTAATCCCACGCGGCTTTTAGCGGGTTGCTATCGGCCTGGACGAGAATAGATTTTCCAATGCTGTGCGTTTCTGCGGCGGTGAAGGCCTTACCGTAATAGGGCTGCCATTTAACGAACCACAGGCCAACGATGACGACGAGAAAAAAGAGCGCGGGCTTCCACCATTGAAAAGATGATGCCGCCTGAGATGAAGACTGACCAGTCATAGCATTCCCCAGCAAGAAATGTGGTTATACAGCGAAGCGCTGAATACTACGCCTCGCTGGCGGCGATTTCACGCAGTTTTGCCGATGGCAGAACGGTGACGCCTTCCTGAGCGGGCGCGAGCGCTTCGCTGAGCATCGCCTGTGCGACGTCGCGGGCGTCGATAGACTTCCAGTTCCCCGGCAGCAGGCGGAACAGCGGCGCCAGCAGCGCTTCATTGGCGCGCCTGTTGTCCCGCTCGCCCAGCAGCATAGAGGGGCGAAGGATGGTCAGATTGCGCCACGCCTGAGCGCGCAGCGCCTGCTCCATTTCCCCTTTGACGCGATTGTAGAAAAACAGCGAATGCGGGTCGGCGCCCATGGCGCTGACGACCAGCATATGCTTTGCCCCCAGCCGCAGCCCGGTCAGCGCCGTATCCACCACCAACGTATAGTCAGCATGGATAAAGGCCGCTTTGCTCCCCGCCTCGCGTCGCGTGGTGCCCAGGCAGCAAAAGACGGTGTCTATCGGATCAACGACCTGCGCCAGCGCATCGCTCAGCTGAGGGTCATGGGGATTGAATACGCCCTGCGTATCCGCCAGCGGGCGGCGAGTGGGCGCGGCTATCGCCGAAACGGTCGGCTCGCGCACCAGCATTCGAAGTAAGTGCCCACCAACTAAACCGGTCGCGCCTGTTATCAGCACCTGGCTCATGATCTCTCCTGAGGTTCCGCCGCGACGGGCGGCGGATAGCTTGAGAAAAAGTATGCAAGAAAAGGGAGGAATTGCACGTCTACCGGGGGAATTACTCTCTCGCAGCCTCGCGCTGCCAGTACAGCTTCTTGCCGAAGCCGAGGGTATTGTCGGTAAACTTGAGCTCGTCGGGGCGGATTTCCCATACCGCTGCCGGCAGCGCGCGGGCAACCGGGAAGCGCCTCACGTAGCGCTGGCGCATCTCTGCCTCCTCTTCTCCATGAAGCCGGCGAATCTCGCCTTTAAACTGAACTCCGCGGATCAGCGCCACGGTTTTCGGCTGACCGTTTACCGTCCCGGCAACCTTAGCGCGCTCGCCGGTCATTTGACCGTGGCGAGTTTTCTCGTCGCTAAGGAGATAAAATGCCACGTTTTCAGGATCATAAATATAGAAAGCGTTGGCACACCAGAGCTCACCCTCGCTGGCGACACACCAGGTGACGACGTGCTGTTTGCCCAGCCAGCGGCCAATCGCGGCAAGCGTATCCATCTTTTTTCTCCAGTATGCTATGGTGCACACACCTTAACATACCGACCTTTGGACCGTGCGCTGGTTTCTCTATCTGATTCGTACCGCCGATAATCGCCTCTATACCGGGATTACCACCGATGTCTCTCGCCGCTTTTGTCAGCATCAGGAGGGCAAAGGGGCGAAAGCTTTACGCGGGAAAGGCGCGCTGCAGCTGGCCTTTAGTCAGGAAGTTGGTGAACACTCACTAGCGCTGAGACTGGAGTATCGCATCAAGCAGCTAACGAAGCGCCAGAAGGAGCGCCTCGTTGCCGGAGATGGTACGTTTGAAGCCCTGCTGGAGAGCCTTAGAAGCGGTTGAAGTGGTCGCTGTACTCGACCAGTCCGTGGACCCCTTGCAGCGCGTCATCGGCCAGAGGACGTACCTGAAATGCCTCAGAGGTGTCCGGCCAGCGGCAGCGCAGATCGAAACGCGCGGCCGGTTCAAAGCCCAGGCGGCCGTACAGCGCCGGCTCGCCGAGGGTAACGACCGCGGCGTAGCTAAATTCATTCAGCGAATCCAGCCCTTCATAGACCAGCTGGCGGCCAATCCCCTGACCGCGGTAGCTTTCATCTACCGCCAGCGGCGCCATGCCAACCCACTGCAGCTCTTCGCCTTCAACGGAGACCGGACTGAAGGCAACATAGCCAACCACCTGACCTTCATCGTCCGTTGCCACCACGCCTAGCGTGATCAGGCCATCTTCCCGTAAATCGTGCACCAGCTGCGCTTCGGCATCGCCGCCGAAGGTTCGGCGCAGCAACGCGTCGATTCCCGGTGCATCAATTCCAATTTCAACTCGAATCAGCATGCCTCACCTACCGATGTCTGTTCAGGTTTCCGCGGGCTGCTTAGGCCAGCTTCAACAAAATCCGCCAGTTGCAGCAGCATTATGCGCAGCGCTTTCGGCATCTGCTCCAGCTCAATGGCATCCATCAGGTTTTTTACGTACAGCCCCAGCTCGGTATCGCCTTCGATAACCAGCCGACGCTGGAAGAACAGCGTATCCGGATCCTGCTTACGCGCCGCGATCATCAGCAGATCGCTGGCATCAGCGCTAAAGCTGACGTCCGCTTCTGCCGTCGGGCTAACCACCAGCCGACCCTCGCTCACTGAGGTATACCACAGCAGGCCAATATCGCGCACATTAATACTTAACCAGCGGCCTTCGAGAAAATCCAGTTCTCCATCCGCCAGCGCCTGACGAAACTGCCAGCTGAGCACCTGCTCCAGCACCTGGCGCTTGAGGGCAAAAGGCGCCAGCTTAACCGGCACGCTCATCAAAGACGGGCCAAAGTGGACCAGCCGGGAACGCAATTTATCCAACACAAGCTTTACTCCATGAAAGCGACAGTTCCGCTATTGTGCCATATCAAATAAACAACATAGCGGCGTAAATCAACAAAATCACCATGACGGGTACCTATTATTGGCGCCACCAATACGCTTTTAACTGCCTCAAATCAAAAATTGTCACCAGAAGGTTAACTAAAATCCCTGCTCGTTAACCATTCAGCGTCGCCGACAGGCCGCGTTTTTCAGGAAAAATTATGGAGCTGCTCTGCCCAGCCGGTAACCTCCCGGCGCTTAAGGCGGCCATCGAAAACGGTGCCGATGCCGTGTATATCGGGCTGAAAGATGACACCAACGCCCGCCACTTTGCCGGTCTTAATTTCACCGAAAAGAAGCTGCAGGAAGCCGTCAGCTTCGTCCATCAGCATCGCCGCAAGCTGCATATTGCGATCAACACCTTCGCCCACCCGGACGGTTACGCCCGCTGGCAGCGCGCGGTGGATATGGCCGCCCAACTGGGGGCCGATGCCCTGATCCTCGCCGATATCGCCATGCTGGAATATGCCGCCGAGCGCTATCCGCATATTGAGCGTCACGTTTCGGTTCAGGCGTCTGCGACCAACGAAGAAGCGGTGCGCTTCTATCACCGCAATTTCGACGTCGCCCGCGTGGTGCTGCCGCGCGTGCTCTCCATCCATCAGGTCAAACAGCTGGCGCGCGCCACCCCTGTTCCGCTGGAGGTCTTCGCCTTCGGCAGCCTGTGCATTATGGCGGAAGGCCGCTGCTATCTCTCCTCATACCTGACCGGCGAGTCGCCGAATACCGTCGGCGCCTGTTCGCCCGCGCGCTTTGTTCGCTGGCAGCAGACTCCGCAGGGCCTGGAGTCGCGCCTTAATGAAGTCCTGATTGACCGCTATCAGGACGGCGAGAACGCCGGCTACCCCACCCTGTGCAAAGGCCGCTACCTGGTCGACGGCGAGCGCTATCACGCGCTGGAAGAACCCACCAGCCTGAATACTCTTGAGCTGCTGCCGGAGCTGATGGCGGCGAATATTGCCTCGGTGAAAATTGAGGGCCGCCAGCGTAGCCCGGCCTACGTCACCCAGGTAGCGAAGGTCTGGCGTCAGGCAATCGATCGCTGCAAGGCCTCCCCGCAGGATTTTGTCCCACAATCCGCATGGATGGAGACTCTCGGCGCAATGTCCGAGGGGACGCAAACCACCCTTGGCGCATATCACCGTAAATGGCAGTGAGAAACGTGATGAAATATTCATTAGGGCCGGTGCTGTATTACTGGCCAAAAGAGACGCTGGAAGATTTTTATCAGCAGGCGGCAGGCTGTAGCGCCGACACGATTTATCTCGGGGAAGCGGTATGCAGCAAGCGCCGCGCGACCAAAGTCGGCGACTGGATCGATATGGCAAGAATGCTGGCGAGCAGCGGCAAGCAGGTGGTCCTCTCGACCCTCGCCCTGGTGCAGGCCTCCTCTGAACTGGGGGAGCTGAAACGCTACGTCGACAACGGTGAGTTTTTGATTGAGGCCAGCGATCTGGGGGTCGTCAATATGTGCGCTGAACGCAAGCTGCCGTTCGTCGCCGGCCATGCGCTCAACTGCTATAACGCCGTGACCCTGCGCCTGCTGCTCAGGCAGGGAATGGTGCGCTGGTGTATGCCGGTCGAGCTTTCCCGCGACTGGCTAATGAACCTGCTGACGCAGTGTGAAGAGCTGGGGATCCGCGAGCGGTTCGAGGTTGAAGTCCTGAGCTATGGCCACCTGCCGCTGGCCTACTCCGCGCGCTGCTTTACCGCCCGCTCGGAAGACAAACCGAAGGATGAGTGCGAAACCTGCTGCATCAAGTACCCCAACGGCCGCGACGTGCTGTCGCAGGAAAACCAGCAGGTCTTTGTGCTCAACGGCATTCAGACCATGAGCGGATACGTCTATAACCTCGGCAACGAGCTGGCGTCGATGCGCGGCCTGGTCGATATGGTTCGCCTGTCGCCGCTGGATAACAACGTCTTTGCCACGCTCGATGCCTTCCGGGCAAACGAAAACGGCGCCTCGCCGCTGCCGCTCACTGCCAACAGCGAGTGCAATGGCTACTGGAAACGGCTGGCCGGGCTGGAGCTACAGAGCTGATAAACCGCTCACTTTGTTAATAGCTATCGTCACTTTTTAATGCACTATTGAAGCCGCAGCTTTTCTGGCCGGCGCGCCCCGGATGCGCCAGGCTGGAAGAAGACCTTCAATCTGATGACTATGCTGTAGCAAAGTGAGCCTTTATGACTGACAAATCTATTCCGTTCTCGGTGCTCGATCTGGCACCGATCCCGCAAGGTTCTTCGGCGAAAGAAGCCTTCTCCCATTCGTTAGACCTGGCGCAGCTGGCTGAAAAACGCGGCTATCACCGCTACTGGCTGGCGGAGCACCACAATATGGTCGGTATTGCCAGCGCCGCGACGTCGGTGCTTATCGGCTATCTGGCGGCCAACACCCGCACTCTGCACCTCGGTTCCGGCGGCGTGATGCTGCCCAACCACTCGTCGCTGGTGATTGCCGAGCAGTTTGGCACGCTGAATACCCTCTATCCTGGCCGCATCGACCTCGGTCTTGGCCGCGCCCCGGGTAGCGATCAGCCCACCATGCGCGCGCTGCGCCGCCACATGAGCGGTGACGTCGATAACTTCCCGCGCGATGTTGCGGAGCTGGTTGACTGGTTCGATGCCCGTGACCCGAATCCGCACGTGCGCCCGGTGCCCGGCTACGGGGAGCAGATCCCGGTATGGCTGCTTGGATCCAGCCTCTACAGCGCCCAGCTGGCGGCGCAGCTCGGCCTGCCGTTTGCCTTCGCTTCGCACTTTGCACCAGACATGCTGTTCCAGGCCCTGCACCTGTACCGCACGCATTTCAAACCCTCGGCGCGGCTGGAGAAACCGTATGCGATGGTGTGCATCAATATTGTTGCCGCCGACAGTAACCGCGATGCGGAGTTCCTGTTTACCTCAATGCAGCAGGCTTTCGCTAAGCTACGCCGGGGGGAAACCGGCCAGCTGCCGCCGCCGGTGGAGAATATGCATCAGCTGTGGTCTGCCTCCGAGCAATACGGCGTACAGCAGGCGTTGAGCATGTCTCTGGTCGGGGATAAGGCGAAGGTCCGTCACGGTCTGGAGTCGATATTGCGCGAAACTCAGGCCGATGAGCTGATGGTTAACGGCCAGATTTTCGATCATCAGGCGCGCCTGCACTCGTTTGAGCTGGCAATGCAGGTGAAAGAGGAGCTGTTGGGTTAACGTCCGCCCCGCTTCCCGACCGCGCGTAATGCCGGCCGGGAAGCGAAGTCGTTATTGATAAACCGGCAGAACGTTAAAGCTCGATAAGAAGTGGACGATAACGTTGCCGACGCCGAATAGCAGAATCAGCGCAATCATCGGCTTTCCGCCCCAAACGCGGAATTGTGGGCTACCGAAGCGCTTACGCGATGCGCGAGCCAGCAGAGCCGGGACGATTGCCGCCCAGATGGTTGCCGCCAGTCCCGCATAGCCGATGGCATACAGGAAGCCGTTCGGCCACAGCAGGCCACCGATAACCGGCGGTACGAAGGTCAGGAGCGCGGTCTTAAAGCGCCCCAGCGCGGAGTCATCGAAACCGAACAGGTCTGCCAGATAATCAAACAGCCCCAGCGTCACGCCGAGGAACGAGCTGGCTACCGCAAAGTTTGAGAACACCACCAGCAGCAGATCCAGGCTGCGGCTGTTCAGCACGCCGCTCAGCGCCTGCACCAGGACATCAATGTTGCCGCCCTTCTGCGCGATGCCGACAAACTCCGCGCGCGGGATATTGCCCATCGTCACCAGCAGCCAGATAACGTACAGCCCCAGCGCCAGCAGCGTGCCGTAAACCAGGCAGCGCGTAATGGTGCGCGGATCTTTACCGTAGTACTTCATCAGGCTGGGGACGTTGCCGTGATAGCCGAAGGATGCCAGGCAAAACGGCAGCGTCATCAGCAGGTACGGCATATAGGATGCGTTTTGCTCGGCAACGTTGAACAACGTCGTCGGCTGTACGTGTCCCAGCAGGCTGCCGAAGGTCAGGAAAAACGTAATGACCTTTGCTCCCAGCACAATCGCCGTCATGCGGCTTACCGCCCTGGTGCTCAGCCACACGACAAACGCCACCAGCAGGGCAAAGCCCAATCCTGCCGCCCGCGCCGGAACGTTGAGCGACATCTCGGAAAAGGTATGGTGCAATATTGAGCCGCTGGCCGAGATGTAGGCGTAGGTGAGGATATAGAGCACGAAGGCAATCGACACGCCGTTAATCAGGTTCCAGCCTCTGCCGAGCAGATCTTTGGTGATGGTATCGAAGCTGGAGCCAATGCGGTAATTCAGGTTGGCTTCCAGAATCATCAGCCCGGAATGCAGCATGCAGAACCAGGTGAAAACCAGAGCCGCCAGCGACCAGAAGAACCACGCGCCGGACATGACCACCGGCAGCGAGAACATGCCCGCGCCAATAATGGTTCCGCCGATAATCACCACGCCGCCAATTAAGGACGGGCGCGATGCCGTAGTGGTTAGTGTCGCCATTTAGCCTAATCTCCAGTCAATAATACTTTGCTCATCGTTAGCGTGCAGCACTGTACCAGTACACGAGTACAATTGAAATAAAAAAAGCCCCAATCGTTAAGATCGGGGCTGTATCATTTTCTTTACGCTAGCGGATGCTAATTACGCATCGCCACCGAAACGACGACGGCTTGAAGAGTCATCCCGACGCGGGGCGGAATCTTCGCGACGCGGCGCTGAATCATCACGGCGCGGAGCATGACCTTCACGACGAGGTGCCTGGCCTTCACGACGTTCGCCGCTGAAACGACGACCATCACCACGACCGCCTTCGCGACGTTCACCGCCGAAACCACGACCGCCTTCACGACGTTCACCGCCGAAAGCACGGCCGCCTTCACGACGTTCACCGCCGCCACGACGCTCGCCACCGCTACGCTCAGGGCGCGGCTGGGCATCGCCCATCAGCTGCATGTTCATCGGCTTGTTCAGGATACGGGTACGAGTAAAGTGCTGCAGCACTTCGCCCGGCATGCCTTTCGGCAGCTCGATCGTTGAGTGGGTACCGAACAGCTTGATGTTACCGATGTAACGGCTGCTGATGTCGCCTTCGTTAGCGATAGCGCCAACAATGTGACGAACTTCAACACCATCGTCGCGGCCCACTTCAATGCGATACAGTTCCATATCACCAACGTCACGACGCTCGCGTTTAGGACGATCTTCACCGCTACGCTCAGGACGGTCGCCACGCGGGCCACGGTCATTGCGATCGTTACGGTCATTACGACGTTCGAAACGATCGTCGCGATCGCGGAATTCGCGTTTAGCACGCATCGGCGCATCCGGCGGCAGGATCAGAGGACGTTCGCCCTGAGCCATTTTCAGCAGTGCTGCGGCCAGAGTTTCGATATCCAGCTCTTCGCCTTCAGCGGACGGCTTGATGTTCGTCAGCAGCGCACGGTACTGATCCAGATCGCTGCTTTCCAGCTGCTGCTGAACTTTAGCGGCGAATTTTTCCAGACGGCGTTTGCCCAGCAGCTCTGCGTTTGGCAGCTCTACTTCCGGAATGGTCAGCTTCATGGTACGTTCGATGTTACGCAGCAGACGGCGTTCGCGGTTCTCAACGAACAGCAGCGCACGGCCTGCACGACCTGCACGACCGGTACGGCCGATACGGTGAACGTAAGATTCGGAGTCCATCGGGATGTCGTAGTTAACAACCAGGCTGATACGCTCAACGTCAAGGCCACGGGCCGCAACGTCGGTCGCAATCAGGATGTCCAGACGACCATCTTTCAGACGCTCCAGAGTCTGCTCACGCAGGGACTGGTTCATGTCACCGTTCAGCGCGGCGCTGTTATAGCCGCTACGCTCCAGCGCTTCGGCCACTTCCAGGGTCGCGTTTTTGGTACGAACGAAGATAATCGCCGCATCAAAATCTTCCGCTTCCAGGAAACGCACCAGCGCTTCGTTTTTACGCATGCCGTAAGCAGTCCAGTAGCTCTGGCTGATGTCCGGGCGAGTGGTTACGCTGGACTGGATGCGCACTTCCTGCGGCTCTTTCATAAAGCGGCGGGTAATACGGCGGATCGCTTCCGGCATAGTGGCAGAGAACAGAGCGGTCTGATGACCTTCCGGGATCTGAGCCATAATCGTTTCTACGTCTTCGATGAAGCCCATGCGCAGCATTTCGTCAGCTTCATCCAGCACCAGACCGCTCAGCTTAGAGAGATCCAGAGTACCGCGCTTCAGGTGGTCAAGCAGACGACCCGGGGTACCGACAACGATTTGTGGTCCCTGGCGCAGAGCACGCAGCTGCACGTCATAACGCTGGCCGCCGTAAAGGGCTACCACGTTTACGCCGCGCATATGTTTAGAGAAGTCCGTCATCGCTTCAGCAACCTGTACCGCCAGTTCGCGGGTCGGCGCCAGCACCAGAATTTGCGGTGCTTTGAGCTCAGGATCAAGATTGTTCAGCAGCGGTAAAGAGAACGCTGCGGTTTTACCGCTACCCGTCTGGGCCATACCCAGAACATCGCGGCCGCCCAGAAGATGCGGAATGCATTCAGCCTGGATCGGAGATGGTTTTTCGTAACCCAGATCGTTAAGGGCTTCAAGGATAGGAGCCTTCAGGCCCAGATCTGCAAAAGTGGTTTCGAATTCAGCCATGTAGTACGTGTGCCTCAAAATTAATGGCGGCCAGTCTACATAACTCAACGTGAAAATTTACAGTAATTTTCATTGAAAAGTGTGAACCGGCTCAAAGTAGGTGTATTAACGAACAACAACGCCCTCACCCGTGAAGATGATGGCAATAAAAATTTGGGCTGATGTTTGTTCGTCAGCTATTGCTGGTCCGATTCTGCCAGGTCATCTTGCTCCTGGCCCAAGAGCGATAATTCCAACAATGCGTATCGGTGCTCAACGTAGTTGTGAACGTTGTTTGCGACCGCCAGTTTGAACAGTGCCGTAGCGCTGTCCTTGTCCCCCAGACTTAGGTAGTACTTACCTAAATAGAAGTTGGTTTCACTGAGATGCTCAGCGAGCGAGGTGTTATCCGTTGCGTCTGCCTTCAAACGATCCATCAGCGTTTTTTCGCTGATATCGTTAAGGTAGAACTCGACAATGTTCCATCCCCATTGCTCTTTGTCCGATTTGTCGAAGCGCTGTTTCAGTGCTTCAAGCGCCTGCTTCTCGTCGAGTTTGCGCTCAGCGAGATAAAGCCACAGGCTACGGAAAGGATCATTGGGATCGTCTTGATAAAACGCCAGCAGATCATCTTGCGCTAACTTAGCACGACCCCCGTAATACAGGGCGATGCCGCGATTTAAGTGCGCGTAGTTATAAGTTGGATCAAGCTCAAGTACAGAATCAAACGCTTCATAGGCAGCATCAAAATTGCCTGCCTGCGTTAAATATATGCCTAAGTAGTTGAATACTTCGGGCATATCAGGTCGGATTGCCAGCGCTTGTGAAAAATCGTTTCGCGCTAGTGCCCTCAGACCGAGACTATCATACAACACTCCGCGCTCATATAAAAGCTGTGCGCGTTCATCATCGGTTAAAGCCCGACTGGCAAGAATTTGTTCCATGCGCGCCAGAATCACTTCTTGCTGCAAAGTCGGTTGCAATGGCACCGCGAGGACTGCGTCCTTACGCCAGGCAGAGCTGCTGCATCCTGCCAGCGTGAGAGCTGTCGCCACGAAACACCAGCGCAAAAAAGGCTTCATTTCCCACTCCCGAAGACAACGATTGGATGAACGTCCAGTTCCCCGGCTGCAAACAAGGCGTCCTGCCCGTAATACGCCCTCCGCAAACGCGGAGGGCAAACGGCAACCTTACTCGCCCTGCTCTGCGACCGGAGCTTCCGGTGCGCTGACAGGCTGAGTCTGCTCAGTTGCTTCTTTGATGCTCAGACGGACGCGGCCCTGACGGTCAACTTCCAGAACCTTAACCGGCACTTCCTGACCCATCTGCAGGTAATCGGTGACTTTCTCTACGCGCTTGTCGGCGATCTGAGAAATATGCACCAGACCTTCTTTACCGCCACCGATGGCAACGAATGCGCCAAAGTCAACGATACGGGTCACTTTACCATTGTAGATACGGCCAACTTCGATCTCAGCGGTAATCTCTTCGATACGACGAATCGCGTGCTGCGCTTTGTCGCCGTCGGTCGCTGCGATTTTCACGGTACCGTCATCTTCGATTTCGATGGTGGTGCCGGTCTCTTCAGTCAGCGCACGGATTACGGAGCCGCCCTTACCGATAACGTCTTTGATCTTGTCCGGGCTGATCTTGATGGTGTGGATACGCGGTGCGAATTCGGAGATGTCGCCGCGCGGCGCGTTAATCGCCTGCTCCATGACGCCCAGGATGTGCAGACGCGCACCTTTAGCTTGATTCAGCGCAACCTGCATGATCTCTTTGGTGATACCTTCAATTTTGATATCCATCTGCAGAGCAGAGATACCGTCGCGGGAACCCGCAACTTTGAAGTCCATATCGCCCAGGTGATCTTCGTCGCCCAGAATATCGGAGAGAACGACATAGTTGTCGCCTTCTTTCACCAGTCCCATCGCGATACCCGCAACGGAGGCTTTAATCGGCACGCCGGCGTCCATCAGTGCCAGAGAGGCACCGCAAACGGAAGCCATGGAAGAAGAGCCGTTAGATTCAGTGATTTCAGAAACCACGCGAACGGTGTACGGGAACTCTTCGGTGGTCGGCATCACGGCCAGCACGCCGCGCTTAGCCAGACGACCGTGACCAATTTCACGACGCTTCGGTGAACCTACCATTCCGGTCTCGCCTACGGAGTACGGAGGGAAGTTGTAGTGGAACAGGAAGGAGTCGGTACGGTCACCCATCAGCTCATCGATGTTCTGTGCGTCACGCGCGGTGCCCAAGGTCGCGGTAACCAGCGCCTGAGTTTCGCCACGGGTGAACAGTGCAGAACCGTGGGTACGCGGCAGTACGCCGGTACGAACGTCCAGACCACGAATCATATCTTTTTCACGGCCATCGATGCGCGGCTCGCCTGCCAGTACGCGGCTACGAACGGCATTTTTCTCGATAGCGTGCAGAATTTCACCCAGCTCGTTAGCGTCCAGGGTTTCATCTTCAGCGGTCAGCGTGGCGATAGTTTCAGCTTTGATCACGCCAATCTGAGCATAGCGCTCTTGTTTGTCAGTGATGCGGTAAGCATCGCTCAGGCGAGCTTCAGCCAGGGCTGCAACGCGGGCATTCAGCGCGGCGTCTACGACTTCCGGCTGCCATTCCCAGCGCGGTTTACCCGCTTCTTTCACCAGATCGTTGATGGTCTGAATAACAATCTGCTGCTGCTCGTGGCCGAACACCACCGCGCCCAGCATCTGGTCTTCGCTCAGCAGTTCTGCTTCGGATTCAACCATCAGGACCGCAGCTTCGGTACCGGCAACAACCAGGTCCAGCTTACTTTCTTTCAGCTCATCCTGAGTCGGGTTCAGCACGTACTGGTCGTTGATGTAGCCAACGCGCGCGGAGCCGATAGGACCGTTAAACGGAATACCGGACAGGGACAGCGCAGCGGAAGCACCGATCATGGCAACGATGTCCGGGTTAACCTGCGGGTTAACGGAAACAACGGTAGCAATAACCTGAACTTCGTTAACAAAACCTTCCGGGAACAGCGGACGAACCGGGCGGTCAATCAGACGCGCAATCAGGGTTTCGCCTTCGCTTGGACGGCCTTCACGACGGAAGAAACCACCCGGAATTTTACCTGCTGCATAGGTACGTTCTTGATAGTTTACGGTCAGCGGGAAGAAGTCCTGGCCTGGCTTCGCTTTCTTCTGGCCAACAACGGTAACGAATACCGCGGTGTCATCCATGCTTACCATGACAGCAGCAGTGGCCTGGCGGGCCATCATGCCGGTTTCCAGGGTTACGGTGTGTTGGCCGTACTGGAATTTACGAACGATCGGATTTAGCAAAATTCTATCCTTTTATCAAAAAGTGACGCTATATCGAGGATATAGCGTCAGATGACCCGATCTTCTGCATCCTCGCGACTAATGACAACCTTTACCCGCCCCTGCGGATGAAGCCTCTCATTAGCCGCGCGAACCTCTGCACGAAGATCATTAATAGCAACAATACATGAGTTTTTAGCTAATTGCTGCCGCCTGGTCGAAAAAAGGGGCCCTGAGGCCCCTTTTTCTGAAACTCGCAGAACTAGCGACGCAGACCCAGACGCTCGATCAGCGAAGAGTAACGTGCAACATCTTTACGTTTCAGGTAGTCGAGCAGTTTACGACGCTGGGAAACCATGCGCAGCAGACCACGACGGCTGTGGTGATCTTTTTTATGCTCGGAGAAGTGACCCTGCAGATGGTTAATCTGGGCAGTCAGCAGTGCAACCTGAACTTCGGTAGAACCGCTGTCGTTTTCGCCACGACCAAACTCAGAAACGATTTTTGCTTTAGCTTCAACGCTTAGAGACATTTTGAACTCCAAAAATTAAAAGAAAGAAAGGGTGCCGATCTCTAATTCAGCAACCCCTGATGCGACGCCCGAAAATGTTAAAACATTTTTGCGGACGTCAGGCGGCGATATTCTACTCGCAGCCAGCTTTTATCGCAAGAACAGCCCTCAGACAGGGTATTCAACGACCAGACGACGCGGCGCCACGCGGCCTTCGTCATCAATCTCGCCCATGCCGAGAAACTTCTCGTCTTCACCTTCCGTTACGCGAACCAGACCCTGCTTCGGCGCGCCAGAAGTGCGGACCGGATTACCATTTTTAAAGTATACCGCCGACGTTTCGGGAATATTAACCAACGGATAATCCGACGCCGGGCTGTCCATCGGCATCAGCAGCGGGTCGAGCAGCTGCGCGACAGGAATATCCTGCTCTTGCGCCTGTTCAACCAGCGCCTGCAGCTGTTCTAGCGTCACCATACGTTCAACAGGATACTTGCTGACCGCCAGGCGGCGCAGGAAAATAACGTGCGCGCCGCAGCCTAGCTTTTCGCCTAAATCGTCGATAATCGTACGAATATAGGTCCCTTTTGAACAGTGGATTTCCAGCTCGAGCTCATCGCCTTCATGGCGAATAAACAGCAGCTCGTAGACGGTAATCGGCCGGGCTTCGCGCGGGACGTCAATTCCCTGACGGGCATATTCATACAGCTTTTTACCCTGGTACTTCAGCGCCGAATACATGGAGGGCACCTGCTGAGTCTCGCCGCGAAAGCCTTCCAGCGCAGAGGCCAGCTGAGCGTCGCTAAAGGCCAGCTGGCGCTCTTCCACAACCTGGCCATCGGCATCAGAGGTGTCAGTGCGTTGACCCAGTTTGGCAATGACGCGGTAACGCTTGTCGGAATCGAGCAGGTACTGGGAAAACTTGGTCGCTTCTCCGAGGCAAATCGGCAGCATGCCGGTTGCCAGCGGATCCAGCGCGCCGGTGTGCCCTGCCCGGTTAGCGTTATAAATACGTTTTACTTTTTGCAGTACGTCATTGCTGGAAGCCCCCTGGGGTTTATCCAGCAACAGCACGCCGTGCACATCGCGGCCGCGACGACGAGGACGACTCATTAGTCCTCCTTGACGTCGTCCGGATTCACACGACGCTCATCGTCATGCTTCACCACGCTGGTCACCAGGTTAGACATGCGCATCCCTTCGACCAGCGAGTTGTCGTAGAAGAAGGTCAGTTCCGGCACGATACGCAGACGCATCGCTTTACCCAGCAGAGAGCGGATAAATCCGGATGCTTCCTGCAGCGCTTTAATACCCGCCTTAACAGCGGCTTCATCTTTGTCGTTCAGGAACGTCACGAACACTTTGGCATAGGCCAGATCGCGGGACATTTCTACGCCTGAGACGGTAGTCATCATGCCCAGGCGCGGATCTTTAATTTCGCGCTGCAGGATGATAGCAATCTCTTTTTGCATCTCCTGAGCTACGCGCTGCGGGCGACCAAATTCTTTCGCCATAATAAATTCTCCAGAATAAAGACAAAAAAGGGGCTATAAGCCCCTTTTTAGAATTATTGCCGGGTGGCGCTTCGCTAACCCGGCTTACCTTCAGCGATCTTCTGACAATGTTGGGCTGCAGCAACAGGCGCTGCGGCCCAGCAGTCGACGAAGATTACGCGATGGTACGTTGGATCTCGATGATTTCGAACACTTCGATCATGTCGCCAACGCGAACGTCGTTGTAGTTCTTAACGCCGATACCACATTCCATGCCGTTACGGACTTCGTTAACGTCATCTTTGAAGCGGCGCAGGGATTCCAGCTCGCCTTCATAGATAACCACGTTGTCACGCAGTACGCGGATTGGGTTGTGACGCTTAATCGTACCTTCGGTAACCATACAGCCCGCGATGGCGCCAAATTTCGGCGATTTGAACACATCACGCACTTCAGCCAGACCAATGATCTGCTGTTTCAGTTCCGGAGACAGCATGCCGCTCATTGCTGCTTTAACTTCGTCGATCAGGTTATAGATGACGGAGTAGTAGCGCAGATCCAGACTTTCAGATTCAATCACTTTACGAGCAGAGGCATCAGCACGTACGTTGAAGCCAACCAGGATAGCGTTGGATGCCGCAGCCAGGGTCGCGTCGGTTTCGGTGATACCACCTACGCCAGAACCAATGATCTTCACTTTGACTTCGTCGGTGGACAGCTTCAGTAAAGAGTCAGAGATTGCTTCCACAGAGCCCTGAACGTCCGCTTTCAGTACTACGTTCACTTCGTGAACTTCGCCTTCGGTCATGTTAGCGAACATGTTCTCAAGCTTAGACTTCTGCTGACGCGCCAGTTTGACTTCGCGGAATTTGCCCTGACGATAGAGCGCAACTTCACGCGCTTTTTTCTCGTCACGAACGACGGTCACTTCATCACCCGCTGCCGGAACGCCGGACAGGCCGAGGATCTCAACCGGAATAGACGGACCTGCTTCCAGCACTTCCTGACCCAGTTCGTTACGCATTGCACGAACGCGGCCGTATTCGAAGCCACACAGAACGATATCGCCCTTGTTCAGAGTACCTTCACGTACCAGAACGGTAGCAACCGGACCGCGACCTTTATCCAGGAAGGATTCGATAACCGCACCGCTTGCCATACCGTTACGAACGGCCTTCAGCTCCAGAACTTCAGCCTGCAGCAGGATGGCGTTCAGCAGATCGTCGATACCGGTACCGGCTTTCGCAGAAACAGGGATGAACTGCGACTCGCCGCCCCACTCTTCCGGCATCACGCCGTACTGAGACAGTTCGGTTTTAACACGATCCATATCCGCTTCTGGCTTATCGATTTTGTTGACCGCAACAACCACCGGCACCTGCGCTGCTTTCGCATGCTGGATAGCTTCGATAGTCTGCGGCATCACGCCATCGTCCGCGGCAACAACCAGAACAACGATATCCGTAGCCTGAGCACCACGAGCACGCATTGAGGTGAACGCGGCGTGGCCCGGGGTATCCAGGAAGGTGATCATGCCGTTTTCAGTTTCAACGTGGTACGCACCGATGTGCTGGGTAATACCACCCGCTTCGCCGGACGCTACTTTGGTTGAACGGATATAGTCGAGCAGCGAGGTTTTACCGTGGTCAACGTGACCCATGATGGTCACAACCGGTGCACGGGCTTCTGCCGCAGCGCCGGTATCACGGTCGCTCATTACCGCTTCTTCCAGCTCGTTCTCACGACGCAGGATAACCTTGTGGCCCATCTCTTCGGCAACCAGCTGTGCGGTTTCCTGGTCGATGACCTGGTTGATGGTCGCCATTGCGCCCAGCTTCATCATCGCTTTGATGACCTGAGAGCCTTTGACCGCCATCTTGTTAGCCAGATCGCCAACGGTGATGGTTTCGCCAATGATAACGTCACGGTTCACGGCCTGAGCCGGCTTCTGGAAGCCCTGCTGCAGAGAAGAACCTTTACGCTTGCCGCCTTTACCACCGCGTACTGCCGCACGGGCTTCTTCGCGATCGGCTTTGGATTCAGCGTGCTTGTTGCCTTTCTTCTGAGGACGTGCTGCTTTGGCGTTACGGCCACGGCCACGACCGCCTTCAACTTCACGGTCGTTGTCGTCTTCTGCCTGACGGGCATGCTGAGACGTGGTCACGTGATAGTCAGAGGTTTCTTCAACAGGCGTTTCTGGGGTTTCGGTCCAGTTCTTTTCGTTTTCTGCGGCCATACGGCGTGCATCGTCCGCCACGCGGCGCGCTTCTTCTTCAAGCTTGCGACGTGCTTCTTCTTCCGATTTACGCTTCAGCTCTGCAGCTTCGTTTTCACGGCGGCTCTTTTCAGCCTGGGCGTTTTTTGTCATTTCGTCGGTTTGTTGATTGCTCACTTTGTCTTTTTCCGCAGCTTCACGTTTCGCTTTATCAGCGACTTCACGTTTAGCTTGTTCTGCGGCCTCACGTTCAGCTTTTAATTGCGCCTCTCGCTTAGCCGTTTCTTCAGCTTCACGATGGGCCTGCTCTTCCGCTTCACGCTGCGCCTGCTCTTCCGCGGCAAGGCGTTCTGCCTCTTGCGGATCGCGTTTCACAAAGGTGCGTTTCTTGCGGACTTCGATTTGTACCGATTTGCTCTTTCCACCGGTACCTGGAATATTTAACGTGCTGCGCGTTTTGCGCTGCAGCGTCAGCTTGTCGGGCGCCGAGCCGTGTTCACGGTTCAGGTGCGTCAACAAGGTTTGCTTCTCTTGCGCGGTCACAGAGTCATCGACCGATTTGCGGATCCCTGCATCAGCAAATTGCTGTATCAGGCGATCCACAGAGGTCTGAATCTCTGAGGCCAGCGCTTTAATGGTCACATCTGTCATGCTGTTCCTTCCTGCTACAGTTTATTACGCTTCGTCGCCGAACCAACAAATATTACGGGCGGCCATGATGAGCTCTCCGGCTTTTTCGTCGGTCAAGCCTTCGATATCAGCCAGATCATCAATGCCCTGCTCGGCGAGATCTTCCAGCGTACAAACGCCACGGGCAGCCAGTTTGAAAGCCATCAGACGTTCCAGACCTTCCAAATTCAGTAAATCATCGGCAGGTTTGGTGTCTCCCAGGCTTTCTTCCTGAGCCAGCGCCAACGTGGTCAGCGCATTTTTCGCACGCTCACGAAGTGCTTCAACGGTGGCTTCATCCAGACCGTCGATTTCCAGCAGTTCTTTCACCGGCACATAGGCCAGTTCTTCCAGAGTGGCGAAACCTTCTTCAACCAGCATCGTGGCGAAATCTTCATCAATATCAAGATACTTAGTAAAAGTATCGATCGCCGCATGGGCTTCAGCCTGGTGCTTAGCCTGCAGGTCATCAACGGTCATTACGTTGAGTTCCCAGCCGCTCAGCTGCGATGCCAGACGCACGTTCTGACCGTTACGGCCGATCGCCTGCGCCAGATTGCCCGCTTCAACGGCGATATCCATGGTGTGCTTGTCTTCATCCACCACGATAGACGCCACGTCAGCCGGAGCCATCGCGTTAATCACGAACTGCGCCGGGTTATCATCCCACAGGACGATATCGATACGCTCGCCGCCCAGTTCGGTAGAAACCGCCTGAACGCGCGCACCGCGCATGCCGACACAGGCGCCAACCGGATCGATACGCTTATCGTTGGTTTTCACCGCGATTTTCGCACGAGAACCCGGATCGCGAGCGGCAGCTTTAATCTCGAGAACTTCTTCACCGATTTCCGGCACCTCAATGCGGAACAGTTCGATCAGCATTTCTGGCTTAGAACGGGTAACGAACAGCTGAGCGCCGCGCGCTTCCGGACGTACCGCGTACAGAACGCCGCGAATACGGTCGCCTGGACGGAAGTTTTCACGCGGCAGCATATCTTCACGCAGGATCACGGCTTCAGCATTGCTGCCCAGATCCAGAGTGATGTTATCGCGGTTCACTTTTTTCACCACGCCGGTGATGATTTCACCTTCGTGCTCGCGGAACTGATCGACAACCATTGCGCGTTCGGCTTCACGTACTTTCTGTACAATAACCTGTTTTGCCGTTTGCGTGGTGATACGGTCGAAGGTGACGGATTCAATCTGGTCTTCGACAAAGTCACCAGGATTCATGCTTTCGTCTTCGTAACGCGCCGCTTCAAGCGTAATTTCGCGAGTCGGCTGGGTAACTTCTTCAACGACCAGCCAGCGACGGAAGGTGTCAAAATCACCGCTACGACGATCGATGCTCACACGCACGTCGATCTCTTGCTCGTATTTTTTCTTTGTTGCCGTTGCCAGAGCACTTTCCAGCGCTTCGAAAATCTTTTCGCGCGGCAGCGATTTTTCGTTGGAAACGGCTTCAACAACAGCCAAAATTTCTTTGTTCATCGGGGCCTTTCACCTCAATCCAGACTGTTAAAAGTGGGGAACCAGGTTCGCCTTCTGGATGTTACTCAGCGCGAACACTTCATCTTTGCCTTCGACGGTTACCGTGATCATTTCACCGTCTACCGCTTTGATAACGCCCTGCCATTTGCGGCGATTTTGCACCGCCATACGCAGTACCAGCGCAACTTCTTCACCGGAAAAACGCGCATAGTGTTCGGCGGTAAACATCGGGCGATCGAGACCAGGTGAAGACACTTCCAGGTTATAAGCAACGGTGATCGGATCTTCGACGTCCATGACAGCACTGACCTGGTGGCTTACATCAGCACAATCATCAACATTGATGCCATTGTCACTATCAATATAGATGCGCAGTGTGGAAGTGCGACCACGAACGAATTCGATGCCGACCAGCTCAAAGCCAAGCGCTTCAACCGGCGCAGTGAGCATCTCTGTTAATTTTTGCTCTAATGTGGACAAACCCACCCCCAAGACATAAAAAAAGGGCGTATAGCCCAGTTATTCTGAAGTCAGATAACAAAAAACCCCGATAAATCGGGGTTTTAGATAACTGAACCCTGCGATCGCAACTGCGATCTGGAACACTTCCAGGAGAATTCTTTCAAATTCGGCTACGAAGGACCAGGTCCTCACAGTATATTTGAAAAAGTACTCAAAGGGAAAGTGGTTGCGGGGGCCGGATTTGAACCGACGACCTTCGGGTTATGAGCCCGACGAGCTACCAGGCTGCTCCACCCCGCGCCTGAAACGTGGCATATTTTACTCTTATTGAGTAAAAGACGCAAATACTGCTGGGATTTGGTACCGAGGACGGGACATAAAATCGTGGTAAAGTGTATTGATAAACCCTATATTTTGTCAACATGTTTTTCACATTGCCCGGTTACCGTTTATGCTGGCATTTCGCCCTTTTTTAGCAAAAAAACAATGAATCACTTCCTGTCATCCATAAAAGATGATTAAATGAAAACTCACTATTAGTGCATAAACATGCAATAGGGACATATCCCATTTGACGTGATTTTTACGCCACCTTGGCATGGAGAGCGCGAGAAGACCGGCGTGTATGGTTATACATAAAGGTTTTCAAGCATGACCCTGAACCTCAATGGCAAACGGAATAGTCAAATGGGACAGGTTCTGGACCTGGTAAACCGAACTCACAACAGTCTATCTAGCAGGGTTTTATTTTATGACGACGATTCTTAAGCATCTCCCGATTGGTCAACGTATTGGTATCGCTTTCTCTGGTGGACTGGATACCAGCGCCGCCCTGCTGTGGATGCGTAAAAAAGGCGCGGTACCTTACGCCTATACCGCTAACCTGGGCCAGCCGGACGAAGAGGATTACGATGCTATTCCTCGCCGCGCCAAAGAGTACGGTGCCGAGGGCGCTCGTCTGATCGACTGCCGTAAACAGCTGGTTGCTGAAGGTATTGCCGCTATCCAGTGCGGCGCATTCCATAACACCACCGGCGGCCTGACCTATTTTAACACCACCCCGCTCGGTCGTGCCGTTACCGGCACCATGCTGGTTGCCGCGATGAAAGAAGATGGCGTTAACATCTGGGGTGACGGCAGTACTTATAAAGGCAACGATATTGAGCGCTTCTATCGTTACGGCCTGCTGACCAACGCTGAGCTGAAAATTTACAAACCGTGGCTGGATAGCGACTTTATCGATGAGCTTGGCGGGCGTCAGGAAATGTCCGAGTTTATGATTGCCTGCGGTTTTGACTACAAAATGTCCGTTGAGAAAGCCTACTCCACTGACTCCAACATGCTGGGCGCAACCCACGAAGCGAAGGACCTGGAATTCCTGAACTCCAGCGTCAAAATCGTCACCCCGATCATGGGGGTTAAGTTCTGGGATGAGAGCGTGAAGATCCCGGCAGAAGAAGTGACCATTCGCTTTGAGCAGGGCCATCCGGTCGCGCTCAACGGCCAAACCTTCAGCGATGACGTGGAGCTGATGCTGGAAGCAAACCGCATCGGCGGTCGCCACGGGCTTGGCATGAGCGACCAGATTGAAAACCGTATCATCGAAGCAAAAAGCCGCGGCATCTATGAAGCACCGGGCATGGCGCTGCTGCACATTGCCTATGAGCGTCTGCTGACCGGCATCCATAACGAAGATACCATTGAGCAGTACCACGCCCACGGGCGCCAGCTGGGTCGCCTGCTGTATCAGGGACGCTGGTTTGACTCTCAGGCGCTGATGCTGCGTGATGCGCTGCAGCGTTGGGTGGCGAGCGCGATTACCGGTGAGGTGACGCTGGAGCTGCGTCGCGGTAATGATTACTCCATTCTGAACACCGTCTCCGACAATCTGACCTATAAAGCAGAGCGTCTGACAATGGAGAAAGGAGATTCAATGTTCTCCGCAGAAGACCGTATTGGCCAGCTGACCATGCGTAATCTGGATATCACCGATACCCGCGATAAGCTGTTCGGTTACGCACAATCCGGCCTGCTCACCGCGTCTTCAACCACCGGTCTGCCGCAGGTTGAGAATTTGGAAAATAGAGACAAATAATCTATTTTCATCTACTCTTTCAGCCGACGCTAATCCGTCGGCTTTTTTCTTTCGTCAGAATTGCGCCCCCTAAAACCTGCGGCCCATAATTTTACCGGTCGCGGTATCTAATAATTATTGTCTATAATCTTCCGCATAGATTTGCCCTTTCCGATGTGAGGCCCCAATGAATATAAAACCCCCGGTCAGACCACAGCGGGATATCGATCGCCTGCTGGAGACGCTTGAACCTTACGCCACGCCAATGAATGTGATTGCGAGAAAAAGACTGACCAGCGACTATAAAGGCAAAACTCAGCTCTATCTTTTTAAAAAGGGCGAGCTGTCAGTTATCCGTTCATCTGATAAATTACTCATCGTTACCGTCTATGAACCGCATCTCTTTGGCGTCGCGGAAATGCTCCAGCCTAGCCGGAGCCACGGGCTACGGGCGGAGATCCCTTCCGATGTTTTACGTATCGATAGCGATCGCGCCATCCAGCTGTTCCGGGAGCACAGCCTGTGGGAAGAGGTTACCAGCCTGCTCGCATACCATACCTCGTATCTGGTTTATCGGGACGATTTGGTCCTGCAGCAGCGAACCTACTCGGTCATCCGCAATCATCTGATGGAGATGCTTCTTATGCCTGATGAAACGCGGCTACGCGTATCTATTCTGGAATATATTCAGGACCGAACCCTTCTTTCGCGCAGCAGTATTCTGAACGTGCTGTCAGCGTTAAAAAAAGGCGGATATATTGAATTCGCCCGCGGTGGTTATTTGCAAAGCGTGAACACGCTACCTGAGAAATTCTAAGCAACCGTGCCTGTGCTTATCGCTGATGTATTGCTGAACCGGCTGCCAGGGTGCTGGATGCAATTTAAATTTAAACAAACAAATGATAACGGCAAGCGATAAATAATTTTATTCTGGGCACCTGTATTTATCGCACTGAAAAATGTGCGTTAAAAACCAAACAACAGGCCCAGAAATGAAGACAGCTCTTCCGCCAGCGTTCGCATTAAATACCCGCGCTGTGCCGGCTGCTTTTGCCTCTGCATTATCTGAGGTCAAACGCGTCAGCACCCAACCCTGCTGTTCACCCGACTCCGCTGCCCACATCAGCACTCACGCCAAGCGTGTCGCTCTGCGTGGCGCGATAACGGCTGCCGTTTAGCTCTGCGGCCAACGGCGATTAGAACCCAAACTCGCTACTTATTTGCCCGAACGCTCGTGTCGGGTATTTTTTTACCTGAAGGAATTTACAATGAGCATGTTCACGTCAAAATCAGTTCTGCTCGTCGCGGCGCTCTGCGCCAGCGGCGCCGCTAGTGCATCGGTTAACCTCCACGGCGAGGCGGGGGAAGAGTTTACTCATCTTTCCGCCAGCTTTAACGCAGACGATCCGGGCATGACCTTCAACGGCAGCTGGGCGCATAGCGATAACGATGGGGATATCGCAGGGTTAGGTATGGGCTATAACTTTGACCTCGGCCCGTTTCTGCTGACCATGGGGGGCAAAGCGCTCTACCTGAATCCACAGGACAGCAATGAGGGGTACGCCATCGCGCTTGGCGGCGGGGCACAATTACCGCTCGGCGATTTCTTCACTCTCTTCGGGGAGGCCTATTACTCTCCGGACTCCATGTCCAGCGGCGTAGACGACTACGTTGAAGCTAACGCGGGTGTGCGAATAAACGTCATTAAGTCACTGAGTATCGAAGCGGGTTATCGCTATATGGATATGGCGGGCAAAGACAGCCATCGTGACAATACGCTGGCCGACGGCGCCTACGCCGGCTTCAACTTCCGCTTCTGATCGTTATCAGCAGGGGTTGCCGTCCGGCAATCCCTCACTTACGTCGCCAGGGGAACGGCCTTCAGTACCTTATTAATCTCTTCTAGCCCGGCAATATTATTTTCTTTGCGGTAGACCTCATTCATCGCCGACATCTGTTCGAGCCTGGTGAGCGCGCTGTAGACGTGATAGGCATCGCTATCCTTATCGAAGATATCCTTTCTCTCCACATCCTGCAGATAGTTGTCTTTTAATGACCGGCTAAGGCTGCCAATCAGCACCGAGTTATCCTGAAAGCAGCGGGTAATTGACTGAGTGTTTTGTCCCGTGGGCTGAACGTCGCTATGCATTACCGGTACCGCCAGCGCATTAATAGTCGCTACCGGATCCGCCGCTGGTGTCGTACTACATCCGGACAAGCACAGCACGCCGGCAAGGATAAACAGCCTGAAATGCTTCATTGCGTTACTCACCTCTGATAAATAGATGAGCGCGACTTTAGCGACCTGGATGGGATCAAGGCCAGCGGAGAGTTATTTATAAATAAACAGCCGTCGATTTAAGGCAAAAAAAGACGCTTTTCAGCGTCTTTTTTTGGAATATTGGTACCGAGGATGGGACTCGAACCCACAAGCCCGTTAGGGCACTACCACCTCAAGGTAGCGTGTCTACCAATTCCACCACCTCGGTACAGATACTACTTATCAGTGCGGGATATCGCTGCTCGGCTGCGCCGGCGCTGCTGGCTGAGTCTGCTCGGATTTCGGCGCGCTCAGATTATCCCACTCACTTCCTTTACTGGTCTTGTTGCTGTTGATATTGCCCAGCACCAAACTAATGATGAAGAACAACGCAGCCAGGATACCGGTCATGCGGGTCATGAAGTTACCAGAACCGCTGGAACCGAACAACGTGCCGGAAGCGCCTGCTCCGAACGAGGCTCCCATATCAGCGCCTTTACCTTGCTGCAGCATGATCAGACCAACAAGGCCAATCGCCACAATAAGGAAAACAACTAAAAGAGCTTCTTGCATAATCAACCTGTTCCTTGCGGATTCGCCGCATACCAATTGCTTCGACCAATAAAGCGGGACGCATTAACGTTTCCCACTGAAGCGGGTGTGAATACTAACCAAAGCGAATGACCTTCGCAAGGGCAATTTCGACGCATTGTATCAACTGCAGAAAAAAACAGCAAAAAACCGTTTGCTGGCAATTAAAAAAGCGGCAAGCGCCGCCTTTTTAATCACTTAGCGCCACAAGCTATGCGTTTTTAACCGCATCAGCGATGCGGTGAGCGAATTCGTGCACCTGCTCTTCGTGCTCGCCTTCAACCATCACGCGAATCAGCGGCTCGGTGCCGGATTTACGTAACAGCACCCGGCCACGTTTACCTAATGCGGCCTCAACCTCAGCGGCGACCGCTTTTACGCTCTCATGCTCGAGCGGGTTGCTGTTGTTATCGGTAAAGCGCACGTTGACCAGAATCTGCGGGAACATCTTCATGCCGCTGCACAGATCGTGCAGGCTCATATGGTTACGTACCATCGCGGCAACGACCTGCAGGCTTGCAACAATGCCGTCTCCGGTGGTCGTCTTATCCAGCAGGATAACGTGGCCGGAGTTTTCGGCGCCAATACGCCAGCCTTTCTCCTGCATTTTCTCCAGCACATAGCGGTCGCCCACTTTTGCGCGAGCAAACGGGATGCCCAGCTGTTTGAGCGCCAGCTCCAGTCCCATATTGCTCATTAGCGTGCCCACGGCGCCGCCGCGCAGCTGACCCTGACGCAGGCCTTCGCGGGCAATGATGTAAAGAATCTGGTCGCCATCGACCTTATTGCCTTCATGGTCGACCATAATGACGCGGTCACCATCGCCGTCGTAGGCAATGCCCAAATCGGCCTTTTCCGCCAGCACCCGAGCCTGTAGGGCCCGCACGTCGGTGGCTCCGACCTCTTCGTTGATATTAAGGCCGTTGGGCTCACAGCCCATGGCAATAACCTGTGCCCCGAGCTCGCGGAAGACGTTAGGCGCAATGTGGTAGGTCGCGCCGTGGGCGCAGTCGACAACCACCTTCAGCTCGTTCAGGCTCAGCTCATTCGGGAAAGTGCCTTTGCAGAACTCGATGTAGCGGCCGGCCGCATCGACAATCCGGCTGGCTTTGCCTAGTTCAGCGGAATCGACGCAGGTCAGCTCTTTCTCCATCTCGGCTTCAATCGCTTCTTCGACGTTATCCGGCAGCTTAGTGCCTTCAATAGAAAAGAACTTGATACCGTTATCGTAGAAAGGGTTATGCGACGCTGAAATGACGATCCCGGCCTCCGCGCGGAAAGCACGGGTCAGATAAGCCACCGCCGGCGTTGGCATTGGGCCAGTGAATGAGGCGGAGAGACCGGCAGCGGCCAGGCCTGCTTCGAGGGCCGACTCCAGCATATAGCCAGAGATGCGGGTATCTTTACCGATAATGATTTTACGCGAACCGTGACGCGCGAGAACTTTTCCTGCAGCCCAGCCCAGTTTAAGCACAAATTCCGGCGTAATTGGCGCATCGCCAACGCGGCCACGGATACCATCGGTGCCAAAATACTTACGGTTACTCATAACGTTTATTTTCCTTTGTGGCCAGTGTGGCTTCCACCACGCGCAGCGCTTCTACCGTTTCTTTGACGTCATGGACGCGAACTATCTGCGCGCCCTGCATCGCCGCAATTACTGCGCAAGCCAGGCTACCGCTGAGGCGCTCCGTCGGCCCAACGTTCAGTAACTGGCCGACCATCGACTTACGCGACATGCCTACCAACAGCGGGAGACCAAAATGATGGAACTCACCGAGTCGAGCAAGCAGCTCATAATTATGGGAAAGATTTTTACCGAAACCGAATCCTGGGTCGAGCAACAATTTATCTTTTGCGATCCCAGCCCGCTCGCAGCGCACAATATGCTCTGTGAAAAAGCGGGTCACATCGGTGAAGACGTCTTCGTACTTCGGCGCAGCCTGCATGGTTTTCGGCTGCCCTTGCATATGCATCAGGCACACCGGCAGACCGGTTTCTGCCGCCGCTTCCAGCGCGCCTGGCTCCGTTAGCGAACGGATATCGTTGATGATATGCGCCCCTACCTGTGCGGCTTCACGGATCACTTCAGGCTTCGACGTATCGACCGAAATCCACACCTCAAAGCGCTGAGCAATGGCTTCCACAACCGGGATCACGCGCGCCAGCTCTTCCTCAACGCTAACATCCAGCGCCCCAGGACGCGTCGATTCGCCGCCGATATCAATGATAGTCGCGCCGGCATTAATCATCAGATTGGCGTGCTTCACTGCGTCTACCAGCGAATTGTGCGCCCCGCCGTCGGAGAAGGAGTCTGGCGTAACGTTAAGGATACCCATCACGTGCGGGTGGGTGAGATCGAGGGTTGAGCCCTGGGCTACAAGTTTCATCGCGAGATCCCTGAATCAGGAGAGATAGATAAAAAGAAAAACCCCAGAGCGGACGCCCCAGGGTTTAGATATGCACAACCACATCAACAGCGGCTAACTTATTTGTCGCCTAGCTGCTCTGACATCGTGTTACCCGGGTTTGGCGTACGCGGTTCGTCGACCGGACGCGGCGCACTCGGGGTGCCGTTATTGCCAGAATTGTTGGCGCCAGGATCTTCCCAACCAGCCGGCGGACGAACGTCACGACGTGCCATCAGGTCATCAATCTGCGGTGCATCGATGGTCTCATACTTCATGAGCGCATCTTTCATCGAGTGCAGAATATCCAGATTGTCGTTAAGGATCTGACGGGCGCGGTTGTAGTTACGCTCAACCAGTGATTTCACTTCCTGGTCAATAATGCGCGCGGTCTCATCGGACATATGCTTAGCTTTCGCTACGCTGCGTCCGAGGAATACTTCACCCTCTTCTTCCGCATACAGCAGCGGACCGAGTTTGTCGGAGAAGCCCCACTGAGTCACCATGTTGCGTGCCAGGTTGGTCGCGACTTTAATGTCGTTCGACGCGCCGGTAGAAACATGCTCTACGCCGTAGATAATCTCTTCTGCAAGACGACCGCCGTACAGGGTCGAAATCTGGCTTTCCAGCTTCTGACGGCTGGCGCTGATTGCATCGCCTTCCGGCAGGAAGAACGTGACGCCCAGAGCGCGGCCGCGCGGAATAATCGTCACCTTATGCACCGGATCGTGTTCCGGCACCAGGCGACCAATAATCGCATGGCCTGCTTCGTGATAAGCGGTCGACTCTTTCTGCGCTTCCGTCATCACCATGGAGCGGCGTTCCGCACCCATCATGATTTTGTCTTTAGCCTTTTCGAACTCAACCATCGATACCACGCGCTTGTTGCCACGGGCAGCAAACAGAGCGGCTTCGTTCACCAGGTTCGCCAGGTCAGCACCGGAGAAGCCCGGGGTACCGCGCGCGATGATTGCCGCGTCGATATCAGGCGACAGCGGAACGCGACGCATGTGAACTTTCAGGATCTGCTCACGACCGCGAACATCCGGCAGACCAACAACAACCTGACGGTCGAAGCGGCCCGGACGCAGCAGCGCGGGGTCCAGAACGTCCGGACGGTTTGTTGCGGCGATAACGATAATACCTTCGTTACCTTCGAAACCATCCATCTCAACCAGCATCTGGTTCAGCGTCTGCTCACGCTCATCGTGACCACCGCCCAGACCAGCGCCACGCTGGCGACCGACGGCGTCGATTTCATCGATGAAGATAATGCACGGAGCCGCTTTCTTAGCCTGTTCGAACATGTCACGCACGCGAGATGCGCCGACACCCACAAACATTTCTACGAAGTCAGAACCGGAAATTGTGAAGAACGGCACTTTCGCTTCACCGGCGATCGCTTTCGCCAGCAGCGTTTTACCGGTACCCGGAGGGCCGACCATCAGGACGCCTTTCGGGATTTTACCGCCCAGCTTCTGGAAACGGCTCGGCTCACGCAGATATTCCACCAGTTCGGCCACTTCATCTTTCGCTTCATCGCAACCCGCGACATCAGCAAAAGTGGTTTTGATCTGGTCTTCCGTCAGCATACGGGCTTTGCTTTTGCCGAAGGACATCGCGCCCTTTCCGCCGCCGCCCTGCATTTGCCGCATAAAGAAGATCCAGACGCCGATCAGCAACAGCATCGGGAACCAGGAAATGAAGATGGAAGCCAGCAGGCTCGGCTCTTCCGGCGGTTCGCCAACCACTTTGACGTTTTTCGTCAACAGGTTATCGAGCAGCTTCGGATCGTTAACCGGAATGTAAGTCGTGTAACGGTTACTATCTTTCTTGGTAACGTTGATCTCACGTCCGTTGATACGCGCTTCGCGAACCTGGTCCTGGTTGACCTCTTGCAGGAAGGTTGAATAATCCACCTTACGGCCATTAGACTCGCTGGGCCCAAAGCTCTGGAATACTGACATCAGCACGACGGCAATGACCAGCCAGAGTATTAGGTTTTTCGCCATGTCACTCAAGGGATTAACCTCTTATTACAACTGTGTTAAAAACAGCGTCAGGATACTCTATATCCAGTTTCTTTCAAACTTTCGTTTGAAATCTACCGGTTATGGTTTTCGCCCGGTCGCTACAATGTACACTTCACGCGAACGAGCACGGGAAGAGTCCGGCTTACGAACTTTGACCTTCGTAAACAGGGAGCGAATTTCTCTTAGATACTCATCGAAGCCTTCGCCCTGGAACACCTTAACTACAAAACTACCACCTGGCGCTAATACATCACGAGCCATTCCAAGCGCCAGTTCCACCAAATACATGGCCCGGGGGATGTCCACCGCCGGTGTTCCGCACATGTTTGGCGCCATATCGGACATGACAACTTGTACTTTACTGTCACCTACGCGCTCAAGTAACGCTTTCAGGACTAATTCATCACGAAAGTCGCCCTGAAGGAAGTCCACACCAACGATTGGATCCATCGGTAAAAGATCGCAAGCGATGATGCGGCCGCTGTTTCCGATCTGCGTGACCGCATATTGCGACCAGCCTCCGGGTGCAGCACCGAGGTCAACAACCGTCATCCCCGGCTTAAAAATTTTGTCACTTTGCTGTATTTCATCAAGTTTAAACCAGGCTCGGGAACGTAACCCCTTTTTCTGTGCCTGGAGAACATATTTATCGCTAAAGTGTTCCTGAAGCCAGCGGCTGGAACTGGCAGAACGCTTTTTACCTGTCATTTAACATTCCCATTTCGGGTTCATCATACTTTGCGACGTAAAAATCGACACTGTAGTTTGGCGATATATGGGAGATGGCGGTAGAATGAACCGTTTTCAATCCCAACGTAAGCAAAAAAATACGATGAATCTGAGTACTAAACAAAAACAGCACCTGAAAGGTCTGGCACATCCGCTCAAGCCGGTAGTTATGCTTGGCAATAATGGTTTGACCGAAGGGGTACTGGCCGAGATCGAACAAGCGCTAGCGCACCATGAGCTCATCAAGGTGAAAATCGCCTCGGAAGACCGCGAGACTAAAACCCTGATCGTGGAAGCTATCGTACGCGAAACCGGCGCCTGTAACGTACAGGTCATCGGTAAAACGCTGGTACTGTACCGCCCATCTAAAGAGCGTAAAATCTCGCTGCCACGCTAAGAATATCCTGAATCTCGACACAACTTTGTGTAAAACGAGGGATTTCTGCGGGTAGACGAGCAAAATGCCATGCTCTGGACGTTGATAAAAGGCCGCTATGCGGCCTTTTTCCTTTCTTTACAATCCATCAACAGCGTAGCGGGAAATACTAATTAAAGGTACTCAACCTTGATAATTTCGTATTCGACCTCGCCACCCGGCGTGCGGATTGTCACCACATCATCCTGCTCCTTACCGATCAGCCCGCGAGCGATCGGCGAGTTCACGGAGATAAGATTCTGCTTAAAATCCGCTTCGTCGTCGCCGACGATGCGATAAATCTGCTCTTCGTCGGTATCAACGTTGAGAACGCTCACCGTCGAACCAAAAATCACGCGGCCGTTATTCGGCATTTTGGTGATATCGATAACCTGCGCATTGGACAGCTTGGCCTCAATATCTTTGATACGACCTTCACAGAAACCCTGCTGTTCGCGGGCCGCATGGTACTCAGCGTTCTCTTTGAGATCGCCATGTTCACGGGCGTCGGCGATGGCTGCAATGATTTCAGGGCGACGAACGGATTTCAGAAAATCCAGCTCTTCGCGTAGTTTTTCAGCGCCACGTAAGGTCATCGGAATAGCTTGCATTTGTTATACCTCTTTATCATTCCTTCATGGAACGGATATCCCCGTTCCGCAACCTGCCTGGCAAAAAGCAGGACAGGAGCAAAAAGAAAACCAACCCGGGAAACATTCCCCAGGTCAGCAGCAATTTTCAATTTGATACGTATTTTACCCTGAAGTTCACTATGGGTCATCGTTTACTTTACAGGGTGTTGCACCGTAGTATGACGGCTCGGTTTCAGGTTGTTAGCGCGAGATTATGCGATTTTCCAGATTTATCATCGGATTGACTGCCGGCATTGCGTTTAGCGCTCAGGCGGCGAACATTGACGAGTACATCAACCAGCTTCCTGCGGGTGCTAACCTCGCCTTTATGGCGCAAAAGGTTGGCTCCCCTACGCCGGAGATAGACTTTCACAGCCAGCAAATGGCGCTACCGGCCAGTACTCAGAAGGTGATCACCGCCCTGGCTGCCCTTCTCCAGCTGGGGCCAGACTTCCGTTTCACCACCACCCTGGAAACCAAAGGCAGTCTCGACGGCGGCGTGCTGAAAGGTGACCTGATTGCCCGGTTTGGCGGCGATCCTACGCTCAGGCGTCAGGATATTCGCAATATGGTGGCCACGCTCAAAAAGGCCGGCGTCCAGCGGATCGAAGGGAACGTCCTGATCGATACCTCGGTCTTCGCCAGCCATGACAAAGCGCCGGGCTGGCCGTGGAACGATATGACGCAGTGCTTTAGCGCCCCGCCGGCGGCGGCGATCGTCGATCGCAACTGTTTCTCGATCTCGCTGTACAGCGCGCAGAAACCCGGCGACCTGGCATTTATTCGCGTCGCCTCGTATTACCCGGTCACCATGTTCAGCCAGGTCCGCACGCTGGCCCGCGGCTCTGCGGAAGCCCAGTACTGCGAGCTCGACGTGGTGCCCGGCGATCTTAACCGCTACACCCTGACCGGCTGTCTGCCGCAGCGTAGCGAGCCGCTGCCGCTGGCCTTTGCCATTCAGGACGGCGCCAGCTATGCCGGCGTAATTCTTAAGTCTGAACTGACCCAGGCCGGCATCACCTACAGCGGCACCCTGCTACGCCAAACCCTGGCCAACGATCCCGGTACCGTGCTGGCGACCACCCAGTCGGCGCCGCTGCACGACCTTCTGCGCATCATGCTGAAAAAATCAGACAACATGATTGCCGATACCGTATTCCGCACCATTGGTCACGCGCGTCTCGGCGTGCCGGGCACCTGGCGCGCGGGCTCCGATGCGGTACGCCAAATTCTGCGTCAGCAGGCTGGCGTCGACCTGGGCAATACGATTATTGCCGACGGTTCCGGTCTGTCGCGCCACAACCTGATTGCTCCCGCCACGATGATGCAGGTGCTGCAATATATTGCCCAGCACGATAATGAGCTCAACTTCATCTCGATGCTGCCGCTCGCCGGTCATGACGGGTCGCTGCAGTACCGTGCGGGTCTGCATCAGGCGGGCGTTGATGGTAAGGTTTCCGCGAAGACCGGCTCCCTGCAGGGGGTCTATAATCTGGCAGGCTTTATCACCGGTGCCAGCGGGCAGAAAATCGCTTTCGTGCAGTATCTGTCAGGCTATGCGGTACCGCCAGCCGATCAGCGCAACCGTCGAATTCCGCTGGTGCGCTTCGAAAGCCGGCTGTATAAGGATTTGTACCAGAACAACTAAATACAAAAGGGCCGCATCAGATGCGGCCCTTTCGTTCTACCCGGCGATGTTCCCCGCTTAGCATGACGCCGCGGGGACCGGTGCAAACCAGAATTAACGCTTGTAGATGAACTCAACGCCTTCTTCGTCGTCTTCGTCCCAGTCGTCATCCCAGTCTTCGTCGTCTTCCACTTCGATCTCAGCGCTTTCAAGCTGCTCGCGGTGGTAGTCATCCCACATGAACTCGACTTTCTCAGCCGGCTTATCTTCCTGCGCATGCACGATTGGGTTTTCGATGATAAAGGTCATCACGTCCCAGCACAGGTCCTTCACGCCCTGCTGGCTCGCCGCAGAAATCAGGTAGAACTTATCATCCCAGCCCAGCGCTTCGGCAATGGCTTTTGCCTTCTCTTCGGCCTGCGCTTTATCCATCAGGTCGATCTTGTTGAAGACCAGCCAGCGTGGTTTCGACGCCAGGTTCTCGCTGTATTTCTCCAGCTCGCCGATGATAATGCGCGCATTCTCGACCGGATCGGAACCGTCGATCGGCTCAATATCGATGAGGTGCAGCAGCACGCGGCAGCGCTCAAGGTGCTTGAGGAAGCGAATACCGAGGCCTGCGCCTTCAGCAGCGCCTTCAATCAGCCCTGGAATATCCGCCACGACGAAGCTCTTCTCGTTATCCATACGTACAACGCCGAGGCTAGGAACCAGCGTGGTAAACGGATAATCGGCAACTTTCGGCTTCGCTGCAGAAACGGCGCGAATGAAGGTGGATTTACCGGCGTTCGGCATCCCCAGCATCCCAACGTCTGCCAGCAGCATCAGCTCAAGCTGCAGGTCGCGCTTGTCGCCCGGCGTACCCATCGTTTTCTGACGCGGGGTACGGTTGACGGACGATTTGAAGCGGGTGTTACCCAGGCCATGCCAGCCGCCTTTGGCGACCATCAGGCGCTGACCGTGCTTGGTCATATCGCCCATGGTCTCGCCGGTTCCCTGATCGATAACACGGGTCCCTACGGGCACCTTCACCGAGACGTCTTTACCACGCTTACCGGTACAGTCACGGCTTTGCCCGTTCTGCCCACGTTCAGCGCGGAACGCTTTCTCAAAACGGTAGTCAATCAGGGTGTTCAGGTTCTCGTCCGCTTCCAGCCAAACGTCGCCGCCATCACCGCCGTCGCCGCCGTCAGGGCCGCCTCTTGGGATATATTTTTCACGGCGGAAGCTCACGCAACCGTTGCCGCCATCACCTGCTACGACCAGGATCGTTGCTTCATCAACAAACTTCATTTTACTCTCCGTAAATCATTCGCCTGAGCGGGGGACTACTACAACCGCTTCATTTTTACGCCAGCGTCCCCAAAGACGATGACCAATGGCGGAAAACATCGCGCCCGCAACCACGACAAACGCACCGAGATAACCCAACAGGTTTAACATCGGTTTGACGAAGAAATCGGGCCAGGCAATTGATAATAAATCTGAAAATAACAGCGTAAACAGCGGGGTTAGCGTAATTAATGCGCTCACCTGCGCTGCCTGCCAACGCGCCATCGCTTCCGCAAGTGCGCCATAACCTACCAGCGTGTTCAAACCACAAAAGATCAGGCACGCCAGCTGCCAGTCGCTTAGCTGGGATATCACACCCGGCTTTGCCAGCGGCAATAGTGCAATCGTACATAAAGTGTACAGCAAAAACAGGATTTGCTGTGACGCCAGACGACGCAATAACACCTTTTGCGCGACGCCGTAGCTCACCCACACCGTCGCTGCAGCCACGCCAAAAATCACACCCCAGGTGTAATCCGTCAGGCGGGTAAAAATCTCTATCAGGCTAGTGTTGAAGAACATCACCAGCCCGCAGAGCAGCATTATCGCACCGATAACCTGGGTCCCGCGCATCTTCTCCTTGAGAATAAAGACGCTGGCGACCATCATGCCAACCGGGGACAGCTGGCCAATCACCTGCGAGGCCGTCGGGCTTAAATATTGCAAGGACGAGCTGAACAGAATGAAGTTACCGAACAGACCGCCCGTCGCGATAGCCAGTAAAATTAGCCAGCGAGGCTTGCGGAAAAGATGCAGCGGCGGCAGCTTGCCTTTAATCGCCAGGATCGCCCCGAGGCCAATACTCGCCATTAAAAAGCGATAGAACACCACCGTTGGCGGTTCCATCACTTCCAGAACCTGCTTCATTGCGATGGGCAGCGCACCCCAGCACATTGCGGTGGTGAGCGCCAAAACAATACCTATGCCGGCCTGCTGCTTCATGCCCGTTTTACCTGCGGAAAATTTTCCGGACTTCTAATGTAAAAAGCCCCGCAACACGTTGCGGGGCTTTAATCCGTTACCGGACCTCGAAAACCTTACTCAGCAACGATGCTGATATATTTACGGTTGTTCGGGCCTTTAACTTCAAATTTCACTTTACCGTCTGCTTTAGCAAACAGAGTGTGGTCACGACCGCAACCTACGTTGCTACCAGCGTGGAATTTAGTACCACGCTGACGAACGATGATGCTACCCGCCAGAACGGTTTCGCCACCGAAACGCTTAACGCCCAGGCGTTTAGCTTCTGAGTCGCGACCGTTACGAGTTGAGCCGCCAGCCTTTTTATGTGCCATTTAAATCTCTCCTCAGGTCTTAGGCGCTGATGCCAGTAATTTTCACATCAGTGAACCACTGACGATGGCCCTGCTGCTTACGGTAGTGTTTACGACGACGAAACTTAACGATTTTAACTTTCTCGCCACGACCGTGAGCAACAACTTCAGCTTTGATTACGCCGCCCTCAACGAAAGGAACGCCGATCTTGATTTCTTCACCGTTTGCGACCATCAGCACTTCAGCGAACTCAACAGCTTCGCCAGTTGCGATGTCCAGCTTTTCCAGGCGAATGGTCTGACCTTCGCTTACTCGGTGTTGTTTACCACCACTTTGGAAAACCGCGTACATATAAAACTCCGCTTCCGCGCACCTCTTAATGTGATTTAGAGTGCGCTATAAATATTCACAATAGGGCGCGAATATTACGCAAAAGGCGAGCCTTTGACAAGAGCGATCGTCGCTCAACGCAGAAAAAAAACACAACTTTCACGCTAACGTTTATCTATGCCATTTTTTCAGTACAATCATATCTTCTTTTAATTCTATCTTAATCCTGCTGTGAACCCACCTGGATTCGCGGTAACAGGACATGTGGCCCGGCTTTTGCGATGAATTTAGAAAAAATCAATGAGTTAACCGCGCAAGATATGGCGGGTGTCAATGCGACAATCCTTGAGCAACTCGACTCAGATGTTCAGCTTATCAATCAGTTAGGCTATTACATCGTCAGCGGAGGCGGTAAACGTATTCGTCCGATGATTGCGGTCCTCGCGGCGCGCGCCGTCGGTTATCAGGGGAATGCGCACGTCACCATTGCCGCGCTGATCGAATTTATCCATACCGCGACCCTGCTTCATGATGATGTCGTTGACGAGTCGGATATGCGTCGTGGCAAAGCCACGGCCAATGCGGCCTTCGGCAATGCAGCCAGCGTGCTGGTTGGTGATTTTATCTATACCCGCTCTTTCCAGATGATGACCAGCCTCGGCTCGCTGAAGGTGCTGGAGGTCATGTCGAAAGCCGTTAACGTGATTGCCGAAGGCGAAGTCCTGCAGCTCATGAACGTTAACGACCCGGACATCACCGAAGAAAACTACATGCGGGTGATTTACAGCAAAACGGCCCGACTGTTCGAGGCCGCCGCGCAATGTTCCGGGATCCTGGCTGGCTGCACCGAAGAACAGGAGCGGGCATTACAGGACTACGGCCGCTATTTGGGCACCGCTTTCCAGCTGATCGATGATTTGCTGGACTACAGCTCCGACGGCGACCGTTTGGGTAAAAACGTGGGCGATGACCTGAACGAGGGTAAACCTACTCTGCCGCTGCTGCATGCGATGCGCCACGGCACTCCGGAGCAGTCCGCCATGATCCGCGGCGCAATCGAACAGGGTAACGGACGTCACCTGCTGGCAGCCGTTCTGGAGGCCATGGCCGCCTGCGGTTCGCTGGAATGGACCCAAAAGCGCGCGGAAGAAGAAGCCGATAAGGCGATTGTTGCGCTTCAGGTTTTACCCGACTCGCCGTGGCGCGAAGCGCTCATCGGCCTGGCGCACATCGCCGTACAGCGCGATCGCTAATCGCCCTTTCGACCCTTCCCGCGCATCGCGCGGGAAAGTTCCTAAAAAATCCCCAGCCCGCCCCTTCATCCACTGAACCTTGATGAATTCTGAATATTCGTTCGATTTACTGGAACTTGTTAGAACTTTAATAAACCAGGGGTATAGTGACCCTGTCGTCCGCTTGGGGCGATCTGGAACCTTATCACCAGGAGAATTTATGGATAAGTTCATCGATTGGCACCCGGCCGATATTATCGCCGGATTACGCAAAAAGGGCACGTCGCTGGCAGCGGAATCACGACGCAACGGTCTGAGTTCCTCAACCCTGGCCAATGCCCTAACCCGGCCGTGGCCCAAAGGCGAACTGATTATTGCGAACGCGCTGGGAACCACGCCATGGGCTATTTGGCCGTCACGCTACCATGACCCGATCACCCATCGGTTTATCGACAGAACGCAGATGATACGCCAGAAGAAAAGTGAGAAGTGAGTCGAGGTAATACAGGATGCAGCCCCCGGACCAACGTCAGAGGGCTGCGATAGCAGCTTTACTCGCCTTTGACGCGTTCGATATTCGCGCCCAGTGCCTGCAGCTTATCTTCAATCCGCTCGTATCCGCGGTCGATGTGATAGATACGATCGACAATCGTGGTGCCTTCCGCAATACAGCCCGCCAGTACCAGGCTTGCCGATGCGCGCAGGTCGGTTGCCATTACCTGAGCACCGGACAGCTGGGCCACGCCGTGGCAGATCGCCGTATTGCTTTCGATTTCCGCGTGTGCGCCCATACGGATCAGTTCCGGAATGTGCATAAAGCGGTTTTCGAAAATGGTCTCGGTAATCACGCCGGTGCCTTCAGCCACCAGGTTTAGCAGCGTAAACTGCGCCTGCATGTCGGTCGGGAATCCCGGGTGCGGCGCGGTACGTACGTTGACGGCTTTAGGACGATTGCCGTGCATATCAAGGCTAATCCAGTCTTCACCGGTCTCAATATCGGCACCCGCGTCACGCAGCTTCGCCAGCACGGCGTCGAGGGTATCAGGCTGCGCATTGCGGCAGACAATTTTACCGCCGGAGATTGCCGCCGCGACCAGGAAGGTCCCGGTTTCGATGCGGTCCGGCAGAACGCGATATACGCCGCCGCCCAGACGCTCTACGCCTTCAATAGTAATGCGGTCAGAACCCTGGCCTTTAATTTTCGCGCCCAGCGCAACGAGGAAGTTGGCCGTGTCGACGATTTCCGGCTCACGCGCGGCGTTTTCGATAACGGTGGTGCCTTCTGCCAGCGTCGCGGCGCTCATGATGGTGACGGTCGCGCCAACGCTGACCTTATCCATAACGATATGCGCGCCTTTGAGGCGTCCATTGACCGATGCCTTGACGTAGCCCTCTTCCAGCTTGATCTCAGCACCCAGCTGCTCCAGGCCGGTAATATGCAGGTCAACCGGACGGGCGCCGATCGCACAGCCACCCGGCAGTGAAACCTGGCCCTGGCCAAAACGCGCCACCAGCGGCCCCAGCGCCCAGATAGAGGCGCGCATGGTTTTGACTAAATCGTACGGAGCACAGAAGACGTCAACCGGGCCCGCATCAATCCATACCGAACCGTTACGCTCAACTTTGGCGCCGAGCTGGCTCAGCAGTTTCATCGTGGTATCGATGTCTTTCAGCTTCGGTACATTCTGGATCTCAATCGGCTCTTCTGCCAGCAGTGCGGCAAAGAGGATCGGCAGGGCTGCGTTTTTCGCACCGGAGATGGTGACTTCGCCCTGGAGACGAGTCGGACCCTGAACACGGAATTTATCCATTGATTCTGTTCTCTGTTAAGAATTCATATACGCTGCAGGGAGCATCCCTACAGCTTAAAAGCCATTTAGCTTGCGATCGCGGGCCCACTCCTGCGGGGTATACGCCTTGATCGACAGAGCATGGATGCGGTTGTCGGCAATATATTCCATCAGCGGGGCGTAGATAGTCTGCTGCTTCTTCACGCGGCTCATGCCGTCGAACAGCTCGCCCACAGCAATAACCTGAAAGTGACTGCCATCGCCAGAGACGTGGACTTCCTGGAGGGAGAGTGCGTTCATCAGCACGGTCTGAATTTCATGATTTTCCATGGGTTCAAATTTTATCTGGTAGTGAAAATAGCCCAACATCTTAGAGGAAAGTGGCGCGGTCTTAAACAAGCAAAAAGCCCCATCGAAAATATTGATGAGGCTTTGCGGATAGCGCCAGTGGTAACACTCTGAAAAATTATGGGATCATATCGGCAGGAAGGTTGTAAAGACCGATCAGCGTTTGCAAATTATCGCTCTTGCCGATCAGCTGTGCCTCCCTGCCCTGGCGACGAATCAGCGCCACGAAATGCACCAGCAGCGCCAGGCCCGCGGTATCGACCCGGGTTACCGCGCTCAGGTCGATAGTTGATACGCCTTCAGTCGCCCGCGCGCGGTCGTCCCAGAGCGGGACCAGCAGATCCTGGTCCAGCTCACCCTGCAGTGCCAGGCGCTCGCCGCTGCGGGTCCAGCTCAGCTGACCGCTCATTATTTTTTCTGTTCCAGGGTAATCGGCTGGGCGGAGATTGATTTCAGCTGCGCGGTCAGACCATCGACGCCTTTAGTACGCAGCAGATCGCTCCACTCGTTCTGCTTGGTGGTGATCATGCTCACCCCTTCAGCAATCATATCGTAGGCCTGCCAGTTGCCGGTCTGGGTGTTTTTACGCCACTGGAAGTCCAGGCGCACCGGCGGACGACCGTTAGGATCGAGGATCGTCACGCGGATAGGAACGATAGTCGCATCGCCCAGCGGCTGTTCCGGCGCGATTTGATAGGTCTGACCGTGATACATCGCCAGCGCCTGGCCGTACGCCTGCTTCAGATACTCGCGGAAGGCGGTAAAGTAGGCCTCACGCTGCGCCGGGGTCGCATCTTTGTAATAGCGGCCCAGCACCAGCGCGCCGGCATACTTCACCTGCACGTACGGCATCAGCTCCTGGTCGACGATTTCACGCAGATAGTTCGGGTTAGCCTGAATCTTCGGCTGCTCGTTTTTCAGGCGGTCGAAGGTTTTCTGCGCGGCTTCATCCATCAGCTTGTACGGATTGGACTGATCCGCTGCGGTCGCAGCAGTCAATGGCGCAATCGCCAGCATGGCGATCATCAGTAAGCGTTTAAACATATCGGGTCTCTCCTGAGTTAGTGCGTCGTGGCGGCAGGCTGCGCTGCGTCAGTATGACTTTCCTGGGCTGCCGGATCATCGCCAGAATTCTTATTGTCGCTGCCTTTACTGTTGTAAAGGAACTGGCCAATCAGATCTTCCAGAACCATGGCAGATTTAGTGTCCTGAATCGTCCCGCCGTCTTTAAGGATAGATGTTCCCAGCTCCGGGTCTTCAAACCCCATGTTCAGAGCCAGGTACTGCTCGCCCAGCAGGCCGGAAGTACGAATGGCCAGCGAGCTGGAGTCAGGAATATGGTTGTAGCTCTCATCGATATCGAGGGCCACCCGCGGCAGGTAGGTTTTTGGATCGAGGGTGATGTCCGCCACCCGGCCCACGACCACGCCGCCAATGCGCACCGGCGACCGCGCCTTCAGGCCACCGATATTGTCGAACGTCGCGTAAAGACGATACGTCGGCTCGGTCCGCAGAGAGGTCACGTTCGCTGCTTTCAGGCATACAAACAGCGCCGCCAGCAGCGCCACCAGTAAAAATACGCCTACCCAGATTTCACTTTTTTTCGTTTGCATGAACTCAATTCCCAAACATCAGCGCAGTCAGCACAAAATCCAGCCCCAGAACCGCCAGCGACGAATGCACCACGGTGCGCGTCGTTGCCCGGCTAATCCCTGCGGAAGTGGGGATAGCATCATAACCGTTAAATAACGCTACCCATGTCACCGTAATGGCGAAAACCAGACTCTTAATCAGGCAGTTAACCAGATCCATTCGCCAGTCGACGGCGTTTTGCATCGCGGTCCAGAAGAAGCCGCTGTCGATACCTTTCCAGTTAACGCCAACCAGCGAACCGCCCCAGATCCCCACCGCGACAAAAATAACCGTCAGCAGCGGCAGTGAGATGACGCCGGCCCAGAAGCGCGGTGATATCACGCGACGCAGCGGATCGACGGCCATCATCTCCATGCTCGAGAGCTGTTCGGTCGCGCGCATCAGCCCTATTTCGGCTGTCAGCGCCGAACCGGCACGCCCGGCAAACAGCAGCGCGGCAACCACCGGTCCCAGCTCGCGCAGCAGAGACAGCGCCACCAGCATACCAAGACTGGTTTCTGCGCTGTAGGTGGTTAACACCAGATACCCCTGCAGGCCCAGCACCATGCCGATGAACAGCCCCGACACGATGATGATCAGCATCGACAGCACGCCAACGTTGTACAGCTGACGCACCAGCAGCGGCGCGTGCTTGCGAAACTCCGGCTTGCCCACTACGGCGTTGAAAAGCATTAATCCGGCACGCCCAAAAGCCGCGGTGGTTTTAATCCCCCGATGGCCGAGCGATGCCAGCATATTTAGCAGCATCAGTCGTTTAACTCCCTATGCCTAATAAATCATGCTGATAGTCGCCTGCCGGATAGCGGAACGGCACCGGGCCGTCGGCGATACCATCAATAAACTGGCGAACACGAGGGTCGGCATTTTCCCGCAGCGACCGGGCGCTGCCGTGGGCGACGATTTTCTTATCGGCCACAATATAGGCGTAATCCGCAATACTGAGCACTTCCGGTACGTCGTGCGATACCACGATACACGTAACGCCCAGGGTGCTGTTGAGTTCAGAAATCAGCTTAACCAGCACGCCCATGGTGATGGGATCCTGGCCGACGAACGGTTCGTCGAACATGATGAGATCCGGTTCGAGCGCGATAGCTCTTGCCAGCGCCGCGCGGCGCGCCATGCCGCCGGATAGCTCAGAAGGCATCAGCATTGCCGCTCCGCGCAGGCCAACGGCCTCAAGCTTCATCATCACGGTAGTATGCAGTAGCGCTTCGGGCAGCTGAGTGTGCTCACGCAGCGGATAGGCGACGTTATTAAAGACGTTCATATCGGTGAACAGCGCGCCGGACTGAAACAGCATGCTCATACGCTTACGTACGGTATACAGGCGCGAACGCGACATCTGCGGCACGTTTTCGCCATCAAACAGGATCTCGCCGCTGTCCGGCGGGATCTGGCCGCCGATCAGGCGCAGCAGGGTCGTTTTACCGATTCCCGATGGCCCCATGATCGCCGTGATCTTACCGCGCGGCACCGACAGCGAGATATCATCAAAGATCGCGCGATCGCCTCGAGAGAAGCTGATACCGCGTACTTCGACTAAATTCGCCAGAGTTTGGCTCATAAAATCATCCTTACAAAACATCCCTCAGGCTAAGCATGGTGCTTTCTTCCACCATAAACCCAACATTTTTACAGAATCTTACCTGCCTGGGTTAGCGAAAGCTGGCATTTGTTTTACTTTTGACAAACATAAAGTCAAAATTAAGAATTCGTTACGCTGCGTACGGACGATCAGCGAGGCGACGATTATACCTGAAGAAAGGACTTTAGATGCTCTTAGCGACGGCTCTGTTAATAATTGGTTTACTGCTGGTGGTCTACAGCGCCGATCGTCTGGTCTACGCCGCTTCAATACTGTGCCGCATGATAGGGATCCCGCCGCTTATCATTGGCATGACGGTGGTGAGTATCGGCACCAGCCTGCCCGAGATCATCGTCTCTGCGGCCGCCTCCCTGCACGGGCAGACCGATCTGGCCATCGGGACGGCGATCGGATCGAACATCACCAATATCCTGTTAATTCTTGGCCTCGCCGCCTTACTTCATCCATTTACCGTACATTCTGATATCCTGCGCCGCGAACTGCCGCTAATGTTGCTGGTCAGCCTGCTCGCGAGCTTTGTCCTCTATGACGGCCAGCTCTCGCGCATGGACGGCCTTTTTTTACTGGCGTTAGCCATACTATGGCTACTGTTCACGGTAAAAATAGCGCGCATCGCCGAGCGTCAGGGTAACGATAGCCTGACCCGGGAGCAGATAGCGGAGCTGCCGCGAGAAGGTTCGCTCCCCGTCGCCCTGCTGTGGCTCGGGGTGGCGATGATTGTCATGCCGATGGCAACCCGCATGGTGGTGGATAATGCCACCGTGCTGGCGAACTACTTCGCCATCAGCGAGCTGACCGTTGGCCTCACGGTGGTCGCCATCGGCACCAGCCTGCCGGAACTGGCAACGGCGATTGCTGGCGCCCGTAAAGGGGAAGATGATATCGCCATCGGGAATATCATTGGCGCCAATATCCTGAATATTGTCCTGGTTCTCGGGCTGCCGGCGCTGATCGCGCCGGGATCCTTCGCCCCCGAAGCGTTTACGCGCGACTATGCCGTCATGATGCTGGTCAGCGTAATTTTCGCCCTGCTGTGCTGGCGCCGAAAACGGCAGCCCAGCCGACTTGCCGGGGCGCTGCTGGTCGGCGGTTTTGTGGTTTGGTTGGCGATGCTGTACTGGGCAGCACCGCTCTTTGGTGAATGAATCGGGATACCATTATGTCGCAAACAGATTTGCCAACGGATTTTGACTTTCAACGGGCAGGCCGCGAGGTTCTGGAAATTGAACGTGAAGGTCTGGCTCAGCTCGATCAATACATTAATGAAGATTTTACGCGCGCCTGCGAAACGATTTTCCGCTGCACGGGCAAAGTGGTGGTCATGGGGATGGGTAAGTCCGGCCATATCGGACGCAAAATGGCAGCCACCTTCGCCAGCACCGGTACGCCGTCGTTCTTCGTTCATCCCGGCGAGGCGGCCCACGGCGATTTAGGCATGGTCACGCCGCAGGACGTTATTATCGCCCTGTCGAACTCCGGCGAATCGAACGAAATGCTCGCGCTGATCCCGGTGCTTAAGCGCCAGCGGGTGCCGCTGATCTGCATGACCAGCCGCCCGGAAAGCAGCATGGCGCGCGCGGCGGATATCCACCTGTGCGTGAAGGTGCTAAAAGAAGCCTGTCCGCTTGGCCTTGCCCCGACGTCAAGCACCACCGCAGCGCTGGTGATGGGCGACGCTCTGGCGGTCGCGCTGCTGGAAGCTCGCGGCTTTACCGCCGAAGATTTCGCGCTCTCCCACCCCGGCGGCGCGCTGGGCCGTAAGCTGCTGCTGCGGGTCAATGATATCATGCACACCGGAGATGAAATCCCGCACGTGACTCTGCAGGCCACGCTGCGCGACGCGCTGCTGGAAATCACGCGTAAAAATTTAGGCATGACCGCTATCTGCGATGATGACATGAACATCATCGGTATTTTCACCGACGGCGACCTGCGCCGGGTGTTCGATTCCGGGGTCGATATGCGTAATGCAGGCATCGCCGAGGTCATGACGCCGGGTGGGATTCGCATCCGTCCCGGCATTCTGGCCGTCGATGCGCTAAACCTGATGCAAGCCCGTCATATCACCTGCGTATTAGTTGCCGATGGCGACCGTCTGTTGGGTGTGGTACATATGCACGATCTCCTGCGCGCAGGCGTAGTGTAAGTAAGGATAAAATAATGAATAATGCTGATGCTCCGCTAGCGACCTGCTACGGACCGGTAAGCCCTGAATTTCTCGAACGCGCGGCGAAGATCCGTTTACTGATCCTCGACGTTGACGGCGTGCTTTCCGACGGTCTTATCTATATGGGCAACAACGGCGAAGAGCTGAAAGCGTTCAACGTACGCGATGGCTACGGGATCCGCTGCGCGCTGACTTCAGGTATTGAAGTGGCGATTATTACCGGGCGAAACGCTAAACTGGTAGAAGATCGCTGTCAGACGTTAGGCATTACGCATCTCTATCAAGGGCAGTCCGATAAGCTGCTGGCCTTCCGTGACTTATTGAGCAAGCTGGCCGTCCGTGCGGACGAAGTGGCCTATATTGGCGACGACCTGATCGACTGGCCGGTAATGGCAGAAACAGGCTTAAGCGTTGCCGTGGCGGATGCGCACCCGCTGCTGCTTCCACGCGCAGACTATGTTACCCGCATCAACGGCGGGCGCGGAGCGGTACGCGAAGTCTGCGATTTGTTACTATTGGCGCAGGGCAAGCTGGATGAGGCCAAAGGGCAATCAATATGAGTAAAACCAGACGTTGGGTTATCATTTTACTGTCGCTGGTCGCGCTGATCCTGATCGGCCTTAACCTGGCGGGTACCGACGATACCGCTCAGCCGGAGGTCAATCCTGATGACCCAACCTATACCAGCGAGCATACCGATACCGTCGTTTACAGCCCGGAAGGGGCGCTTAACTATCGCCTTATCGCCGAGCATGTCGCGTATTTCTCTGCGCAGGAGCTGTCGTGGTTCACTCAGCCGGTGATGACCACCTTTGATACCAACAAAGCCCCGAGCTGGTCAATCAAAGCGGATAAAGCCAAGCTGACCAACGATCGTATGCTGTATCTTTATGGGCACGTTGAGGTAAATGCGCTAAGCCCAGACTCTCAACTGCGCAAAATTACGACGGATAACGCCCAGATAAACCTGGTGACGCAGGATGTTACCTCCGATGACATGGTGACGTTGTACGGGACAACATTTAATTCCAGTGGCCTAAAAATGCGCGGGAATCTGCGCAGCAAAAATGCCGAGCTGATTGAAAAGGTTAGAACCTCTTATGAAATTCAGAACAAACAAACTCAGCCTTAAGATTGCGCTCGCCAGCGCCATACTGGCCGCCAGCCTGCCGGCACTGGCAAAGACTGGCGACACCGATCAGCCGATTCATATCGAATCCGATCAGCAGTCGCTGGATATGCAGGGCAATGTTGTCACCTTTACCGGTAATGTCGTCGTGACCCAGGGCACTATCAAGATCAATGCCGACAAGGTCGTGGTCACTCGTCCCGGCGGCGAGAGGGGTAAAGAGGTGATCGACGGATACGGTAATCCGGCAACCTTCTTCCAGATGCAGGATAACGGCAAGCCGGTTAAAGGCCGCGCGTCAAAAATGCATTATGAACTGCAAAATGATTTCGTCGTCCTGACCGGCAATGCGCATCTGGAACAGATCGATAGCAATATCCAGGGCGACAAGATCACCTATCTGGTGAAAGAGCAGAAAATGCAGGCGTTCAGCAACAAAGGCGGGCGCGTGACTACGGTGCTGGTTCCTTCGCAGCTGCAGGACAAAGGCACCGATCAGCCAAAGAAAGGTAAGTAATTCGTTATGGCAACATTAACTGCAAAGAATCTCGCCAAAGCTTATAAAGGCCGCCGCGTGGTGGAAGACGTCAGTCTGACCGTCAACTCCGGTGAGATTGTCGGCCTGCTCGGCCCGAACGGCGCCGGCAAGACCACCACCTTCTACATGGTCGTCGGGATCGTGCCGCGTGACGCCGGTAATATTATCATCGACGATGAAGATATCAGCCTGCTGCCGCTTCACGCCCGCGCGCGCCGGGGCATTGGCTACCTGCCGCAGGAAGCCTCAATTTTCCGTCGCCTGAGCGTCTACGATAACCTGATGGCGGTACTGCAGATTCGTGACGATCTGAGCAGCGAACAGCGTGACGATCGCGCGAAAGAGCTGATGGAAGAGTTCCATATCGAGCATCTGCGCGATAGCCTCGGTCAGGCGCTTTCCGGCGGCGAACGTCGCCGCGTTGAAATTGCCCGCGCGCTGGCCGCGAACCCTAAATTTATCCTTCTGGATGAACCGTTTGCCGGCGTTGACCCCATTTCAGTTATCGATATCAAACGCATCATCGAGCACCTGCGCGACAGCGGTCTTGGCGTGCTGATCACCGACCATAACGTCAGGGAAACGCTGGCCGTCTGCGAACGCGCGTATATCGTCAGCCAGGGCCACCTGATCGCCCACGGTACACCGCAGCAAATCCTGGAAGACGAGCAGGTTAAGCGCGTGTATCTTGGGGAAGACTTCAGACTCTGATAGGGTAGAGGTTACAGACGTTTTAGCCGGAGATATTAGCCCTGAATATGAAGCAAGGTTTGCAATTAAGGCTAAGCCAACAGCTTGCCATGACGCCACAACTGCAGCAGGCCATTCGTTTGCTGCAGCTGTCCACGTTAGAACTCCAGCAGGAACTCCAGCAGGCGCTGGAGAGTAATCCGTTGCTTGAGCAAACCGATCTTCATGAAGAGGTAGAAACGAAAGAAGTTGAGGACCGCGAGTCTCTGGATACCGTGGACGCCCTTGAGCAAAAAGATATGCCCGATGAGCTACCGCTCGACGCCAGCTGGGATGAGATCTACACCGCCGGCACGCCTTCTGGCAACGGCGTCGATTACCAGGATGACGAGCTGCCTATCTATCAAGGTGAAACGACCCAGAGCCTGCAGGATTACCTGATGTGGCAGGTCCAGCTGACGCCGTTCACCGATACCGACCGCGCTATCGCCACCTCTATCGTCGATGCCGTTGATGATACCGGCTACCTCACCCTGCGGGTGGAGGATATCGTTGAGAGCATTGACGATGACGAAATCGGCCTCGAAGAAGTTGAAGCGGTACTGAAGCGCATCCAGCGCTTTGACCCGGTTGGCGTCGCGGCAAAAGATCTGCGCGACTGTCTGCTGGTTCAGCTTTCGCAGTTTGCCAAAGAGACGCCGTGGCTGGAAGAGGCCCGGCTTATCATCAGCGATCATCTCGATCTGCTCGCCAACCACGACTTTCGCTCCCTGATGCGCGTCACGCGGCTGAAAGAGGACGTTCTGAAAGAAGCGGTTAATCTGATCCAGTCGTTAGATCCGCGCCCGGGTCAGTCGATCCAAACCAGCGAACCGGAATACGTGATCCCGGATGTGCTGGTGCGTAAGGTGAGCGATCGCTGGATCGTAGAGCTGAATTCCGACAGCATCCCGCGCCTGAAGATCAACCAGCACTACGCCGCAATGGGCAACAGCACGCGTAACGACGCCGATAGCCAGTTTATCCGCAGCAACCTGCAGGAAGCCCGCTGGCTGATAAAAAGCCTGGAAAGCCGCAACGATACGCTGCTGCGCGTCAGCCGCTGCATCGTCGAACAGCAGCAGGCCTTCTTTGAACAGGGCGAAGAGTTTATGAAGCCGATGGTGCTGGCGGACATCGCTCAGGCCGTCGAGATGCATGAATCGACGATTTCACGCGTGACCACGCAAAAGTACCTGCACAGCCCGCGCGGTATTTTTGAACTGAAGTATTTCTTCTCCAGCCACGTGAATACCGAAGGCGGAGGCGAGGCATCGTCGACCGCCATTCGCGCGCTGGTGAAGAAGTTAATCGCCGCGGAGAACCCCGCGAAGCCGTTGAGTGACAGTAAGCTCACCACCATCCTGTCTGAACAGGGTATCATGGTGGCGCGCCGCACCGTCGCTAAGTACCGAGAGTCTTTATCCATTCCGCCGTCTAACCAGCGTAAACAGCTGGTGTGACCCAACCGATAAGGAAGACACTATGCAGCTCAACATTACAGGACACAACGTCGAAATCACCCCGGCCCTGCGCGAGTTCGTCAACGCGAAGTTCAGCAAACTGGAGCAGTTTTTCGACAGGATCAATCAGGTCTACATTGTGTTAAAAGTAGAGAAGGTGACGCAAATTGCGGACGCCAATCTGCATGTCAACGGTGGCGAAATCCATGCCAGTGCGGAAGGGCAGGATATGTATGCCGCTATCGATGGTCTCATCGATAAGCTGGCACGACAGTTAACAAAACATAAAGATAAACTAAAACAACACTAATTGTCCGGGCGGTCGTCCCTGCCAGCCGTTGGCTATTGTCGGCAGCTGGCAGAGAGCGAGCTCAGGTGAAATTATGATGAACAACGATTCAGCTCTACAACTGAGTAATGTCCTTAATCAGGAATGTACCCGTAGCCAGGTTCACTGCCAGAGCAAAAAGCGCGCGCTGGAGATCATCAGCGAGCTGGCGGCAAAGCAGCTAGGTCTGCCGTCCCAGGTGGTATTCGAGGCGATCCTCACCCGTGAGAAAATGGGCAGTACCGGAATTGGCAACGGCATCGCCATTCCGCACGGCAAGCTTGAAGAGGATACGCTGCGCGCCGTTGGCGTTTTTGTGCAGCTGGAAACGCCGATCGCCTTTGATGCAATCGACAATCAGCCCGTCGACCTGCTGTTTGCGCTTTTAGTGCCGGCGGATCAGACAAAAACCCATCTGCATACGCTGTCGCTGGTGGCAAAACGGCTGGCGGATAAAACGATTTGCCGTCGCCTGCGCGCCGCGCAAAGCGACGAAGAGCTATATGAGATTATCACCGAAGCAGGAAGCAGCGATGACGCATAACGGGAGCGATAGCCTCCCCTTTATCGTACTGAGGAGAAACGGTACATGGTACTGATGATCGTCAGCGGCCGCTCAGGTTCGGGGAAATCCGTCGCCCTGCGGGCGCTGGAAGATATGGGCTTCTACTGTGTAGATAACCTGCCGGTAGTGCTGCTGCCCGAGCTGGCGAGATCGCTGGCCGACAGAAACATTTCCGCCGCCGTCAGCATTGACGTGCGCAACATGCCGGAGTCGCCAGAAATCTTTGAACAGGCGATGAAGAGCCTGCCTGAGGCGTTTTCTCCTCAGCTGCTGTTCCTTGATGCCGATCGCAATACGCTGATTCGTCGCTACAGCGACACGCGTCGCCTGCATCCGCTTTCAAGCAAAAACCTGTCGCTTGAGAGCGCCATCGACGAAGAGAGCGCGCTGCTGGAGCCGCTGCGCTCCCGCGCCGACCTGATCGTCGACACCTCCGAAATGTCGGTACACGAGCTGGCAGAAATGCTGCGTACGCGCCTGCTGGGCAAACGTGAGCGTGAGCTCACCATGGTCTTTGAATCCTTTGGCTTTAAGCACGGTATTCCGATCGATGCCGATTACGTCTTCGACGTGCGCTTCCTGCCTAACCCGCACTGGGATCCCAAGCTGCGCCCGATGACCGGCCTCGATAAACCCGTTGCCGCCTTCCTCGACCGGCACACCGAGGTTCACAACTTTATTTATCAGACCCGCAGCTATCTTGAGCTATGGTTACCCATGCTGGAGACCAATAACCGCAGCTATCTGACGGTCGCTATCGGTTGTACAGGCGGTAAACATCGTTCGGTCTATATCGCCGAACAACTGGCTGACTACTTCCGCTCGCGCGGTAAGAACGTGCAGTCGCGTCACCGGACGCTGGAAAAACGCAAATCATGACCGTAAAGCAGAGCGTTGAGATCACTAACAAGTTGGGCATGCACGCGCGCCCGGCGATGAAGCTGTTCGAGCTAATGCAAAATTTCGATGCCGAAGTGCTGCTGCGCAACGATGAGGGCACGGAGGCGGAAGCCAATAGCGTGATTGCTCTGCTGATGCTCGACTCCGCGAAGGGTCGGCAAATTGAAATTGAGGCCAGCGGTCCGCAGGAAGTCGAAGCGCTGGCCGCGGTTATTGCGCTGTTTAACGCCGGTTTTGACGAAGACTAGCGCCGGCGTCATTCCCCCGGTCGCTCGATGCTTACCGGGGTAACACACCCACCGACCGTATTAATACAGCCTGTTCTCCCGCATAAACCCTTCCCCGCCGAGCTGACGCATCTGGCGTAAAATCCACGCCTGTCGACTGCGGACATAGCCCGACGGCGCGTCCGCGCGAAAGCGAATCGGATTAGGCAATACGGCGGCCAGCAGGGCCGCTTCCGCCGGCGTTAACCTGCTCGCAGGCTTATGGAAGTAGCGCTGCGACGCGGCTTCAACGCCAAACGTCCCCTCGCCAAACTCGGCGATATTCAGATAAACGGTGAGGATGCGTTTTTTACTCCATACCGTTTCAATCCCGACCGTCAGACCGGCCTCCAGCCCCTTACGCAGCCAGCTGCGACCATCCCATAAAAACAGGTTTTTGGCCGTTTGCTGCGACAGGGTCGAGGCGCCGCGCACGCGGTTTTCGTTACGCTCATTGTGCGCCAGCGCCTTTTCTATCGCCGGAACGTCAAAGCCCCAATGGTCGGGGAACTTTTGGTCCTCAGCCGCCATCACCGCCAGCCCCATCCACGGCGATATCTCATCCATCCCCACCCAATCAGAGTGGGCGACATAATGAAAATTGCCGCTCAGCCAGGCGCCGACCTGCCGCTCCAGCATCACCGCCGAAAAGGGCACCGGCAGCACGCTAAACAGCGCAATGCCGCCGCCCCAGAAGGCGGCGGCCACCAGCAGCACCCGCAGCAGCCCACGCTTTACCGTTCGCAGCGGCGAAAAGCGGGTCTTCATGCCGTGAGAACCAGCACGCGCGCCACCAGCTTCTCAATCCCGCTCGCCGCTTCGGCGATATTTTGCGCCAGCATATAGGCCGGAGTGGTCACGACTTTATTCTCTTCATCCACCACAATGTCATCGACCGGACAGGGCACATGCTCGGCCCCCATATCCTCCAGCGCTTCGGCGGTGTCCAGATCGGTGCCAATGGTGACCCGCAGCGGGGCGGGTAAGATTTTTGGCAGCAGCGCCGGCGCGATGCAGATAAAGCCCAGCGGCTTACCGGCCCGATGCATAGCCTGCGTCAGCGCCTTCAGCTCGCCGTCGACGACGCATTCGCTGCCCCGGGAGGCGAAGCTGCTGAGGTTTTTCGCGGCGCCAAATCCACCGGGGACAATCAGCGCATCCAGATCATCGGCCCGGGCGTCGGACAGAGGCTGGATCTCACCGCGGGCGATGCGCGCGGCTTCAATCAGCACGTTGCGGCTTTCCGGCAGGAGCTCGCCGGTCAGATGGTTGATCACATCCGTTTGCGCCTTATCAGGGGCAAAGCACACCGCCTGGGCGCCGCCGCGAGCAATCGCCAGCAGCGTAATAACCGCCTCATGAATCTCGGTGCCGTCATAGACACCGCAGCCGCTTAATACGACGCCAATCTTTTTCATCACCCCTGCTCCTTAGTGCAAATTCGCTGAAACCAGTCAAAAATTTTGATTTACCCGTATTGCTTCACATATTTGACTGATTCATGTAACAAATAATTTAAGGTTTGCTATCTTGATCAGCGAGCAAACCAAATCCTCAGGTTGCGCCGTGTAAAAAATATCTCTAAAAATTGTGGCGCAACGACCGGTTCCCTGGTGTTGGCGCAGTGTTCGCGCACCCCGGTTTATCCGGGGTCATTTTTTATGTGCCGCCGCAACCCACGCCTTCAGCACCGCCACATCGTTCTGCCACTCCGATTTCATCTCTTCAACCCATTCACCAACGTTATCTGACCACGCGGGCAGGTCCGGCGTCTGAATCTGCTGTCCAAGCTGCTGAATGTGGCGCAGGCCGATAGAGCCCGCGGCGCCCTTAATCTTATGGCCTTCATCGACGATCCCTTTCTGGTCGCGGGCGGTAAGGTTGGACTCCAGCACCGCCAGATACCCCGGCATCATCTTCTCGAAAACCGCCAGACCGTCGCTGATAAGCTTCGGCCCCACCAGCTCGATATACTGCTCCAGCATCGGAATATCCAGCACCGAGGCCGATTTAGCCTCATCCACGGCCGGTGCCTCTTCTTCGTCATCTTCCGGCGAATCCCAGAACTTTTTGATGATGGCGGTGAGCGCCGGGACCGACAGCGGCTTACTCAGCACATCATCCATACCGGCATTCAGGTACTCTTTTTTGTCCTTCAGAACGTTGGCCGTGAGCGCCACCAGCGGCGGCAGCTCGTCGGCGGCAAAGCGCTGCTTCAGGTGGCGTGAGATATCGAGGCCGGTCATATCCGGTAGCTGAATATCCAGCAGCACCAGGTCATATTCACCGGGTTCGAACATCTCCAGCGCGGCTTTACCGGTCATCGCCACATCAACGCTATTGCCCAGTTTTTCCAGCACCGAGCGGGCGACAATCACGTTAAGCTCAATATCCTCTACCAGCAGCACGTTCAGCGCCGGGAGCGGCATTTCATCTTCCGCCAGCGTGTCTTCAACCTCCTCCGCTACCGCCGGCGCATGCACCGTTAAGGTAAAGGTTGCGCCCTGGCCCGGCTGGCTGGCGACGTTAATATCGCCGCCCATATTGCGTGCCAGCCGGCGCGACACCGCCAGGCCAATTCCGGTGCCGGTGGCAGGTTTCCCGCCGTGGCTATCCTTAACCTGATAGTACATGGCGAAGATTTTATCCTGCTCCGCCTGCGGAATACCGATACCGGAATCCTCGACCTCAAAATGCAGAATATTGCCCTCATCGTAGCGAATACGGACGGTCACGTTGCCGCCCTGAGGGGTAAATTTGACCGCGTTGCTGATGAGGTTCCACAGGATCTGCCGCAGGCGCGTACCGTCGGTGACGACCTTATGCGGCAGCGGCAGCGTCGGATCCATCACGAAGCGCAGCCCTTTCTGCTGCGCCTGCAGGCCGGAGAGGTTTTCGAGGTCGGCAAGGAAGCTGGTGAAGTCCACCGGCTGATTATCGAGCTGGACCTTACGCCGCTCCATCTTATCCATATCGATAATATCGTTGAAGATGTTACCCAACGTCACCGCCGATACGTGGATCGTTTTCAGGTATTTTTCCTGCTCGCCGGTAAGTTCGGTATCCAGCAGGATGCGGCTGAGGCCCACGATGCCGTTAAGCGGCGTACGCAGCTCGTGGCTGATGGTGGAGATAAAGGTCGTCTTATCGCGGCTGGCGCGCTCCAGAGCGTCCTGATAGCGCTTACGTTCGGTAATATCGCGACCGAAGCCCATCAGGCCACGGCGTTTACCGACGCGATCGTAGTAGGGAACCTTGCGGATTTCAAAGCAGGCTTTGCGCCCGTCCGGGTAATCCAGCCACTGCTCATAGGTCAGAGAGACGTTATGTCGGAATACCTTTTCATCCGTTTCCAGCACTTTCTCCGCAGCTTCCTCGTTATAGACATCCTGCGGCTTGAGGTGAATAAGCTGCTTCTCGCTTTTACCCGTCAGCAGCTCCATCGCCCGGTTACAGCCGGAAAACTCTTTATCTTCATTGCGATAGAAAACAAGGTCCGGCGAGGCGTCGAGGAATGAGCGCAGGAAGGAGGACTGCTGCTCAAGCTGAATCTGCGTCTCTTCACGTTCCTTCATCTCAATCTTTAGCTGTTCCAGCGTGGTTTCGCGCTCGGCTTCCGCCTTCTCGCGCTCGCCAATCTCCTGATTGAGCTGGGCGATGTTGTCTTTGAGCTGCACGTTGAGCTTCAGATCCCGCTCGCGCATCTCCTCCAGCTTCTCCACCAACCTCGAGAGGCGCTGTCGCGACTCCTCAAGCTGCTCAACCACCACCGACAGAAAGTAGACCGCCCACGGGGTAATCAGCAGGCCAAAGAAGATAGAGCGGATCACATCGATGCTTTCAACCTGGCCGTGCAGCACCATCGTAACGGCCATCTGCACCACAATCGCCAGCACCACCAGGGCCAGGGCTAACAGCATGGAAAAACGCACCAGACCCAGCTTCATCATCAGGTCAACATAGTACTGCGCCAGCATACGAATTTGCTTCATAAGGGATTCCTTCGCCACAACTGTGCACAATAATACCCAATTCTGAGCGAGGCGCCGTAAGTTGTGCGAAAAATGCCGATCCTCTTCATACTTCAGGCCGCCGCAGCGCGGGCCGCTGCTGAACTATCCGCGACGCTGCGCTATTCACGGACTATGCGGCGGTCGGGCTCCACGCGCGTCCCAGGGCCGAACCCTGCACGCCGTGCTGGTTCAGATAGCGGTCCAGTTCAACCATCCCGGTCCAGCGATTTTCGCACCACAGCGGTGCCAGCAGAGTGGGACGGCGGGCGCTGGCCGAGATTCGGTGATAAATCACCTCCGGCGGCGTATGTCGAATCATCTCTCCGGCGGTGACGGTATAGTCATCCAGCTCAATGCCGTTAAGGCGCCCGGCCTGCCAGGCTTTCGCCATAGTGCTGCCGGTGACGATATGCAGCGGATGCAGCTTGATGCCGTCCACGCCGGTCCCGACCACCTGCTCCAGCGTTTGCAGGCAGTGTCCCGGCCCTTCGCCCGGCAGCCCGACAATCAAATGCGCGCACACCTTCAGCCCGCGCGCTCTCGCCAGCCGGGTCGTGCGCTGATAGCAGGCAAAATCATGGCCGCGGTTAATGCGATGCAGCGTTTTATCGTGCGCCGTTTGCAGCCCCAGCTCCAGCCAGACTTCGTAGCCCTGCTCCCGGTACTCCGACAGCAGGTCCAGCACCGCTTCGGGGACACAGTCCGGACGGGTGCCAACGCAGAGCCCGACAATATTGGCCTGGCTCACCGCCTGCTGGTACATCGCGCGCAGCACCTGCACTTCGGCGAAGGTGCTGGTGTAGGCCTGAAAATAGGCCAGATAGCGCTTCGCGCGGTTCACCCGCTGCGCCTGAAGCGCCAGCTGCTCGGTAATCGAGCGGTGCTGCTGCTCTTCGTCGGCAAAAGAGGCCACGTTGCAGAACGTGCAGCCGCCCCGGCCAAGGGTGCCATCACGATTTGGGCAGCTAAATCCGCCATGCAGCGTCAGTTTATGAACCTTTTCGCCATAGCGACGCATAAGATCCCCACCAAACATATTGACTAATTTTTGTAACTGCATAATCTGATAGACCGGCCTGAAGAAAGGGGCCAAGCCTGCCATTTTTAGTCACCTACGGCGATGACCTGGATCAATCGTCAGAGTGACCGCTCACCTCATTGCATAACCACTCAATATAACTGCAATTTCATTCACGATTTCTATGATGACTTTTCCTTATACTTAGCCTCTGGTTTGCCATTATCTTCGCCAGGGTTAAAAACAGTGTTATTTCTGGCCTCAGAGACAATAAGCAGCTAAATGTTCTGCAATAAAAAGACACTTCAGCACAGATCGATAATGTTACGCTATCGATATAGTGAGACAGATCACACTAGATTACGCTTTCCGGCACGTTTCAATAGCGTTAAAAACCCGTTAATATCTTTAATAATCATAACATTAAACACCTCATAGCACATTTTTGTATAAATAAGATTGCCATTTGACGTAAGTGTGGATTCCCGATAAGTTGGGAATCCGCTGGAAGCTTTCTGGATGAGCTCTCTGCTCATCATATTTATGCAGTAATTGAGATTCCCTCTTACAGCAAGTCCTCAAACTTGCGTACCGATGCGAAAAGGATTTAAAGAGGGCGAATGCGAGGTGCAAACCCCGTCGCCATGCTCTTTCTGTGCCCGTGCGCAATCGGTATCGGAGGGTGTCCCGTAGAGCCTGGGGAGGTTCACTGATATGTTGTACGATAAATCCCTTGAGAGGGATAACTGTGGTTTCGGCCTGATCGCCCACATAGAAGGCGAACCTAGCCACAAGGTAGTGCGTACCGCTATACACGCACTGGCCCGAATGCAGCACCGCGGCGCGATCCTCGCCGACGGTAAAACCGGCGACGGTTGTGGCTTGCTGCTGCAAAAACCCGATCGTTTCTTCCGTATCGTTGCGGAAGAACGCGGCTGGCGTTTAGCCAAAAATTACGCCGTTGGGATGCTGTTCCTTAATAAAGATCCTGAACTGGCTGCTGCCTCACGCCGCATCGTTGAAGAAGAACTGCAACGTGAAACCCTGTCTATCGTCGGCTGGCGCGAAGTGCCAACTAACGAAGGGGTTCTCGGTGAAATCGCCCTCTCCTCGCTGCCCCGTATTGAACAAATTTTTGTTAACGCACCGGCAGGCTGGCGCCCGCGTGATATGGAACGTCGCCTGTTCATCGCGCGTCGTCGCCTTGAAAAACGCCTGCAGGATGATAAAGATTTTTACGTTTGCAGCCTGTCGAACCTGGTGAATATCTATAAAGGTCTGTGTATGCCGGCGGATTTGCCGCGCTTCTACCTGGACCTTGCGGACCTGCGTCTGGAGTCGGCAATCTGCCTGTTCCACCAGCGCTTCTCCACCAACACCGTGCCGCGCTGGCCGCTGGCACAGCCGTTCCGCTACCTGGCGCACAACGGCGAAATCAACACCATCACCGGCAACCGCCAGTGGGCGCGCGCGCGTACCTATAAGTTCCAGACCCCGCTGATCCCCGATCTGCACGATGCCGCACCGTTCGTCAACGAAACGGGCTCGGACTCCAGCTCTATGGATAACATGCTGGAACTGCTGCTGGCAGGCGGGATGGATATCGTTCGCGCCATGCGCCTGCTCGTTCCGCCGGCCTGGCAGAACAACCCGGATATGGATCCGGAGCTGCGCGCGTTCTTCGACTTTAACTCCATGCATATGGAGCCGTGGGACGGCCCGGCGGGCATCGTCATGTCCGATGGGCGCTACGCTGCCTGTAACCTCGACCGTAACGGTCTGCGTCCGGCGCGCTACGTCATCACCAAAGACAAGCTGATCACCTGCGCCTCCGAAGTGGGCATCTGGGATTATCAGCCTGACGAAGTGGTTGAAAAAGGCCGCGTTGGTCCAGGCGAACTGATGGTTATCGATACCCGCGGCGGCCGCATTCTGCACTCAGCAGAGACCGACGACGACCTGAAAAGCCGCCACCCTTACAAAGAGTGGATGGAGAAAAACGTTCGTCGCCTGGTACCGTTCGAAGACCTGCCTGACGAAGACGTTGGCAGCCGCCAGCTGGATGACGATACGCTCGCCAGCTATCAGAAACAGTTTAACTACAGCGCTGAAGAGCTGGATTCCGTGCTGCGCGTGCTGGGCGAGAACGGCCAGGAAGCCGTCGGCTCCATGGGCGACGACACGCCGTTTGCCGTGCTCTCCAGCCAGCCGCGTATTATTTACGACTACTTCCGCCAGCAGTTCGCGCAGGTGACCAACCCGCCGATCGACCCGCTGCGTGAAGCGCACGTGATGTCTCTGGCCACCAGCATTGGCCGCGAAATGAACGTCTTCTGCGAAGCGGAAGGCCAGGCGCATCGCCTGAGCTTCAAATCGCCGATCCTGCTGTACTCTGATTTCAAACAGCTGACCACCATGGAAGAGGAGCACTATCGCGCCGATACCCTGGACATCACCTTCAACGCCGCGGAAACAACCCTGGCCGAGACGGTGAAGGCGCTGTGCGACAAAGCGGAGCAGATGGTGCGCAACGGTACCGTGCTGCTGGTGCTGTCGGATCGCAACATTGCGAAAGATCGCCTGCCGGTACCGGCGCCAATGGCGGTCGGTGCTATCCAGACTCGTCTGGTCGATAAGAGCCTGCGCTGCGATGCCAACATCATTGTTGAAACCGCCAGCGCCCGCGACCCGCACCACTTCGCGGTCCTGCTGGGCTTCGGCGCAACGGCTATCTACCCCTATCTGGCCTATGAAACCCTGGCAAGACTGGTCGATAGCAAAACCATCGATAAAGATTACCGCACGGTGATGCTGAACTACCGTAACGGCATCAACAAAGGTCTGTACAAGATCATGTCGAAGATGGGTATTTCGACCATCGCGTCCTATCGCTGCTCGAAGCTGTTTGAAGCCGTTGGCCTGCATCGCGACGTTTCCGACCTCTGCTTCCTCGGCGTAGTCAGCCGCATCGGCGGCGCAGGCTTCGACGACTTCCAGCAGGACCTGCTGAACCTGTCGAAACGCGCCTGGCTGGTCCGCAAACCGCTGGACCAGGGCGGTCTGCTGAAATACGTTCACGGCGGCGAATATCACGCCTATAACCCGGACGTCGTACGCACCCTGCAGCAGGCGGTTCAGAGCGGTGAATACCGCGATTACCAGCAGTATTCTCAGCTGGTCAACGAGCGCCCGGCCGCTACGCTGCGCGATCTGCTGGCGCTGAATCCTGGCGACGAAGCGATCGATATCGCCCACGTTGAGTCGGCAAAAGAGCTGTACAAACGCTTCGATACCGCGGCCATGTCTATCGGCGCATTAAGCCCGGAAGCGCATGAATCGTTGGCGGAAGCGATGAACAGCATCGGCGGCTTCTCCAACTCCGGCGAAGGCGGCGAAGACCCGGCGCGCTACGGCACCAACAAAGTGTCGCGCATCAAGCAGGTTGCCTCCGGCCGCTTCGGCGTCACCCCGGCTTACCTGGTTAACGCCGACGTTATTCAGATTAAAGTCGCTCAGGGCGCCAAACCGGGCGAAGGTGGCCAGCTGCCGGGCGATAAAGTCACCCCGTACATTGCCAAACTGCGCTACTCGGTACCGGGCGTGACGCTGATTTCACCGCCGCCGCATCACGATATCTACTCGATCGAAGATCTGGCGCAGCTGATTTTTGACCTGAAACAGGTCAATCCGAAAGCGATGATTTCCGTGAAGCTGGTCTCCGAGCCGGGCGTTGGCACCATTGCCACCGGCGTGGCGAAAGCCTATGCCGACCTTATCACTATCGCCGGCTATGACGGCGGCACCGGCGCCAGCCCGCTCTCCTCGGTGAAGTATGCGGGATGTCCGTGGGAGCTCGGCCTGGTGGAAACCCAGCAGGCGCTGGTGGCCAACGGCCTGCGGCATAAGATTCGCCTGCAGGTGGACGGCGGCCTGAAAACCGGCCTCGACATCATCAAAGCGGCGATCCTCGGCGCGGAAAGCTTCGGCTTCGGTACCGGCCCGATGGTGGCTCTGGGCTGTAAATATCTGCGAATTTGCCACCTGAACAACTGCGCAACCGGCGTAGCAACCCAGGATGACAAACTGCGTAAGAACCACTACCACGGCCTGCCGTTCAAAGTGACCAACTACTTTGAATTCATCGCCCGCGAAACCCGCGAGCTGATGGCCCAGCTGGGCGTGAAGCGTCTGGTGGATCTGATCGGTCGTACCGATCTGCTGAAGGTGCTGGACGGCTTTACCGCGAAGCAGCAGAAGCTGGATCTGTCAAAACTGCTGGAGACCGCCGAGCCGCATGCAGGCAAAGCGCTGTACTGCACCGAGAACAACCCGCCGTTCGATAACGGCGTGCTGAACGCGCAGCTGCTGCAGCAGGCAAAACCGTTCGTTGACGGCAAGCAGAGCAAAACGTTCTGGTTTGATATCCGCAACACCGACCGCTCCGTTGGCGCCTCGCTGTCCGGCTATATTGCCCAGACTCACGGCGACCAGGGGCTGGCTGCCGACCCGATTACCGCCCACTTCAGCGGTACCGCGGGCCAGAGCTTCGGCGTGTGGAACGCCGGCGGCGTGGAGCTGCACCTGACCGGTGATGCGAACGACTACGTCGGTAAAGGTATGGCCGGCGGCCTGCTCGCGATTCGTCCTCCGGTGGGCTCCGCCTTCCGCAGCCACGAGGCGAGCATCATCGGCAATACCTGCCTGTACGGTGCGACCGGCGGTCGTCTGTACGCGGCGGGTCGCGCAGGTGAACGTTTTGCGGTGCGTAACTCCGGTGCCATCACCGTCGTTGAAGGCATTGGCGATAACGGCTGCGAATATATGACCGGCGGCATCGTCTGCGTGATCGGTAAAACCGGCGTCAACTTTGGCGCAGGGATGACCGGCGGCTTCGCCTACGTGCTGGATGAAGCCGGCGACTTCCGCAAACGCGTGAACCCGGAGCTGGTGGAAGTGCTGGACGTTGACTCTCTGGCTATCCACGAGGAGCATTTGCGCGGTTTGATTACCGAACACGTGCAGCTGACCGGCTCGTCGCGCGGAGAAGAGATCCTGGCCAACTGGCCGGCCTTCTCGGCGAAATTCGCGCTGGTTAAACCAAAGTCCAGCGATGTTAAAGCACTGTTGGGTCACCGTAGTCGTAGCGCAGCAGAGCTGCGTGTGCAGGCGCAGTAAGGAATTCAGATGAGCCAGAACGTATACCAGTTTATCGACTTACAGCGCGTTGATCCGCCAAAGAAGCCGCTGAAGATCCGCAAAATTGAATTTGTTGAGATTTACGAGCCGTTTTCAGAGGGCCAGGCTAAGGCGCAGGCAGACCGCTGCCTCTCCTGCGGCAACCCGTACTGTGAATGGAAGTGCCCGGTTCACAACTACATCCCTAACTGGCTGAAGCTGGCCAATGAAGGTCGTATTTTTGAAGCGGCTGAGCTGTCGCATCAAACCAACACCCTGCCGGAAGTGTGCGGCCGCGTGTGCCCGCAGGACCGTCTGTGTGAAGGTTCCTGTACGCTGAACGATGAGTTTGGCGCCGTGACCATCGGCAATATCGAGCGCTATATCAACGATAAAGCGTTCGAGATGGGCTGGCGTCCCGACCTTTCCGGCGTCAAGCCGGTCGGCAAAACGGTCGCCATCATTGGCGCGGGCCCGGCGGGCCTCGCCTGTGCTGACGTCCTGACCCGCAACGGCGTGAAGGCGGTGGTGTTCGACCGCCATCCGGAAATCGGCGGCCTGCTGACCTTCGGCATTCCGGCATTTAAGCTGGAAAAAGAGGTCATGACCCGCCGCCGGGAAATTTTCACCGGCATGGGGATTGAGTTCAAACTCAACGTTGAAGTGGGCCGTGACGTTCAGCTCGACGATCTGCTGAAAGAGTACGATGCCGTGTTCCTCGGCGTCGGTACCTATCAGTCGATGCGCGGCGGGCTGGAAAACGAAGATGCGAACGGCGTGTATGATGCGCTGCCGTTCCTGATCGCCAACACCAAGCAGACGATGGGCTTTGGCGAAACGCCGGACGAGCCGTACGTCAGCATGGAAGGCAAGCGCGTCGTGGTTCTCGGCGGTGGCGACACCGCGATGGACTGCGTGCGTACTTCTATCCGCCAGGGCGCTACTCACGTTATCTGCGCCTACCGCCGTGACGAAGAGAACATGCCGGGCTCGAAACGCGAAGTGAAAAACGCGCGTGAAGAGGGCGTGGAGTTCCAGTTCAACGTTCAGCCGCTGGGCGTTGAGGTGAATGCCAACGGTAAAGTGTGCGGCGTGAAGATGGCGCGCACCGAGATGGGCCAGCCGGATGCGAAGGGCCGCCGTCGGGCCGAAATCGTTGCCGGCTCCGAGCACGTCATTCCGGTCGATGCGGTAGTTATGGCGTTTGGCTTCCGTCCGCACAGCATGGAATGGCTGGCGAAACACAGCGTTGAGCTCGACTCACAGGGGCGTATTATTGCCCCTGAAGGTAACGAAAACGCGTTCCAGACCAGCAACCCGAAGATCTTCGCCGGCGGCGATATCGTGCGCGGTTCTGACCTGGTGGTGACGGCGATTGCCGAAGGTCGCAAAGCGGCTGACGGGATCCTCAACTACCTGGAAGTGTAACGCCAGGGCCCGGATAGCTGCTTATCCGGGTCGCCAAAAAAAGCCCGATGGTTTGTCGCCATCGGGCTTTTTCTATTTCGCCAGCAGGCTGGCGCTAACTTTAATCACCACCTTTTTAATCTCAGCGGCCTGCGTCACCATGCAGCCCGGTTTATGCGGTTCATCGGGCATGAATACCGCAAACATACCGGCCTGCAGGGTCAATACCTGTTCGCCGTCAATGCTTCGACACAGCTGATAATCATCCTCGTCGTGCGCGTCTTCGCACTCGCGAGCGGCTCCCGCTACGCCGAAAAATATCCGCTCTTCCCCCGCCAGCAGGATCTGGATATCAATAAACCGCGTATGCAGCTCCGCCTTTTTCTCTGCCGGCGCCCCGCTACTGAACCGCATCACGTTCATAAATACGCTGTCACCCTGCAGCTCGTAGCGCCCCGGCGCGATGCTTTGCAGGTCGTGAGCCTGCGCCAGAAGAATTGCCTGCGCCAGCGCCGGCGGAAGGCCGGCAGCGAATGGCTGCTGAACATTGCCCAAAATCATTGGTTATCTCCCTGTCCCCATAATGCCGCGCCCAGCAGGCCCGCATCGTGCCGGTAGTAAGCTTCCCGCAGCGGGACATGATAGACCGCGGGTTCCTGTAACAGATAGTCGTTAACCAGAAGCAGATAGCCGCCGGCAAGACCCACGCTGCCGCCAACCACCACGAGCTGACAGTCGGTAACGGCTTTCAGGTCGGCAATCAGCCGCGCCAGCGCTTGTGCCGAGCGCCGGATAAGCCGCTCCGCCTGCGGGTTCCCCTGTGCCGCACGGCTAAAGATAGCTTTCGCGTCCAGCCCGCTCAGCTCGCCCTCTGCGGCTGCCGCAATACCGCGCCCTGAGGCGACCGCTTCCACGCAGCCTGTACGCCCGCAGCCGCAGCGCGGGCCGTGGGGATCCGCCAGCGTATGGCCACAATGCCCGGCCAGGCCACCGCTTCCGGTATGCAGCCTGCCGCGACTAACCACTCCGCCGCCGACCCCCGTCGACACGGTTAAGAAGAGCATCTCACCCACTTTCTCCGGCAGCACCTGATACTCCGCCCATGCCGCCGCCTGAGCATCGTTGAGCGCGATGCCGGGTAGCCCGGTGAGCGTGGACAGACACTCAACCAGAGGAAAATACGCCAGGCCGCCAAGATTAGCCGGGTTGATGGCGGTTAAGGCGCCGTGCCGGATGATACCGGTTGAGGCCACGGCAAAACGCTCTGCGCGCGCGACCAGCGGAGCAACGAGCTCTTCTAAGGCAGCGGCTAGCGCCGCCGCCGTTCGGCTGGCCGGAGTGGGCAGTTCACGGCGCTCCAGCAGCGCAAGCTCATCGCCCACCAGCCCCGCAGCCAGCTTCGTCCCGCCGATATCTATCGCCAGCGTGCTCATGGTGCCGCCTTTTTCAGCACCGCGTTATACCATTCACAGATATGCTCCAGACGGGTAATCGCCGAGCCAACGGTAACCGCCCACGCGCCGCTACGCATCGCCTCCCCTGCCTGCTCCGGCGTGTTGTAGCGCCCTTCCGCAATCACCCGACAGTCCGCCGCGTGCAGGGCGCGGACCAGCGCGAGATCCGGCTCCTGCGGCGTTTCCCCGCCGGTGTAGCCCGACAGCGTGGTACCAATAATCTCCGCCCCCAGCCGCCGGCAGGAGAGGCCATCTTCAGGAGATGAGCAGTCTGTCATCGCCAGCTTATTACGCTGATGGATCCTCGCCAGCAGCGTCGCTACCGGCACCGGCCGCGGGCGGTCGGTGCCGTCAACGGCGATGATATCCGCCCCAGCCAGCGCCAGGGCGTCCACGTCCTCGAGAAACGGCGTGATGCGCACCGCCGAATCCGTCAGGTCGCGTTTGAGGATGCCGATAATCGGTATCGTCACCGTAGCCCGGGTCGCGCGGAGGTTCTCCACGCCTTCAATACGTAACGCTACCGCCCCGGCTCGTTCAGCGGCGAGCGCCATAGCGGCAACGATGGGCGGCGTATCCAGCGGGCTGCCGGGAACCGGCTGACAGGAAACAATTAATCCACCGTTGGCGCTGATGCGGGTATCGAGTAGTTCAAGCAAAGACATGATGACTCCCTGGCAAAGACAATCGCCCGGCATGCCGCCGGGCACAGGTTAGCGGATTTTCATTAGGCCACGTTTGCGCGCACCCGACGCCGCGGCGCCGCTGAACGGCAGACCGTCAATCGCGTCGTGGGTCCGCAAGGCTTCGGGACGGATCCAGCGCTGAACGCGGGAGGGCATATCCAGGCCAATCAGCAGGATCACGACGAAGGTCAGGCCGAAGGAAAGCGATCCCAGGGTCGTGCCGAGATCCATTCGCTGCGCGATCAGGGCGCCAAGCACCGGGGCAATCGCTCCACCCAGCGCCCCCACGTTGTAGGTAAAACCTAATCCGGCCGCACGCTTGTCGGTATCGAAGTAGCCGCCAATCAGCTTCGGCAGGATCCCGGAGATCCCCTGCCCCAGCATCTGCTGGAAAAACAGTAGCAGGCCAAGGACCCAGACGTTTGTGCCACCGATAGCAAAGACGGGAATAATGAGGAGCTGTGACGCAAGCAGGCTGTAAACATAGGCTTTTCGCGTGCCCAGCCAGTCGCCGAGAAAGCCGCCGACGCAGCAGCCAACCGCGGCGCCAAAGCCGCTAAAAAACAGCACCTGTGCGACGGTAGTATGATCGTACGCCAGATCCGTCTTGAGATAGGTTGGCAGAAGCGCCTGAATGGGCCATGAATACAGGAAGGCAAACAGCACAACGACCATCAGCGTTACGCCGGTCGGCCAGCGGTTGCCGCTACTTTGCACCATAAAGCTGATAAATATAGCCGCGCACAGCAGCCCCAGGAGCACCACTATTCCGGCATTTTGCAGCTCACCCGCGAAGCAGAACCACAGCGCCGTTGCCGCAGCGAGGGTCAGGAAAATATTTATCACCCGGTGTTTTCCGCAGTACAGAATATCGACCATCGTGAGCACCGGCGTTTTTCCGGCATGCTTCTGCTGCCAGTCTTCCGCTTCCGGGATGTTTTTTCGCAGCCACAGCGCAAAAACAATCGGTACGATACCGATGAAAAATAGCGCTCGCCATCCCCAAACGGGAACCACCAGGCTATAGACCTGTGCAGCAACGACGGCCCCTACGGAGAAGCCGGAGATCAAGAATCCGCTGGCCTTATTGCGCAGCTTTTTAGGCCAGCTTTCAATAACGTAGGTAGCGCTGGAACCATACTCCCCCGCCATCCCCATGCCGATCACCAGCCGGGCGATAAACAGGGTGGTGTAGCCCGACGCAAAGCCGCAGGCCAGGATGCCCACCGAAAAAAGAATAATGCTGCTGACCATCGCCAGCCGCCGTCCATAGCGATCGCCCATCGCCCCGAGCATCAGCCCGCCAAACCAGCGCGAGATGAAGGCCGCAGAGATAAGACTCGCCGCCTCAACGGTGGTCAGGCCAAAGTCTCCCTGGATTTCCGTCAACACCAGGGCGATTAATACAAAATCAAAACCATCAAGCAAATACCCCAGCCAGGCGGCGGAGAAAGCCCGCCACTGCGCCCGGTTGAGATGGCGATACCACGGGATGTTCTGGGTCGTTGTGCTCATTTTACTCTCCCGCGATGGGTCAGACCCACGCTTGGTTTCTCATGCCAGATGCCGCTATCACCCATCTGGCATATCAATGTTATCGCCCGGGCGGAAGCGCTGCTGCCGCTCTCCGGGCGTTGCTCCACTCTCATAGCGCGGAGGCTATCCTCAACCCAGATGCTGCCTCTCTTGCTGCAGCTGCTGCGCCAGCGCCTTAAGCTCCGGCAGGAATTTTTCATCGACCGGCGCGAATGGCCTACGGCACAGCGGTTCAGCAACGACGTCCATATAGTGAAGAACGGTTTTAAGCCCGCGGAATACGCCGGTTTTGATCAGCAGGTCGATGACCTTATTACATTCAGCCTGAAGCCTCTGCGCCTGTGCGATATCGCCGGACTGAAGCGCTTTAACGATCCCCTTATAGCGCCAGCCCATAATGTTGTAGGTGCTGCCGATCCCGCCGTCTGCGCCGGCCACCAGCCCGGAGGCAAAGATTTCGTCAAAGCCGTTGTACAGTACCAAATCCGGATGCGACCGGCGGATTTGCTCCATCTGGTAAAGATCGCCGGAAGTCTGCTTCAGCGCGCCCACGCCCGGGAGCGTCACCAGGGTGCCTATCTGATCGAGCGTCAGCTTCACGCCGCTGAGCACCGGGATGTTATAGACCACCATCGGCAGGCCATTAGCAGAATCAATAATCGCCTGATAGTGAGCGCAGTGTTCTTCAAAGCTGAACGGATAGTAGAACGGCGTCACCGCGGACACCGCATCGTAGCCGTAACCTTCGGCAGCCTGCGCAAGCTGCTGGCTTTCCAGAGTGCTGACGCAGCCGACGTGGGCAATCAGCGTCATCTTCCCCTGCGCTTCTTCAGCCACAATTTCCAGCACCTGCTGGCGCTCAGCGCTGGTCTGCACGAACGCCTCGCCGGTAGAACCGCCGACGTAGAGCCCGTCGATCCCCTGATTGAGATTAAAACGCACCAGCCGCCGCAGGCTGTCTTGATCCAGCTTTTGCTGCCCGTCAAACGGCGTCAGCAGCGCCGCCATTACCCCACGTAAATTCACCGCCATAGAGACCTCGTCGCGTTATTTGTTGTGATTAACTATGTACCTTTATACCTGTTATACCAGAACGAATAAGCAGCAGCCTCATACCAAACGCTTATTATGCGATCTGCTTCACTAAACGATCCTGAGGATCCTTAGACGGATTTACGCGACTTCTTTTTCTTGCCGAAGGCGTGCCAGGTGGCGGAGACGCTGTTGAGGTGGGTTTGCAGAGCGCGATCGGCTTCATCCGGATCGCGGCGCCGAATGGCGGCAACGATATCGATATGCTGTTGATAGCTTAAATTATTATGCTCATAAAGTTCCCCTTCAGGGACCTTAGGACGCGCGGCGATGAGCCAGTCCAGGAGCGCAACGTGAATGGCCATAAAAATCGGATTGCCGGGAATTTCCGCCAGCACGCGATGGAACTCAACGTCTGAACGGATAAACAGCGTATTGTTATCCAGCGACTGGCTGTTGATCTCAAGAGCCTGCACCAGCTTTTCAAGCTGTTCATCGCTGGCATGCTCAGCCGCGTAGCGAACCAGGCTGGATTCAAAAAACAGACGCAGCTGCTCGAAATGCGCGATTCCGCCGGGATGGGAGAGGAAATCTTTCGCCATACCGGAGAGCTCTCCGATGATGGTATCAGCAGAAGGTCGCGAAACGCGGGCTCGTTCACCGTTGCTAATCTGCACCAGACCTTTACGCTTTAGCGCCGCCAGCGCTTCACGTACCGACGGGCGGCCGACGTTGAAAAATGTCATCAGCTCCCGCTCTGAGGGGAGCTGCTCGCCTTCGGCAAACTCGCGCCGGCGAATCATTTGCTCCAGCTCTTCTTCGACCATTTCGGACAGTTTTTTACGCGTCAGCGGCCGGCTACGCAGCGAGCGTCCGACGTTATCAGCAGTACTTTCAGCGTGCGTATCCGATGCTTTCATAGTGTCCATAGGTAGCGAAGAGTGACAAATGTGACAGCAGATTCATCATATCATAGGAACATCTGGCGGGTGAAGTTAACGACAGCCAGGGCATAACGACGGCTGACGATGCGTGAGACCGCTGGATTCAGGCGCAGGATGATATAAAAAAAGCAGGGCCTGATGGCCCTGCCTGGAGGATTACTTCACGACGCGTAGCGCCGGTCGCCCACCGCGAGGCGGCGGCGTATCATCAGGGTCATCCTCGTGATTATCCGGCTTATCGCCGTCAATCACTGACATTACCGTTTCGTTCTCGTTGCTTAACGATGCTTCGTCATCATTCAGGCTGATGGCGTCCTCATCGTAAGCCGTTTCCGGCTCGAACATGGTCCCTGCGCCGTTTTCACGCGCGTAGATAGCCAGTACGGCAGCCAGCGGTACGGAGACATTGCGCGGAACGCCGCCAAAGCGGGCGTTGAAGCGCACTTCATCGTTAGCCAGCTCCAGATTCCCGACGGCACGCGGAGCAATGTTGAGAACGATTTGTCCGTCGCGCGCATACTCCATCGGAACCATAACGTCCGGCAAAGTGACATCGACGACCAGATGCGGAGTCAGCTGGTTATCCAGCAGCCACTCATAGAACGCCCGTAGCAGGTACGGGCGACGCGGCGTTAGCTGCGATACATCCATCGGTTAGCCTCGACCGAGTCGCATTTCACGCTCGGGTTCAGTTAAGGAAGCCAGGAAGGAGTCACGTTCAAATACGCGAGTCATATAGCCCTTGAGCTCCTTCGCACCCGCACCAATCACTTCGACGCCGAGTACCGGTAAACGCCACAGCAGCGGTGCAAGGTAGCAGTCTACCAGGCTGAACTCGTCGCTCAGGAAATAAGGCTTCTGGGTGAAGACTGGCGCAATCGCCTGCAGCTCTTCACGCAGCTGCTTACGCGCGTTATCAGCCTGTGCGGCGGTGCCGGTCTGAATGGTATTCATCAGCGAATACCAGTCTTTTTCGATACGTTGCATGTACAGACGGCTTTCACCACGCGCCACCGGATAAACCGGCATTAACGGCGGATGTGGGAAACGCTCATCCAGATATTCCATAATGATGCGGGATTCCCACAGAGTGAGCTCACGATCCACCAGCGTCGGTACGCTTTGATTTGGGTTGAGGTCAATCAGATCCTGAGGTGGGTTATCCTTCTCCACGTGTTCTATCTCAAAACTAACACCTTTTTCTGCCAGCACGATGCGGACTTGGTGGCTATAGATGTCAGTAGGACCAGAAAACAGCGTCATTACCGAACGTTTGTTGGCAGCGACAGCCATGAAAACCTCCAGGTATATTCAGAATTTTGTACTGCTACCAGCCACGCATGGCTAGCCAGATGTAAAAACCCCATTCGCGGGAAGAGATTCTCGTTTATGAAAGAAACAAAAAACGAACAATCACCAGCATTTGGGCAGAAAATTGGATGATAGTTTACCAGATCTTGACGACGTTGTGGTGAGGGGATTCTGGAAATGCTGAAAAAGTGGTAAGAATGGGTGACTTCGCCATGAAAAACGACCGTTTTATCCATAAAAAAACCCGCCGAAGCGGGTTTTTTCGCAAATTGTTCTGCGTGAGCAGAAAACAATTAACGTTTGGAGAACTGAGGACGACGACGTGCTTTACGCAGACCGACTTTCTTACGTTCAACCTGACGAGCATCACGAGTAACGAAACCAGCTTTACGCAGTTCGCCACGCAGGGACTCATCATACTCCATCAGAGCGCGGGTGATACCGTGACGGATCGCACCAGCCTGACCAGAGATACCACCACCTTTAACGGTGATGTACAGATCCAGTTTCTCAACCATGTCGACCAGTTCCAGCGGCTGACGAACTACCATGCGGGCAGTTTCACGACCGAAGTACTGTTCCAGAGAACGTTGGTTGATAACGATTTTGCCGTTGCCCGGTTTGATGAAAACGCGAGCTGCGGAACTTTTGCGGCGACCAGTGCCGTAGTATTGATTTTCAGCCATTGCCTATAATCCCGATTAGATGTCAAGAACTTGCGGTTGCTGTGCCGCGTGGTTGTGCTCGTTACCAGCGTAAACTTTCAGTTTACGGTACATAGCACGACCCAGCGGGCCTTTTGGCAGCATGCCTTTAACCGCGATTTCAATCACACGCTCAGGACGGCGAGCAATCATCTCTTCAAAGGTCGCTTCTTTGATACCACCGATGTGGCCGGTGTGGTGGTAATACATTTTGTCTTCGCGCTTGTTGCCGGTTACAGCAACTTTTTCTGCGTTCAGAACGATGATGTAATCACCAGTATCAACGTGCGGAGTGTATTCCGCTTTATGCTTGCCGCGCAGGCGCAGAGCCAGTTCGGAAGCCAGACGGCCCAGAGTTTTACCGGTCGCGTCAACAACATACCAGTCGCGTTTTACGGTTTCTGGTTTAGCTGTAAAAGTTTTCATTAAAAGCTTACCCAAATAATAAGTTACACGTTGGTGAACACCCAAACGTTTAGTCAGTTGAGGTTCACACGACATTGTCCAGCAAACCTACCCCTTCGAATAGCCTATGCCGGCACATAGAAAGTTTTGGGAAAAAAACCTTCTCGTAACGTGGGGTCGCAAGATTATAGAGAAGTCACGAGTAAAGATCGACCCCTTTATGTGATTTGGATTGGGTTTTTTCGCCAGCGGAGCGGGCCTTCGCGCATCTGCGTCAGCCCTCTCCCGCCGGGAGAGGGAGAAAGACGCGTTACGGCATATGAGGACGCTTTAAATACTCCTCGCTCTGCATCTCCTGCAGGCGAGACAGGCAGCGCTGGAACTCGAACTTCAGGCGTTCGCCCTGGTAAATTTCGTGCAGCGGCACCGCCGCGCTGACCGCCAGCTTAACGTGGCGCTCGTAGAATTCATCAACCAGCGCAATGAAGCGCCGCGCCTCGCTCTCCAGCTGCGTCGTCATAACCGGAACATCAAATAGCATAACGGTATGGAACAGGCGAGACAGCGCAATATAGTCATGCTGGCTCCTCGCATCGACGCACAGCGTCGTGAACGACGCCGCCAGGGTCTGGTTCTCCACGCCGAGCGTGGGCAGAGGACGGTGGTTGATCTCCAGCGTCGGCGTCTGCTCGCGCCTCGCGCCGGCCAGCGCCAGCCACAGCTTATCCATCTGCTGCCGAGTCTGCTCGTTGAGCGGCGATAGCCAGAGGTGGGCCTGAGTGAGCGTGCGTAAACGGTAATCAATGCCCGCATCGACGTTCATGATATCACAATGCTGCTTGATCGCCTCGATAGCCGGCAGGAAGCGGGCGCGCTGCAGGCCGTTACGGTACAGATCGTCCGGGGGAATATTAGAGGTCGCCACCAGCGTGATGCCGCGCGCAAACAGCGCCTTCATTAACCCACCCAGCAGCATGGCATCGGTAATGTCTGACACAAAAAACTCATCAAAGCACAGCACATCGGTTTCCGCCTTGAAGCGGTCGGCAAGGATCTCCAGCGGGTCGCTGTGCCCCTGCAGGGCAATCAGCTCCTCATGAACGCGCAGCATAAAGCGGTGAAAGTGCAGGCGCTGCTTACGCTCGCCGGGCAGGCTCTGATAAAAGAGGTCCATCAGCCAGGTTTTACCGCGCCCCACGCCACCCCACATGTACAGGCCGCGGGCGGAGCCCGTTTCAGGCGCTGGCTCACGCTTGCCCAGCAGTTTGCCGAATTTCGCCCGCAGGCCGCCGCTTTGCGGCGTCGGCACGGGTTTTGCCTGCAGTTCATGATAGATAGTATCAAGGCGGCTTACCGCTTCTTGCTGGACGTCGTCGGACTGATGAGAGCCCTCTTTAAGAGCTAAAAGGTAACGCGATGTTGGGGACAGGCTTTGCATGATCTAATTGTTATTCCTTGAAAATCGTAACGTCAAAGCTCACGATTGTCGAAAAAAAGGCCGTTCTACACTACGCGATGATACGCCAGGATTCCACTTCTGTGGAATTAGCGGTTATAGTGGCACTATCGGGCGCAGGCGGAGAGCCTCATAGCCACCCTACGGAACCACAAAACAACGGGAGATGTACATGACCTGGGAATATGCGCTAATTGGGCTAGTTGTCGGTATCATCATCGGTGCCGTCGCCATGCGTTTTGGCAACCGCAAATTACGTCAACAGCAGGCGCTGCAGTTCGAACTCGAAAAGAATAAAACAGAGCTTGAAGAGTATCGTGAAGAGCTGGTCAGCCATTTTGCGCGCAGCGCTGAACTGCTGGATAACATGGCCGATGACTATCGCCAGCTGTACCAGCATATGGCAAAAAGCTCCAGCAGCCTGCTGCCGGATACCATGGCGGAGGCTAATCCGTTCCGCAACCGCCTGGCTGAATCAGAAGCCGGTAACGATCAGGCGCCGGTGCAGATGCCGCGCGACTATTCTGAAGGCGCATCCGGTCTGCTGCGCGGTGGTGCAAAACGCGACTAATCCTGTGGTTAGCGTAAAAATATTTTCCGGGCGCACTCTTTGCGCCCGTCTTCCCCCCTACATCCCAGCTACAATTTAAAACATTGACCACGTTGTTACCTGGTCGAAAATTCAATAACATCAGGCCATTCGGGACGATTTTCCACACACCTCAGGTTACGAGAGCCAGCATCTAATGAAGAAACAGACTTTGCTGTTGAGTGCGTTAGCGTTAAGCATCGGGTTATCGTTGTCCGTTGTACCTACGGCTACGGCGTCGATACCCACGCAGGTACCGGGCCAGGGGGCAGTGCCGAGCCTGGCGCCGATGCTGGAAAAAGTGCTGCCTGCGGTGGTTAGCGTCCAGGTTGAAGGTACCGCCTCTCCTGCGCAAAACATGCCGGAAGAGCTGAAAAAATACTTTGGCGACAATGCGCCGCAGGAGCAGGCACAGCCTTTTGAGGGGCTCGGCTCAGGCGTTATCATCGACGCCGAAAAAGGCTATGTGCTGACCAATAATCACGTCATCAGCCAGGCGCAAAAGATAAGCGTCCAGCTCAACGATGGCCGCGAGTTTGACGCGAAGCTGGTCGGCAGCGACGATCAAAGCGATATCGCCCTGCTGCAGCTGCTAAAACCAACCCATCTGACGCAAATAGCCATCGCCGATTCCGATAAGCTGCGCGTGGGTGATTTCGCCGTCGCCGTCGGTAACCCCTTCGGCCTCGGGCAGACCGCCACCTCGGGCATCATCTCCGCCCTCGGCCGCAGTGGCCTGAACCTGGAAGGGCTGGAGAACTTCATTCAGACCGATGCCTCTATTAACCGCGGTAACTCCGGCGGCGCGCTGCTGAACCTGAATGGCGAACTTATTGGTATCAATACGGCGATTCTGGCACCGGGCGGCGGCAGCGTCGGCATCGGCTTCGCCATTCCCAGCAACATGGCGAAAACCCTCGCTCAGCAGCTGATTCAGTTTGGTGAAATCAAACGCGGCCTGCTGGGAATTAAAGGTACTGAAATGAGCGCCGATATCGCTAAGGCGATGAACATCGACGTTCAGCGCGGCGCTTTCGTCAGCGAAGTGCTGCCGAACTCCGGTTCAGCGAAGGCGGGGATTAAATCCGGGGACGTGATTGTCAGCATGAACGACAAGCCGCTCAACAGCTTTGCCGAGCTGCGGTCGCGTATCGCCACCACCGAGCCGGGAACCAAAGTGAAGCTGGGGCTTCTGCGCGACGGTAAGCCGGTGAATGTTGAGGTCACCCTGGATAAGAGCACCTCTTCCAGCGCCAGCGCCGAGCTGATTATACCCGCCCTGCAGGGCGCATCGTTGAGCGATGGCCAGATGAAGGACGGCACCAAAGGCGTGGTAGTTGATAGCGTCGATAAGGCCAGCCCTGCGGCACAGGTCGGCCTGCACAAGGACGATATTATCATCGGCCTTAACCGCGAGCGCATTAGCACTATCGCCGAGCTGCGCAAGGTGCTGGAGAGTAAACCGGCGGTCATCGCACTTAACGTGATGCGCGGTAACGAAAGCATTTATCTCCTGCTGCGCTAATGCTCAGATCCGGACATCGCGATCGCCGCGATGTCCGGAATATCGGGCGACGGGACGCAGCCTGCGCGCCGGTAACGTGAAAGACGACGCCGGTAAGTCGTGTTATGCTGCGCTTGTCCATTCATTAACGATACCTGCATCATGCCTGGAAAGCTTTTACGTTCAGTACTCATTGGTTTGATCGTCGGGGGACTGCTGCTGGCCGCAATGCCCTCGCTGCGTCAATGGCATCTGTCGACGACGACCCAGTACGATAGCGCGGACGAATCGCCCGCCAGCTATAATCCTGCCGTTCGCCGGGCTGCGCCTGCGGTGGTTAACGTCTATAACCGCGCCCTCAACGGCACCAGCCACAATCAGCTGACTCTTGGTTCCGGCGTCATCATGGATCAGCGCGGGTATATTCTGACCAATAAGCACGTCATTAACGACGCTGACCAGATCATCATCGCGCTGCAGGACGGCCGCGTCTTTGAAGCCCTGCTGGTCGGTTCGGATACCCTCACCGATCTGGCGGTATTAAAAATCAACGCCAACGGCGGTCTGCCGGTAATCCCGATTAATCCGAAACGCGTGCCGCATATTGGCGACGTGGTTCTGGCGATTGGTAACCCGTATAACCTCGGGCAAACCATTACCCAGGGGATTATCAGCGCCACCGGTCGTATCGGCCTTAACCCGACGGGTCGACAAAACTTCCTGCAAACCGATGCCTCTATCAACCACGGTAACTCCGGCGGCGCGCTGGTCAATTCGCTGGGCGAACTGATGGGCATTAACACGCTGTCATTTGATAAAAGCAACGACGGCGAAACGCCGGAAGGGATCGGTTTTGCTATCCCCTTCCAGCTGGCGACTAAGATCATGGATAAGCTGATCCGCGACGGCCGCGTGATCCGCGGCTATATCGGCATTAGCGGCCGTGAGATCGCGCCGCTACATGCGCAGGGCGGCGGGATCGATCAGCTGCAGGGGATCGTCGTGAACGACGTTGCGCCCGAGGGGCCTGCGGCCCAGGCCGGGATCCGCGCCAACGACGTGATCATCTCGGTCAATGACAAGCCCGCAGTTTCCGCCCTCGAAACTATGGATCAGGTTGCTGAGATCCGTCCGGGTTCAGAAATTCCAGTAGTGATCATGCGCGAAGATAAGAAAATCACCCTGCATATCGCCGTTCAGGAATACCCGGCAACCAACTAGCTGCCATAAAAAAACCGGAGCAGGGTTTGCTCCGGTTTTTTATTCATATCTCAATCTTATTTATTAACGAAATCTTCGCCCAGGGCGATATCTTTCTTCAGCGTATCGAGCATGCCTTCCAGCGCCTGTTGTTCAAACGCGCTGAGCGTGCCAATCGAGCGGCGCTCTTCTACACCATTTTTGCCCAACAGCAGCGGCTGTGAGAAGAAGCGCGCGTACTGGCCATCGCCTTCAACATAGGCGCATTCCACCACGCCCTTCTCGCCCTGCATCGCGCGGACCAGCGAGAGGCCGAAACGCGCTGCCGCCTGGCCCATAGAGAGGGTTGCCGATCCGCCACCGGCTTTGGCCTCAACGACTTCGGTGCCGGCGTTTTGAATACGTTTCGTCAGGTCTGCCACCTCTTGTTCGCTGAAGCTTACGCCAGCAATCTGTGACAGTAACGGCAGGATAGTGACGCCAGAGTGGCCGCCAATCACCGGCACTTCGACATCAGATGAGGATTTACCTTTCAGCTCAGCAACAAAGGTATTAGAGCGGATAATGTCCAGCGTGGTGACGCCAAACAGCTTGTTCTTATCGTAAACGCCGGCTTTTTTCAGCACTTCTGCCGCAATGGCCACCGTCGTGTTCACCGGGTTGGTAATAATACCGATGCAGGCCTGCGGGCTGGTTTTGGCAATCTGCTGAACCAGATTTTTCACGATACCGGCGTTAACGTTAAATAAATCGGAGCGATCCATTCCTGGCTTGCGCGCAACGCCAGCGGAAATCAACACCACATCAGCGCCTTCGAGCGCCGGGGTTGCGTCTTCACCGGAGAAACCTTTGATTTTTACATCGGTAGGGATATGGCTAAGATCAACCGCCACGCCCGGGGTTACCGGGGCAATGTCGTACAACGAGAGTTCTGAACCTGAAGGCAGTTGGGTCTTAAGTAGTAGGGCAAGCGCCTGGCCGATTCCACCAGCGGCGCCGAGGACTGCAACTTTCATCCTAAACTCCTTATTATGGTTAATATAGTCTTTCGTTACTCCGTCGCCTGGACCTTAATTCACAAGATGAACAATTACAATAAGTATGGTTGAAGAATGCGTTCTGGTGCGCAGCGATGCATCCGCTTCGCATTTTCATCCCTGAGACTGGCCATCCAGCAAAGCGTAGTACCGGACCGACTAGTGGTTACAATACACCCAGCCTGTTCGGCAAAACAACACCAATCTCATAACATTTAATTTACTTTTACAGCTATTTACGCCCCGTAATGAAGGCATGTTCCTTAGCAGGGTTATTTGCTAAAATATGCCCCCTTCATAACATTATTTACTTTATCCCCTTGCGGATTATTTGCATAAAAATTCATTATTATGCATAATGATGTTGTTTTTACCACCATAATCTGGGTGACTTATGCGAAGTTCGGCAAAACAAGAAGAACTGGTTAAAGCATTTAAACTGCTGCTTAAAGAAGAAAAATTCAGCTCTCAAGGTGAAATCGTTCAGGCGCTGCAGGAAGAAGGTTTCGATAATATCAATCAATCGAAAGTCTCGCGCATGCTCACAAAATTTGGCGCGGTACGCACCCGCAATGCCAAAATGGAAATGGTTTACTGTCTGCCTGCCGAGCTTGGCGTTCCGACGACGTCCAGCCCGCTGAAAAACCTGGTACTGGACATCGACTATAACGACGCCGTCGTGGTTATCCATACCAGCCCAGGCGCGGCGCAGCTCATCGCGCGTCTTCTCGACTCCCTGGGTAAAGCGGAAGGCATCCTCGGCAGTATTGCCGGCGATGACACCATCTTTACCACCCCGGCCAGGGGCTTTACCGTCAAAGATCTGCACGACGCGATTCTGGTCCTGTTTGAGCAAGAACTCTAAGTCCTCTCCCTCACCCTCTGGCTGCCGCCGGAGGGAACTTCAAAAAATGCAGCATTTTTTTAACATTTAGTGTGGTTTTTCACGCCTATACATTCCTTTACTGAATGAATGGACCGAAAACGCACAAAATATCAAATCCATCCATCCATATGATTTTATTAGAAATAGTTGGCACCTGCGGCTAATAAATGACATTTCTAATTCTTATACGTTATAAAAAAGACATTTCTATGTAATTATTTACACTCAAAACAATTAGCACGGTATTAATATTTTTGGTGATTAGTGTATACTTGATTTTGTGATGAGGGTCACGAAACAAAGAGCCCTCAATAATAAGATTCGACGAGGTGAACATCATGAAAATCAAAACAACCGTAGCTGCACTCAGTATCCTGTCCGTTCTCTCTTTTGGCGCTTTCGCCGCTGATTCAATCAACAGCGATCAGGCCCAAGGCCGTCAGTCAATCGGCACCGTTTCCGTCGGCGCGGTAAGTGCTTCCCCGATGGATATGCACCAAATGCTGAACCAAAAAGCGCAGGAGGAAGGGGCTTCTTCCTATCGCATCATCGAAGCGCGCACCGGTGACCACTGGCACGCAACGGCAGAACTTTATAAATAAGCTTTAACAACAGTCGGTTATTAACTGAATACAGAATATCTCCAGCGGCCCAGGTACATCGCAAACCTCCCGCCGCTGCAATCAACATGGTTGGAGTAAAAATTATGAAAACTGCAATGATCATCGCATCCCTGGGCCTGGCTTCCGTACTCTCCTTCGGCGCAAGCGCCGCCGTACAGCAGGTCAACGCCGAACAGGCTCAAAACCTACAGTCCATGGGCACCGTTTCTGTCTCGCAGGTAGGCAGCGCACCGATGGATATGCGCCAGGAACTGGCGGCGAAAGCCGCTAAAGAAGGCGCCAGCAGCTACCGTATTATTGAAGCCCGTACCGGCGACAGCTGGCACGCTACGGCTGAGTTGTACAAATAAACCCTCGTCGTCTTATCCGACGACTTGCCCCCGCCTGGCGGGGGCTTTTTTATGCCTGTCTGGCATTAAAACGTAGTTCCCCTTCCAGCTCTTCTTCCGCTTCATCAAACAGCAGAATCAACGCGCCAAAGCGCCGTCGCTGCTTATCGCTCAAGTGAATAAACTCAATCTCCAGCGGTAGCGGCAACAGACCGCCGGTGGTCGCCTCCCAGAGCGAATCCAAATTGTTTACTCTCTCCCGACCCAGCTCAAAGACGCGCGAAAACTCGCGATAGAAATCCTGCTGTTCCGCTATGTCATCGAAATCAAACGTGTAGACCGTCATCGCCCGCCCCCGCTTAATACCCGCAGCTATTCCCCGCTAAATACCATACCGCCGGACGGTCGTTTTACCATCCTTATATTTCTCAATCGAAGGGGTACCGTTGATGAATAAGTATAGCGATAAAAAAACCGACGCTTCAGGCGTCGGCTTTTAGTCTTTAGCTATTTGTCAGCACATGCTGATACTTGCGCAGCATCTCCACCAGCCGTCGGACCGGCTCCGTCACCTGCGGCGAGGCTTCCCAGAGCCGTAGCTTCTCCTGATAAATATCCAGCTCGTCGAGCAGGCGGGAGAAGTAGCGTCGACGCTTGTCGTCATTACCTGCGGAGATAACGTGATCCGCAGTGCGGCGCAGCTGGCGATGGTATGCCGACAGATCGTCGTTAACCGGCACCGGCGCATCGCGCAGGCGCTGGTGAGCAATAATCAGCGTCAGCGCCAGGCGGAAACGGGCAATATCGTCCGGGAACTTGTTCAGCAATAAGAAGAGCTGTTGATAGAGGGCCGGGAGATGGTTCTCTTTGCGCCTGGCGGTATTGGTGGTGAGCGATGATACCGCCGCCGAGACAAACTGATTGAGCAGCACGCGCCCGGTGCGCGCCCGCGAATTATCCCGCACCAACAGGATAACCATCAGCGCGAGGAAACAGCCGACTATCTGGCCTAACGCGCTGTCAAGGAACTGGCTGAACTGGAACTGCATCGGGTTATCCAGCACCAGGATATTAATGGTACCGGCCAGCGCCCCCATTGAACCCAGCCGCCGCTTCTGCACTTCAATCCCGATGAAGAATGCCATCACCGCCAGACTAATGCACAGCAGCAGCATGCTCTGCTGCGTTGCGGGCATAATCACGAGGAAGAAAAACGCCCCCAGCGGTAGCGCCGCCAGCATCCCGTAAAGGAAGTCCAGCGCCACCATCCGCGGGTTCGGCAGGCGCATCGCCAGCGCCGTGACTACCGCGATCATCACCATCGCCCCGCTGCCGGAGGTCCAGCCGGTCCACAGCCAGAACAAGGTGCCGAGAATGCAGGAAATGGAGGTTCGCCAGAAGTTCACCATCGCATGGTGGCGCTCGGCCGACTCGGCCTTGATGACCACTTCGCCCCGCAGCACCTCATCTTCAATGCGGCTAATTTTGGTATTGCTGACCACGCCCCTTTTTAACAGCAGATAGCGCGTCGCGGCGCCGACCCAGCTATAGATCGTGACCGGCGTATTATGCTCCCCTTTCCAGGTCAGAAAGCGGCGCATTCTCTTCAGCTGCCGATGGACGTCCTGCACGCTCTCAACCGGCTCGGCGAACAGCTCCCGGTAATCATCCGTCACCATTTCCGGCCGTGAGTTCTGGATTAAGTAGGTCTCGCAGGCCTGGGTGATCAGCGTCAGGGAGAGAGTATTAATCGCCTTCAGCCGCTGGTTGACCTTGGCCCAGCGCGAGGACTCCATGATCAGGTTTCCGCGCATGCCTTCCAGCGCGCTGGTCCGGCGAACCAGCGCTCCCCAGGCTTTATCCACCACTGCGCTGTCGCCATGCGCCACGCAGAGCTGCATCAGACGATAGTGTTCGACCAGCAGGTTATCCAGCTCGAGGTCGATCTCTTTTTTGATCGACCGCGGCGAAAACAGCAGGTCCGCCACAATGGCGCTGACGATACCGACCACGATCTCGCTGCAGCGCTCGACGGCAAACTGCGGCGCCAGCATCGGATCGGTATGAATGGTGATAACAATGATCAGCGCGGTATAGCCCGCGAGTCCCCAGGCGTAGGAGTTTTCAACCCGCACCAGCGAAGAGATCCAGGTGCAGAATCCGGCCCACAGGCAGCACACCAGCATCATCAGCAGCGGGGCGCGGATCATCAGGATGATAATGGCCAGCGCCGCAATACAGCCGATAAAGGTGCCGACAATACGCAGCATCCCACGATAGCGAATGGCGCCAGAATAGGGCTCTCCCCCGGCCGCAAACGCCGGGCCCGCGGCAACGATTGCCGCCGTCAGCACCGCCCAGCGGGGCGTTTCCAGCTGAAAGTGGAAGCCAACAAAGAGTGCCAGCACCACCGCGCACGCCAGCTTAATCGCAAAGCGGAGGTGCCGGGGGGCAATAGTGAAGATCCCCATGACGATTAACCAAACTCACGCAGGCGCAGGGCCAGTTTCTGGAAGAAATTCGCCTGGCGGACGTCGCGGTCCTCTTTCCCGGTGATCACCACCGTTGCGGTGGTTCCCGCCGGCCAAATATTGCCCTGCTGCTTATCGAGACGAATACGCACCGGTACGCGCTGCGCCAGGCGCACCCACTCAAGGTTCGAGTCCACGGAGGCCATGCCTTTTGCATCGCTGCTGCTGCTGGCGTTCGTCACCCCGGCGGCAATACTGTCAACCGTCCCTTTGATCGTGCTGCTGCTGCCCAGCGGGGTTATCTCCGCCCGGAAGCCCGGACGTACGCCTTCCAGCTTGGTCTCTTCGAGGTAGGCCACCACGTAGAAGGTATCCTGTTTCACCAGCGCCACCGCCGTAGAGCCGCGGGTAATAAATTCACCGCTGTAGACGTTGAGGTTGGTCACCCAGCCATCGGCCGGCGCGCGGATAACCGTCCGCTGCAGGTCGAGCTTCGCCAGATCGCGGCTTGCCACCGATTTTGCCAGCTGGTGTTCCACCGTCTGCAGGACGTTATTGGCCTGGTCTATCTCCTCCCGGGACATTGCCTGAACGCCGAGCCGGTTACGACGACCGGCCTCAACGCGTTTTTCCTGGGCCAGAGTTTGGTAATAGGAGACGTCGGCCTCGGCCTCTTCAAGCGCCTTCTGGTAGCGCGGTTGGTCGATCACGAATAAAACCTGACCTTGCTTAACCAGCTGGTTATCCTTGATATTAACCTGCGAAATCAGCCCCGAGACGTCGGGTGCGATGGCCACGATGTCGGCGCTAAAGCGCGCATCGCGCGTCCACGGCGATGCGGTGTAGTAGACCCACGCGCGAAAAATTGCGACAAATGCCAGGATAACCAGTATCACAGTGATTGCGGTACGGAAGATATTTCTTGTTAGTGTTTTCACATCAACCTCAAACGAACAAACGCGATATCAGATAAAAAAGGCAGCAATATAACGCGGTATTAAACAGTGCAGGGTGCCAGACGAAGTCATAGATGCCGGTGGGAACCAGCAGTCGGTGCACCAGCCAGAAAATGGCCAGCGATATTAACAGCTCAAAGAAGATCGGCGGAAACGACAAGCCGAAAATCACGATGACAGGAAACAGACTCATGATGACCTTGATAAGAAGCGTGCAGGTGGTAAGCGTGAAGCATTTATTATGTAGCTAACAATATAGTAACGTAACAATTGCAGCATGATCTATATTATGTGATCTAAATCACTTTTAAGTCAGAGTGAACAATGGAACGACTAAAACGCATGTCCGTTTTTGCCAAAGTGGTTGAACTGGGTTCATTTACCGCCGCGGCCCGCCAGCTCCAGATGAGCGTTTCTTCAATCAGCCAAACCGTATCCAGGCTGGAAGATGAGCTGCAGGTAAAGCTGCTTAACCGCAGTACCCGCAGCCTTGCCTTAACCGAAGCCGGGAAGATTTATTACCAGGGCTGCCGCCGAATGCTGCATGAAGTCCAGGACGTCCATGAGCAGCTTTACGCGTTTAACAACACGCCAATCGGCACCCTGCGCGTCGGCTGCTCTTCAACTATGGCACAGAATGTCCTCGCTCACATTACCGCAGGCATGCTCAAAGAGTACCCCGGGCTGTCGGTCAATTTGGTCACCGGGATCCCGGCGCCGGACCTGATCGCCGACGGCCTGGACGTGGTTATTCGCGTCGGCGCTCTGCAGGATTCCAGCCTCTTTTCGCGTCGTCTGGGGTCGATGCCGATGCTGCTCTGCGCGGCAAAAAGCTACCTGCAGCAGGCGGGGACCCCGGAAAAGCCGGCGGATCTCGCCAGCCACTCCTGGCTTGAATACAGCGTGCGTCCGGATAACGAATTCGAAATCATCGCGCCGGAAGGGATCTCGACGAAGCTGATCCCGCAGGGGCGCTTCGTCACTAACGATCCGATGACCCTGGTGCGCTGGCTGACCGCCGGCGTCGGCGTCGCTTACGTTCCGCTCATGTGGGCGATCGAAGAGATCAACCGCGGGGAGCTCGAGATCCTGCTGCCAAGCTATCAGTCGGATCCCCGCCCGGTGTACGCGCTCTATACCGAAAAAGACAAGCTGCCGCTAAAGGTCCAGGTGTGCATTAACTACCTGACCGAGTATTTTGTCGAGGTGGCGAAAATTTATCAGGGGATGCACGGCCGCGGGCTCGACCATTAGCCGCTGGCGATAACGCGCGGCGGGATAAGTACGGGAAAGGTTACGCCTTCGACGAATGCGAAGGCGTATTGAGGATACTCAGGCAGTGCCGCCGACGGTGAGCTTATCGACCTTCAGCGTCGGCTGACCGACGCCAACCGGCACGCTCTGGCCCTCTTTACCGCAAACGCCAACGCCGCTATCTAGCTTCAGATCGTTCCCCACCATGGAAATCTGCTGCATGGCTTCGATCCCGGAGCCGATAAGCGTCGCCCCTTTCACCGCCTTAGTCACCTTACCTTTTTCAATCAGATAGGCTTCAGAGGTAGAGAAGACAAACTTGCCGGAGGTGATATCCACCTGACCGCCGCCGAAGTTTGGCGCAAAGATACCGTAATCAACCGATTCGATAATCTCCTGCGGCGTCGATTTACCCGCCAGCATGTAGGTGTTGGTCATACGCGGCATCGGCAGATGCGCGTAGGACTCGCGACGGCCGTTACCGGTAGGCGCAACGCCCATCAGGCGGGCGTTGAGCTTGTCCTGCATATAGCCTTTGAGGATACCGTTCTCGATCAACACGTTGTATTGACCCGGCGTGCCCTCGTCATCGACAGCCAGCGAACCGCGGCGATCGGCAATGGTGCCGTCATCGACCACGGTACAGAGTTCTGACGCCACCAGCTCGCCCATATGGCCGCTGAACACCGACGTCCCGCGACGGTTAAAGTCGCCTTCCAGGCCGTGGCCTACCGCTTCATGCAGCAGTACCCCAGGCCAGCCCGCGCCTAATACCACCGGCAGCATGCCGGCCGGGGCCGCCACGGCGGAGAGATTAACCAGCGCCATGCGCACGGCTTCTCTTGCCCAGGCGTCAGCGCGAACTTCGCCCTCTTCGCTGGCGAGAAAATAGTCGTAGCCGAAACGTCCGCCGCCGCCGCTGGAGCCGCGCTCGCGTTTGCCATCATCTTCCACCAGCACGCTGACGGAAAGGCGGACCAGCGGTCGAACATCCGCCGCCAGCGTACCGTCGGTCGCCGCAACCAGAATCAGTTCATACACGCCGCTGAGGCTGGCAGAAACCTCCTGCACGCGCTTATCGGCGGCCCGCGCCGTTTTGTCTACGCGACGCAGAATGTCCAGCTTCTCTTCACGGCTCATGCTTTGCAGCGGATCGATGCTGGCATACAGCGGGCTATATTCCACCGCGCCAAGAGTGCGAACCTTACCGTCGCCGCTGTCGCGCACGATGGTACGCGCCGCCTGCGCGCTTTGCTCCAGCGCCAGCAGGCTGATCTGGTCAGCATAGGCGAAGCCGGTCTTCTCGCCGCTTACCGCGCGAACGCCGACGCCCTGGTCGATATTATACGAACCATCTTTGATGATGCTGTCTTCCAGAACCCAGGATTCGTGATAGCTCGACTGAAAATAGAGATCGCCGTAATCAAGACGGCGCTCGGCCAGCTGGCCAAGAATGGCAAAAAGGTCCTGATGGCTCAGGCCGTTTGCCGACAGTAATTGTTCACTTACCAGGTTCAGACTCATCGTTTGCTACTCGTTTGTTGCCGCCCGTCAGGCGGAAATAGGTGCCCATAATCGTTCAGGTTGCAGAAAGGCGGCAGCTGACCAACCCCGGCAGCTTAGCTCCGGGGTGAACAGGCGTAGCCAACGCATCTGCTGTTTGAAATATAACGGGTATAGAACGCTATCTATTGAGAGTGCGATAATTCCCCGCAATCGTCAAATCATTGCTTTTTGTCGCTGCGCGCCTGGCGCAGCACTTCATTGATTTGCGGCTGATCGATAGGACCGGTGATGCGATAGCGCAAAATAGACACCTTATTCCACAGCGGCCCCAGCACCTTGCTGGCGGCAAACACCGCGGCGCCGACGATCGGGTTAATCACGAACGCCGTTGCCACGCCGACGGTCGCCGAGATTTCCGGCGCCACCACCGCCTGCAGGTCCAGCTGGCGGCGCACGAGGTCCACCGAGCCCGTCATCGCAATATCCGCTTCAAGGCCGTCAACCAGCGTATCATCGGTATTGAGCACGCCATCTTTAATCCATGCGGTACTGCGGATCGAATCGAACCAGAACCCTTCGCTGAAGGTGTCGCTGAAGTCGAAGCGCAGTTTGCGCAGCAGCGCATCCACGCTCAGCAGACGCAGGAGCTGGCCGGCGTGGCCGGTGCTCAGGTCGGTAAACTCGCCCTTGCCAAGACGACTTTTCAGCACCCCGTTGAGCGAGGCCACGTCCGGCTTCCACGGCGGCGCGCGCCAGTGCAGATCGTAGTCGACGTCAAACGACGAGCCTTTCACCGGCGTTGAGACGCCGAAGAAGCCGAAGAAAGCGTCGGTTTTACTGCCGTGAAGCTTACCTTTCAACGAGGTGCGTACGCCGCTTGCCGCATTGACCCACACGCCATCGGAGGTCAGACGGCCGAAACCGGTATCCACCAGCCCGTTGGCGAGAGTTAGCGTATCGCCGCTAATCGCGAAGTCGCCGTCGATACGCCCGTATTTTTGCCCCCACAGCCAGCACTCCGCGCAGCGCAGCTGGAGATCCGGCCAGCCGCGGAAATCGATTCGGCTATCGGCAAAAGGATTGCTGCCGCCCGGCGCCGCATCGCTCTTCTGCGCGGCGGTCGGGTTGTAATAGAGGTAGCGAATGGCCGCCAGCCACGGGGCGTTTTGGCGCATGGTCAGGGAAGCGTTAATTTCCCGGCCCTGCGCTTCAACCTTCGAACCACCGGCCTCCGGACGGGAGACAAGGCTGACGTTATTCCAGCTCTGCCCGGCAAAGGTCAGCGACGGCGTCCGCAGGGTCACCCGCTCGGGGAAGATGATATTGCTGCTGACTTCATTGGCCGCACCGCCCTGGAACAGGGCCAGCCACTGCGCCCCGTCCATCGGCGGCATGTTGAGCTCTACGCCAGCCTGCTCCGGGAGCTGAGAAACGGCCTTGCTGTCGGAGGTTAAAATCGCCCGATCCAGCGTCAGCTTGCGGTTCAGCAGCCAGCGGCTGTTGATATGGTTTTTCGCGCCGATGGAGCCGGTCAAATCAAAGCTGCTGAGCCCGCCTGCGACGTTAATTTTCACCGGCAGCGCTTCGCCGGCTGGCTTGTCTACGGGTGCAGGTAAGCGACTGCTCACATTTTTCAGGTCGCCGTTAATATCGACCCTATAGCTTGCGCTGCCGCGATACGGTAGCTCAATCGCCACCTTACCGTCCCACGGCACGCTGCCGCTTACCGCCTCATCGATAGCTTTCGGCAGCAGGCCGGTCCGCGAAGGCTGCCAGCTGGCGTTCATTCCTACATCGACCAGGAAGGCTTTCTGCCCCTCGGTGGTGGAGAAATTAAGATTCAGCGGCTGATTAAACCAGCTGGCGCTCATGTTCTCGCTTGTCAGATTGCCGTTAACAAAGCTGAATTTACCGCTCAGGTTGTTCAGCGTCGCGTCGATGGGCTTGATAAACAGGCTGTTATTGTTGAGGTTCACGTCGCCTTTGGCGGTCGTCAGCTCACCGTCCAGCGGAATGTCGAGATGTAAGCGAGCGCTCACACCACCATCCAGCTGCAGCTCGTCCAGCGCGGCGCCCAGCGTCTCCTTGAGCGGCGTCTCTTTAAAGTAAGGGCCAACCTCTTTGCCCGCACCGTTGATATCGGCGTCGATAAGCAGCTTTTCCCGCGAATAGTCAGGGATCGCCGCATCAAGGTTGCTGGCGGTCACCTTGCCCAGCATGACCTTATCGGCCTTCATCCACAGCCCGTTGTTGATAAAGTCGAGGTTGATGTCCAGACCGGTCAGCGCCGGCCAGTCCGGCTGGAAAGCGAAGGTGGCGTTGGTCAGCGGTACGGAAACCTCGAACTGGCCCTCGTTGTGCAGATAGGGGAACAGGTGCGGGTTGCCGCCGTAAACCAGCGTCGCATCGGTGGACTGGCCGCCTTGAATCGCGCCGCTGAGGTAATCCACCAGCTCTTTGCCCATCAGGTTTTCCGGGAAATAGCGCCACGCCTGGCCGCCGTCATTGGTGCTGATCCCTGCCAGAATGCCCAGCCAGGGTTCATCGCCCTGCGGCTGTAAATAGCGGAAGCCGCCCCGGGCGCGCACGCCGGTCGCCTGTACGTCAATATTGCGCCCGTCGAGCATAAAGCCCTTTTCATTCTTTACCCAGCTAAGGGTCGCGTCGCCCTGCGCGATTTCCAGCGGCGCGCGAAATACCGTTTCATAGGGCATTTTCGCCTGCGTCATGCTGGCATGCAGGGAGCCGTTCTCTAAGCTTCCGGCGACGCTGCCGGAGAAGTGCTCCGCGCCGGGCAGCAGCTTCCACTGCTTCCACGAAAAGTCGCTCCAGCTGGCCTGAAAGCGCGATTTTTCCGCCGCCTGCAGCGGGATATCCAGCGCCAGAAGATTAATTTTGCCGTTTGGCCGGGTGGTGCGCCAGATTTCGCCGAGCGCGGGCGCCAGCTTATCGGCAAAAGGCTGCAGCCCGGTCAGGCCGTTCAGCTCGAGGTTGCTCGCGCGGATGCGCAGCTCGTCGCTGCGCGAATGGCCGTCCCCGCCAACGTCCTGCGCCGGGATCCACGCCATCGCCAGCGCGCCGCGAGGCCACGACTTGCCGTCAATAGAGATCCGCGTATCGGGGATCCGGAAGCCCCAGCTCTGCTTATCGCGGGAGATGTGCGCCGTCAGGTTATCCACCACCAGCCGATGGGGCTGATTATCGCCCTGCCAGCTGGCGCCGCCTTTTTTCAGCCATACGTCGCCGCCGGCGATATCGCCTTTGTCGATAGTCATCCAGCCTTCAAGGCTAAAACGCGCGCTCTGCAGGGCGATATTGTCCTGCATCCAGCGGCCCAGCCACGGCTTAACGTCAATATCATCCGCCTGCAGCCATACGCGGCCCTTGTTCAGCAGGCCGTTTTCATCGCGCAGATCCATCCGCACCTTCATCACCCCGTGCTGGCCGTTGAGGCTGGAAAGGCTCAGCTCGCCTTCCGCACGATGGCGATTTTTACCGTTCAGCCAGGTGAGCTGCGGAACGGCCAGTTCGGCGCGCTGGCCGGAGAGAGTCACGAAGCTCAGGTGGCTGTCGCGGAGAATGAAGTGATCGAACTGGCGCAGGAACAGATCGCCGATGTGGTCGGTTTTCAGGCTCTCGCCGCCGTCGTTGGTCTGGATCGGCGTGTTGGTGTGGATTTTTAGCTGCCAGAAGGTGAGATCGCGAAACTGCCAGCGCATGTGGAGCAGGCTTTGCCATACGTCCAGCGCGAGGGTGACGCGTTTAACCGACAGCTCGCCGCCGTCTTTGAGGCCGGCTTTCACATCGCGGACATCCAGCGTGGGGCCAAAATTCTGCCAGCTGGCGCTCAGCCGGGACGCCTCGACCGGAGAGCCGGAGATCGCGGAGATTTTCTCCAGCAGCTGGGGGCGCCATGCGTCCAGCTGCGGCAGCACGAGACGCAGACCGCTCACCAGCAGTGCGATGACAACAATCAGTGTTGCCACGGTGAGCAGTAATATCCCGGGCAGTCGCCTCACGCATCTCTCCTTGTCAAACTATTACACCTCATCCTTCATCTGCCCCTTAGCGCTGCGTTCACGGGTACCGCCCGGCCGGCGCATCACCGCGGCCGACAGGCCGAACGAGGGCAAACCAGATGATTACATCATTACCACATCAAACTGCTCTTGATTATAGAGCGGTTCAATTTGCACTTTGACCTGTTTACCGACAAAGATTTCGACTTCCGCCAGCGCGTGGGACTCTTCCCCTTTCAGGGTTTCCGCGACGGCAGGAGAAGCATAGACCAGGAAACGGTCGGAGTCGTAGGCATGATGTACGCGGACGATCTCGCGCATGATTTCATAACACACCGTTTCAACCGATTTTACCGTGCCGCGACCGTGGCAGGTCGGGCAGTCCTTACACAGCACGTGCTCCACGCTTTCGCGGGTGCGCTTACGGGTCATCTCCACCAGCCCAAGCTGGGAGAAGCCGTTGATGCTGGTTTTCACCCGATCCTTATTCAGCGCCTGCTCCAGAGAATGCAGCACCCGGCGGCGGTGATCTTCATTATTCATATCAATGAAATCAATGATAATAATCCCGCCGAGGTTGCGCAGCCGCAGCTGGCGGGCAATCGCCTGGGTCGCCTCAATGTTGGTATTGAAGATGGTATCGTCAAGATTGCGGTGGCCAACGAAGGCCCCGGTGTTGATATCGACGGTGGTCATCGCTTCGGTCTGATCGATAACCAGATAGCCGCCGGACTTCAGCTCCACTTTACGCTCCAGCGCGCGCTGAATTTCGTTCTCCACGTCAAAGAGATCGAAGATCGGCTGGCGGCCGCTGTAGTGCTCGAGCTTGCTGGTCATCTCAGGCATATATTCGGCGGTGAACTCCAGCAGCGATTCGTAGGTCAGGCGGGAGTCGACGCGAATGCGGTCAAGATGGGCGTCGGCAAAATCGCGCAGCACGCGCTGTGCCAGCGCCAGCTCGCCGTACATCTGATAGCGGGTCTGCTGGCGCTTCTTACGCTCCATGACCTTCGTCCAGACTCGCTTGAGGTAGGCGGCATCGGCGGCCATTTCCTGCTCGTGTACGCCTTCAGCCGCCGTACGGATGATAAATCCGCCCTGCTCATCGCAGTAGTCGGCGACAACCTTCTTCAGCCGCTCGCGCTCCGCTTCGCTCTCAATACGCTGGGAAACCCCAACGTGCGAGGCCCCTGGCATAAACACCAGATAGCGGGAAGGAATGGTGATATCGGTGGTCAGGCGGGCGCCCTTGGTGCCAAGGGGGTCTTTCACCACCTGCACCATCAGGTCCTGGCCCTGGCGGACCAGCTCGGAGATATCGCGCACGGTGAACTGCTTTTGCTCTTCCCCGGCGACGCACTCGGTGTGCGGCATGATGTCTGAAGCGTGCAGAAACGCAGCCTTATCCAGGCCAATATCTACAAAAGCCGCCTGCATTCCCGGCAGCACTCGACTAACACGACCTTTGTAGATATTGCCTACGATCCCGCGCCGCGCTTCGCGCTCAATGTGAATTTCCTGCAGAATACCGCCATCGATATACGCGACGCGCGTTTCCGATGGCGTTACGTTCACTAATAATTCAGCCGTCATCTTTATCCCTTTTCTTCACGCAGTGAGTTAAAGTTACTCAGCAACTCATACGTTTCTACCAGCGGTAAGCCGACTACGGCGTGATAGCTGCCATTAATCTTCCTGACAAAACAGCCACCCAGCCCTTGAATACCGTATGCACCTGCTTTATCTAAAGGCTCGCCGCTGGCGACGTAGCCGGCGATATCCTGCTCGCTCAGCAGGCGGAAGGTCACCTCCGTTACCACCAGACAGTCCAGCGCCTGCTGCTTATCCGCCAGGGCAACCGCCGTCATCACCTGATGCGTTTTCCCGGAAAGCATGCGCAGCATCTCTGCGGCATGCCCGGCATCGCGCGGCTTTTCCAGCACCTCGCCGTTAAGGATGACAATGGTATCCGCCCCCAGCACCGGCAGATCGCGCGATGCCAGCGCAACGCCGGCCTGCGCTTTTTCACGCGCCAGGCGAGTGACGTAATGCTGAGCGCTCTCCTGCGGCTGGCGTCGTTCCTCAATACCGGGAACCACGCGCTCGAAGGAGAGCCCCATCTGAGTCAACAGCTCCTGTCGACGTGGAGAACCTGAAGCAAGATACAGAGTTGTCATATCAACCTTATTGCACCGCAAATTGCTGACGCACTTTACGCATCAGCAGGAATAGCCATGGCCAGAGCACGCCGTTTACTACACTACTCCAGAACACTTCCGGACGGAAAGAGACGTTGATCACTAAAAACTCTGCCCAGAAAACAACGATGTCCACCGCGAGGGAGAGCATCATCACCACCAGCGCCTGCTGCCAGAGCGCCAGATTGCGGAACAGCTGATATTTCAGTGCGACCAGATAAGCGATGATGCTTAACGATAGCGCGCGAACGCCCAGCGTCGAGCCGCTGATGAGATCGAGAACGGCGCCCATCACGAAGCCCGTGCCGACGTTCACCCGATGCGGTAACGCGAGGATCCAGTACAGCAGGATAAGCAGCACCCAGTTTGGCCGGAAGACGCTGATGTCCGCCGGCCAGGGCATGATCTGTAGCAAGAGTGCAATAAGAAACGAGAGCCAGATAACCCAGCGTCCCTGGCTACGGTAGCTTGCCACTATTGCCCCCCTGCAGGCAGAGGTTTAGCAGGTGGCGTCAGGCCGGTTGCGGGAGCCGGCATTTGTGGCCCGACGGAATCCGGCGCGGGCAGAACCTGCGGCATCATCTGCATCAGACGTTCATTCGCGACGCGATGAACCTCTTCCGGGGTCATCGGGTTGGAGCCGTTACGATCGGCCCCCCACAGCAGCAGCAGATAGCGCAAACGCTGCAGGCCCGCGGTCGGGCGAGCCTGAATAACGGTATACGCGCGCTGCGTATCCAGCTTGACCGAAGAGACCACGCCCACCGGATACCCTTCCGGGAAACGGCCGCCAAGACCTGAAGTCACCAGCACGTCGCCGACGCGAATATCGGTATTCGCCGGCAGATGCTCCAGCTGCAGATCGTCAGTGCAGCCATTACCGGCGGCAATCACGCGGATATCGTTGCGCAGCACCTGAATCGGCAGCGCATGGGTGGCGTCACAGATAAGCAGCACGCGGCTGGTCATCTTCGCGACGGCAACAACCTGACCGACAACGCCCTTATCGCTGATAACCGGCTGGCCTTCGTAAACGCCGCTGACGCTGCCTTTATCGATAACCACCTGATCGCTGTAGGGATCGTTAACCGTTGAGATGACCTGAGTCACCATTTTTTGCTCATCCTGGCGCAGCGGGGAGCCCAGCAGTTCACGCAGACGCGCGTTCTCCTGCTTGTACTGGCCCAGCATCAGCAGGTCGCTGTTTTTCAGCAGCAGTTCCTGACGCAGCGCGCGGTTTTCCAGTTCGAGCTGATCGCGGGTGGCCAGCGTTTGCGATACGCTATCCAGCAATTCCCGAGGACCGTTAGAAATAAAGTAGAAAGGACTGACGGCTGTATCCATGTACGTTCGGATCTGGCTGAACGTACCCAGGCGGCTGTCGGCGATAATCACGCCAAGCGCCACCAGAACCGCCAGAATAAGGCGAATCTGTAGCGACGGGCCACGGCTAAAAATTGGCTTCATAGGCTATGCGTATTCTCGTGTCAGTTAAGACCAGGGGCAACCCTTGAGCCACCCCAGACCTTCGGCTGACTACTCTTCGCTAAACAAGTCGCCGCCGTGCATATCGATCATTTCCAGCGCTTTACCGCCGCCACGCGCGACGCAAGTCAGTGGATCTTCTGCAACTACGACAGGAATACCTGTCTCTTCCATCAGCAGGCGGTCGAGGTTACGCAGCAGCGCACCGCCGCCGGTCAGGACCATACCGCGCTCGGAGATATCAGAAGCCAGCTCTGGCGGGCACTGCTCGAGAGCAACCATCACCGCGCTAACGATGCCGGTCAGCGGCTCCTGCAGCGCTTCGAGAATTTCGTTCGAGTTCAGGGTGAAGCCGCGTGGAACGCCTTCAGCCAGGTTACGACCGCGCACTTCGATTTCACGCACTTCATCGCCCGGATAAGCGGAGCCGATTTCATGCTTGATACGTTCTGCCGTCGCTTCACCGATCAGGGAGCCGTAGTTACGACGCACATAATTAATCACGGCTTCATCGAAACGGTCACCGCCGATACGCACGGAAGAGGAGTAAACCACGCCGTTCAGGGAGATAACCGCCACTTCTGTGGTACCGCCGCCGATATCCACAACCATCGAACCGGTTGCTTCAGAAACCGGCAGGCCTGCGCCGATCGCAGCCGCCATCGGCTCTTCGATCAGGAAGACTTCACGGGCGCCAGCGCCCTGAGCGGATTCACGGATAGCACGACGTTCAACCTGGGTTGCACCAACCGGTACACACACCAGAACGCGCGGGCTCGGACGCATGAAGCTGTTGCTATGCACCTGTTTGATGAAGTGTTGCAGCATTTTTTCGGTAACAAAGAAGTCGGCGATAACGCCGTCTTTCATCGGGCGAATCGCCGCGATGTTGCCCGGCGTACGCCCGAGCATCTGCTTCGCTTCATGACCGACAGCGGCGACGCTTTTCGGCGATCCGGCACGATCCTGACGAATGGCCACAACGGAAGGCTCATTCAATACGATGCCTTGTCCTTTTACATAGATAAGGGTATTCGCGGTACCCAGGTCAATGGACAGGTCATTGGAAAACATGCCACGAAATTTTTTTAACATACTAAGGGATAATCCTGAAAGCTGGGGCGGAAAACAAAATCCGCTTACTTTACCAACCACACGCAGCAGCGACAAGGCGCAAAAATCATCTGCTACGGTGAAAATTAGTGCAGTTCATTTCCTTCGTTACAAATTTTCCGGCTCCGTTCAGTGCTGAAAACTTCAGCAGCGCTCCACGCTTCAATTTGCAACCTGTCAAAGGTCATTTACTGGCATTTACATTGCGATAATCCGGCAGGTAGACAAGCACACCCCCTTCACTATGGCGCGCGTTATTCTACGTGAAATAACGCCAAACGGCAGATCAAACCGAGTATCTTTGCGAATATTTTTTCACATTTGTGTCAAGTGGCTGTGAGGCGGCAAAAAATTCCCCCTGGCCACCGGTAACACCGCATTGAGACAGGACCTGCCACTCGCTACGACTGCGTACTCCGGTTGCAAAAACCTGGACCGGCATACCCTTGCAGGCCTCCACCAGGCTCTGAACCAGCAGCTGGTTCTCACTGCGTTTTTCAATATTACGCGACAGTCCAGGGTGTAGCTTGATGACTTCAACGTCCAACTGCTTGATCCAGCTGGTTCCAACCAGCGTTAATCCGGCCTGAACAACGGCAACTCGAATACCTAAAGCGTTAACCAGCCGCATAACCGGCTGCAGGCGGCCGATATATTGACAAACATCTGCCTCTGCAAGTTCAAAAATAATGCGCTGACGTTGCGATTTTTCACACTGCATCAAAGTATCGCGCAGCCAGCGCTGGAATCGAGGACGGATCAGCGACTCCACGGTCACCTGTAAAGCGAGGTTTTCGTCCGGCCAGAAGCCTAAAAATGGCAGCAGCCGCGTGATCTGCAGGCGGTCATACTCTTCCGCCAGGCCAAACTGCTGCACCATCGGCATATATTCCGCCGCAATCACCTCTTCCGTACCGTCATAGAGGCGGGACATCAGCTCACGGTGATGGACGCGACCGTCGCGATTCACCGCGGGCTTCTGATATAACCGCGGCCCGCCGCGGCTTAGCATCTGTTCAATCAACGTGCGCCAGCGCACGTTGCCGCGCCCTTTCTCCGGCAGCGAATCGTCATAAACCGACCAGCTATTGCTCCCCTGCAGAACCGCGTTGCGCGTTGCCGCTTCCGCGCGCTCCATCACCTGAGCCGTGGTCTGTCCGCTGCGGAAGGCGCAAATACCGATATGCATCATGTCATCGCGGTCAAGAATGCGCGTGGGCGGCAGCGCGTCCATCGCCTTCAGCAGCAGCCCGGCGATGCTGTCCGCCTCCTTGAGGGTGCGGTGCGGCAGCAGGACGGCAAAATCGCTGCGGTGATAGCGCGCCAGCAGCGCGCCGGGATAGCGCATAATAAAAGTAGAAAGCAGGTTGATGAGCGTGAAGTAATGCTCCTCCGCTGCGGCGCGGCCCCAGTTATCGCGCAGCAAATCGAACTCCGGCAGGCGGATCATCATCACAATGCCGTATGAGCCGACTTTTTCCTGATCTTCCAGCAGCGTGGCGAGCTGGTTATCGAAGAACAGGCGGTTATTGAGGCCGGTTTTGGTGTCCTGAGCGGCATAGGAGCGAATAAGCGTATCCATACGGCTTCGCTGATCGCTGGCAAACTGCAGCTCGGATAGCAGCATATCCAGCGCGCTGCTGGTGCTCACCGGCCACTCGTGCACCGAGCCGCGCACCTGGGGTCCGCGCTCGCCGTTAAGGATCCTCGTCGCCCGCAGCTCCAGCAGCTCCTGCCCGGACAGCTGACGACGGATCCAGCGAACGGAAAAAAAGACCATCAGCACCATAAAGCCAATGGCGATGGAAAGCGGTGCGGTCATGTGCAGCGAGCGGAAGTAGTTAACCATCGGGTCCATATAGACCAGATGCAGGGTCATGCCGGGGTGCTTTAGCGACGGGACCATGACCTCCCGAAACTGGTTATTACTCCCCAGCGGGCGGTAGCTGTCGCTACGCGAGTGGCTGTACACCGATTTGCCGTTAAGCAGAAAATCAACCTGCACAACGTCGACCGGCGTCATCAGCTCATCCATCTGCGGTTCAAGTCGGGCAAAGGATGAAGAGATCAGGCGGTTATCCAGCACCGTCGCTACGGCCTGGACGCGATTCTCCACTTTTTGCTGAATACCGTTATAAAAACTCAGCGACGCGCCAATAAGCGTGACAAAGATAGTCAGGCTGGTAAGCAGCGTGACAAATGCTGAGAATTTCGTCGTTAATCGCATCCCTGTGTTAACTCCGCGTGTGAATGACTGCCCGATGAATATTCGGACTCCGGTACTGGCGCTTTCCCCAAAGTAAGCACTAACTTTTTAAAGTGCGAGGCATACTATCAAAGCTGACGTATCTGGCAATTTATTGCGCTGTATCGGCGTAATAATGCCGATAGCGAGTATAGTCTGCAGAAAAATTTTTCCAATCTTTGTACCAATAAGGACCCGCATATGCAGGCTTTAATATTAGAACAGCAGGATGGCAAAACAATCTCTTCGGTGCAAACCATCGACGCCAACAGGCTTCCGCAGGGCGATGTGACCGTCGATATTCAGTGGTCCAGCCTCAATTATAAAGACGCGCTGGCGATCACCGGCAGCGGAAAAATCATCCGCAACTTTCCGATGATTCCTGGCATCGATTTTGCCGGTATCGTCCATACCAGCGAAGATCCGCGTTTCCATGCAGGCCAGCAGGTGCTTCTCACCGGATGGGGCGTTGGCGAAAATCACTGGGGCGGCCTGGCCGAGCAGGCGCGCGTGAAAGGCGACTGGCTGGTTGCGATGCCTGAAGGGCTGGACGGCCGTAAAGCGATGGCTATCGGTACCGCCGGCTTCACCGCCATGCTGTGCGTGATGGCGCTGGAAGATGCCGGCATTCGTCCCCAGGATGGCGAGGTTGTCGTCACCGGTGCCAGCGGCGGCGTCGGTAGCACCGCGGTCGCCCTGCTGCATCGCCTGGGTTACCAGGTGGTCGCTGTTTCTGGTCGCGAAAGCACCCATGACTATCTGAAAACGCTGGGCGCACAGCGGATCGTTGGGCGCGAGGAGTTTGCCGAAACCCGTCCTCTGGAGAAACAGCTGTGGGCCGGGGCGGTCGATACCGTCGGCGATAAGGTGCTGGCGAAAGTACTGGCACAGATGAACTACGGCGGCTGCGTGGCTGCCTGCGGCCTGGCCGGCGGCTTTGCTCTGCCGACGACGGTGATGCCGTTTATTTTGCGTAACGTCCGCCTGCAGGGCGTTGATTCGGTAATGACTCCGCCCGCACGCCGGGCTCAAGCCTGGCAGCGGCTGGTTGGCGATCTGCCTGAGTCGTTCTACGCGCAAAGCGCCACGGAAATTACGCTCGAAGAAGCGCCGGCCTTTGCCGATAAGATTATGGCTAACCAAATCCAGGGCCGGACGCTGGTGAAAATCGCCTAATATGCAATTTTTCGTGACATATTCGCGATAACTCTCCGCCTCCGTCATGCTTAGGAAAAAGCATGCCGGAGGATGTCATGAAACACAAAAAGCTAACGGAAGCCGACGTCACGGCAGAATCCGTTTTTATGCTGCAGCGTCGCCAGGTTTTGAAAACGCTGGGGATTACCGCAACGGCACTTTCCCTTTCCCCCACGGCAAAAGCCGATCTTCTCGACTGGTTCAAAGGTCACGACCGCCCTCCCGCGCCGGCGGGCAAAGCGCTGACGTTCGACAAACCCGCCGAATGGCAAAACGCGCTGACGCTCACCCCGGAGGATAAGGTATCCGGCTACAACAACTTCTATGAATTTGGTCTGGATAAAGCCGATCCGGCGGCCAACGCGGGCAGCCTGCGAACCGATCCGTGGACGCTGACCATCGGCGGAGAAGTGGCTAAACCGCTGACGCTCGATCATCACGATCTGACCACCCGCTTTCCGCTCGAAGAGCGCATTTACCGGATGCGCTGCGTCGAAGCCTGGTCGATGGTGGTGCCGTGGGTGGGCTTCCCGCTGCATAAGCTGCTGGCGCTGGTTGAGCCCACCAGCAGCGCCCGCTACGTGGCATTTAAAACCATCTATGCTCCTGACCAAATGCCAGGGCAGAAGGATCGCTTTATCGGCGGCGGCCTGGCCTATCCTTATGTCGAAGGCCTGCGTCTGGATGAGGCGATGCATCCCCTCACCCTGCTGAGCGTGGGCGTCTACGGTAAGGCGCTGCCGCCGCAAAACGGCGCGCCGGTGCGCCTGACTGTCCCGTGGAAGTATGGCTTCAAAGGGATTAAGTCGATTGTCAGTATCGAACTCACCCGCGAGCGGCCGCCGACCACCTGGAATCTGGCGGGACCGGATGAATACGGCTTTTACGCCAACGTCAATCCGCACGTCGATCATCCCCGCTGGTCGCAGGCAACGGAGCGCTTTATCGGTTCCGGAGGCGTGCTGGACGTCAAGCGCCAGCCGACGCTGCTGTTCAACGGCTATGCTGACGAAGTGGCTTCGCTCTACCGGGGCCTGAATTTGCGGGAGAATTACTAGTGCGCCTGAACGTAAAACAGATTACCTGGCTTAAGGTTATGCTCCATCTGGCCGGGTTTCTTCCCTTTCTCTGGCTATTCTGGGCTGCGCAGCAGGGGTATTTCAGCGCCGACCCGGCAAAGGATATTCAACACTTTACCGGTAGGATGGCTCTTAAATTTCTGCTGGCAACCTTGCTTGTCTCGCCGCTGGCGCGCTACGCTAAACAACCGCTGTTGATTCGTACCAGGCGCCTGCTGGGACTGTGGTGCTTTGCCTGGGCGACGCTGCATCTGACCAGCTACACGCTGCTGGAACTCGGGATTAACAATCTGGCGCTGCTGGGTTCTGAGCTGGTGAGCCGGCCCTATCTGACGCTGGGGTTTATCAGCTGGCTTACCCTGCTGGCGCTGGCGGTCACCTCGACGCAGGCGCTGCAGCGAAAATTAGGCCGTCGCTGGCAAACGTTGCATAACTTCGTCTATCTGGTGGCGATCCTTGCGCCCATCCACTATTTATGGTCCGTGAAGATATTATCCCCACAGCCGTTGATATATGCCGGGCTGGCGGTTGGGCTTTTGGCGTGGCGTTACAAGAAGTTCCGTCAGTGGTGGCGCTAATCCCCGGATATGTGCAGTTTCCCGCAGATCTTTTATCAACCGCGACTCATTTAACGATAGCGGTTGATAATCTTCCCTGATAAGACCAGTATTTAGCTGCCAAATGCTACGAAATCGTTATAATGTGCGACTTTGGTTTTCCTGGAGGGGTTTTTACACCCTGAAAAGGTGACAAGCGCGTTTCGAAGGTATATTTTGTTTTTTACCCGAGAATGGCAGGAGATAGCCGCACAATGGCTGACAAGTTTCGCATTTTGCTTTTGAATGGACCTAACCTTAACATGCTTGGTACACGCGAGCCTGAGAAGTACGGCACCCTCAAGCTTTCTGAGATTGTTAACCGTCTGGAATCAGAAGCTGCGGCTCTGAACGTGGCGCTGGATCACCTGCAATCAAACGCGGAGTACGCGTTAATCGACCGAATTCATCAGGCTAAAGACGCTGTAGACTATATCCTGATTAATCCGGCCGCGTTTACGCACACCAGCGTGGCAATCCGCGACGCGCTACTTGCGGTGAGCATCCCGTTTATCGAGATCCACCTGAGCAACGTACATGCCCGCGAACCATTCCGTCATCACTCTTATCTGTCGGATATCGCCGCAGGCGTTATCTGTGGATTGGGGGCGGACGGTTATTCATACGCTTTACAGACGGCGGTAAAACGCCTGTCACAATCACACTAAACAAAGAGTACGGAACCCACTCATGGATATTCGTAAGATTAAAAAACTGATCGAGCTGGTCGAAGAGTCTGGCATCAACGAACTGGAAATTTCTGAAGGTGAAGAGTCTGTGCGCATCAGCCGCTCGGCTCCGAACACCGGTTATCCAGTGATGCAGCAGGCTTATGCCGCTCCGATGATGCAGGCACAGGCACCTGTTGCCGCAGCACCGGCAGCCGCGCAGGCAGAAGCCCCGGCGAAAGCGGAAATCAGTGGTCACATCGTACGTTCCCCGATGGTCGGTACTTTCTACCGCACCCCGAGCCCGGACGCTAAAGCGTTTGTGGAAATCGGCCAGAAAGTCAACGTGGGCGACACTCTGTGCATCGTCGAAGCAATGAAAATGATGAACCAGATCGAAGCCGACAAAGCCGGCGTGGTGAAAGCCATTCTGATCGAAAGCGGCCAACCGGTAGAATTTGACGAGCCGCTGGTAGTCATCGAGTAACGAGGCGAACATGCTGGATAAAATTGTTATCGCCAACCGTGGCGAGATTGCACTGCGTATCCTGCGTGCCTGTAAAGAACTGGGCATCAAGACCGTTGCTGTGCACTCCACTGCGGATCGCGATTTAAAGCACGTATTGTTAGCGGATGAGACGGTCTGTATCGGCCCGGCTCCGTCCATTAAGAGCTACCTGAATATCCCGGCGATCATCAGCGCGGCTGAAATCACCGGCGCGGTGGCGATTCACCCAGGCTACGGCTTCCTTTCCGAAAACGCCAACTTTGCTGAGCAGGTTGAACGTTCCGGCTTTATCTTCATCGGCCCGAAGGCTGACACTATTCGCCTGATGGGCGACAAAGTGTCGGCGATTACCGCCATGAAGAAAGCCGGCGTGCCGACCGTTCCTGGCTCCGATGGCCCGCTGGGCGACGACATGGACGCTAACCGCGCCCATGCGAAACGCATCGGCTACCCGGTTATCATCAAAGCCTCCGGCGGCGGCGGCGGCCGCGGCATGCGCGTCGTGCGCAGCGATGCCGAGCTGGCGCAGTCCATCTCCATGACCAAAGCTGAGGCGAAAGCCGCTTTCAGCAACGACATGGTGTATATGGAGAAATACCTGGAGAATCCTCGTCATATCGAGATCCAGGTCCTGGCTGACGGCCAGGGTAACGCTATCTATCTGGCCGAGCGCGACTGCTCCATGCAGCGTCGTCACCAGAAAGTTGTCGAAGAAGCGCCGGCGCCGGGTATTACTCCGGAACTGCGTCGCTACATCGGCGAGCGCTGCTCCAAGGCCTGCGTTGATATCGGCTATCGCGGGGCGGGTACCTTCGAGTTCCTGTTCGAAAACGGCGAGTTCTACTTCATCGAAATGAACACCCGTATTCAGGTTGAACACCCGGTAACAGAAATGATCACCGGCGTTGACCTGATTAAAGAGCAGTTGCGGATTGCCGCAGGCCAGCCGCTGTCCATCAAGCAGGAAGAAGTTCAGGTACGTGGCCATGCGGTTGAATGCCGTATTAACGCCGAAGACCCGAATACCTTCCTGCCGAGTCCGGGTAAAATTACCCGCTTCCACGCGCCGGGCGGTTTCGGCGTTCGCTGGGAGTCTCATATCTACGCCGGCTACACCGTGCCGCCGTACTATGACTCAATGATCGGCAAGCTTATCTGCTACGGCGAAAACCGTGATGTGGCCATTTCACGCATGAAAAATGCGCTGCAGGAGCTGATCATCGACGGCATCAAAACTAACGTCGATCTGCAGATTCGCATCATGAACGACGAGCACTTCCAGCATGGTGGTACCAATATCCACTATCTGGAGAAAAAGCTCGGTATGCAGGAAAAATAACCCTGCATCGCTGCAAAAGGCCGGATAATCCGGCCTTTTTTCTTTTTCTCTCCCCTCATCTTTTCCATGCGGTACAATCCCCGCTTTCTTCATCCTCCTGGGACTAAAAAATGGACAATCGGTTTGTTCAGGCCCACAAAGAAGCGCGCTGGGCGCTGTGGCTGACCCTTCTCTATCTTGCCGCCTGGCTGGCTGCGGCCTATCTCCCGGACAGCGCAATCGGCATCACCGGGCTGCCGCACTGGTTCGAAATGGCCTGCCTGCTGGTGCCTCTGATATTTATTCTGCTGTGCTGGGCGATGGTGCGTTTCGTATTCCGCGACATTCCGCTGGAGGATAGCGATGCAGCTTGAAATCATCGTCATCCTGATTGCCTATCTGTTCGTGGTCTTCGGCCTGTCGCTTTACGCCATGCGCAAACGCAGCAGCGGCAGTTTTCTCAGCGAATATTTCCTCGGCAGCCGTTCTATGGGCGGCTTCGTGCTGGCCATGACCCTCACCGCAACCTATATCAGCGCCAGCTCGTTTATCGGCGGGCCTGGGGCCGCCTACAAGTACGGGCTCGGCTGGGTGCTGCTGGCGATGATCCAGGTGCCGACGATCTGGCTTTCGCTGGGGATCCTCGGCAAGAAGTTCGCCATTCTGGCGCGACGCTACAACGCCATCACCCTCAACGACATGCTGCAGGCTCGCTACCAAAGCCGCGCCGTCGTCTGGATCGCCAGCATAAGCCTGCTGGTTGCCTTCGTCGGAGCGATCGCCGTGCAGTTTATCGGCGGCGCGCGCCTGTTGGAGACCGCGGCTGGGATTAAATATGAACACGGCCTGCTGATCTTCGGCATCACTATTGCCCTGTACACCGCATTCGGCGGCTTTCGCGCCAGCGTGCTCAATGACACCATGCAGGGTATGGTCATGCTGATCGGCACGATCGTGCTGCTGGTCGGGGTTGTCCACGCTGCGGGCGGTCTGCATCATGCCGTTGATACCTTACAGAAGATCGATCCGCAGCTGGTATCGCCGCACGGCGTAGACGGTATTCTAACCCCGACCTTTATGACCTCGTTTTGGGTGCTGGTCTGCTTCGGCGTGATCGGCCTGCCGCATACCGCCGTACGCTGCATTTCCTATAAAGACAGCAAAGCCGTTCACCGGGGGATCATCATCGGTACCGTGGTCATCGCTCTGCTGATGTTTGGCATGCACCTCGCGGGCGCTCTGGGCCGTGCGGTTCTGCCGCACCTGACCGTTCCCGATCGGGTGATCCCAACCCTGATGGTCCAGGTGCTTCCACCGTGGGCCGCGGGCCTGTTTTTAGCGGCGCCAATGGCGGCGATCATGTCGAACGTTAACGCCCATTTATTGCAGGCATCGGCTACGATCGTTAAAGATCTTTGGCTCAGCGCTCGCCCTGCCAAAAGGCATAATGAGCAAAAGCTGAAAAGGATCTCCACCGCCACCACTCTGGTCATAGGGATCCTGATGATGCTGGCAGCCTGGCGGCCGCCTGAAATGATCATCTGGCTCAACCTGCTGGCCTTCGGCGGCCTGGAAGCGGTGTTCTTATGGCCGCTGGTGATGGGCCTGTACTGGGAGCGCGCTAACGCGACCGGCGCCCTCAGCGCCATGCTCGTTGGCGGCGTGCTCTACGCCGTGCTGGCGACATTTAATATTCAGTACCTGGGCTTTCATCCGATTGTGCCCTCGCTGCTGTTAAGCTTGCTGGCTTTTGTGATTGGCAACCGTTTCGGTCAGCCCGTCCCTCCAGCCCCTATTATGACTACTGATAAATAAAGAGTTTTGCCATGCCATGGATCCAACTGAAACTGAACACGACCGGCGCACACGCTGAAGAATTAAGCGATGCGCTGATGGAGGCCGGTGCCGTCTCTATCACCTTCCAGGATACCCACGATACGCCGGTATTCGAACCGCTGCCGGGGGAAACCCGCCTGTGGGGAGACACCGACGTGACCGGCCTGTTCGACGCAGAGAGCGACATGAAAGAAGTCGTTGCTATTCTTGAGCAGCATCCTCTTCTGGGCGCCGGCTTCGCGCACAAAATCGAGCAGCTGGAAGACAAAGACTGGGAGCGCGAATGGATGGATAACTTCCACCCGATGCGCTTCGGCGAGCGGCTGTGGATTTGCCCAAGCTGGCGCGAAGTGCCGGATGCCAACGCGGTGAACGTGATGCTCGATCCGGGCCTCGCCTTCGGTACCGGTACCCACCCGACGACCTCCCTGTGCCTGCAGTGGCTCGATGGGCTGGATCTGGCGGGTAAAACGATTATAGATTTCGGCTGCGGTTCCGGCATCCTGGCGATTGCTGCCCTGAAGCTCGGCGCGGCGAAGGCCATCGGTATCGATATCGATCCGCAGGCGATTCAGGCCAGCCGCGATAACGCCGAGCGTAACGGCGTCTCGGATCGTCTGGAGCTCTATTTACCCCAGGATCAGCCAGAGGCTCTCAGCGCCGACGTCGTGGTCGCCAACATTCTGGCCGGCCCATTACGCGAGCTGGCTCCGTTAATCAGCGTCCTGCCCGTTACAGGCGGCCTGCTGGGCCTCTCCGGGATCCTTGCCAGCCAGGCTGACGGCGTCTGCGAAGCCTACGCCGATCGCTTTAATCTCGACCCGGTGGTTGAAAAAGAAGAGTGGTGCCGGATTACCGGCCAGCGCAAGTAAGCGCTAATGCGGCCTGCGGGCCGCATTTTTGTTTCCAGTAGCCGCCAAATGACGTCAAGAAATGGGAGCCAGATCGCATTACGAAGCGCTTTTTTGGCTACAAAAACAGCGTTTTATGCCGCCAATGACCCCATTTTTCTAAGAAAAATAGATAAGTTTTACGATTTTATAATTGAACATAAATTACCCGCCACGCATTAAATCAATGATTAATATGATAATTTATCCATAGCATTTTCGTTGCTCCTGGATTCATTGATCTGTGACAGGGGATTGCTCAAAGTTTGGCCTTTCATCTCGTGCAAAAAATGCGTAATATACGCCGCCTTGCAGTCACAGTATGGTCATTTCTTAACTCATGCGCATCGGACACTACCAGCTTAGAAATCGCCTGATCGCAGCACCTATGGCTGGCATTACTGACAGACCATTCAGGACGCTGTGCTATGAGATGGGAGCAGGTTTAACCGTTTCCGAGATGATGTCCTCCAACCCGCAGGTTTGGGAGAGCGACAAGTCCCGTTTACGGATGGTGCACGTTGATGAGCCCGGTATTCGTACCGTGCAAATCGCCGGTAGCGTACCGGAAGAGATGGCCGCAGCCGCCCGTATTAACGTGGAAAGCGGCGCCCAAATTATTGATATTAATATGGGGTGCCCGGCGAAAAAGGTGAATCGCAAGCTCGCAGGTTCAGCCCTCTTGCAGCATCCCGAGCAGGTGAAGTTAATCCTGACGGCGGTCGTCAAGGCAGTGGACGTTCCCGTGACGCTCAAGATTCGCACCGGTTGGGAGCCGGAACACCGTAACTGTGTAGAAATTGCCCAACTGGCTGAAGAGTGTGGCATTCAGGCTCTGACTATTCACGGACGCACGCGCGCCTGTTTGTTTAACGGAGACGCTGAATACGACAGTATTCGGGCAGTTAAGCAGAAAGTTTCCATTCCGATTATCGCGAATGGTGACATTACTGACCCGCTTAAAGCCAGAGCTGTGCTCGACTATACGGGGGCTGATGCCCTTATGATAGGCCGCGCAGCTCAGGGAAGACCCTGGATCTTTCGGGAAATCCAGCATTATCTGGACACTGGAGAGCTGCTGCCCCCCCTGCCGTTGGCAGAGGTTAAGCGCTTGCTTTGCGCTCACGTTCGGGAATTGCATGACTTTTACGGTCAGGCAAAAGGGTACCGAATTGCGCGTAAACACGTTTCCTGGTATCTCCAGGAGCACGCTCCAAATGACCAGTTTCGGCGCACATTCAACGCCATAGAGGATGCCAGCGATCAGCTGGAGGCGTTGGAGGCATACTTCGAAAATTTTGCGTAAACAGAAATAAAGAGCTGACAGAACTATGTTCGAACAACGCGTAAATTCTGACGTACTGACCGTTTCTACCGTTAACTCTCAGGATCAGGTAACTCAAAAGCCCCTGCGTGACTCGGTTAAACAGGCACTGAAGAACTATTTTGCTCAACTGAACGGTCAGGACGTTAGTGACCTGTATGAGCTGGTACTGGCTGAAGTAGAACAGCCCCTGTTGGACATGGTGATGCAATACACCCGCGGTAACCAGACCCGTGCTGCTCTGATGATGGGCATCAACCGCGGTACGCTGCGTAAAAAATTGAAGAAATACGGCATGAACTGATACTAGTCAGTTAATTGCTTGAATAAAAGGCGCTCTTCGGCATGGGGAAGCGCCTTTTTACTGCCTCGCGTTTACTCCCTCCCTGCAGCAGACAGCTGACTTCTCATCTGAGTTAACTCGCCGTCCGACGACTCGGTACGCAGAGCATCGACAGTAGCGGTGGAAAACGTCGTGCGCGTGATGGTTGAAGAGAGCCTTCCACGACTGCCCTCGTTGGCACTGCTATGGTGCTCATGGCCTTACGCAGCCTCAAGCCGTGGCAGGAACGCAGCGACGCAGAGAACGGCGTTAAGGCGATTATCCAACGTGCCTACCGGCGCCTTCAGCAAGAAGGACGCTATGGTATTACCGTTCAATCTGCCGGCCATTGTCGAACTCGGTAGGCGAGTTTTGACTTTAACCTTATCGATCAGGGCAACCTCGGCCACAGCGCGCTAACCCAGGCGCGTAATCAGCTGCCCGGCTGCATCCGGAGCAGCTGGCGCGTATTTCCGTACGCTGCCGGATAATATCAACAATATGTATGCGCGTAGCGCCAGCGGTGAAATGGCGTCACTCTCTTCGTTCGTCACATCGCGCCGGGTAAAAATTACCGGGGATACAATGCTCCTGATGGAGGCAGACTGCCGAACGGAACTGGCTATGACTGGACTGGAATGTCGTCTCAGGAACGGCTCTCCGGAAGCCAGGCGCCTGCGCGCTATGAAAGCGGGTATCTCCCGCTCTCTGTAACCTTGGTCATTCTTAGGGATTCCTGGAGCGTTGCCGGCAGCATCGTTTCACGGGCTAAATAATGATGTTGATTTCCAGGTCGGCTTATTAACCGCGATTGGCTTATCGGCAAAAAATACTATTCCGATCGTCGAGTTTGCTAAAGATCTTATGGATAAAGAAGGTAGAGGAATTATCGAGGCATCGCGTATGCGCCTGCGTCCGATCCTTATGACAACATTAGCCTTTATTCTCGGGGTGCTGCCTTTAGTTATTAGCCATGGTGCCGGAAGCGGGGCGCAAAATGCGGTGGGCACCGGCGTGATGGGCGGGATGTTAACCGCTACGCTGCTGGCAATCTTCTTCGTACCGGTATTCTTCGTGGTGGTAAGGGGCCGCTTTACCCGACGCGGGAAGTAGCTCATCGCCTCCTCAAAGGCGCCACGCTGGCGCCTTTTTCATTATCATCATTCATATTAATCAACCGGTTAGATTAAATTCACTATATTCCATAATGATAAGATCGGCAGCCTCTGTCTTTATTTCATTATTTTGTTCTACATCTTTTCTACGCAATTCCCCGCTTATCTCCATGATATTTACGTAGCTCATAAATTGAGATAATTTCCTCTATCAGGCCTCTGTTTCAGCGATGGTAAAATAGGCTATTCCGTCGTGTATCTCACCCGATGCAGTAAAACGGACTATTCAGAGGTAATATCATGAAGAAATTTATTTTAGTGACGCTGCTGGCAACTTTACTCGCCGGCTGCGCGCATGACTCTCCCTGCGTGCCGGTCTACGATTCTGAAGGCAGGCTAGTTCATACCAACACCTGCATGAAAGGCACGACTCAGGATAACTGGGAAACGGCTGGGGCAATTGCCGGCGGTGCGGCGGCAGTGGCTGGATTAACGCTGGGAATTGTAGCGCTGACCCGTTAATCATTACCGTTCCACTGGGTTTGATTCACTCTCCAGTAAGGGAACGGATATAAGAAAGGGCCTGGTCGCGAGACCGGGCCCTTTTTCGTGGACGGCAGGGGATAAAAACCGCGCTACGATAGCAAAAATGCGCCGCTCGCCGGTATTCCAGACCGTTCTACAGCAGCTTAGGCCGCCGTTTATCGCTAAGCTGCGTCATTAAATAGCAGACAAGCAAAAAGGCCCAGTCTTTCGACTGGGCCTTCTGCTTTATTTGATGCCTGGCAATTCCCTACTCTCACATGGGGAGACCCCACACTACCATCGGCGCTACGGCGTTTCACTTCTGAGTTCGGCATGGGGTCAGGTGGGACCACCGCGCT